>NZ_QKKX01000009.1 GCF_003434305.1 Micromonospora sp. MW-13
CGAGCAGCGCGGCCAGCGCGACACCACCGCCGGCGACCAGCAGGGGCGCCGACCGGGCCCGGTGGAACCGCGTGACGGGTCGGTCGGCGTGCAGATCGAGGAAGTCGAGCTGGGCCGGGTAGAGCTGTCGCAGCCAGTCCGGCACCGGCTCAGCCGGGTGCCGTGCCTCGGCGACGAAACCGTTGCGGGCCAGCGTGGCGACGAGCTCCAGGACCGAGCGCCGGGCCATCTCGGGTAGCCCCGACACCAGGTCGTCGAGGGTGCGCTCGCCGTCCAGGTTGCCGAAGACGGCGGCGACCAGTTGGTACGCGCCGGCGCCCCGGATCGTGAACGACCCGGCGTTGTTGCTGAGCCGTACGCCGTCGGCACGCCGGACGTAGAACGCGTCCGGCCGGACCGTGAACCGTCTGGTGTCGGGCATGGTCATCGCAGCTTTCCGTTGGCGTTGTAGACAGCACCGGCAGCCCGCTCGGAGACGACGTCGACGACCCCAGGCCGTTCGTTCTCCGCCAGGTCCTGGCAGTGCTCGCGGACGGCGGCCGGGTCGACCTCGCCGACGATCCGGGCGACGAGGCGCTCCAACCCGGAGTCGGTGCGCTCGACGAGGACCCGCGCGTCCGCCACGCCGGGCAGGAGCAGCAGGTGCCGTTCGATCGCCCGGGGGTAGACGAGGACGCCGCGCAGCTTCTCGCCGCCGTCCACCCGGCCCTCCAGGCACAGGTTCCCGGCCGCGTCGAATCGCCCGTAGTCGGTGCTGGCGATCTGGTCACCCGTCGGGCGGGGCGGCTCGCCGGGTGACCACAGGTGGCGACAGCAGTCCACCCCGGAGACCGCGACCCGACCGACACCCCGGGCGTCCGGGTTCTGGATCCACACGGCCTTGCCCGGGATCGGCGTTCCGACGTGCTGGTTGTGGCCCGGGTCGGGGTCCACCGCGATGGCGCCGGTCTCGGCGGTGCCGTACAGGTTGGCGAGTGATGCGCCTCGGAACCGGTCCCGGATCAGGTCGACCCGGGTCTTGGTGACGTGCCCACCGCCGAGGAACAGGGCGACGTGGCCCATCTCCAGCGGCGTCGGGGTGCCGACGCAGGCGGCGGCGGCGACTGCCGGGACGCTGAGTACGAACGTGTCTCCGCGCGCCTGCGCCACCGCCGACCAGTCGTGTGGCGGGAAGACCACCAGATCCCGTTGGAGGAACAGGCTGGGCAGCACGGTCATGAAGAACGCGGCCGAGAACTGCAGTGGCAGGCAGGTGGCGAGTGTCGCCGGGGTGCGCCCGGAGAACGCCGGTTGCAGCATCGCCCGTTCGTAGTGCAGGGCGACCAGTTCCCAGGCGTCCGCGTGGCCGATGGCGAGCTTCGCCAGGCCGGTGCTGCCGGAGGTGGCCACCCCCCACAGGGGCCGGTCGGTGGTGCTGACGAGGGGCGCGTCGATCTCGTGCAGACCCGGCACAAGTTCGCGGCGGCCACCGGCGACGGCGTCGACGGTGGCCCACAGCAACGTGGTGTCCGGCACGCTGGCCACCGCGAACAGCGCGGCGAGGGAGGCCAGCCCGGAGGTCGGGTCGACCACGTACGCGCCGCCGGGACGTACCTGGTCACAGCGGGAGGCGGACAGCTCGGCCCAGGTGGCGTACTGCCCGCCCCAGCGAACTCCGGTAGTGGTCGCCGGCGTGGTCAGAAAGCGCTGGAATGCTGGCCGACCCATGCCACCCACCCTTCGATCGTCCGGGGCCCGTCCTCAGCGGGCGCGCCGTAGCCCTGGTTGGTGAGGTACGCCCGCACGACCACCGCCTCCAGCGAGTCGAGCGGGCGGTGCGGGTCTTCCTCCTGGACCAGGTGGCAAAGCTGCGCCCGCAGGTCACTGCTCACCGTGCTGTCTCCTTTCGCCAGAAGGCCTCGACGGCCTCGTTGAACTGTTCCGGCGCGTCGTGGCTGGCGATGTGTCCCGCGCCGTCGAGGACGCACCCCCGCACGCGGGGGCCGTACCGGCGCGCGTCGGTTGCGGCGACCCGCTCGACCGACTTGAGCGTGCCGTTGATCAGCAGCGTGTCGACGTCGAGCGCGGCCAGGTCCTGCGGTCGTACCAGTGCCGTCGTCTCGAACGCACGCTCGACGTGCTGGGTGAAGGCGGCCAGGGTGGCGCGCCATCGCGCGCCGTGCAGCCGGTCGTACTCCGCCATCAGGGCGGCGTCCGCGTCGACGAGCGTGCCGAAGCCGGCCAGCAGGGTGAGGAAGACGTCGCGGTCCATTCCCGGCGCGAAGCCGGTGAGGACCAACGATCGCACCAGGTCGGGCCGGGCGGCGGCGGTGCGGGTGGCGAGCGGACCACCCAGGTAGGAGGCGGCGACGAGCCGTCCGGGCCCGAAACGTTCAACGAGCGCGAGCACGTAGTGCAGCGCGGTGTCGAGGTAGTCGGGCCCGGCGTCGAGGCGGCAGCGGCCGTGCCCGGGCAGGTCGATGGGGATGACCTGGTACCGGCCGCTCCAGGCGCGGATCTGGCCGCTGAAGTGTCCGTACGCGGTACCCAGCAGCCCGTGCAGCAGGTACACGGGCTGCTGGTCGTTCTGCCCGCTCAACCCATCGCGACGGTCGCCACGCCGGCGGGGTCGACGAAGTGGTCGACCTGTAGTCCGCTGGCTTCCAGCCGGCTCAGGATGTGACGGGGCCGGCGCAGGTCGGCAACGAGGAACTGGGAGGTGTTCGCGTCGTTCTGCGCCTGCGTGTCCGGCCGGTAGGGGGCCACGTCGGGGCTGCCGGGGCTGAACACGCCGGCGAGGCCGACCGCCCGGTCCTGGAACTCCTGCGGTTCCCGGGTGGTGAGTACGAGCCGCTGCTCGGGGCAGGTGAACGCGACCGCCGCCATCATCCGCAGGTAGTCGTCGTCGTTGATGCGGGTGGTGTCACGGGAGGCGTTGGCCGGGCGCATCCGCGGCAGCGACAGATCCACGATCGCCCCGCGGTCGCGCAGGTGAGCGCCGTGGGCGACCAGGTCGACGAGTTCCGCGGAGACGTCGTCGTGCAGGCCCACGAGGACACCCGGGTTGACATACCGGAATCCGGCATCGAGCCACCGGTCGAACGAGACGACGCGGCGGTCGAAGTCGGCCTTGGGCACCTCCAGCGGCGTCTTACCCATGAAGCGCCGGTAGGTCTCCCGGTCGTAGGACTCCTGGAACACGCACATAGTCACCGGCTCGGTGGGCCGGATCCACTCGGCGAGGACGTCGATCTCGTCCGGCTCCATGCTGCCGATGTTGAAGTAGATCCGTTCGAAGCCCATGTCCAGTGCGGCACGCATGGCCCAGCCGATGCGAAAAGCCGTGCTCAACCTCGTGTACTTGTCCTGGTACTCGCCCGTCAGGAAGCCGACGCCCCGGATGCCCTCGTGGGTGAAGAGGATGTTGAGCTGCTCAAGGAGCTCGTTCCGGCCGGAGAACTTGCGTTCCATGCGGCTGTTGCCCTTGCGCATCGAGCACATCTTGCACTCGGAGTCGCAGTGGTTGGTGGTGTAGAGCGGCACGAACGTGTGCAGGCGTGGCTGCCGGACCGCGCAGCGCGCCTCGGCCGCGGCGATCAGCTCCGCCGTCGAGATGGTCCTGTCCTGCCACAGCGCGAGCGCGACTGCGGGTCGACTGGCAGTCGGCTCCTGGCCGACGGGCAGTGTCAGGACCGCCCTCGTATCGACCGTTTCGGCCTCCTTCTGAACCATTGCGAAGTCCGGCTTGACGAAATCTGTCGAAGTGGTGACGGCCTCTTCCCCCACGACATTCCCTTCCAGCAGTTGGGCGATTGAATCGCCGTTAACACTTGCTGTCAGGAGTGCGATCACGGTCGCACCCCCGTCGTGCCTGCGGCGACGTTAGCGCACTTCAATCGATGTAGATAGGAGTCCTTGACAGCCGAAAATTGCGGTGCTAGAAGCCGTCGGCGCATCTGTGGCCGCCCCCGCCGAGCTGGAGGAATGCACCTTGTCCGTGTCGTCCCTACAGTGCGGCAGTTTCGTCTGTATGTTCGGAGAATAGCTCGCCTGTAGGGGTTTTGTAGCGAGCGTTTAATGCGTGGAAGATTGCTCGGATAGCCTTGACAACACCGCTGACTGCTCCATAGTTTCTTCGGTGTCGGGGGCCACGAGGTAACCGAATTGGAAAGAGGGTGGCGAAATGGAGAACGAGCTGCTGACGCTCGACATCGACGACCTGGAGATCTCGGAGTTCCTGGACGAGAGCCGGCTCGAGGACAGCGACGTCGTCGCGAAGGTCATGTCGGCGTCGTGCACCACGTGCGAGTGCAGCTGCAGCTGCTCCTCCTGACGACGCTGGCGCTCGATCCCGCGGGTCCGCTCGGCGACCGCCGATAGCCCGACATCGAGATAGCCCACCACGCCGGAACGTGCCCCGCGGCCAAGGGCCCCCGCCGCCGCGGGGCGCGTTCCGGATGTGCAGCCACGCGGCGGCGCCCGAAAGGACGGCTCATGACTACCGCACCCATCGCCGACACCGAGCTCCACCTGCCGAGCAGCAGCGCGGAACAACGCGTACTCATGCTGTACGTGCATGTGCCGTTCTGTCACTCCCGCTGCACTTTCTGTGACTGGGTCCAGGCGATCCCCAACAAGGACCTGCTGCGCAAGCCCGGCGATTCGGTCCGAATGAACTACATCCGGGCGTTGTGCCAGGAGATCGAACACCGTGGCGCCGAGCTGGCCGGTGTCGACACCCTGCCGTACGTCGTCTACTGGGGCGGCGGCACGGCGAGCAGCCTCGACAACGACGAGGCCACGCAGGTCATGACCGCGCTGCGGAACTCGTTCGATTTGAGCACGGTCGCCGAGGCCACCATCGAGTGCAGCCCGGACACCGTGGACGAGGAGAAGCTCGCCTTCTTCCGTAGCCTCGGCTTCAACCGGGTCTCCAGCGGCGTCCAGTCCTTCGACGACGAGCGGCTCAAGCGGCTCGGTCGTCGGCACAGCGCCGACCAGGCCAGCCGGCTCACCCACGCGGCCCGCGCCGTGGGGTTTGAGGACGTGTCGATCGACATCATGTCCGGCTTCCCGGACCAGAGCATGGACGAGCTACGGCACACGGTGGACAGGGCGCTGGAGCTGCCGATCAACCACCTGTCGCTCTACTCGTTCCGGCCCACGCCCGGCACCTTCATGCGCCGCAAGATGGATCCCGACGAGAAGCGCGGCTACGTGCGCGACCAGAAGCACCTGTTCACCGAAGCACGCCGACTGATCAACGCGGCCGGAATGAACGAGTACGCCTCCGGCTACTTCGGCAAGGTCTCGCCGTTCGCCGCGATGTACTTCCAACTGCGCGCCGACACCGTCGGATTCGGGTCCGGGGCGATCTCGCTGGTGAACCAGCAGTTCCAGTCCCACCGTAAGGGTCTGCTGCACAGCTACGTCCAGGCGCCGACCAGCTTCGACATCTCCGGACCCGCCAGCCAGGACCGGGTGCTGGTCTCGTTCCTCCAGGCCGGTCTCGCGATGTTCGACGGAGTCCTGCGCGACGAGTGGCGCATCGCCACCGGCACCGAGCTCGACGAGGTGCTCACCCGTCCGGCCATCGCGCCGCTGTTCGAGTTTCTGCGGGGACGGGGGCTCGTCTCCGACGAGCGGGGAATCCGACTGCCGGTGCGCAACGTCGGGGTGACCCTCATCGAGCTGGCGTTTGAGATGGCGATGTCCCAGCCGGAGCTTGAATGACTGATACCACTCGCCACTGGTGGGAGCTGGAGATCGTCCTACCCGCCGATCGGTGGTGCGCCTTCGTCGCCGACGTGGCGGGGCCGTTGCTGGACATGTGCGCGAGCACCGGTTCCCGGATCGGTAGCGCGCTGCTGGTCCGCGACGTCACCGCACAGGGGTCGCCGGCGATCTACGTGCAGGCGCTGGCGGTGAGCGGTTCCGAGCTGGCGGACGCCTACCGGATGGTGCTGCCGGCGTCGTACACGCCGGCGGTCGCCGGGGCCGTCACGGTCGATTCCCGGCTCCCGGGCGGGGGGCCCACCGGCCCGATCGACTCCCCGGTGGCGTCCGTCGACACCGCCGTGGTGCGGCCCGCCCGACTTGTCCCGCTCGCCGGGCCGGTCTTCGGTGGCACCGCCCTGCCCGCGCTCACCCGCACCTTCCTGCACCGGGTCGGCCCGGCGCTGGTGCACCTGGCGCAGGAGGGCCGGGGCCAGCGCCGGTCGATGCTGGAGGCCGCCCTGCCCGTGATGGCGGCGCAGCTCAAGGCGCAGGGTCCGTCGGGCGCACCGGGCGCCGAGAATCTCGCCCTCAACGGCGTGCCGCTGGGCTTCTTGAGCTTCCGGTCCCACGCCGAGGCGTTCTTCGCGACCTGCCGGGACCCAGCGGCCACCCGCGCGGCGATGGACGGCCGATACCACGGCGCTCGGGCCGGTATCGACCGGACGGTCGCCGCAGTCTTCGAGGCGGCCGAGACCGGCTCGCTGCGAGACGGCCCCGCCGGGCTCTGGTACACGACAGCCTGTGCGGCGAAGGCGGAGTTCATCTCCGCGTTCCGCGCAGCGGAGTTGACGGTCTCGGCGCCGCCGGACCCGACCCGGCATGGCAACGACCTGGCGCACAGCCGGTTCCATCGCAAGGCGGGCGCGTCGACGACGCTGCAGGCGTACATCCAGGGTGATCCGGCGTTCCTTGCCGTACGCCTCTGCACCAGCCTGCTCTACCTCGGGCTGCACACCGCCGGTCTGACGCTGGCCGAGCGGTACTTCCTCTGCCACGTCATCGGTCGAGCCTGCGAATCGTTGAGCGGCACCGATGCCCTGTCGATCCTCGACAACCTCTCCTGAGGCGACCGAACAGCGGCGCGACGCCGGGCGAGCGCGTGACGTGGGCTCGGCGTCTCAGCCGCGCCGGGGGTGGACAGGGATGATCGAAGCGGCGCCCGGGTTGTGCTCCACGGGGCGGACGAAGGGCTCCGCCTCGGGCGCCTCGTAGGCCATCCCCACGCCGGCCACGAGCTTGCCGACGTCGCTGAGCCCCTCGGCAGCGGCCTCCACCCCGAAATACTGTCGGCTGGTGGGGAGATAGCCGATCAGCTCACCCACCCGGGAGGCCACCGGCGGAGCGCCGTAGGCGGCTTCCTTGTTGTCCCACAGGTAGACCGCCCCCCAGGTCTCGCCGTCCGGTCCGGTCGACGAGATCCAGACCTTCTGCCGCAGCCCGGGCACCCGGGAATAGGCGTCGACGGCGTAGTCGCGCAGGTAGGCCCGCAGCGAGGCCACCGTCTGCTCGGAGTGGGACAGGTCCCACAAGATTATGGAGCAGTAGAGGCTGTTGTCCTGCACGGCGTCCTCCCATAAGGCCGATAACCTGCCGACGAGTCTATCGGGAGACGATGGAGTCCGAAATGGTTTCGGGACGCGGCGCGCCGGACGGATGGTCGTTGCCGGGACGACGGCCCGGACAATGCCGGATAGGGGCGAGTGTGGTCGCTCAAGAGCCGGCCAAGGATGGCTAAAGAACGGCATTGTCCGTATCGACCTGCCGCCGCACCCTGGGCTCGTGCGTCAGCGAGGTCGTTGACGATTCCGCAGGTGGCACATCATGCCGGCGCACTTCGGAACCGCTTATCATGGTGATCCATCTCCGTCAACTTCACTTGTCTGCCTCTGGTCGTCCGGGATATTTTCCGAGCCGACCGCGAATTCTTCACGCAGGACTCCGCAGCCTCTTCGTCGTCGAATACCGCCAGGCGCCGAGCCGATGGTCGGCGACATGACCCACCGTCGTTCACCACGCAGACAGGGACCGCGCATGACATCGCCGAACCATCCCGTTCACGAGGTCGCCGCCGAGAGCGTAAGCCCGGTTGACGGCCCGGACGCAGCGTCGGCCGGATCCACCGCCGCCCCGGCGCGCGCGGTCGCTGCGGCACCGGCATACCCGTTTCCCCCGGAGTGCCCCTTCCGGCTTCCTCCGGAGATGGCGCGCCTGCGCCGTACTGAACCGGTCGCCCGGGTCCAGCTCGCCAGCGGCGCACCCGCGTACCTGGTCACCAGCTATCGGCACGTCCGGATGGTGCTGAGCGACGAGCGATTCAGTCGGCGTCCGGTGCGGGCTCGCGCGGTCGCCGCATCCGGCGGTCGTCCGCCGGGCGGGAGCAGCGACGGGGCGCCCCCCTCCGCGCCGGCTCCGGCGTTCGACTTCGGACTGTTCATCGCCGACCCGGCGGACCACGCCCGCTGGCGTGGCCGCACCAACCAGGTGCTCAACGTCCGGCAGGCCGAGGCCATGCGGATCCGGGTCGGCGAGCTCGTCGAGGAGCTGCTCGACGGGTGCGAGGCGGCGCCCCGTCCGGTCGACCTGATGGACCGGTTCGCCTTCCGGCTGCCGCTGCGGGTGCTCCTCGCGCTCTTCGACGTGCCGGACGAGCTTCGCCCGGCGTTCGAGGCGTGGGCTCTGGCGATGCGGGGCGGTGGAGCGTCCATGGCCGCCTTCGGCGCGGCGATGGCCGGTCTGCACGGGGCCGCGGTCGAGCTGGTCCGCCGCAGGCGTGGACAGCTGGGCGAGGACCCGCTGTCACAGCTGATCGGGCAGTCCGGTGACCTGTCCGACGAGGAACTCGTCTCGACGGTGATGCTGCTGACCATCGCCGGCTACGAGACCGTGGCGACGCAGCTCGGCAACGGGCTGCTGGCCCTGTTCCAGCACCCCACTGAGCTCGACCGGCTGCGCTCGGGTGGCGTCGCCGTCGACGTCGCCGTCGAGGAGATTCTCCGGTACGCCCAGGCCAGCACCGGATTCGCCGGTCTCCTCTACACCACGTGCGATGTGGCGCTCGATGACGTCGTGGTCCCCGCCGGCGCGGCGGTGTTCGTATCGTCCGACGCGGCCGGCCGGGACGAGCTGCGTCTGCCCGACCCGGAGCGGTTCGACCTGTCCCGGGGCGCGGCGAGCCACCACCTCGCGTTCGGCGTGGGGGCGCACTTCTGTCTTGGTGCACCGCTGGCCCGCGTCGAGTTGCAGGAGGCTCTCGCCCGGCTGATGGCCCGGTTCCCGGGCCTGAGGCTGATCCCGGCCGCGGCGGACGTCCCCATCGTCAGTAACCGGTTCAACCGGCTGCCCGCCGAGCTTCTGGTGACCTGGTGACCTGGTGACCGGGGCCACGGTCGGTGGCCCCGGTCGGTCCAGGGAGACCAGGTGGCCTGGGTGCCGCGGTACGGCGACGGGGTCAGGAGCCCTTGCGCCAGTACACCCCGCACCGGTCGATGGTGACCAGGTCCGGGGTCTGCTCACCGGCGGCCTTCAGGTAGTCGTGCACGGCCAGCCGGCACTCCTCAAGGAAGTGGTAGTCGTCCACGATGACGTAACCGCCGGGCGAGACCCTGGGGTACAGGTGCTCCAGGGTCGCGTACGTGGACGCGTAGAGGTCGTTGTCGACCCGCAGGATCGCCAGCCGTCGCACCGGGGCGGTGGGCAGGGTCTCGGCGAGCCAGCCGGGCAGTAGCCGCACCTGCTCGTCGAGGAGTCCGTAGCGGCGGAAGTTCTCCCGTACCTCCTCCTCGGAGCCGCCCTTGAGGAACCGCGCCTTCATCTCCTCCGCCGCCTGCCGCTGCTCCTCGCGCTGCTCGCCGCCCAACTCCGGATAGACGTCACTCATCTGGTACCGCGCCTCGGCGGGGGGTTGCGGAAATCCCTGGAACGAGTCAGCCAGCCACACCGAGCGGTCGGTGACCCCATACGCCTTGAGCACGCCTCGCAGGAAGATCATCGCGCCACCGCGACCCACCCCGGCCTCCAGGAAGTCGCCGGGGACCTCATCGCGGAGCACCGTCTCGGTCAGCTCCCGGAGGTTGTCCAGCCGCGCGAACCCGACCATGGTGTGGGCCTGGCTGGGGCAGTCGAGACCGGCGACCCGGGCCTCGGGGTCGAACTCGGCCTGCGGCACCCACGGTGGCGAGATCGGCGGGTCCTGGTAGATCGTGTTGGTCACGCAACGCTTGAGCAGGTCCAGGTACAGCTGCCCAGCGCTGCCGTCCTGCCCGTCTGGTGCTCTCAGTCCTGTCACGGTCGTTGTGCCCTTCCTGGTGGCCCGGATCGGTTTGTCAGACGCCTCGACGCAGGCCGTTCGGCGCGGTCCAGTGCTCGCCCTCGGTCTTGATGAACCAGTCGACGGTCTCGGCGAGGCCGTCGGCCAGCCCACGCAGGGAGGCGGGCTCGATGCCTATGGAGCGCAGGGTTCCCGCGTCGGCCCGGACCGGCGTCGCCGGGTCCTCGCCGGGACGCATGGGCAGGTCGACGATGGGCACCCTGCTGAAGCCCCGTTCGGCCACGAGGTCGATGACCGTCTCCGCCGCGTGCCGGATGTTGGTCGACTCCGTGGGGCCCACCTCGAGCACGTCGACGATCCGGCCGGCCGCGGCGGCTTCCAGGGCCGAGACCAGGCTCCGTGCCACGTCCCCGACCCAGACCATGTCCGAGATCTGGTATCCGCCGCCGTACAGCTCCACCGGCATGCCCGACAACGCCCGGCACACCGTAGCCGGCGTGATCTTGCGGACCTTGCTCGGCCCGAACGGCGCCGCGGCGAGCTGGCGCGGACCGTAGGCGTTGACCACCCGCACGCAGTTGACCCGCGTACCGCGCTCGGCGTTGTACATCCGCACGAACCGCTCGACCGTGGTCTTGGTGATCGAGTAGCAGTTGTTCATCGTGTGGTTGCCCACGCAGATATAGACGCCAGGCAGGTTGTACTGCGCGACCGCCTCGAGGAAGTTCAGCCCGCCGAACGTGTTGGTCTCCGCCGCCGGCCTCGGATTGTGGATCGTCTCCTGGGTGCCGAGGACAGCCGCCAGATGGATGATGGCGTCGCAGTGCGCGGCGAGCTCGACCATCGCGGTCGCGTCGCGGACGTCACCGAGCATCACCTCCCACGGCGGTGCCTGTGCCCGCCGCTGACGGTCGAAGGTGACCGGCTCGTGCCCTCGCTGTGCCAGCTCCTCGCACACGTAGGTGCCGATGAAGCCGCTTCCTCCGGTTACGCCGACCTTCATGAAAGTCCCTCCCGCACTCGACGGCTGACGATGCTCGGTCCGACTCTGGCTGGGCGGCCAGAGCTGGTGACGAAGGCCAGCAGGTCGTCCGCCATCCGGTCCAGGGGCGGCAGGGCGTCCATGCGGCATCGCATGTCCTGGGCGCGACCGCGGTAGCCGGGGTCGCCCAGGACGGTGGAGACGGCCGTCCGCACCGCCGCCGCGGAGACCGAGGCGACGTCCAGCTCGACCGCGACCCCCAGGCTCGCCAGGCGGGCGGCGCTGGCCGGGTGATCCCCGAACAGGGGCAGGGCGATCATGGGCACGCCCTCGCTGAACGCCTCCCGTACCCCGTTGAACCCGGCATGGGTGATGAACAGGTCGCAGAAGCGCAGCAGGGCCCGTTGCGGTACGAACGACCGCAGGTGGACGTTGGCGGCCCGCGCTCCTTCCCACTGGTCCGGGTCGTAGTCCGACCCGATCGCCACCACACCCGTCACCGGCAGTTCGCCCAGGGCTTCGATGACCGCGTTCAACACGGTGGCGGCCCGGGGGTCGAAGCGTGGAGCGTTCATCCCCAGACTCGCCAGCACGAGGGGGCGGTCGCCCGGGTGCTCGGAGAGGTCGACGGCGAGCTCCCGGTCCGCGCGCACGTCCAGAGAGGACGGGCGATAGTGGTGCGCGCCGCTCCACCGCAGTTCCTCAGGATAGAAGATCTCGGGGACCAGACCTATCCGGAAGGGGCGTACAGAATGCCAGGGATCGTGCACCGCCGGCAGGTCGAACTCGGCCCGCAGCCGGTTGAGTTCCTCCAACGCTCCGGGCTGGGCGCACGGTGACAACGGGGCGATGTCGACGGTTCCGCAGGGAACGTCGACAACTTCGGCCGCCACGTATCCGCCGAGTTCGGTGGAGTCGCGCAGTACGCAGTCGGGTCCCCACGCCCTGAGGGCGTCCACGATGTCCGCCGCCTGTCGGCTCGTCCGGGGGGTGATGAAGGGATGTGCCCGTCGCCCCGGTGGCCCGCCGGCGGGCGGGGGCCCCGGGCGTGCCGTCGGCGCGACCGCACCGCCCGCGGCCGCTCGGGCGGCCACCATCTCTTCCATGGACATCAGGCTGGCCACGGGCAGGGCAGTGAAACCCGCCTGCTCGACGTGGTCGACCACGCTGGGGCCCGACACCACGGCGACCTCGTGACCGGCGAGCCGGGCGACGCGCGCCGCCGACAGGACGCCCACCAGGTGACTGGGGTTCGGGTGACTCGTGAATGCGACGCGCACGTCAGAAACCCACCATCTGCGGCGCGCCGGCACCGCCGCCGGAGTAGACCTTCGAGTACACCGCCCGCAGGCTGGCGGAGTACTTCTGCCAGGCACCCGCGGTCATCGTGATGCTGCTGACCGGGTGTCGGCCGAGCAGGACGGAGCCCTTGACGTCGAGATCGGCGCGGTCGGCGACCGCAGCCGTGACCTCCTCGCCCGTCAGGCCCGAAGGATCCCAGGTGGCGTAGAACTTGCCCTTGCTGAAGGCCAGGGGGATCAGATCGCCGGTCAGGTACTGCTCCCAGAGCGCCATGGCGACACCCGGGATGTGTGCGCTCGACCAGTCATCCACCACCACGACGCCGCCGGGGCCGAGGAGTCGTCTCGCGGTCTCGATGTCGGCGCGCGTCGCCTCGTACGTGTGCGCCCCGTCGATGTGCACGAGGCGGCAGGACCCGGCCGGCACGACATCGCTCAGGTCGGCCGAGGGCCGGGCGTGCACGGTCGGCAGCCGATCATGGAAACGCAGGTAGTTCTTTTCGAAGTCCCCCCGCTGTAGGCCGGGATAGAAAGCGGCGTTCTCGCGGTGGTTCTCCTCGCTGACCGAGGCGTCGGAATCAAACAGGTCGCAGGTGATCAGCGTCTCTCCGGGGCGTGGGAAGAATCCCAGCAGAATCGCGCTCTTTCCTTTGTAGACGCCTATCTCGAGAATGTCGCCGTCGTAACCCCGACCCACCTGGACGTCGTTGATCACGCAGAGGAGTTGGGCGTCCGTCGGGTACAGCCAGCCCTGCACGTCGTCGTTGGCCGGATCGCCGATGAACTCCAGATATTCGGTCACGCTCATGTCAGGCACCGATTCCCGTCGCGACGACATTCCATCTGAACTGACGCGGTACGCCCGGTCGTTTATCGCAGGACCGGGGAGCAGAAAGAACCGGAATTGCCTTCCGCATGAGGGCGAAGTCTAAAAACGGGATTGCCGCCTGTCAACCGCCGCAGGTCAATATGCGACTCGCTCTGAAGCTCATTTTGAGCGGCGTTTTAACGGTGCTGTGTTCGCTTCGTTCCGCCCCCGTCGCCGCGACCCCGTGCTCGCAGGTCAGTGCCCTGCCGGGCGGGTTCGGCGGCCCCCGACCAGCCCCGGGCGCCGTCCTCGCCCCGGGGGCCACCGCCCCTCGTCCCCGCTACTGCGGGCGGGCGGGCCGGTCGTCCGGCCCGCCCGCATCGTCACGGATCCCGTCGTCAGCCGTCGCGTGGCGCGCGTACGGCCGGACCGTCACCGGATCTCGGTCGTGTCCTCCTCCGGTCGGTTGGTGCCGTGCGGCGGCGCCGACCACGGTGACTTCCCGCCGGTGCGGCGCGGCAGCGGCTCGGCCGGCGTCGGGTCCGGGTAGCCGAGGCTCGGCGGGGCCGAGTCCCGGTCGGCCGCGCCGGCCGGCGGCCAGTCGGTCAGCGTGAAGTCGTTGCGGTCCGGCCCCTCGGCGGGCACCGGCGTCGGCTCGACCACCGGTCGGGGCCACCGCCGCCAGCGCTGCCCGCTGAAGGTGGCCACGACCAGCAGCAGGCCGATCAGGAAGAGCGTGCCGTTCTCCACCGGAACGTGCAGCGGCAGGGGGTCACCGAAGACCTTCCAGCCGTCCGGGATGCGGTCGCGCACCTGGAAGGGCGCGACGAACATCCCCACGTACGGGGCGGCGAGCAGCAGCCCGGCCACGAGCGGGCCGAGCGGCGAGACGCGCAGGGCGCCCAGCAGGCCGAGCAGGATGCCGGCGGCGGCCAGGTAGACGGCCGGCTCGATCAGGTTGGCCGTGTTGAACGTGCCGATCTCCACCCACCGGGTGGTCGTGCGGCTCGACCCGTCCTGTCCGAGGGCGACCAGCACCCAGGTGACGGGTGCCACCACCAACCCGGCGAGGAAGCTCCACAGATGTCGCATCCGCGCACCGTACCGTCTCCCGCATGACAGATCATCCCTCCGCCGCGCCGCAGGGCAAGCCCACCTCGTACTCCCGCGTCACGCTCAGCCGGATCATGACGGCGGTCGATGTCAATCTGTACGGGACCGTGCACGGAGGGGTGTTGATGAAGTTCGTCGACGACGTGGCGGGCGCGGCGGCGGCCCGGCACAGCGGCGGCACCGCGGTGACGGCCGCGATCGATGAGATCGTCTTCTCCGAGGCGGTCCGGGTGGGCGACCTGGTGCACGCACACGCCCAGGTCAACTGGACCGGGCAGACGTCGATGGAGGTGGGCGTCCGGGTGGTCGCCGAGCGCTGGGACTCGGCCGAGGACGAGCCGGTCCGGGTCGCCACCGCGTACCTGGTCTTCGTGGGGGTGGACGTGGGCGGCACGCCCCGCCCGGTCCGCCCGGTGCTGCCGCAGACCCCGGAGGACGAGCGCCGCTACCGGGAGGCGGAGATCCGCCGCGCCCACCGGCTCGCGAAGCGCCGCGCCATCCAGGCGCACCGCGCGGGCTGACCCGCCCCGCCGCGCCGGGCCCGGCCGCGCCGGCGTGCCGTGCCGTCGGTCGCCGGGCCCGCGTGGGGCCCGGCCCACACCGGGCGCGGGGGCGGGGTGTGGGCCGGGCACGCCCCGGCACCGGAACCCGGCGTGGACAATGGCGCTGCGAGGTAGGGCAAGATGGCGCCAGGGACCATGTCACAGGGTGGTGCGGGGCCCCGGAGGAGGGTGGAGCAGTGGGTGACGTGCTGTGGACGCCGCCGGCGGACGTGCGCGAGCGCTCCCGGATCGGCGACTACCTGCGCTGGTTGGCCGAGCACCGCGGGCTGGAGTTCGCCGACTACGACGCGCTGTGGCGGTGGTCGGTCACCGACCTCGACGCGTTCTGGCGCTCCGTCTGGGAGCACTTCGACGTCGTCGCGCACACCCCGCCCACGGCCACGCTGACCGACCCGGTGATGCCCGGCACCCGCTGGTTCCCCGGGGCCACCCTCAACTACGCCGAGAACGTGCTGCGGATGCCCGGGCTTGGCGACGACGACCCGGTGGTGATCGCCCACGGGCAGACCCGCGCGCCGGAGACCCTGACGGCGGCCGAACTGCGCGACCGGGTCCGCCGGGTGGCGGCCGGGCTGCGCCGCCTCGGCGTCGGCCCCGGCGACCGGGTGGCCGCGTACGCGCCGAACATCCCCGAGACGTACGTGCTGCTGCTGGCCACCGCCAGCCTCGGCGCGGTCTTCTCCTCCTGTGCCCCCGAGTTCGGCACCCGCAGCGTCGTCGACCGGTGGCGGCAGATCGAGCCGAGGGTGCTCGTCGCCGTCGACGGCTACCGGTACGGCGACAAGCCCGTCGACCGGCGTGCCGAGGTGGCCGCGATCCGGGCCGCCCTGCCGTCGCTGGAGCACACCGTCGGCATCGCGTACCTCGACCCGGCCGGCGCCGGCGGCCACAATTCGGCCTCCGCGCCGCTAGGCGGCGCTCCGGACCGAATGGAGGCCGCGCCCGAGGGCGTGATCTCCTGGGCCGAGCTGGCCGCGCCGACCGACGAGCCGCTGGCCTTCGCCCCGGTGCCGTTCGACCACCCGCTGTACGTGCTCTACTCCTCCGGCACCACCGGGCTGCCCAAGCCGATCGTGCACGGCCACGGGGGCATCCTGCTGGAGCACCTGAAGATGCTCGCCCTGCACCACGACCTGGGCCCCGGCGACCGGTTCCTGTGGTTCACCACCACCGGCTGGATGATGTGGAACTTCCTGGTGTCGGGGCCGGCGGTGGGCGCGGCGATCGTGCTGTTCGACGGCAACCCCGGCCACCCCGACCTGGGCGGGCTGTGGCGGCTGGCCGAGGAGACCGGCACCACGTACTTCGGCACCTCCGCGCCGTTCCTGCTGGCCTGCCGCAAGGCCGGCCTGGTGCCGAGGGAGATCGCCGACCTGTCCGCGTTGCGCGGGGTCGGCTCGACCGGCGCGCCGCTGCCCGCCGAGGGCTTCACCTGGGTGTACGCCGCCGTCGGCGACGCGCTCCAGCTCCAGTCCCTCTCCGGCGGCACGGACGTGTGCACCGGCTTCGTCGGTGGGGTGCCGCTGCTGCCGGTGCACGCCGGGGAGATCACCTGCCGGGCCCTCGGGGCGAAGGTGGAGGCCCGCTCCGCCGACGGCACCCCGGTCGTCGGCGAGCTGGGCGAGCTGGTGATCACCGCGCCGATGCCGAGCATGCCGGTCGGGTTCTGGAACGACCCGGACGGCGCCCGCTACCGGGAGGCGTACTTCGACGTCTACCCCGGGGTGTGGCGGCACGGCGACTGGATCACGATCAACGACCGGGGCGGCTGCGTGATCACCGGCCGCTCCGACGCCACCCTCAACCGGGGCGGCGTCCGGCTCGGCACCGCCGAGTTCTACTCCGTCGTGGAGGGCCTGGACGAGGTCGTCGAATCGGTGGTGGTGCACCTGGAGGACGACGAGGGCGGCGCCGGGGAACTGCTGCTGTTCGTGGTGCTGGCCGAGGGCCTCGACCTGGACGACGACCTGCGGAAGAAGATCTGCCGCGAGCTGCGCACCGCCCTCTCGCCGCGGCACGTCCCCGACGAGATCCACCAGGTGCGGGCCGTCCCGCGCACCCTGTCGGCGAAGAAGCTGGAGGTCCCGGTGAAGAAGATCCTCACCGGCACCCCGGTCGACAACGCGGCGGCCAGGGGCGCCCTGGCCAACCCGGAGTCCCTGACGGCCTTCGCCGTCTTCGCCCAACGCCGCACGCCCACCAACTCTCCCACCTGACCCACCCGACCCCATCGATCATGCAGTCGTGACGCCCCGCGAGACCGGCGTACGCCGCCTTCCGCCCAGCAGCACCGGATGATGGGCGTCAGGCCAGGGTCAGGGTGACCTTCTCCGTGCTCGTGCGGGCGGGTACGCGGGCGGGGTCGAGGTTGCCGCAGAGGACGATGGTGGCGCCGGCCGTCAGCGGGGCCAGCAGCCAGTCGACCGGGTCGGGGTGGGTGGCGGCGTCCAGCAGGACCCGGCCACCCCGGGCGATGCCCAGCTCCGTTGCCCGGCTGGCCGCGAGGGCGAGCAGCTCCGCGTCCTGCGGCCCACCCTTCGGGTACGGGGTGAAGTGGTCGCCGTGTGCCCGGACGGCGAGCACGTAGTCGGCGAAGCCGGCGGGCACCTCCCGCAGCGGCAGGGCGAACGGGGCGAGCGCGAGCGCGTACCGTTCGCCGGCCGGCCAGGCGTCCGCCTCGGCGACCCGGTCGACGGCGGCGAAGAGCACCTCGGCCGGGCCCGGGCCGTCGGCCACGGTCAGCCCCACCGACCAGCAGCCGAGCAGCACGGCGGCGGTCTGCCAGTGTGGCGGCAGCAGCACCGCGGCCGACTCGCCCGGCCCGGTGCCGATCTCGTCGACGAGCAGGTTGGCCGTCTTGGCCACCCAGTTGGCCAGCGTCGCGCCGGACAGTTCGGTGCGCTCGCCGGTGGTGTCGTCGTACCAGGTCAGCAGGGGGCGGGCGGGGTCCGGGTCGATCGCGTCGGCGAACACCCGGGCAATGTTGTCGGCCATCGGCGCGAACGATACGCCCCCCGCGCCCGTGCTCGTTGACAACGACAAGTCGGCGTACCGTCGGGTCGCAGTCAGCGCTCGGGGCTGGCTCCGGCGTAGGCTTGCCCGGAGTGTTGTTCCCCACAGATCTGCCACTTCAAGGAGTCGCCCCGTGACCGCCGGTCGCCCGCCCCGCGTACTCATCGACGCCACGAGTGTCCCCGCCGACCGTGGCGGCGTCGGTCGATACGTCGACGGCCTGCTCGGCGCCCTCGGCAAGGTGTGCGGCCAGGGGGTCGACCTGGCCGTGGTCAGCCTCCGCACCGACCTGGAGCGCTACACCCGGATGCTGCCCGGCGCGGAGATCGTCGCCGCCCCGGCCGCGGTGGCGCACCGGCCGGCCCGGCTCGCCTGGGAGCAGACCGGCCTGCCCCTGCTGGCCCAGCAGATCGGCGCGCAGGTGCTGCACTCGCCGTTCTACACGTGCCCGCTGCGGGCGGGCTGCCCGGTCACGGTGACCGTGCACGACGCGACGTTCTTCACCGAACCGGAGCACTACGACAAGTCCCGCCGGACGTTCTTCCGCAGCGCGATCAAGACCTCGCTGCGCCGCGCCGCCCGGGTGATCGTGCCGAGCAAGGCCACCCGGGACGAGCTGATCCGGCTGCTCGACGCCGACCCGACCCGGATCGACGTCGCCTACCACGGAGTCGACCACGCCGCCTTCCACGCCCCGGGCGACGAGGAGAAGGCCCGGGTCCGGGCCCGGCTGGGGCTCGGCGACAGCAGCTACGTCGCCTTCCTCGGGGCGAAGGAGCCGCGCAAGAACGTCCCCAACCTGATCCGCGGCTGGGCCCAGGCGGTGGCCGACCGGGCCGACCCGCCGGCCCTGGTGATCGCGGGCGGCCAGGGGCACGACGACGACATCGACCGGGCGGTCGCCGAGGTCCCGTCGCACCTGCGGCTGCTCCGCCCGGGCTACCTCCGCTACGCCGACCTGCCCGGCTTCCTCGGCGGCGCGCTGGTCGCCGCCTACCCGTCGTACGGCGAGGGCTTCGGCCTGCCGATCCTGGAGGCGATGGCCTGCGCCGCCCCGGTGCTGACCACCCCGCGGCTGTCGCTGCCGGAGGTCGGCGGCGACGCCGTCGCCTACACCAGCGAGGACCCGGCCCAGATCGCCACCGACCTGGCCGCCCTGCTGGACGACGAGCAGCGCCGGTTGTCGCTGGCCAAGGCCGGTTTCGACCGGGCCAAGGAGTTCACCTGGGAGTCCAGCGCCGAGGTGCACATCGCGGCGTGGAGCCGGGCCCGCGCCTGAGGGTTCGGCCGACGGTGCGTCCGTAGCGTGCCGGTTCGGGCATGATGTGCTGATGCTCTACGCCGTCATCCCGGCGGGTGGCAGCGGCACGAGGTTGTGGCCGTTGTCCCGTGCGGGCCATCCCAAGTTCCTCCACCCGCTCACCGGTACCCCCGCGTCCCTGCTCCAGGCGACCGTGGACCGGTTGGCGCCGCTGACCGCCCCGGAGCGCACCCTGGTGGTCACCGGAGCCGCGCACGTCGCGGCGGTGGCGCGTCAGCTTGCCGGCCTGCCCGAGGAGAACATCCTCGTCGAGCCCTCGCCCCGGGACTCCTGCGCGGCGATCGCCCTCGCCGCGGCCGTGATCGCGCTGCGCGAGCCGGACGCGGTGATGGGCTCCTTCGCCGCCGACCACCTGATCCGGGACGCCGACGCGTGGGTGGCCACGGTCCGCGAGGCGGTGCGCGGCGCCGAGCAGGGGCTGCTGATGACGGTGGGGATCACCCCCACCCGGGCCGAGACCGGGTACGGCTACCTGCACACCGGCGACCAGGTCGGGGACGGGCCGCTGCGGCCGGTGCGGGAGTTCAAGGAGAAGCCGGCCGCCGAGGTGGCGGAGGCGTACCTGCGCTCGGGGCACCACCTGTGGAACGCCAGCATGTTCGTCTGGCGGGTCGACGTGTTCCTGGCCGAGCTGGCCCGGCAGCAGCCGGCGCTGCACGCCGGGATCACCGCGATCGCCGCCGCCTGGGGCACCCCGGAGCAGGACGACGTCCTCGGCACGGTCTGGCCGACCCTGCCGAAGATCTCCGTCGACTACGCGGTGATGGAGGGCGCGGCGACCGCCGGCCGGGTGGCGACGGTCCCCGGCGACTTCGGCTGGAACGACGTCGGCGACTTCCACACCCTCGGCGACGTGCTCCCGGCCGACCCGGCCGGCAACGTGGTGCTCGGCGTGGACGCCAAGCCGGGCGTGCTGCTGCGCGACACCACCGCGACGGTGCTGGTCCCGCAGTCCGGCCGGCTGGTGGCCGTGCTCGGCGTGCACGACCTGATCGTGGTCGACACCCCGGACGCGGTGCTGGTCTGCCCCCGCGACCGCGCCCAGGACGTCAAGGCCCTCGTCGACGAGCTGAAGGACCGGGGCGAGGAGAACTACGTCTGACCCGTCCGACCCGGGCGGCGGCCGGCCCGCCGCCCGGGGTGTCCCCCGCAGCGTCGACCTGCCCCCGGGACCGGGTGCGCCCCGGGTCAGCCGGCGCGGCGGCGCAGGGCGGCCAGGGCGGGGACGACGAGCCGGGCGGTGCCGCCGGCCAACGGCTCGGGCAGCCGGTCCGGGGGGAACCAGCCGAGCGCCTCGGACTCGTCGCTGACCCGCTCCGTCGCGCCCGGCGGGGCGAAGACCGCGAACCGCACGTCGTGGTGCAGCGAGCCGCCCTGGCAGGCCACCGGGTGGATGTCCACGTCGATCGGGACCGGGTCGACGACCAGGCCGGCGATCCCGGACTCCTCGCCCGCCTCGCGCAGCGCGGCCCCGGCCAGCGTCCGGTCGCCGGGCTCGCAGTGCCCGCCGAGCTGCACCCACCGGTGGAACTTGCCGTGCAGGCAGAGCAGGATCCGTGCGCCGGTGGCGTCGAGGACCAGCGCGCTCGCGGTGACGTGGCCGGCCCGGTGCTCCCGGCCCAGCGCCGCGGGCCCGCCGGCCAGCAGGTCGAGGGTGCGGTCCCGGGCCCGGCCGGCCGCCGCGCCGGTCGGCGTCCACCCGGCCAGCACGGCCGTCGCGTCGGCGTGCAGGGCCGCGTACGCCCCGCCGGCCGGCGCGCTGTCCGGAGGGGACTTCTGCTCTGCCGGAGGCGTCACCAGGAGGTCCTTCCTTGCGTCTGGCACGGTGACACTCTAGGCGCGTGCGTCCGATCCGTACCCTTGCCCCGTGACCCTGCGACTCGTCGAGTTCGTCGTCGCCGGCAACGAGGCCAGCGACCTGCTGCCGGTGCGTTCCCCGGCCCTGCTCGCCGCCCACCGCGCCCGGCGCGGCTTCTGGACCGTCCTCGACGAGGGGCCGGTCGAGCGCTGCCTGGCCCTGCTGCTCGAACACGAGGACGGCGGATGGGCCGCCCACCACGTGGCCGCCGACGCCGGCGAAGAGAACGGTCGCACCGAGGACGGCGAGGCGCTGGCCCACCACGACGGCTGGGTGTACGTCTTCGGCTCCCACTTCGGCTCTAAGGGCGGCCCGCTGCGCCCGCGCCGGGCGTTCGTGGCCCGGTTCCGCGAGGCCGACGCCGCCGGCGGCCGGCTGCCGGTGCGGGTGGTGCGCAACCGGTTCCGGCTGCACCGCGCGGTCAACGACGCGCTGGCCGGGGCCGAACTGGCCACCCTGCCGCCGGGGGAGCGGGTCCGGGACCGGTTCATCGTCGAGACGGTCGCCCGGGGCACCGCCCGGGCCAAGAGCTGGGTGACCCGGCTCGCCGCGGGGGACCTGCCGATCAACGTGGAGGCCGCCGCGTTCACCCCCGACGGCACCGCGCTGCTCGGGCTGCGCTTCCCGGTCACCGCCGACGGGGACCCGATCCTGGTCGAGGTGGCCGGCGTGCCGGAGATGTTCGACGCGGGCGGCTGGCCGCGCGCCCTCGGGGCGTACGCGGTGACCGGGGTGACCCCGCCGGGGGCGCTGGCCGGCTTCCGGGCGGTGACCCCGCTGCCCGACGGCGGCTACGCCGCGATCGTCGGCTCGATCGACGCGCTCGGCAAGGGCTCGGTGCTGCTGGACGACCACCCGCAGGGCGGGCACGTCACCTCGCGGCACGTCCGGTTCCGGCTGGAGAAGGCGGCGGGGCACCTGCTCCCGGCCGAGCTGGTGGCCGACCTGGCCCCGTTCCATCACGTGGAGGGGCTGGCCGAGGAGCACGGCCACTGCTGGTACGTCACGGACGAGGACCACCGGATCGCGCTCTGGATCGGCTGATCGCCCCGCCCGGGTGAACGGCCGGGTGGCACCCCTGCGGAACAAGGGCCGCAGACCCTCGTGGTGCCGCCCGGCCGCCGGATCCTCCCCGGCCCCGGTGTCCCGGGCCGGCGTCGACGACGGATCGGCCCGTTGCGGAGCAAGGAGAGCATGCCGAAGTCGGGCCCGGGCCGTCGAGGTTTTTCAGTCCACGCTTAAAAGTGGAGATAAATGCCGTCCGGGTACAGTGCGAACGGTCAGCGGGCCAGCCCGCTGTGCACCGGCAGGGGAGCGCTCCAATGCTGAAGATCTACTTTTCCCCCGACGACATCCTCCGCACCCGGGTCGCCCCGGGTGCGGACCCGCTCTGGGAACTGATCCTCAGCGTGCACGTGCTCCAGGTGCGCAGCCGGGACCCGCTGACCTCGGGCTGGCGCCGCGGCGTCTCCCGGGAGCTGCGCCGGCACGTCGGCAAGGAACAGCTCCGGCTGCTGTTCACGCTGAACCCCGGCCAGGGCTACTTCCCCGACTTCCTCACCCCGCACGACAGCGTCCAGGGCCTGGAGGCGGGGCTGGACGCGGTGCGGAGCACGCCCGTCCCGCTGCTGCACCGGGACCTGACCCGGCTGGTCGCGGGGCACCCCCTGCCACCCTCGGCGGCGGCGCTGGCCCGGGGCGAGCCCGAGCTGCTGCGCCAGCTGACCGACTCGATGGAGCAGTACCGGGCACTCGCGCTCAGCCCGTACTGGCCGCACATCCAGGCCGCCGTGGAGGCGGACCGGGCGCGGCGGGCCCGGGCCCTGCTGGACCGGGGCGTCGAGGGGCTGCTGGCCGGCCTCCGCCCGATGGCCCGGTGGGAGTCGGGGGTGCTGGAGATCCACGGCTACCCGGACAGCCGGGAGCTGCACCTGGACGGCCGGGGCCTGCTGCTGGTGCCGTCGTTCTTCTGCGCCAGCACCCCGGTGGCGCTGCTCGACCCGGCGCTGCCGCCGGTGCTGGTCTACCCGGTGGACCGGCTGGGCGGGCTGGCCCACACCGCCGGCGCGGGCGGCGCGACCGGCAGCGGCAGGGAGGCACTGGCCGCCCTGCTCGGCCGGACCCGGGCGGCGGTGCTGGAGGCCACCGACGAGGGGTGCACCACCGGCGAGGTGGCCCGCCGCCTGCGCATCTCCCCGGCCGCGGCGAGCCAGCACGCCACCGTGTTACGCAACGCCGGCCTGCTGGTCAGCCACCGGGACCGCAACACGGTGCTGCACACCCTCACCCCGCTGGGCCGCGCCATCCTCGACGCCTGAGCGGACCGCCGCCCGCCATCGGGCGCGGCCCGTGCTCCAGCGGGCGCGGCCCATGCTCAAACGGCAGCCCGCCCGTGCCCCAGCGGGCGCGGAATGGTGGCCGCTGACGGGTGTGCCGGCCGTGCCTCAGAGGGCGAGCGCGGCGCTGGCCGTGCTACCGGTCGGCGGCGGCAGCAGCGCCGACGGGACCCCCTCGGCGGCCAACGCGGTGCGCAGGCGTTGCAGGTCCGCGCCGAAGCGCACCAGGTCCCCGGGATCGACCGGGGTCGGCGGCTCGCCGAGCACCAGATCGGTGGCCCGCCCCGGCCAGCCGGGCACGGCGGCGACCAGCGTGGCGCGTACCTCGTGGTCGGTGACGTGGGTGAACACCGTGCCGGGGGCGATCACGCCGGCCACCGCGGCGATCGCCCGCCGCACGGCGGCCGGGTCGGCCGCAGCCTCGCCGGGGCCGTCGGGCAGCACCGCGGCGGCGGCCAGCCCGGCCGCCCTCGCCTCGGCGGTGCCGAGCGAGAAGAGGTCCAGCTCCGCGTCGCGGACCAGCTCCCGCGCGCCGACGTCGTCGTCCCGGGTGGCCATGAGGTACCCGCGTACCACCGCGACCGGCACCTGGTCGCACTTGCCCTTGATCAGCTCCCCGGCGCCGGCCAGCTCGTCCACCACGGCCATCTGGGTGAGCTGTAGCTCGTTGCCGTACGGGTCGACCTCGCCCCGGTGGTCGCGGATCGCCGGCATCCCGGCCACCCCGAGCGCCACGTCGGTGAGCCCGTTGCGCCAGGGCCGGCCCATCGTGTCGCTGACGATCACGGCGACGTCCAGGTCGTAGCGCTCGCGCAGGGCCGCCCGCAGGGCCCGCGCCGAGGCGTCCGGGTCCTGCGGCAGCAGCACCAGCCGGGTCTTGTCCACGTTCGAGGCGTCGATCCCGGCGGAGGCCATCACGAAGCCGTGGTGGGTCTGCACGATCCGGGTCGCCCCCCGGGCGGCCACCACCCGGGCGGTCTCCGCCGCCAGCACCTCGTCCCGGGCGGCCAGCCGCTCCGGCCCGTCGGCCGGCACGTCCACCAGCCTTCCCTCCGCCTTGGAGACGATCTTGCTGGTGATCACCAGCACGTCGCCGTCGTGCAGCCACGGCGCGGCGGTCGCGATCAGCGCAGCCAGGTCGTCGCCCTCGGTCACGTCGCCGATGCCCAGCACCGGCAGGATCTCCAGCCTCACACCAGCTCCAACGCGGCCCGGACCATCGCCGCCGTCGCCGCCTCGTCCGTCATCAGCAACGGCACCGCCCGGACCGGCACGTCCGGCAGCACGGTGCCGGCGTCCTCGGGGGCCACCAGCCAGCCGTCCAGCAGGCCGCCGGAGGACCGGCTCCCGTACAGCCCGCCCACCCCGGCGGCGCTGCACTCGACGCCGACCACGGCCAGGCAGCGGTCGGCCATCCCACGCACCGCCGCGCCGCCGATGATCGGGGAGATGCCGACCACCGGGGCCGGACCGTCCGTGACCGCCTCCCGCAGCCCCGGCACGGCCAGCACCGGGGCGACGCTCACCACCGGGTTGCTCGGCGCCACCAGCACCACGTCGGCCGAGGCGATCGCGTCCAGCACGCCGGGTGCGGGCTTCGCGGTCTCCGCGCCGACGAAGACGAACCGGTGGGTCGGGACGTCCGCCCGGTGTCGCACCCACCACTCCTGGAAGTGGACCGCCCGCTGGCCGCCGCCGGGGTCGTCCACCACGACGTGCGTCTCCAGCCGGTCGTCGGTCGCCGGCAGCACGCGTACGCCGGGCTGCCAGCGGGTGGCCAGCGCGTCGGTGACCGCCGACAGCGGGTACCCGCCGGTCAGCATGGTAGTGCGGACCAGGTGGGTGGCGATGTCCTTGTCGCCGAGCCCGAACCAGGTCGGCTCGGCGCCGTACGCGGCCAGCTCCGACTTCACCGTCCAGGTCTCGCCGACCCGCCCCCAGCCGCGCTCGGGATCGGCGCCGCCGCCGAGCGTGTACATGACACTGTCCAGGTCGGGGCAGACCTTCAGTCCGTGCAGGTAGAGGTCGTCGCCGACGTTGACCACGGCGGTCACCTCGGCCCCCACCTCGCGGGCGTACGCCCGGACGCCGAGCAGGAATCGGGCGCCCCCGATACCGCCGGCCAGAACGACGATGCGCATGGCGTCCATCCTTCCGCACGCCCCGCCCCGAGGGTGCCGGTGGCCGGAGAGACTAGGCTCACGTCGGCAACTGTCCGTTACCGCCCCGAGGGGGAGTTCGTGACCAGCCCCGCCGAGCCCGCGTCCGGTGACGCGGCGCCCGCGTCCCGCCCCGCCATCCCGGCTCGCCAACTCACCGATCCGCTGCGCGAGCTGATCGCGTTCGTCCTGCTCGGCGCGAACGCCGTGCTGCTCTTCGTCGGCCTGATCCGGCTGCTCGCCCCAACCGACTACAGCACCTTCTACAGCCGGTCGGGCAGCAGCTTCTTCTTATTCGCCGGGCTGGAGGCGACCGTGCTGCCGGTGCTGGCCGTGCTGCTCGCCACGCACGTCGCCCCGGTGGTGCCCCGGGCCAAGCTCATCACCCAGGTGGCGCTGGGCGGGTACGCCTTCGGCGCCCTGTTCGGCGCGCTCACCCTGCTGGTCTGGACGGTGGACCGGCTGGCCAAGGCGGAGGTGCTCGACGCGTTCCTCGGCCTGCTCACCCGGATCGCCTGGCTGGCGATCTTCGCGATCGCCGCGTTCGTCGTGGTCAGGGTCTGGCGCGCCCTCTACTTCACCCCGAAGCCCAAGCCGGCCCCCGGCGTGTACGGCCAGCCGCAGCCCGGCTGGCCGCAGCAGCCGGGCCAGCCGGGCCAGCCCGGCCCGCAGGGCGGCTGGGCCGCCCCGGGGCAGCAGGGCGGTTGGCCGGCCCCCGGCCAGCCGGGCGGCTACCCGGCCCCCACCCAGCCCGGCCAGCCCGGCCAGCCTGGCCAGCCTGGCCAGCCTGGCCAGTTCGGCCAGCCCGGTCAGCCCGGTCAGTTCGGTCAGCCCGGTCCGGCCGCCGGCCAGTACGGCCAGCCGGCCCCGCCGTTCGCCCAGGCCCCGTCGTCGGCGCCGCCGTACCCGCAGACGACGCCGTTCACCCCGCCCCAGTCGGCGCCGCCGTTCCCCGCGTCGCAGCCCGCGCCGCCGTTCGGCCAGCCGCCGTCGGCCGACCCGACCCAGGCCATCCCGCGCCAACCCACCGAGCCGGGCGCGTTCGGCGGGCAGCAGGACTCCGACAGCGACCGCACCCAGCGCTTCCAGCGCGAGGACTGACCGCCGCCCTTCGGGTGCCGCTGTTTCCACTCTGGCGACGACAGCGGCACCCGAAGGGCCGGACGGCGTGGGGCTGTGCGTGCCGCCGGGACCGGTGCGCCTCGCTCTCCCGCCCTGCGGGGTGGGCACGGGCACGGTATCGGCGCGTGCGGGCCAGCGCATAGGCTGGACTTATGGTTGATCGCACGGAGTCGGGGCCCACCGCGGCGAGCGTCGAGCGCGCCCTGCGCCGGGCCGCATCCGGGCGGGCGCTGGACGTCGACGAGGCCACCGCCCTGCTCGCCGCCCGGGGGCCCGCGCTGGACGAACTGCTCCGGGTCGCCGGCGACATCCGCGACGCCGGCCTGCGCGAGGCCGGCCGCCCCGGCGTGGTCACCTTCTCCAAGAAGGTGTTCGTCCCGTTGACCCGGCTGTGCCGGGACCGTTGCCACTACTGCACCTTCGCCACCGTCCCGCACCGGCTGCCGGCCGCGTTCCTCGACCGGGACGAGGTGCTGGCCATCGCCCGCGAGGGCGCCGCCCAGGGCTGCAAGGAGGCGCTGTTCACCCTCGGCGACCGGCCCGAGGAGCGCTGGCCAGCGGCCCGGGAGTGGCTGGACGAGCGGGGCTACGACTCCACCCTCGACTACCTGCGCGCCTGCGCGGTGGCGGTGCTGGAGGAGACCGGACTGCTGCCGCATCTCAACCCGGGCGTGCTCTCCTGGTCGGAGTTGCAGCGGCTCAAGCCGGTCGCGCCGAGCATGGGGATGATGCTGGAGACCACGGCCACCCGGCTCTGGTCGGAGCCGGGCGGCCCGCACTACGGCTCGCCCGACAAGGAGCCGGCGGTCCGGCTGCGGGTGCTCGACGACGCCGGCCGGGTCGGCGTGCCGTTCACCACCGGCATCCTGATCGGCATCGGCGAGACCCCGGCGGAGCGGGTGGACGCGATCTTCGCGATCCGTCGGGCCCAGCGTGGGTACGGCCACCTCCAGGAGGTGATCGTGCAGAACTTCCGCGCCAAGCCGGACACCGCCATGCGGGGCATGCCCGACGCCGAGCTGCACGACCTGGCCGCGACGGTGGCGGTGGCCCGGGTGCTGCTCGGGCCGAGGGCCCGCATCCAGGCCCCGCCGAACCTCATCGAGGGCGAGTACGACCTGCTGCTGCGCGCCGGCATCGACGACTGGGGCGGCGTCTCGCCGGTCACCCCGGACCACGTCAACCCGGAGCGCCCCTGGCCGCAGCTCGACGAGCTGGCCCGGCACACCGCGCGGGCCGGCTTCACGCTGCGCGAGCGGCTGACGATCTACCCCGAGTACGTCCGGGCCGGCGACCCGTGGCTGGACCCGCGACTGCTGCCGCACGTGTCGGCGCTGGCCGACCCGGCCACCGGGCTCGCGGTCGAGGCGGCCCGCCCGGTGGGCCGTCCCTGGCAGGAGCCGGAGGAGGTCTTCGGCGGCGGCCGGACCGACCTGCACACCACCATCGACACCACCGGCCGCACCGACGACCGGCGCGGCGACTTCGACAGCGTCTACGGAGACTGGTCGGAGGTCGCCCTCCAGGCCGACGCCAGCCTCGCGGGGGCGGCCCGGCCCCAGCCCGCCCTTGCCGGGGCGGCCCAGGCCGACGCGGGCCCCGTGCCCGGCCCGGCCGGGGGCGGCGCGGCCCCGGGGGCGACCGCCGGCTCCGGCGACGCCGACCTGCGTACCGGGCTGCGGCTGGCCGCCGACGACCCGGCGGCGCTGCTCGACCCCCGGCACACCGACGCGGCTCTGGCGCTGTTCGCCGCCGACGGCCCGGCGCTGGACCGGCTCTGCCGGCTCGCCGACGACGTGCGCCGGGACACCGTCGGCGACGACGTCACCTACGTCGTCAACCGCAACATCAACTTCAGCAACGTCTGCTACGTGGGCTGCCGGTTCTGCGCCTTCGCCCAGCGTGAACGCGACGCCGACGCGTACCGGCTCTCCGTCGACCAGGTCGCCGACCGGGCCGAGGAGGCCTGGGCCGTCGGGGCCACCGAGGTCTGCCTCCAGGGCGGCATCGACCCGAAGCTGCCGGTCACCGGCTACGCCGACCTGATCCGGGCGATCAAGGCCCGGGTGCCGGGGATGCACGTGCACGCGTTCTCCCCGATGGAGATCGTCACGGCGGCGGCGAAGGCCGGCGTGCCGGTGAAGGAGTGGCTGGCCGGGCTGCGCGAGGCCGGCCTGGACACCATCCCGGGCACCGCCGCCGAGATCCTCGACGACGAGGTGCGCTGGGTGCTCACCAAGGGCAAGCTGCCGGCCGCCGCCTGGGTCGACGTGGTCAGCACGGCCCACGAGCTGGGCATCCGGTCCAGCTCCACGATGATGTACGGCCACGTCGACCACCCCGGGCAGTGGCTGGCCCACTTCCGGGTGCTGGCCGGGGTGCAGGACCGCACCGGCGGGTTCACCGAGTTCGTCGCGCTGCCGTTCGTGCACACCAACGCCCCGATCTACCTCGCCGGGATCGCCCGTCCCGGGCCCACCTGGCGGGAGAACCGGGTGGTGCACGCGATGTCCCGGCTGCTGCTGCACGGCCGGATCGCCAACATCCAGTGCTCCTGGGTGAAGCTCGGCGACGAGGGCACGGTGGCGATGCTCAACGGGGGCTGCAACGATCTGGGCGGCACCCTGATGGAGGAGACGATCTCCCGGATGGCCGGTTCGGGCAACGGCTCGGCGCGCACCGAGGAACAGTTGCGGGGCATCGCTGCGGCGGCCGGGCGACCGGCCCGGAAGCGGACCACCGCGTACGGCCACTCGCGGCCGTAGCGCCGAGGTCTTCCCCGCCGGCCCGTTACCCGGGGGCCGGCTACCTGCCGTCCCAGTTCCCCTCTCGCGGCTCGGGCCTCAGCGAATTCGGCGACGACGTGCGGTACGAGATCCATATCGACAACGACGGGGCGGCCAGCCGGATGCGGACCGGGGTGCGTCATACCGTCTGATGGGACGGTTACGCACCCGCCGGTGCGGTGCTCGTCGTCGGTGGAGTGGTGACCGGGTTCGTTTGGTCGAGCTGGGAACCTTGGGTCTCGTACTGATCCTCCGATCAGGTTGGACCGCCGTGCCTCGTCCACGATGTGGACGAGGCACGGTCGGCGGTCCCGGCTCGACGGGCGATCGCGGCCGAGTCGCGTTAACCTGTGCCCCACCAAGATCAGCATCGTGGTGGGGCACCCCGTCGGGGTCGCTGCCGGCGCGTCCGGTGGCGTCGCCCGGTGGACCGCCACGGCAGAAAACTCGGGCAACTCGCCGAGGAGGGCGTTACTCGTCCGGGGTCTGAATCGATAGGGCAGGTTGCGAGGCTGGGCGGCCGGAGCGGTCGCCCGTGGCGTGTCGGGAGGGCGACTCCATTATCAAGTCCGGCTTGACGGCGCACGTATTACACACGTGTAATTTGAATGGGGTTGTTCGCGCGGAACGCAGCAAATCGGGACCGTACGGACAAGCACGCCTTTCGCGTGGGGGGTTGCAGCGGCGACGACGCCGGTGCGCGACAAGGAGGCATCTTTAGATGGACGGCCAGCTCGAGGTGGCCGACCTGCTCGGGAACGCGCCGGAGTGGCAGGAGCAGGCACTCTGCTCCCAGACCGATCCGGAGGCGTTCTTCCCCGAGAAGGGCGGCTCGACCCGCGAGGCGAAGCGGATCTGCTCGCGGTGCGAGGTCAAGACCGAATGCCTGGAATACGCTCTCGGCCACGACGAGCGGTTCGGAATCTGGGGTGGGCTCTCGGAACGGGAGCGGCGCAAGCTCAAGCGGCGGGCCGCCTGAGCGTTGCCGGGCCGGGGCGGTGGGGGCCGCCCGGCTCAGGCTCAGGCCAGTTCGTCCGGGTCGACCCCGAGCAGGTTCGCCACCTGCTCGATGATCACGTCGTGTACCAGGTCGGCCAGGTCCTCCCGGTCCATGGCCCGGAACTCCAGCGGTCGGCGGTAGAGCACGATCCGCGGCGGCACCTCCTGCCGGCCGGGGCGGCCGGGCAGCAGCCGGGCGAGCGGCACCTCGCCGTCCTCCAGCACGTCGGAGTCGTACACGTTCAGGTCCGGCGGCACGTCCTCCACCGCGAACTCGACGCCGGCCAGTTCCTTCGCGAAGCGCCGCTCCAGGGCCTCCACCGTGTCCAGCACGAGATCGTCGAAGACCTCGGCCTTGGTCCGGGCCAGCGGCACCGTCGCCGGCACCAGCCGCCCACGCAGACCCCGCCCGTGCCGGTCACGGTGGGTGCGCCGGCCGGAGCCGGGACGGCGGTGTTCCGGACTGGTCATGACGCACAGGGTAGCCCGCCGCACGGCCCCGCCTGCGGCTGTGCCGCTCCTGCGGCGCGCCGTCCGTGCCCTGCTCGTCGAATGTTGCGAATTGTGATCTCGATGACGGGCGTGTCGCAACGCGAACCAGTGCGCCGGACCCGGTAATGGAGATACCCTCCCGCCGTGAGGTCACCACGGCGCTGCTCCCGAAACGGCTGCCCCCGGCAAGCGGTCGCCACATTGACCTATGTCTACAACGAGTCGACGGCCGTGGTCGGGCCCCTGGCGGCCTTCGCCGAACCGCACACGTACGACCTCTGTGAGCAGCACGCCCGCAGTCTGACCGCCCCCCGGGGCTGGAACGTGGTCCGCCACGAGGGCGAGTTCGAGCCCCCGCCGCCCAGCGCCGACGACCTGGTCGCCCTCGCCGAGGCGGTCCGCGAGGCGGCCCGGCCCGCGCCGCCCCGCCCCCCGGACGAGCAGCACCACCCGCAGCAATCGCAGCACCCCCAGACCGGCCGCCGCGGCCACCTCCGGGTGATCCCGCCCAACCACTGACCGCGCCGGGTCAGTGGCCCAGGAAGCGGTTGAACAGGGCGGCCCGCCGGGACGCCCGGCCCGTCCGCAGCTCCGCCCGGTCGGCGGAGAACATCACCTTCAGGCCCGCGTTGACGGCCAGCCAGCGCACCGGCTCCGGCTCCCAGCGAGGCGAGCGGTGGCCCACCCACGGCAGCGAGGTCAGGTCGCTCTCCGCGCCCCGGATCAGGTCCGCGAGCGTACGTCCGGCGAGGTTCGTGGTGCCGACCCCGTCGCCGACGTACCCGCCCGCCCAGGCCAGCCCCGTCGCGGGGTCCAGCCCGACCGAGGCCGACCAGTCCCGGGCCACCCCGAGCGGTCCGCCCCAGGTGTGGCTGACCGGCACCTCCGGCCCGAGCACCGGGAACAGCTCGCCCAGCACCCGACGCAGCGCGGCGAAGACCCGCGGCTCCCGGTCGAAGCCGGCGGAGACCCGGGACCCGAAATGGTACGGCGCGCCCCGCCCGCCGAACGCCAGCCGCCCGTCGGCGGTGCGCTGGCCGTAGATGATGACTGCCGGTGGTCGGAGAACGTCTCCCGCTGGGCCAGCCCGATCCGCGCCCAGGTCTGCTCGGGCAGCGGCTCGGTGGCCACCATCAGCGAGTAGACCGGCGCCACCGCCCGCCGCTGCCCGGGCAGCCCCGGCGTGTACCCCTCCGTCGCCCGCACCACCACCGGCGCCCGGACCGTCCCGGCCGGGGTCACCGCCGCCCCGGCCCGGATCGCCGTCACCGGCGTCCGTTCGTGGATCCGCACCCCGCGGCGTTCGACCGCCCGGGCCAGCCCGCGGACCAGCCGGGCCGGGTGCAGCGCCGCGCAGTGCGGGGTGTACGTCCCACCGCGCACCCGCTCGGCGGCGCACCGGGCGGTGGCCTCGGCCGCGTCGAGCAGCACCAGGTCGGCGGGGTCCAGGCCGTGCGCGCGGGCCTCGGCCACGTCGGCCCGGGCCCGGTCGAGCTGGGCCTCGCTGCGGGCCAGCACCACCGTCCCGCCGAGCTGCCAGTCGCAGTCGATCCCCTCGGCGGCGACCACCCGGCCCACCTCGCGGACGGTCTCCTGCATGGCCCGCTGCATCCGCAGCGCCGCGTCCCGACCGTGCCGGCGGGCCAGCGCCGGCAGCGAGGTGGGGAACAGCGCCGAGCACCAACCGCCGTTCCGCCCCGACGCGCCGAACCCGGCGATCTCCCGTTCCAGCACCGTGATCCGCAGCGCCGGGTCGGCGACCGCGAGGTAGTACGCCGTCCACAGCCCGGTGTACCCGGCCCCGACGATCACCACGTCCGCGTCGGCGTCCCCGCCCAGCGGCGGGCGGGGCGTCAGCGGCTCGTCCACCGTGGACAGCCAGTACGACAGCTCCTGGTAACGCATCGGCCGTCGACCGCTACAGCCGCGCCCACGCCTCGGTGAGCACCGCGCGCAGGATCTGCTCCATCTCGTCGAACTGCTGCTGCTCGGCGATCAGGGGCGGGGCGAGCTGCACCACGGGGTCGCCCCGGTCGTCGGCCCGGCAGTACAGCCCGGCCTGGAACAGCGCGGTGGACAGGAAGCCGCGCAGCAGCCGCTCCGACTCCGCCTCGTCGAACGTCTCCCGGGTCGCCTTGTCCTTCACCAGTTCGATGCCGTAGAAGTATCCGTCGCCCCGCACGTCGCCGACGATCGGCAGGTCGTGCAGCTTCTCCAGGGTGGCCCGGAAGGCGTCCTCGTTGGCCCGGACGTGCCCGATCAGATCCTCCCGGGCGAACACCTCCAGGTTGGCCAGGGCCACCGCGCAGGAGACCGGGTGGCCACCGAAGGTCACCCCGTGGGCGAACATGCCGGTCTCGGTGAGGAACGGCTCCATCAGCCGGTCGCTGGCGATCATCGCGCCGAGCGGGGCGTACCCGGAGGTGATGCCCTTGGCGGTGGTGATGATGTCCGGCTGGAATCCGTAGCGGACGGCACCGAAGTACTCTCCGAGCCGGCCCCACGAGCAGATCACCTCGTCGGAGACGAGCAGCACGTCGTACTCGTCGCAGATCTGACGGACCCGCTCGAAGTACCCGGGCGGCGGTGGGAAGCAGCCGCCGGAGTTCTGCACCGGCTCCAGGAAGACCGCCGCGACCGTGTCCGGCCCCTCCCGCTCGATGGCCCGGCGGATCTCCTCGGCCGCCCACCGGCCGAACGCCTCGGGCGAGTCGCCGTGCTCCGGCGCCCGGTAGAAGTTGGTGTTCGGCACCTTGATGCCGCCGGGCACCAGCGGCTCGAAGTCGCTCTTGATGCCGGGCAGGCCGGTGATCGACAGCGCCCCCATCGACGTGCCGTGGTACGCGATGTACCGGCTGACCACCTTGTGCTTGTTCGGCTTGCCGGTGCGCTTGAAGTACGCCCGGGCCAGCTTCCAGGCCGCCTCGACGGCCTCCGACCCGCCGGTGGTGAAGAAGACCCGGTTCAGGTCGCCGGGGGTCAGCGAGGCGATCTTCTCGGCCAGCTCCACGGCCTTCGGGTGGGCGTACGACCAGAGCGGGAAGTAGGCCAGCTCGCCGGCCTGCTTGGCGGCGGCCTCAGCCAGCTCGGTGCGCCCGTGCCCGGCGTTGACGACGAACAGCCCGGCGAGCCCGTCCAGGTAGCGGCGGCCCTGCGAGTCCCACACGTACGCGCCCTCGCCGCGCACGATCGTCGGCACCTCGCCGGCGGAGTAGCTGGCCATCCGGGTGAAGTGCATCCAGAGGTGGTCGGTGGCGTTGGCCATGTCAGCCCCATCGGGTCTCGGGCCGGTCTGGGGTGACACCGGCCGCTCTGCCCACGGTTATCCCACAGCCCTCACGGGTAAAGCAAGTGGGATCGGTGGTGCTTGACGCCTGAGGCAACGGAATCAGCGAGGGCTAACGACAAGAACAACGGAATCCGCATCTCCGGTGGCTTCCTTGGAACTCCCGCCCACTCATCGCTGTGTCGCTTGGGGGCGTGCCGCTCGCCGCCCCGTCGCCGGTTCTGGCCCGAGGTGCTGGGGGGATTGTGTGGGCCCTTTGGAGCTGAGTCGTCTGCGACATCACGCCCCGGCCAGGGATGCGTTGCTCTCGGCCGTCCAGCTCGGCCGCCGTCTGCACTCGTTGCCCTCGGGTTTCTTGGTCGGGGCGGGCCGATGAGGTGAGTCGTCTGCGACATCAGCTCCAAAGGCTCCCGAGTGCACATCCTCGCCAGGCATCGGGCGTGCGCAGGAAGCGGGCAGGCCACAACGCCTGACCGCCGACCGGCCGGGCAAGGGTGGCTCAGGCCGTACCCCAGCTGTAGGTCTGCTTGCGGAGCTTCAGGTACACGAAGGCCTCGGTGGCGAGCACGCCCTCGACGGCGCGCAGCCGTTGCAGGATCTCCAACAGGTGGGCGTCGTTGCGGCAGACCACCTCGGCGAGCAGGTCGAACGACCCGGCGGTGATCACCACGTAGTCGACCTCCTCGAACTCGGCGAGCCGGTCGGCCACCGCCTCCAGGTCGCCGTCGGTGCGCAGGCCGATCATGGCCTGGCGGGGGAAGCCGAGTTGGAGCGGGTCGGTGACCGCGACGATCTGCATCACCCCGGCGTCGAGCAGTCGCTGCACGCGCTGGCGTACCGCCGCCTCGGACAGGCCGACCGCCTTGCCGATCGTCGCGTACGGCCGGCGGCCGTCCTCCTGGAGCTGCTCGATGATCTGCTTGGCGACGTCGTCCAACAGAGCGTGACTGGCGCCCTCACGGACGGCGACACGTCGCCCCCCGCTGCCGCTCTCCTGCTGCCGGATGGCCATCGTCCGCTCCCCATGTCCGCTTCTCCCACGGAATCGTAGTGCCCCCGGTGCGATCTGGCGTAATTCGTGGCGCAGGGCTATCGCGGCAACGGAATCCCTTGTGAGGCAGGTCGGCTCATGTCAGGATCAGTCGTCCATCGCCTGAAGACCCTCCCGCCGCCGGGCCACCCCCTGTCCCGCCCGCCGGCGATGACCCCCCTAGGAGTCGTCACATGCGAACTCCCCTCCGGCCCCTCACCCGGCGTGGTCTGCTCACCGGCACCCTCGGATCTGCCGCGATGCTCGCCACGGCGGGTGCGCTCGCCGGCTGCGGCACCAAGGGCGCCCAGCAGACCGAGGCCGGCTGCGTCAGCGAAGACCTCTCCGGCACGGAGAAGAAGCTGGCGTTCTCGAACTGGCCGCAGTACATGGACGTCGACGACAAGGACGAGTCGAAGCGGCCCAGCCTGGACGCGTTCGTCGCCTCCAGCGGTGTCCAGGTGACGTACACCGAGGACATCAACGACAACAACGAGTTCTTCGGCAAGGTGCAGAACCAGCTCGCCGCCTGCCAGGGCACCGATCGGGACCTCATCGTGCTGACCGACTGGATGGCCGCCCGGATGATCCGGCTCGGCTGGATCCAGAAGCTCGACCCGGCCAAGATCCCCAACGTGGCGGCCAACCTGCTGCCGTCGCTGCTCAACCGCCCGCTCGACCCGGAGAACCGGATCTCCATCCCGTGGCAGTCCGGCCTCGCCGGCCTCGCCTACAACGGCGGCGTCACCAAGGAGATCCGCACGGTCGACGAACTGCTGACCCGCCCCGACCTCAAGGGCAAGGTGACCGCGCTGTCCGAGATGCGCGACACGATGGGCCTGCTGCTCCAGTCCAACGGCCACGACCCGGCGAACTTCACCACCGCCCAGTTCGACGACGCGCTGAACACGCTCAAGAAGGCCGTCGCCTCCGGGCAGATCCGCAAGTTCACCGGCAACGACTACGCGCCCGACCTGGCCAAGGGCGACATCGCCGCGTGCGTCGGCTGGTCCGGCGACATCATCCAGCTCTCCGCCGAGAACAAGAAGATCAAATTCGTGGCGCCGGACTCCGGCGTGATGCTGTTCAGCGACAACATGATGGTGCCGAACAAGGCCACCCACAAGGCAAACGCCGAAGCGCTGATCAACCACTACTACCAGCCGGCAATCGCCGCGAAGCTGGCCGCGTACGTCAACTACATCTGCCCGGTCAAGGGCGCGCAGGCCGAGATGGAGAAGATCGACCCGGAACTGGCCGCCAACCCGCTGATCTTCCCGGACGAAACACTGCTGTCGAGGTCCAAGGTGTTCATGGTCCTGGACGAGAAGCAGGAGAAGGAGTACGAGGGCAAGTACCAGCAGGTCATCGGGGCGTGACGGGGATGAGCGCGAAGACGACGGGACGCGCCGCGCCGGCCGGCGACCTGCGGCTGGTCAACCTGACCAAGAGGTTCGGCATCTTCACCGCAGTCGACGACCTCAGCCTCACCATCCCGCAGGGCTCGTTCTTCGCCCTGCTCGGGGCGTCCGGCTGCGGCAAGACCACCACCCTGCGCATGATCGCCGGCCTGGAGCAGCCGACGAGCGGGCAGGTGCTGCTCGGTGACCGGGACATCGCCCGGCTGCGCCCGTACAAGCGGCCGGTCAACACCGTGTTCCAGAGCTACGCGCTCTTCCCGCACCTCAACATCTTCGAGAACGTGGCGTTCGGGCTGCGCCGGCGCGGCATCCGCTCCGTCGACGACGAGGTCCTGCGGATGCTCGCGCTGGTGCAGCTCGACGACTTCGGGCACCGCCGCCCGGCCCAGCTCTCCGGCGGGCAGCAGCAGCGGGTCGCGCTGGCCCGGGCGCTGATCAACCAGCCGCAGGTGCTGCTGCTCGACGAGCCGCTCGGCGCGCTCGACCTGAAGCTGCGCCGGCAGATGCAGATCGAGCTGAAGCGCATCCAGACCGAGGTCGGGATCACCTTCGTGCACGTCACCCACGACCAGGAAGAGGCCATGACCATGGCCGACACGGTCGCGGTGATGAACGCCGGGAGGATCGAGCAGCTCGGCGCCCCGGCCGACATGTACGAGTACCCGGCCACCGCGTTCGTGGCGAACTTCCTCGGCCAGTCCAACCTGCTCGCCGCCGAGGCCGCGGGCGGGAGCGGGTCCGAGGTGCCGGTCACCGCGCACGGCGCCCGGTTCTCCGTGCCTGCCGGCCGCGCCCGCGCCGACCGGGGCGAGGTCTACCTGGGGGTACGCCCCGAGAAGCTGCACCTGGCCGACTCCGCCGACCAGGTGCCCGCCGGCCACCAGCACGTCACCGGCGTGGTCAGCGACGCCTCCTACGTCGGGGTCAGCACCCAGTACCTGGTGCGCACCGGTTGGGGCAGCGAGCTGTCCGCGTTCGCGGCGAACAGCGGGCTCGGCGGCCGGCTGCCGGTCGGGGCGGCCGTGGTGGCGCACTGGGACCCCCGGCACGCGTTCCTGCTGCCCCGGGCGCCGGGCCAGGACGACCGCACCGCCGGCCTGCTCGACGAGCCGGTGGGTGCGTCCTCGTGACGGCGCTGGCCCACGTACCCACGTCGACGGGGCAGCCGGCGGGGCCCCCGCCGCCGCCCCGGCACGACCGGCACCGGCTGCTGCCGTACCTGCTGTTGCTTCCCGGCGCGGCCTGGCTGCTGCTGTTCTTCGCCGTGCCGCTGTTCCAGCTCGCCGCCGCGAGCCTGTACGACCCCACCGGCTCGCTCTCCACCGGGTACGCGCTGACCTGGGCTTTCGGCAACTACCCGGACGTGTTGCAGGCGTACTGGCCGCAGTTCGCCCGCTCCTTCGGCTACGCCGGGATCGCCCTGCTGCTGGCCCTGCTGATGGGTTACCCGCTGGCGTACGCGATCGCGCAGAAGGCCGGCCGGTGGAAGAACCTGCTGCTGGTCTGCGTGGTTGCCCCGATGTTCACCAGCTTCCTGGTGCGCACCCTGGCCTGGAAGACGATCCTGTCCGACAACGGCTGGCTGGTGGGGCTGCTGCGCGACGTGCACCTGCTCGGCCCCGACGGCCGGCTGCTGGCCACGCCGGTCGCGGTGGTCCTCGGGCTGACGTACAACTTCCTGCCCTTCCTGGTGCTGCCGCTGTACGCGAGCCTGGAGCGGCTCGACTACCGGCTGCTGGAGGCGGCGAGCGATTTGTACGCGAGCCCGGTGCAGATCTTCCGCAAGGTGACCCTGCCGCTGTCGATGCCCGGCCTGATCGCCGGCACGCTGCTGTTCTTCATCCCGGCCACCGGCGACTACATCAACGCGGAACTGCTCGGCACCCCCAACGAGTACATGATCGGCAACGTCATCGACTCGGCGTTCCTGGTCCGGCTGGACTACCCGCAGGGCGCGGCGCTGTCGTTCCTGCTGATGGCGGCGATCCTCGCGGTGGTCTTCGGGTACCTGCGCCGGGCCGGCACGGAGGAGGTGCTGTGAAGTTCTCCCGCTGGCTGGCCGACCACTGGGTGATGGGCGTCGCCCTGCTGGTGCTCGGCTACCTGTCGCTGCCGATCCTGGTGGTCGCCGCCCTGTCCTTCAACCGCCCGTCCAGCCGCCTGTCGTACGACTTCAACGAGTTCACCCTGGACAACTGGCGGCAGCCCTGCGCCACCTCCGACATGTGCGACGCGGTGCTGCGCAGCGTGCAGATCGGCTTCATCGCCACCGTCGTCGCCACCGTGCTCGGCACGCTGATGGCGTTCGCGCTGGTCCGGCACCGGTTCACCGGACGGTCCGGGATCAACCTGCTGATCTTCCTGCCGATGGCGACCCCCGAGCTGGTGATGGGCACCTCGCTGCTGGCCCTGTTCGTCTCCGCCGGCGTGCCGCAGGGCTTCTGGACCGTCGTCATCGCGCACGTCATGTTCTGCGTGTCGTTCGTGGTGGTGACCGTGAAGGCGCGGCTCGCCGGGATGGACCGGCGGCTGGAGGAGGCCGCGGCGGACCTGTACGCCAGCCCGTGGCAGACGTTCCGCCTGGTCACCCTGCCGCTGGTGCTCCCCGGCATCGTGGCCGCCGCGCTGCTCGCGTTCTCGCTCAGCTTCGACGACTTCATCATCACGAACTTCAACGCCGGCACCACCGTCACGTTCCCGATGTACGTCTGGGGTGCCGCCCAGCGGGGCATCCCGCCGCAGGTCAACGTCATCGGCACGGCGATGTTCGTGATCGCGCTGCTGCTCGTCGGGCTCACCTCGCTGCGCGGGCGGCGGTCCCGCCGCGCCGGCCTCCCGGTCGCCCCGGCGGCCGGTCGACGGGCGAAGAGCCCGACATGATCCTCCCGCATACCGGCCGGGCGCTCGCCGACGCGGCGCCCGTGCCGTACTGGCTCGACCGGCCGGAACGCCCCGACCCGGTGCCCCCGCTGACCGGCCCGCACGCCGCCGACCTGCTGGTGATCGGCGGCGGGTACAGCGGGCTGTGGGCGGCCCTGCTGGCCAAGCAGGCCGAACCCGACGCCGACGTGCTGCTCGTCGAGGCCGGCACCTGCGGCTGGGCGGCGTCCGGGCGCAACGGCGGGTTCTGCGCCGCCTCGCTCACCCACGGGCTGGCCAACGGGGCGGACCGGTTCCCCGGCGAGATCGCCGAGCTGGAACGCCTCGGCCGGGAGAACCTGGCCGACATCGCCGCCACCGTCGACGCGTACGGCATCGACTGCGACTTCGAGCGCACCGGCGAGCTGGCGGTGGCCGTCGAGCCGTACCAGCTCGCCGGGCTCGCCGAGGACGCGGAACTGGCCCGCCGGTACGGCCACGACGCGCGGCTGCTCGACCGCGACGAGGTACGCGCCGAGGTCGACTCACCGACGTACCTCGGCGGGTTGTGGGACCGCGACCGGGTGGCGATGCTCGACCCGGCGAAGCTGGCCTGGGGACTGCGCCGCGCCTGCCTCGACCTCGGCGTGCGGATCCACGAGCACACCCGGGTCACCGGCCTGCGCCGCGACGGCGCCGTCCTGCGCGCCGCCACCCTCGGCGGAGCCGGGCGGGCCCCCGGCGTCGTCCGCGCCCGGCGGGTGGTCCTCGCCACCAACGCGTTCCCGCCGCTGCTGCGCCGGCTGCGCGCCTGGCTCGTCCCCGTCTACGACTACGCGCTGATGACCGAGCCGCTGACCCCGGCCCAGCGGGACGCGATCGGCTGGCGCAACCGGCAGGGGCTCGCCGACACCGGCAACCAGTTCCACTACTACCGGATCACCGGCGACGGGCGGATCCTGTTCGGCGGCTACGACGCGGTCTACCACCACGGCAACCGGGTCGCCCCCGAACTGGAGCAGCGGCCGGCCACCTTCACCGCCCTCGCCGAGCACTTCTTCACCACGTTCCCGCAGCTCGCCGACGTGCGCTTCAGCCACCGTTGGGGCGGCGTCATCGACACCTGCACCCGGTTCTGCCCGTTCTTCGGCACCGCGTACGACGGGCGGCTGGCGTACGCCGCCGGCTACACCGGCCTCGGCGTCGGGGCCACCCGGTTCGGCGCGCGGGTGATGCTCGACCTGCTGGCCGGCGGGGACACCCCGCTGACCCGGCTCGACCTGGTCCGGGGCAAGCCGCTGCCGTTCCCGCCGGAGCCCGTCCGGGCCGCCGGCATCCACCTCACCCGCTGGTCGCTGGCCCGCGCCGACGCGCGCGACGGCCGGCGCAACCTCTGGCTCCGTACACTCGATCGTCTTGGTTTGGGGTTCGATACCTGATGCGCATCCTGCTCGTCGGCGCCGGCGGCGTCGGCTCCGCCGCCGTCGCCATCGCCGCCCGCCGAACATTCTTCGAGACCATGGTCGTCGCCGACGCCGACCCCGCCCGCGCCGCCCGTGCGGTCGAGGGCCACGGCCACCGCTTCGTCGCCGCGACCGTCGACGCGTCCCGCGCCGACGCCGTCGCCGCGCTGTGCCGCGAGCACCGGATCACCCACGTGCTCAACGCCGTCGACCCGCGCTTCGTCATGCCGATCTTCGACGGCGCGTACGCGGCCGGCGCCGACTACCTCGACATGGCGATGTCCCTGTCCCACCCGCACCCGAAGCGCCCGCACGCCGAGACCGGAGTGAAGCTCGGCGACGACCAGTTCGCCGCCGCCGACCGGTGGTCGGCGGCCGGCCGGCTCGCGCTGTGCGGCATCGGCGTCGAGCCCGGCCTGTCCGACGTCTTCGCCCGGTACGCCGCCGACGAACTGTTCGGCGAGATCGACGAGATCGGGGTACGCGACGGGGCGAACCTGACCGTCGACGGCTACGACTTCGCCCCGTCCTTCTCCATCTGGACGACGATCGAGGAGTGCCTGAACCCGCCGGTCATCTGGGAGCGGGACCGGGGCTGGTTCACCACCGAGCCGTTCAGCGAGCCCGAGGTGTTCCACTTCCCCGAGGGGATCGGCCCGGTCGAGTGCGTCAACGTCGAGCACGAGGAGGTGCTGCTCATCCCGCGCTGGGTCGACGCGCGGCGGGTCACCTTCAAGTACGGCCTCGGCGAGGAGTTCATCGAGGTCCTGCGCACCCTGCACAAGCTCGGCCTGGACTCCACCGAGCCGGTCACCGTGCGGGGCGTGCCGATGTCCCCGCGCGACGTGGTGGCCGCCTGCCTGCCCGACCCGGCCAGCCTGGGCGGGAAGATGCGCGGCAAGACCTGCGCCGGTACCTGGGTCCGGGGTCGTTCCCCGTCGGGCGAGCCCCGCGAGGTCTACCTCTACCACGTCGTCGACAACGAGTGGTCGATGCGCGAGTACGGCCACCAGGCCGTCGTCTGGCAGACCGCCGTCAACCCGGTCGTCGCCCTGGAACTGCTCGCCACCGGCGCGTGGTCCGGCACCGGCGTGCTCGGCCCGGAGGCGCTGCCCCCGCGCCCGTTCCTCGACCTGCTCACCGGCTACGGCTCGCCCTGGGCGATACAGGAACGATGACCCGCCACGGCCGCTCGTACCGGGGGCTGGCGGAGCGGTGACCCGCCGCCCCTCCGCGTCGATCATGGACTAGCGGTGCCCGAATGGTGATGTTTCACCGCTTATGTCGGGCACCACGACTTCATGATCGGCGGGGTGGGTAGCAGGTTGGGGAGGTGGAGTGGGGGTTGTGCACAAGGGGCGGTGTTGTCCACAGGTGGGGCGGGCGGGGTGGAAGTGGGGCCGGGGTGAGCGTCACCGTGCCAGGGTGGCGGATGAACTGTTCTCGTATCGGGAGTTGTTGGGGGCGGGGCTCAGCCGGGAGGCGGTGCGCAGCCGGGTTCAGGCGGGACGGCTGCGTCGGCTAGCACGTGGCGTCTACGGGTGGGAGGGAGCGGCTGGCGAGCCGCTAGCCGCGCTGTTCCGGCGGCTCCCGTCGGATGCTGTGGTCGGGTTCCAGACGGGGGCTCAGCTACACGGTTTCGAGGCGTTGCCCACCAAATACGTGCACGTGATCGTGCCAGCCGGTTCGGTCGTACCGCAGATCCGGGGGGTGTTGGCGCACGAGGCTGTCCTTCCCGTACGCGACGTGCGCCAGGTCTGCGGGGTGCCCTGCGCGTCCGCCGCCCGGTGCGCCGTCGACCTGGCCCGCACGACCCGCCGGATGGACGCGCTTCCGCTGCTCGACCTCTGTCTGCGCGTCGGCGCCTGCCTGCCCGATGAGTTGCGCACCGAGGTGTCCAGGCACGCGCGGCTTCGCGGCGTCCGGCAGGCCCGTCAACTGGTGGATCTCGCGGATCCGCGGGCGGAGTGCCGGCAGGAAAGTCAGCTGCGACTGGTGCTCGTCGACGCGGGGCTGCCGGTGCCGGAGCCGCAGCTGTGGGTGCCGGACGAGTGGGGCGTGCCGCTGTATCGGCTGGACCTCGGCTACCGGACGCGCCGGATCGGCATCGAGTACGACGGTGTCTCGCACCTGGACCGCGACCGGCTCCGCCACGATCGCTCCCGCATGAACTGGCTCTCTGCTCACGGCTGGCACATGCGCTACTTCACCGACCGAGACCTCTACCGCCGCCCCCGCCACATCGCGACGACGATCTCGGCCCTCCTCCGCCCCTGACCCCCTGAGCCCCCTGAGCCCCGTCGATCATGGAGTCGTGCTGCCCCGCATAACGGACATTGTTGCCATGCTGCCCACCATGACTCCATGATCGACGGGGTTCAGGGAAGGTGGGAGCGGATCAGGAATCTCACACCGTCGGGGGCCTCCAGGCTGAAGCCGCTGCCCCGGCCCGGGACCACGTCGACCGTGAGCCTCGTGTGCCGCCACAGTTTCCACTGGGCCGCGGAGATCCAGAACTCGACCGTCTCGGGGACGCCGTCGACCACCAGCGAGGCGAGCAGCACGTCGGAGCCGCCGGTGCGGAACTCGCCCGCCGGGTAGCACATCGGGGCGCTGCCGTCGCAGCAGCCGCCGGACTGGTGGAACATCAGCGGCCCGTACCGCCCCCGCAGCGACCGGATCAGCTCGGCCGCCGCGGGGGTGAGCGAGACGGGCGACGACGTGGCGTCACCGGGGGAGCCGATCGGCATCAGAAGAAGCCGAGCTTCTTGGGGGAGTAGCTGACCAGCAGGTTCTTGGTCTGCTGGTAGTGCTCCAGCATCATCTTGTGGTTCTCCCGGCCGATGCCGGACTGCTTGTACCCGCCGAACGCGGCGTGGGCAGGGTACGCGTGGTAGCAGTTCGTCCAGACCCGACCGGCCTGGATCGCGCGCCCGGCCCGGTACGCGGTGTTCATGTCCCGGGTCCAGACGCCGGCCCCGAGCCCGTACAGGGTGTCGTTGGCGATCTTCACGGCGTCGTCGAGGTCGGCGAAGGAGGTCACCGAGACCACCGGGCCGAAGATCTCCTCCTGGAAGATCCGCATCGAGTTGTCGCCCTCGAAGATGGTCGGTTCGACGTAGTAGCCGCCGGACAGCTCGCCGCCGAGGTCCGTCCGCGAGCCACCGGTCAGCACCTTCGCGCCCTCCTGGCGGCCGATGTCCAGATAGGACAGGATCTTTTCGAGCTGGTCGTTGGACGCCTGCGCGCCGATCATCGTGTCGGTGTCGAGTGGGTGGCCCTGGCGCACCGCCCGGGTCCGGTCGACCGCCGCCGCCAGGAAGTCGGCGTAGTGGCCCTGCTGGATCAGCGCCCTCGACGGGCAGGTGCACACCTCGCCGGAGTTGAGGGCGAACATGGTGAACCCCTCAAGGGCCTTGTCCAGGAAGTCGTCGGACGCCGCGCTCACGTCGTCGAAGAAGATGTTCGGGCTCTTGCCGCCCAGCTCCAGGGTGACCGGCCTGATGTTCTCGCTGGCGTACTGCATGATCAGCCGCCCGGTGGTGGTCTCGCCGGTGAACGCCACCTTCGCCACCCGGGGCGAGGAGGCCAGCGGCTTGCCCGCCTCGACGCCGAAGCCGTTGACGACATTGACCACGCCGGGCGGGATCAGGTCGGCGACCAGCGAGAGCAGGTAATGGATCGACGCCGGGGTCTGCTCGGCGGGCTTGAGCACCACGGCGTTGCCGGCCGCGAGGGCCGGGGCGAGCTTCCAGACGGCCATCAGGATCGGGAAGTTCCACGGGATGATCTGTCCGACCACGCCGAGCGGTTCGTGGAAGTGGTACGCGACGGTGTCGTCGTCCAGCTCGCCGAGGCTGCCCTCCTGGGCCCGGATCGCCCCGGCGAAGTACCGGAAGTGGTCGATCGCGAGCGGGATGTCGGCGGCCAGGCTCTCGCGTACCGGCTTGCCGTTCTCCCAGGTCTCGGCGACCGCGAGGGACTCCAGGTTCTCCTGCATCCGGTCGGCGATCCGGTTGAGGATCAGCGCCCGCTCGGCAACCGGGGTGCGACCCCAGGCGTCGGCCGCGCCGTGGGCGGCGTCGAGGGCGCGTTCGACGTCCTCGGCGGTGCCGCGGGCGACCTCGCAGAACGGCTGGCCGGTGACCGGGGTGGGATTCTCGAAGTACTGGCCGCCGTGCGGCTTGACGTACTCGCCGCCGATGAAGTGGTCGTAGCGGGACTGCCAGTGGGTGGGCGCGTCGTAGCGCGTCATCGGTACCTCCGCCGTCGGTGGTCGGGGTGATGACGCGACGCTAGTTACGCGGACGTTGCAGCGACGTTGCGCGGCCGAGTCCGTACTCGATGCCGAGCTGGCGGGCGCGGGCCAGCGCGAGGGGCCGGCGGGGCGCGCCCGGCGGCAGCGCCCGCGCCAGGGCCTGCCAGGCGGCCAGGTCGTCGGTGCCGGCGGGCGTCGCGGTCCAGGCCGCGAGCGCCGCCGGGTCGCCGCCGGCCAGCACGGCGGCGCGCAGTTGCCCGTCGACCAGCCGGCGCAGCCGCGCGACCCCCGGCGCGTCGGAGCCGGGCAGCAACGACCCGGGGTACGCGTCGAGCGCCCCCGCCACCTCACCCCGCTCCAGCAGCTCGGTGACGGTCCGGAAGTCCGCCCGCACCAGGGCGCGCAGCCGGTACGGGCGGGAGTCGAGCAGCTCCGCCCCCAGCGCCCGGCGCAGCCGGGACAGCTCGGCGCGCAGGGTGACCGGGTGCAGCCGGTCGTCGCCGTACAGGTCGAGGCCGAGCTGCTCGCCGGTGCGTCCCTCGGGGTGGTCGAGCAGCAGCACCAGCAGCTCGCTGTGCCGGCGGCCGAGCCGGACGGTCCGCCCGCCGACGCGCAGCTCCGCCTCGTCGCGGCCCAGCGCGCGCACGGTGACGGCGTCCGGCTCGGCCGGGTGCGCGGCGGCGAGCTGTGCCTCGGCGGCCCGGGCGGTGGCCCGGACCAGGGCGAGGCTCTGCGGGTGGGCGAGGTGGTCGCCGCCGGTGATGTCGACCGCGCCGAGCAGCCGCCCCGTGGTCGGGTCGTGGATCGGGGCGGCGGCGCAGGTCCACCGCTGCACGGGCCGGCTGAAGTGCTCGGTGGCGAAGATCTGCACGCTGTGGTCGCAGGCCAGGGCGGTGCCGGGGGCGTTGGTGCCGGCGTGCGCCTCGTCCCAGCGGGCGCCGGGCACGAAGTTCATCCGCTCGGCGTGCCGGAGCACCCCGGGATGCCCCTCCACCCAGAGCAGCCGCCCGTGCGCGTCGCAGACCGCCATCAGGTGTGCGCCATCCAGGGCGATGCCACCGAGCAGGTCCCGGAACAGCGGCAGCACCCCGGCCAGCGGGTGGGCGGCCCGGTAGCTCTCCAGTGCGTCGTCGGTCAGCTCGACCGGCGGGGCGACCTCGGGGTCGACCAGCGCCGAGCGCTGCCAGGACCGGCGGACCACCTCCCGTACCCGGCGCGGCTCGGTGCCGGCGGCGAGGAACGCCTCATGGGCGGCGCCGACCTGCGCGATCCGTTCCGCCGGATCGGCGCCGAATTCCAGGGCGAGCCACGGGTCAGCCATCGGCGACCTCCTCGCGACCATCGTGACGCAGCTCACCGCCGATCGCCAACACCGGGTGCCGGCCGGGTGGCGGGCCCGTTCGGGGCCCGTCAGCCGAAGGCGGCGTCGAGGAGGTCCAGGCCCCGGGCCAGCTCCGCCTCGGAGATGACCAGCGGGGGCAGGAGGCGCAGCACGTTGCCGTACGTGCCGCAGGTCAGGGTCAGCAGGCCGGTGGCGTGGCAGGCCGCCGAGACCGCCGCCGCGGCGACCGGATCCGGGACCAGGGTGCCGGGCCGGACCAGCTCCACGGCGAGCATCGCGCCCCGGCCGCGCACCTCGGCGATCCGCGGATCGCCGGCGGCGATGGTGCACAGCCGCTCGTCCATGGTCGCCCCGATCCGGCGGGCGGTGGCGGCCAGGTCCAGCTCGTGCATGGTCTCGATCGCCGCCAGCGCCGCCGCGCAGGCGATCGGGTTGCCGCCGTACGTGCCGCCGAGGCCGCCCACGTGCACCGCGTCCATCAGGTCGGCCCGGCCGGTCACCGCCGCCAGCGGCAGGCCGCCGGCGATGCCCTTGGCCAGGGTGACCAGGTCCGGGACGACGTCCTCGTGGTCGCAGGCGAACCAGTCCCCGGTGCGGCAGAACCCGGTCTGGATCTCGTCCGCCACGAAGACCACCCCGGCCGCCGTCGCCCACTCGCGCAGTGCCGGCAGGAACCCCGGCGCCGGTACGACGAAGCCACCCTCGCCCTGGATCGGCTCGATCAGCAGCGCGGCGACGTTCTCCGCGCCGACCTGCTTCTCCACCGTCTCGATCGCCCGGGCGGCGGCCTCCGCCCCGGACAGCCCCCCGTCCCGCAGCGGGTACGACATCGGCACCCGGTAGACCTCGCCGGCGAACGGACCGAACCGGTGCTTGTACGGCATGTTCTTCGCGGTCAGCGCCATGGTCAGGTTGGTCCGGCCGTGGTATGCGTGGTCGAACACCACCACCGCCGGCCGTCCGGTGGCGTGCCGGGCGATCTTCACCGCGTTCTCCACCGCCTCGGCGCCCGAGTTGAACAGCGCCGAGCGCTTCTCGAACGTGCCGGGGGTGAGCGCGTTGAGCCGCTCGCAGACGGCCACGTACGACTCGTACGGCGCGACCATGAAACAGGTGTGGGTGAACCGCTCGACCTGCGCCCGCACCGCCTCGACCACCCGCGGGGCGGAGTTGCCGACGTTGGTGACCGCGATGCCGGCGGCGAAGTCGATCCACTCCCGCCCGTCGACGTCGGTGATCGTGCCGCCGCTCGCCCGGTCCACGTACGCGCCGACGACGCTTCCGACGCCCCGGGCCACCGCCGCGCCGCGCCGCTTGTGCAGCTCCTCGCTCGACGCCACCGGGTCCCTCTCCGTTCGCGACTGCGGGGCTCGCAGAACCGGCTCACTCCTCGCGCTCACCGGTCAGCCCTCGATGTTGTGCATGACGTGCTTGATCCGGCTGTAGTCCTCCAGGCTGTAGACCGAGAGGTCCTTGCCGTGGCCGGAGTGCTTGAAGCCGCCGTGCGGCATCTCCGAGACGAACGGGATGTGGGTGTTCACCCAGACGCAGCCGAAGTCGAGCCGGCGGGTCATCCGCATCGCCCGGCCGTGGTCGCGCGTCCAGACCGAGGCCGCCAGGCCGTAGTCGACGCCGTTGGCCCAGCGCACCGCCTCGTCCTCGTCGGAGAAGCGCTGCACGGTGATGACCGGCCCGAACACCTCCTGCTGGATGATCTCGTCGGCCTGCCGCACGCCGGAGACCACGGTGGGGGAGTAGAAGTACCCGCGCTCGCCGACCCGGGAGCCGCCGGTCCACACGCTGGCGTGGTCGGGGAGCCGGTCGACGAAGCCGCTGACCCGGGCGAGCTGGTTGGCGTTGTTCAGCGGGCCGTACAGCACGTCCTCGTCGTCCGGGGCGCCGGTCCTCGTGTTGCGGGCCTGCTCGGCGAGCGCGGCCACGAAGTCGTCGTGGATGCCGGGGCCGGCGAGCACCCGGGTCGCGGCCGTACAGTCCTGGCCGGCGTTGAAGTAGCCGCCCATCGCGATTGCCTCGGCCGCCGCCGTCACGTCCGCGTCGTCGAAGAGCACCACCGGGGCCTTGCCGCCCAGCTCCAGGTGGGTCCGCTTCAGGTCCGGCGCGGCAGCGGAGGCCACCTCCATGCCCGCGCGGGTAGAGCCCGTGATCGACACGAGCTGCGGGGTCGGGTGCGACACGAGGGTACGACCGGTGTCCCGGTCACCGCAGACCACGTTGAACACCCCCGGCGGGAAGAACTCGGCGGCGATCTCGGCCAGCAGCAGCGTCGACACCGGCGTGGTGTCGGACGGCTTCAGCACCACCGTGTTGCCCGCCGCGAGCGCCGGGGCGATCTTCCAGACCGCCATCATCAGCGGGTAGTTCCACGGGGTCACCTGGGCACACACGCCGATCGGCTCGCGCCGCACGTAGGAGGTGTGTCCGGGCAGGTACTCCCCGGCGGAGCGGCCCTCCAGCAGCCGGGCCGCGCCGGCGAAGAAGCGGAACTGGTCCACCGCCGGCGGCAACTCCTCCTCGGCGGTGAGCTGGCGGGGCTTGCCGGTGTTGCGCACCTCCGCGTCGACCAGGTCGGCCGCCCGCGCCTCCACCGCGTCGGCGAGCTTGAGCAGCGCCTTCTGCCGCTCGCCCGGGGTGGTGTCGCGCCACGTCTCGAACGCGGCGGAGGCCGCCCGCATGGCCGCGTCCACGTCCGCCGCGCCGGAGACCGGAGCCTGGGCGAAGACCTCACCGGTGCACGGGTCGACCAGGTCGGCATACCCGCCGTCCACCGGGTCGACGTACGCGCCGTTGACGAAGTTGCGCAGCTTCTGCTGGTCGCTCATCAGGTGTCTCCGAGGTATGGCCGGGGGTGCGGACAGCGGAGGTTATCGGAATCTGACTGCCATCTTCGCTACTGAATTCGCGGCAGACAAGGGTTTGAGCGACTGTTTCCGATGCGAGGTACCCGTGGTCTACGCTGCCGAGGTGTGGAGCCGAGAGCCTTCTTCGTCGCCGGTCGCCCCGCACACGGCGAGGGCGAGCTGACCGTCACCCACCCGTACGACGGGCGCGCGGTGGGACGTACCACCCTTGCCACGCCCGACCAGGTCGAGGCCGCCGTCGCGGCGGCGGCCGGGGTGGCGGCGGCGGCTGCCGCCCTGCCCGCGCACGCGCGCGCGGCGGCCCTGGACCACGTGTCGCGCCGGCTCGCCGAGCGGGCCGAGGAGGTCGCGGCGCTGATCACCGCCGAGAACGGCAAGCCGGTCAAGTGGGCGCGGGCCGAGGTGGGACGCGCGGTGTCGACGTTCCGCTGGGCGGCCGAGGAGGCCCGGCGGTTCTCCGGCGAGCTGCAACGCCTCGACACCGACCCGACGGCCACCGGTCGGATCGCCCTGGTCCGGCGGGTGCCGAAGGGGCCGGTGCTCGGCATCGCGCCGTTCAACTTCCCGCTGAACCTGGTCGCGCACAAGGTCGCCCCGGCCATCGCGGTCGGCGCGCCCATCGTGGTGAAACCCGCCCCGGCCACCCCGCTGTCGGCGCTGCTGCTCGGCGAGATCCTCGCCGAGACGGAGCTGCCCGCCGGGATGCTCTCGGTGCTGCCGCTGCCCAACGAGCGCGCCGCCGAGCTGGTCGCCGACCCGAGGCTGCCGGTGGTGTCGTTCACCGGCTCCGGGCCGGTCGGCGCGGCGATCCGCCGGTCCGTGCCCGACAAGCACGTCACCCTGGAACTGGGCGGCAACGCGGCGGCCGTGATCTGCGAGGACTGGAACACCGACGAGGACCTGACCTTCGCCGCGCACCGGATCGCCACGTTCTCCAACTACCAGGCCGGGCAGTCGTGCATCGCCGTGCAGCGGGTGTACGTGCACGAGTGGCTCTACGACGCCTTCCTGCCGAGGTTGGTCGCCTCCGTGGCGGCGCTGCGCGCGGGCGACCCGTCCGACGAACTGACCGACGTCGGGCCGTTGGTGTCGGTCGAGGCCGCCGAGCGGGTCGAGGCGTGGGTCGACGAGGCGGTGGTCGCCGGGGCGACCATCGAGGTGGGCGGCCGGCGGGAGGGCGCGACCTACCCGCCGACCGTGCTGTCCGGGGTGCCGGCCGACGCGAAGGTGTGCGCCGAGGAGGTGTTCGGGCCGGTGCTCGTGGTCGCCCGGGTCGAGAACGACGCCGCCGCGTTCGCCGCCGTCAACGACTCGGCGTACGGGTTGCAGGCGGGCGTGTTCACCCACCGCCTCGACGTCGCCTTCGCCGCGCACCGCGCCCTGGAGGTGGGCGGGGTGATCGTCGGGGACGTGCCCTCGTACCGGGCCGACCAGATGCCGTACGGGGGCGTGAAGGGCAGCGGCGTCGGCCGGGAGGGCCTGCGCAGCGCGATGGACGACTACACCGATCCCCGAGTCATGGTGCTCACCGGCGTGCAGTTGTAGGGGCGCCGGCGGCTACCAGGTGCCGTCGTCGCGTACCCGGGCCGGGGCCCGGCCGAGCAGCAGGGTGGTCAGCGCGGCGTCGATGTCCTCGCCGAGGAACCACTCGCCGGCCTGGTCCAGCACGAAGACCCGCCCCCGCTCGTCGACCGCGATGATGCTCTCCTGGCCCTCCGTGCCGAGCGGGAACAGCCGTACGCCGAGGACAGCGCCGAAGTCGGCCAACGTGTCGGCGGAGTGTGCCGCCCGTGTCGGATTGGTGTTGAAGCGGCTGATCCAGACTTCCCGGCCGGGGCCGCGACGGCGAGGTCGGACTGCCGGGAAAGCGGTGAGGGCGGCCTCGGCGGCAGGGAACGGCTCGTGCCGGTGCAGTCGTCCGAACACCTCGCAGGTCTCCTCGATGGCGCCGGCTGCGAGGGCCGGGTTGAACACGCTGTCCTCCCACCCACCGTCCATCAGTGAGTGCCCTACCTCGACGGGGAAGCGGTCGGGGTGGATCGGTGTCTGCGGCTCCGGCCGCCACTCGCGGGTGTAAGCCAGGTCGGACCAGTCGAGCGCGTGGAAGTACACCAGGAAGTTCACGCACGAGTCGCAGGGCCGATCGGCCAGGCCCCCCGCTGGGTCATCAGGCTCGCGTACCCGGTAAACCTGCAGCCGGGAAGCCTCGAAGACAGACCGGGCATCATCCATGGTCATCGGTTCCCGTCCCCCAGCGGCGCGCCGGTGGTCGTGCTCGTGGAGGACGTCCGATACGACGATCACCTCCGCGTGCCGGTCCCCGCCTCTGACCAGATGGCCCGGAGGCAGCTCGTCGAGGTAGGCCCGGACCAGCGGATGATGCCGAAGCGCGACGTCGCCCTTGACGCCCTGGCAGCTGTGCAGGCGACCTTCGATGGTCAGCTGCGCGACGGCCCCCGGCGTCGGAAGACGGTGTGTCTCCCGGAGCAGTCGGCTCGCCGGGTCGGCCGTGCGCGGCGTGGGCCGCTCCGGCCGGCTGCGCCGGTACAGCTCCCGCACGGCGGGGAACGGCAGACGGGGCCAGGTCGAGACCTCGCCGGTCTCCTTGTCCACGACGGTCGTCGGCAGGTCGCCGGGCAGGACGGTGGCCGACGGGGTCACCGTGGACGTGATCAGGTAGCCGAGGTCGAACTCCTCCACCAGCGGGGCGCACTCGTGCCCGAGGCGCTGGGAGTCCCGGTGCGCCCAGACGGTGGCGAGCTGTTCGGCCTGCTGACGGTCGATCACCCACCTGAAGTTACCGGACCCCACGGATTCCGTGGCGCCCGGTATGGTCTGCCCTACCGACGGTGACGGGGGAGGGTGACGTTGGCCGAGAGTGTGGACCGGGACGCCAACCGGGCGCTGCGGGCCCGGTTCGACGAGGTGTACGGGCAGTACCGGCAACTCCGCTCCGGACTGGACGAACTCCAGACCCGACTCGCGGAGCTCAAGGTCACCGAACGCTCCACCGACGGGCAGGTTACCGTCGTCGCCGGCGCCCGGGGCGAACTCGTCTCGGTGGAACTCCAGCCCACCGTCTTTCAGGACCGGGATGCGCGGGCACTGAGCCAGAAGATCACCACAACTGTGCACCGGGCGACCGCCGCCGCAGTCGCCGCCACGCAGGAACTCGTCGGGGCGTACCTGCCGGCGGGGTCGGGGTCGCTGGGCTTTCTCCGTACGGGCGACTTCGGCGCCCTGCTGGGCCGGGCGGACGCCGTCGTGCGGGGCGGGGAGCGATCGGCGTGACCGAGGGGCAGCTCTGGTTGGACCCGGACCGGGCGCGGCGCGGTGGCGCGGACCTGAGCTCGGCCGGCGAGGCGGTGGCCGACCGACGCGCGCAGGTGGGCGGCCGGATCGCGGCGGCCAGCGCGGCCCGCCCCTGGGGCCGGGACGACCTCGGCGCCGCGTTCGACAAGCAGTACCGCGGGTTCGAGGAGACGCTGCTGCGGGCCTGGGCGGGCATCGGGCGTGCCCTCGACAACCTGGGCGAGGATGTCGTGCGGTCCGTGGACAACGAAGTGACGACGGACGTGCGGAGCGCCGGACGGCTCGACCGGATCTCCGACCAGCGGCGCGCCGGGCGCTGACGTCTCCGGGGACCGCCGTGAGCCTGTTGCCGAGCCCGATCCCGCACCCGCTCGACTACTCGCCCTGGGACCTGCCCGGCTGGGTCCACGAGGCCCTCGATTGGGTGGTCGGAGTGGAGTGGCCCGAGGGCGACGAGCGGGCGGTCTGGGCCCTCGCCGACGAGTGGTATGCCGTGGCCGAGGCCCTGGCCGGGCCGCGCGCCGACGCGCACGCCGCCGCCCGCGAGGTGCGTGGCGGGTACGGCGGCGTCGGGGCGGTCGCGGAGGCGTTCGACTCCGCCTGGCGGCGCGTCGCCGAGGGGGACGAGGCCCCGCTGCCCGTCCTGCTGGCCGTGAGCGGGGACCTCGGCCGGCTGGTCGAGGAGTGTGGCTGCGACATCGAGGGCGCCAAGCTCGAGGTCTGGATCGAGCTGGGAATCCTCGTGGTCGAGCTGCTGTCGCTGGCGGTGGCCGCAGTACTCACCGCGGGGGCCGCCTCCCCCGCCGCCGGGGTCGCGATCACCGCCAGCCGGTTCGTCGTACAGCAGATCTTCAAGAAGCTGATGGCCCAGCTGGCCCGCAAGACCCTCAGGCAAGGCCTCAAGGAGGCCGGTGAGCGCGCCGCCAAGCAGGTGGCCGAGGGCGGCGTGCGAGGGCTGGCCCGCAAGGCGGCGCTCGGTGGGCTGGCGGAGGCGGCCGAGGAGTCCGGGGTCACGCTCGCCACGCAGGCGTACCAGAACGCGACCGGCCGCCGGCACGGCCTGGACCTGACGGACGCGGGAATGTCCGCCCTCGGCGGCCTGGCGGGCGGAGCTGTGGCGCCGCTGGCCGGCCTGGGGCGGCACGCGACCGGGCGGGCGGCGCGGGTCGGCGAGCACTTCGGCCGGGAGATGACCGGTGAGGTGATCGCCGAACAGGCAGCCAGCCTGGCCACCGGCCAGGGCCCGGTGTCCCTGGAGGACGCGGCGCGGGCGGCGGCGTCGGGCGCCACCGGTTCGGCCACCGGCCAGACCGACGCCGCGCTGCGCCATCGGCTCGACGTCGGGATGGCCGCCCTCGCCGGGGCATCCCACGCTCCAGGCGCTCCTGGCTTTTCCGAGGAGCTGAACAGCGCGGGAGACGCGCAGCGTGTCACCGGTGCCGTTACCAGTGTGAGAGGCCACGACGGAGGAAGCGCCGGACACCAGCCTACGGACGAGCCGGGCTCCCTTGCACTCGACGGCGTTGCGGCGTCGGGCCCGCCTCCGGCCATGCCGACGTCGGCGTCCCCGACGCAGGCGTCCACGGTCGTACCGCTCGACGACCACCCCGCCGGGACGGCACCTGCGCCGTCCGGAGCTGCTGTCGATCCTGCCGCGAGGCCGACGTCGCTGCTCACACAACCGGGTGCTGACACCCACGAAGGACCAGTGCCGGCCTCGTCGACGCACCCGATCCTGTCGTCGACGGCTGTGTCCGGTGCCCTACCGACCGGGGCCGGAGGGGTGGAAGCCGGGCCGGCGCCAGGCGGGGGTGCTGTCACGTCCACGGTCAACGGGCCGAGCTTAGGGACTCCGCCAAGCACCACGTCGAACCCGAACCCCACACTTCCTTCGACCACAGGGCTCGGCGCGAACACAACTCCCCTTCCGCTGGCGGCACCGACGCCTCACAATGGTGCCGGCGAACCAGCGAGCACGACTAGGCAGAGCGGGTGGGACTCCGGGGGTGGCCCGCCCCCATCCCGGCTCGCCTCGGTGGAGGCGTTGCATCCGAATCAGCGTCCCGTCTCGTACCCTGCCCGGCCTCAGGTGGTGCCTGGATCCGCTAATACCCCTCCAGCACCACCGGGGCCGCGTGAGTGGTACGCCGCGAGGTGGGCGGCCGACCGTGAGGCCTTCGACCGGCGCCGCTACCGAGACCACTTCCAGCGGCAGCGGACCTGGTACGAGGACAAACGACGGAGGGATCGTGCCGCCGAGCTGCGGGACGAGGCTGAGCACCACCACGAGCAGGCTCGCTGGCTGATCCGGGAAGCCCATGACCTGAGCAACGCCGGTCGTAGTGCCGTCGCCGACCAGTTCCTCCGGGCTGGTCGGGAAAGAGAACATCAACATCATTGGCAGTTGGGCCTCGCCGAGGCGGTGCTGACCGGAACGGTCGCGCCCACGGTCGTCGAGGTGCGTGACCGGGACAACTTCGAGCGAATCAACACCGACGACCCCGCGCTCGTCGTCGGTGCGGTGGAGACCAGCGGGCCCTCGGCGTTGACCGGGGACGACCATCCGCCGCCGATCGACCGGTCCCGTCGGTACGGGCAGTGGGGCGGGCTGCGACCGCCGTTGGCGTTGCATCAGTCGGACCTCGAACGGGCGATGCCCCGGGACGCCGACGGGCGGGTGCTGCGGACCCCGGATCCCCGTCGGGGCGGCTGGTTCAGGCTGGCCAACGACGGTGGGCCGTACGCGGATCCGACCCGGGGCATCAACTGCCTGGACTGCACCCTCTCCTTGTACGAGACGTGGATGCACGGTCGTCCTCTGGTCTCCGCGCCCCGGACCTTCGACGCGTACGCCGCCGGGGACGTCAACCGGCCCCTCGGTGGTGAGATCGACGGCCCTGGGCGGGTGGAAGACGCCACCGGGGGACGCTTCCAGCAACTTGCCGAGCCCGCCGATGACGCATCGCCGGACGACGCCTGGAGCACAGTCAACCGGGGGTTCGGCACCCTGGAGGGCCAGTTGCGGGCGGGCGGCCACGGCAGCTACGCGTTCCTCATCACCACCTACGAGGGTGGTGGGTCGCACGCCTGGGTGGCGCTCAACCAGAACGGGAGCGTGCTCTACCTGGACCCGCAGAGCGGTGCCGTCTCGGACCTGCCCCTGTACACGCACAGCGGATTGCCGGCCCCGTTCAACGTGACGGGGATCGACGCCCTGGTCCTCGGCCCGGACGGTCGAGCGATGCCGCTGGCGGGGGCCGGGCCGGGGAGGTTCAGCCAGCGGCCCGATGAGCAGCCCTCGCCGGTGGACAGGGCGCGGGAGCGGCAGCTCGGTCGCGACGACCCGTCGGACGACGATCTGTACGTCAACCGGATGCATTTGCTTGAAGGCCCGGGTTCGGGCGACCCGGGGTCTCTGGAACCGGCAGGCGGGCCTGTAGGCAGTCCGGCCGAGCCGCCGTCAGCGGATGCCTCATCGAGCCCTCGTTACCGGTTGTCGCCGCACGAGACGAAGGTCTTGGCGGCTGTTCGTGGCAGGGCGGTCGAGGCGGCGGACGAGGTCGAGTCGGCACTCAGGTTGGTGGGACAGCGGGTGACCGCCTCACTCCTTCTCCGGCAACCGGTCGAACTGCGTGATCTGGAGTTCAGGGTCAAGAGCCTCGAATCATTGAGCCGGAAGTACGTCGATGAGGCGTCGGTGGTCGCCGTGTCGGTCGAGGACTTCGCCGGCGAGGTGAACGACGTACTCCGGTTCTCCCTTGCCATGCCAGGGCCCGACGCTTACCGACTGGCTCTCGAGGGCGTTTTGGCCGGCTTGGAGAACCTTGGATTTGATGTCGACGACGGCGGATGCAAGAATTTCTGGAGAATTGGTAATAGGTTCTACGGTTTCAACTGCACCCTGCGTGCCCCGTCCGGTCAGATTTTCGAGCTTCAACTGCACAGTGACGCTTCTCGGGACGCGTGGCAGCGGACCCACGAAGCGTACGAGATACTTCGCCTGCTGAAGGAGTCTCCATCTCGGCGGGTCGACGCGTTCCTGGAGATGCTTGCAGTCAACCGCCGGTGCGGGATGCCCCAGGCTGTGCCGCAGGGCCTTTCGCTACGCTTTCCAGCCAAGGATGCGAGTTTCGCGAGGTGGATCTCGCTCAACCGAGGGGCCTGGCACAGATATCTCGGTCACCTGGAGGCTCGGGGTGAGTCCTTTTCCGAGGTGGTCGAAAGGTGTGGCCTGACGCGAGAGGATTTCCCGGTCTCCCGACAGCTAGAGAGAATCCTGGAGAAGGAAATTGTTGACCTACTACGCAGTATTTCGGGCGGACGAGAAGGGTGAAGCGGCTGGTTTATTGCTGATGGATATCGACTCTGGTGACGCTCTGGTCTGGAATAACCGGCTTCAGGAATGGACGTATGATCCCGCCCTGGCTGCGAGGTTCCTCGACGATCACCGGAACTTCGGTCGGTACCAGGAGGTGGAAGCGGCGGAGGCTCGGCGGATCGCAGAAAGAATTACCGGAGGCTCGTTGCCCGGGGAGGCTGACGTGGTGAACCTCTTTCGCCAGGGGAACCTGCGTGAGCGACCGGGCTGAGCCAGAAGCCCTTCGCTCCGCCACTCGGGCCCTCCTGGGATCGAAACGCACTTCTCGTGCCGCTGTAGTTCCTGGAGCTTGGTAGGAGGCGTCCCCGCGATGGGTCGTTTCTACCAAGATCTACGTGCGGAAGGCCGGTGGGACATCCGGGCGGGCGGGAGGAGCGGGAACCCGGTGGACGTGGGTGGCGGGGGTGTGGCTATTATTAGTCCGCACGCCGCCCGGCTCAGCCGGCGCGGGGAGCATGGTGGCTGTAGCTCAGTTGGCAGAGCACCGGGTTGTGGTCCCGGTTGTCGTGGGTTCAATTCCCATCAGTCACCCGTTGCACGAAGGCCCCCTCCGCCCGGAGGGGGCCTTCGTGGTGTCCGGGGCTGTCGGTCAGGTGGTCGGCTCGGCGCTGGGGGTCTCGGTGGTGTCGTCGGGGGTTGCCTCGGCGCTCGGGGAGGCGGCGGCGTCTGGGTCGTACGGCAGGGCACTGCCCTTGACGTACTCGGCCCAACTCATGTTCCAGTCGGTCCAGCCGTTGCCGTTGGCGAGCTTGCGCTCGGTGCCCTTGACGGTGATCGGGTCGCCGACCCGGGTGTTGGCGAACAGCCAGGCGCCGTCCTTCATCGAGACGTTCACGCAGCCGTGTGAGACGTTGACGCTGCCCTGCTGCCCTTCCGACCAGGGGGCGGCGTGGATGAACTCACCGCCCCAGGTGAGCCGCTGGGCATAGTCGATCTTCGTGCGGTAGCCCTCCTCGGGGCCCAACTCCTCGAAGGTGTCGAAGACCGTCTTGCGTAGCTTCTCGATGACGACCATGGTGCCGCTGGAGGACGGGGTGCTCTTCTTGCCCAGACTGACCAGTACAGTCTTGATCACCTTTCCGTCCTTGGTGACCGTCATTCGCTTGGTCTTGTTGTCGACCGTCATGATCACTGCCGGGCCGGTCTTGAGGTCGACCGCCAAGTCGGCCCGGCCGTACCAGCCGTCGCCGAGGGGGAGGCCGCCGGCCTGGATCCGGTACGAGATGGCAGTGCCGGCCTTCCAGAACTCCTTTGGCCGGTACCGGATCTCGGTGGGGCTGACCCAGTGCCAGATCCCCTCCTGGGCGGGCGTGGAGGTCACCGTCATCCGGCGTTGGACGTCGTCGCGGTAGCTCTGCGGGACGGCCCGGCTGAACTTCACGATGAGCGGCATGCCTACGCCGACGACCTGGCCGTCGCCGAGGAAGCTGCTGATCCGGACCTGCTTGCTCGGTTTCGCCATCGTGGTGAAGGTGCTGGTCGCCTGCGCCGGCTTGCCGTCGTCCCCGGTGGCGGTGACGGTCGCGGTGTAGGTCTCGCCGTACTTCAGGGCGCCCTTCGGCAGCCAGTTCCCGCCGTCGGCGGCGAGGTTGCCCTCGACGGCCCCGCCGGCGGAGTCCTTCAGCTCGACGGTGGTGTCCTTCGCGTCCTTGGCGGTGAAGGCGATGCCGGTGGACGCCGGCACGTTCTTGGCGTCGGCCGCGGGCTCGGTGATGGTGGCGGACGCCTTCGGTGCGCTCTCCCCACCGCCCTGCCAGGCCGGCGACTTGCCCTCGCCGCTGTCGTTCGTGCAGGCGGAGGTGAGTGCCAGTACGGCGGCGAGCAGCCCCGCCGCGAACATCCGGCGGCGGCCGTCCCGCCGGGTCAGCTGGTCCTGGGTCGCGCGCATGATTCCCTCACTGTCGTGGTGCCCCGGTTGCCCATCGTCTCTCACTGACGCACGGGAACACGTACCCGTTGCGGGGGGTGAAGAGAAACACGCGGACCATCATGTCCGAATGCTGATAAAACACCGGCCTTTGCGAGCACTGTTCCTAAACGGCGGGAGGGCGGGGTACCCGAGGCCGGGTGCCCCGCCCTCCCGCGGCGGTCGTCGTGTCAGGCCAGGGCCGGGCCGGCGCCGCCCTCCGGCACGGGCAGCGCGCTGCCCTTGACGAACTCGGCCCAGCTCATGCTCCAGGCCGTCCAGCCGTTGCCGGGGGTGAGCTTGCGCTCCGTGCCCTTGATGGTGATCGGGTCACCGACCTTGGTCTGCGAGAAGAGCCACTTCGCCTGCGCCATCGAGACGTTCACGCAGCCGTGCGACACGTTCTGCCGCCCCTGCACGTGCTCGGACCACGGCGCGGCGTGGATGTACTCGCCGCCCCAGGTCAGCCGCTGGGCGAAGTCGATCTCCGTGACGTAGCGGTTGGCCGGGTTGGGATCGTCCCGGGTGTCGAAGACCGTCGACTCCTTCTTCTCCATGACGACCATGGTGCCGCTGGAGGACGGGGTGCTCTTCTTGCCCAGGCTGACCGGGATCGTGCGGACGACCTGGCCGTCCTCGTAGACGGTCATCTTCTTGGTGGCGTTGTCGACCTTCATGACGAACGACCGGCCGATCTTGGCGGTGGCGCTCCGGTCGACGTTGCCGTACTTGCCGTTGCTCAGCGGGATGCCGGCCAGCGCGATCCGTACCGTGATCGTGGTGCCGGGCTTCCAGTACTCCGGAGCCCGGTAGTACGCCTGCGTGCCGTTGGAGACCCAGTGCCACGCACCCGGCTGCGGCGGGTCGGTGCGCACGAACATCCGCTTCTGCACCGCCTTCCGGTCCTTGGCCGGGATGCCCGGGTGGAACTCGGCGACCACCGGCATTCCGACGCCGTACGTCTTGTCGCTGAACAGGTAGAGCCCGGAGGTGATCGTCGACTTCGGCTTGGCCATCGTGGTGAAGGTGCTGGTGCCCTGTCGGGTCTGGCCCCCCTCGCCGGCGGCCGTGACCACGGCCGTGTAGCGGGTGCCGTACTTCAGGGCGCTGTTCGGCACCCACGACGAGCCGTCGACGCGCCAGCGGCCCGCGACCTTGTCGCCGTTGGCGGCGGTCAGGGCGACATCGGTGACCTTGCCGCCCTCGGGGATATCCGCGGAGATCTCGGCGCTGACCGGCCTGTTCTTGGCCCCGTCCGCCGGGCTGACCGTGAGCGGCGGGCCGGAGCTGGTGCCCGGCTCCGCCGGGGCGGTCCCCGATTCCGCAGCGACGCTGCTGCCGACGGAGGGGGCACCGTCGACGAACTCCGCCTTCTTCTGGTCGTCCCCGCACCCGGTCAGTGCCAGCGACGCCATCAGGCTCAGGGCGCCCACCTTCGCCCCGGCCCGCGCGAACCTGCCCATTCCCACCCCTGTCTCGCGTACCTGGCGGACATCGTGCCGCATGGGGGCCAGGGTGTGCCGCCTGTACGTCATTGGAGCGCGAGATTTAGCGGGTTATGTCCGGTAAGCGTGCCCGAAGGGGGGAGCCGGGTATCGGATTGGAACGCGCTTCGGACGTCGTGCTAATGTTCTCCCCGTTGCCAACGAGCGCCGCTAGCTCAACTGGCAGAGCAGCGGACTCTTAATCCGCGGGTTCGGGGTTCGAGTCCCTGGCGGCGCACCAGCAGCAAGGCTCTGACCTGGGGTTCTACCCCGGGTCGGAGTCTTTCTCGTTTCCGTGCCGGTGGTCCGGTGCTCGGTGGGTGCTCGGGAGCCGTTGGACCGTTCCGGCTGCCCGTGGACTGGTGGCGTGTCGGTGGAGAGATGGATCAACTGCCTGACGCGCCGTCAGCGGGTGCGGCGGCTTGCCAGGTACCTCGTTGTGCGCCCAAAACCGCAACCGGGTACTTTTCGCTACGGTTAGTGATTCCCGGGCGCGGATAGGGGCAAGTCGTGCGTCAGATCGTACGTAGGTCGGTGCGGGCCGTTCTTCTGGATGAGGACGACCGTCTTGTGCTGATCAAGCGGATCAAGCCCGGCCAGGCACCGTACTGGACAACGCCGGGCGGCGGCCTGGAGTCGACGGATGTCTCCCTGGAGGCGGCGCTTCGCCGCGAGTTGCACGAGGAGCTCGGTGCCGAGGCGGACCGGTTCGCCCAGGTGTTCCTGTTCACCGCCTCCGCTGGTGAAGGCGTTTCTGTCCAGCACTTCTTCGCCTGTCGGCTACGTCAGCTGAACGAGGACGCCCGGACCGGGGAGGAGTTCGCTGATCCGTCGCGTGGCGGCTACCAGCTCGACCGGGTGGCGATCGAGAAGCTGGCTGCGGTGGATCTCAAGCCGGATGCGCTGAAGGAGTTCATCATCTCCAACGAGGAGGCTCTGCTTTCGGTGTAGGGCAGGCTGGCCAGACCATCGCCGGTCTGAGTCTGAAGTCCCGGGCTGCCTGGAAATTGTCTTGCGGGCTGCGGGCACCGTTCAGGTTTGCGGCTACGGCACCGATGAAGACGCGGTGCGACACGATGAGGGCCACGCCCCGCTGGGCGGCCTGGTGGGCGCGCGATACGGCTTCCAACACGCGTTGTCGTAGCGCGGTGAGGCTCTCCCCACCAGGGAGAGCCGAATCCGGATCACGAAGGCGCTCGCTGCGCCATGCTTGGTACTCGCTCGGGTAGTCGTCGGGGCTCAGACCGAGCACGCAGTCGGGTGCGCGCCACTCCGCGTAGAGCGGATCTGGCGGCGCGATCGGCACATCAAGGATCTCGGCCAGAATGCCGGCAGTCATCGTCGCCCGCAGAAGAGTGCTGGTGAGGATCATGTTCGGCTTGGCGTTCCGGTCGAGCAGCCAGCGGGCTGTGCTGACGACCTCGGCGATCCCACGCGTCGTCAGCGGCGTGTCGGGACGGGCGTGGGCGCGGGGGCGGCAGAGGCCGTCGAGGCAGGTGCCGTGGCGCATCCAGAGAACCTGGCCGTTCACGACAGGTGCCAGCCGCCGTCGACGTTGAGCGCCTGTCCGGTGATGAATCCTGCTGTGGGGGAGAGCAGGAAGGCGACGACGGCGGCCACATCCGCAGGCTGGCCACGACGCTTGATGCACTGCCGGTCGAGTTGGCGTTGCACCATGGCGGCGTGGTCGTCGACGACGGTGTGCTCGGCGGGGACCTCGATCGAACCCGGGCGCACCGTGTTGACGGTGATGTTGTTCGGGCCGAGTTCACGGGCCAGGGCCCGGACGAGGCCTTCGAGCCCGTTCTTGGCCACGATGTAGCCGGCCAGGTCGATGCGGCCGAGTTGGGTCAGGATCGAGGAGACGGCCACGATGCGGCCGCGGCCGTTCGCGATCAGGGCGGGCGTGACGGCGCGGATGCACGCGGCGTGGGTGACCAGGTTGAGTTCGAGTTGACTGCGGAACGTGTCCAGGTGCATTTCGTGCCAGGGGATTCGGGGGTATGCGCCAGCGTTGGTGACCACGGCAACCAGCTGGTCGGCGTGGGCATCGACTGCGGATTGGAACAGCGCCTGTGTCCGGGACCGTGTCAGGTCGCCGATGACCGTGCTCGTGCGTGCGCCGCGCTGGTGGGCCGCCTCGACTACCGCCCCGAGGTCGTCATCGTCGTGGCCGTGGGCCAGAACCAGGTCGAAGTCGGCAGCGAGACGGGCGGCGATCGCGGCCCCGATGCCGCCGCCGGCCCCGGTCACGATCGCGACATCACGATTCATGGACTGTCCTCCCAGGTGTCGTGGTGAGTCCCAGCAACTGGGCCAGGTCGGCTTCGGGCGCGTAGAGGTCTGCGAGCAAGCCGATCGACAACGCGGCGTCCGACGGCTCCATCTGGTGCAGCGGGTAGACGGCCAGCAGACGCATGGCGAGGTACGGCCGTAGCCACGTGAGCAGGTCGGTGCCGATGCTGGTGGCGAGTGGTCGGGCGAACTGGCCGAGGTAGCGGGCGATGGTGTGTTGGCGCGCTGCCGAGGGCCGGTGCTGGTAGTCGATCGCGATCGTCCGGGCCGACAGCCTCGCCAGTCGGACCTGTGGTCTGACGGCGTCGGTGATTGCCCGCCGGTGGTCGGCGAAGGCTCCGGGGTTGTAGCGCGGCACGAGCCATGCGGCGTGTAGCCGTTGGTACCAGAGGAAGCAGGCGATCTCCCCCGCGAGGGAGTTGAGGCCGGCGGTGTCGTAGTCGAACCAGACGGGTCGGTTCTGGTCGTCCAGGCCGATGTTGACGTCGGTGGGATCGCCCTGGGTCGTCGCTGCCCATGTCTGCTGGTCCGGGTGCAGGGCGGTGCGGAGATCGGTGACCAGTGCGTCGAAGTCGAGTCGTCGAGGCTGTCCGTTGATGACGAGGGTCGTCTCGTGTAGGTCGCTGCAGCGGATGGCGGACCTGTCGGGCATCGTCAGCAGGTTGGGGTTGTGGCCGTAGTACAGGTCGAGCCGGCCGCCGGGTTGGGCACGGTCGCGATAGAGCTTGCCGATGGTCTGGGAGGCGGGCAGGTGACGCATCGTGGTGCCGATGACGTGCCGGTAGTGGTCGAGGATGGCGTCGAGCCCGTGGTCGAGGTTGGCAAGGTCTCCGACGTCGCCGGCCGTGATGGCGTCCAGGAGCAGGCCGGTGTCGGGCTGGTCGGGCCGGTGCCGGTCGTACACGGTCAGGGTCCAACGGCCGATGCGGTGGTGCGCGTGTAGGGCGGGGAGCGGATAGTGGTGCTGTATCCGCCGGTACCCGGCGATCTCGGCGGCAGCCTCGGCAGGATTCGGGTTGGCCTTGACGAACAGTCGGCGTGCGCCGACATTGAGATGGAAGGTGTGGTTCGCGGTGAACCGCCGGTGGCGGGCGACGCGGATCACGAGTCCCACCAGCCAACGCACCGGCCGGCGAAACGCGCGATCAGTTCGGCCGGTACGGCTTGCAGGTCGCTGGCGGTGGACCAGACGGTGTCGTCGTAGCCGTCCCGGACTGGGCACGCGTCGGCGATGGACATGAGCTGCGAGAACGGCGTCGCCACGGCGTGGTGACGGGCTGAGCCGGTAGTCCACTTGGTGTGCGCGTGCCGTCCGTACAGGCCGACGACGGTAGGCCCGGTACCGTCCGGTCTTTCGGTGAGGGCGGCGAGGTGGGTCAGGCCGGTGTCGTTGCCGACGACCAGTTCGGCGGTAGCGAACAGATCGACGCAGTCCACGGCCGTCGGACCGTGGAAGACCTCGATCTGCGCGATGGGCGGTGGTGCCGCTCGGTCCGGCGCGGCGATCAGGGCGAACCGCCAGGGTGCGTCAGGTCGGTGAGCAGTGAGGCAGCGCGCGATTGCCGCGAAGTTCGCGATGCCGTAGTCCTTGCGCTCTGGCCGGCTGGTGGTGGACACGAAGAGGACGTGGTAGGGCGTCGGTGTTTGCTCCGTGGAGCGGAACCGTGGGCACGGGTCGCTGTCAGCAGGCAGCCGTACCCCGAGGGTCTGCTCGATGTCGAGGTAGTAGCGCATCGGCAGCGTGGCGTGTACCTGGAGGACGTTGGCGTCGACGATGTCGAGCCTCGTCGGCGGGATCTCGGGAACGGCGTCGAAGGTGCGCGGTGTCGGGCTTTCGGTGCCGATCGAGTGGTGGCCGTTCGCGGAGGTGACGGTGAGCGGCAGGGTGCATCGGGCGAGGAGATCCGCGCGGGGGCCGACGTATGCCGGCTGCGGGTACCGGTCGCGGGTGGCCTCGTGGAGAGCCTGCGCCAGGGCGAGACCCAGCAGTACATCGCCGAGCCCTCGTGCGCCGAGGTCGAGGTGCCAGCCGCTTTCGTGCACCGCGTCGAGGGCGGCATTCGGTGGTGGCAGCTCTCCCGCAGCCCGCCGGTACGGCAGGAGCCGGCCAAGCGGGGCCCGATTGCGCCGGACGAGCGTCGGTCCGCCCCGCCAACAGGTCGGGCTGTCGGTGTCGGTCAGAGCGTGGTCAGTACGCACAGCGGGACCTCGTGTTGTTCGAGCAGCTCCCGCCCGTCTCCGGTCGTGTCCTCGACCAGACAGAGCACGCCTGTGACATCGGCTCCGGCACTGCGGAGCGCGGTGACGAGGTTGGTGAGGGTGAGCCCGGTCGTGATCTCGTCGTCCACGATGAGGACGCGCTGACCCTTGAAGCGGCCGTAGGCGAACACCTCCAGTCGGCGGGCGTGAGGTTCGTGGAAGACGAGCTTCTCCGGCAGGTCGAGGTTGACCTTCCAGGCGATGCGGTAGTGGCTGCCGCTCGCCCAGGAGACCGCGAGCGTGGGGATGATGCCGCCAGCGTCCAGGCCGAGCAGCACGTCGTGCGGCCGGTAGGCGGGATGCTCGCACCAAAGCCGCCAGAGGTTGTCACCGGCGGCCATCACCTGATCCGGCGCGGTGTCACTGCGGACACCGTCGAGTTCGTGAACGATCCTGACCGGGCGGGTGGTGTCGCCGACTCCGAGTCGGGCTACTCGGTCGGCGGTGATCGCCTTACGTGCGGTGGCCGTCATTGGCTTCCGTCGTCCTTCCATGGTCGCGGGTGTGGCCGAGGGTCTCGTCGTAGGCCAGCAGGTCGCTGGCGGCGCGGCGGATTCGTTCCGTGAGTTCGTTGTCCGAGCGCCAGTCGGCGTGACTGGCGTCGGTGACCGAGGGCAGGTCGACGCGGGCGGAGGGATGTCGGCCGGCGAAGGCCCGGCGGACTTCGTCGCTGGCGTCGAGGTCGATGCCGTCCGCTCGGAGCATGATCTTCATGGCGAGGACGACGTGCTTGTAGAGCGCCCTGACATCGGTGTCGGGTCGGGCGGCCAGCCGCCGCAGCGTCATGACGACCAGCGGTAGGTCACCGCAGGCAGCGCACTCGTCGGCGGCCCGGTCGAGGACATGGAGTACGAGACCGGGTCGGCGATACAGCACTCCCCGGCCGTCGTGCGCGATCTGCCGCAGCGCGTAGAGCAGGCGTGGTGGCAGCCTGCCGGTGCGCGCCTCGTTGGTGGTGAACGCCGACAGCGCGATCTTCGCCCCGTCCGGGCCGGTGGGTGGGAGCGATCGGTTGGCGAGCCAACGCACCGGAAGGGTGTCCCGGACGACGAGGACATCCACGTCGCTCCAGCCCGGCTGCCAGTTTCCGTAGGCCAGGCTTCCGGTCACCGCGACCAGTGCCGTCTCGTCGTCGACCAACTCGGCGGCGTAGGCGGCGAGGAAAGGTTGCAGGGCCGCCGGCACCGGAGTCTCACGTTGTGGCGGGTGTCGGTCGCCGGTAGCGCGGTGAACCAGCTCGGCGACCGCTCGTTTCAGGGCGAGGAGGCTGCCCGTGTTGTCGACGACGGAGTCGGCGATCGCCGCGATGCGCTCGGCGCCCCGGTTCTGCTTCGTCGCGTCCCGAGACGCTAGCGAATCGGGTGATTCTTCGCCACGGGCCAGACGCACTGCCGGCGGCGCATCGAGATAGATGATCTGGCAGCGATCTCCCCAGATCTGCCGTACATGCCTGGTTGCTTCGAAGCGATGCGCGCTTTCGACGCTGATCCGGTGGGAGCCGGGATTGAGCGCGGCGAAGCGGAGGATCTCCTCGGACAGCATCCGTGCCTCGGTCAGCTCATCCCACGCCTGGTACGGGTCGGTCACGCCGACCCGGTCGGCCGCAAGGCGGAGCAGATATCCGATCTTCAGCCGCGTGACGGCGTGCTCGGTACGGAGTAACTCCCCGACGGTGCTCTTTCCGCTCTCGGACATGCCGGCGAGGACCCAGAGCCGGTCGACGCGATCCGGAGCCAGCAGTGTGACGGGCACGCCGAAGCGGGCGACGGCCTCGCGAACCTCACGCTGAACATCGAGCAGTGGCCGATCACCACGCACGATCAACCGGTGGTAGTCCCCTCGATGGACTTGGAGCTCGATGGCTTCGGCTAGTTGGCGCTGGTAGGCGGCGTACTGATCGGATGCGGGAGCCCGGTCCCGGGCCAACGCCTGCCGCGCCTCGACAGAAGGATCAGGATCGTGCCGCAGCAGGATGTGGAGTTCGCGTCTGTCGACGGGGAGGTATCGGAGCGCTCGGGCTTCTACCTCGGCAAGGGCCTCACCGATCGGCGTTCCGTCCTTCACCGCGGCCGTCGCCGCGCAGGTGGCGACGAGCATCGGGTAGCCCCGGTCCTCCAACGCCAACCTGCCGCCTCCCTGGCACCGGGCGGCGAAGGAACGGAACACGAGATCGACGTGCTCGTCAGTGGTGCTGTCGACGAACCACCATCGGCTGAAGTCGTCCCGTGACACCTCCGCCCACTGCGGGTCCCACCGGTCGATGGTCCCGGTCAGGGTGATCCCCGGTGTCGCCGAGGCCAGCCACTGCGCATTCGTGGACTTGCCGACGTTGTCCGCACCGTTGAGCGTCACCGCGACGTTCATCGGCGCTCGCCGTAGCTCTTGAGGGCACACCAACGAGGAATCCGTCGGCAACCCTCGCGAACATCCCGCACAAGATCGTCGTACGCACGCGCCAGCTCCCGAAACTGCCGCAAAGCCGTATCGGCCTGGCTGGCGCTCCGTTCTTGCCCCTCGTGGTCGATCAGGCGTTGGCACCGCACCCAGGCAATAGCCAACCGGTCGATGACCGAGCCGATCGTCTCGGTGTGCAGCGGTCCGGTACCCGGATCATCGAGCACGCGGTCGACCCACGTGTCGATCTCCGTGACCAGGTCCACCCGAACGCGGTTCAACAGATCGATGGACCGCTTCGCAGCGGCTACGACATGATCATCAGCGTTCGGATCCCGAGAGATCATCTCAGCTGACCACTGGTCGCCGTGGTGCACGGCAAGTCGCCCGGAAGCCCGCAACGGGACCCGCCACGAAGACATCAAGCAGGCGGAGTCGTCCCGGAACGAGCCGATGACCAGACCAGAGGCCGGGAGGACGTTCTGCCTGCCGAGCTGGCCTGCAGGGTTGGCCGAGTTAGTTACAGCATCAAGGGGCACGATGAAGCCTCCAATTGCCTCGTTCGGCATGCCGTGAAGCGAATCGATAGCGATAGCCGCATGGGGCAAATGCGCGTTGTCGTCACGCCGACCACCACGAGCCCGACACGGCGGTGCGGCGGGCACCGCACAACTCGGGACGGGATGCAGCGGGCGTGCGTCGGGGCAACCGCAGCGACCGGAAGAAGGTGCCCGTAGCCCGCTCGCGCGCGGGACACGGACTCGGTACATCGCAGGCCAAGCATCGGCCGTTGGCGCAGGACACGACGTGTCTTGCCAGAACGGCCTGCGCCTCCTCGATCTGCTCGCCGCCGAGATACGTAGCCATGACTCCCCACTTCTCTTTCTGATCGGCGCGGCGGCGGCGAGCGGGTCACGCGAGCTGGCTCCAGCCGACACCGATCGCCGCCGCCGTTACCAAGGACCCAACGGCTTGGCCGCTGCGGCGCCGACCGTCACATCCCTCGATCGAGAACTCGGTTGATCGCCATGTCGGGCCGCTGCCGAGGCCTGTAGACGGTGAAGTAACGCAGCGCGACGGCGCTGAGCGGGCTGTCAGCTCGCCGGGCGTACGCGAGACATAGCTGCTCCGCAGCCAGTTTGCTTACCCCATAGGGGGAGACCGGGCAGGTGGGGTCGTCTTCGCGGCTGGGCCGGTCGGCCGGACCGTAGACGCTCGACGACGAGGCGACGATCAGCCGGCGCACCCCCTGGCGGGTGCAGGCCTCCAGCAACCGGTGTGTGCCGAGCACGTTGGTCTGGGTGTAGTCGAGAACTCGCGACTCCACGACGGCCGTACACCCGGCCGCGCGGCGAGATGGAAGACGGTGTCGCAGCCAGCCACCACGTCGTCCAACTGGTCAACGGCCAAGTCCAGGCAGTACGGCGTGAACAGGGGACTGACGACCGCCTGGGCCAGGTTCTCGTCCGCGAGGGCGTGCTCACCGACCCGCCGCCGATCCAGGCCGACGACCCTGACTCCTCTGCCCAGTAGCGCGTCGACCAGGTGCGAGCCGATGAAGCCGGCCGCTCCGGTGACCAAGACACGAGACATCATCGCTGCTCCTCCCTTCCCGGGCTCTGCTCGAAGAGCCGACGCCAGACTTGGGTGTACAGGGGTGGGTCTACCTGGGGAAGCGTGGTCTGATCGATCACCGGCATAGCACCCGGTCGTTCGGATCTTGTCGAACCGGTGGCTGTCGTAGCGGCGTTACGGGAGACGTACACCGTCATCGCGGTCCCGCTTCCGACCCGCCCATGCCGCGCCGTGATCGCCGAGGACGTGCGCCAGGTCTGCGGAGTCGGCCGCCGGCGTGGCGGACCCACCGGAAGACCGGCAGGCCCGCCACCGGGAGGCGGCGGCTGGGAGCACCCCGCCGATCACCCGCCTGCGCAGCCTCGACGGCGGTACGCAGGCGAGGAACCAACCTCACGGGACTTGCGCCGACAGCCATCACGACATCTGAACCCAGCTGGGGCGACGCCTTGTCAGTCCTGATCAGTACGTCCACCATGAACCCCATGCCGTTGACGGTCATCGGTGGACACCGGTGCCACCGGCAACGGCGGCGTTCGATGTCCAGCTCTAGCGAACCGTTCCCAGCCGTGGGCCGGTACCGTCCACTACCCGTCCAGTCGCAACCAGGTAGTGACGACCTGTAGCGGCAGTGGCTAGCGTGATCCACGTCGACAGGCGATGTCCGGAGGTGCGCGATGGCGGGACGGCGCTATTCCCCGAACCGGCAGCTCGCGTGGGAGAGACTCCAACGCGGCTGGTCCTACGAGGAGACCACCGAACGCATCCGCACCGAGATGAGCCGCGCAGGCGAGACCGACACCGGGCTCAACGCCAACACGGTGCGACGCTGGGAGACCGGGGATCGGTGGCCAGACCCGCGTTACCGCAAGCACCTGGTCGCGATCTTCGGTAAGCCAGCGAGCGACCTTGGCCTGCTCACCCCCGACGAACTGGCCGTACGCCCGGCTGCGGAAACACTGCACGAGTTCAGGAGGTTGTGGGACATGCTCACCCGAGACGACAACGGCAACGGCTGGGACCGGGCGTCCGTACTACGTGCGCTCGTCGGTGCCAGCATGCTGCCCTTGGTCGCGCCGCTGCTATCACTCGATCCCCACGCCGCGCACGCCGGCGGCAAGACCGTCGACCCCGACTCGTACCGGCAGATCGTGCGCTGTCAGCGAGAGCTGTACTGGACCAGTCCGGCCCGGCCGTTGTACGAGGCCGCCTACGCCCACACTCAGCTCGGCATCGGGCTCCTCCGCGCCGCGACCGGAACCGATCGGACTGGTCTCGCCGGAGCGCTCGCGGAGTCCGCACTGCTCACCGCCCGACTCGCCTTCTTCGACCTCAGCCAACCCGCCGTCGCCGAACGCTGCTACGACGTCGCCCTCGCTGCCACCCGCGAAGCCGGCGACCATGCTCTGGCCGCAGCTGTTCTCGGCCATATGGCGTTCATTCCCGCCTTCGGCCACGATCCCGCGAAGGCCCGCACGCTGACCAACGCAGCCCTCCAACACACCTGGCACGGTGTCAGCCCCATGGTTCGCTCCTGGTTGCACTGCGTCGCCTCGGAGGTCGAGGGCCGGGCCGGAGCAGCGGCGGCCAGCCGCCATCACATCGATCTGGCATCGAAGGCGCTTGATGGCAGCCCTGTGCCGCCTGAATGGTTCGACTTCTACGACGACACGCGTCTGCACTCCTTCGCCGGCTACGCCGCTCTTGCCGATGGCGACCACGGGGAAGCCGCCACCCAGCTGGATCAGGCACTCGCCGCTCTCCCCGGGGCCGGCGCCAAACAGCGCAGCGTTGTCCTCGCCGACCTTGCCAACGCCCATGGCAATGACGGTGACCGGGCTGCCGAGTACCTCAACCAGGCCGTCGATGCCCTACACACCGACTGGTACGGCACCGGCCTCGACCGGGTCCGAAGCGTCCGCAACGTACTCGGCGACAGCCGCAACGGTGCCCGACTCGACGAACGCGTCACCGCGTTGACCGCCAGTCGCGCCGCGCTACCTGGTAGTTAGAGCGGGCCGGCGTCGATTCGCCAATAACCGGCATCGGGTAGCTCCGTGGGCGATTAAAGCCGGAGCAGACCTGGGTCGCTGGTTCTATCCGTCGTCAACGACATCGACATGGAGCATTGGGCACCGAATGGATTCCCCGTGTCGGGCGCTTCGACCGACCGGTAAGCACTCACACGGTGCTGTGCCAGCGACAGCCGCCTGCGCATCCGCGACCTAACCATTACGGAAGGTAACGTTGATCAAAGTGGCCAGGTCGGCAGCCGGCCGAGCTGGGATAACTGGAACAAGAAGACGAAGTGACCCGCTGATTCGGCAGACCCTCCCGCCACGTGGTGCGACCTCCCGCGTGGCCGTCCAACAGGTAGAGGACCCATGCGAACCACCGCAGTCGGCGACGTGACGATCCTGCTTCCCGATCTCGACCCCGACGATCTCGACAGCACCACCGAGCCCGATGCCGATCTCACCGACCTCCATGTCGACAACGCCTCCTGGCGGGGTGTCGCCCTCGACGAGGTCCGTGTTCGGGGTAGCCGGATCACCGGTTCGGACCTCAGCGAGAGCACCTGGGCAGGGGGAACGGTCTTCGGCTGCGAGATCGTCCGCACCGACTTCTCCGGCGCCAACCTGTCCGGGCTCAGCGTCGAACGCAGCGTCGTCACAGGGTCGCGGTTCACCGGTGCCCGGCTCACCGACGTCCGTCTCAAGGATGTCCTGTTCGACGGCTGCCGCTTCGACTACGCCACCTTCAGCCGGGTCGCCACTGGCGGAGCGGTGGCGTTCGTCGATTGCATCCTTACCGACGCCACCTGGTCCTCCTGCCGGCTCCCCAAGGTCGTCCTGAGATCGTGCCAGCTGGCTCGCCTCGAACTGGCGTCGAGTCAGCTCCAGGGTGCCGACCTGCGGGGCAACTCGCTGCGTGGCCTGAAGACCGCTCTCGCGAACCTGTACGGGGTCACGCTCACCGAGGAGCAGTTGCCTGACCTGACCCACCTGGCTATCGGTGAACTCCACCTCGCGGTGCGGGCTCAATGATCTTCGGATGGGGAGTGCCCGTCGGTCGGCTTGTGGCCGCGCTCGTCGGGTCTGTTGGTGTCGCAGTGGAACGGTGGAATGTCAGTCGTGGGCTACCGGCCGCGGGGGCGGCGGCGTTGCCGGTGAGGTTGTACGTTGATACGACCGCGTTCGCGGTGGAGCGCTCCGACGGTGCTGACGCCCAAGCCTTTGTCCTGGGTGGGCAGCTCGGTGCGCGCATCTGGCCGTTCACCGCCGTAGCGGACGACTCTGTACTTCTGCCGGCTGGTTCTCTTGCCGTGACTGGTTGGTCGCTCGGGTATCGGTTCGTGGGCCGGTGGGGGCGTCGATGACCGTAGGTGTGCAGTCGACTCGACGGGGTGGGGGAGTGGGGTCTACGCCGGTCCTGCCGAGAGGGTTCGGCTCGGTGGACGGGATCACCTCGGGGCTGGTGGCCGAGCAACGTAAGGATCTTGGCCGGCAGCTGGCCGGATGGCGTGCCGCTGCCGGGATGACGCAGGCGCAACTGGCCAAGCGGATCTGCTACTCGCGCAGCACGCTCGCCAACGCTGAGACCGGTCGGGACATGAGCATCCGGGGTTTCTGGTGCGACGCCGACGACGTGGTCGGTGCCAACGGGGCGCTATTGGCCGCCTTCGACCAGGTCGCCGCGTTGGTGCGGGACTTCCACGAGCAGCGGGCATCGGCACGTGACCGCGAGCGTCGGCAACGCGCTGCCCGCCTCATCGCTCCCACCATTCAGGCGCAGCCGAGCGCACCGGCGGAGCCGAGAAGGTGCCAGTGTGAGGCGGTGGTCGTCGGTCGGTGGACCGAGCGGGAGGTCCGCGCATTTCGGGAGGCGCTACGGATGACCGTCCACGACTTCGCTCAACGGCTGGGAGCGAGCGACGCGGCCGTCTCCGGCTGGGAACACCGACGCACGCCCACGCCACCGAAGATGGCCGCGCAGGCGGTGTTGGACCAGACGCTCGCACTCGCCGACACCGACACCAAAGCCCGGTTCCTGCTGATCCTCAACACCCCCGACCAGCACGGGTAGAACAGCGCGAGAGTGAGGTAGGCACACCGACAGGGCCGCTCGCCGTAGCCGAGCGCCGACGGCACCCGCCGACAACCGTGGGTTCTGCTGGTGAGCGAATCTCCTGTCTCGCCGGAGATGGGCAACTGAGGCACCCTCTCATGCCGATGACAGGAAGTTCAGAAATCGACGACCATACATTTGTATACCCGTTCGAACTGTGTTGGCTCTATGGGGCGCCGTTGGTGAGCAGGAGGTAGAAGACCTCGCCTTGGTGGAAGAACGTTGCGGTGTCGGCCGACTCGCAGCCTTCGAAGTACGCGGGCTGGTACGGCTCGTCGGCGTGCTCGTCCATGCCCCGCAGGAAGTCCGGCCGTACGGTGTAGAACTCCCACGGTGTTTCGGTCCCCGACCGCCGGTCCGGCTCGACGGGACAGAGGCCGCCTCCGGAGTCGAACACGTGCCGGAGGAACTCCCCGGCCAGGTCTCGCGCGCGGTTCTCGTCGAGGTGGCGGCGGTAGGGGCTGCAGGCGCTGGTGAGCATCCATCGCAGGCGGGCGGCCATGCCGGTGCCGTCGAGTGGGCTGAGGGTCAGTCGGAACCCGTCGCGGACCAGCGACCCCGGGGCGCCCGCAGCCGGGATCGGCGCCGCTGCGGTCGGCTCATACGGCATTTCGTGGAACATCCACCAGCCGCGCGCCCGGTCCGCGGTGAGCATCATCTCGTGGAACAAAGGGGCGCGAAGGAAGTCGGACAGGATCGCTGCCCGGTTGCCCGGTTGTACCGGGACGTCGGCGCGGACCTTGAGCATAAGCGTATTGCTGTTCATGACCTCGTCCACGGCGTCGAGGAACGCCTCGATCGCCGGGTGGTTGAGGTCAGCGAGCAACGAATCCATGAAGCGAGCTTCCATGGTCTCGGCCACCGCCTGTCACCCGGGTGAGACGGGCACAACGCCCATCCGCTATTGCCGCGATCCGCGTGCTTTACCGGGATCATCGTGCGTCGAGCCTGCCCGGGCGTACGGAGCCGGACAGGAGGACGAAGTTCAGCCGATGATGGCGGCGAGAGTTGGGTTCGCAGCTCGCGTCGTGGTCGACGGCTGCGGCGAGCAGTCTGGCGGTTGCTGAAGAAGCTGGGACTGCAGGTTCACCTGCCAGTTCGTCGGGAGCCGGGTCGCCGACCGCTACCCGCAGACCCAGAACTGCGGCGTCGGGTCGGCTGATCAGCCGGTCCGTCGACGGCACCAGGGCTGGAGAACGACACCGAAGGCGCTGCAGGACGGGAAGACTCCGGTGGCGGCCATTGCGTCGCCGCGATCTGGGCCCCGGTGACCGGCAGGGTGGGCGAGATCTGGTCGAGCAAGCGCTGCGCCAGGGTGGCGTCGATCTCGACGTCTGCGCTGATGCGCACATCGGCCGCGGTCGCCAGGTCCACGACGTCGTCGCTGGTGAACGCATCAGCTCCGAGAGTACTCAGCCGTTGCGCGAACTCCTGGACATTGATCATTTTGCAGCCTCATCGTCGGATTGTTAATTATCCACCGTAACCCCCGCTTCGGTCGGCGGATCCTGCGCCCGCCGTGCGGGCTACTGGGGCCGACAGTCGGCGCCGACAACTGCGACCGCTGCGCGGAAGTCCGCAACTCTTCGGTGAGCTGATCGCGCGTCTGCATGGCCGTCACGCTCTGTGTTACCCATGCTGTCCCGCGACGCCCGGAAATGCCGCTTACCGCGTGCTGGGCAGCTTCATTCGAGCGGTTGGGCAGTGGTCAGGTGGTCGGCTTGTTGTGTTTGCGGATGAGGTCGGGTAGTTCGGTGAGTGAGTCGAGGTGGAACAGGCAGCGGTCGCTGATCGCTGTGTCGTTGAGGATGTGTCCCCAGGGCCCTCGGCGGATGAGTGCGGTGGGGATACCTGCTTCTTGTGCTGGTCGGATGTCGTTGTCGAGGCGGTCTCCGACGTAGAGCACCTGGTCGGCTGGGCAACCGGCTTCGGTGACTACGCGGTCGAAGAAGGCGGGGGAGGGCTTCTCTACGCCCCAGCCGTCCGAGGTGCCGATCACGTCCACTGGGAGGTTCAGGGCGCGCAGGATGGTTTCTGCGCGTGCTGTCTGGTTGCCGGCGAGGCCGACGTGGAGCCCTGCCGCGCGTAGCGCGGCCAGGCAGGGGCGGGCGTCGGGGTAGAGGTCGTCTTCGGTGAATGATTCGGGTTGTCCTGCTGCGGTGCGGCGTTGCCGTTCCTGGGTCAGGTCGAACCCTGGTCGGAAGACCTGGAAGGTTTCCCGGTAGTCGAGGCCGCGGGCGATGACTGCGCCGAAGACGGCGGAGAAGGTGTGGCGTGGTACGCCGAGCCAGTCTGCCCAGGTGCCGTACTCGCGGGACTCGTCGACGATGGTCTCGCCCACATCGAAGAACACGCTGGTGATCACCTGGCGATTGTGCCGTGTGCCCTTCGGTAGATCAACGTGCGCCCCGAGCCGAGCCGAGCCGCTTGGCGCGGTGAGGGTGAAGTGTTACCCCGTGGCGCTGGGCGAGCGTCTTCGACCTTGCTGGCCGGTGGGCATGAGGTGGTGGGATCGGCTCAATCGTGACCGCTCGATGTGGGACTGGGGCGGCGGCAGGCCGTGCGCGTGGTATGAGGCGGCCCCGAGATTGGTGCTGGTGGGGTGGGGGCGTAGGTCGGCCTGGTCTCTGAGGATCACACCGGCAAGTTGGGCACCAGAAGCCGCGTCGGGCGGTGTGAGAGGCGGAGGTCGTCTGCGCCTCGGTCATGCGAACGGGCCCTCTCCGGGCTCGATTCCTGGCCCGCAAGTGTGCTTCGGGTCAGAAGATCGTCTCATGAGGTGAGACGTTTACGAGCGTTGGTCAAGATTTTTCTGCCTATTGCGGGCGTGGATTTGTGCCGCTGGGGTCCAGTGCGGGTTGGCGGGTGTCGGTGCGTCCGGCTGGGTCCGGAGACGTCGTGATCGGCTGCTGGCGATGCTGGTTGACAGGGTGCTGCCGGGGGAGGCGTACTGGTACGCGAGTGATCGCGTGGCGGTCTGTCTGCCGGGTTCGATCGGCCAGGCTGGCGACGTTCCGTAGGGGAGCGTCGCCGGTCGGTCGTTCGAGGCTCGGGGCGGGCGGATCGTCGTTGGTTTTGAGTGGTAGGGGGTTCGCGATGAAGGATCTTTCTCCGGCGGGTTGAGTCGACGCCCTATCGAGCCGTGATGTCGACGGCTCCCGGGGCTTTGTCCCCCGCTGCGCTGCGCCGCCTGCCGGCGCGGCGGTATGCCGCCCTGCTTCCGAAACTGCTGCCGCGACCGCCCTTCTGGTGGTCGTGTCGGTCGTTGCTGTCCTCATCCGCTCTCGGGTCGACCGGATGCCCGGTCGGCGTGTTCGTTGGCAACTCCACAGTGCGCTTCTCCGCAGTCCGTCGCACTGGCTGTGGCTGTTTATCCCTGCGGCGTCGTGAATGTCGTCGCGCATTCTCATTGTTCTCGATCAAGGAGTTGTTGTGTTCGTGGTTCATCTCGTCTCTGTGCGCTCCGGCTCGGTGCCGGTGGCGGTGGCAGATCCGGTTTCAGTGTCCATTGCGGGGTCCGGGTTGGTGTCGGTGTTGAGGTCAGTCTTCAACCGGACGTCCCGACGGACCCCCTGTCGTGTCTCGCACCGCTGGTCAGGTCGGTTGTCAGCGCTGCTGGCTTGTCCTGCGACAGACCCCTCCTGGTCTCGGGTCTCTCCCCCTGGGGCTGGCATTCCGTACTGGAGGGGAGGTGGTGGCTGGTGGATGATCCGGTTCTTCGGGTCCAGTCCCAACTGACCGCACGTGACCGTGTGCTGTTGGGCTGGCTCTACGACCACGGGGTGTTGACGTCGTTCCAGATCGCGCACGCCTTGTATCCGTCTCTGGATTTCTGTCAGCGGCGGTTGCGGACGTTGTACCGGTTGCGGTTGGTGGCGCGGTTCCGTCCGCAGCGCGCTGACGGCGGCTCGTACCCGTACCACTACGTGATCGATCAGCTCGGCGCGGAGGTCGTTGCCGCTGGTCGTGATGAGCGTCCGCCTCGGCGTGATCACGCCCGGGTGGAGCGGCGCCGTTGGACGTCGAGCCGCACTTTGGAGCACCGCCTGGGGGTGAACGGCTTCTTCACCGACCTTGCCGGCTACGCCCGCACTCATCCGGATGCTCGGTTGGGGGAGTGGTTGTCGGAGGCGGCGTGCCTGCGGTCGGGGGTGTTCACCAGGCCAGAGGATCCGGCTCTGGTGCGCGCCTACCAACCCCGGGTCCGCCCAGACGGCTACGGCCTGTGGGTTACCGGCGGCAGGGTGGTGCCGTTCTTCGTGGAGTACGACACCGGTGGTGAGCCGCTGTCGGTGTTGACCGGGAAGCTGGTCGGCTACCGGGAGTGGTTCGCCGCGATGGGGCGGGCGTGGCCGGTGTTGTTCTGGCTGCATTCCGCCGCCCGGGAACGCAACCTGCGCCGGATGTTGGCCGAGACGCCACCGCGGGTGCCGGCGGCTACCGGTGCCCGCGACCACGCCACCACGGCGGGCCTGTGCCCCGCCGAGGCGGTATGGGCGGTGGCCGGCGGTGACGGACAACGGTCCACGCTGGCTGACCTGTCGGCCTGGGTCCTCGACGACCGTGACCCGACCGGGGAGGCGGCATGACCGACGACATCTCCCCGGACCTCTTCACAGTGCGGTCGGCATGTGCGACGGTGACGACCCCGGAGCCGTTCTGTCACTGGTCTGTCAGCGTCTCACTGGAGGCTGCTGACAGACCGGTGACAGCACCGGACAGCCCTGACAGCGAGCGGACCGAGGTATCGTCCCGGCGCCCGCGTGGCCGATCCGCGGACCGACCCCGGACCGGGCCATCCACGGTCCTGGTCAGGCACGCCGGGACCGTCCGCCCCCTGGTCCGGTCCGCACGTACGGGCGGGCCGGGCGTGCTGGTGGTCCGGCCGGGGGAGGTGGGCGACCACGACCGCACCCGGTGATCCGAACGCCGGTCCGGGACGAGGCCCAGTGGAGGGGTTCGTTCAGGTCGTGATCATGTTGGCCATTGGTGGGGCGGCGGGTGCGGCCAGCTTCACCCATGTCCACAACGTGGCCGCTGCTCACGGTCAGCCGGGGTGGTTGGCATGGGCGGACGCGATCGTGCTGGAGTTGATGTCCATCGCCTCCGGCCTGGAACTGCGCCGCCGCAAACGAGCCCAGGTCTCGACAGCGTTCCCGGCGACGGTGTTGGCCTGCGCGGTGACGTTGTCACTCGCGGCGCAGGTCGTGGAGGCCGAGCCGTCCCCGATCGGCTGGACCGCCGCGGCCGTGCCCGCGCTCGGCTTCCTGGTCATGGTCAAGATCGCCCTCGGCTACACCAACACCCCACCCCCACCCACACCAGCCGGAACGCACCCGTCCACCGCCCGACCCGCGGACCCGTCCATCGCCACCGCAAGCCAGCTTCCGCCGGACCGCAGCGATGTCCAGCCGTCCCTGCTGCCGACCGCGGACCGGCGTTTGCCCGCGCGGACCGTCCACCACCCCACCAATCACTCCGACGCCGGACCGGGCCACTCCCGGACCGGTGGACCGGTCCGCCAGCATCGGCCGTCGCGGCGCGGACCGTCCACCCACCCCACCGACACCGACGTCCTGCTCCTGGTCGCCAGACGCGCCCAGGAAGACCTCGCCGCCGAAGGCCAGCCGCTGACCCGCGCTGCCCTGGCCACCGCGCTCCGCGCCACCGGCCACACCATGTCCAACACCCGCGCATCCCAACTACTGAAGATCCTCAAAGCCGACCAGGCCCCAACAAACCCAGCCACCGGCCAGCAGACTCCCGGACCCGCCGACCGCAGCACCCCGCCGACAGCACCGGAACCCGCCACGCCTAGAACCGCGCGTACCTCTGCACCGCTTCCACCGCAGTCAGGAGACCCCACCCCATGAACGCCCACACCACCCCAGACCCCCACACCCAACCGGCCGCCGGCCCCCACACGCCTACCAACGTGCCGTGGACCGCCGAGCGGATCCGCGCGCTCGGCGCCGCCACCACCCTGCCCACCGCCGCGGCCGTCCTCGGTATCAGCCGGTCCCAGGCCTACCGCCTCGCCGCCACCGACACCTTTCCCACGCCACTGATCCGCGCCGGGACCCGCATCATCGTCCCCGTCACCGGCCTCCTCCAGCTCCTCCTCCTCGACCAGCCTGCCCCGGATCCCGACGTCAGCCGGCGACTTGATCCCGTCGGGGTGTCGAGCGTGGATGCAACGACCCCGCCACCAGCGGACTACACCCGCCACCGCTGGCGGCACCACGTCGAGCACCCAGGAGACGACGAGTGAAGGGTTCCATCTTCAAACGCTGCGGCTGCCGCGACACCACCACCGGCCGCCGCCTGGGACGCTCCTGTCCTGATCTGCGTCGGCCCGGCGGTGGTTGGTCCCGTAACCACGGGCAGTGGCACTGGCAGATCGAACTACCCGCCCGCGCCGACGGCACCCGCCGCCCACTCCGTCACGGCCCCTACCCCACCCAAGCCGACGCCGACACCGTGCTGGACCGTATCCGCGCCGCCCTGGCCGTACCCGACGCCAGCGACCTACACGTCATGGTCAAGACCGGGGACCTCATCGAGACCGCCGTCAAGACCGGCGCACCCGTACCCACCCCCGACCAGGTACGGCGGACCCTGCACCTGGACATCACCCCTACCGAACTACCGACCATGGCCGTATATCTCACCGACTGGCTCGCCGGACGCAAGAACATCAAGAAGGGCACCCTGCGCTCCTACGAGGGACACATCCGCCTCTATCTGATCCCGCACCTTGGGCACCTGCGTATCGACCGGCTTCGCCCGGGTCACATCGACGCCATGTACGAGGCCATCGCCGAGCGCAACACCACCATCGCCACCCTGCGCGCCAGCCGCAACCAGGCCAAACGCGACCAGGTCAAGAACCAGCGGGTCGTCGGCCCGAGGACGATGCACGTCATCCACGCCACCCTCCGCAAGGCCCTCAACGACGCGATGCGCCGCCACCGCTACCTCGACCTCAACCCCGCCCTCCTGGTCGAGCTACCCCGCGCCCGGGCCCCCAAGCCCACCGTGTGGACCGAGCAACGCGTCCGCACCTGGCGCGACACCGGCAAGACCCCCAGCCCGGTCATGATCTGGACCCCCGAACACACCGGCAGATTCCTCGACCACACCCACGACGCAGGCGACCGGCTCTACGCCCTCTACCACCTCATCGTCTTCACCGGCCTCCGCCGAGGCGAAGCCTGCGGCCTGCACTGGGACGACCTCGACCTCGACGCCGCCACCCTCACCGTCCGCTGGCAACTCGTCCAACAAGGCTGGGCCACCGCCATCGACACCCCCAAGACCAGCGACAGCGAAGCCACCATCGCCCTCGACACCGAAACCGTCACCGTCCTCCGCACCCACCGCGCACGCCACCACCGCGAACGCCTCGCCGCCGGCACCACCTGGACCAGAACCGGCTTGGTGTTCACCACGCCCACCGGCGGCCGGCTCCACCCCGCCGACGTCACGGACCACTTCCACCACCTCGCCACCCAAGCCGGACTACCACCCATCCGACTCCACGACCTCCGCCACGGCGCCGCCACCATGGGCCTCGCCGCCGGCGTCCAGATGAAAGTCATCTCCAACCGACTCCGCCACTCCAGCCCACACTTCACCGCCAAGTTCTACGGCGACGTCCTACCCGAAATCTCACACGCCGCCGCCGAAGCAACCGCCGCCGTCGTTCCACGACGCGGTAGCACCGCAAGGCCGGCATAGTTCGCAAGTTCACCACCTGATACTGCGTAGGGCCAGCTGGCGAAGTTCCCGGCCGGCCCTACGCAGTATCAGCGCCTTGACCGCGATAAAGAGAAAGTTGTAGATCATCCGAGCCGTTACCGATGGCTGCGCGGGCCCTGTGGCCAGGAGGTCGGCCGTCCTGCCCATGTAGAGGCGGATACTGTCTCACGTTGGCATCCGGAACCGGCTCAGGATGCGCGACTGGTCAAGCCACTCTGCGGCCAGTTGACGCGCTTCTGCGCGTGGCATCCGCTTCCGGCGGCGTATCACCTTGGTCAGGCGCTGGATCACGACACCTTCCCATCGGTCCCGGAAATCGTCGTCGGGCGCCTCGATGAGGATCTTCGGCCGGTTAGGGTCATGCTTCAGGCGGTCGCCCGGCCGACCCGGCTGTAGGTAGAGGGCCCGGCTATTGAGAGCAGCGTCGACGATGATGCCTTCGTGCTCGATGCTGAACAACAGGGTCGCGCGGAGCTCGATCGGCCGGGTGAACTGTAGCGAGAGGGCTACCTGATCGTCGTCGCGGTCTACCTGGCCCCACCTGTATGTGATGTCACCAGGTGACAGGTGATCGTGTAGCCGTACCAGTTCATCGAGGTCAGGCCGGGTGGCGGTATCTATGATGACCAGTGGCACCATCCGGCCGTCAGCGACCGGGCCAGCAATTGATCCGTCCGCGACGACGGGCACGATGTCGGCAGGATCAACTCTCCGTCTCGCCGGCCGTTTCTTGATCGTCCGACCTCTGATCATGACCCACCTCTCGTAGAACAGACGCGCTGGCTGTCGCGGCGATACCCCGGCTGTCCTGCAGAACAGCGTCATAACGATGAATCCCCGCACCCGGAGGGAACAAGTCGGCAGGTAGCCGGAACGTCAGCCAACCGGCGACCGCGCCGTTGGCCTGCAGCCGCGCAGGTAGGTCCAGAGCCTCCACCTCAGTCGGGAACGCATCGCCGGTGGTCTCGTGGCGAACCTTGACCGTCATCGCATGACCGGACTGCAGGGTGTAGGCAATGTGCAGATCAGCGCTGACGACGGCGGCATCACGGTCAGTGGGGTTGACCGCGAGGATCTTCATGCCGACCCACCGTGGTGCGTCCTGACGACGCCATGATGCGGAGTCATCAAGGGTGACGGTCAGCCGGGCCGCTCGCCGCTCTTCCTGCTGCAAGGAAAGGGCCAACGCGCGCCGTGAAGTGTTGCGGTTTGACAGCGCAACCAGCAGCGCGAACACTGCGACGACGGCTGACGCCACGGGCATCCACCGGAACCAGCCAGAGTCCGAGGGACCCGATAGCGGGGTCACAACCACGAGCATGAGCACAGAATGCCCGAACGCCGGGGCTCACGCGATACCGGAACCCTCACGGCCCGCACGTCGTAGCCCGCCAGGCACCCACCCCTCAGGCTCAGGCAAGGCACGTGGCGCAGGCGCCGGGGCGCTGAGCCTGGCCGAACGGCGGCACGCCCTCGTTGACGCTTGCTCGGTGGACGTTTGGGCCTCCAGCATGAGGGTGACGGACTGGGCGGCGCGGTCTGCCCTGCTGATGCTGGACAGTCACATCAGCAGCGGTGGCTGTCAGAGATGCAGCGTACTCTCAGTCACCCTGGCGTCTTGTCGTCGTGTCTTCACGCATGGTGGGAGCTGATGGCCGCGAACATCGACATCTACTGGGGAGACGAGCCTCTCGAACGGTCCGAGCTGCAATTTCTGGCAGAGCTGCGGGCAGATCTTGGCCGGGGAGGTGTCTCCGCGCTCGTGCTGGCGAACTTCTATACCGGGCGCGGGGCGCGGCAGGTGGACTTTCTCATCGTGACGGATGCTCGGGTCTGCCACGTTGAGTTGAAGAGCTACCGGGGGATCCTCGTTGGCGGCACGAACGGGCCATGGAGAACTCAGGACGAGGATGGCTCGCTGCGTCTGATCGAGCGGCAGAATCCCTACATGCAGGCCGCAACCTGCACGTTTGCCATCAGTGATGATATGCACGACCTAGTGGCGACAGGTCTTCCCGGACCGGTACGAGACAAGTTCTACAAGCACATCGACACTGTCGTGGTTGTCTTCCCGACGCTCGACCCGAGGTCGCAGGTGCCATCTGACTACAGGGTCACCACGCTGGGATACCCGGCCTTCCTGCAGCTGCTGCTGTCCGCTGGCGACCCAGCGCCATGGACGCGGCGACACTGGGACGAGTACATAAGGGCGAGATTGTTGACGAACGCCAGGTCCTCGATCGGCGACGCCGGCCTCTCATCCGAGGATCGAGCGTTGGAGGTCGAGGACTATCTCCGCCGATACCGCGACTTCTATAGCGCCGGCCTGCCGCCGCTAGTTCCGTTGTCGCTCGTCGCTGACGGCAACGACATCATGCACGATGAGCTTATGAGGCTTGCTCACGACGCGGGAATGGTGCTGCTCGTCGGGCAGTCTGGCAGCGGGAAGAGCCACCTCGCCCGGCATTCCACGCTAGCTATGTCCGACGAACTGGTACCTGTTTGGGTGGCCGTCCGAAGCTACGACGGCCGGCTGTCGACGTTGCTGAACAGGAGCGTAGCCCGATTCAGCACGAAGACGTTCACGCAGCTCGAGGAGGCCATCAGACGTACTGGGCGCCGACTTTTAATCGTATTGGATGGACTGAATGAATGCCCGGAAGCAATGCGTGAACAGTTCGCTGGAGACGTTAGGGCGCTAGACCTTCGCCTCGATCCCCTCGTTCTGGTAACCAGCCAGTCTGTGCCGTCGCCTCCGCTTAGAACTGAGGCAACCACGGTGCAAACGACAGTCTTGTCATCAGACCAACGTGTCGCCCTGCTCACTTCGTACGGCGCGCCGGCCATCGAAGACAAATGCGGGCCATTTTCGAGCGCGTACGAACTGGCTATCGCCGCAGAATGCGCCCTCGAAATCGACGGAGCGCCGACCCGGGCGAAACTATTCGCCGCATTCCTGTGGCGCCGCCTGCGCGATGGTTCCGCACCTGCCATTTGCCGCCAGGCACTTCGGCGCATCGCCAGTACGATGGGTCATCGCCTTGTGGTTTCACTGCCGGTCAACGATGCCGTACGAGTTATCGAGCGCTACCTGAACGACATTGGGGCACCGATCGGCGTCCTAGACGACGTGATGCGGTGTTCCGTTCTGGAACTCAGTGACGGCCGCGTCGCATTCAGCCATGAACTACTCGGCCGGTACCTCGTGGCCGAGGAGTTGTCACTCGCGTCCGCGGCGGCAACCGAGCTTGCCGCGCAGCTCAGCTTGCCACGGAACCACGACCTCACAGCACTTGCGATCGAACTGGAAGACGACCTGCCCCGACTGTCCCACCTACTGGACGCGATGCACGACCGGCACCTCTACGCAACTGCGCTCATGGGCGCTGCAGGCGAGCTGGCATCAAGGGTTAGCGCGGCAGCGGCGCGACGCGTTACTCGGACGATCGTCAACGACCTAGACCGAACTGAATACAGATTCTTCAGCGAGGGATTCCAGATGGAGGTAGTCAACGGCACAGAGCTGTCGCCAGCAGACATTGCCGTGCTCGGAGCGCTTGGCACACTCGCTCCGCGCGGCCTTTCGCTGGGCCTCGTCGTTGAAGTCATCGACGCGACCGACCGCGCATGCCGGCGGTCCGTAGCCTTCCAGCAGCAGCGTGAAGGAACTCGACCGCCGCCGAGCATAGTCGTGAGTTGCACCCTGCGGGGATTCGGAAATCACACCAAAGCACCAGCGGCAGTGGTACTCGACGCCGTCAACCACGCTGGCATGAATAAGTGGTTCCGGCATAAGAGCGGCGAGGACCAAGTTGCGGTCGAGAGTCTAGCGGAGATCCTCGCCGCGACTACGGATCAGAACTACGGACGCCTACTCCTGTTGTGCCATCTCCTGCGGTCAGCGAACGACCCAGCAGCCAGTGCCCTCCTACCAGAGTTCCTCCGACTTTGTCTGGCGAGTGAGGCCTACCACATACAACTTGACGGCTTGGACACCGTACGACGGTACTCGCAGACGGTCGAGGGCGGTCCGATACGCGATGACATCATCGGTCAGCTTTTGGAGTTCGAGCCCAAGCACATCTTCATCTCCAGTCAGCTCGTGGAAACGATGTACTCCTTTGGGCTTATCGAGGACCAAAATGATCACGGCTTCGTAAGTGACGCCATCCAAGCCATCATTCAATCGCCGAGAACGAAAGCAAGCAGCAATGCGGCTTACGGGATTTACAGCAGCCAGTTCGAGGATCCAATCGCCGCCCCGTATTGGGCGGCGATCGAGGAACTGGAAAGCTCTGCCAAAGCGCAACTGCTAACGATTGCTGCATTCGCCGACGAGACTTCGACGTTCTTCATGGACACTCTGCTGAGAGACCTAATCCAACTTGAAGACCCCTCGACGTTGCCGGCGTTCGAGCGTTGGGCGACACGCTTGATAGTAGGGCCGGGGGTGCAAGAGACCGCCGCGAACTACCGAGTTGGCATCAAAGGCTGGGCTCAGTACGTAGCGGAGCCGCCGCAACTTGCTGAACCCAAGAATGACGCCTCTCGCGCATGGGAGATCCTCGGCGAGATCCTGTTCTGGACCTACCGCGCTGAGACCCACCGAGTCGACCCGACCAAAAACTACGCGGCGAGCTGGGCGAAGCTCCGCACGGAAGCTCTACCCGCAGCCGCAGATGCGCTCTTCTGGATCACTGGATCGGACCACTATCGCGAGCCAGAAGAGCTGCCACTCATCAAGAGGATGATCGAGACAGGCCGCACCGACGTTCGGCTCATCTGCGAGTGGAGTCTCCATCATGAAGACCAGCTCATCTCGCTGTTCCCCCACCCCCACGCCTTCTTTGACCGGACAGGCTTCATCATTCAAGTCCTAGGCGAGGTCGGCACGGCAGCATCCGCTGAACTGCTACATCCGCTTGTCGACGACCGCCAGCACGGTCGCGCAGCCATCGCCGCTATCAGGCGGCTTGCGACATGAGCAACGACAGCCCGGTGCAGATGCTGGAGGCTCAACTCGGCCGCCGACGCATACCCTCGACATCAGCCGCGATGCGGCCTACTCGACGACATCGAGATCCGAGGAGTCAGATCCGAAGCGAACGCCGCGACTTCATCATTGACGACGAGCCACCGAACCGATCCCTGCCTTTCCTGGCTCCCGAAACGCCCTCGATAAGCTTGGTATATTGCTAGATCAACGAAGTCCAAGTGGCATAGGCAGCTACACACGATGGTGGTGCTACGGCAGGCTAGGAGTAGCGGCAGCTTTGCACCGAGTTGGCCTTTCGGTTCGAGATGGTGGAGATATCGCGTGGCCCTTCGAATAGTTCTGGGACTTCCGACCCACACGCCAAAGGTGCATGCACCCTTTGCTCCTGAGCAAGTCGCACTACTTCGTCGCTGGCAAGCGGTTCCATCCGTCGCACACATGCGGTGCCCACGGCATGGCGACGTACAGCGCGGGAGTTCGGAGTTAGTTCCCAGCGCTAATGGTTGGCGCTGCCACTTTCGAACGCCAGATTATCCCGACCTTGCTTGTTCGTACGCCGTTGACTGGGTTTATGCCGGGATGCTGGAAGAGGACAGCATCCGAGCCCTCGAGGAGATGTCGGTTGAAGTTGTGGAGGTGTCGTTTGACGACGGCTCGAACGAACCTTTGAACGTCTTCTCCGACTACGACCTTCTCCTATCATTCCAGGATGCGGCCGACCTTGACTGGGAAGAGGTTGCTGAACGCAGCGCACTTGATGAACGGCGAGGTCTCGTTATAACTCAGAGCACTGTCTTAGAAGATCTTCTCGGAGACGTTATCCTCCAGCTAGAAAGGCCAAGCGATCCCGAAAGGCGTCAACGTGAGATAGACCAGTGGATGATCGGAAAACGACTAAGTCGTGTAGAGTCGCTTCTGTCGAGTGGTGGCTACTTGGAAGCAAGCAGCAACTTTCCGCGCGAGGCGCTGTACGGTGCTGTGAGGCGTCGAAACGAGTTGGCACACGGAAGCATAATACGTGTCATTGGTGATGCTTATCCGCGCCCTGACGGACCAGGCAAGACCCGACGAGTTGAGTGGCAACTAGTGGACCGCCGGACTCGTGAATCTCGACTAATTACGATGGCCGGATTGCGCGAGGATCTGTATGCCGCCATCGCGGCGTACACGGATCTTCTACTTTGGACCCGCAATCATCTGGTGTAACGGTTCGAAAGCGCTACTCCCCTAGCGGAGCCTTGCGCCGAACTGGCTCCCGACCGTGATGAGGCAGGATTGATTGTTCCTACCACTGAGCCCTTTTCATTCTGAGTAGCGGTCGTTCTCGACGGCATGTAGGACGAGGATGGCCTGAACGATCGCGGTGGCGCGTCGTGGGCAGCAGCGCAGCTTGGTCAGGATCTTCCAGCCTTTGAGGGTGGCGACGGCACGCTCGCCGACCGCTCGGATGCGGGCGTGGCCTCGGTTGACGGCCTTCTGCCGCCGCGACAAGCGGGGCCGGTGTCGGTGGCGCTTGAACGGGGTCCGGATCGTGCCGCCGGCGCCTTGGTATCCCTTGTCCGCGAACGTCATCACGTCGCTGCTGGTCAAGGCGTCGACGAGGCCGACGGTCCGCGCGGCGGTCAGGTCGTGGACCGCGCCGGGTAGGGCGGGTGAGGCCTAGACCAGTCGTCCGGCGGGGTCGGCGACGACCTGCACGGTCACGCCATGTCGTTTGTGTTTGCCCGAGTAGTAGGGCTTCTGGTCGGCGACTCTGTCGATGGGGATGAGGGTGCCGTCGAGGATGGCGTAGGCCAGTCGTGCTGCTCTTGTGGCGCAGGCGTTGAGGTCGTCGGCGAGGGCGGCGAGCAGGTTGATCGCCTCGCGGACGTACCTCCAGGCGGTGGTGGTGCCGATGGCGAAGCCGGCGGCGAGGCGGGAGAAGGTGTCGCCGTTGCGCAGGTGCGCCAGGACCAGCAGCGCCTGCCGTCCGGGGTTCAGACGTCGCCATCTGCTTCCGCGGTGGACGCGGTGGCCGCGGATCAGGTCCGACAGGCGGTTGAGGGTGCGGTTGGACAGGGGAATCGCGGCAGGGTAAGACAACACAGCGAGGCTTCCGGTTGGGGCATCGGGTTTTGGTCGACTGCTGTCTTACCGGTAGCCTCGTCCTACGTGGATCCCTGCCCTGCCCCACCGTCCGTGACCAGCCCCGTCACGATGAAAAGGGCTCAATATGGAGAGGCCAGATCCGTCAATCGCTGCCTTTTGGTGGGCCGGGTGATGGGGCGTTCTCGGAATGGCTTACGCTCACACCGAGGGAATGTCGATCCTTACCGACGGTGTCTACGAGGGTTTCGTAAAGGTCGGGGCGGAGGATTAGGTCGGCTCCGTGGATGGCTGGTTCGAGTGGGCTATAGCTGCCATCGTGGATGAGAAAGCCGCGCCATTGCCGGCCGACAATTGCTGTGCCGTTGTCGTCGACGAGGACGTGACGTAGTGCTGGTGTTTCGGGGCGGAGCCCGAGGAGAGCGATGACTTCGATCCGGGGGACGAGTGTGAAGCGTTGGAGTCCAACTCCACGGTCATGCGCCGGGGCGCCCGGTTGTCCCTCGTAGTCGATGAGTGCGGCGAGGGGTCTTCGGGTGGAACTGAGGGCGATGCGGGCTCGTTCGGCGTCGAGATTGGGTGCGAGGTGTTTGTAGCCGACGGCCCACGGGTACGGTGTGGCGCGGGAGAGCGGCATGCTGTCGACGGGCGGCCGTCCACCGCACGCCTCGATTCCGGTTGCGATGAGTATTTGCCGGGCTGCGATGTCGGGGGAGCGGGTGGCGAGTGTTGCTTGCCGCTCGAACATGGCAAGTTGAACCCATCCTTTGTACGGCTCCTCGCTGACGCGTACCGGCTCGCCGTCTGCACCGGCGAGTTGCCGGATACCCGCGAGAGCGATTGCGCCGGCGGGGGGCCACTCAGCGTTGTCTTCGATCCAAGGAATGGGTGTCAGCGACCAGTTGAGCACGCTGGCTCGGGTTGAGGGCCGGGGGACCCTCGATGCTTCGCCGCGTAGCGCCCATCGCGCGTTCGGTGCCAGGCGTTGCGCAAGAGTCTGTTCGAATCGTCGGGGGTCTGATAGGACTCCTTCTAGCGCTCGCGCCGTCCGGATGCCGGCAGCAGTAGCCTGCAGTTCGTTTTCGACGACTTCTTCGTCCGCGAGGTACGCGTCCGGCATCCGTTTAGCCCACGATGATCGTAGATGGTCGATCTGCTCGCCGAAACGTTTCCCGATGTCGTCGACCTGCCCGACAAGCCGCTCGACGATTGCGTCACGCAGTCCCGGGGGCTCCTTCGCATCCTCGAGGCGGTCATCGAGAAACAGGGTCATGAGACCGTCAGCCCGCTCCTCCGGTGTCGCCGACGTCATTCGCGCTCCTTCATGAGGTCGTGAAAGGCGGCACGCACCTTCGGGGCCGGTTCGGTCGTCGGTGGGTGCGGAACCGGACGTCCGTGTGCATCGAGGATCTGGTCCGCGAGCGCGCGCACCGATAGCCAATCCGTCCCTGCCAGTCGCGTTAACTCTGCCGCCATCTCATCAGTCAGCTCGCCAATCGGCAGGCAGGCGCGTACGACGTCCAACAGCCATGTGGTTCGGCCTGCATCCAACCCTGCCCGCAGTACGTGGACGAGTGCCGCCTGCCCGATCCTCGGCCGGCACGTCACGAGCAGGGTGGTGGCGATGAGCGTCTGTCGCAGGTCCGCGCGCAGCGGCTGCGAGATCGTCGCCAACGCAAGCGTCGCCATGGCAACTTCCAACGCCTCCTGTGAGTCAGGGGCCGCGGTCGGCCGGTACGTGTGACCGGCCCGTTCCGCGATCCCCGGAAGCCGATGCTGAATGACCGGGAACGCAGCCTCCCAACACTCGACCGCCGTACCACCAGGCGCGCCGGTCGGCGCCGAAGCGAACGCTGCGACCACAGCCTGCGTCACCCCGTACGTACGCTGCGCATCTGAATCAACCGTCTCGGCGACCGCCGTCGCCAGCGTCCTCTCCGCGGTAACCGAATCCAGTTCTTGTGCTGTGGTCCACAGGTTTACACGTTCCCGTCCGGCGAACGAGCGCCACCCGCCTCCGCCGCGGATACGGATGTAAGCGAGCGTGAGACAGTAGCTCGCGACCGTCCTCAACGCGTCGCTGGTGCCGTTGCAGCGGGCGGCGAGGCCCTCGCCAAGACCAGCGAACACCTCGTTATCGGAAAACCGGGACACCTCACGGGCGACGTCGTCAACTAGCCCGATACCCGCCTCTGCACCAGAGGTCAGGGTCGCTTCAATGATGCGCCATCCGATGGCGTTCGTAACCGCGTCGAGGTTCCACCTGGGAACCGCATTGTCCCGATACCGCTGGTTGTCGAATTCGCGTGCCGCGAGTATCGCACCCGCCCGGCCATCGAGGACGACGGGACGCTGGTCACTCACGAGCCGCTTCTGCAACTCCAGCGGGTCAGGCTTCGGGCTGGAGTCCCATGCGCTGTTCCGCTTCTGCTCCGGGCGCGGCGTCCGGGCCAGGAAAGCTGGGCCACCCAATCGGACGACTGCGTCGACAAGCTCCGGTGTCACCGCGGACTTGGGCTGATCGCTGGAGTACAGCATCGGCTGGTCGTCGTAGGTCGCCGCGACATTGTTCGCGACGATGGCGAGCATCACGTCCGTCTGCGGGCTCCTGCCGAGCTCATTCGCGAGCCGGGTGAGGAGCTCAAGGTCCGTGGTCGGGCGACGCCAGCCCGTCCCGACGGTGAGTCGGAGGGCCGCCAGGACGATTGGGTCCGCAGCCATGACCTGGGTTTCGAGTAGGTGCGTGTGTGCGGTGTACGCGCGTACGTCCTCGAACCCAAGCATGGCGAGGAGGGTGTCCGCGCCGTCGATGCCCACAGCAATCGGATCAATGGTTGCAGCCTCCTCCCACCACCGGGTCACGAAGCCTGAGGTGCCGCGGCCGTTGGTGTGCTGCCGCACCAGGTATACGAGATCGACGAGCTTCTCTAGGCATGCGCGCGCAGCGTCGATGTCGACGTCGGCGATGTCGTGGATGCTGTCGATGATTTCCAAGATGGTGGGGTCTTTATGTCCGCCGTAGCTCGCCAGGAGTAGACAGGCGCGGCGCCAGCATTCGTCGGCTTCATCCTTCGCGCCGGCGGCGACGCAGATGCGGGCGGTCGCGAGTTCGAAGCCGGCGGTGATGCTGTACTGGGTGTTGGTGTCACGGCGTCGGTCCCTGATGACCTTGATCAGGGCGTGGATGGCGCCGACGCCGATGTGGTCGGAAACGCGAGACAGGATTTCGAGGAGGTCGTTGGTTGCGAGGGGCCCATTCTCGGGCAGTCCGAAGTTGGTCGTGGTGGTGGTGCCGTCGCCGATGGCGACGAGGTGGGCGAGCACCGGGTCGAGATCGCTGGTTTGGACGACGATGAGGGAGCTCTCGACGACCTTGTGAACGAGCGAGTGAATGGAATACAGGTCGCACGCCCGCGGGTCACCGGTGAACGGGTGTGCTTCAGCCGCGAGGTCCGCGAGCGCGACCTGGACGGCCGTGGAGGCTGCTTCTGCCGTGGTGAGGCCGGCGGCGACGTCCTCTGCGACGCAGATGGTCGCCACCGCGTACCGCAGCCAGGCGCGATAGAAGCCGACGCCCGCGAGCTGGCTGGCGTACTTGAGCGGGATGCTCCGGTCGAGGGCGTGGGCGAGCGTGAGGAGCGAAAGCCACCGCTGGATGTTGCCGTAGTTGGCGGAACGATGGCCGAGGATGGCGTCGGTGGCGGCCTGGATGTCCGCGTCAAGGTCGATGGTTCCCAGCCCTGCGAGAACGTCACCGGCGGGGATGCCGTGGTTCAGGTACCCGACGATGTCGAGTGCCGGCGCAAGCCCCCACGCCTGCCGGGCGAGGTCGGCCGGATCGGGTAGGCCGGGTGTCCCGGCTGCGGCGAGGTTGGCGAGTGCCAGGTAGACCCGAGCTGCCTTGTCGGGGTCGGTCATCGCCGCCGCAACATCCGGCATGAACCCCGCCGGGAGACCGGCGGTGAACACGTCGACCAGATCTTCAAGGGACGCGTCGTGGTCGAGTTCTAGGTTCTCGGCAACCTGTTCGGCCAGGTCCGGCGGGACGTCACCACGCTGATTGCGGAGGCGGAGCGCACCGAGCTGGATTGCCAGGTGGAGTGCGCCATCGCCGTCCGAGCTGTAGGTGGAGCGTTCGCGTTTCGATTCGGACTCTCGGGCGTCGATGTACGTTTTCCACGGAGCCGCGGCTCCGGCTCGATCAACTGACTCACAGAGGCGGAGCCCCCACCGTGACGGGAATGTGGGCCGTCCTTCGTACATGAGTCGTTCGGCTACGACGTCGGCACCGACGATGGCCACCACGACGTCCGCGTACTCGACAATCGAGTCGGTTAGCGACTCGGTCTCGTAAGTGTCGATTGACTTGCGGGTCTCGACGCAGGTGATCAGCGTCGGCCAGTCGAGCCGTGCTTCGCTTTCACGAGCAACGATCCCGACGACCCGCTGCAGCGCCTCCGGCGGTTGTAACGCGCGGATGCTTTCGGCGACGAACCCCGGCTGGATGAGCTCCTTCAGTTCGTCGTACCGGTCCAAGCGCGCGAGGAGCTCGGGAAGGTGCCGGAACGCTCGCGCGTCGGTGAAGAACCCGCGAGCCGCGAGCCACGCCGCCGCGCTCTCACGGATGGACGCGACCCACTCGTCGTCCTTGCCGCGCAGGATGTGCCGGCTAAGGCTTTCGTGATGGATGCGCAGGCCACCGAGGCCGGGTTGCGAGTTCAGCACGGGTGCGAGCGTCTTGAGAGCGGATGCCAACAACGTCTTCACCATTGGGGGAAGCAGTTCGCCGAGCTCGTCCGCGGACAGCGCGAAGTCGCACAGCGCGAGGATACCGATGGCGAACAACTGGTCGTCGGTCATGGCGTCAAGCAGGTACTCGTAGTACGCCTCGATGTCAGTGGCCGTGTCGGGGACACGCGCCAGCCGGTGGATGATGTCGTTGACCGTGCCCGGCGCTGCGCCGTCGTCGAGCGGTGACGTGCGGGTCGCGTACCGGCACAGGTAGGTGGCGTAGAGCGCGTTGCCGCCGGAACGGCCGTGGACTAGATCGACGATGGCGCGTTCGTCGTCATCATCGAGCGGCTCGGTCCCCCCGGGCTCGGTGAGCAGCCCATGCTTGGTCGCGAGAGTGCAGATCTCCTCCCACGACATGCGGGGCATCTGGACGAGGTCCCCGGCCGCGGGTGCTGCGTTCGCGAGGTGGGAACCTGGTTGACTCGCGATGAGCATGCAAACGCCGGGCGGGAGGTCGATGGCGGCAAGCTGGTCAACCAGTAGGCGGGAGGGGTCCGTCTTCCGGCTGGTACGCCGGCCCAGAACCCGGTCAACGTGGTCGAGACCGTCGACGATAAGAAGCACGCTCTGCCCGGGGCGCGTCTCGCGGCATGCCTGCACTGCGACGGTGAGCGCTTCCAGGGTAGCGGCGAACCTGGGCCGCAGGTCTGTGGTGGCTTCGGGCACGATCTGTTCGAGCTGCCGCAGAAGGCTTCCGATGACAACGTCGGTGAGGACGCGTTCCTCTCGGTTGATGTCGGTGGCACCGAGCCAGCAGTGGTGCCGGGCAACAATCCAGCCTTCGTCGCGGTAGGTGTCTGCGAGTTGTTCGCACAGCCAGGATTTGCCGACACCGGGTTCTCCGGTAACGACGACGCGGCCGCCGGCGGGGGCGACGGCGTCGACATGCTTACGCACTTCGGCGGTAGCGCCGGCCCGGGGCACGACGATGGCCGGTTCGATGGGGTGTCCTTCGGCGACGGCACCGAAGTCGGTGGTGAGCCCGACTTGGGGTAGAACGTGTTCCCGCGCGACGTTCCCGTCGAGTGCGCGGGCGCCAGTGGCTGCATGAGCCAAGGCGAGCGCCGCATACTCGGGTCGAATGTTGGTGTTAGGGGTGCGGCCAGCGCCGAGCTCTTCGATAACGCGACGTAGGAGCGCGCGCTCAGCCAGACCGGGCGCGGAGAAGTCGAGCGTCGAAGCCGGGGCGCTGGTGTCGATCGTGAGGTGCTCGCACGCCGTGCGGATCCGATCCTCAGTGAGACCGGCAAGGCGCGTCTTCCAGGGTTCAAGTTCCTGGAGGGCCGTCGGGTTGAACTTGAACCTGCGGGTGGCGACGCCCGGCAGCGGGTGACCAGGGTCGCCTGCCGCGTCAACGGGCTTTAGCACGACGGCGAGGTCCTCATCCGGGTTGCCGTCGCGGACGATGACCCGGTACGTAGTGCCGGGGTGCTGGTCAAGGTCGGATAGGAGAGCGCCGAACAGCAAGTCGAGCCGGAGACTCCTCCCGTCCCCGGAAAAGCTGTCCTTCGACAGCTCGCGGTCCAGAGTCGTGTGCTTGATCTGGATACGGAGTCGCCGACCGGTCCTGTAGGCGATAGTCAGGTCGTCGAACCGGTCGCCAGTGAACCCTTTGGTGTCGACCGTGATGTGTTCGGCGGTGCCAAGCACCAGGTCGACAAGGGCGATGCCAGTGATGAGGTCCTGGTATGCGTAGCCGTAGTGCGTCGCCCTCAGGTTCATGTGCGTCCTCAAACTGGTCCCAATCCGGCGAGTGGGGTGCTGGAAGAGAGGCCCCGTCTCGCTCGGGTGAGTCAATCATGGTCTGTTCGACCATGTTGGACACGTGACCTTCCCCGTCCAAGCTGTGCGCCGGACGGTCTGGATCCTGCACCGGAACTCGAGCCAGCATAGTGCCGGTGTCCGCGCCGTACGGTGGCCGAAATGAACCGCTGGTAGGGCTAGTTTGGCCTGCCAGCGGTCGACGTCGTCGATGTAGCCGAGCAGGGTGGCGTAGCCGTCCTTCCATCCACCGGCCCGGGCGATTTAGCGGATCCGCTCCGGTCCGGTAGGTCTCGGTGGCGAATCCTCGCCGCAGAGAGTGCCCGGACCAGGCGGCTTTCGGGTCGAGGCCAGCGGCGGTGTCGGTGCGGGCCACGACCAGCGCGACGGCTTGGCCGGTGAGCCGGCCGTCGGCGCTGCCCGCCCGGTAGGTACCCGGCCGAGCCCCGCCGTGCCGATCGATGCACACGAACAGCGGACCCGAGGTCCGGCCGTAATCAGCGAGCGTGGCCAGCCACGCCTGCGCCGGCTCATTAGTGGGTGCTCACCGGGTGCTCCGCCGCCAGGGACAGGTTCGCAACGGATGGACTGAGCGGGACGCCGTCCTGGAAATGCAGGGCCATGAACATGAACAGGTGGACTCCAGCGACCGACATGGACCCGAGGGCTCGACCAAGATCAATCTCTTAATCCGCGGGTTCGGGGTTCGAGTCCCTGGCGGCGCACCAGCAATGACCTGCGCGTTCTCTCTATCAGAGAGGGCGCGCAGCTTCTTTTCAGCCCGCCGGTCCCGGTTGCCCGTGGAGTGCCCCGTTCCTCCTGCGCCACCTTGATGGCTGCGGCTCTGTCCTTTTCTCTGCCGCGCCACCGCCATGCGGGAGACATGTGAAGCGCCTGCTCGGCCACCGTCGACAGCGCCCTGCGCGGGGCGGTCGGCGGCAACCGGCAGCGGTCAGAAGAGGGTCAGGGGTTCGACCGGTATCGGCTGGGGCAGTGGATCCAGTTCGGGTGCGCGCGCCCGGACGTCGTCGTGGAAGCGGCGGGCGAGTACGGGCGCGTCGGCGTTGTCCGGCGTGTGGATGAACATGGTGGGTGAGCGACCCTCGCGCAGCCACTCGACGGCGACGTCGATCCAGTGCTGCCAGCCCTCGATCGTCTGCGCGGCGGCGTCGCGGCCCAGGTACCGGACGATCGGCCGGTCGGTGAGCGCGAGCGACCGGAGCGGCATGCGCGGCTTCCTGGTCCACGCTTCCCGCTCCGCGTCGCTGGTCGGCGGGCTGCGGAAGAACGCGGTGGTGTCGAACGGGATCCACTCGGCACCTGCAGTCGTGAGCGCGTCCTCCAGAAGCCGCGTCGAGCGGGGGTCGTCGAAGAACGCGGGGTGACGAACCTCCACGGCGTACCGGTGGGACTCGGGGAGCCGGCGCAGGAAGCGGGCGAGCGCGGGGACGTCGGTGGGGGCGAACGATCCCGGCAGTTGGATCCAGAGGGCGTGGGCCCGCGGTCCGAGTGGCTCGATCGCGTCCAGGAAGCCCCGGACCGCCTCGTCGACGTCGGTGAGCCGGCGTTCGTGCGTGATGAGCTTGGGCAGCTTGAGTACGAACCGGAAGTCGGGGTCGGTCTGCTGCGCCCACGACGCCACGGTCTCCCTGGCCGGGGTCGCGTAGAACGTCGTGTTTCCCTCGACCGCGGTGCACCAACCGGCGTAGTGACGCAGGCGCTCGTGCGGTGCAAGGGGATGCGCCAGGAGCCGCCCCTGCCATGACTTGTGGGTCCACATCGCGCAGCCCACGTGAAGACGCATGACCCCGACCCCTCCCACAGCTGGACCGCACCCCGGGGCGGTCTGCCCGAGTTTCACCCGCCCGCTCGCCGGCCGCACCGGACACCGTATACGGCCGTGCGGTGGTGGCGACCGCACCGCCCGCGCAGCGGCACTGAGCCGCCGGAGCCGGCACCGGGTCGTGTGGTGGCCGCGTGGGCGCCGCGCCGGTGGGGCGGTTGCGTTGGCCCGGGTGGTGTTGAATGTAGACACTCGTCGTCCGGGAGGTGCGCGTGTCCGAGCTTTCCCTGCTGGTGGAGCCAGCAGCGGCCGTTTCCGCCGAACGGGTCGACGAGTTGGCCCACGGGCTCGCGGAGGATCTACGGACCGTGCGGGGGCTGCGGGTCGCGCACGCCCAGTCCCCGGTCACCACCCACGGCAAGTCCCAGCAGGCCTGGGAGCTGGGCATGTTGGTGGTCGGCGGCGTCTTCTCCGCGACCACGATGCGGACGATCGCGCTGATCGCGGTGGCCTACGCCGACCGGGCGAAGGCACGTTCCATCCGGCTGCGCCGGGGCGACGGCGAGCTGGTGATCAGCGGGTCGACGAAGGTCGACGAGGCACTGGTGACGCAACTGGCCGCGTTGCTGGGCGCGGACCCCGGCGCCGGGGCGTCCGCCGCCGCGCTGCCCCCGGGGGCCACGGCTGGCGCCGCCGCGCTGCCCCCCGGGTCCGCCGACGGCGCCGGTGCCGCCCGGGGCGGGTCACCCCGGGGCTGACCGGTGGGACAGCGACGGGCCCTGCTGATCGCCAACGACCGCTACATCGACGAGTCGCTGAGCAACCTGTTCTCGCCCCGCCAGGAGGCGCGGGACCTGCTGAGCCTGCTGGCCGACCCCGACGTGGGCGCCTTCGACCACACCGAACTGCTGGAGAACGAGTCGAAGAGCACCATCGAGCGGGCCCTTGAGGCGATGCTGCGGGCCGCCGGCCCGGAGGATCTCGTCCTGCTCTACTTCTCCGGCCACGGTCTGCGCAGCGGCAAGAAGGGCCGGCTCTACCTGGCGGTGGCCAACACCGAACGGGACCGCCTGCTGTCGACGTCCGTGTCCGCGTCCCTCATCCGGGAACTGCTGGACGAGTCCGACGCGGCCAGCTCCGTGCTCCTACTCGACTGCTGCTACAGCGGGGCGTTCGAGGGGCACGGCCTGAAGACCGTCGACGACCTGGCCATCGACGGCGAGCTGCACGCGGGCAACGGCCGGTACGTCATCACCGCCACCAACTCGGTGGAGCGGGCCGACGACGGCCGGCCGGCGTCCGAGACGTCCCCGGGGCGTCGCTCGGCCTTCACGGAGACGGTCATCCAGGGGCTGAGTACCGGCGCCGCCGACCTGACCGGCCAGGGCCGGATCACCCCCGACGACCTGGCCCGGTACGTGCGGATGGAGCTGCCCCGGCGGACCACCACCCAGTCGCCGTGCCAGTTCGGGCAGGTCAGCGACGACATCCACATCGCGCTGTCCCGGGACGGGCAGCACCGCCAGTGGCCGCGACGCGACCAGCGGGCCCTCCGGCTCGGTGACCTGCTCGGTGCGCTGGAACCCACCGACGACGTGAAGCTCTGCGCGGTCGACTGGCGGCGGCGCGGGCTGCTGCGGGTGCCGGTCGGCCAGGCCCACCGGGTCGACCAGCCCGCCGGGGAGCCGGTCTGGCTCGACCTCGCCTCCGCCGAGGGGCACCTCCTCGTGGTCGGGCGCACCGGCACCGGCAAGACGTCCCTGTTGCGGACCGTCATCGGCGGGCTCGCGCTCACCCACACCCACGACGAGGTGGCGTTCTACTGCCTGGAGTCCGGGGGGAACCTGCTCGGGTCGATGAGCAGGCTGCCGCACGTCCGCGAGGTCCTCGGTGACGACCAGGTCGCCGAGGTCGCCAAGCTGCTGGACGACCTGGAACAGGAGGTGCTGGGCCGCAAGCAGTTGTTCCGCCGGCACGGGCTGGAGTCGCCGTCGAGCCTGCGGGCCAGCCGGGCCACCCTCGGCGCCGGCCCGCACCCGGACGTCTTCCTGGTGGTGGATCGCTGGCAGGACTTCGCCACCCTGCTGCCCGACTTCACCGCGCGGGTGGTCGACCTGGCCAACAAGGGCCTGGGGTACGGCGTGCACGTCGCCGTGGTCGAGCGGAGCTGGCGGGTGATCCCCGAGGAACTGCTCGAACTTCCCCAGACCCGGATCGAGACCCGGCTGTCCCAGCCGCAGGAGTCGCGGATCAACCCCGACCAGGCGGCCCGGCTGCCGATGAACCTGCCGGGCTGGGCCCTGCACGGCCGGCGTACCTTCCGCATCGCCCTGCCCGACCTGGCCCCCGGCGCCGCCGATCCCGCCGCCGCGCTTGGCGGCGCGGGCCCGGAGGGCGTGGCCGCGATGGTGGCGCTGATCGCCGAGGCGTGGGCCGGTGCGGAGCCGGGTGTCCGGTCGGGCGGGACCACCCCGGACGGCCGGCGGCAGCCCGGGGAACGGCCGGACGACCTGCTGACCACCCTCGGCCTCCCGGACTACCGCGCGCTGTCCGCCTACGCCGGGGCCGACGCGCCGTTGGGCGCGGAGCACCTGCGGGTGCCGATCGGCGTCGACCCGGCCGGCGCGCCGGTGCTGCTCGACCTCAAGGAGGCGGCCCGGGGCGGGATGGGGCCGCACGGGCTGCTGATCGGGGCCACCGGCTCCGGCAAGAGCGAGTTGCTGCGGACCATCGTGGTGGCGCTCGCGGCCCGGCACTCCTCGGCCCGGCTCAACCTCGTCCTGATCGATTTCAAGGGCGGGGCGACCTTCGCGGCGCTGAGCGAGCTGCCGCACGTCAGCGCCGTGATCACCAATCTCGCCGACGACCTCTCGCTGGTCGACCGGATGGCCGACGCGCTCTCCGGGGAGGTGCAGCGCCGGCAGGAGCTGCTGCGCGCCGCCGGCTGCGGTAGCTGGTGGGACTACGAGCAGGCCAGGGCGGCCGGGCGGCCGTTGCGGGAGTTGCCGGTGCTGCTGGTCGTCTGCGACGAGTTCTCCGAGCTGCTGACCGCCCGGCCCGACTTCATCGACGTCTTCGTGCAGATCGGGCGGCTCGGCCGGTCGCTGGGCATCCACCTGCTGCTGGCCAGCCAGCGGCTGGAGGAGGGCCGGCTGCGCGGGCTCGACATCCACCTGTCGTACCGGATCGGGCTGCGGACGTTCTCCGCGATGGAGAGCCGGGCGGTGCTGGGCAACTCCGACGCGTACGAGCTGCCGAACGCGCCGGGGCACGGCTACCTGAAGTCGGACAGCACCACCATGACCCGGTTCCGGGCCACGTACGTCTCCGGCCCGCTCGGTGCCCGCGACCGCGACGGCGAGCCGCTGCCCATGGAGCTCGCCGGGCGGGACGTCACGAGCATCCTGGTGGCCCGGCTCCGGGAGGTCGGGCCGCCCGCGCACCAGGTCTGGCTGCCGCCGCTGGCCGAGTCGCCGGGCATCGGCGAGCTGCTGGGGCCGCTGGCTGTCGACCCGGAGCACGGCCTGCGGCCCTTCGAACGGGATCACCGGGCCCCGCTCACCGTCCCCGTCGGTGTCGTCGACAACCCCCGGGAGCAGCGCCGCGACCCGCTGGTGGTCGAGCTCTCCGCCGCCGGCGGCAACGTCGTGGTGGTCGGCGCGCCGCTGTCCGGCAAGAGCACCCTGCTGCGGACGCTGGTCGCCGCCCTGGCGCTCACCCACACCCCGCGCGAGGTGCAGTTCTTCTGCCTCGACCTGGGCGGCGCCCTGGGTGGCCTCACGGGGCTGCCGCACCTGTCCGGGATCGCCGGCCGGCGGGACGCCGAGACGGTCCGCCGGACGGTGGCCGAGGTGGAGGGCGTCCTGGAGGCGCGGGAGACGCTGTTCCGGTCGCACGGGCTCGCCATGGCCGGCTACCGGCGGCGGCGCGCGGGCGGCGAGTTCGCCGACGACCCGTACGGCGACGTGTTCCTCGTGGTCGACGACTGGCACACCCTGCGCCAGGAGTACGAGGAGCTGGAGGCCGTGGTGACCCGGATGGCGGAGCGCGGGCTGGGGTTCGGGGTGCACGTGGTGCTCAGCGCCGGCCGGTGGATGGACCTCCGGCCCGTGTTGCGGGACCTGCTCGGGACCCGGCTGGAACTGCGGCTCGGCGACCCGACCGACTCCTACCTCGACCGCCGGGCGGCGGCCCAGGTGCCCGTCAACTCGCCCGGCCGGGGCTTGTCCCCGGACCGGCTCCAGTCGCTCGCCGCGCTGCCCCGCGTCGACGGCCGGCGGGACGTCGAGGACCTCGCCGACGCCACGGCCGAGCTGGTGGAACGGGTCGCCGGGGCGTGGCCCGGCCCGCCGGCGCCGCAGGTGCGGTTGCTGCCACGTGAGCTGCCGGTGGCCGAGTTGGAGCGGGCGGTCGGCCCGGTGGCGGCCGGGTTGCCGATCGGGCTGGACGAAGCGACCCTCGCCCCGGTCCTGCTCGACCTGGAGACCGAGCCGCACCTGGTCGTCTTCGGCGACCCGGAGTGCGGCAAGACCAACCTGCTCCGGCTCATCGTCCGGCAGCTCGTCGCGCGGCAGACCCCGGAACAGGCCCGGGTGGTCGTCGCCGACTACCGGCGCGGGCTGCTCGACGCCGTCGAGAGCGAGCACCTGCTCGAGTTCGCCCCGTCCAACCAGGTGTTCGCCCAGTCGCTGGAATCGATCTCCACCGCCCTGCGCAACCGGCTGCCGGGCGGTGACGTCACCCCCGCCCAGCTACGCGACCGGAGCTGGTGGCGGGGGCCGGACCTCTACCTCGTGGTCGACGACTACGACCTGGTCGCCTCGGCCGGCAACAACCCGCTCACCGCCCTGGTCGAGCTGCTGCCCCAGGCCAGGGACATCGGCCTGCACCTGATCGTCGCCCGGCGGATGGGTGGCGCCGCCCGGGCGCTCTACGACCCGGTGCTGCAACGCCTGCGGGAACTGAGCTCGCCCGGCCTGATGATGTCGGGCAGCCCGGAGGAGGGGCAGATCCTGGGTACCCTGCGACCCCGCCCGCTGCCACCCGGGCGGGGGATCCTGGTCCGGCGCAAGCAGGGCCGCCAGATGGTCCAGACTGCGCTCGCCCGGCCCTGAATCCCGGCCCGCGCCCACCGGCGCGCGGGTCGAGGGGAGCCGGGGTCAGCGCGGCGGCGAGACGGTGGCGATCAGGTCGGCGGCCCGCGACTCCACCGCGTCGAGGCGGGCCAGCGCCGTCACGACGGTGGCCGAGAGGCGACGGGCGAGCGCCCGTACCGCCATGGTCGGCACGGCGGTGGTCGGCGAGGTGACCGTGCCGTCCGGCGCGACGACCAGCCCGGCGCGGTGCGCCTGCGCGACGGCCTCCCGCACTGTCCGGCGGGCCAGCGTCCAGCCGTCGGCGCGGGCGGCCAGCGCCTCCGCGACGATCCGGTACGTCTCGTGGGCCTCCTCCAGGCGGTGGACCAGCCGGCGCAGCCGCTCGTCGCACTCGTCCCGGCCCTCGCCCGCGCGCCAGTGCTCGGGCAGGGCTCGCTGCACCTGGCTGAGCTCCTCCGCCGCGGCCCGCGCCGTGCGGGCAGCCTCCCACCACCGCGCGTCCCCGCCGGCCTCCGCCGGGGGCCGGTCGCCGGTCAGCCACTGCCAGCGGCGGTCGGCATCGGTGCTGGCCGGTGCCGCCGGCCCGCTACCGGTCATCGGGTCGGTCCCGGGCCAGCGCGGCGAACTGCTCCGCCACGATCTCGTCGATGGCGGTCACCGAGCCCGCCACGACCCGCATCAGGTCGGCGACCTGTCGCGTCTCGGCGGCGAGCTGGCGCAGCCCGGCGGCGACTGCTTCCCCGGGCTCGGCCGGTGACCCGCCGGCCGCCCGGGGGCGCCCGGCCGCGCGGCCGGGGGTGGTGGGCCCGTCCCCGGTGGCCGGTGGCGCGGCGGCGGCGAGATCGTCGGCCACCAGCCCGACGATCTCCGCCAGCCGGGCGAGGCCAGCCTCGTCCACGTCGAGCGAGGTGTACCTGCGCACGGCGTCCTCCCGTCACGGCCCGCGGCCAGTCTAGCGGTAGAGGACCGGCCCGGCACTGCCTGCGTCAACCTGAGGTTGACGATGGGGCGTCGTCAACCTAGAGTTGACGCATGACGAATCCTGTCCAGATGACCACTTCGATCCGGCTCGACGACCTCATCGCGGCGATCAAGAAGGCCCACACCGACGCCCTCGACCAGCTCTCCGGGGCGGTCGTGGTGGCCGACCACCTCGGCGACGTCGCCGACCACCTGATCGGCCACTTCGTCGACCAGGCCCGCCGTTCGGGCGCGTCCTGGACCGAGATCGGCCGCAGCATGGGGGTGAGCAAGCAGGCGGCACAGAAGAGGTTCGTGCCGAGGGCGTCCACCGAGCCGTCGACCCTCGACCCCAACCGCGGGTTCGGCAACTTCACGCCGCGGGCCCGCAACGTGGTGATGGCCGGCCAGGAGGCCGCCCGCGCCGCCGGCAACGCCGAGATCCGCCCCGAGCACCTGGTGCTCGGGCTGCTCAGCGAGCCCGACGGCCTGGGCGCGCGGGCGATCGTCGCCCAGGGCGTACCGCTGGAGCGGGTGCGGGAGGCCGCGACCGTGACCCTGCCGGCTCCGGCCGGGGCGGTGCCCGACCTGATCCCGTACGACAGCGGCGCCAAAAAGGCACTCGAACTCACCATGCGGGAGGCGCTGCGGCTCGGCCACCAGCACGTCGGCACCGAGCACGTCCTGCTGGGCCTGCTGGAACTGGAGAACGGCGCCGGCGTGCTCACCGGCCTCGGCGTGGACGGGGCCGCCGTCGAGGCCACCGTCGCCGAGGCTCTCGCCGCCGCGCAGGAGTAGGAAGGGCCCCTCCCGCGTCCTCGGGGCGGGGGAGGGGCCCTGCGCGCCGCCGCCCGCCGTCCTGACCACTGGCGGGCGGGGGCAGGGGCGTCAGGAGGCCGTGGCCGCCGTGGTGGTCGCGGCGGGGAAGTCGTAGCGGAGCGCGTGCTCGGGGTCGGCCGGGTCGACCTGCCGGATACCGGCGTCGGCGAGCCGCTTGTTGACCTCGTCGAGCTGCTCGCGGACCAGCCGGGCCTCCTCCTCGGTGACCCGGCCCCGGTGCGGCCTGCCGGCGTACTCGATGGTGCCGTAGTCCGGCTTGTCGGCGGCCTTGCGGGCCTTGGGCGGGCGGACCCGCTCGGCGGTCTTCAGCAGTTGGGCCATCGGCACGTCGGTGGCCATCGCGTCGAACTCGCTGGCGGTCAGCACCACCCGGCGGGGCTCGCCGCCGCCGTGGCGGTCGTGGATCTCCACCACCGCGACGTCCAGCGCGGCGTCGTCGATGCTCTCCACCTCGGCCGTGGTGGCGTCGAGCTGCACGGGGCCGGCGACCAGGTCGGGGTGCTCCAGCACCACGACGCGGACCACCTCGTCGTCCGGCCGCAGAACGGTGCCGCTGAAGTCGGAGACGTGGATCGTCTTCTTGCCCATGCGCTGAGCTTCTCCTGTCGATGACCGGAATTTCGGACCAGAAGAAGTTACCCGACAGGTGTGCGAAAACCCGGGCTGGGCCGGGCCGGGTGTGTCGCCGCCCGGCGTTGGCCGTTGCGCCCTCGGGAACGGTGGGCCAGGCTCGCCCCATGACCGACACGTCGACCGGTTGTGGCCTCGACCGGCCCCAACCCGGTGAGGACCGAAGGGGAGCGGTGACCGGTTCCCGGCCGCGCACCGAGGCCGAGGCGCTCGCCGTACAGGACCGGTTGCGCCCCCTCGCCGACCTGGTCGGGCCGGGTCCCACCGCGCCCGCGACGGTGGCCGGCCTGGACGTCGCGTACGCCGAGAGCGGCGACCGGCTCGCGGCGGCCGTCACCGTGCTGGATGCCCGGACGCTGGCCGTGGTGGACCGGGCGGTCGGCGTGGGGCGGCCCGCCTTTGCCTACGTCCCGGGGCTGTTCGCCTTCCGGGAACTGCCCGCGCTGCTGGACGCGCTGGAGAAGCTGACCGTCCGCCCGGAGCTGCTGGTCTGCGACGGGCACGGGCTGGCCCACCCGCGCCGGTTCGGGCTCGCCTGCCACCTGGGCGTGGTCACCGGGCTGCCGGCGATCGGGGTGGGCAAGACGCCGCTGGTCGGCGAGTGGGAGCCGCCGGCCGTCGGGCGGGGCGCCTGGTCGCCCCTGCGTGACGGCGGGGAGGTGGTGGGCCGGGTGCTGCGCACCCGGGACGGGGTGAAACCGGTCTTCGTCAGCGTCGGGCACCGGATGGGCCTGGACAACGCCTGCGCCCGGGTGCTCGCGCTCACGCCGAGGTACCGGCTGCCGGAGACCACCCGCACCGCCGACCGGCTCTGCCGCGAGGCGCTGGCCGCCGCCCGCTGACGGCCCGCCGCCTGCCCGGCCCGGTCCGGGGCGCCCCGCCCGCCGCCGTCCGGCTCGCCCCGACCTCCGCCGGCCCCTACGGCGTCCGCTCGGGCGGCTGTCGGCGCCGGGTTCCGTAACGCGGAGCACATACGGAGCGCTCGACGAACGACCGGGTCCCGCACCCGGTAGTAACCTGACCCGCGGACCCCACCCGGGGAGGAACGGCGAGGTGATCATGGCGGTACGTCGGCAGGCGACGCGGCTCGCGACGGTCTGCGTGATGCTGGGCGGCCTCGTGGCCGTCGGAGCGACGCCGGCGCTGGCCGACGGCGACTCGGTGCGGGTGCGCTCGACCGACAGCTTCCGGCCGGGCGGCTCGCCGGGGGCGGTCAACGTCGAGGTGCGCAAGCGCACCGAGGGCTGCGTGCTCGTCCGCACCGGGCTGGGGCTGCGGCTCGACGGCCTCGCCGGGGACCATGCCGCCGTCCAGGTGGCCATGGCCGGCCGGTGGTGGCCGGTGTCGGTCTCCGGCGGCGGGGGCGCGGTGACCGCGAGCCAGGTGACGCCGGCGAACCCCACGCTGTGCAAGGGCAAGAGCCTCACGGTGCGCTACCGCGTGGCGTTCCGGGCGGGCACGCCGGGCGGCCGGCTGGAACTGGCCGGTGCGGCGACCAACGCGGTCGGCCGCGCCCTCGGCCGGGACGCCACCACGGCCCGGGTGGTCGGGGAGAAGAAGAGCCCGAGCCCGTCACCCACCCCGACGCGTAAGCCGTCGCCGCGCCCGACCGTCGCGCCGACCGAGGCGGTGGACGCCGACGGCCCGACCCTGGCCGCGGTCGCCGGCCGGGCCGGCTCGGCCACCCCGGTCGCCGCCGAGGAGAACTCCGGCGGCCTGTCGGTGTTCATGCTCTTCGGCGTCGGCCTGGTCGTGGTGGGCATCGGCCTGATCGTGCTGCTGGTGCGCCGGTCCCGAGCCGACAAGGAGCCGGCCGACCCCCCGGGCGCATACCCGCCGGTGCCGGTGCCGCGCAACCCGGGCGGCACCACGTACCGCTCCGGAGGTGGGGCGGCAGCCCCGCCCGCGCCACCCGCCGGCGGGGTGTACGGGCGGCCGGCCGCGCCCCCGTCCGGCGGGGTGTACGGCGCCCGCCCCGGCCCGCCCGCCGCCGGGCCGGTCAGCGGCGGCGGGGTCTACGGCGGCGGTACGACGTACCCGGCCGGTGGCGTCCCGCCCCGGCAGCCCGGCCAGCCCGAGGCGCCGGGGCAGGGTGGGGCACCCGGTCCGGGTGGGGCGCCGGCGCCGCGCGGACCGGGCGAGCCGCCCGCGCCCGCCGGTGGGGGCGACGCGACGACGATCATGCCCCGCCTCCCCGGCTGAGGCGGGGGAACAGGGGCCGCTCCGATACGCTCGGGTTCGTTGAGGACCTGCGGCCAAGGAGCGGAACCCGTGTCTGATCTGTCCCGGATCGTGAAGGCGTACGACGTCCGGGGGACGGTGCCGGACGAGTGGGACGAGCGGGCGGCCGAGGCGCTCGGCGTCGCCTTCGGTCAGGTGCTCGCCGCCGCCGAGGAGCCCGGCGACGCGGTGGTGATCGCGCACGACATGCGGGCCACCGGCCCGGCCCTGGCCGAGGCGTTCGCCACCGGCGTCCGGGCGCAGGGGCGGTCGGTGATCGAGCTGGGGCTCGCCTCCACCGACATGCTCTACTACGCCTCCGGCATCCTCGGCCTGCCCGGGGCCATGTTCACGGCCAGTCACAACCCGGCCAAGTACAACGGCATCAAGATGTGCCGCTCGGGTGCCCGCCCCATCGGGCAGGACAGCGGCCTGGCCGAGATCCGGGACCGGGCGCAGGCGCTGCTCGACTCCGGCGCCGCGCGTCCGGCCGAGGCGTCGACGCGGGCGACCGAGCGGCGCGACCTGCGCCCGGAGTACGCGGCCCACCTGCGTGGGCTGGTCGACCTCTCCGGCATCCGGCCGCTGAGGGTCGTGGTCGACGCCGGCAACGGGATGGGCGGTTGGACGGTGCCCAGCGTGCTCGGCGACGCCGTGCTGCCGGCGCTGCCGCTGGAGATCGTGCCGCTCTACTTCGAGCTGGACGGCACGTTCCCCAACCACGAGGCCAACCCGCTGGACCCGGCGAACCTGGTCGACCTCCAGCGGGCCGTCCGCGAGCACCGCGCCGACCTGGGACTGGCCTTCGACGGCGACGCCGACCGGTGCTTCGTCATCGACGAGCGTGGCGAGCCGGTCTCCCCGTCGGCGATCACCGCCCTGGTGGCGGTCCGCGAGCTGGCCCGGCACCCCGGGTCCACGGTGATCCACAACCCGATCACCTCCCGGGCGGTGCCGGAGATCATCGCCGAGCACGGCGGCAAGCCGGTGGTGACCCGGGTCGGGCACTCCTTCATCAAGGCCGAGATGGCCCGCACCAACGCCGTCTTCGGCGGCGAGCACTCCGCCCACTACTACTTCCGGGACTTCTGGTTCGCCGACACCGGCATGCTGGCCGCCATGCACGCCCTCGCCGCGCTCGGCGAGCAGGACCTGCCGCTGTCCGAGCTGGCCCGGGAGTACGAGCGGTACGTCGCCTCCGGCGAGATCAACTCCACGGTGGCCGACCAGGCGGCGAGGGTGGCCGAGGTGCGTGCCGCGTACCCGGAGGCGACCGCCGACGAGCTGGACGGGCTCACCCTGAGCTTTCCCGACGGCGCCTGGTTCAACCTGCGCGCCAGCAACACCGAGCCGCTGCTGCGGCTGAACGTCGAGGCACCGACCGAGGAACGGATGATCTCGCTCCGCGACGAGGTGCTCGACCGGGTTCGCCGATAAGATCGCCTGCGCCGGTCGGCACCGCCGACCGCCGCCCCGCACCCGTGGAAGGAGCCGCACCGTGGCCCTGGACCCGCAGTTGCTCGAGATTCTCGCCTGTCCGGACACACACCACGCCCCGCTCGACTACGACGCCGGAGCGCAGACGCTGACCTGCACCGAGTGCGGCCGGATCTTCGAGGTGCGCGACGACGTGCCGGTGCTGCTGCTCGACGAGGCGCGCGGCGGACCCGCGCAGCAGCCGTGATGGAGGGAACGGCCGGAGTCAGCGGCCGACGCGACGCCGACGAGTCCCTGCTGGACGACGCGGACGGCCTCGCCGAGCACGACCCGGGCGGCATGCTCCGGTTCACCGCCTCCGCCGGGGCGCAGGTCCGGGAGTCCGCCGCCCTGGCGGCCGAGGCGAACCTGACCGCGCTCGCCGACGACGGACGCCCCCGGGCGGTCGTCATCGCCGGCATCGGCACGGCCGGGCGCACCGGGGACGTGCTGGCCACGGTCGCCGGGCCGCGCTGCCCGGTCCCGGTCATCCCGCACCGCAGCGCCGGCGTGCCCGGTTGGGTGGGCGCCGCCGACGTGGTGATCGCGGTCAGCGCCTCCGGCCGCAGCCCCGAGGCGCTCGGCGCCGCCGAGGCCGCGCACCGCCGGGGCGCCCGGCTGGTCGCCGTCGGCGCCCCCGACTCGCGGTTGCAGTCGGTGGCCGAGCGGGCCCGCGCGCCGTTCATCCCGGTGCCCCGCCGCGCCCCGGCCCGGGCCAGCCTCTGGGCGCTCACCGTGCCGGTCCTGCTCGCCGCCCGTACGCTCGGGCTCGTGAAGGTCAACGAGGCGGATCTGGCCGAGACGGCGGCGCGGCTCGACGCGGACGCCGACCGGTGCCGTCCCACGGCCGAGTCGTTCGTCAACCCCGCGAAGTCGCTGGCCCTCGGCCTGGCCGGGTCGATCCCCATCGTCTGGGGCTCGTCGCCGCTGGCCACCGTGGCGGCCCGCCGGTTCGGCGACACCCTGTCGGCCAACGCCCGCTACCCCGTGGTCAGCGGGGCGCTCGGCGAGGCCGGCCGGGGCCGGGTCGGTCTGCTCGACGGCGTGTTCGGCGGCCTCGCCGAGGGGGAGCGGGACATCTTCGCCGACCGGGAGGAGGCCGAGGTCGAGGGCACCCGGCTGCGGCTGGTGCTGCTGCGCGACGGCGGCCTCAACGCCGAGGACGACACCGACGAGCCGTTGGCGGTCGAGGAGCGCCGGGCCGACGCCGTGCAGACCCTCGCCGAGCGGCGTGGGGTGCGCTGCGACGTGGTGACCGCCGAGGGCGGCTCCGCGCTGGAGCGGCTCGCCTCGCTGGTGGCGGTGCCGGACTTCGCCTCCGTCTACCTGGCCCTGGCACACGGACTGGACCCGATGGCGGTTCCGGCCATCACAGAAATGAAGGAGCTGGCGAACCAGTGAGTACGTGCGGCATCGAGGCGGAGAGATGAGCGCCAACGGCGGTACCAAGGCGATCGTCGCGGCCCTGCTGGCCAACGTCGGCATCGCGATCACGAAGTTCATCGCGTTCCTGTTGACCAACTCCTCGTCGATGCTGGCCGAGTCGATCCACTCGGTGGCCGACTCCGGCAACCAGGGCCTGCTGCTGCTCGGCGGCCGGCGGGCCAAGCGCGCCGCCACCCCCGAGCACCCCTTCGGGTACGGCCGGGAGCGCTACATCTACGCGTTCATCGTGTCGATCGTGCTGTTCAGCGTCGGCGGTCTGTTCGCGTTGTACGAGGCGTGGCACAAGGCGGCCGACCCGCACCCGATCAAGAGCTGGCACTGGGTGCCGGTCGTCGTGCTGGTCTCGGCCATCGTGATGGAGAGCTTCTCCTTCCGGACCGCGATCAAGGAGTCCAACCACATCCGGGGCAGCCAGTCCTGGGTGCACTTCATCCGCCGGGCCAAGGCCCCGGAGCTGCCGGTGGTGCTGCTGGAGGATCTCGGCGCGCTGGTCGGTCTGGTGTTCGCGCTGTTCGGCGTGGGGATGACCCTGATCACCGGCGACGGCAGGTGGGACGCGGCCGGCACCGCCATGATCGGCATTCTGCTGGTGGCCATCGCGATCGTCCTGGCGATCGAGACCAAGAGCCTGCTGCTCGGCGAGGGCGCCGAGCCGAAGGACCTGGCCGCGATCGAGCAGGCCGTCACCGGCGGCCCCGAGGTCGAGCGGATCATCCACATGAAGACGCTGTACCTGGGCCCGGAGGAGCTGCTGGTGGCCGCGAAGATCGCGGTCCCGGCGTGCGAGAGCGCCGAGGACCTGGCCCGGGGGATCAACGCCGTCGAGGCGCGGATCCGCGGGGCCGTCCCGATCGCCCGGGTGATCTATCTGGAGCCGGACATCTGGTCGGCCGCCGCCGAGCGGGCGGGCACCGGCGCCGCGGCGCCGACGGCCGTTCCGGACCAGGGGCCCGCCCCCGTACCGTACGCGGCGGAGCCCGCAGCCGGCGAGTCCCGCGCTGGGAGCTGAGCATGGAGCCGTTGTACGGGTCGATTCGGGACTACGCCTGGGGTTCCCGCTCAGCGATCGCCGAGTTGCAGGGCCGCCCGGTGCCCAGCGCCGGGCCGGAGGCCGAGCTGTGGCTGGGCGCCCACCCGGGCGCACCGGCCACGGTGCGGCGCGACGGCGCGGCGGCGAGCCTGGTCGACCTGCTGGCCGCCGAGCCGGGGCGCTGGCTCGGCGACCGGGTGGTCGAGCGGTTCGGCCCCCGGCTGCCGTTCCTGCTCAAGGTGCTCGCCGCGGACGGTCCGCTGAGCCTGCAGGCCCATCCGGACCCGGAGCAGGCCCGCGCCGGGTACGCGGCTGACGCGGCGCGCCCGGCGGGCGAGCGCAACTACGCCGACCCGCACCACAAGCCGGAGTTGCTGGTCGCGCTCTCGCCGTTCGAGGCGCTCTGCGGGTTCCGCGACCCGGCGGAGTCGGCCGCGGCGCTGGCCGCGTTCGGCGTACCGGCGCTGGAGCCGGTGGTGGCGGCGCTGCGTGGCGGCCCGGCGGGGCTGCGGGAGGCCGTCCGGCTGCTGCTGAGCTGGCCGGCGGCGCGGCGGGCCGCCCTGGTGTCGGACGTGCTGGCGGCGCAGGCCGCCGGGCCGGACGCGGAGTTGGCCCGGGCGCTGGCCGCCGACTACCCGGCCGATCCCGGCGTGCTGGTGGCGCTGCTGCTCCACCACGTCTGGCTCGCCCCCGGGGAGGCGATCTGGATGCCGGCCGGCAACCTGCACGCCTACCTGCGAGGCACCGGCGTGGAGATCATGGCGGCCAGCGACAACGTGCTGCGCGGCGGGCTGACCCCGAAGCGGGTGGACGTCGACGAGCTGCTGCGGGTGCTCCGCTTCGAGGTGCTCGACGACCCGGTGGTGGCCCCGGAGCCGGTGTCGGCCGGGGTGGTCCGCTGGCCGGTGCCCGTCGACGACTTCGCGCTGCACCGGGTGCGGCTGGACGCCGACACCCCGCCGGTCCGGCTCGCGGTGCCGGGCCCCCGGGTGGTGCTCTGCCGGGCCGGGAAGCTGTTGGTCGACGACGGCCGGGGCGGCGTCGTCCTCGCGCCGGGGCAGGCCGCGATCGGCCCGGCCGACGCCGGTCCGCTCGTCCTCGACGGCGAGGGCGAGGCGTACGTGGCCACCGCCGGGCTCGACTGATCCGTCGCCCGTTCCGGGGCGGGTCGCCTCGGCCATCCGACACATATCCGAAATTCCCGGAATAGCTTGACGCGAGTCTGGCGCAGTGTGACTCTATGGGTACGCAGCGTTATCGCGACGAAGGTCCGAGAGCGCGCGGGGAACCAAACCGGGGGGATGCGCGGGGCGGCCGGACAGTGGGCGGAGAGTCCGTTCACGACCGACCGCCCCGTGCGCTGTCCGCCACCGCGCGTAAGGTGGAGGGTCGCGCAGCACTTCGTTCGTTCGACAGGAGCTTCCATGACCAGCACCCTCCCGGCGGCCCCCAGCGGCACGCCGTCCGAGGTCCGGCCGAGCACCCTCGCCGAGGGCGACTACAAGGTGGCGGATCTGTCGCTCGCCGAGTTCGGACGCAAGGAGATCCAGCTCGCCGAGCACGAGATGCCGGGCCTGATGGCGATCCGCCGCGAGTTCGCGCAGGCGCAGCCCCTTGCCGGGGCGCGGATCACCGGCTCGCTGCACATGACCATCCAGACCGCCGTGTTGATCGAGACCCTGGTGGCGCTCGGCGCGCAGGTCCGCTGGGCGTCGTGCAACATCTTCTCCACCCAGGACCACGCCGCCGCCGCGATCGTCGTCGGCCCGGACGGCACCCCCGAGGCTCCGGCCGGCGTCCCGGTCTACGCCTGGAAGGGCGAGAGCCTGGAGGAGTACTGGTGGTGCACCGAGCAGGTGCTGGCCTGGCCGGACGGCCAGGGCCCCAACATGATCCTCGACGACGGCGGTGACGCGACCCTGCTCGTGCACAAGGGCGTCGAGTTCGAGAGGTCCGGCGTCGTCCCGCCGGTCGAGTCCGCCGACTCCGAGGAGTACGCGGTCATCCTGAAGACGCTGCACCGCAGCCTCGCCGAGGACGGCCAGCGCTGGACCCGGATCGCCGCCGGCATCAAGGGCGTGACCGAGGAGACCACCACCGGCGTGCACCGGCTCTACGAGATGCACCGCGCCGGCACCCTGCTCTTCCCGGCCATCAACGTCAACGACTCGGTGACCAAGAGCAAGTTCGACAACAAGTACGGCTGCCGCCACTCGCTGATCGACGGCATCAACCGGGCCACCGACGTGCTGATCGGCGGCAAGATGGCCGTCGTGCTCGGCTACGGCGACGTGGGCAAGGGCTGCGCCGAGTCGCTGCGCGGCCAGGGCGCCCGGGTCGTGGTGACCGAGGTCGACCCGATCTGCGCCCTCCAGGCGGCGATGGACGGCTACCAGGTCTCCACCCTGGACGACGTGGTCGGGCAGGCGGACATCTTCATCACCGCCACCGGCTGCTTCGACGTCATCACCAACGAGCACATGGCCCGGATGAAGCACCAGGCCATCGTCGGCAACATCGGCCACTTCGACAACGAGATCGACATGGCCGGCCTGGCCAAGCGCTCCGACGTCGAGCGGGTGAACATCAAGCCGCAGGTCGACCTGTGGAAGTTCGCCGACGGGCACGCGATCATCGTGCTCTCCGAGGGCCGGCTGCTGAACCTGGGCAACGCCACCGGGCACCCGAGCTTTGTGATGTCGAACTCGTTCGCCAACCAGACGATCGCCCAGATCGAGCTGTTCACCAAGACCGAGGAGTACCCGGTCGGCGTCTACGTGCTGCCCAAGCACCTGGACGAGAAGGTCGCCCGGCTGCACCTGGCCGCGCTCGGCGCGAAGCTGAGCACGCTGACCAAGGAGCAGGCCGCCTACCTGGGCGTCTCGCCGGAGGGCCCGTTCAAGCCGGAGCACTACCGCTACTGATCCGCACGACAGGGACCGGGCCCGCCGCGGCGGGCCCGGTCCCTTCGCGTACCGGGCCCGCGGGCGACCGCGCCGCGGACGGGTGATGTCGCCATGAACGACTTGACGAGGTCACGGAACAGGAGGAAGGTATGGCTGCCCTAAGTTAGCTGAGGCATACCTGACGATCACGGAGCCCTGATGTTCGCCACCTACCTGATCGGCCTGCGGGAGGGCCTGGAAGCGACCCTGGTGGTCAGCATCCTGGTCGCCTTCCTCGTGAAGTCGCAGCGTCGGGACCGGCTCCCCCAGGTGTGGGCGGGCGTCGGCCTCGCGGTGGCCCTCTCGGTGCTCTTCGGCTGGCTGATCGAGTACACCTCGACCTCGCTGCTGGCCCGCTCCGAGGACCGGGAGTTGTTCGAGGCGGTCACCTCGGTCGCGGCCGTCGTCTTCGTCACCTGGATGATCTTCTGGATGCGCCGGGCCGCCCGGACGATCGCCGGCGAGCTGCGCGGCCGGTTGAGCGAGGCGCTCGCGGTCGGCTCCGTCGCGGTGGCCGGGATGGCCTTCCTCGCGGTGATCCGGGAGGGCCTGGAGACCGCCCTCATCTTCTACTCCGCCGCCCAGGGCGCGGCCGGGGACAGCGGGCCGCTGCTGGCCCTGATCGGCGGCATCGCCAGCGCGGTGGCCATCGGCGTGGGCCTCTACTTCAGCGCTCTGAAGATCAACCTGTCCACGTTCTTCACCTGGACCGGCGCCCTGCTGATCCTGGTCGCCGCCGGCATCCTCAAGTACGGCGTGCACGACTTCCAGGAGGCCGGCGTGCTGCCCGGCCTGAACGACCTGGCCTTCGACATCACCTCGGTCCTCGACCCGACCACCTGGTACGCGGCCCTGCTCGCCGGGATGTTCAACATCACCCCCGCGCCGAGCGTGCTGGAGACGGCCGCCTGGGTCGCGTACGCCCTGCCGGTGCTGCTGCTCTTCCTGCGCCGCCCCGCCGCCCCGGCCCGAACCGCCACGAACGCCGCCGAGCGGCCCGCGCACACCGAGCCGGCCGCGTCCCCCGGCCCGGCGGTCCACACCGGCACCGGCTCTTCCACCACCAGCGGAACCGGGCCGGCGACCGCGTCGCCGCGCGCCTGACCTCACGAGGAGAACCCCCGATGCGTATCACCCGCTTCATGGCGCTCGCCGCGGCCGGAGTGCTGGCCACCACCGGCGTCGCCGCCTGTGGCGGCACGGAGAAGGACGCCGAGGCCGGCGACGGGGGCCCGATCGCCGTCAAGGCGACCGACACCGCCTGTGAGGTCGGCCGGACCGAGCTGCCCGCTGGCCAGACCTCCTTCAAGGTGACCAACTCCGGCGCCAAGGTCACCGAGTTCTACGTCTACGCGGCCGGGGACCGGGTGATGGGCGAGGTGGAGAACATCGCCCCCGGGCTGAGCCGCGAGCTGCGCGTCGAGCTGCCCGCCGGGACGTACGAGACGGCCTGCAAGCCCGGGATGATCGGCAAGGGCATCCGGGGAGCGCTGAAGGTCAGCGGCACGGCCGCGACCGTCGCCCCCGACGCCGCGCTGGCCGAGGCCACCGCGAGCTACCAGCGGTACGTCAACAGCCAGACCGCCGCCCTGCTGACCAAGACCGAGGAGTTCGTGGCCGCGGTCAAGGCCGGCGACGTGGCGAAGGCCAAGGCGCTGTACCCGGTGGCCCGCACCTACTGGGAGCGGATCGAGCCGGTCGCCGAGAGCTTCGGCGACCTCGACCCGAAGATCGACGGCCGCGAGGAGGTCGTCGAGGAGGGCATGGAGTTCACCGGCTTCCACCGCATCGAGAAGGACCTGTGGACCACCGGCGACATCAGTAAGGACGGCCCGATCGCGGACCAGCTCCTCACCGACGTCAAGGCGATCGTGGCCAAGGCCAACGCCGAGAAGCTCACCCCGCTCCAGCTCGCCAACGGCGCGAAGGCGCTGCTCGACGAGGTCGCCAGCGGCAAGATCACCGGCGAGGAGGAGCGCTACTCGCACACCGACCTCTGGGACTTCAACGCCAACCTGGAGGGCTCGAAGGCCGCGATCGCGGCGCTCCGCCCGGCCCTGGAGCAGCGCTCCCCGGAGCTGGTCGCCCAGCTCGACAAGGAGTTCGCCAACGTGGAGGCGGCGCTCGGCAAGCACCGCGACGGCGACGGCTGGAAGCTGCACACCGCGCTGGGCAAGGCCGAGCTGAAGGAACTGTCGGACAGCATCAACGCGCTGGCCGAGCCGATCAGCAAGGTCGCCGCGGTCGTCGCCCGATGACCGACCGCCCGGGTGGGCGCAGCGAGAGCACGGGAGGGTGACGGCATGAGCGGGAACCGGGTGTCCCGGCGGCGGGCGATCACGATCGCCGGCGCCGGGGTCGCCGGGGTGGCCGGCGTCGCCGCCGGGGCCGGCGCGTTGGTCCGGGGCGGGGGCGAGCAGGCCGCCGCCGACCAGGGCGCGGCGGCCGGCGCGGTGCCGTTCCACGGCGAGCACCAGGCGGGCATCACCACCCCGGCCCAGGACCGGCTGCACTTCGTCGCGTTCGACGTCGTCACCAAGGACCGGGACCGGCTCGTCGCGCTGCTCCAGGAGTGGACGGCCGCCGCCGCCCGGATGACCACCGGGAAGGACGCCGGGGTGATCGGCGCGGTCGGCGGCGTCCCCGAGGCCCCGCCGGACGACACCGGCGAGGCCCTCGGGCTGCCCCCGTCGCAGCTCACCCTCACCATCGGCTTCGGCCCGACGCTGTTCCGCGACGCCCAGGGCCGGGACCGGTTCGGCATCGCCGACCGGCGGCCCGCCGCGCTGGCCGACCTGCCGCACTTCGCCGGCGACGCGCTCCGGCCGGAGCTGTCCGGCGGGGACCTCTGCGTCCAGGCCTGCGCCAACGACCCCCAGGTGGCGGTGCACGCCATCCGGAACCTGGCCCGGATCGGGATGGGCGTGGTGAGCGTCCGGTGGTCGCAGCTCGGCTTCGGGCGCACCTCGTCGACCTCCCGGGGGCAGGCCACCCCGCGCAACCTGTTCGGCTTCAAGGACGGCACCGCCAACCTCAAGGCCGAGGACGCCGGGCTGCTGCGCGAGCAGCTCTGGGCCCAGCCGGGCGACGGGCCGGACTGGATGACCGGCGGGTCGTACCTGGTCACCCGCAAGATCCGGATGCTGGTCGAGACCTGGGACCGCAGCTCCCTGGTCGAGCAGGAGCAGATCGTCGGCCGCACCAAGGGCAGCGGCGCGCCGCTGGGCAGGGGCGACGAGTTCGACGAGCCCGACCTCGCCGCGAAGGGCGACGACGGCCAGCCGCTGATCGCCGAGACCGCGCACGTCCGGCTCGCCCACCCGAGCCAGCACGACGGCGCGCGCCTGCTGCGCCGGGGCTACAACTTCGTGGACGGCTCGGACGGACTGGGCCGGCTCGACGCCGGGCTGTTCTTCATCGCCTACCAGCGGGACCCGCGCAGGCAGTTCGTGCCGATCCAGACCCGGTTGGCCCGCAACGACGCGATGAACGAGTACCTGCGGCACGTCTCCAGCGGCATCTTCGCCTGCCCGCCCGGGGTACGCGACGGCGGCGACCACTGGGGCCGCACGCTCTTCGGCTGAGCCGCCCGGCCGGCACCGGCGACGGCGACCGGCCGGCGTCGGCGCGGCGTCGGGCCCACCGGACCGCGCGGGCCGCGTACCGGCGGGTCAGTCGCCGGGCCCGGTGACCGGGACGGCCGCGCGCAGCCCACCCCCGGCCGGTGCCGGGGCCAGCTCCGGCCACAGTGTCGCGGCGCGGGCCCGGGCCCGGTGCAGCCGGTGGGTCGCCCGGCGGTGCCGCTCGGCCAGCACCGTGGCCAGGCACATCCCCACCGGTACGCCGGCCGGCGGCGGCGGGGTCGTCACGGCGGCCACCTCCGTCCAGAGCGCCCCGGCCAGCCGGGACCGGGCCGGCTCGGCGAACCGGTGCTCCCGGGTGACGTACTGCCGGACGGCCAGCGCGAGGTCGTCGTCGAGCCGGGTGAGGTCCAGCGCGTACGCCCAGCCGGCCAGCGCCGGGGCCAGCAACGGGGCGGGCCGCCAGGCTGCGGCGACTCGGGTGTGCACCACCATCGTGCCGGCCACCAGGTCGCCGAGCCGCCGGCCGCGTCGGTCGGTGAGCATCACCGCCACGCTCGCCACCCAGCTCAGCAGGGGCAGCACCAGGCCGGGCCACTCCACGGCCACCCCGACCAGCGCCCGGGTCAGCGACTGCCGCAGCCCCACCGGCCCGCCGTCGGCCCGGACCACCCGCAGCCCGACGACCAGCTTGCCGGGCGTACGGCCGCCGGCGAACCGCTCCCACAGCGTCGGGTAGCCGACCAGCACCAGGACCGCCCCGACGGTCTGCAACGCGCCGCTCAGCGCGGCGTCCGCGAGCCCGGCGGGAAGCGCGGCGACCGCCGCCGACAGGCAGACCACCAGGAACACCGCGATCCCGGCCTGCGCCACCAGGTCGAGCAGCAGCGCCAGCACCCGGGAGCCGATCCGGGCGGCCCGGACGTCCAGCGCTACGGCCTCGCCGCTGACCAGGTCGGCGTCGGCGCCGGACGGGCCGGTGACCGCTGGGCCGGCGACCGCTGGGCCGGCGGCGACCGGTGCCGGTGGTTGCGCGCTCACCAGCACAGTGAACACTATGGTCGCCGGACGGGGGAGGGCCTGTGGATCTCGACGCGTACGTGGGCGAGCACCGGGGCGAGTGGCGGCGGCTGGCGGAGCTGTCCGGCCGGCGGCGGCTCTCCGCCGCCGAGGCCGACGAACTGGTGGCGCTCTACCAGCGGGCCGCCACCCACCTGTCGGTGCTGCGCAGCCGCTCGCCCGAACCGGGGCTCGTCGCCGAGCTGTCCCAGCTCGTCCTGCGGGCCCGGGGCCGGATCACCGGCCGGCCCCGTCCGTCGTGGGCCGCCGTCGGGCGGTTCCTGCTGGTCGGCTTCCCCGGGGCGGTCTACCGGGCCTGGCCGTGGTGGTGCGCGGTGGCGACCGCCTTCAGCCTGCTCAGCGGCTTCCTCATCTGGTACGTCGCCGGGCACCCGGACACCGCCGCCGCGTTCGTCGGCGAGGAGGCCGCCGCCGAGTTGGTCCGTTCCGGGTTCGCCGGCTACTACACCGAGTTCTCCGCGCCGACCTTCGCCTTCCACCTGTGGACGCACAACGCCTGGCTGGCCGCCCAGTGCCTCGCCGCCGGGGTGCTGGTCGTGCCGGTGCTCTGGCTGCTCTGGCAGAACGCGCTCAACCTCGGGGTGGTCGGTGGGGTGATGGTCTCCTACGGCCGGGCCGACGTGTTCTTCGGCCTGATCACCCCGCACGGTCTGCTGGAGCTCACCGGGGTCTTCGTGGCCGCCGGGGTCGGCCTGCGCACCGCGTGGGCGTGGATCGCGCCGCCGCCCCGGCTGACTCGGGGCCGGGCGGTGGCCGAGGCCGGCCGTTCCGCCGTCCTGGTCGCACTGGGCCTGGTCGGCGTGTTCGCGGTCTCCGCCGGCCTGGAGGCGTTCGTCACCCCCGCCCCGCTGCCGGCCGCGCTCCGCGTCGGCGCCGGCGCGACGGTCTGGCTCGCCTTCCTGGCGTACGTCGTCCTGCTCGGCCGGCGCGCGGCCGGCGGGAGCCGGGTCCGGCCGGGTACCGCCGGGTCCACGGTCGACGCCCCCGGGCTCAGAGCCGGCCGAGGGACTTGAGGCGGAGGTAGGCGTCGGCCACCGCGGGGGCCAGCCGGTCCGCCGGGGCGTCCAGCACCGTGACGCCGTGCCGGCTCAGGACGGCGCGCAGGCGGTCCCGTTCGGCCAGGGCGCGCCAGGCCGCCGCGGCGGCGTACGCGTCGGCGGGCCGGCCCGGCACGGCGGCGGTGAGCGCCGTGAGCACGGGGTCGTGGGTCGCGGCGACGATCACCCGGTGCCGGGCGGCCAGCCGGGGCAGCACCGGCAGCAGCCCCTCGCCCAGCGCCCCGGCCTCCAGCGCGGTGAACAGCACCACCAGGCTGCGCCTCCGCTCCCGGCGCAGCACCTCGCCGGCGATCAGCGCGAAGTCGGTCTCCACCAGCGCCGGCTGGAGCGGGGCGACCGCGTCCACCAGCCGGGCCAGCAGCGCCGGCCGGCCCGCGCCGGTCACCGCGGCCCGGACCACGGCGTCGGCCGCGATCAGGTCCACCCGGTCGCCGGCGCGAGCGGCCAGCGCGGTGAGCAGCAGCGCGGCGTCGAGGAAGGTGTCCAGCCGGGGCTCGTCGCCGATCCGCGCCGCCGAGGTCCGCCCGGTGTCGAGGACGCAGACCAGCCGCCGGTCCCGCTCCGGGCGCCAGGTGCGCACCAGCACGTCGGAGCGGCGGGCGCTGGCCCGCCAGTCGATCGAGCGGACGTCGTCGCCGACGACGTACTCGCGCAGCGCGTCGAACTCGGTGCCCTCGCCCCGGCCCCGGGTCACCTGGGTGCCGTCGATCACCCGGAGCCGGGCCAGCTTCTCCGGCAGGTGCCGGCGGGAGTCGAAGCGGGGCAGCACCCGCAGCGTCCACGCCGGGGTGGCGGGGTGCCCGGCGCGCTGCCGGAACGCCAGCCGCAGCGGCCCGTACGAGCGGACGGTCAGCGCGACCGCCGGCCGGTCCCCGCGCCGCGACGGGGTGAGCCGGGTCGGCAGGTCGACGCTCGTCCCCGGGGCCACCCGGACCACCCGCCCCGGCGGCACGTCCGGCCGCGCTCCGGCCGACGGCACCCACTCGTCCCGGACCCGGGCGCGCAGCGTACGGGCCGAGGCGTTGGCCAGCCGCAGGGTGACGGTCGCGGTGCCGCCGAGCCGGACCCGTCGGTCCCCGCCCCGGTCGGCCGCGACCCCGGCCGGCGGCGCGGCCAGCGCCCAGTCGACGGCGGCCAGCGCCAGCACGGCCACGGTCATCAGCGCCACCCCGACGAACGGCGCCGGCCACAGCGGCAGGGTGACCGCGCCCGCCGCCAGCAGCGCCGCCGCCCGCCAGGTCATCGGGGCGTCGGCACGGTGGCCAGCACCGTGTCCAGCACCGCGTCCACCCCGACCCCCTCCAACTCCACCTCCGGGCGCAGCCGCAGCCGGTGCCGCAGGGTGGGGCGGGCGACGGCCTTCACGTCGTCGGGCGTGACGTGGTCCCGACCGGCCAGCCAGGCCCACGCCTTCGCGGTGCCGAGCAGGGCGGTCGCGCCCCGGGGGGAGGCGCCCAGCTCCAGCGCCGGCACAGCCCGGGTGCCCCGGCACAGGTCCACGACGTAGCCGAGCACCGGGTCGGCCACGTGCACCCGGCCGACCGCCGCCCGGGCGGCGGCCAGGTCGTCGGCGGTGGCCACCGGACGTACGCCGGCGGCGGCCAGGTCGCGCGGGTCGAACCCGGCGTGGTGGGCGCGGAGCACCCCCAACTCCTCGTCCCGGCTGGGCAGCGGCACGGTGAGCTTGAGCAGGAACCGGTCGAGCTGCGCCTCCGGCAGCGGGTAGGTGCCCTCGTGCTCGACGGGGTTCTGGGTGGCGGCCACGATGAACGGGTCGGGCAGCGCCCGCCGCTCGCCCTCCACCGAGACCTGCCGCTCCTCCATCACCTCCAGCAGGGCGGACTGGGTCTTCGGCGGGGTCCGGTTGATCTCGTCGGCGAGCAGCAGGTTGGTGAAGACCGGGCCCTCGCGGAAGGTGAACGCGGCGGTGCGCGGGTCGAAGATCAGCGACCCGGTGACGTCGCCGGGCATCAGGTCCGGGGTGAACTGCACCCGCTTGCTGGTCAGGTCGAGGGCGGCGGCGACGGTCCGGACCAGCAGCGTCTTGGCCACCCCCGGCACCCCCTCCAGCAGCACGTGCCCCCGGCAGAGCAGGGCGAGCACCAGGCCGGTGACCACCCCGTCCTGCCCGACGACGGCCTTGGCCACCTCGGCGCGCAGCCGGTGCAGGGCGGCGCGGGCGTCGTCCGGGCCGGCGGTCGGCGGCTCGGTGGTTCCGGCGGGTCGGGTCACCGGGGGTCCTCCTTCGGCGGGGCGGGGCGGGGTCGGGGGACGGCCGCCGGCCGGTCGGGGCCGGGCGGGTCGGCCGGTGGGCCGGCGTCGGCCGGGCCCGGTGGGCGTCCACCGGCGTGCGCCGGCGGGTGCCTGTGCGGTCCGGCGTCCGCCGGGGCCGGGTCGGGCGTTCCCGCGACGGTTCGGGTCAGCCGGTCCAGCGAGCGGGCCAGGTCCAGCAGCTCGCGGTCGCTGCTCGGCTCGTCGCCGTACAGCAGGTCGTGGACCTGTGCGGCGGTGCCGCCGGCCCGCGCGGCGACGGCGGCGGCCACCGCGTCGGCGGGCGGGTCGGCGGGCAGGTTGAGCCGGGGCAGCAGCCGGGCCAGTGCGGCGGCGCGCAGCGTGTCGGCGGCCGGGCCCCGGGCGCGGGCCCGTTGGTAGAGCCGGGCCCGGCCGAGCACCGTCTCGGCCGAGCGGACGGCCACCGGCAGCGGCTCGGACACCGGGGGGCCGAGCCGGCGGGCCCGCCAGAGCACCAGCAGCAGCGCGGCCAGGGCGAGCTGTGCCAGCAGGGCCCAGAACCAGGCGGGGAAGGCCGCCCAGAGCGGGTTGGGCGGGGACGGGCCGTCGGCGGCGGCGCCCTCGTCGCCCCGGTCCTCGCCGGGCGTGCCCGGTTCGTCGTCGCCGGTCCCGCCGCCGGGGCCCTCGGGATTGGCCGGCCGGCTCGGCCCGTCGGTGCCGCCGGGGTCCGGTGGCGGCGGGGCGGGGCCGTCCAGGTCGAGCCAGACCACCCGGCCGGTCGTGCCGAGCAGGCCGGTGGCCAGCTCCCGGTTGCCCCGTTCGCCGATCCGGTCGTTGCGGAACGGGTCGCTGGCCCCGATCACCACGGTCTCGGTCGCCCAGGGCACCCGGGCCAGCCCGGCGGCGTAGCAGCGGTCCACGGTCGCCCCGGACCGGTCGGGCGGGACGGCGTAGCGCTGCCGCTCGGCGGCGGCGACCCCGGCGCGGGCCACCTCGGGCAGCGCGCAGGGCCGCCCGTCGGCGTCGGGGCCGACCGCCCGGGTGGCCCACCGCCGGCCGGCGGGGACCAGGGGCAGGCCGGTGGCCTCCAGCACCTGCCGGGGCGGGTCGACCAGCACGAGCCGGATCCGGCCGGGCAGGTCGCGCAGCGCGCCGAGGGTGTCCGGATGCAGCAGCCCCGGCGCGGGCACGAAGAGCGTCGCCCGCCCGGCGGTGGCCAGCACCGCCCGCAGCGGGTCGGTCTCCCGCTGCACGACGACGCCCCGGTCGCGCAGCGCGGCGGCGAGCCGGCTGCCGCCGTCCGCGTCGGTGGCGACCGGGGAGAGGAAGCCCGGCTCGGTGGGGTCGGGCTGGTCCACGGCATGGGTGAGCACGGTGATCGTGATCAGCAGCGCGGCCAGTCCCAGCGGGATCGCCAGCCGGTGCCAGCGGCGCGGTGCGGCGGCGGATGCCGGTGGGGCGGGCGCCGCGTCGGCGGGCCCGGTGTGGTACGGCGCGGCGGTCATGCCCGCTCACCGCCCTGCGGGGCCGGAGCCGTCAGGACAAGGTGCAGGTCCGCGGCCAACTCCCGCATCCGGTGGTCGTGCTCGGCGGCGGCCGGGCGCTGGGCGTACCAGAGGTCGGAGAAGATCCCGGCCGCGGCGGCGAGCGGCGGGCCGACCGGGGGCCGGCGCGCCGTGGCGGCTGCGGTCAGCTCCGCGACCGTCATCCCCGGGCGCTGCTCCACCACCCGCCGGGCCACCAGTTCGCCGAGCATGCCGCGTAGCCGCTCCCGGACCGCCTCGGCGTAGCGGCCCTGCGCCGCCAGCCGGTCGGCCAGCGGACCGGCGTCCGCCGGGGCGGCGTCCGGTGCGGGCACCGGCGCTCCGGCGGTGGCCGGGCCGGTGCCCCGGCGCCGGCGGACCCGGGGTGGCCGGGACCGGCGGCGCCGGGGCAGCCGGAGCCGGAGTCGGGGCAGCCGGTGGGGCACCCAGGCCGGGTGGTGGTACCAGCCGAGCGCGGCCAGCCCGGCGGTCAGCAGCAGGAGCAGCGCGGCCAGCGGCAGCGGCAGGTGGTCGCCCAGCGCGGCCGTGGTCTCGGTCCACCACCGGCTCAGGCTCACCGGTCGGCCGCCAGCAGCGCCGGCTCGCCGTGGCCCGCCGGGGCCCGGGAGAGCCGGATGTCCAGCCCCTCGGTGCGGATCCGGCCCTCCAGGTGCAGGACCGCGTCGAGGCAGGCCAGCGCCGGGTAGGCGACGCCGTTCACGCCGGCCCAGATCGCGCCGGACACCGGCACCGCCCAGGCCGGGTCGGTGAGGTCCACGAGGCCCAGCTCGCGTAGCCCGTAGAAGACGCCCAGGCCCAGCCCGACCCGGACGATCCACCAGGCCAGGTAGCCGAGGAGGCGGACGGCGGCGGCCCGGCAGCCGGCGCGCAGCGCGAGGACGGCCGCGCGCAGCGGTGCCCGGGCGGCGGCGACCCGGTCCACGACCAGCGCCGACGCGACCGAACCCAGCAGCGCCCAGGCGACCACCCAGCCCGGCCCGAGCAGGGCCGCCACGAGCACGACCGCGCCGACCCCGGCGGCCAGCAGCGCGGTCGCCCACGGTCGGGCGCCGGCGGGCCGGAGCAGCTCGCCAGGGCCGGCGGTACGGCCCAGCAGCGCCGCCCCGGCGGCCCGGGCGGCCGGGTTGCCGAGCAGCAGGACGATCACCGCCTCGGTGGCCGCTCCCACCGCCAGCAGCCCCCAGGACGGGACGAGGTGTCCGAGCTGGAACGCGAAGCCGGGTGGCCGGGCCCCGGCGGCGACCCGCAGCGGGTGCAGCAGGAACTGCTCGGCGGCGGCGAGGACGAGCGCGGCCGGGATCAGCACCCGGGCGTGCCGGCGCAGCAGCAGGACGGCGGAGTCGAGCAGCTCCCCGACGGTCAGCGGCCGGCGCGGGAGCACGGCGGTCGGGCCGACGTCTGGCACGTGTACTCCCCGGGGACGGCTGGCGATGGCCGGGGCTCGGCGGCACCGGCACCGGTCATGGTGACACGAGCCCGCGCGCTGGACGTGCGGTGGACGGCCAACCGGCAGTACCGTGCCGGGTGACGCCGATCCCGGCGACCCGCCGCCGCTGTCAAGGTGACGCCGGTCCCACCGAGACGAAGGGGGATGGAAGTATAAATCCCATGAGAGCCCGGGTACTGGTGGTCGACGACGACCCCGCGCTCGCCGAGATGCTCGGCATCGTCCTGCGCAGCGAGGGCTTCCTGCCCTCGTTCGTCGCCGACGGGGAACGGGCGCTGGCCGCGTTCCGGGAGAACCGGCCCGATATCGTCCTGCTCGACCTGATGCTGCCCGGAATGAGCGGTATCGACGTGGCCCGGGCGATCCGCGGCGAGTCCGGCGTGCCGATCGTGATGCTCACGGCCAAGAGCGACACCGTCGACGTGGTGCTCGGGCTGGAGTCCGGCGCCGACGACTACGTGGTGAAGCCGTTCAAGCCCAAGGAACTGGTGGCCCGGATGCGGGCCCGGCTGCGCCGGGGTGAGGACGTGGCGCCGGAGATGCTGACCATCGGGCCGCCCGGCAACCAGATCAGCATCGACGTGCCGGCGCACACCGTCAGCCGCAACGGCGAGGAGGTGAAGCTGACGCCGCTGGAGTTCGACCTGCTGGTCGCGCTCGCCCGCAAGCCGCGTCAGGTGTTCACCCGGGAGGTGCTGCTGGAGCAGGTCTGGGGATACCGGCACGCCGCCGACACCCGGCTGGTCAACGTGCACGTGCAGCGGCTACGGGCCAAGATCGAGCCGGACCCGGAGCGACCGGAAATCATCCTCACCGTCCGGGGCGTGGGCTACAAGGCCGGCACCGGATAGCCTTGGTCGCACTGTGACCACCTCCCCGACGCCCGGTCCCTCACCCACGGTCACCCGCCGGCCACGCGCCGGGCGGGAGCTGTGGCGCGTGCTGGCCGGGCGGGTGGCCCGGCTGGCGGGCGGCATGCACCACACCTGGCGCCGCTCGTTGCAGGTCCGGGTGGTGACCATCACGCTGGTCACCTCCAGCCTGCTCGTCGGCGGGTTCGCGTACCTGATCGCCGACAAGATCACCAACATCCTGGTGGAGAACGCCGAGACCGACGTCCGGCTCCGGCTCAACAGCGGCAGCGACTACGCGGCGAAGCAGTTCAGCCTCTACAGCCAGGCGCAGGAGGCCCAGCTCCAGGACACCATCGACGGCACGGTCAACTACCTGGCCGGCGGGGACCCGCAGCAGACCAGCGGGGTGGTGGTCGGGATCATCGCCGACGAGTACACCGGCATCATCGAGCCGCGCTTCTCCCCGGACGTGGAGGTCGGCCCGCTGATCAGCCGGGAGCTGCGGGCCACGGTCGCCGGGGGCAACATCGCCAGCCAGATCCGCACCGGCCGGCTGGCCGCCGGCCCCACGAAGTACCTGGTGTACGGCTCGCCGGTGCCGACCCGCTTCGGCCAGGTGGAGTTGTACTACCTGGTGCCGCTGACCCGCCAGGCCGCCACGGCGGCGGACGCCCGGGCCACCGTGGTGGCCACCGGGGCGGCGCTGGTGCTCCTGCTCGGCCTGCTCGCCGCCCTGGTCACCCGGCTGGTGGTGACGCCGGTGCGGGTGGCCGCCCGGACGGCCCAGCGGCTCTCCGCCGGCCTGCTCGACCAGCGGATGGTGGTCAACGGGGAGGACGACCTGGCCCTGCTGGCCGCGTCGTTCAACCAGATGGCCACCAACCTGCAACGGCAGATCCTCCGGCTGGAGGAGATGTCCCGGTTGCAGCGCCGCTTCACCTCCGACGTCTCCCACGAGCTGCGCACCCCGCTGACCACGGTCCGGATGGCCGCCGACCTGATCTTCGCCGAGCGGGACGAGTTCGACCCGGCGGTGGCCCGCAGCGCCGAGCTGCTCCAGGCCGAGCTGGACCGGTTCGAGGAGCTGCTCACCGACCTGCTGGAGATCAGCCGCTTCGACGCCGGGTTCGCCATGCTGGACGCCGAGCCGACCGACCTGGTGCCGGTGGTGCACCGGGTCGCCGACCGGCTGGCCGGGCTGGCCGAGCGGGTCGGGGTGGCCATCGAGCTGGACGTGCCCGAAGCCCCGGTGATCGCCGAGGTGGACCCGCGCCGGGTCGAGCGGGTGCTGCGCAACCTGGTCGGCAACGCCGTCGAGCACGGCGAGGCCAAGCCCGTCCTGATCACGCTCGGGCACGACCAGACGGCGGTCGCGATCACCGTGCGGGACCACGGTGTGGGGCTCAAACCGGGCGAGGAGAAGCTGGTCTTCAACCGGTTCTGGCGGGCCGACCCGTCCCGGGCCCGACAGACCGGGGGCACCGGTCTCGGCCTGTCGATCAGCCTGGAGGACGCCCGGCTGCACGGCGGCTGGCTGGAGGCGTGGGGCGCGCCGGGCCAGGGCGCCCAGTTCCGGCTCACCCTGCCGGCCCGGGCCGGCGACCGGCTGACCACGTCCCCGCTGCGGCTGGTCCCCGGCGACGCGGCCCTGCCGTTCGGCGGCCCCCGGGACGGCGGGCTGCTCGCCATCGGCCCCGGCACCGGGGGCGCGCTGGCGGTCGGTCCAGCCCCGGCGACCGGCGACCGCGCGGAGGTGGGGTCGTGACGCCGCGCCGGGGGCTCGCCGCGTTCCTCGCGGGGCTGCTCCTGCTCGCCGGGATCGCCGGCTGCGGCATCCCCGAGGAGTCCGAGGTCAGGGTCGACGGGCAGGTGACCGCCGCCCGGTCCGGCTCGTCGAGTTACCGCCGGGACGAGCCGCCGGGCCCCACGGCCAGCGGCACCGACCGCAGTGCCTTCGTCACGAACTTCCTCTCCGCCGCCGCCGGTGAGGCGGACCGGGCCTACTACCGGGTCAAGCAGTTCGTCGCCCCGGACGGGCGCAGCCGGATCCAGGAGAAGCAGCCCAGCGAGGTGGCTCTCACCGTGGTGCGACTGCGCGAGACGCCGGTGATCACCGAGACCACCGACGGCATCAAGGTCACCCTCCGGGTGCAGCAGATCGGCCTGCTACGCGCCGACGGCACGCTGGTGCCGCCGGTGGCCACCGACACCGAGTACCGGTTCAAGCTGAGCGCCGCCCAGGAGGACAAGCCGGACGCCGGCTGGTTCGTCAAGGACCCCCCGCCGAACGTGCTGCTGCTCAGCGACGACGCGCTGCGGCAGTACTACCAGACCCACACCGTCTACTTCTGGAACACCGACCGCACCCGGCTGGTGCCCGACCAGCGCTACCTGCCCTTGGCCGTGCCCGACGAGCGGCGGGTCACCGAGGTGGTGAAGTGGCTGACGGCCGGGCCGTCGGAGTGGCTGGGGTCGGGGACGAGCCGGCTGCCGGACGGCACCCGCCTGATCAACAACGCGACCGAGTCGGACGGGCAGTGGGAGGTCAACCTCGACATGCCCGTCGACGCGGACGACAAGCGGATCGAGCAGCTCATCGACCAGCTCGCCTGGTCGCTGCCGGAGTTGGACGGCCAACTGGAGCTGAAGATCCACAACCAGTCCCGGAAGAAGGTGCCCGACCTCGCCGCGCACCGCCGGGCGAATCCGGCGTACCCGATCACCGACGACCCGCAGCGGTTCTGCGTCTACGACGGGGCGGTCCACCCGCTCGCCCTCGCCGGTGAGGCGAGCGGCCAGGTGCCGGTCGCGGCGGCGTACAACAAGGGCGTCGTGTCGGCCGGGTTCAGCCGCTCCGGCGACGCGGTGCTGGCGGCCCTGGTGACGACCGGGGCGGACCAGCGGCAGCGGCTCACGGTCGGGGCCGGTGCGGTGCCGGTGAGCATCTTCCAGCGCAGCCCCCAGTCGTACGCCTCCATGGGGCGGCCGGTCTGGCTGCGTTCGCTCGACCCGGAACGCCCGCAGGGGCTGGTGGTGGCCGACGGCCGGCTCTACCGGTTCGACGGGAACGCCCAGTTGCGGGTGGTGCCGCTGACCGTCGAGGGCGGGGTGACGGCGGTGGCCGCCTCGCTGGACGGGCACCGGATCGCGGCGATCGTCGGAGGCGGCCTGTACGTCGCGGCGGTCAACCTGAACGGCGGTGTGGTCTCCGTGGGCCCGGCCCGCCGGCTGGTCACCTCGCTGACCGATCTCTCCGCGGTCGACTGGGCGACGGAGAACAGCTTGGACCTGGCCGGGTCGGTGGGACGGCCGGCGGTCTACCAGATCAGCGTGGACGGTGCCCTGGAAACGGCGCTGCGCAACGACGTCGGTGCCCGGGTGACCCACCTGTCGACGTACCCGCTGAACCCGGTGGTGCCGTTCTCCAGCGGGAACCTGATGTACGAGGCGAACGGGGTGGCGTACCGGAACAACCCGTTCGACACCATCAAGCGGGACCAGGTGCTGGAGGTGACCCCGCCGCCGGCCGGGGTGCGGGCCGGCAACCCGACCGCCCCGTTCTTCCTCTACTGAGTGGGCGCGGTGGGCGGCGTGCTCGGCGGGCTCTGGGCGGACCTCACCGACCTGGTGCTGCCGGTGGAGTGCGCCGGCTGCCGGGACCGCCCGGCGGCCGTCCGGCGCGGGTTCTGCCCCCGCTGCCAGGCGGCGCTGGAGGAACTGGGCCCCCGCCCCGTACGCCCCACCCCCGCCCCGGCCGGCCTGCCGCCCTGCGTCGCCCTCGGCCCGTACGCCGGGCCGTTGCGGGAGGCGCTGCTGGCGTACAAGGAGCGTGGCCGGCACGGGCTGGCCCGGCCGCTGGGCGGCCTGCTCGCTGAGGTGGTGGCCGACGCGGTGGGCGGGCCGCGGCCGGTGCTGCTGGCCCCGGTGCCGGACACGGCGGCGGCGGCCCGCGCCCGGTACGGCGACCACCTGGGCCGGCTGGCCCGGCACGCGGCCGTCCGGCTGCGCCGGGCCGGGTGGCCGGTGCGGGTGGTCCGGCCGCTGCGGGCGCTGCCCCGGCCGGACTCGGCCACCCTGGACCGCGCCGGTCGCGCCCGGGCGGCGGAGTCGGCGTTTCGGCCCCGCGCCGGGACGGCCGTGCCCCGGCCCCGCGCCGGCGCGCCGGCGCCGGTGGTCGTGCTGCTCGACGACATCGTCACCACCGGGGTCACCCTGGCCGCCGCAGCCCGGGGGCTGCGCGCCGCCGGCCTGGCACCGCAGGCCGCCGCGGTGCTCGCCGCGACCCAGAAACGGCGTCGCCGATAACGTTTCGTGTTTGTGATTCACCCGACAGTGTCCGTCCTGTGAAAATTCTGAGCCTTTCCGCGGCGGGGGGTGACTGGCGGACGAACAGGGGTTAGCGTTTTCGTGTCGGGGGTAGGAAGGCATTCCCACCCGCCCCCGGCGGTGAGAGGAGGCGGAGCCGCACTGACCCGGCCGACGCCGTACGGACTGCCCAGGGGGCGAGCCGGCCGGGGATTTCCGAATCGAAGGCCGTCCGAACAAGGGAGGTCACGTGGACATCGTGGTCAAGGGCCGCAACGTCGAGGTTCCCGATCATTACCGGGTGCACGTAGCCGAAAAGCTCGCGAAGATCGAACGCTACGACCACAAACTGATTCGTGTGGACGTCGAGTTGTTCCACGAGCGCAATCCGCGCCAGTCCGATCATTGCCAGCGTGTCGAGATAACGTGCGTTTCCCGTGGTCCGGTGATTAGGGCCGAGGCCTGCACGAACGATTTCTACAGCGCGCTCGACACCGCGATCGCCAAGCTGGACACCCGGCTACGCCGGGCGGCGGACCGCCGCCGGGTGCACCGGGGCCGGCACGCGCCGATCTCCGTCGCGGCGGCCACGGCCGACCTGCCGGTCGCCGACCTCGGGGCCCCGGTCGCGGCCCTCGACGGCGCACGGTCGGCCACCGCCGTCGCCGAGCGGGTCGAGGAGGAGCACGAGGACCAGCCCTGGCACATCGCCCGGGCGAAGGTCCACCCCGCCGAGCCGATGACGGTCGACGACGCGCTGTTCCAGATGGAACTGGTCGGGCACGACTTCTACCTGTTCCACGACAAGGAGTCCGGCCGCCCCAGCGTCGTCTACCGCAGGCACGCCTACGACTACGGCATCATCTCCCTCGACACCTGACCCCGCCCGGCCGTTCCCCGCTGGCCCGCACGGGTCAGCGGGGAAGCTCGGCGGCGAGCAGGGCGTAGACGACCGAGTCGACCCGGGTGCCGTCCGGGCCGGGCAGCCGGCCGCGCATCAGGCCCTCGCGGGAGAAGCCGACCTTCTCCAGCACCCGCTGCGAGGCCACGTTCTCCGGGCGGGTGCCCGCCCAGATCCGCGAGATCCCGACCTCGTCGAACGCCCAGCCGGCGACGAGGCGCGCCGCCCGGGTGGCCAGGCCCCGGCCCCGTCCGGCCGGCAGCATGCTGTAGCCGATCATGGCCTGCCCGGTCATCGGCTCGTCGTAGTACAGGGCGCATCCGCCGACCAGTTCGCCGGTCGCCGCGTCCAGGATGACCAGGTCGGCGGAGACCCCGGCCAGCCAGCGGCTCTCCGCGAGCCGGCAGCGCCGTTCGATCTCGGCGAGCGACGGCGGCTCCGGCGGCACCCGGTTGGCGACCACCTCGGGCCGGCGGTGCAGCCGGTACATCCCCGCCACGTCGTCCCCGCCGACCGGGCGCAGGGCCACCACGCCGTCGGTGAGCCGGCCGTCGGGCAGGTCGGGCAGGGTCCGGGCCACGGGGCCGGGCGGGTCGTCGGCCAGCCGCACCCAGCAGACCAGGTCGTGCCGGCCGCCGCCACGGGTGGGGTGTGCCGCGCGGCGTACCCCCTCGTGCCGGAAGCCGGCGGCGAGCGCGACCCGCTGGCTGGCCGTGTTCTCCGGGTGGGTGAGCAGTTCCAGCCGGGTGGTGCCGTGCGCGAACGCCGCCGCGGCCAGCGCCCTGGTCGCGGCGGTGGCCACCCCGTGCCCGCGCGCCCACGGCGCGACCCAGTAGCCGATTTCCGCCTGTCCCCGCAGCGCGACCGGGTTGCTCAGGCCGATGCCGCCGAGCAGCCGGTCGGTCGCCGGGTCCGCGACCGCGTACGCGGCCCCGCCGGTGGCCCGGGTCGCCGGGGCGCCCTCGGCGACCCACCACCGGGCGTCCGCCTCGGTGTACGGGCCGGGCAGGCCGGAGATGAACCGCTGGGTCAGCGGGTCGGCGCAGGCCGCCGCCGTGTCCGCGACGTCGTCCGCGCGGAATGGCCGCAGCCGGACCCGCTCGGCCTCGACGGTGTCGGGCAGCGCCGTCACGCCAGGTCCCCGGGGAGCAGCGAGCCGACCCAGGCGTCGCCCCGGGTGCCGTCGCGGACGGTCAGCGCCGCCCGGGCCACGCCCTCGACGGTGAAGCCGGCCTTCTCGGCCACCCGGCGGGAGGCGGTGTTGCCGACCAGCGCCCGCCACTCGACCCGGGCCAGGCCGAGGGTGGTGAAGCCCCAGGCGGCCAGGGCGGCGGTCGCGGCCGGCATGTACCCCCGGCCCCGGGCGTGCGGCGCGGTCATGAAGCCGACCGCGCCCGCCGCCGGGTCGCCGACGAGGATCCGCAGGTCGATCGAGCCGGCGTACCGGTCGTCGCCGTCGGCGACGGTGAAGTACGCGCCGGTGCCGCGCGCCCAGGCCGTGTCGGCCGTGTCGTGCTTGAACCTCTCGGCGTGCGCCCGGTCGTACGGGGCCGGCACGGTGGTCCACTCGACCGTGTGCGGGTCCCGGCAGGTCTCGGCGACCGCGTCCAGGTCGCGTTCCTCGATCGGCCGCAGCCGCAGTTCCTCGGCCCCGACGGTGGCGAACAGGGTGGGCTGCGCCCGGCCGAAGACGGCGGCCCGGCGGGCGTCCAGGGTCTGCGGGCCGGCCGGGCCGGGGGCGCCCGGCGCGGGCAGCTCGCCGGGGAGCAGGGAGCCGATCCAGCCCTCCCGCCGGCCGTCGGGCGACGGGTGGGCCAGCCGCAGCTCGCCCTCGATCCGGAAGCCGGCGCGCAGCGCGGCCAGCCGGGACGCGTGGTTGCCGATCTCGGCCTGCCAGATCAGCCGGCGCAGTCCGGGCGCGTCGAACGCCCACCGGGCGACCGCCCGGGTGGCCCGGGCGGCGACGCCCCGGCCCCGGGCCCAGGGGGCCACCCAGTAGCCGATCTCACCGGTGTCGGTCGCCTGGTGCAGCGACACCAGGCCGCAGGAGGCCAACAGTTCCCCGGTGCCGGCGTCGCAGACGGCGAACGGGGCGCCCGTGCCGTCGCGCCAGGCCGCCGCGCTGAGTTCGGTGACGAACCCGCGGGCATGTTCGGGCAGGTACGGGCGCGGTACGGTGGTCCAGCGCTGGATGTCCGGATCCTGGCAGGCCCGGTGCACGGCGTCCGCGTCGGTCGCCCGCCAGGGCCGCAACAGCAGACCGTCCTCGGTGAGTTCCACGGGTTCCACCCGATCCATCGTGCCGGATCGTTCGCGCTGGGCGTAACCGGATATCCCGCCGCCGGCCCGCGGTCCGAGCGTTATGTCGGGTTCGGCCGATCGGACCGCCGCCACCAGTGACCATCGGGCCGACGGAGCGCCTACGATGGGTCGAGACTGTCTAGGGGAGCGTTGATCCGTGTCGATTCTGGAAAAGGTCCTCCGCGCGGGCGAGGGACGCATGGTGCGCCGGCTGAAGGCCATCGCCGCCGCCGTCAACTCGATCGAGGACGACTACGTCAACCTCACCGACGACGAGCTGCGGGGCCTCACCGACCAGTACCGGGAGCGGCTCGCCGACGGGGAGACCCTCGACGACCTGCTGCCGGAGGCGTTCGCCACGGTGCGCGAGGCGGCAGCCCGGGTGCTCGGCCAGCGGCCGTACGACGTCCAGGTGATGGGTGGCGCGGCGCTGCACTTCGGCAACATCGCCGAGATGAAGACCGGTGAGGGCAAGACGCTGACCTCGGTCATGGCGGTCTACCTCAACGCGCTGTCCGGCAAGGGCGTGCACGTGGTCACGGTGAACGACTACCTGGCCCAGCGTGACGCCGCCTGGATGGGCCAGGTGCACGAGTTCCTCGGCCTCACCGTCGGCGTGGTCCTGCCCAACCGGCCGGCCAGCGAGCACCGCGCCGCGTACGAGTGCGACATCACCTACGGCACCAACAACGAGTTCGGCTTCGACTACCTGCGCGACAACATGGCCTGGTCGAAGGACGAGCTGGTCCAGCGCGGGCACAACTTCGCCGTGGTCGACGAGGTCGACTCGATCCTGATCGACGAGGCCCGGACGCCGCTGATCATCTCCGGCCCGGCCGAGCACTCGGCCCGCTGGTACGGCGAGTTCTCCGGCGTGGTGGCCCGGCTCCAGCCCGGCAAGGACGGCGAGGGCGACTACGAGGTCGACTACGCCAAGCGCACCATCGCGGTGACCGAGCGCGGCGTGGCGAAGGTGGAGGACCGGCTCGGCATCGACAACCTCTACGAGTCGGTGAACACCCCCCTCGTCGGCTACCTGAACAACGCCATCAAGGCCAAGGAGCTGTACAAGCGCGACAAGGACTACATCGTCAGCGACGGCGAGGTCCTGATCGTCGACGAGTTCACCGGCCGCATCCTGCACGGGCGCCGTTACAACGAGGGCATGCACCAGGCGATCGAGGCCAAGGAGGGGGTGGAGATCAAGCAGGAGAACCAGACCCTGGCCACCATCACCCTCCAGAACTACTTCCGCCTCTACGAGAAGCTCTCCGGCATGACCGGCACCGCCCAGACCGAGGCGGGCGAGTTCAACAAGGTCTACAAGGTCGGCGTGGTGACCATCCCGACCCACCGGCCGATGGTCCGGCAGGACCGGGCCGACGTCATCTACAAGACCGAGAAGGCCAAGTTCAACGCGGTCATCGAGGACATCGCCGAGCGGCACCAGGCCGGTCAGCCGGTGCTGGTCGGCACCGTCTCGGTGGAGAACTCCGAGATCATCTCCCAGCTGCTGCGCCGCCGGGGCATCCCGCACTCCGTGCTGAACGCCAAGTTCCACGCCAAGGAGGCGGAGATCGTCGCCCAGGCCGGGCGCAAGGGCGCGGTCACCGTGGCCACCAACATGGCCGGCCGGGGCACCGACATCCTGCTCGGCGGCAACGCCGAGTTCCTCGCCGCCAACGAGCTGCGCCAGCGCGGCCTCGACCCGGCGGAGAACGAGGAGGAGTACGCCAAGGCCATGGAGGAGGTCCTGCCCAAGTGGAAGCAGGCCTGCGAGGCCGAGGCGGAGGAGGTCGCCGGCGCCGGCGGGCTCTACGTGCTGGGCACCGAGCGGCACGAGTCCCGGCGGATCGACAACCAGCTGCGCGGTCGGGCCGGCCGGCAGGGTGACCCGGGCGAGTCCCGCTTCTACCTGTCCCTACAGGACGAGCTGATGAAGCGGTTCCGGGCCGGCGCCGTCGAGGCGGTGATGGACCGCTTCAACATCCCGGAGGACGTGCCCATCGAGTCGAAGATGGTCACCCGCCAGATCAAGAGCGCCCAGGCCCAGATCGAGGGCCAGAACGCCGAGATCCGCAAGAACGTCCTGAAGTACGACGAGGTGCTCAACAAGCAGCGCCAGGTCATCTACGCCGAGCGGCTTCGGGTGCTCAACGGCGAGGACCTCTCCGACCAGGTCCGCAACATGATCGACGACGTGGTCGGCGCCTACGTGGTCGGCGCCACCAGCGACGGCTACGCCGAGGACTGGGACCTCGAACAGCTCTGGTCCAACCTCAAGCAGCTCTACCCGGTCGGCGTGACCCTGGACGAGCTGGAGGAGGAGATCGGCTCCCGGGCCGGCTTCGACCAGGACTTCCTGCTCGCCCGCCTCAAGGAGGACGCGAACGCCGCCTACGACCGGCGTGAGGAGCAGCTCGGCGAGGATGGCACCCGCGAGCTGGAGCGGATGGTGCTGCTCCAGGTCATCGACCGCAAGTGGCGCGAGCACCTCTACGAGATGGACTACCTCCAGGAGGGCATCAGCCTGCGGGCGTACGCCCAGCGCGACCCGGTGGTGGAATACCAGCGCGAGGGCTTCGACATGTTCGCCACCATGATGGAGGGCATCAAGGAGGAGACGGTCGGTTTCCTCTACAACCTGGAGGTCCAGGTTCAGCAGGCCGAGGCCGAGGCTGAGGCCGAGGAGGTGCAGCTGCTGGAGAAGCCGGTGGAGATCCGGGCCAAGGGCCTGGGCCGCGCCCCCCAGCAGCAGGGCCTGCAGTACTCCGCGCCGACCATCGACGGTGAGGCCGGTGCCGGGGCGGTCGCCGTGGAGCGGCCCGAGGAGCAGGCCCCGCCGGTCCGCGCGGCCCGTTCCGAGCGGGCGGCCCGGCCGGCGGCCCCGCCGGCCCCCGAGGCCCAGCGCCGCCCGGCCGCCTTCGGCGGGAGCGGGCAGGCCGTGGCGGCCGGCTCCGCCCGGGACACGGTCCCGGCCCGGGGAGAGGCCGGCGGTCCGTCGCGTAACGCGCCCTGCCCGTGCGGCTCCGGCCGCAAGTACAAGCGCTGCCACGGCGCCGCCAACGGCGGCAACTGACCTGTCCGGATGCCGCCGACGGCGGCACCCGTCCCAGCAGCGAGCACGCAAGGGGCCCCGGCGACGGCCGGGGCCCCTTGCCGTCCGCCGGCCGGGACGAGCTGCTCCGGGCCCCTGGGCGCAGCGGGTCTCGGGCGGTCAGACGAGTTGGAGCGCGGTGCAGAGCCAGCGACCGCGCCGGTGTTCCAGGCGTAGCGCCATCGCCCAGGTGCGCCCGGCGGCGCTGCCCAGGACGGCGGCGGCCTCCACGGCAGCGGGACGGGGTTCGCAGACCCGCAGCCGGCGCAGCCGTACGGTCGGGCGGGTGGCGCGGCGACGGACCGGGCCGGTGCGCGCCGCCGCCCTGGTCAGCTCGTGCACCACGGCCGCCGAGCAGGCCGGCTCGCTCATCGGGCGGATCTGCCCGAGCGGCCGGTACCCGTTGAGGATCTCCAGGCAGGTGGTGACGAAGCGCTGGGCGGCCCGGGTGGCCTCCGGCGTGGCCGTGACCAGCGCGGCGGGTGGCGGGGCCGACGGAGTGGCCCGCCCGGGACCGCCAGGGGTGGGGCGGGGGTCGTGCGGGCGCCCGCCGGGGCGGGCCGGGGCGCGGCGGTGCGCCTCGAACAGGTCGAGGGCCAGTTGGGCGGCGACCGGGCGGGGCCAGCCCTCGGCCGGCTCCTCGGTGAACGGCGGGTCGAGCGGGGGTGCCGGCCGCACCCGGACCGGCGGGCGGACGGGACCGGGACGACGGGATTCAATCATCGCAACCCCCGATGCTTGCGTTTACCTTCGTTTGCCTCCGACAGCTTCGATTCTCGGGCAGACGACGTCCAGGGTCAATGCCGCTCGGTGCGGTGGACGCTACTCGGTGTCGCGATCGGTCAGCGGGTTGTCCCGGACCCACTCGGCGGTCTCGGCGTACTTGCGCTGGATGTACTCCTCCAGGCGGGCGCGCTCGACCCGCCACTGCCCCCGTCCGCCGATCTTGATCGCGGGCAGCTCACCGCCGCGCACCATGTGGTAGACCTGCGAGTCCGACACGTTGAGCTCGGCGGCCACGTCGGAGAGCAGCAGGAACCTCGGCTCCACGGAAACTCCCGGGGTTGGCGTCGTTTGCCTCAGTTTGCCATCTCCTGCCGACAGCGCCGTCGACCCGGACCCGCGCGGCAACCTTCCGCAAACGCGGGTGCGGGGTGTATGACGGTCACGGCGTACGGCATGATCGGCGCCCGGGGCCGGCGCGTGCCGGTCGGGAGGCGGAGCGGGGGAGACGACCGGTGACCGAGGAGCTTGTCCGGGTGTACGTGCCGGCGATCGTGCCGATGCTGGCCCGCCTCCCCGAGCAGGGGCTGCCCGAGACCGACGCCCACGCGGTGACCCCCGCCCTGCGCGAGTGGTACGCCGAGGGCGACGAGGAGGAACTGGAGTACGTCGCGTTCACCCGGGCCGCCCAGGACGCGCTGCCGCTGCTCCGGGACGACCCGGCCGCGCCCCGCCGGCGCGTGGTGGTCTCCGTCGACGTCCCCGCCTCGGCACTGCGGCGCACCGACGACGTGCTCGGCTCCAGCGCCGTCCGGCTGGTCCGGCCGGTGCCGGTGACGGCGGTCGCCGCGCTGCACGTCGACGGCGACGACGCGCGCGACGACGTGGCCGCCGCCGCGTCCGTGGCCGCCGAGGCGCTGGCCGGCGACCCGGACGCCCAGTTCACCGTCGACGGCGCCGAGGACCACGAGCTGGAGTGGTACGACGTCAGCGAGTTGGACCAGCTGCTGCGCGCCGCGTCCTGAGGCTGCCCCCCTCGTGCCCCGTGCCACCGCACCCGGTCAGCGGCCGGCCGCCGCCTTCGCCGCCTCGTCGTCGGCCGCCGCCCCGGCGGCGTCGTCGCCTGGCGCGGGGCCCAGCGTCCGGCCGAAGGCGATCAGCGCGGTGAGCGCGCCGACGAAGAGCACCCAGATCCCGTTGTCGATCCGGGAGGTGCCCAGCGAGGTCTGGGCGACCGCGTCCGCCTCGCTCAGCGCGCTGGCCAGGTCGAGCAGGGAGCGCCCGCCGACCCGGATGATGACCTCGGCGAGCAGCAGGAGCAGGCCGGGACCGGCCCCGGCGAGCAGGTAGCCGGGCCAGCGGGGGGCCGGCGAGGCCGGGTCGCGCCGCTCGGCGCGCCGCCGGGCCCAGGTGAGGTACCCGAAGGCGAGCAGTCCCGCCAGCAGGCCGGCGAGCAGGGACTCCGACCGGGACACCCACTTCGCGGCGCCGAACATCGACTCCTGGGTGTCGCCCGCGCCGAAGAGGTCGAACAGCGGGTCCCGGGCCCGGCTGAACGCCACGACGAAGACCAGCGCGCCGAGCGCGGCGGCGACGATCGCGCCGGACACCCGGGCGTTGCCGGCACCGGCAACGGCGCCGCCGATGATCGCCGCAGCGGCGGTGGTGCCGGCGATGACGTTGGTGGTCGCGTTGTCGAAGTAGGTCAGGTTGATCACCACCGCCGCCGCGAGCCCGACCAGCAGGCCGGTGCCGACCGCGACGGCGAAGCGCGGGGTGACCCGCTCGGAACCCCGCCGGGCCAGCAGGTTCGTCACCGCCAGGGCGACCGACGCGCCGGCCACCAGCGCGGCCGAGATGACCCCGGGCAGCGCGAACGCGGAGAGGCTGATCGCGGTGAGCCCCGCCTCGGCGGAGGTGATCGCCGCCCGGGTGGACCAGAGCATCGCCGCCAGCCAGCCCACGGCCAGCAGCGCCAGCACGACCGCCCCCGGGGCGCGCGCCGGGGGCGTACCCCCGTCGGCCGGTGCCGGCTCGACGGGCGAGGCCGGGTCGGCGGCGCCGTCGTCGCCTGGCTCGTCGGCTCCGGCCGGTGCGCCCTGCACCGGCTGGTCCGGCTCCGCGGCGGTGGAGCTGCCGGGCTGGTTGCTCATCGTCTCCCCTTCGACGGACGCCCGGACCCGGCCGACTCTGCCGGCGCGTGGGTGGGCCTGGTCACCGGCCATCCAGGGTACGCGCCACCCGGCCGCCGGCCGCCCGCCCGTCCGTCGCCCCCACCCGCCGGCCCCGTACCCCGGGCGGGGGCGGGTGAGGAATCGTAGGGGTGGCGGGGGTTGGGCCAGGGATTCGCCGGGCATGGGGCGGATCGGGCGGTGATTCGCAGGGCGGGGCGCGGAGCGCGAAGCGCGCCAGGTCGGACGGGTGGCGCCGGGGTGGGGCGGAACCGGGGATGCCGCATGGGAGAATCGGCGCAGGTCCCGCCGCCGCGACCGGTGCAGCCCGCGGCGTACGGCGTCCGGCCGCCCGGCCGGTGTCCGCGGGTCCGATTTCGCCACCGCTGCCGAGATCGCCAGGAGCCCCGATGGACGCCGTGTTCTCCGTACCCGAGCCGCGTAACGAGCCGGTCCGCGCCTACGAGCCGGGCAGCACCGACCGGGAGCGGCTCCAACGACGCCTGGCCGAGCTGGCCGGCGAGCGCCTCGACCTGCCGATGACCATCGCCGGCGAGCAGCGGATGGCCGGCGGCGAGCCGATCGACGTGGTGCAGCCGCACCGGCACGCGCACGTGCTGGGCGTCACCGGCCACGCCACCCACGACGACGCGCGCGCCGCCGTCAGGGCCGCCAAGGACGCCGCTCCGATGTGGCGGGCGCTGCCGTTCGAGGAGCGCGCGGCGATCTTCCTGCGCGCCGCCGAGCTGCTCTCCGGCCCGTGGCGGGACACCCTCAACGCCGCCACCATGCTCGGCCAGTCGAAGACCGCCGTCCAGGCCGAGATCGACGCGGCCTGTGAGCTGATCGACTTCCTCCGGTTCAACGTGCACTTCGCCCGGGGCCTGCTGGCGGAGCAGCCGCTCTCCTCCCCGGGGGTGTGGAACCGCTTCGACCACCGCCCCCTGGAGGGCTTCGTCTACGCGGTCACCCCGTTCAACTTCACCGCGATCGCCGGCAACCTGCCCTCGGCCCCGGCGCTGCTCGGCAACACGGTGGTCTGGAAGCCGGGCCCGACCCAGCAGTTCGCCGCGCACTTCACCATGCGGCTGTTCGAGGCGGCCGGCCTGCCGCCCGGCGTGATCAACATGGTCACCGGGCGGGGCGAGGAGGTCTCCGACGTGGTGCTGGCTGACCCGGACCTGGCCGGCATCCACTTCACCGGCTCGACCAAGGTCTTCCAGCAACTGTGGCGGACCGTCGGCGACAACATCCACCGCTACCGGGGCTACCCCCGGCTGGTCGGCGAGACCGGCGGCAAGGACTTCGTGGTCGCGCACGCCAGCGCCGACGTGGACGCGCTGCACACCGCGCTGATCCGCGGCGCGTACGAGTACCAGGGCCAGAAGTGCTCGGCCGCGTCCCGGGCGTACGTGCCGCGGTCGCTCTGGGAGGCCGGGCTGCGCGACCGGCTGGCCGCCACCGCCGACTCGCTGACCTACGGCGACGTCACCGACTTCACCAACTTCGGCGGCGCGGTGATCGACGCCCGGGCGTTCGACCGGCACACCGCCGCCCTGGAGCTGATCTCCGGCGACGACTCCTGCACCGTGCTGGCCGGCGGCACCGCCGACGACTCGGTCGGGTGGTTCGTCCGGCCGACCCTGTTCGAGTGCGCCGACGCCGCACATGAGACGTTCACCACCGAGTACTTCGGCCCGATCCTCGGCGTGCACGTCTTCGACGACGCCCGCTTCGACGAGGTCGTCGCCCAGGCCGAGTCGATCGCCCCGTACGCGCTGACCGGGTCGATCTTCGCCACCGACCGCCGGGTGGTCGACGCGGTGGCCGAGCGGATGCGGTACGCGGCCGGCAACTTCTACATCAACGACAAGCCGACCGGAGCGGTGGTCGGGCAGCAGCCGTTCGGCGGCGCCCGGGCCAGCGGCACCAACGACAAGGCCGGCTCCTGGCACAACCTGGTCCGCTGGACGTCCCCCCGGACGATCAAGGAGACCTTCGTCCCACCGACCGACCACACCTACCCCCACATGGGCTGACGCACCCCGCGAGGGCTCCCGGCGCGTCGCGGGGGCCCTCGCCGTGCGCACCGTGACCGACCCTCAACGGACTGTCGCCGGCCGACAGTGCACATAGGAAACCCTCCCGGGTGGCGAAACTGGCAAATCCTGGACGCCGGGTCGGCAAAGTGGCAGCGTAATGGGCATGGCGGATTCCGGAGTGAACCCTACTGCGGCGGCCCTCCTCGGGCTGCTCCACGAGGGTCCCATGACAGGCGGCCAGTTGATGGCCGCCGCCGAGCGCAAGCTCGCCCCGTACTGGTCGATGACCCGCAGCCAGGTCTACCGCGAGCTTCCGGTGCTGGCCGAGCGCGGTCTGGTGCGGCTGGGCAAGCCCGGGCCGCGATCCAGCCAGCCGTACGCGATCACCGCGTCCGGAAAGCGGACGTTCTCCCGCTGGCTGGCCGAGGAACCGGGGCGGGACACGATCCGCAACCCGATCGCCCTGCGGATCGCCTTCGGCGGCCTGCACTCGGCCACCCAACTGCGCAACCTCCAGGCCTCCGCCAACGAATACCACAGCGAGGCCCTGGCCCGGGTGCGGGAGCAGGTGAAGAACGCCAAGAAGGAGGGCGACTCGTACGACGCCAGCGCGCTGGAGTTCGCCGTCGCCTACCACAAGGCCGCCCTGTCCTGGCTGAAGTCCGCCCCCGTCGGCTGACCCCGCCCGTCGGCCCGCCACCCCGCCACCGGGCCGCAGCCGGGTCGTCCCCCGGGACGGCGCTCGCCCGTGACCAGCGGGGCCGACAGGCCCACGCCGCCCGGTCGGGCGGACACTTTTCGCCCGTCACCGCGGGGCTCGCAAGCCGACCTCCCGCGCTCGCAGTAGGCTTGTCTGTCGTGACCGCTGCCGATTACGCCGAACAGCTCAAGGAACTCGACGCCACCCTGCGCAACATCGAGGCCGTGCTCAACCTCGACCGGCTGCACGAGGACAAGGCCCGGCTCGAGGAGCAGGCCTCCGCGCCGGACCTGTGGGACGACCAGGCCAAGGCGCAGCAGGTGACCTCCCAGCTCTCGTACGTCAACGGCGAGATCAGCAAGCTGGGCAGCCTGCGCTCCCGGCTCGACGACGCCCGCGTGCTGCTGGAGTTGGCCGAGGCCGAGGACGACTCCGGGGTGCTCGCCGAGGTGGAGACCGAGATCGGCGGGCTCACCAAGGCCATCCAGGACATGGAGGTCCGCACCCTGCTCTCCGGCGAGTACGACTCGCGGGAGGCGCTGGTGGCGATCCGGGCCGGGGCCGGCGGCGTGGACGCGGCCGACTTCGCCGAGATGCTGCTGCGGATGTACCTGCGCTGGGCCGAGCGGCACGGCTACCCCACCGAGGTCTACGAGACCTCGTACGCCGAGGAGGCGGGCCTGAAGTCCGCGACCTTCGCGGTCAAGGTCCCGTACGCCTACGGCACCCTCAGCGTCGAGTCCGGCACCCACCGCCTCGTGCGGATCAGCCCCTTCGACAACCAGGGCCGCCGGCAGACCAGCTTCGCCGGCGTCGAGGTGCTGCCGGTGACCGAGCAGACCGACCACATCGACATCCCCGAGAACGAGATGCGGATCGACGTCTACCGGTCCTCCGGCCCGGGCGGGCAGAGCGTCAACACCACCGACTCGGCGGTGCGGATCACCCACATCCCCACCGGCATCGTGGTCACCTGCCAGAACGAGAAGTCCCAGCTCCAGAACAAGGCGTCCGCGCTGCGGGTGCTCCAGTCCCGGCTGCTGGAGCGCAAGCGGCAGGAGGAGCAGGCCAAGCTGGAGGGCCTGAAGACCGACGCCGCCGGCTCGTGGGGCGACCAGATGCGCTCGTACGTCCTGCACCCGTATCAGATGGTGAAGGATCTCCGAACCGAGCAGGAGACCGGCAATCCGAGCGCGGTCTTCGACGGCGAGTTGGACAGCTTCATCGAAGCCGGTATCCGTTGGCGCAAGCAGCGCCAGCTTGCCGGCGACGCAGCGTGATCGCTCGCGGGCGGAGCGCGTCGTCGATCTACCCTTAACCGGATGTTTCGATGACGCGCCTCGCATCGGCGGGGCGCGGGGCTTGGTTCATCGGTTACACCGCGTAGACTCACCACCCGTGATTCAGCTTGAGCAAGTGACGAAGACGTACCCGAAGGCGTCCCGGCCTTCGCTCGACAACGTGTCCGTCTCGATCGAGAAGGGCGAGTTCGTCTTCTTCATCGGTCCATCAGGCTCCGGCAAGTCCACCATCATCAAGCTGCTGCTGCACGAGGTGACCCCCAACAAGGGGCGGGTCGTCGTCAACAGCAAGGACGTCACCTCGATGCGCTCCTGGAAGCGACCGCACTTCCGGCGTTCGATCGGCTGCGTCTTCCAGGACTTCCGGCTGCTGCCGAACCGCACCGCGTACGAGAACGTGGCCTTCGCCCTCGAGGTGATCGGCAAGACCAAGGCGGTCGCCCGCCGGGTCGTTCCCGAGGTGCTGGAGCTGGTCGGGCTCGGTGGCAAGGAGCACCGCTACCCGCACGAGCTCTCCGGTGGTGAGCAGCAGCGGGTCGCCGTCGCCCGGGCGTTCGTGAACCGCCCGCTGATCCTGCTCGCGGACGAGCCGACCGGAAACCTGGACCCGGACACGTCGATCGAGATCATGCGCCTGCTGGACCGGATCAACCGCACCGGCACGACCGTCGTGATGGTCACCCACGACTCCAACATCGTGAACCAGATGCGGCGTCGGGTCATCGAGATCGAGAGCGGTCGCATCGTACGCGACCAGGCCCGTGGCGTCTACGGGTGAGCCGGCGCTCCACCCCTGTGCAGCCTGACGACGACCACCTCACGCCGGAGACCCGGAGGAAATCCCGATGCGCGTGAAATACGTCCTGTCCGAGGTACTGGTCGGACTGTGGCGCAACGTGACCATGACCATCGCGATGATCATCACGATGGCCGTGTCGTTGACCATGCTCGGTGCCAGCGGACTGATGTACCGCCAGGTGAACGACATGAAGGACCTCTACTACAAGAACATCGAGGTCTCGATCTTCCTGAGCAAGGAGGCCAACGAGCAGCAGCGCGCCGACCTGCACGCCAAGCTGAAGAGCGACCCGTTGGTCAAGGAGGTCGTCTTCGTCAACAAGGACGAGGCGTACAAGCGCTTCCAGGAGATGTTCCAGGACGCGCCCGACCTGCTGAGCGCGGTCAAGGCGGACAGCCTGCCCGAGTCGTTCCGGCTCAAGCTGGTCAACCCCGAGCAGTATCGGGAGATCTACAACCAGTACAAGGACACCGAGGGCGTCGACGAGATCGTCGACCAGAGCCAACTCCTGGACAAGATCTTCAAGATCCTCACCTCGGTCCAGAACATCGCCCTGGCGGCTGCGGCGGTGATGGCCATCGCCGCGTTGCTGCTGGTCGCGAACACGATCCAGGTCGCGGCGTACAGCAAGCGGCGTGAGGTCGCGGTCATGAAGCTGGTCGGCGCGTCCAACTGGTTCATCCAGGCGCCGTTCGTGCTGGAGGCCGTGGTCGCCGGGCTGATCGGCTCGCTCCTCGGCCTGGTCGCCCTGGTCGCGGCCAAGTACCTGCTGTTCGACGGCGCGCTCAGCGACCTCCAGGGGCTGCTCTCCCCGGTCACCTGGGGCGACATCCTGGTGATGTTCCCGATCATGGCCGGCGTGGGCGGTCTGGTCAGCGCCGTCACCGCCTGGGTGACCCTCCGGTTCTACCTGCGGGTCTAGTCACCCCCGGGGCCGTCCGACGCGGCGGCGCCCTCCGGCGCGGAATAATCCGCGCCGGAGGGCGCTTGTCGTTCGGGTAGCATGATCTCCGCTTCCGGCCCGGCCGGGAGCCACACGAGGGGAGGTGGCGCCGATGCCACGGGAAAAGGGGCGCAAGGTCGTCGCCTCCAACAAGAAGGCGCGCCACGACTACGCCATCCTCGACACGTACGAGGCGGGCATGGCGCTGACCGGCACCGAGGTCAAGTCGCTGCGGGCCGGGCGGGCGTCGCTGGTCGACGCGTTCGCCCAGGAGCGCGACGGCGAGCTGTACCTGCACAGCATGCACATCCCGGAGTACACCCAGGGCACCTGGACCAACCACGAGCCCCGGCGCACCCGCAAGCTGCTGCTCAAGCGGCTGGAGATCGACCGGCTGATCGGCAAGACCCGCGAGGGCGGCCTGACCATGGTCCCGTTGCAGGTCTACTTCTCCGACGGCTGGGCCAAGGTGGAGATCGCCCTGGCCAAGGGCAAGAAGTCGTACGACAAGCGGCAGGACCTCGCCAAGCGGGACGCGGACCGGGAGATCGCCCGGGTCGTGGGCCGGCGCGGCAAGGGGATGGACGACTGATTCGTCCCGTTCGTCCCCTCCGGCACGCCGGAGCGGGCCTCGGGATGAAACCGGTTGCGGAAGGCGTTACGCTTGTGTGGTGCCGCCGACAGGGGCGGCCCGTCGAGGGGGTGACTGGTTTCGACTTCGTACGCAGCGACAGGGGAAGCGAGCCGAGGAAGCCGACGTCGTCTCGAGAATCGGTCGTCGGAAACCAATAAGCGCCAAGAACAATCGCGCTGACTTCGCTCTCGCCGCCTGAGGCGAGTAGCTAAGTCTGTCGGCCTGGGAACGCCTTCGTCCCAGTCAGCCGGCATCAGTTAGAGGGCTGGCCAATCGGACCCGGTCGCGGGGTCCGTGCGGCGAGATCAATCAGCGACTGGGCCCGTCACACCAACTCGCTCGCGTGAGCGGTGGGGCCGAGTAGAGGCATAGCGAGCTGCGCTCGGAGAAGCCCTGACAAACCGGCGAAGGACCCGGGTTCGATTCCCGGCACCTCCACCACCTCACCTGTGCGCCCCGGTCCACCGGACCGGGGCGCACAGTCGTGTCCGGCCCCCTGGGGGCGTCTGCTGGAAACGGCGGGCGGACGCGGCGGGTCGTCCGCCGGTCCCGACAGAGGATCATGAGGCCGCTGCGGCCGGCGGGACCGGTGCGGAGGCCGGGAACCGGGGCCGGGGGAACCGGGGCCGGCGCGGGCGCGTCGAACGGGCATGCGTCGCGTTCTCGCCCTGGTGGGCCTGCCCCTGATCGTCATCGCGGCCGGGTGCGCCCCGGCCGGATCGGAGCCGGGCGCCGGCGGCGCCGACGACCGGTGGGAGCCGTTCCACCAGCGGGCCGTCGAGGTGGCCGAGGCGTGGCGGCCCGGGACCGCCTGGACGGCCGGGTACGTGCTGCTCCAGGAGCCGACCGTGCTGCTCGGCGATCCCGACTTCACCCCCGAGACCGAGCAGGCGTTCCGCAACGGCTGGTACCGGGAGCAGATCGCGGTGCCGACCGACGAGCCGGGCAATACCGCCATCCGCTTCCCCGACGCGACGCTGAGCGTGCCGCTGGTCAGCGCCGCGACGGCGTACCGGCAGCTCGACCAGGGCGACCCGCCGCCGTGCGAGGGACGGCCGCGGCAGCCGACGCCCGAGAAGCGCCCGGGCTTCCGGCCCAAGCCCGAGTCCACGTCCGGCCCCGTCATCGAGCCCGGCCCGGACGGTCCGACCCTCGATCTGCGCCCGACCGTCGAGCCGGGGCCGGACGGCCCGGTCAGCAACGTGCCGTCGACCGCCTGCCTGCCGCTGACCGTCACCGCCGTGCGGCTCGGCACCGCGCCGGTGCACACCAGCCGGGGCAAGGCCCACGTTCCCGCCTGGGTGTTCACCGTGGCGGAGCTGAGGGCCCTGGTGGCCCGGCTCGCCGTCGATCCCGGCGCGGTCACCGCCGTGCCCCGGGGCGTCGCGCCCATCCGCCCGGCGCCCGAGGGCGTGGTCGGCGCGGAGAGCCTCCAGGCCGTCGACGGGGCCCGGCTGACCTGGCGGATCGGCGTCGGCGCGTGCGACACCGGCGCCACCCCGCTGGTGCAGGAACGCGACGACGTGGTGGTGGTCGGCGGCGGCGTCACCCCGGCCACCGGCATCTGCACGGACCAGCTTCTGGTCAAGCCGGTCACCGCCACGCTGAAGGCGCCGCTCGGCGACCGCCCGGTGCTCGACGTGGCCACCGGCGCACCGCTGGTCGTCCGCCCCTGAGCCGGCCCGGTGCTCAGAGCAGCCGCGGCACGGTGGTGCTGATCGGCACGGGCAGCACGGTGGGCCGGTCCGCGGCGAACGCCGCGCGCAGCGCGTCGCCCAACCGCTCGGGCTCCTCGACCACGGTGGCGGCGCAGCCGTAGCCCCGGGCCACCGCGCCGATGTCCAGGCCCGGCAGGTCGAGGCCGGGCACCCCGGGGGTGTGCTTCAGTTCGGCGAACGACTTGAGGATCGCGTACTGCTGGTTGACCGGGACCACGACGGTGAGCGGCAGGCGCAGCCGTGCGGCCGTCCACAGGGCCTGCACCGAGTAGTGGAACGAGCCGTCCCCGATCACGGCGACCACCGGGCGGTCCCGCCCGGTGTCCCGCTCGGCCAGCGCGATCCCGACGGCCGCGGGCAGCCCGAAACCGAGGCCGCCGCTGGCCATGGTGAAGTACGACGCGGGGCGGGTGACCGGCAGCCGGCGGCGCAGCGCGGCCAGGTTGGACGGTGACTCCTGCACCAGCACCCCGTCGGGTGGCCAGTGCCGGGCCAGGGCGGCGAAGAGGCCGTCCGGGCTCAGCGGCGGGCCCGGGTCGGGCGGCGGCGGGGCGGGCCGGGGCGGCGGGGGCGGGCGCTCGGCCGCCGGGATCAGGTCGACCAGGGCGGCCAGCGCCAGGCCCGGATCGCCGAGCAGGCTGTCCCCGACCGGGGCGCGGGCGGTCTCCGCCGGGTCGTCGGTGACGTGCAGCAGCCGGGTGCCGGCGGGCAGGTAGTCCCCGGGCACGTGCGGGTAGTACCGGAACACCGGCGCGCCGACCACCAGCACCGTGTCGTGCCCGCGCAGCGCCTCGGCCAGCGGCCCGATCGCGTACGGCAGCACGCCCCGGTAGTACGGGTGGTCCTCGGGGAACGCGGCCCGTTCCGGGGCCGGCGCGGACCAGACCGGGACGGCCAGCCGCTCGGCCAACGCGACCGCCGCCGGCCACGCGCCGGCCCGGTCGACCGCCCCGCCGAGGACGAGCACCGGGGAGCGGCTGGCGGCCACCGTGGCGGCGAACTCCCGCAGCCGGGACGGGTCCGGGGCGTACCGGCTGGCCACGCTGCGCACCTCGGGCGCCCCGGACGCCGGCTGCTGCCAGTCGTCCAGCGGCAGGGAGAGGAAGACCGGCCCGGCCGGCGGCTGCACCGCCGTGGCGTACGCCCGCATGAACGCCGCCGGGATGTCCTGCGCGCGGGACGGCTCGTAGCTCCACTTGACGTACGGCTGGGTCAGCTCGGCCGCCCGGGGGCTGGTCAGCCGGGGCTCGATCAGCAGCATCTCCCGGGTCTGCTGGCCGGCGGTGACGATCAGCGGCGTCTTGTTGTGCCAGGCGGTGACCAGGTTGCCCATGCCGTTGCCGGTGCCCGGGGCGGTGTGCAGGTTGACGTGCGCGGGGCGGCCGGTGGCCTGGGCGTACCCGTCGGCCATCCCGACCGCGGACGCCTCGTGCAGGGCGTGCACGTAGCGGAAGTCGGCGGGGAAGTCCTGCAGGAACGGCTCCTCGGTGGAGCCGGGGTTGCCGAAGACGGTGGTCAGGCCCAGCGCCCGGAGCAGGTCGTACGTCGTCTCGCGGACCGTTGCCATCGATGGGCCTCCGTGTCGGCGGGCTGCCTCCTCGCCGGAGACGACGCGGCGATCGGGCCCCGACCTGCCGAATCTATCCGGAACAGGCTCACCTATCGGGCGATTCGCCCCAGTCCGCAGTGATCGCCGTCACGTCGGCCCGCGTCAGGGGAGCGCGAAGGGCAGCTTGATCCCGTCCAGCGCCCGCCCGCACGGGCAGTCCCGTGCGGCCGGCAGGGCGGCGACCGCGTCCAGCAGCACCCCGCGCAGCCGGTCGGTGTTCTCGCCGAAGACCCGGAAGACCTCCTCCTGGGTCACCGACTCGCCGCCCTCCACCCCCGCGTCCAGGTCGGTGACCAGGGCGATCGGGGTGTAACAGAGGGCCAGTTCCCGGGCCAGCACCGCCTCCGGGTGACCGGTCATGTTGACCACCGCCCCGCCGATCGCGGTGAACCAGCGCGACTCCGCCCGGGTGGAGAACCGGGGCCCCTCCACCACCACCATCGTGCCGCCGTCGACCGCCGACACCCCCCGACCGGCCGCCGCGTCGAGCAGCGTCCGGCGGCCCACCGGGCAGTACGGGTCGGCGAAGGTGACGTGCACCGCGCCCCGGTCGTAGTACGTCTGGACCCGGCCGTTGGTGCGGTCGACGAGTTGGTCCGGCACCACGAAGCTGCCCGGTCCCAGCTCGGGGCGCAGCCCGCCGACCGCGCACGGGGCGAGCACCTGGCGTACCCCGAGCGACCGCAGCGCCCACAGGTTCGCCCGGTACGGGATCAGGTGCGGCGGGTGCCGGTGGTCGCGCCCGTGGCGGGGCAGGAACGCCACCCGCCGGCCGCCCACCTCGGCGACCGTCACCGCGTCCGACGGCTCCCCGTACGGCGTCTCGACCCGGTGCTCGGTGGCGCCCTCCAGGAGGGCGTAGAGCCCCGAGCCGCCGATCACCGCGATGTCCGCCGTCGACCCCATCGTCGCCCCCTCCGGTCCCAGTCGATCACCCACCGGTCAGACCTTAGCCACCGCCCCGACCGCAAGCTATGGTGCCAGGCATGGCGTTGACAGCACGGATGAGCGCGGAGTCCCGTGCCGATCGGGTGTGGCCGGCCAGTTCCCCGGTCGGCCCCGGCGTCGGTGCCGTCCGGGCCGGGCGCGGTGCCTGTCTCCGGGGCGACGCCCCCCGTCCCCCGGCGCGTGGCTGACGGATGTCCGACATGCAGGGAGAAGACCAGGCGATCGGCGGGCGTGCGATGGAGTCGATGACCGGACGGCTGCTGGTCGCGACCCCGACGCTCAAGGACCCGAACTTCGACCGGACGGTGGTGCTGCTCGTCGCGCACGAGCCGGGCGGGGCGCTGGGCGTGGTGCTCAACCGGGCCACCGAGGTCCCGGTCGCCGACGTCCTCGGCGACTGGAGCGCCCTGGCCCGGGACCCGGCGGTGCTGTTCGAGGGCGGGCCGGTGCAGCCCGACTCGGCGATCTGCCTGGCCCGGATGCGCAACCCGGTCAAGCGGCTGCGCGGCTTCCACCAGGTCTCCGGCGCCGTCGGCACGATCGACCTCTCCGCCGACCCGGAGCGGATGCGGGAGAGCATCGGCAGCATCCGGGTCTTCGCCGGCTACTCCGGCTGGGGGGCGGGCCAACTGGAGCAGGAGATCGAGGACGGCTCCTGGTTCGTCCTCGACGCGCTGCCCGGGGACGCCTTCGTCGACCGCCCGGACGACCTGTGGCCGATGGTGCTGCGCCGGCAGGGCGGGATGATGGCGGCGGTCGCCCACTTCCCGCCGGACGTCGCGCTGAACTGACCCGCGAGTGGGGCCCGCGAGATGACCATGACGGCCGGCGTGTGTATAGTTCTCTCCGTGCCCGGGCAACCGGGAGCGAAGGTAAGGGGCCGTGGCGCAGCTGGTAGCGCACCACACTGGCAGTGTGGGGGTCAGGGGTTCGAGTCCCCTCGGCTCCACCAGTTCCCACCACGGGTGGGACGGTGGAAATATGTCGGCACTGGCCGATAAATCTTGATCTTGTGGCCACCGATGTGGCCACAAGATCAGATGCGTTTGTGTATCCGGGCGGCTCTTGTGCCCCGGGGGACACCGTGCCGGGCCAACTTCGACTCGCACTATCGCAACCGGATCAGCGCTGAACCTGCTCGGCGTGGCCGAGCCGTCCTCGGGCGGCTCGGCCACGCTTTCGGTTTCGACGAGACGGCCGGAGGTGGCGACTCCCCGACGTGCGAGGGGCACCTCCTCCGACCGCTCAGGGTCGGTGGCTGCCGAGCTCAGCTCCGGGTCATCGTGGACGCGTATCCGCCCCCGCCTGGGTAGACCCACTCGCCGGTGACCGTGGTGTCGTCGGCGCTGAACGTGCCCTCGTAGTAGGCCGGGCTGCCCTTCGCGCCGCCCCAGATAATGAGCTTGTCGCCGACGAGTTCGTAGACGTAGTCGAGGGTGTTGCCGGCCGCGTCGTAGAACCGCGACACCACGTCCGCGCCGATCGGCTCGCCGAACGGGTGCAGGTGGCCGATGACCTCCAGGCCGGTGACCGGCTGGCCGAACTGGGTCAGCTCCACGTGCTGGAGCAGGAAGAAGCCGCCGGTCATCCACTCGTACCGCACGGTTCCCTCGGCGCCGCCGGTCACCGTCCAGGTGCCGACCAGACGGTCCAGGGCGGCCAGTTCGGCGCTGGGCTGAATGTTCTCAGACATCGTGTCCTCCTCGGTGGGTGCTTGCCGGTACCTCGGAGGCCGCACCCCGGCTTTGACATCCCGTGACGGCTACCTGCTATGGCCCACGTCACATCCTCTGCGCGTCAAAGTGCCCGGTGCGGCCACGAGGTAGCGGCGAACACCCACCAAGGAGGAAGTCATGACCACCGTCGCCGCCGTCCGCCGCTCGTCCGGGCACCTACTCCTCGCCGGCGCCCTCGCCGGGCCGGTCTTCTTCGCCTCGGCCGTGACACAGATGCTGACCCGTGAGGGCTACGACATCACGCGACACCCGATCAGCCAGCTCGCCACCGGAAGCCTCGGCTGGATCCAGATCACCACGTTCGTCCTCGCCGGTCTGGGCGGCCTGGCGCTCGCCGTGGGTATCCGAGGGACCCTCACTGAGGGGACCGGTCGGCGCGTGCTCCCGATCCTCGTCGGGATCTTCGGTGCCGGGCTCGTCGCGGCCGGCGTGTTCACCATGGATCCGGAGCACGGCTTCCCGGTCGGTACCGCGGACGGGCCGGCCGGCGAGATGACCTGGCACAGCATCGCGCATTCGGCCGCAGCCGCCACGGCCTTCACCGCGCTGGCCGTCGCCGCCGTCGTATTGACCGTCCGCCACGCCCGTCGTCGCGCAGCGCTGCGGGCCGTGCTCAACGCAATCACCGCGCTCATCCTGCTGCTGCCCATGTCGCAGAGCCACATGAGCATCCAGATCGCCGTGAACGGTTTGGTCGCCTTCACCTGGACGACGGTCGTCGCCCTCTCCCTGCGCCGTTCGGCCTGACCGGCGTAGCGTGATCCGAGGCCCGCGAACACGAGGACGACTGTGAAGTATCTGCTACTCAGCTACACGCCGACCGCCGCGTGGAACGCCGCGACCGCCGCCACGCCGTCCGAGGAGGCGCTGGCCGCGTTCGCCGTGTACCAGCGGTTCGAACAGGAGCTGATCGAAACCGGTGAGTTTGTCAGCAGCGAGGGTCTCGGGCACCCGGCCGTCAGCACCACGGTCCGCAGGACCCCGACCGGGCCGGTGGCGACCGACGGCCCGTTCGTCGAGCTCAAGGAGGTCCTGGCCAGTTTCGCGGTGATCGATGTGGCCAGCCAGGAGCGCGCCGTCGAGATCGTCTCGCGGATGGTCGAGGTGCTGGGCGAACCGATGGAGATCCGGCCGATCATGGGCGAGGACTTCGCAACATGAATGGCCTCCGCGGCGTCGCGGGCCGTCGAGCGGCCGAATTCGCGTGATATCGGCGGTCGAGCACCTGCTGCGCGCCGAGGCACCGCAGGTGCTCGGCGCGTTGGTGCGGCGCTTCGGCCATTTCGACATCGCCGAGGACGCGGTGCAGGAGGCGTTGCTCGTCGCGAGCCGGGCGTGGCCGACCGACGGTGTGCCGGAGCACCCGCGAAGCTGGCTGATCCGGATCGGTTACCGGCGGATGGTCGACCTGCTCCGCACCGACCAGGCCAGACGCCGCCGCGAGCAGCACGTCGGCATGACCGAGCTGGCGATGCAGGATCCGGCCCGGCGGGCGCGCCCGCCGCTGGAGACCGACGACAGTCTCACGCTCCTGCTGTTGTGCTGCCATCCCGCGCTGAGCGCCATCTCCCAGGTGGTGCTCACCCTGCGCGCGGTCGGCGGCCTGACGACTGCGGAGATCGCGCATGCCTACGGGACGGCCGAGAACACCATGGGTGTCCGGATCAGCCGCGCCAAGCAGCAGTTGGCCCGCGCCGGCGCCCGGTTCACACCGCCGACCGACGCCGACCGGGACAGCCGGATGAACGCCGTCATGCAGGTGCTGTACCTGATCTTCAACGAGGGCTACACGGCCTCCACCGGCGACGCGCTCGCCCGCGTCGACCTGACCCGCGAGGCGATCCGGCTGACCCGCATGCTCCGCGACTCCCTGCCGGACGACGCCGAGGTGACCGGGCTGCTCGCGCTGATGCTGCTCACCGAGTCGCGGCGGGCTGCCCGTACGCGGGGCGAGGAGCTGGTGCCGCTGGACGAGCAGGACCGGACACAGTGGAATACCGAGCTGATCCGTGAGGGCACCGGGCTGATCGACAGCGTCTGGCGGCGGCGCGAGGTCGGCACGTACCAGCTGCAGGCGGCGATCGCGGCCGTGCACGCCGCGGCAGCGTCACCGGACCGGACGGACTGGCCACAGATCGCGGCGCTGTACCTCGGACTGGAACAACTCAGCCCGACCGCGCCGGTACGGCTGAGCCGGGTGGTCGCGGTCGCCCACGCGTACGGGCCGGCCCGCGGGTTGGCGCTGCTCGACGACCTCAACCGGAGCTACCACCTGGACGAGGAACCGCTGACCCGGCAACGGGAACGTGCCGTCCGCGCCCACCTGCTGGAGCTGACCGGCGACGCGACCGGCGCGGCGGCCCGGTACCGCGAGGCGGCTGCCCTGACACAGAACCAGGTCGAACAGCGGTACCTGCTGGGTCGGGCCGGTCGCATCGGGTGACCGATTGCCCGCGCTGGACGCGCTGGTCGTCGCCGTTGCGCGTAGCGTGATGGCGCACCTGGAAGAAGCCCCGGGAGGAAACGAATCGTGACCCTGTCTGCCCCGCGCCCACGCTCGCGTACTTCGGCGTCGACGCGCTGATCGACGACGACACCCGGGCCCTCCAGGCCGCCGTACGTGGCTTCGTCGACCGGCGGATCCGCCCGGAGGTCGCCACCTGGTACGAGGACGGCAGCCTGCCCGTCCGAGACCTGGCCCGCGAACTCGGCGAACTCGGCGTGCTCGGCATGCACCTAGAGGGCTACGGCTGCGCCGGGACCTCCGCCGTCGCGTACGGGATGGCCTGCTTCGAGTTGGAGGCGGGCGACTCGGGGCTGCGCTCCCTGGTCTCGGTGCAGGGATCGCTCGCCATGTACGCCATCTGGCGCTTCGGCTCCGAGGAGCAGAAGCAGCAGTGGCTGCCCCGGATGGCCGCCGGTGAGGCGATCGGCTGCTTCGGCCTGACCGAACCGGACTTCGGCTCCGACCCGGCCGGCATGCGGACCAGGGCCCGCCGCGACGGGGAGGACTGGGTGCTCAACGGCACCAAAATGTGGATCACCAACGGCTCGATCGCGGATGTCGCCGTGGTGTGGGCCCACACCGACGAGGGCGTCCGAGGCTTCCTCGTCCCCGCCGGCACTCCCGGCTTCACCGCTTCGGAGATCACCCGCAAGCTCTCCCTACGCGCCTCGGTGACCTCGGAACTCGTCCTCGACGACGTGCGGCTGCCCGCCGACGCGATGCTGCCGGAGGCCGCCGGCCTGTCCGGGCCGCTGTCGTGTCTCAACGAGGCCCGCTTCGGCATCGTCTTCGGGGCGCTGGGCGCGGCCCACGACTGCCTGGAGACGACGATCGCGTACGCCCGCAGTCGCCTGATCTTCGACAAGCCGCTCGCCGCGTACCAGGCCACCCAGCTCAAGTTCGCCGACATGGGGCTGGAGCTGGGCAAGGGGATGCTGCTGGCGTTGCAGATCGGCGCGATGAAGGACGCCGGCACGCTCGACCACCGGCAGATCAGCCTGGGCAAGCTCAACAGCGTGCGGGAGGCCATCGCCATCGCCCGCGAGTGCCGGTCGATCCTCGGCGCGGCCGGGATCACCCTCGACTACCCGGTCATCCGGCACTCGGCCAACCTCGAATCCGTGCTCACCTACGAGGGCACCTCCGAGGTGCATCAGCTGATCATCGGACAGGTGCTGACCGGCCACGCCGCCTTCAAGTGAGCGGGCCCGACCCGGCCGGTGGGGATGCCTGGGTGTAGGACTCGTTCGCTCACGGCGATGAACCTCGCGTGCGTGGGCTCCCCGCCGGCGGTTCGTCGTGCGGCCGGCCCGTCAGTGCCAGAACGTTGCCGGACGCGGGAGCGGTCACATGCCGGTCGGCTGTTCGACGGGGATCAGGACGGTGCTGCCGGACCAGTTGATGTCCTCGTCGGCGATGGCCTTGTCCGGCTCGTCGTCCTCGTCCAGCGTGGAGTAGCTCGCGTAGTAGCGGCCGAAGCCGTACCCGCCGGCCGCCAGGGTGGCCAGCGCCCAGGGCCGTAGCTGGTCGCGCAGCTTGGTCGGTGCCCGCCGGTCGACCGGCACCCGGAGGACGCCGAGTAGGTCGTACCACTCGTCCACGGTGCCGGCGTCGACGATCCGGGAGAGCGAAAACGCGTGCCGCACCTCCGGCTCCCGGGAGATCCACCTGACCTCGTTGAGCATGTTGCCTCCTGCTGTTTGGAAGGACTTCCCGAAGCAGCATCACCGACATGCTTGCTTATATCAAGAGTTTGGTATCCGGCGTGTCCGTCGACTATGGTCGCCTACATGGCATCGGCAAAGAACGACTGGAGTTGAGATGGCATCGAACCCCCCAAGAACGCGTCGTAAGTCGACGCCTCCGCCCGCGTCGCCGACCGTGCAGGCGTGGGAGCTCGGGATGCGGCTGCGTGAGCGCCGCGAGGAAGTGGGGATGACGGCGGTCGCGGCGGGCCGCGCCACCGGCATCACGCAGGCGTACATCTCCGGGGTGGAGGCCGGCCGGGTCAAGGTGCCTACCGACCGGCTGGCCCAGCTTGTCAAGATCTACGAGCTCGATCCGTCCGACGCCACCGAGTTGGAGGAGCTGCGGGTCGGTGCCATGCAGCGGGCCTGGTGGCACCAATACTCGCAGCTCTTCCCCGCCGACTTCCTCCGCTTCCTCGGCTACGAGGCGGGTGCTGAGCACATCCGCAGCTACGACAACGAACTGCTGCACGGGCTGTTGCAGACCGAGGAGTACGCCCGCGCGGTCATCCGGGGCGGCAACACCTACGTCCGGCTGACGGAGATGGACCGGCGCGTCGCAGCTCGGATGGCGCGGCAGCGGCGGCTGGACGGCGACCACCCGCTGCGCCTGACCACCGTGATCGCCGAGGGCGCGCTGCGGCAGCAGGTGGGCGGCCCGGAGGTGATGCGCGCCCAGCTCGACCACCTCGACCGGCTGCTGACCGAGCGCCCCGAGCAGATCGAGATTCGGGTGATGCCGTTCGCCGCCGGGGCGCATCCCGCGCTCGGTGGCCCGTTTCAGATCCTGTCGTTTCCGTCGCCCCGGCTGCCCGAGCTCGTCTGGCAGGAGGTGCTCACCTCCAGCGACATCATCGACCAGTCCAGCCGGGTGGCGGACTACACGATGACCTTCGCCGAGGCGCGGGAACGGGCGTTAAGCTCGGCGGAGTCGCTGGTGCTGATCCGGCGGATCGCCAAGGAGATGACGTGATGGCCCCTCGCCACACCCCCGATCGTGGCTGGTTCAAGTCCTCCCGCAGCTCCAACAACGCGGCCTGTGTCGAGGTGCGGTTCGTCGGCGGCGCGGTGGGCGTCCGCGACACCAAGGACCGCAGCGGCCCGACGCTCGCCTTCGACGGCAACTCGTGGGCCAGTTTTGTTGCTGGTCTCAAGGCCGAGTCGGCCAGCTAGCGGCCCGGCTCACTCCGGGTTCCAGAAACTGCCACCCGGCTGGCGTGGGCGGCCACGATGGATCGGGCCGCGAGCCCTGCGGCGGAATCCAGCCCGCCGGGGACTGCGGCCACGGGGGGCGGAATCGGGCGTGGTAGCTGCGGTGGGGGTGATGGCGGCGGCGGTGGCTGGGGCGTCGGACCGCCGGTGACGCAGCTCGGTCGGCAGCACTGCCAGCGCGATCAGCGCGCCGAGCAGGCCCGTCGCGGCGAAGCCCCAGGCCGGTGCGGAGGCATCGATCACCGCCCCGGCCAGCGGGGCGCCGAGCGCCAGCCCCACCACCATCGCCGAGGCGTGCAGGCCCATCGCCTCACCCCGCACGCTCGCCGGCACCAGCCGGCTCACCGCGTCGGCGGTGGCGGCTACGGTCGGCGCGGTGAGCGCCCCGGACGGCAGCAGCACCAGGGCCAGCAGCCACCACTCGCCGCTGCCCAGGCCGACCGGAACGATGACCAGACCCAGCATCGCGGTAAGGGCCAGCGACGGCACCGGGCGGGACAGCGCACCGTAGGTGAAGCCGCCGACCAACGAGTACGAGGCCCAGAGCGCCAGCACCACACCGGTCCAGTCGACCTGACCGGCGTCACGCAGCGCCGCCACCACCGCCACATCGGAGCCGGCGATTACCAGCGTGCTGGCCGCGCCACCGGCGAGCAGCCCGATCAACCGTGGGGTCAGCCACTGCCGGCGGGGCAGCGGCTGCGCCGGCGTCGTCTCCTCGTCCCGGGCCCGGGTCGGCGGGTTGAGTACCAGCAGGGTGAGTCCGGCAAGCACGATGCCGCCGCCGACGGCGTACATGGTCAGGGTGGGCGAGGCACTGGTGGCCAGGGCCACCGCTCCCGCCGGCCCGATCATGAAGCTGAGTTCGACCGACATCGAGTCCAGCGCGTACGCCTGACGGCGCTGGGGCGGCGGGACCAGCGCGGCGATCGACTGCCGGACCACGGAGAAGACCGGGAGGGTGAGCAGCCCGCCGACGAACGCGGCGCCTAGGAGCACCGGGTACGGCAGGACCGGCGCCGTCCCCCAGAACAGCGCCGAGACCGCCGTGGTCAGCAGCAGCATCGGCCGCAGGCCACGCCCGTCGGCCAGCCGGCCGAGCAGTGGTGCGCCGAGCGCCGAACCGGCCGTCATCGCGGCCCCGACCAGCCCGGCGGCGAAATAGCCGTGGCCCAGATCGAGTACGTGCAGCGTCATCACCACGGCGGTGGCCGCCACGGGCACCCGGGCCAGGATCGCGACCAGCAGCAGGGGCCGCAACCCCGGCAGCGCGAGCGCGTCCCGGTAGGGCTTCAGATCCAACACGGTCCGTACCTCCCGGGCGATCCTGGCCTGGCACGAGTAGTTCCCAGGTCTGGCTCCGGCGGGGTTGCCGTTCGCAACGCGTGACCCATCACCGATCCAGGAAGATCCAGTAGCGCCTCACCGGACCGTGCTCGGTGTCGCGGATGCCCTCGAGGACGCCGCCGTTGCGTTCGATCGTCCGGGCCGACGCGATGTTGTCGGCCAGACAAGGGATCAGGACGCGGTCCAGGCCCAGGACGACGCGAGCCTCCTTGAGTATCTCGCCGAGTGCCCAACTCGCCAGTCCTCGACGGCGCGCGGACGGCCGGACGCCGTAGCCGATCTGGCCAATCTCGTCGTCGAACTTGTGCCGGAGGGCGATCCCCCCGAGTACGTGGCCGTTCTCGACGATCCACCGGGGTGAGCCGTGCTTCTCGTCCGGGCAGGGGTCGCCGGCCGGATGGGTCAGTCGGATCCGCTCGTGCACCCAAGCGGCGAAGCCTTCGCGGGAGTACACGTCGTGAGAACCGAGGCCGAATCCGTCCTCGTGGAGGCCGGGGCCCCAGTCGTCGCGGCATTCCAGGAACGCGGCGTGCAGGCGGACGGTCGGCAGAATCAACGCGGGCATGCGGTCACGGTATTGAAAGCCGGACCGCTGAACGAGCCGCCTCTTGCCAACATCAATCGCCCCCAGAAGCCGTTTCGGCTCGACAAAGGCCGACACGCTAAGGGGGCTACCAGGGTGCGTCGTGGGGCCCTGCATCGCAATGTCAGCCGGGTCAAAGACGCAGCTCCAACGAGGAGCGCGGGGAGTGCCGAGTGCCCTGGCGCGTTGTTCTCGTGATCTGCGTCACACTCGAACCGGCCCGCATCCATCGACGAATCGGCCCACCAGGCCGGCGAGCGCGGCGAGGCCGAGCAGATAGGGCAGGGTCAGCCGGCTCGAACCCACTCGATCGACGTCCTTCGGATCGTCGATCGGAAAGCCGACAGGCATAACCGCACGCATCGCCGCCTCCGTAGCCTCGTCAGCACCGCACGCCGAGGAGGTTGGGTGTCTCACGTCCGCATCCGGATCGACTTCACGCCGCTCACCGACGACGACGAATTCGTCCTCGGCGAGCTGACCGACGAGCTGGCGGACGACCTCCGCGATGTCGGCGAGGTGGAGCGCGTCGAGCGGCCCACCACCGACCCGGCTGCCAAGGGCGTCGGCGAGCTGGCGCTCGGCGTGGTGACCGTACTGGCGGGCGTCGACCCCGGCTACGTGCAGGCCCTGGTCGACGTGGTCCTGGCCTTCCTGCAACGCCACACCGGCCGCCGGGTGCACCTGCGGGTCGGTGACATCGAGCTGACCATCGACCGGCCCACCCACGGCCAGACCGACGAGCTGATCAGGACGGTGCGGGCCGCGATCGAACGGTCCCGCCACTGATGGGTCGGCACGCCCTGCTGCTCGGCACGGCCGCCTGCCACGTCGACCGCGAGCTTGCGCCCCTTCCTTCGGTACGACAGGACGTGGCACAGCTCAAGGCCATGCTGGACGGGGCCGGCGAGTTCGACACCGTACGCGCCGAACTGGACCTGCCGGCCGCGCACCTGCGTCAGGTCGTCGAGGAGTTCTACGGCGCGCGGCGTAACGGCGACCTGGCGCTGCTCTACTACTCCGGCCACGGCGTGCTGCATGGCGACGGGCAGTCGCTGTTCCTGGCCGCGACCGACACGGTCTGCGGGCAGTTGCACACGACCGCGTTCGACACCGACGGCACCCTGCGTCATCTGCTCAACCACACCAAGGCCAGTCAGAAGGTGGTCCTCCTGGACTGCTGCTTCTCCGGCGCGTTCACGGCCCGGCACCGGTTCCGTGGCGGAGTGCGCGAGGAGCCACGGCGGGCCAAGCGTGAGCGTGGCACCTTCATCCTGACCTCCAGCACCCACCTGAAGGCGTCGAAGGCGCAGGGACCGGACCGGCCGTCGGTCTTCACCGAGGTGCTCCTGACCGGCCTGCGGGGCGCGGCCGAGGGGACGGCGGACGACGGCTGGATCACCACCAACGACCTCTCCCGGTACGCCCTGACCGAGATGGCCCGGCGCCGCCAGCACACTCCGGTCGAGTCGAGTGAGGGCGTCACCGAGCCGATCCGGCTGGCGACCGTGCCCGGTTCCGCCGCCGCCGCGAGGCAGGTCGTAGCCGCCACGGCGAGCCCGGGGGACGAGGCGCCGTTCGACGCGGACCAGTGGCGCCGCCTGGTGACCTACTACGTCAACTGCATGCGGCGGTCGACCGTGTTGCAGTCCTTCATCGATCCCCAGGCAACCGGCACGTACGTCGCGGCTCCGCCTGGGTCCGAGGCCGTCCTCACCTCGGACACGCCCGTCCGGCTGAGCGGTGGGGCTGCCGGACTCGCCGCGCGGGCCCGCGCCGACGGCAGGGAGGTGCAGTACGGCTATCCGGTCGTCGCCATCCGGCCCGGCCGGGGCAGACCTCCACGGCTCGCCCCACTGCTGGTCTGCGACGTCACCGTCGGCGCGGACGACGTCCTGCACGCCTCCCTGCCGCCCCGTCCCAGTTCAGCCCTCGTCGACCTGCTTCAGCTCTCCGAGGTGGAAGCCGACGAACTGCGGCAACGCGTCGAGCAGGTCTTCGTACCGGGTGACCCCGCTGCCCTGGTCGCCACCGTCGATGTGCTCACGAAGACGTTCGGGCTGAACCCGGTGGTCGAGCTGGACCCGGCGATGCTCGTCGGCACCATCCGGCCAGGGCCGATGAACGGGGTGCAGAACGCGGCCATCCTCTACACCGTCGACGCTGCCGAGTCGCCGCAGCGGCAGCTCGTCGACGACCTGCGGGGCATGATCAAGAATCCGAGGCTCATCGAGCGGACCGCCCTGGGCGCGCTGGCGCTCCGCCCGGACGAGGTGCCCTCGACGCCGGTCGTGACCGTGGCGTTGAACGCGGCGAACGAGGCGCAGGAAGAGATCATCCAGGCGGCGATGTCGCAGCCGTTGACCGTCGCCCAGGGGCCGCCGGGCACCGGCAAGAGTCAACTGGTCACCGCCCTGCTGGCCACCGCCACCGCCGCCGGCCAGAGCGTGCTGATCGGTTCCACCAGCAATCAGGCCGTCGACTCGGTGCTCGGCCGGGTCACCGACCTGATCGGTCCGGGCCTGCTGGTGCGTACCGGCAACAAGGAACACCGTCTGCAGGAACCGAAGCACCTTGCCGACATCCTCGCGGCCTATCCGCCGGCGGAGCACCGCAGCACGCCGGACGACCGTACCCCGCTGCACGAGCTGCGACTGCTGGCCGACAAGGCCGCCGAACTCCGGGGGACGCTGGACGAGCGGCGTCTGCTCGAACGCGACCTCGCTGACCTGGCCGTCGAGCGGGACTCTGACCCGGCTGCCGGGTCGGCCACCCTGCCGGAGGACGATAGGGCTCTGGCGCAGCTCGTCCACCTGACCGATCGAGCGCTCGCCAGCAGGTGGTTCGGATGGTGGTACCGGTGGCGGCTTCGGGCGTACCGGGTCGTCGACCGGGACGCTGTCGAGGCCCTCGCCGAGCGGGCGGTGATCGAGCTGCGCTGGCGGGAACGGCGGCAGCGTCTCGCTGAGCTGCCCGACGGCGACGCTTCCTGGCGGCAACTGGTCGACCTGATCGGCACCGAACGGCCCGCGCTCAGCATCAAGCTACTGCGGGCGCAGATCGCCCGCCGGGTGGCTGCGGGAGCGCGCCTCCTGCAGGATCGGGCCGATGAGATGGCCAAGCCGCAGTCGGACAGCTGGGCCTACTTCCCCGAGATGCTGCGGGTGCTACCGGGCTGGGCGGTGACCGCGCTCTCCGCCCGGCGGTTGCGCAGAAGCCCCGCGTTGTACGACCTTGTGGTGATCGACGAGGCGGCGCAGTGCACCATTCCCGCGATCCTGCCGATGCTCTATCGCGCCAAGCGGGCACTGATCATCGGCGATCCACGTCAGCTCGCGCCCGTCGTGGACCTGCCCGAGGCTGACGACGTCACCGAGCGGGCCCGGGCCGAGGTGAGCACCGGCTGGCTGACCACCCGTCGGCTCACCTACACGGGCCACTCCGCGTACGACGCGTTCGCCGCCGCGGCGGGCGCGACGCACCTCCTCGACGAGCACTACCGGTGCCACCCGGACATCGTCGAGGTGCCGAACCGGGAGGTCTACCAGGGACGGCTCACGGTGCTGACCGACCCGGCCCGGCTGGCCGCTCCGGCCGATCAGGCGGTGCGCTGGCGCGACGTCCCCGGGAGGTTCAGCCCCGGGGCGACCGGTTCCGGGTGTAACCAGGCGGAGATCGATCAGGTCGTCACCGAGGTGGCGCACCTGCGAACGACGTACCCGGATGCCTCGATCGGGGTGGTCACGCCGCTCGCCGCGCACCAGCGTCGCCTGGCCACGGCCCTGCGCGACGCCGGCCTCACCGACAACCTGCTCTGCGCGACCATCCACAAGTTCCAGGGCAGCGAACGAGACATCATGGTCGTCTCGCCGGTCGGGGCGCACGGCATCCCGGACCGCACCCGAGGCTGGCTCGTGCACCAGACCAACCTGTGGAACGTCGCCATCACCCGGGCCCGGTCCCAACTCGTCGTGGTCGGCGACCGTTCGTGGTGGTCGGGGCAACGTGGACTGCTCACCGCGCTGGCCCTCGGCCGCGATCTCGCCGGCGGGGTGCCGGATGCCGCGATGGTGGCTACCGACCGATTGCATCGTGCCCTCAGGGAAGCCGGCCTCGCCGTGCGGCGTGACGTCCCCGTGGCCGGGCGGACCATCGGCCTCTTTGCGCGCCACGCGGATGTCGAACTGGCCGTCGTCGTCGACGATCCGACCGGCTCCTCCGACGGCCGAGGACTGCGTAAGGTGCTCGCGCGTCTCGACATCACCGCCGACCTCACCCCCGTCCGTCGAGTACCGGCATGGCGTTGTCTGGCCGAGCCGGAGCGGGTGGCGGCCGAGCTGACCGACGACCTGCGCCGCTCGGCAGGAACGGACGCCCGGGAAGGGTGATGTCGGCTATGTGGAGAAATTCCGAGCGCCCTGTCCAAGTGCTTCCCAGCAACGCCCTGCTTTCCTTGGAGGACGTTGTTCCGCCATCCGGTGTGGTTGCTGTGGCCCGCCTGGACGGGGCTGCAATGGTGGACGTGGACGGGGTGTTCGAGCAGTTCTCTGACGCGCTGCGGTTTCCGAGCTACTTCGGGTGGAACTGGCCCGCCCTCTCGGAGTGCCTCAGTGACCTACATTGGCTTCCGGCCCGCCGCTATTTGATCATTATCGAGAACGCTCCCTGCATCCTGCGGGAAAACGTCGACGGGAGAGCAGTTCTCTTCAGCATCCTTGCTGAGGTCGGCCGTCGCTGGGCGAATTCCTATGAACCTGATGATTATGGAATGGGTCCTCTCCTCCATGCCACTCTCCTGTGCGACGAGCAAGACGCCGAGTCCCTCGAGCAGGAAATTGCCTCCGCGCACACGGCCTCGACGGCGAACCGATCGGCCATCAGAAAGCCGACCAGCCGGTCGCCGTCATAGATCAGCCTCGGCCAGGCGCGTTCGGGAAACACGTATGCCTCGGCCAACGACTTGACCACCGGTGCGACCATTTCTTCTTGATCCGGACGTACGGACAGCGCGAGAGCCACCTTGTGGTTCTCCGGAGTTATCCGCTCCAGCCTCATGCGGCGGGCCATAGCGGGCGAATGCGAACCCAGCGACCGAATTATGCGCGTCTGGCCCCGTATATCGGCGCCCGGCACCGATGGTCTTCGCGCCGCCCCGGGACCGCCCTCCGACCGGCCCGGGGCATGCCCCGGCGGGCGCCGGTCGAAGGGTGTTCGCCCCTCATCGGTGTGTAACGGGCTGGCTCATCCCGTCCAGCGGATGCCCTCGGCGATCCGGAGCAACTCACCCGTCGGCGGTGCCGAGGGTGCGGTCGGACGAATCCACTCGGGCTCGTGCAAGAACACGGACAACCGGCCGCCGTGGAAGCCGTCGACGATCACCGTCCTGCCCCGGTTCACCAGGTACGTCGGCAGGCCCTGCACATCCCGGTCCGCGCGCTCGCCCAGTTCTCTCCCCGTCGGCTCCGACCCTGCCGGGTCCCAACGGATCGAGTACCCGACGCCGTAGTCGATCGTGGGCCGGTCGGTGGGGATCCCGTCCTCGGTTGCTCCCTGGGCCGGCTTCCGGTCGAGCACCCGGCCGGAGCCCTCCCGGTAGATGAGGCCGGACGCGGTGCCGCCGAGGGCCGCCACGAAGCGCTGCCCTCGCGGCAGGTAGGTCGGCGCGAACGGGACGCGCACCGTCCCGGCCACGGTCTCGCCGATGCCCTCGGCGATCCGCTTCGCCGTCTCGCCCAGCTTCTCCGTACGCGGACCGCCGGGCTGCCCGACGCCGTACTCGAAGTCGACCCAGCGGCCAGAGGGAAGCGGGAACAGCACGAGGGCGCGGGTGTTCTGGACCGCCATCCTGCCGGTGCGGCCATTGACGACCACCGGCTCCCAGCCATTCCTGGACAGCGGAGGCTGCCATCCGGAGTAGTCCACGTCGACCCGCAGGTAGGGGCCGCCGTCCATCGGGTAGAGCACCCTCTGGTCACCCGGGCCGCACGTCCGCATCGGCGCGGCCAGATTCGTCGGCAGCCAGCCGAAGCTCAGCCGGCACGGCTGCGGCTGGACGGGCCCGGCGGCTGCGGCGGCGTCGACCCGGTCGGTCGCCGGCGTCGCCCCGACCGGCGGGATCGGAAGCCGTTGGACCAGGAACCCGCCGCCGGCCAGCACCAGTACGGCCGCGCTGGCCGCTCCCGCCACCGCGAACCGCCGACGGCGGCGGCTCCGCCGCACCCCGGCCCGGATACCGGCCAGGACCTCCGTGGGGTCTGGAGAGTGGCGCTCCCCCTCGGCCAACGCTCGGTTCAGTCGAGTACTCATCGGCTCTCCTCCAGTTCGAGTTCCAATCTGAGGGCGGCGAACGCGCGGGCCCGGTAGACCCGTACCGATCCGACGGCGCACTGGAGGACCTCGGCGATCTCCGGGTCGGAGAGGTCCTCGTAGTAGCGCAGCACCAGCACCGCCCGTTGCCGTTCCGGCAGTGCGGCGAGCCGGGCCCACAGGCCGTCGCGTTCGGCGTGTCCGACGGCGTGGTCGGGGCCGTGTTCGACCGGGGCCCGCCGGGCCTCGAACAGGGCTGCGCGTCGGGCCTTGCGTCGGTGCCAGGACAGGTACTCGGTGAGCACCATCCGGCGTAGGTAGAGGTCGGGCCGGTCCATCCGGCTGATCCGGCCCCAGCGGGCGTGCGCGCGGATCAGCGCGTCCTGCACCACGTCCTGAGCCAGGTCCCGATCCCCGGCCAGCACCGCCGCGTACCGCAGCAGGGCCGGCAACCGGGCACCGATCACCTCGTCGAAGCTCTCCATCCGTCCACCTCCGGTGGGGAAACGTCACGAGGCGTGCGGGAGGTGACACCGGTGGCGGTCGAACCTCTTCACTACATCGCTTCAGGGCCGGGGCTTACGACCGGGGACTACCCGGTCAGCGCCGCCCGAGTGGAACCCGGTGCCGGAGGAGGGTTACGACCTCGCCGTACTGAAGGCGGTCTTTCGCGGGTTGCCATCGTGGACATCCACTGACGAGGTCATGTGGTGCGGCTCAGTCGAGGTGGCCGTCGATCTCGGCCAGTTCCTCGGTGGTGAAGTCGAGGTTGTCCAGCGCCGCCACGTTCGCCTCCAACTGGGGGACGCTGCTCGCGCCGATGATCAGGCTGGTCATTCGCGGGTCGCGCAGCGCCCAGGCGAGCGCGAGCTGGGCCAGCGACTGGCCGCGCCGCTCGGCGATCGCGCCGAGCGCCCGGACGGTGGTCATCTTCTTCTCGTCGAGGTCGCTCTCGTTGAGGAAGACGCTGGTGCGCACCCGGGAGTCGGCGGGGATGCCGCCCAGGTAGCGGTCGGTGAGCAGGCCCTGGGCGAGCGGGCTGTACGCGATGCAGCCCGCGCCGACCCGCTCCAGCCTGTCCAGCAGGCCGTCGTCCTCCGTCCAGCGATTGAGCATCGAGTACGACGGCTGGTTGATCAGCAGCGGCGTGCCCAGCTCGCGCAGGATCGCGGCGGCCCGCTCGGTCTGCTCCGAGTCGTAGTTGGAGACGCCCACGTAGAGCGCCTTGCCGGAGCGGACGATCGCGTCGAGCGCGCCCATCGTCTCCTCCAGCGGGGTGTCCGGGTCGAACCGGTGCGAGTAGAAGACGTCGACGTACTCCAGCCCGAGGCGGCGCAGCGACTGGTCCAGCGAGGAGACCAGGTACTTGCGGGAGCCCCACTCGCCGTACGGGCCGGGCCACATCAGGTATCCGGCCTTGCTGGAGACGACCAACTCGTCCCGGTACGCCCTGAGGTCGGTGGCGAGCAGCCGGCCGAAGTTCTCCTCGGCGGCGCCCGGCGGCGGGCCGTAGTTGTTGGCCAGGTCGAAGTGGGTGACCCCGAGGTCGAAGGCGCGGCGGACGATGTCCCGCTGCCGCTCGAACGGTCGGTCCGGGCCGAAGTTGTGCCACAGCCCGAGCGAGACGGCGGGCAGCCGCAGCCCGCTGCGCCCGGCGCGCCGGTAGGGCATGGACTGGTAGCGCTCGTCGGCGGCAAGGTAGGTCACGCCACCGACCCTATCGCCGCCTTGTGCCCGGGAGGCTCGCGCCCGCACGAGGGTCGTCGGCGCAAACCTCCTGGCCGGCGGCGAGGAAGGGTGGCGCTCTGTGTGGAATGTGCTGATAAGGTGCCCCTCCTTTCGCGTAGTTTCGGGGGATGCGCTTCGTGCAGCTCGGCACTCCCAAGCCCATTTCCAAGATCGGCCTCGGCACCTGGCAGTTCGGCTCGAAGGAGTGGGGCTACGGGCCCGACTACGAGCGCCGGGCCGCCGACATCGTCCGGTGGGCGCTGGACCTCGGGGTCACCCTGTTCGACACCGCCGAGGTGTACGGCTTCGGCCGCAGCGAGCGGATCCTCGGCGCGGCCCTCGGCGCCGACCGGGACAGGGTCGTGGTGGCCAGCAAACTCTTCCCGGTGCTGCCGCTCGCCCCGGTGGTGCAGCAGCGGGCGGTCGCCTCGGCGGCCCGGCTCGGCGTGCGCGCCATCGACCTGTACCAGGTGCACCAGGCCAATCCGGTGGTCGCCGACACCACCACCATGCGGGGCATGCGGGCGTTGCAGGACGTCGGCCTGGTCGCCGAGGTCGGGGTGAGCAACTACAGCCTGCGCCGCTGGCGGTTCGCCGAGGCCGCGCTCGGCCGGCGGGTGCTCAGCAACCAGGTCCGCTACAGCATGGTCGACCGTGGGCCCGAGGAGGACCTCCTGCCGTACGCGGAGCAGGCCGGCCGGATCGTCATCGCGTACAGCCCGCTCGCCCAGGGCTTCCTGTCCGGCCGCTACGACGCGCGGAACCCGCCGGGCGGGGCGGTGCGCCGGGCCAACCCGTACTTCCTGCCGGAGAACCTGGAGCGCGGCGCCGCGCTGATCGGCGCGCTGCGCGAGGTGGCCGACGCGCACGACGCCACGCCCAGCCAGATCGCCCTCGCCCACCTGCTGCGCCACCCCAACGTGGTGGCCATCCCCGGAGCGTCGAGCGTGGAACAGGTGGAGCGCAACGCCGCCGCCGCCGAGATCGACCTAACCGACGACGAGTACGCGGCGCTGGCCGCCGCCGCCCGCGCCTTCCGCCCGGTCACCGGCCTCGCGGCGGTGCCGAAGCTGATCCGCGCCCGGGCGGGGCGGTGAGCCGGCCGTGGACGACGTCACCGCGCTGATCCTCGACGACCATGCCGCCTTCCGACGCGGCTTCGCCCGGCTCGACGACACCCGGGACCCCGCGGAACTGCTGGCGATCTGGGACGCGCTCGCCCTGCACCTGGACATCCACGCCGAGGCCGAGGAGGCGATCCTCTACCCGCACCTGGTCCGGCACGGCGACGACGGCGAGGACGAGACCGTCGACGCCATCGGCGACCACAACAAGATCCGCGACGCGGTCGCCGAGTCGCGGCGGCACCCGGTCGGCTCGGACGAGTGGTGGGCGGCGGTGTGGACGGCCCGCCGGGAGAACAGCGAGCACCTCGCCGAGGAGGAGGACGGGGCGCTGCCGGACTTCCGCCGGCACGCCGGCGTCGAGCTGCGCGCCGAGTTGGGCGCCCGCTGGCTGACCTTCTACGGCCAGCACCCCAACGGCCGCAACCTGCGCTTCGCCGACAAGGACCCGCACGGGTACGTCGACGACCACCGCTGAACGCACCCGCCGCCGGTGGGCTGCCCCGTCCGGGCGACGGGGCGGATCGGCGGGCCGTGCCGCGCTAGCCTTGGTCGGGTGACTGAGCCCAACCAGGTTCTCCCGGTCCCGCCCGCCGACCTGCCCGCGACCCTGGGCGAGCTGCGGGCCGCCGGGCACCGACACCGCACGGTCAAGCAGGAACTCCGAGACAACCTCCTCGCCCGGATGCGCACCGGCGGGGACCGCTTCCCCGGAATCGTCGGGTACGACGACACGGTACTGCCCGAGGTCGAGCGGGCGCTGCTCGCCGGCCACGACATGGTGCTGCTCGGCGAACGCGGCCAGGGCAAGACCCGGCTGATCCGCTCGCTGGCGGCGTTGCTCGACGAGTGGACCCCCGTCATCGCCGGCTCGGTGCTCAACGAGCACCCGATGCGCCCGCTCACCCCCGCCTCCCGCGCCCTGGCCGAGTCCGCCGGCGACGACCTGCCGGTCGCCTGGCTGCACCGCTCGCTGCGCTACGGCGAGAAGCTCGCCACCCCGGACACCAGCGTCGGCGACCTGATCGGCGACGTGGACCCGATCCGAATCGCCCAGGGCCGCACCCTCGGCGACCCGGAGACGATCCACTTCGGGCTGGTGCCCCGCACCAACCGAGGCATCTTCGCCATCAACGAGCTGCCCGACCTCGCCGAACGGATCCAGGTGGCGCTGCTCAACGTGTTGGAGGAGCGGGACATCCAGATCCGGGGCTACCAGCTACGGCTGCCGCTGGACCTGTTCCTGGTGGCCAGCGCCAACCCGGAGGACTACACCAACCGGGGCCGGATCATCACCCCGCTCCGGGACCGGTTCGGCGCCGAGGTCCACACCCACTACCCGCTGGAGCTGGAACTGGAGTTGGCGCTGATCCGGCAGGAGGCCGACCCGGTCGGCGAGGTGCCGGAGCACGTGCTGGAGGTGCTCGCCCGGTTCGCCCGCGCAGTCCGCGAGTCGCCGTCGGTCGACCAGCGCTCCGGCGTCTCCGCCCGGTTCGCCATCGCCGCCGCCGAGACGGTGGCCGCCGCCGCGCTGCGCCGCTCCGGTCTGCTCGCCGCCGGCTCCGACCAGGCGTCCGAGGCACCGGTGGCCCGGATCGGCGACGCCGTGTCGGTGACCTCGACGCTGCGCGGCAAGGTCGAGTTCGAGAGCGGCGAGGAGGGGCGGGAGATCGAGGTCCTGGAACATCTGCTGTGTACCGCCACCGACGACACGTTCCGGGCCCGGCTGGCCGGGTTGGACCTGTCCGGCTTCACCGCGCTGGTGGACGACGGCCGGGTGGTCGAGACTGGCGAGCTGGTCTCCTCGGCCGAGCTGCTGCGTCAGGTCGGCACCGTGCCGGGGCTGGCCAAGGCCCTCGACCGGCTCGGGATGGGCGACGCGCCGACTCCGGAGCAGGCGGCGGCCGGCATCGAGTTCGTCCTGGAGGGGCTGCACCTGGCCCGCCGGCTCGGCAAGGACGTCACCGACAGCGGGCGCACCGTCTACGGCAGCCGGGGCTGACCGTGGCCGGCAACCGGTTCCGGTACGGGCAGTGGCGCGGCGGGCCCGACCCGCTCGCCCCGCCGTACGACGTGCGGGCGGCCGTGGACGCGGTCGGCGCGGAGGTGCTGGCCGGCGGCAGCCTGCGCGAGGCACTGCGCGACCTGCTGCGGCGCGGCCTCCACGGCCGAAACGGCCTGGACGACCTGGCCGCCCGGGCCCGGCGGCTGCGCCGGGAGGCGCTGCGCCGGGGCGACCTGGACGGCGCGGTGACCCGGGCCCGGGCGCTGCTCGACCAGGCCCTCGCCGCCGAGCGGGACGAGCTGCGCGGGCGCACCGACGAGGCGGCGCGGTTCGCCGAGGCGGTGCTGGACAACCTGCCCCGATCCACCGCCCGCGCCGTGCAGGAGTTGTCCGGGTACGAGTGGGCCAGTGCCGAGGCCCGGCAGGCGTACCAGCAGATCCTCGACGGGCTGCGCGGCGACGTGCTGGAGCAGCGCTTCGTCGGGCTGCGGGACGCGACGCGGGCCGCCGCCGACCCGGCCGCCCAGCGGCAGCTCGCCGAGATGATGCGCGACCTGAACGACCTGCTGGCCCGGCACGCCCGGTCGGAGGACACCACCGACGCGTTCGCCGAGTTCATGCGGCGGCACGGCGAGTTCTTCCCGGAGCGGCCGAAGGACGTCGACGAGCTGGTCGACGTGCTGGCCCGGCGCGCGGCGGTGGGCGAACGGCTGATGCGGTCCCTGTCGGACCGGCAGCGCGAGGAACTGGCCGGCCTGATGCGCCAGTCCCTCGGCGGCCGGCTGGCCGGCGAGCTGGCGGCGCTGGACGCGAACCTGCGGGCGCTGCGCCCCGACCTGAACTGGAACCGGGGCGAGCGGGTCCGCGGCGAGCAGCCGCTCGGGTACGGCGAGGCGGCCGACGCGCTCGGCGAGATCGCCGAGCTGGACGAGCTGCTGGACGCCCTCGACCAGGACCAGCCCGGGGCCACCCTGGACGACGTGGACGTCGACGCGGTGTCCCGGACCCTGGGCCGGGACGCCGCCGACGGCGTGCGCCGGCTGCGGGAGCTGGAGCGGGAGCTGCGCCGGCAGGGCTGGGTGACCCGGGACTCCGACGGGCTGACGCTGAGCCCGAAGGCGCTGCGCCGGCTCGCGGGCACCGCCCTGCGCCGGGTCTTCGCGGACCTGACGGCCGGGCCGCGCGGCCAGCACGACCTGCGCTCGGCGGGCGCGGCCGGCGAGGTCAGCGGGGCGTCGCGGCCATGGGAGTACGGCGACGAGCAACCGCTCGACGTGGTGCGCACCCTGACCCGGGCGGTCCGCCGGGCCGGCCCGGCCGTGCCCGTGCAGCTCGCGCCCGCGGACTTCGAGGTGGTGGAGACCGAGCGCCGGGCGTCGGCGGCGGTGGCGCTCTGCGTGGACCTGTCGTACTCGATGATCTCGCAGGGGCGGTGGGGGCCGATGAAGCAGACGGCGCTGGCGCTGTCCCACCTAATGGCGACCCGGTTCCCGCAGGACGCGTTGCAGATCGTCGGCTTCGGCCGGGAGGCCGCGCCGCTCACCCGGGAGGAGCTGGCGGCGGTGGAGCCGGACCTCCAGCAGGGCACCAACCTCCAGCACGCGCTGCGGCTGGCCGGCCGGCACCTGCGCCGCCATCCGGGCGCGGAGCCGGTGGTCATGGTGGTCACCGACGGCGAGCCGACCGCCCACCTCGACCCCGACGACGGCGTGGCGTACTTCAACTGGCCGCCGCTGCCGGCGACGATCGAGGCGACGATCCGCGAGGTGGACCGGCTGACCCGGGCTGGGGCCACGCTCAACCTGTTCATGCTCGGCGACGACCCGGGCCTGTGCCGCTTCGTCGACGCGGTGGCCCGCCGCTCCCGGGGCCGGATGTTCACCCCGGACCTCGACGACCTCGGCGAGTACGTGGTCAGCGACTACCTCCGCGCCCGCCGGGGTCGCCGCTGACGCCGACCCCCGGGGCAGCAGGACCACCCGGCAGGACCACCCGGCAGGACCACCCGGCAGGACCACCCGACAGGGCCACCCGGCAGGACCACCCGGCAGGGGCCATCCGACAGGGCCACCCCGCGCCCGGCGGTCGCCCTACCAGGGTGCCGAGGGACCAGGCCCCGCCGGCGATCAGCACCAGCGGGCGGCGCAGGTGACCTCGCGGGTCCTTTGGAGCTGATGTCGCAGACGACTCACGGCCCTGCCGCACCAGCCCGGTCCTTCCCCCGTCCCGTGCGCCCGGTGTCGCGCCTTGTCTCGGGTGTCCGGTGTCGCGCCTTGTCTCGCGTGCCCGGGTGTCGTGCCTCGTCCCGCGTGTCCGGTGTCGCGGTCACGGCACACGCGTCCGGTGCCGCGTCACGGCACGTGCGCCCGGCACCCCGGTCCGTATGCGCGGGCCGGGACGGATCGGCGGGCGGGGCACGGGGCCGATGTCGTGAACGACTCAGTTCCAAAGGACCCGCAAGAGCACCGCGGCAGCCGGTCCCGTCCGGGTGAACCGGGGACGGTAGCCCGCCGGCGCCCGCCCGGCACCGGGGTTGACTGGGGGTCGTGGACAGCACGGGGTTGCGGCGGGCGTACGACGAGGTGCTCACCGAGGTGGACGCGGGCGGGTTCGAGCCGCCGGGCGGCAGGGAGCTGAGCGCCGAGCAGATCGTGGCGCATCTGGCCGCCAACGACGAGCTGCTGGGCGAGGCCACCGAGGCGGTGCTGGCCGGGTCACCGTTCGCGTACTACGACCTGGAGACCGTGCACCGGCCGCAGCTCGACGCGCTGGTCGCCGAGTACGGTGGGCTGGCCGGGCTGGCCACCCTGCTCCGGGCCACCAGCCAGAAGCTCTGCGCGCTGGTGGACCGGCTGGGCCCGGCCGCGGCGCAGACGCCGGTCGATACCCGCCTGCACGAGGACATCGACCTGCGGGTCGACGAGACGCTGCCCTGGAGCCGGACCCTCGACCTGCACACCCGGGTGCACCTGCCCAAGCACCTCGCCCAGCTCCGCGCCCTGCGCCCGGAGCTGCACGCCCACCGCGGCTGACGACCGCGACGCCGCCCGCAAGCGGCGGGGGGCTAGACGCGCGGCCGGAAGGCGCGGCGGTACGCCGACGGGGAGACGCCGACGCGTTCGTGCAGGCGCTGGCGGAGGGCGGCGGCGGTGCCGAAGCCGGACCGGCGGGCCACCGCCTCGACGCTCAGGTCGGTCGTCTCCAGCAACAGCCGGGCGTGGTCGGTGCGCTGCTGGAGGAGCCACCGGGCCGGGCTGAGCCCGGTCTCCGAGCGGAAGTGCCGGGTGAAGGTGCGCACGCTCATCCGGGCGTGCGCGGCCAGCTCGCGCAGGGCCACCGGCTCGTCCAGCCGCTGCCGGGCCCACTCCCGGGTGGCGGCGGTTCCCGTGTCCGGGTTCCGGGGCACCGGCCGCTCGATGTACTGGGCCTGCCCGCCGTCGCGCCACGGCGGCACCACGCACCGCCGGGCCGCCCGGTTGGCCACCTCGCTGCCGTGGTCGGTGCGTACGACGTGCAGGCACAGGTCGATCCCGGCGGCGACCCCGGCCGAGGTCAGCACGTCGCCGCAGTCGATGAACAGCACCTCCGGGTCCAGCTCGACCCCCGGGTGCAGCCGGCGGAACTGGTCCGCGTACGCCCAGTGGGTGGTGGCCCGCAGCCCGTCCAGCAGCCCGGCGGCGGCGAGCAGGAACGCGCCCGTGCAGATCGACATGATCCGGGCACCCCGGGCGTGGGCGGCGCGTAGCGCCGCCGCCACGGGCGCTGTCGATCGCCGCCGCCGGGCTCTCCCTGCTGCTGCGGCGGCGGGGAGCCGCCGGGCCGCCGCCCGTGGCCGGGGCGCCGGCGACCCGGCCACCGGCCTGGAGCTACCGGGGTTGACCGCTAGTCGAGGACCGTGACGTCCTTCCAGAACGCCACCCGGTCGCGCACCATCTCGGCATCCGGCTTCGGCTCCGGGTAGTACCAGACCGCGTCGGCGCTGGTCCGCCCGTCGTGCTCCAGTGTGTAGTAGGAGGCGGTGCCCTTCCAGGGGCAGAAGGTGTGCGTCGACGACTCCCGGACCAGGTCGTCGCGCAGGGCGGTGCGCGGGAAGTAGTGGTTGCCCTCGACCACCACCGTGTCGTCGCTCTCGGCGATCACCAGGTCGTTCCAGACGGCTCGCGGCATGCCTCCACCGTATGCCGCGTGACGTGGGAAAGGCCACCGTGGACGTCCCACCGGATCGAGCCCGTCGCGCGTACAGTGATCTCATGTGCGCTGTCCGTGTGGATCATGGAGTTGACCACGGCGGAGCGGTGGATCTGCTGCGGCGGTCGTACGCCGCGGTGCCCGCCGGTGAGACCGTTCGACTGGCCAAACGCACCTCGAACCTGTTCCGCCCGAGGTCGGCGCCGAGCGCCCCCGGGCTGGACGTCAGCGGCCTCGGCGGGGTGATCGGGGTCGACCCCGAGGCGCGTACCGCCGACGTGCAGGGCATGTGCACCTACGAGCGGCTGGTCGACGCCACCCTGGCGCACGGGCTGATGCCGCTGGTGGTGCCGCAGTTGCGGACCATCACCCTGGGCGGCGCGGTGACCGGCCTCGGCATCGAGTCCACCTCGTTCCGGCACGGCCTGCCGCACGAGTCCGTCCTGGAGATGGACGTGCTCACCGGCGCGGGCGAGATCGTCGCCGCCCGTCCCGACGGGGAACACGCCGACCTCTTCGCCGCCTTCCCCAACTCGCTGGGCAGCCTCGGCTACGCCACCCGGCTGCGCATCGAACTCGCGCCCGTGCGCCGGTACGTGGCCCTGCGCAACGTTCGCTTCACCGACCTGACCGCGCTGACCGAGGCCGTCGGCGAGATCACCGCCACCCGGTCCTGGGCCGGGGAGCCGGTGGACGCGATGGACGGGGTGATGTTCAGCCCCGGCGAGGCGTACCTGGTGCTGGCGGCCTTCACCGACGACGCGCCGCGGGTCAGCGACTACACCGGCCAGGACATCTACTACCGCTCGCTGCGCCGGCTCACCCGCGACTGGCTGAGCACCTACGACTACCTCTGGCGCTGGGACACCGACTGGTTCTGGTGCTCGGCGGCGTTCGGGGTGCAGCACCCGGTCGTCCGGCGGGTCTGGCCGGCCCGCTGGCGGCGCAGCGACGTCTACCACCGCCTCGTCCGGCTGGAGCACCGGCACCAGGTCGCCGCGCGCATCGACCGGCTGCGCGGCCAGCCCGCCCGGGAGCGGGTGGTGCAGGACGTGGAGATCCCGCTGGAGGGCACCGCCGACTTCCTGCGCTGGTTCGCCCGCGAGGTGCGGATGTCCCCGGTCTGGCTCTGCCCGCTGCGGCTGCGCGATCCGGCCGGCCCCGGATCGGCCCGGGCCTGGCCGCTATATCCGCTGCATCCCGGCCAGAACTACGTCAACATCGGCTTCTGGGGAACCGTGCCGATCTCCGGGGGCGCCGCCGACGGCGACGTCAACCGGCTGATCGAGCGCGCGGTGTCCGACGCGGGCGGCCACAAGTCGCTCTACTCGGACGCGTACTACGACCGCGAGGCGTTCGACCGGCTCTACGGCGGCGACACCTGGCGCGCGGTGAAGGACCGTTACGACCCGGACCACCGGCTCACCGGACTTTACGAGAAGGCGGTAGCACGAAGATGAGCCTGACCGATCGAGAACAGGGGGCGGCGAGCGTCCCGTCCACCCCGCCGACGGGCGGCCTGCGCCCGGCCCCGACCGTGGCCGACGTGATCCGCGCCGTCACGGCCGGCCCCCTTCCGGTGCGGATCACCGGGTACGACGGCAGCGCCGTCGGCCCGGCCGACGCCGGGATCACCCTCTCCATCCGCTCGCAGCGGGGGCTGTCGTACCTGCTGACCGCCCCGGGCGACCTGGGCATGGCGCGGGCCTACGTCAGCGGCGACCTGGCGCTGAGCGGGGTTCACCTGGGCGACCCGTACGAGGCGCTGCGGGTGCTCAAGGACGAGCTGCGGATCCGCCCGCCAGCGCTGGCCGACGGGCTGGCCCTGGTGCGCGGGCTGGGCTGGGAGCGGCTGATGCCGCCGCCGCCCCCGCCCCAGGAGGCCGCGCCGCGCTGGAAGCGGGTGGTGAACGGGCTGCGCCACTCCCGGTCCCGGGACAGCACCGCCATCTCGCACCACTACGACGTCTCGAACGCCTTCTACGAGAAGGTGCTCGGCCCCTCGATGACGTACACCTGCGCGGTGTTCCGCGACCCCGACGACACGCTGGAGCAGGCCCAGGCCGCCAAGTACGACCTGGTCGCCGGGAAGCTCGCGCTCAAGCCGGGGATGCGGCTGCTCGACGTGGGCTGCGGCTGGGGCGGCATGGTCCGGCACGCGGCCCGCGAGTACGGGGTCAAGGCGCTGGGGGTGACCCTGTCGAGGGCGCAGGCGCAGTGGGCGCAGGCGGCGATCGAGCGGGAGGGGCTGACCGACCTCGCCGAGGTGCGGCACCTGGACTACCGGGACGCGCCGCGCGAGCAGTTCGACGCGGTCTCCTCGATCGGCCTGACCGAGCACATCGGAGTGCGCAACTACCCGGTCTACTTCGGCGCCCTGCGGGACCGGCTGCGGCCCGGGGGCCGGCTGCTCAACCACTGCATCACCCGCGCCGACAACCGGGCCCCGCACCGCTCCGGCGCGTTCATCGACCGGTACGTCTTTCCCGACGGCGAGCTGGCCGGCCCGGGCCGGCTGATCGGCGAGATCCACGACGCCGGGCTGGAGGTGCACCACGAGGAGAACCTGCGCCAGCACTACGCGCTGACCCTGGCGGGGTGGTGCCGCAACCTGGTGGCGAACTGGGACGAGTGCGTGGCCGAGGTCGGTGAGGGCACCGCCCGGGTGTGGGGCCTGTACATGGCCGGGTCGCGGCTGGCGTTCGAGCGCAACGAGATCCAGCTTCACCAGGTCCTCGCCACCCGCAACGGCCCGGCCGGGGTGAACGGCTACCCGCTGCGCCCGGACTGGACCGCCTGACCCACCGCACGATCGAAAGGGGCGACCGTCCTCGGCCGCCCCTTTCGTCGAACCCATTGACAAACAGATTTTGTACGTACAAACTGATTTTGCTATGAGAGACGTCCTGTACCTCGAAGAGATGTCGCAGGCCGAGACCCTGCTCAAGCCGCAGCGGGTCGAGGTGCTGCGGCAGCTCGCCGACCCGGGCACCTGCACCGAGGTCGCCAACCGGCTGGGGCAGACCCCGCAGCGGGTCTACTACCACGTCAAGCAGCTCGTCGCGGCCGGCCTGGCCGAGCAGGTGGCCGAGCGCAGGGTGCGCGGCATCAGCGAGGGCATCTACCAGGCCGTCGCCCGGTCCTACTGGCTCTCGCCCCGGCTCGTCGGCCGGATCGGCGGGCTGCGTCGGGCCCGCGACGAGCTGAGCCTCGGCCACCTGCTCGACCTCATGGAGGAGGTCCAGGCGGACGTGGCCGCCCTGGACCGGGCCGCCCCCGAGCTGCCCTCGATCGGGGTCGCCGGGGAGATCCGGGTGCCGGCCGAGCGCCGGCAGGAATTCCTCGCCGACCTGCGCACCACCCTGCAAGACCTGTTCACCCGCTACGGGGGCGCCGAGGGGGACGCCTTCAAGCTCGCCGTGGCCTGCTATCCCAAGGGAGAAGACCGTGACTGAACCGATGATCCTGCGCGCCCGGCTCGCCGCGCCCGTGGCGGCCGTCCACCGCGCCCTCACCGACCCGGCCGAGCTGCGCGTCTGGCTGGCCGAGCACGCCGAGGTGGAACTGCCTGACCGGTACGCGTTCTGGGGGCGGTACACGCCGGAGGGCGATGCCCCGCACCAGCGGCTACTGCACGTCGACGAGCGTGTACTGCGCTTCGCCTGGCTGCTCGACGGGGTGGAGACCACCACCGAGATCGCGCTGGAGCCGGAGGGGGAGTCGACGATCCTCACCCTGCGGCAGAGCCACTTCGACTTCGCCGAGGCGATGAGTGGCAGCTCGATCCGGGGCGTGCTCCAGACGTACTGGTCGCTGGCGATCGCGAACCTGGCGGCCCGGCTGGAGGGCCGCGCGCTGCTGCCGCGCACCGACTTCACCTCCGCCGACCTGCGCGGCGAACTGCTCATCGCCGCCCCGCTGTCGAAGGTGTACGAGTCGCTGACCGACTCGGCGCAGGCCAGCGCCTGGTTCGGGTACCCGATCGGCATCGAGCCCTGGGTCGGCGGCCGGTACGCCATGGGCGGCTTCGAGACCGGGTACGCGGCGAAGGTGGTCGACCTGGACCCGGGCCGGCGGATGTCGGTCGACTGGGGCCCGACCGGCGTCACCACCTGGGAGCTGGCCGAGTCCCAGGGGAAGACCAAGCTCACCTTCGTGCAGAGCGGCTTCGACGAGCAGAACCCGCCGTACGCGGCGTGGAGCGGGACGGTCTCCGGCTTCGGCGAGCTGGTCCGGTACCACGAGATGTCCGACTGGCAGCCGATCTGGCTCCCGGAGCCCACCCCGGTCGCCTGACCGGCCGGGCCCCCCGTCACCGCGCCCCGGCGGGCGGGGGGCCCGCCCCGACACCGGCGGCACTACGCTGGGACGGCCGCGACGAACGGGGAGAATCGTGCGCAACCATCCGGCCGTCGTGCTGGTAGCCGTGCTGCTGTCCACCGTGTCGTTGCCCATCTCGCTGACCGGTGCCTCGGTCGCGCTGCCGGAGATCGGCCGCGACCTCGACGCCGGGCTGGCCGGGGTGCAGTGGGTGGTCAACGGCTACAACGCCACCTTCGCCAGCTTCATGCTCGCCACCGGCGCGCTCGCCGACCTCTTCGGCCGCCGCCGGGTCTACGCCACCGGCCTGGTGATCTTCGCCGTCACCGGGCTGGCCGGCGCGGCGGCCGGGAACATCGTGCTGCTCGACGCCGTCCGGGCGCTCGCCGGCATCGGGGCCGCCGCCGCCGCGACCAGCGCCTCCGCCCTGCTCGCGGACACGTTCCAGGGCCCGGCGCGGGCCCGCGCGTTCAGCCTGTTCGGCACGGCCCTCGGCGTCGGCCTCGCGTTCGGCCCGTCGATCGCCGGGCTGCTGATCGAGGCGTTCGGCTGGCGGGCGGTGTTCGCCTTCCCGGCGCTGGCCACCTGCGCGGTGCTCGCCCTGGTCCCGCTGCTGCCGGAGTCCCGGCCGCCGCGCGCCGGCCGGGTCGACTGGCCGGGCACCGTGTCGTTCACCGCCGCGCTGCTGCTGCTCATCTTCGGCTTCGTGCAGGGGCCGGAGTTCGGCTGGTCCGCCCCGGTGATCGTGGCCGCCTTCGTGGCGGCGGTGGCCCTGCTGGCCCTCTTCACCCGGGTGGAGCGCCGCCGCGCCGAGCCCATGTTCGACCTGGCCCTGCTGGCCAGCCCCCGGTTCGTCGGCATCTGCCTGGCGGCGGCCACCATCGTGTCGGTCATGGTGCCGCTGCTGGTCTACCTACCGTCGTACCTGACCACTGTGGTCGGGCTGAGCCCGGGCGCGGCCGGCGGGACGCTGATCCTGCTCACCGCGCCGACCCTGGTGCTGCCGCTGCTCGGCGGCGCGTTGACCCGGGTGGTGCCGGCCCCGGCGGTGATCGTGGCATCGGTGGCCGTGGTGGCGTTCGGCGCCGCCTGGGCCACGGTGCTCGCCCCGGACAGCAGCGCCGCGACGCTGGCCGGGCCGCTGCTGACGATGGGGGTGGGCGGCGGGCTCTCCATCGGGTTGCTCGACGCCATCGCGATCGGCAGCGTCGCGCCCGACCGGGCGGCGACCGGCGCCGGGATGATCAACACCGCCCGGCTGGCCAGCGAGACGGTCGCCATCGCGGTGGTCGGCGCGGTGCTGGCCAGCACCACCGCCGGTCGGCTCGCCGACCCGGGCTTCACCGGCGGCCTGCGTACCGTGCTCTGGGTGATGGCCGGGGCGGCGCTGGCCGCCACCGCCACGGTCGCCGTGCTGGTGCGGCGCGGCGCGGCCCGCGCCGAACCGGCGGAGAGGGCCTATCGTGGCGTGTCGTGACGAGCACCGCGCAGCGACTGGCCGAGATCCGGGGCGACGTCCCACCGCGCCGGCACAACGCCCGAACGATCGCCGCCCTGACCGGCAACCCCGGCTGCGCCCGCCGGGCCGTGCTGGACAGCGCGGGGGTGGACAAGCCGAAGCTGGCCGAGCGGGTCGGCTTCCCGGCCCGGTTCGGCCAGTCCCGGTTCGCGATCACCCGGGGCAACGCGTTCGAGGCACAGGTCAAGGCCGACGGCGGGGCCGAGCTGCTGCGGCTGGTCGCCGAGCGGCTCGGCGTCGACCCGGGCGGCCCGGCGACCTGGACCGACCTCGGCGCCGACGACCGGCCCGGCCAACCCGGCCAACCCGGCCAACCTGACCGGTCCGCGCGGTCCCGGGCCGCGCTGGCCGCCGCCGCGCCGACCGGCGTGGGCGACGACCCGGCCGCCCTGTTCGACCACCCGCTGCTCGGCCTGGACGTCGCCGGCCAGCGGGTGCACCTGGAGCCGGACCTGGTCGCCGCCCGGCTCGCCGGCCGGTTCCACGTGGTCGAGGTCAAGTCGTTCCCGGTGATCGACGGTCAGGCCGACCCGGGCAAGGTGGCCGCCGCCGCGATCCAGTCCGCCGTCTACGTGCTGGCCCTGCGCGAGCTGCTCGCCGCCGAGGGGCACGACCCGGAGCGGGTCTCCTCGGACGTGCTGCTGGTCTGCCCGCGCGACTTCGCCAACCAGCCGGTGGCCAGTCTCGTCGACGTGCGCAAGCAGTTGCTGGTGCTGCGCCGGCAGCTCGACCGGATGGCCCGGATCGACGACCTGCTGGCCGAGGTGCCGGCCGGCTTCACCGCCGAGCCCGCGGCCGACCCGGCCGACCTGCGCCGGTCCCTGCTGTCGGTGCCGGCCCGCTACGCGCCGGAGTGCCTGGCCGCGTGCGAGCTGGCGTACTTCTGCCGGCACGCCACCCGCGCCGAGACGGCGACGCTGGGCCGGCCGGTCCGCGAGGCGCTCGGCGGGGTGGCGACCGTGGCGGAGGCGCTCGCGCTGGCCGCCGGGGAGCACGCCGGCGAGCCGGAACAGGCGGAGGCCGCCGCGCTGCTGCGGGCCGCGGCCCGGCTGCGCGCCGACGCCCTGGCCGGGCAGACCGCATGAGTACGCTGCGCGCGCTCGCGAAGGCCCAGGCGCTCGCCGCCGGGGTGGCACAGCCGGTGGCCACCGTCCGGCACCTGCACCTGTCGCCCCGGCCGCTGGTGCTGGTGTCGCTGGCCATGGCCGGCGAGGCCAACGCACCCCTCGCGGCGCTGGTCGGCGCCGCCCCGGACGATGCCCGGCTGCTGATCGTGCCGCAGCCCCGCAACCGGGACCAGCGCTTCGCGTTCGCCGCCGAGCTGGCCGGGATCGTGCTGCCCTACCTGGACTCCTTCCGGGGAGTGTCCGAGGCCGTCGCGGTGGACCGGGGCAGGGACGTCCGGCACCGGTACGTCGACGCGCCGCAACTGCTGGTGCCGAACCCGGCCGGGGTGACGTTCCTGCGGCTGTTCGGCCGCTCCACCCGGTTCCGCCGGCCCGACGGCGAGTACCCGGTGCACCCAGCGGTGCCGCTGCTCGGGCGCTGGCTGACCTTCTTCGCCGAGCGGGCCGAGCACCCCGGCTCGTCGGCGCTGCTGGCGATGACCGAAGCGCTGACCCTGCACTGGGCGACCGGGCAGAGCGCGGTGGAGGACCTGCACCTGCCGGCGGTGCTCGGCTGGCTCGACCCGCCGCCGGGGCTGGACGGCGCGCGGGCGGCGGCGCGGGCCGAGGACCCGGCGTGCTGCCCACCCGCCGGCCCGGCCACCGACCCGGAGTTCGACAACCGGGTGCTCGCCCCGGCCGTCGCCGCGTACGCCGACGCGGCCGACGACGAGGCCGCCCGGCGGTCCGCGTACGCGGAGCTGGAGCGGGTCCTGCGCGGCCAGCTCACGCCCACCTGGGAGCTGATGTGGCGCGGCGTGGGGCTGCTCGCCGCGCTGCCGCCCGGCGCTCGGGTCGAGGGGCGCTGGGCCGGCGACCGGGACGCCTTCACCGCGCACGCCGAGCACGTCGACGCCGGCGGCGGGCCGCAGCCGCGCCGGGACGGGGCGGTGGCCGCAGCCGTACGCCTGCACCGGCTGGAGCGGGCCGGCACCTCCTACGCGGTCCAGCGCGCCTACGACGACCCGCTGGTGATGGCCGAGCACCGGCTGACCGGGGAGGCGTTCGTCGGGGACGTGACGTTGGCCGACCCGAGGCGGGTGGACGACACCGGGAAACGGCCGGTGCTGCGGCCCCGCATCCAGGTGGTCACCACCGAGCCGGTGGCGGTGCCGGTGGGCGCGACGCTGTACTCGCCGGCCCGGCCGGGCCAGAAGGCGAAGGTGGTCTTCCTGACCCCGGCGGCCGACGGCAAGACCGAGGTGGTGCTGGAGCTCTCCGGCGGGATGGGCCGAGGGCTCACGGCCCCGCCGGGAACCGTGCCGGAGGTGGGGGAGCGGCTCTGCCTCACCACCCTGTCGGACGCGTTCCTGCCGGCGGGCGCGTTCCCGGCTCCCGAGGAGACCCCGTGGACCCACGGCGGCCCCCCGGCCGCCGCCCCCGCCCCGGCGGATCCCGTTCCGGCTGGCCACGCTCCGGTCGGTCCCGGCTCCGACGGCGACCCTTCGGAGGAGTGGGCCTGACCACCTCCACCCCGGACCGCCGCCGGACGGCCCGGACGGCCCTGGCGGCCCGCCCGGCGGCTGGCTACTCTTTCGTCGTTCGCCGTCAACGACCGGTCCTCACCGTCGAGGTGCGCGAAGGAGAGGAAGCCGGAGCGACCACTGTGCTGCCCCACGACGCGCCTCACCCCCGCACGACCCCCGCCGGGGTGCACCGGCCCGGTCGGGCCGGACTCGTCGTGGCCGCGATCGTCCTGCTCACCGAGGCGGTCTGGCTGGTCGCCCGCCTGCCCGGCACGGCCCTGGTCAGCGACCTCGGCGCGGTCGCCGTGGCGGGCTGGGCCGGGTACGCGTGCGTCGCCGCGGCCCGCCGGCACCCCGCGCCGCTGCGCCGGTTCTGGGCGCTGCTCGCGGCCACCATGGGCCTCGCCGCGCTCGGCCGGACAGTGTGGACGGTGCAGCGGCTCGGCGGGGACGGCCTGCCGCACACCCCGCTGATCGGGTCGCTGTTCACCCTCGGCATCGTCACCGGCACCGCCGCGCTGCTCTGCTCCTTCGCCGCCCCGCGCAGCGCCGTCGGGCGGGCCCGGACGGTGCTGGACGGCGTCATCGTCGGGCTAGCCCTCATCCCGATCGGCTGGGTGGTGGTGTTCCGCGACATCGCCGCCGCCGACCTCGCCGACCCGCTGCGCACCTTCGGGCTGCTCTACCCGATGCTCGACCTGATGCAGTTGACCATCCTGGTCGCGGTGGCCGGCCCGGCCCGGCCGATGTGGCGCCCGCTGACCCTGATCGGGGCCAGCCTCGCCACCCGGGCGGTCGCCGACGCCGCGTACGTCTCGCTCGTCGCGCACGGCGGCTACGCCCCCGGCCACCCGATCGACGTCTGCTGGCCGCTGAGCTATCTGTTGATCGGTGCTGCCAGCCGGTACCCGCTGCCCCCGGCCTCCGACGACGCCGAGGAGCCCACCGAGTCGCCGCTGCCGCCCTGGTGGCGGGTCGCCCTGCCGTACCTGCCGGTGGGTGGGGCGGTCGTGGCGGTGATGCTGGCCCGGCGGCCCACCGGGCAGACCCCGCACCTGGTCTTCGTCGGCATGATGGCGTTGCTCGGCGTCCTGGCGCTGCGGCAGGGGCTGGCCGCCAACGAGAACCTCCGGCTGGTCGCCCGGCTGCGCCGGCTCGCCTACATCGACCAGCTCACCGGCCTGCCGAACCGGCTGATGTTCACCCGCCGGCTGCGCCGGGCACTGCGCGACGAGGCCCCGGTCGCCGTGCTGCTGCTGGACCTGGACGGCTTCAAGCAGGTCAACGACCGGTTCGGGCACAGCGCCGGTGACAGCTTGCTGACCAGTATCGCCGGCCGGATGGCGCGGGCCGTGGCCGACGACGGGAGCATCGCCCGCCTCGGCGGCGACGAGTTCGCCGTCCTCCTCGACGGCGACCGGCAGGTCCGGCCGGAGCGGGTGGCCGAGCGGCTGCTCGCCGCCCTGCAACCCTCCGCCGGGGAGGAGGAGGCGGGCGTGCACCCCTCGGCCAGCATCGGCATCGCCGAGTACGGCCCGCAGCACGCCTCCCACACCGACCTGCTCCGCGACGCCGACATCGCCATGTACGCCGCCAAGGCGGGCGGCAAGTCCGCGTACCGCACCTGCACCCCTGCCCTGCGGGAGGCGACGGTGAGTCGGGCCGAGCTGATCGCCGACCTGCGCCGCGCCGTCGACGAGGAGCAACTGCACCTGGAGTACCAGCCGATCGTCGACCTGGCCACCGGCGAGGTGCGCAGCGCCGAGGCGCTGGTGCGCTGGCGGCACCCCCGGCTGGGGCTGCTCACCCCGGCGCGGTTCCTGCCGCTGGCCGAGGAGACCGGGCTGATCCTGCCGATCGACCGGTGGGTGATCCACGAGGCGTGCCGGGCCGCCGCCACCTGGCGGGACCGCGCCCCCGAGGCGACCGTCGCGGTGAACATCGCCGCCGCGCACCTGCGCCGGCCGGACCTGATCGCCACCGTCACCGCGGCCACCGCCGGTGCCGGCCTGGCACCCCGCGCGCTGACCCTGGAGCTGACCGAGTCGGCGCTGATCGACGGCAGCGACACGGTGCTGGACCGGCTGCGCCAGCTCCGCGAGCTGGGCATCCGGATCGCGATCGACGACTTCGGCACCGGCTACTCGTCGTTGAGCTACCTGCACCACATCCCGGCCACGGAGCTGAAGATCGACCGGTCGTTCGTGGCCCGGCTCGGCGAGGACGCCCGCGCTTATGCGACGGTGGAGATGGTGACCCGGTTGGCCGGGGCGTTCGACCTGACCGTGGTCGCCGAGGGGGTGGAGACCGACGGGCAGCACGCGGCGGTCACCGCGATCGGCTGCGTCCACGGCCAGGGCTGGCGGTACGGCCGCCCCACCAACCTCGCCGACCTGCGCGCCGCCTTTACCCCGGTGCCGCAGAGTCAGGGTTGACCCGCACGCTGCGGCAGATCCTCGACGACCCGCACGCCCGACCCGGCGGCGCACCTGCGCCGGCAGCGCGACCTGCTCACCGTGCGGATCGGAAAGCTCCAGGACATGGTCGCGGCGATCGAGCTCGCGATGGAGGCGAGAAGGATGAACCTCAGACTGACCCCGCAGTAGCGGTTCGAGGTCTTCGGTGACTTCGACCCGACACGCACGCCGAGGAACATGGCCGACGAGCGGTTCACCGCATACTTCGAGAAACATCCGTCCCGGGATGGCCACCTACGTAAGCGAGGCGATCCACGCCAACGCGATCACCCGGGCCTGATCCGTCACCCGCCCTGGCCAGCACCGGGCCTGGCCAGCACCGGGCCTGGCCAGCACCGGGCCTGACCGGCGAGCGTCGTGCCGGCGGGGCTGGGCCGGCCGGGGCAGGCACACCTTCGCGGGCCCTTTGGAGCTGAGTCGTCTGTGACATCACGGCCGGGGTGTTGGTGGGAGGGGTGGAACCGCGCCGATGGCCGATCCCGGTGATGCGTTTGGAACATCAGCTCCAAAGGGCACCGGTGGGGCAATGGTGGGGACAGGATCGGGGCGGATCCCGGATCGGGGCGGGGACCGGGATCCGGCCCGGTCCCCGCCGACCGCGACCGCGACCCGGTCTCCGCGACACCGACACTCGGCCCGACTACCGGCCCGACACTCGGCCCGACTACCGGCCCGACAACCGGCCCGACAACCGGCCCCGACAGGCGGGCGCTGATCCGGGCCGGTCACGGGTCCCCCCTCGCGTCGGTGCTGCCGGCGCGGCGTCGCGACCCGGCTGGGCTGCCATCTACCCAGCGGCCCACCGATCCACACGGCACCGCCGAGCACCACCGGCGGAACGTGAATCGGTGCGGTGTCATCCGCTTCTTGTCGGTTCTTGTCCACCGATCAGGTGATTCGCCCGCTTCTACGGGGCCGTCCCGCCGGTCGGCACCGTTGATCCGGATGACACCCCGGCTGGTGGCTCGCGCGGCGAAGGAGTCGGCGTGGCGAAGACTGATTCGACGGGTTCCACGTGGCGGTACCGCTGGGCGTACCGGCAGAACGAACGACGACGGCGGACGTACCGCGACGCCGAGCAGGCGTGGCGGCGGCGCGCGGAGGAGCTGCGGCGGCTGCGCGCGGCGGCGGTCGACTTCGGCCGGCGCGCGACGGCGGGCGCCGGCCTGCCCCTCGCACTCGCCCCCGGCGAGCGGGTCCACTGGGCGCTGCCCGCCGCGCAACTGGTCGAGCTGCGGCACACCGCCGTGTTGCCCGCTCCCGACCTCGGCGTCGATCCGGACCAGCCGTCGCTGCACCAGCGGCGCCCCGACGGGGTCAAGGTCACCGACGCCGGGATCGCCGTGGTCACCGACCGCCGGCTGGTCCTGCTCGGCGGGCGCGGCCGGCGCGACTGGGCGTACGGGAGGATGACCGGGCTGGCCCACGACCCGGCGGCGCCGGTGACGCTGATCCAGGTCCTGGACCGGCGGCGCACCTCCGGGCTGCTGCTGCCCGCCGAGGCCGCCGCCGAGTTCCGGTTCACCCTCACCCTGGCCTTCGCCGACGCCATCGAGCAGCGGGGGGCCGTGCTCGCCCAGCTCGACGAGCTGATCGCCGAGCACGACCAGACCCGGCCGTTCCGCCCGGCCATCGCCACCCCCGGCCAGGCGCGGCTCACCGCCCGGCTGCCGGGCGGCCGGCGTACCGTCGCGGTGGCCGCCGCCGCGGTGCTGCTGGTGCCCGCGGTGCTCCTGGACTCCGACCCCCCGGTGCGGCCCGGCTCGGATGTCGCCGCCGCCGCGACCGCCGCCCTCACCCCCACCCCGACCCCGACCCGGGCGCCGACGGCGCGCCCGACCTCCCGCGCCGCTGCCGTCGGCCGGGCGGCCCTCGAACAGCCCCGGCGCGGCACCGGGTCACCCACCCCGGAACGCGACGGGCTCTGCGGCGCCCCGGCCAACCCGTTCGGGTACGACTACTGCGGCGGCTCCCGCATCCGCAAGCCGGACGTGCGGGTGTGCGACTACTTCGACTGCGGGCAGGACTTCTGGGCCGGGAAGGGTTACCTGGTGCAGTGCCGCGACGGCGCGTTCAGCCTCACCGGCGGTCGTGCCGACGCGTGCGCCACCCACGACGGCCTGCGCCGCACCGTCTGGACCTGAGCCCGCCGTCCCGGGCCGGCGGGGTGCGGGGGTGGCGCGGGTGTCGCATCATCAGCGGCGTGATCAATCTGAAGCGGGACCACCACCGTAAGAAGAAGCGGCGCGGCGACAACTCCTGCTCCGACTGCGACTGCGACGGTCCGGACTGCTGCGACTTCGGGCTCTTCTCGTTCATGCTCACCCTCGGCTCGGTGGCCGCCGGGGCCACCCGGGCGCCGGTCGTCGACCGGGCCGGCCGGGCCGCCATCCTCGGCTACCGGCGCTGGCTGTCGCACCGCTGGCCGGGCCAGTGCCGCTACACCCCGACGTGCAGCGCGTACGGGCTGACCGCCGTCGAGCGGTACGGGCTGGCCGTGGGCGGGCGGATGGCCGCCGAGCGGTTGCGCCGCTGCAAGCCCGCCGTGCCCCGGGGCACCCACGACCCGGTCCGCTGACCGCCCGTTTCCTGCGTCCAGCCCGGCTCCGGCCGTTCCGACGGCCGGAGCCGGCGTCCTTTGTGTCGTGGCGAGGCGAGGCGAGGGCCGGGCTGCGACAGTTCCGTCTCCGCCGAGCCGACGCACTTGGCGGTCACCGGCCGAACAGTCGCTCGTGCTGGGCCCGGGCCAGCTCCACCAGCCGGCGCCGCACGTGCGGTAACCCGACCTCCCCGAACTGGAGGTCCACGGCGCTGTGGTCCAGCAGTCGCGCCGGGGCGTACCGGCCCGTCGCCAGCAACCGGTGCCACTCCGGCGTGCCGGGGTAGGGCCGGAACTCGAAGACGCTCGCCCGGAAGGAGCCGGGCGCGTTCTCGGTCAGATCCCACAGCTCGTGTACGTACCGGACGGTCTCCTCCAGCTCGGCGCGCGTCTCGGTGGGCAGGCCGAGGATGAAGTACCCCTTGACGTTGATGCCCCAGCGGGTGAGCCGGCGGACCACGTCCCGGGTCAGCTCGGGCCTGATCCGTTTCCCGATGTGGCCGAGAACCCGCTCGCTGCCGGACTCGATGCCGAGGGCGACCTCCCGGCAGCCGTTCGCGGCGATCGTCTCCAGCAGGGCGTCGTCGGTGCGGGCGAGGATGTTGATCCGGCCGGTGGCGTCCCAGGCGTACCGGCTGCCGACGTCGGCTGAGGTGAAGGCGGCCATGCAGCGCCGGATGAACCGCTCGTGGCCGAGGAAGAAGTCGTCGACGAACCGGAACGCCCGCACGCCGTACTGGATGTTGAGTTCGTCCATCTCGGCGATGATGTTGTCCGGCTCCCGGGTGCGGACGGTGACGTCCGGGTTGGCGCTGACGGCCGCGCCGCAGAACGAACAGTCGTACGGGGAGCCGCGGGCGCCCACCATCGCCGCCTCCCACGGCCCCTCGTCCGGCCGGTACGGGTCGTCGGCGAAGAACCGCCGGTCGACGAACGGCAGCGAGTTGATGTCCGGCGCCAGGTGCCAGCCTGTCCCCGCCTCGCCGCCCGTGACCGGCGTACCCAGGATCGGGTCCCGCCACAGCACGCCCGGAAGCCGCACCCGCTGGCGGTGGTCGTTCAGCAGCTCGGCGACCCGGGTCTCGGCCTCGCCGACGATCAGCGCCTCCAGGCGGGCGAACCGCGAGTCCGCGATGACCGCCTCCGGCATCGCCTTCGCCTGGTGACCACCGACCATGACCTGGATCGCGGGGTCGAGGCCGGCGGCGATCCGGGCGCTCAGCTCGTACGTCGGTGCCAGCAGGTTGAATCCCACCCAGCGGGGCGCGGCCTCGTTGACGAGGCTCTGGATCCGGTCGATGCCGAGGCCGAGGGACTCCCCGTCGAGCACGCCCACGCTGAAGCCCTGCACCGTGGCGTAGGTGGCGAGGTAGCCCATGCCGAGCACCGGCAGCGTGAAGTCGTTGACCCGGGGACGGAGCGTGTAGTCGCGCAGCGGCGCGTTGACCAGCAGCAGGTCGAGCGGCGTGCCCGGCTCGACGCCGAGGATGGGCTGTTCAGACGGCCCCGGCCTGCCGGCCGCCGATGCCACTGTCGGTGAAGTCGTCATCGCCCAGGGTTAACACACGCTGTGGAGATGGGAAAATATGAATGTCCGTCTTATCGGATAGTGCAACCCCCCTCCCCGAACCGTTTCGACCGGGGTGCGGAAGAACGATCAGGCGGCGATCGTCCGGGCGGCGGAGTGGACGTCAGCCGGCAGCGGGTGAGTCAGCTCCCAGACGATCCGCATCGGCCGGTCCCCGGTGTGCTCCCGGTACGCCATCGGCCCCGCGTACAGGTAGGCGCCTCGACCGGCCGGGCAACGCGGCGTCGGCGGCCGACATCGCTGGCTGGCTGGGGCGGTGCGAGGTCCGCTGGCAGGAGACGGAAGCGCCTGACCTGCCCGGTTCCCTACTCGCTATCGTTTTTTTCGTCTTGGCGGGTATGGTGGGGTGGGTTCGAGGCGTCCGGAGGGTGATGTTGTGACCGTGGTGCCGGCAGGCGGCGTGGAGCCCAACGGCGAGGAACTCAGGCGTTTTGCCCGGCGATTCCTTCGAGGGCGGCGATTGCAGCTGATCATCGATGGGTCGGAGCCGGTGGACGTGCCGGCTGTGGTGGGCGAGGCGCTGGCTGAGGTTGTCTCGATCCTGGGCCGCGGGCGACCGGTGCGGGTGATGCAGGAAAACGTCGAGCTCTCTACCGGAGAGGCTGCCGCGATCCTCGGAGTGACGAGGCCGACCGTGGTCAAGCTGATGAACGACGGCCTGTTGCCCTACACCCGCCCCAACTCCAGTCGCCGGGTTGCCCTGCACGACGTGCTGGCCTACAGGGAGCAGCGATCGAAGGCCCGGCGCGAGGCGCTGGACGAGCTCACCGGGGACGCGATCGACATGGGCGTCTACGACGAGGCGATGCGGCGTGGGCGCGAGCCGTCGGACGATCAGCCGGGGCGTGACGACCGCCGATGATCGTAGCCGTGCTGGATGCGTGCGTTCTCGTGCCCAGTGTCCTCGCCGACACCCTGCTCCGTTGCGCCGAGCAGGATCTGTATCGCCCGGTCTGGTCCGAGGCGATCCTCAACGAGGTGCGTCGGAACCTGCCGACTTCGGTTCGCGGCGCAAAAGCCGAACGTCGGATCGAGGTCATGCGTGAGCACTTCCCGGAGGCGATCGTCACCGCCAACCTCCGCGATTTTCCCGACCACGCGCTCGCGCCGTATGCCATCGAAGCGCTGCACCCCGACGATTTCCTCTGCGCCCTGCTGGACGCCGCCCCGGATCGGATTGCGGAGGTCATCATGCAGCAAGCGGAGGCCACCGGAAGGGGTGGGCGGCCGAGACTGGACATCGACGACATTCTCGCCGGCCTGGCCGGATGCCGGGTCACCCGGTTTGCCCACCGGGTTTCCGTGAAGCTGACACCTGAGCGGTAGCGAATCGGTGTGGCGGCTGGTACCTCTATTGACCAGCCAGGTTCACCATGCGGTCGGACGCCGGAAGGTTCGAGCGGGCGCTGTGATGGTGGTCCCCGATAGGGGTGCCCGGGCACCTGCCACCAGATCGGCGACAGGTGCCCGGGGGTTGTGCTGGGTCAGGTCAGGCGGTGCCGCCCGGCTGGACCACTCCGTTGACCGTCAGCGTGTACGGCGCGTACTGGTTGACCTGCTCGGTCGGCTCGTCGTAGGCGACCACGGCGACGACCTTCGGGAACGGGCTGAGCAGGGCGAGCTGCGCCCGGTTCAGCGTCAGGCCCGACCGGCCGTCGAACTCGAACTGCGCGGCGATCGAGTGCTGCTCGTCGATGCCGATCAGGCGCAGGTTCCAGTTGTTGACGGTGATCGGCTTGATCTCCGTCGGCGAGTCGAACGGGGTGAGGCTGCTGCCGTCGCTGACCGCCGTGCCGCCGACGGTGATGTCGTCGAGCAGCAGACCGCCCTCGTTGACGCCGCCGTCGCTGACGTAGCGGAAGCCGAGCAGGATCGTCTTGCCGGCGTACGCGGACAGGTCGAACGAGTGCGCCTCGAACCCGTCGGTCGTCCCGTTGAGCGCCGGACCGAACGGCCCGTCGACCGTCTTGTCACCCGGGATGGCGGTGTAGGTCGCGCCGCCGTCGGTGGAGACGGTGACGTAACCGTAGTCGAAGCCGAACTCCGCGCCGTACTTGGCGGCGAAGCGCAGCGTCGGGTCGGCGGTCGGCACGGCGACCGACGTGACCGCCCCGGCGTCGATGTTGTTGCCGTTCCCGGACCACAGGACCGGGTTGCCGGAGCGGTCTGGGTCGTTCGACACGACGGTCCACGCCAGCGGCAGCGGCGGCAGCGTCTTGGCGGCCTGGAACGACAGCGAACGCAGGTCACGGCCGCGCAGGAGCTGCCCGTCGGCCTTCTGCAACGGTACGAAGTCGGCCCCGTTCGGCGCCGCCCCCGGGGTGGCGTTGGCGGCCGGGTTGGCCAGGTTGACCGTGGAGCGCAGGCTCGGCGTGGTCACCCGGCTCTTCGGTACGCCGAGCATGACCCCGTGCTGCGAGTCACCGACGATCTTGTCGACCAGCGTCATCGTCTGGTAGTCGTGGATGACCTGGTACATCTTGCTGACGCCCTTGGCCTTCAGCGCCGCGTCCAGGCTGGCCAGCCCCTGCCGCTCACCGTCGTTGTGCAGCCGGGAGATGATGTCCGTGCCGTACCGGTCGTACAGGAACTGCATGAACGAGTACGCGTTGCCGTAGTCGGCGAGCACCGCGTTCGGGTTCGGGCTCTCGCCCCAGAGGGTGAGCGAGTTCTCCGGGCCGCCGCAGTCCCGTGGGTTGACGTTGTACGGCGTCTGCACCGTGCCGAAGCCCTGGTAGCAGTAGAGGTGGCTGTCGGCTCCCCGGTCGAAGACGGTCGTCGTGGTGTCGACGTAGCCGGTCAGCGTCTGGGCGAAGTCGGACAGGCCCTCGTTGATCCAGTTCCCCTCGAAGGGGTCGGTGTAGTAGTGCGCCAGGTGCTGCCACTCGTGGGCGAAGGTGCCCTCGTAGCTGAAGGGACGGGCCGGGCGGCTGGTGCACAGGTCGTTGGTGGGCTCGTTCGGCGGGTTCGCGCCGGTGCGGTGGGCCCAGTCGAACGCGTCGACGGTCATGACGTTGCGGTCGAACAGCTCGTTGAACTGGGCCGAGAAGAAGCCGGCGATGTAGGTCGGGTTGGCCGGGAACCCGTAGTAGTTGTCGTCCCGGACGTTGTCGACCAGGGTGACCGTCTTGTTGCCGCCGCCGGTGTAGTCGCCGCCGTTGCCGTTGGCGTCCGGTCCGAGCAGGGCGTTGGTGCCGTCACGGTCCGGCGGCGTGCTGAACGCGGCCGTCTCCTTCGGGTACATGTTGGTGTCGAACTCGTGGACGAAGCTCGCCACCTGCTCGTCGGTGATCTGCGTCGACGAGGGGATCTGGGTTCGGCAGTCGCCGGCCGGGAAGGCGATGTCGTTGGCGACCCACACCTCGACGTTGTTGCCAACGCCCCGCAGCGTGTAGTCCTTGCGGTAGAGCTGGCCCTGGAGGTCGTCCATGCCGAGCCACTGCCGGACCGTACCGACCGGCGGCGTCGCCGCGGCGGACGTGGTCTTCGAACGCGACTGCGTGCGCGGCTGGTACCGGGCCGGCGTCTCGACCTTGCGGCCGTCCAGCGTGAAGTCCTTGCGGGTGAGCTCCCGGGTGTCGCTGGGCTGAGCCTGCTTCGCCACGGGCTGCTCGGGCGCGGCCGTCGCGGCTGACGCGGGAAGGACGCCCATAAGTGGTAAAACGAGTGTGATGGCTGCTGCACCGGCGATGCGGCTGCGTGCCATGGGCCCCCCTTTGGGTGATGTGAATCCGGTTGACGGGGTCGCCGTCGAAATCCACCGGGATAACATCCATGTTCGTACTGGCAATGATTGCCTTTGGCAATCGTCCTACCGCACGATCCGTCTCCACCGGGCCGGCCCTCCTCCCTTGTGGACGCCGCGTGCCCCTACCGGAGCCGTGGGTACGGCCGTGTCGGTGCCGGCGGGTAGGGTGCGCAGCACCTGGTGGGAGGGGAGATCGATGCTCGGGCTGGAGGTGCCGCCCGCCGTCGAGGCGGAGCGCGTCATCACGGCCGTGCTGGCCGACCTGCGCTCCGGTGACCACCGGGGCGTGGTGGTCGACTCGCCGCCCGGGGCCGGCAAGTCGACCCTGGTGGTCCGGGCCGCCGCCGAGCTGGCCGCCGCCGGTGAGCCGTTGATCATCATCGCGCAGACCAACGAGCAGGTCGACGACCTCGTCGACCGGCTCGCCCGCAAGGCCCCGGAGCTGCGGATCGGCCGGCTCTCGGCCACCGAGTACAAGCCGACCGACCGGGTGAAGGGCCACGACACGGTCCGGGTCGCCGCGAAGGTCGCCGACCTCGGCGAGCCGGCCGTCATCATCGGTACGGCCGCCAAGTGGGCGATGGTCAGCGACGGCTCCTGGCCGTGGGCGATCGTGGACGAGGCGTACCAGATGCGGTCGGACGCCCTGTTGCGGGTGGCCGGCAGGGTCGAGCGGGCCCTGTTCGTGGGGGATCCCGGGCAGCTCGACCCGTTCTCGACGGTCGAGACCGCGCGGTGGACGGGGCTGACCTGGGATCCGATGCAGTCCGCGGTGGCGGTGCTGCTGCGGCACAACCCGGAGCTGCCGGTGCACCGGCTGCCGGTGTCCTGGCGGCTGCCCGCGTCGGCGGCGCCGGTGGTCGCGGCGGCGTTCTACCCGTTCACCGGGTTCCGTGCCGGCACCGGCATCGACGACCGGGCGCTCGCGTTGACCGAGGCGGGGCCGGGGGACGCCGTCGACGCGGCGGTGGAGCTGGCGGCGGCGACGGGCTGGGCACTGTACGAGTTGCCGGAACGGCACACCCTGCGCACCGACGCCGAGGCGGTCGCGGCCTGCGCCGCGCTCGCGCTGCGGGTGTTGCGGCGGGGAGCGGTCGCCGTCTCCGAGCACGCGCCGGCCGGCGCACCGGTCACCGCCGACCGGATCGCCGTCGGGGCCGCGCACCGCGACCAGGTCGCGGCCATCCGCGCGCACCTCGGCGCGGCCGGGGCGGGCATCACGGTGGACACCGCCAACCGGCTCCAGGGCCGCGAGTACGACGTGACGATCGTGCTGCACCCGCTGTCCGGGCGGCGGGACGCGACGGCGTTCCACCTGGAGTCGGGGCGGCTGTGCGTGCTCACGTCCCGGCACCGGCACGCGTGCGTCGTGGTGGCACGGGCGGGGATCGCGGAGCTGCTGGACGCCCACCCGTCGTCCGAGCCGGTGCACCTCGACGTCCCGGTCAAGTTCCCCGACGGCTGGCAGGCCCACCAGCATCTGCTGGCCAGGCTGGCCGACCCGATGTGCCCGATCTGACCGGGGACTTTCGTCGCTGAGTTCGGCGCCGCGACACACGAGGTCAGCTTCAAGCGTCGGATGCCTTGGGTTCCATAGCATCGATGCTATGGCCTGGGGTGGTGTGGAGCTTGAGCCCGAAGTCCGAGACTGGCTGGACTCTGGGGTCGTGCCCATGACGGTTGTTTCTCAGCAGATCAGGTTGGCGAACGGCGTCCAGCGCGCCTGGTGGTTGCCCTCCATCACGGAACGAAGCCTGGTGGTGAACTCCCGGACGATGCTGGCGGAACTCGCCAGCAGCGGAACGGCCGCAACGATCATCTTCAGCTCGCGGGCCTCCCGCAACAGGGGCCAGCTCGGGTCGGTGGTGACGTCGTATCCATAGGTGTCCGCCAGCGACTGATAGGAGTCGACCCCACCGAACCGGGCTTCGCCGACAGCAACTGCTACCAGGTCAACCTGCCGAGGCCCTACGCATGTCGCATCGAAGTCGCACAGCACAGCCCGGCCTGACGGCTCGCGGAGCAGGTTGCCGACATGGGCGTCCCCGTGGATCAGTTGTCCCTCCGTGTCTCGGCGCAGCGCTGCCAGCCGAGGTTCCAGGCGGTTGCACCAGTCCACCAGGAAGTCGCGAGCGTGATCGCCGAGTCCTTCGGCATCGTCCAGCCTCCGGCGCGCGTCGCCAATTGGATCCCACATGGGCAGAGGAAACGGCGGAACGCCAGGCATGTGGAACTCCCGTAGGGCTCGACCGAGGTCTTCGGCTGTCGGTGCCGGCAAGGTCGGCGGGACGTACTTCCAGACGGAGGCCAGCAGGCGGCCGACCTGCACTGGCTGCTCGACATCCGCCGCCAGCCGGATGGCCGGCGCGTCGACGTGAGCGAACCAATGCGCCAGCCGGACAACCTTGTTCACCCGCTCATAGAGCTGGTGGGTGCGGGCGATACGGATCACGATCGCGGCGCTGGGCAGCGCGAAGACAGCGTTGTTGGTCAGGCGCAACAGTCGCGCATCCCTGGTGGGCACTCCCAGACCGGCGGCAACCTGGTGCATGGCCGCTGTCATTGCCTTCTCGGTGAACCGCCCTGTTTCAGCCATGCTCAGCCTGCTGTTGGGTGGATCGTCGCCAGGCTCAGGCTGTGCTCGAACTCAGCGACCTCAGGTACCTTGCGATGCCGCGCCAGATCGCGTCGCAGGTTGCCGACCCGGTCGATCACCCGCCTTGAACTCATGGATCGGGCCTGGTTCAGGACGCGCGTGCCGACCGTCAGCGCCTGCTCGGGCTGATCGGCGAGGAACAGCGCGCTACACAGGCCGACCTCGTTGAGCAGCGTGCTGCGAACGTTCGCCGGACCGAATGCGGCAATGGCGCTTTCCACCCAGCGCACCGCCTCAGGGGCGTGCGTCTCGTCCCGGCGCGCCAGGTCTCGGTAGACGCGGCCGTACTGGGCGAGCAACTCGCCACGATCGTAGAAACTCATCCACTCCGGTTCGCGGCCACCGTCGATGCGGTCGAACTCGTCGCTGGCCTTGCCGAGCGTGGTCACCGCCTCCCGGTGAGCACCGAGCGCGGCGAGCGACGCGGCCTCCGCGCCCAGGAGCAGAGCTTTGACCGCTGGTGTGGCCTGCACCCCGACGTGGGCGCGGGCAAGCTGCAACGTCGCGAGCGCGTCCCGGTTGTGGCGGAGATGCTGTAGCTGCTTGGCCTGGGAATAGCGGATCATCGCGGCCAGAGGTGCATCGTCCGCAGCGAGTGCGGCTCGTTCGGCTGCGACGAAATGACGGTGGGCGTCGCTGTGCTTGCCCGCGTCGAGAGCCGTCCAACCGGCCAACTGCCGAGCTGCCGCCACCGACGCAACGAGGCTGGAGGTCAACGCCTGCGTGTGCGACCAGTCGAGCATGCCGTACACCGACTCCGCGAAATGAGCCACCTCCCGGTACAGCAGGCCGCCTCCGCTCTCGTAGTCCACTGACCGGTACAGCTCCAGAACCGCGTTGAGGCGAGCGACATCCCTGGCGCCGATGCGACGCGGTTGGGTGACGCCCGTCGTCGCAATCAGCCCGGCCCCCGCAGCCACGGCTGCGATACCGGCCAGCAACGCCCGTCGGCCTCCGTGGGGCGGCTCCGAGGAAGGCTGGTCCTGAGCAGGCGCAGACAGCAGACCTCTACTTACCCTGCCGTTCGTCTCGGGAAGCGCGAACCACAGGTGCTCGCCGGGGATGCGGAGTACCTGCGCCCAGTGGGTGAGGCGGTCAAGGTGGACGATCGGAGAGCCGTTCTCGACCCGGCTGAGCTGTGCCTGGGTGATGCCCAGCCAGCCGGCGACCGCGCTCTGTGGCAGTGGGTTCCGCCCGTGGTACGGGTGGCAGCGGAATGCCCGGATCACCCGCCCGAGGTGCCGCTCCGCCAGCGCCCGCCGTACCGGCTCGTGTTCCCAGAAGTTGGCCGGCACAATCGGTGGCCGGCTCAGTCGGTCGCGCTCGGCGGCCTGGCACGGGGTGCACCGGCCACTGTCGTTGTCGCGGGCCAGCCGGCCGCCACACCTGGGGCAGTTCGCGTGTGTCACGGGAAACCTCGCCATTCGCGGGTGGCTCCGTCCGTAGCGCCTCGTCGAGCCTATCCATTCAAATCCGCTCCGTGGAGGGCCGGTATACGTACCGCGCATACCGGCGAGGGCCCTTGCTGGCATCGTGCCGCTGCTGACCTCCTCAGGCATCGCGTCGGTGAGGGACCTTTGCGCCACTGCTCCTGAGTAGTCAGGGGAATACGCACCGAACATGTCGGTGAGTTGATCGCCGTCATGGCACGTCCGGCCACGCCCGGCAGGCTGCTTCACATGGCCCGGGGCGGGTGCCGGCTCCGGGGATGCGTCTTCCCCCGATGTGTCCCCGCCCCCGCCCGCCCCGGTGCCACTTCACCCATCAACCGGGCCCGTCCTCTATCGAACCCGTCGACGAGGGCCCTTCCAAAGCAGGGAGCGTGAGCGTGGCGTACTCGGACGAGGTCGTGCGGGAGGCCGTGTGGCGGTGGCTGCGGCTGGTGGCGGCGGACGCGGAGCTGGAGCCGTACCTGGTCGGCGTCGATCTGGGCCGGCTCGCCGACCACCTGGCGGCGACCCTCGGCGCGGCGCTCGACGGGCGCGCGGCGGCGGATGCCTGGCCGGGGCTCGGGCTGGGGGAAGAGCAGCACCGGCGGCTGGTCGACTACCTCGCCGGGGTGCTCTGGGCTCTCGACGTGCCGCCGGCCGCGATCGCCGCCGCCCGCGCCGCCTTCGCCGGGGAGGCACGCCCAACCGGGGCCGCCGGGAAGGCACATCCAACCGGAGCCGGCCGGTGAGGGGCGTCGACCTCGCCGCCACCTGGGCGGTCACCGTCGCCGGCATCGACCGGGCCGCCGACCACTTCTGGTGCACGCTCGCCGACCGGATGCCCACCCTCCTGCCCGAGCGGGACGCGCCCCTGTTCCTCGCCGCCCTCGGCTGGCTCGCCACCGGCGACGACGACCGCGCCGGCCGGGCCGCGCTGCTGACCGTTCTCGGTCGGGCCTGGCGCGACTGTCACCTCGGCCCGCACCACCAGGCGCTGGTCGGCGACGCGCTGGTCGCCACCGTCGCCCGGCATACCCGTCCACGGTGGACGTCAGCGTTGGCCGCCGGCTGGGACAGCGCCGCCCGCCGCGCGCTGACCGCCGTCCGGCAGGCCGCCGAACGGGTGGGCGACGGCCATGCCTGGTGGCCGGTCGAGGTGCTCGACCACGACCGGCCTGCCGAGGGCGTCGCCATCCTCACCGTACGTCCCTGGCGGCGGCTGCCGTTCCGCCCCGGCCAGGCGGTGCCGGTCAGCGTGCCCGGTCTGCCCGGCCGCTGGCGCTGGTACTCGCCCGCCAACGCGCCCCGCGCCGACGGCACCATCGAGCTGCACGTCCGCGCCGCCGGTGCCGTCTCCCGCGTCCTCGTCGAGCGGGTACGCCCCGGCGGGCGGCTCTGGCTCGGCCCGCCCCGGGGCGCCGGCCTCACCCTCGCCCCCGACTCGTCCGCCGACCTGCTTCTCGCCGCCGGCGGCACCGGGCTCGCCCCGCTGCGCGCCCTGGTCGAACAGGTCGCCGCCGCGCCGGCCGGCCGGCGGGTGACCCTGGTCAGCGGCGTCCGTGCCTTCGCCGACCTGTACGACCCGGTCAGCCTCGACAAGCTCCAGGTCGCCCACGACTGGCTGACCGTCGTGCCCGCGTTCTCCCACGACGCGCACGCCGAGCCCGCCGAGCGGGGCGACGCCCTCACCGTCGCCCTGCGGCACCACCGGCCCGGCCAGCACGTCTACGCCTGCGGCCCGCCCGCGATGGTGGCCGGCGCGCGGCTGCGGCTGCGCGCCGCCGGGGTGCCCGCCGCCCACATCCACCTGCCCGACGGCTGCGAGCGCTGACCGCACCCACCCTCGCCGCGGGAGACACGCAGCGATGACCGGCGGGTCAGCGGCCCGGCGGTCGGACGCATACGCTGTGCGGGGGCGCCGGCCGATCGGGAAACCTCCGGCTGACCGGGGCCTTTCCTGGCCGTACGAACGATGAGGATTCCCGTGGGTTCCGCAACCCCTCAGGACGACCACACCGCTCGGCTCTCCGACCGATTCGACACCAGCGTGCCCCACCCTGCCCGGCGCTACAACTACTGGCTCGGCGGTAAGGACAACTTCGCCGTGGACCGCCGATCCGGTGACCAGATAGCGGCCGTGTACCCGGCGATCCGCACCCTGGCCCGGGAGAACCGGGCGTTCCTCCAGCGGGCGGTGCGGTACCTGGCCGCCGAGGCCGGGATCCGGCAGTTCCTCGACATCGGCACCGGCATCCCGAGCGCCGACAACACCCACGAGGTGGCCCAGGCCGTGGCCCCCGAGTCACGGGTCCTGTACGTCGACAACGACCCGATGGTGCTGGTCCACGCCCGGGCGTTGCTGACCAGTTCCCCCACGGGCGCGACGGCGTACCTCGACGCCGACCTGCGCGACCCGGACCGGATCCTGGCCGCCGACGAGCTGCGCCGCACGCTGGACCTGTCCCGGCCGGTGGCGCTGGTGCTGGTCGCGGTGGCGCACTTCCTGACCGACGCCGAGCGGCCGTACGACGTGGTGGCCCGGCTGGTCGAGGCGCTGCCGTCGGGCAGCTACCTGGCGCTGAGTCACGTCACCGTCGACTTCATCCCCGCCGAGATCGTCGCGCGGATGAACGTCGAGCTGGCGGCGGGCCGGATCGAACAGGACGCCGTCCCCCGGTCCCGGGCGGAGATCGCCCGGTTCTTCGCCGGCCTGGACCTGGTCGAGCCGGGCATCGTCCCGGTGACGCGGTGGCGGGCCGAGGTGCCCGAGTCCGAACGCCCGCCGCTGGCCGAGGCGTCGATCTACGGCGCGGTCGCCCGCAAGCCCTGACCGCCGGTGAGCAGGGCCCCTGCCGTGCCCGGCCGCGTCGGCAGGTGCCCCTGCCTTGCCCGGCCGCGTCGCAGGGGCCCCGCTCCCGCGCGAGACCGCTCAGCGGGTGCGCTTGACCGGGCGGAGGAGCTGCGTGCGGAAGATGTCGAAGCGGGCGTTGGTGTCGCCGGAGACCAGGTCGGTGCCCTGCGAGTCGTACGCGACGAAGCTGCCGTCGGCCGAGATGTCGGAGTGCTCACCGCCGCCGTCGGTGCCGTGGCGGGGCACCGCGACGAGGATGTTGGCCCGGCTCAGCCGGTCGAACCGGAACACCTGCAACTGCCACGGGGTGTCGTAGCCGGTGAGGTTCTTCGCGTTCGACCAGAAGGTGACGTAGCGGCCGTCGGCGTTGATCCGGGGAGACAGAGCGGTGCCGTTGCCGGGCACTCCGGCCGGCGTCGCGGACACCGGGATGATGACGCCGCTGGCCGCCTCCCAGAGGAACACGTCGGTGGTGTCGTTGGCGTCGCCGGGAACGAGGTTGGTGGCGTTCGAGGTGAACGACACGTACCTGCCGTCGCCGCTGACCTCGGCGCTGGTGGAGCCGCCCGACGCCGGGCCACCGGCCTGCGGGGCGGAGACCAGCCGGGTCGTGCCGAGCTGCCGGTCGTACAGGAAGACGTTGCCCGCCTCGGCGACCGGCTGCGCCACGATGTCCTTCGCGGTGGACTGGTAGCTGATCCAGCGGCCGTCGTCGCTGATCGACGGGTTGATCGAGTCGGCCGAGAACGGCGCGACGCCCGCCGGGGTGCGGGACACCAGCGAGGTGGTGCCGGTGCTGCGGTCGTGGACGTACACGTCGGTGTTCATGTTGGTGTCCTGCGGGACCACATTGGCGATCGCCGAGAACGTGACGTACCGGCCGTCGCCGCTGATGTCGAGGGAGTCCCAGCCGAAGCTGGCCTGGGAGATCCGGGTGATCTTCTTCGTCTCCCGCTCCCAGACGAACACGTGCCCGCTGAAGATGTCGGCGGGATCGGTGGTCAGGGCGGCCGAGGAGTTGAAGGCCACGAACCGGCCGTCCCGACTGATCCGGGCCAGTTCCGAGGACCCGGACACGGGCACGCCGGCCGGCCCGGCGCTGACCAGCTCCGTGGTGCCGGTCAGCGTGTCGTGCAGGAAGATGTCCCTGGAGTAGTTGGTGTCGCCGGGCACCAGGTTGTCGGCCGACGAGCTGAACGCGACGTACCGGCCGTCGCCGCTGATGGACGGCTGGTGCGAGTCGCCGGCGGCTTCGGTGCCGTCGGTGGCGACCGACACCCGGACGGTCAGCCCGGCGGCGGAGGCGGCGGTGACCGGTACCAGCGCCGCCGCGACACCGAGCGCGGTCGCGCCGGCGATGCGGGCGCGCAGAGATGTGTACAAAAGGTCCTCCCCCGTCAGGTCCCCGGCCATCGTCGCATGATCCGGCGAGGGACGTGTACGGCGCAAGGTAGCAGCGACGCCGCCCTCGGTGGGGTCCGAGACATCGGGTTCTGGATCCAGAAGTGACCCAGTCCCACCACCGGCCGGCCCCGCCGGAGCGGATGTGCCCGCTCCGGACGGGTGACCACTGTGGCCTCGGCACCCGCGTCGCGGACTCGCGCTCCCACGTGGTCACCGACGCCCGCTGACCGGCGGCCGGTCCACCGCCGCGCGCCGGCCCGCCTGCGGGCGACCGCCCGCCGACCGGCCGCCGGGTTCAGAGGCGGCCCGCCCCGGCGACGCGCTCCGTGGCCCGGTCCAGCCAGCGGCGGTACCACCCGGCGAAGCCCAGCGGCGTGCCGTCGTCGGCGAGCAGCGGCCTCAGCCCGCTCTCCTCGGCGGTGCCGTCGGCCCACATCGTGCCCCGCGCCGGCCCGGTGACCACCAGGGCGTCCCGCAGGGCGCAACCCTTGTGGCACAGGTACAGCAGGCCGGCGAAGTGCGCCTCGTTGTACATGATCGCGTCGTGCCGCTCCCACCAGGTCTCCTCGGCCGCGTCGTACTCCTGCGCCGAGGCGAAGTCGTCCTCGTCGGGATGCTCGGGCAGCTCGTCCGCCTGGTTGAACGCCTCGGTGTGCGGGAACGGCCGGACCAGGGAGTCCGGGCTCGTCATGTCCGCGCCGTCGCCCTCCCATGCCCACCGGCCGTCGACCCGGCGCGGCGGGAACAGGCCGTACGCCGGGCCCGCGCCGCCCCGGCCGGCCTGGAGCAGGAACGACCGGTACTCCGCCGGCAGCTCCACCCGGAACTGGCCCTCCAACTCGGCCAGCTCCGCCGGGGTCAGTGGCGGCTCCAACTCCCAGCCGTGCTCGCCTGCCCCGAACACCTCGTCGGCCTCCGGCGCGGCGGCCAGCCGGTCGAGCGTCTGTCGTACGTCAGACCAGTCGTGTCCCGTCACGCCCGGGACCGTACCGGCACCCCCCGACGGTCCGCGCCTCCGGGCCGCCCGCGCCGCAGCTCCAGCCGGCGGTGCTCCCACGCCGCAGTCCGGTGCCGCTACCGGGGCAGGACGCCGTACGCGCCGCTGCCGGAGCCCGCCCGGTCAGGCGGGGACGTAGTCGAAGGTGTCGGGGTTCGGGCCCTGCCGGCCGGCCTCGCCCCTGTCCAGGCTGCCGATCCGGTCCATCGTCACGTCGTCCAGCGCGAAGTCGAAGATCCGGAAGTTCTCCTCGATCCGGCTCGGGGTGGTCGACTTGGGGAAGACGATGTCGCCGCGCTGCACATGCCAGCGCAGCACCACCTGGGCCACGGTCCGCCCGAGCTGCCCGGCGATGTCGATCAGGGTCGGGTCGTCGAGCACCTTGCCCTGCGCGATCGGCGACCACGCCTCGGTGAGGATGTTGTGCGCCCTGCCGTACGCGCGCACCTCCTCGTTGGCGAAGTACGGGTGCGCCTCGATCTGGTTCACCGCCGGCACCACGTCCGCCTCGGCGGCGAGCCGCTCCAGGTGCGGCACCTGGAAGTTCGACACCCCGACGGAGCGGGCCCGGCCGTCGCGCTGGAACTCCTCCAGCACCTTCCAGGTGGAGACGAAGTCGCCGTCGTAGCGGGTGGGCAGCGGCCAGTGGATCAGGAACAGGTCGAGGTAGTCCATCCTCAGCGCCGCCAGCGTGGAGTCGAACGCCCGGCGGGCGTCGTCGGGGCGGTGGAAGCCGTTGTTCAGCTTGCTGGTCACGAAGACCTCGCCGCGGGAGAGGCCGGAGGCGCGGACCGCCTGGCCCACTTCGGCCTCGTTGCCGTACATCTCGGCGGTGTCGATGTGCCGGTAGCCGATCTTGAGGGCCCGGCCGACCGCCTCGGCGGTGTCCTTCGGCTCGATCTGGAACACCCCGAAGCCGAGCTGCGGGATGGTGTTGCCGTCATTGAGTGAGATGTCGGGAGTCGTGTTCGCCATTGCCTCCACGTACCCGCCCGCCGCCGCTTAGTCACCGCGCGTGGGGGTGATCCGCGCCGGGCGACGGTCGTCGTCCGGAGTTCACCGAATGTGGGCCGTCCGGTTGGTCCACTGGTGCTACCAACGACCCCGATCCGCCGGAATGTGAGAGTCCGACCGGGGGGATCAGGCGCGAGATCAACGAGGCGGCGATCGGCCAGCTCGTCGGCGCCATCGCGGTGCTGGAACTGGTCCGCGACGTGGCGGCGCGGGACGCGAACTCGATCACCGTGCTGCCCGGCGCGCCCGACGAGCGGGACCGGCGGGAGCGGCTGTCGTTGGTCACCGAGTTCGTCCAGGCGCTGGAGGTGCGGATCAACGAGTTCCAGCAGCGGCTCAGCCGTACCGTGGTGGAGTTGGTCACCCGGGCGACGGAGCCGGTGGCGTGGGCGGGTCGCCGGCGCGGGTGTGCTCCCGCGCCGGCGGCGCCGGTCAGCCCCAGATCGCGGTGGCCCACTCCGGGTGGTCGACGAACGGGTTGCGGTTGCCCTGCCAGCGGTCGTAGATGACCTGGTTGCGGCGCTTCTCGAAGGCGTCCGGCGGGTCGAGCTGGTTCCAGGAGAGCAGCACCGACAGCTTGCCCAGGTACGGCGCGCTGCCGTTGGACACGGAGTTGTTCATCTCCAGGTTCGGCCAGCCGTCGTCGCCCTCGTACCGGACGGCCATGTACATGATCATGCGGGCCACGTCGCCCTTGACCGCGTTGCGCGGCTCGAACGAGTCGGCGTCGGTGTAGCAGCCGGGGGCCTCGGACACGGCGCTGCCGCCGTTGTCGAAGTCCTTGTTGCCGCGCGACGAGTTGACCGAGACGTCCTCGGGGCGCAGGTGGTGCACGTCGGTGCCGGGCCCGGTGGCGGTGCCGAAGTCGCCGTGCGACTTGGCCCAGACGTGCTCCCGGTTCCAGTCGTTGACCCCGCCGCCGTTGGTGGTCTTGCTCTGTGAGCGGCCGGTGTAGAGCAGCAGCACGTTGTTGGCGTTCGCCGGGTCCTGGTCGGTGTCCTTCAACGCCTCCCACACCTGGTCGTAGCTGAGCTTCGTCTGCGTCTTGATGATCGCGTGCAGCGAGTTGCGCAGCGCGGTGCCGGTCTTGCCGACCGCGCTGGCGTAGTAGGTCGGGTCGTACGGGCCGGGGCCGCCGGTCGGGCTGGGCGTCGGGACGGGCGACGAGGTCGGCGTCGGGCTCGGGGTGGTGCCGCCGCCGAGGCTCATCGCGGTCGGGCTCTTCAGCCCGCCGTGGCTGAAGTACGCGGTCAGCGCCCCGGTCGTGGTGACCTGCCTGCCCCGCAGGCCCGGGTTGGTCAGCAGCCCGAAGCTGCTCCGGTACGCGGCGGTCACCTGGACGTAGAGCATCCTGCTCGTGCTGGTCTCGGCGGCGGTGTCGGCGATGGCGATCGCCGTGTCCGCCGTGTAGCCGGACGTGATCACCGTGGACGTCGCGGTCGGCTGGCCGATGACGTACCCGGTGACGGTGGCCGTGCGGCCGTCCTGGGCGGCCAGCGCCTGGGCCACGGTCAGCGAGGCCGCCGCCGACGCGGAGGTGCTCGCCACGGCGGGTGTCACCAGCGCCACGGCCAGTGCGAACGCCGTGATCAGCCGCCCGGATCGCGAGCGGGTGATGCTCTTTGTATTCATGGTCAACGATGTTAACGGCGGTAGCGTGGACACCGGGAGAGCACCGGGGAACTTTACGGGGGTGAATCCGCCGATCGGGGTTCGAAACAGCACCGGCCAGGGGCGCAGGGCCGTCGCCGCCGGCTCGACGGCCACCGCCCCGCCGGCCAGCACCAGCCCGAACAGGAACTCCGGGTTCCGGCCCGGTCAGGCGCCGGCCCGTCCGCCGGCCGGGCCGGTGCTAGAGTCTGCGCGGCTCAGCGACGCTTCGGGGGTGGATCGGCGATGGTGGGGGCCTTCCGCGACACCCTGTCCCAATTGCTCAAGGCCCGCGTGCCGGTGCTTCAGGTCTGCTCGTACGAGGAGCAGCGGGTGCTCGGCGAGATCGCCGCCGTGGCCCACGACGTCGCCCGGGTCCGGACCCCGCGCGGGGTCTGGACCTGGTCGGCGACCCGTGGCCTGGTGTCGCCCGACGGCAACCGGCGGCAGGGCACCACCGACCCGGTCGCCGCCCTCGACGCGGCCTGGCGGATCGACGAGCCGGCCCTGGTCGTCCTCGCCGACCTGCACCCCGCGCTCGGCGCCGGCAACCGGCCCGCCGACCCGGGGGTGGTCCGCCGGCTGCGGGAGCTGGCCGTGGCCTACCGCAGTGGCCCGGTGCCGCGCACCCTGGTCCTGCTGTCCCCGGTGCCGGACCTCCCGGTCGAGCTGGCCAAGGACGTCACGGTCGTCGACTTCCCGCTGCCCACCGAGCCGGAGGTCCGCGCGGTGCTGGACGGGATCATCGCCGCCAACACGGTGACCGGCCGGATCCGCATCGACCTGGACGAGCGGGGCCGGGAACGGCTCGCCAAGGCGGCCCTCGGGCTGACCCTGCACGAGGCGGAGAACGCGTTCGCCCGGGCCATGGTGGACGACGGGGTGCTCGACGCCAGCGACCTGCGGCTGGTGCACGAGGAGAAGCGGCAGGTCGTCCGGCGCAGCGGGCTGCTGGAGTTCCTCGACGACCCGGTGGCGCTCGCCGACGTCGGCGGGCTGGAGAACCTCAAGCGCTGGCTGGCCAAGCGGGACGGCGCCTGGCTCGCCGAGGCCGCCGCGTACGGGCTGCCCGCCCCGCGTGGCGTGCTGATCACCGGCGTCCCCGGCTGCGGCAAGTCGCTGACCGCGAAGGCGGTCGCCGCCGCCTGGGGGCTGCCGCTGCTGCGGTTGGACATCGGCAAGGTCTTCGCCGGGCTGGTCGGCTCCAGCGAACAGAACATGCGCGAGGCGATCCGGGTCGCCGAGGCGACCGCGCCCTGCGTGCTCTGGCTCGACGAGATCGAGAAGGGCTTCGCCGGCGGCACGGGCGGCGACTCGGGCACCTCCGCCCGGGTCTTCGGCTCGTTCCTGACCTGGATGCAGGAGAAGACCCGGCCGGTCTTCGTCATCGCCACCGCCAACGACTTCGCCGCCCTGCCGCCGGAGCTGCTGCGCAAGGGACGCTTCGACGAGATCTTCTTCGTCGACCTGCCGACCCGGGCCGAACGCGCCTCGATCTGGAGCCTGCACGTCGCCCGCCGGCTGCGGCACCCGGCCGTGGCCGGGGAGCTGACCGTCGACCCGGGACTGCTGACCGAGCTGGCCGGGCTCAGCGACGGCTACTCCGGCGCGGAGATCGAGCAGGCCGTCGTCGCCGGGCTCGTCGACGCGTACGCCGAGCGCCGGCCGCTGCGCCGCGACGACCTGTTGCGCGCACTGGTCAACATGGTTCCGTTGAGCGTCACCCAGGCCGAGCGGATCACCGCCGTGCGGAGCTGGGCGGAACACCGGGCGGTCGCCGCGACCGCCGCCGAGGACTGGGACCTCGACCCCCGTCCGGCGGGCGGCCCGGGGCTGCCGGGCGGCGGGCACGGGGGCCGGGCGGTGGAGTTCTGATGCCCGTCCCCGCCATCACCACCACGACGACAGGAGAGCGCCGGTGAGCATCTCGCTGATACTCGTACCCCTTGCGGTGGCCACCGTGGCCGCCGCGCACGCCGCCACCGCCGACCGCGACGGCGAGGGCCGGGTGGTCTGCCAGGTCCAGACCCGGATGCGCGACGAGACACTGCTCGCCGCCGCGCTGCGGGACACCGGCGCGGTGGTGGCCGCCGCCACCGACGAGATCACCGCCGACTGGGCCGGGGTACGGGCCGGCTTCCGCCGCGGCCCGGACGGCATCTGGACCGCGCACCTGACCGGCGAGGTCGACGAGGAACGGGCGGTGGAGATCGTCCGGTCGGTCGACGCCGCGTACGGGCGGCAGGTGCAGGGCGCGGTGCTGGAGCGGCTGCGGGCCCAGGCTCCGGCCGCCGGGCTGCGCCTGGAGTCGGAGCAGGTCACCGAGGACGCCTCGGTCCGACTGGTCTTCGCCGTGCAGGAGCGCGACCGGTGACCGGGCGCGTCGTCGTCACCGTGAACCCGGACGGCTCGGTCAGCGCCGAGACCCAGGGCCTGCTCGGCGAGAGCTGCCTCGACTACGTGGCCGTGCTGGAGGACCTGCTCGACGCGCGGACGGTGCGTAGCGCGTACACGGCCGACCGCGACCGGGTGGCCACCGTCGTCGCCGACGAGCAGCACGATGTCGACCGCGCCTGACGGTTGGCCGCCCGCGTCGGGCCCGGCGGCGTACCCGCCATCCACCCCGCCCGGGTACCCGCCCCCGCCCGGCCCGAAGGGGTGGCCGCCGTCACCCGGCCCGCCCGGCTGGGCGGTCGCGCCGCCGGTGCGCTCGCCCGGGGTCAGCGTCTGGTGGCGGCTGCGGCACAGCTGGTGGGTGCTGTTGCCGATCCTCGGGTTCAGCTGCCTCGGCGGGCTCGGCTTCCTCTACGTCGGCATCCGGGCCCGTCGGCCGGCGTGGTGGATCTCCGGCATCGGCTACCTGCTCGCCGGCTGGGGCGGCTTCATCGGGGTCGGCGCCACGGACAAGGAGAGCGCCGCCAGCGACTGGTCCATCGGCGTGTGGTTCGCGGCCTGGGTCGCCTGCGTCGTGCACGCCCTCGTGGCCAACGTGTCCTGGTTGCAGTGGCGGGCCGGCCACCGTCCCTGGTATGCCCAGCCCGCGCCGGGCTGGGCCGGGTCCGCGTACCCGCCGGGGATGCTCGCCCCGCCGCCCGGCCCGCCGGTGGACGGCGGGTTCGGCCGCTCCGTCTCCGGCCCGCCCGTCGTCGGGCAGCAGGGCGGGTACTGGGCCGCCGGCGCAGCCGCGACTCCGGTCTCGCCCGGCCCGGTCCCGCCCGGCCCGGCGCCGGCTGCGCCGCTGCCCATGGTCGACCCGGCCGCCGCGCCGCTGGGCTTCGGCACGCCGGTCTTCGGCCCGCCCACCAGCCATCCGGTCGCGGTGGGGGCGCCGGCCGCCGCGCCGTCGCCGGTGGACGTCAACGCCGCCGGGGCGGAGCAGCTCGCCGCGCTGACGGGCTTCGACGCCGCCCGTACCGGGCGGGTGCTCGCCGCCCGGGAGGCCCGCCGGGGGTTCGGCAGCGTCGCCGAGTTCGCCGCCGCCGCCGAGCTGGCCCCGCACGAGTACGCCCGCCTGCGCGACCTGCTGATCTGCGTGCCGCCCGCCGGCCCGCCCGCCCAACCGGGGACGCCCAGTGGACGCGTACTCGATTTCTGAGACCGGCCCGGTGCGGCGCTCCGCCACCGGTCCGGACCGGGTCGCGCTGGCCCGGTTCCTCGCGTCGACCCGGGCCGAGGGGCCCGGCGAGCGGACCGCGCTGTGGGTGCAGGGCTGCGCGATCCGCTGCCCGGGCTGCTTCAACCCCCAGCTCTGGGGCTTCCGGGGCGGGGAACTCGTCGCGCCGGCCGAGCTGGTCGAGCGGGTCCTCGCCGCGGGTACCGAGGGGGTGACCCTGCTCGGCGGGGAGCCGTTCGACCAGGCCGGCGCGCTGGCCGAGGTGGCCGCCGGGGTCCGGCGGGCCGGCCGGTCGGTGATGACCTTCACCGGCTACACCCGCGACGGCCTGCGCCGCGCCGTCGACAGCGGACGCGAGGACGTGGCCGCCCTGCTGGCCGAGACCGACCTGCTGGTCGCCGGCCCGTTCCGGGCCGACCTGGTCGACACCGACCGGCCCTGGGTGGGCTCCACCAACCAGGAGTTCGTGCTGCTCGACGACCGCTTCCCGGGGCTGCTCGACGACCTGCCCCACACCCCGGACCGGGTCGAGGTGACCGTCGACGCCGCCGGTCGGGTCTCGGTCAACGGCTGGGCCGAGGTCGACGCGCTCGACGAGCTGCTGGCCTCGGTGGGCCGCCCCCAGCGCCGCTCGGCCAGCGCCGAGCGCCGGTAGCCTCACCCCGGGTCCGCCCGGCGGGTCGGCCGCCAGTACTGCCGCTTCTCCTCGTCGCGCACCACCACCCCGAGGCGGGCCAGCTCGCGCCGCAGGTCGTCGGCCTCGGCGCGCCGGCCCCGGTCCACCGCCCGCTGCCGCGCCCGCAGCAGGGCGTCGGCACCCACCGGCAGCCCCGGCAGCCCGTCCACCCACCGCCGGTACGCGTCCCGGTGCGGGTCCGCGTCTGCCCACGGCCAACCGTGCGCCCGGAAGGCCGCGGCCAGCCGCCCGGCGCTCAGGTCGCCGCGCTCCCGGGCCAACTCCTCCTCCGCGTCACCGAGCAGGACGAGGTCCCGCCGGTCGACGAACACCACCCGCACGGCCCGGCGGGACACCTCCCGCTCCCGTCCGTCGTGGCGCAGCCGGACCCGGTCCGCGTACACCTCGACCAGCAGCCGCTCCCGGGTGCCGATCCCGGCCACGACCAGCCCGGCCAGCGCGCCGAGCGCCAGCGCCCCGATCGTGGCCCGGGGCTCGGGCAGCCTGGCCAGCAGCTCGAACCAGCCCTGCGCGGGCGCCCACGGCAGTCCCGCGACCGGGCCGGCGACGGCGGTCAGCAGCCATCCGGCGCCGGCCCCGAGCAGCGGGAAGCCGCCCCACATCACCGCCAGCTCGCCGGCCCCGCCGTCGACCCGCGTCGGCACGTCGCCGGCCCGCACGGTCAGGACACCTCCCGGCGCAGCGTCCGGACCAGCCCGGCCGCCAGCGGCAGTACCGCCCAGACCAGCACCGACACGGCCATCCGCCCCCACTGGCCGGCCGTCACGTCCGGGCCGAACAGCGGCTCCATGGTGACGCTGGTGTCCAGCCAGCGGGCCGGGCCGCGCAGCGCGACGATCATGCCGGCCAGCACCGCCCAGACCGTCGGCAGCAGCAGGTAGGTGACCACGGCCAGCGGGGTGTTCAGCAGCAGCAGGCCGAACGCCGCGCCCATCAGCACGCCGAGCACCTGGAGCACCACCGCGTGCAGCAACTGGGAGGCCTCGAACGACCAGTCGCCCGACCCGCCGGTCGCCCGGGCGGCCAGCGTGCCGAGCGTGGCGACGGCGAGGGTGACCAGCACCGACGCCAACGCGGCCAACACCACCGCGGCGAGCTTCGCGACGATCACCCGCTCCCGGCGGGGCACCAGCGCGTACGTGGTCAGCGCGGTGCGCTGGGACCACTCGCCGGTGATCGACAGGATGCCCAACACCGGCAGGAGCAGGCCGGTGGGAAGGAGCTGCGGGACGAAGAAGGCGGTGAACGTCTGCTCGTCGTCGGCCAGCACCCAGAGCTGCACCACGACGATCGCCGCGGAGATCAGGCCGATGCCGACCAGCAGCCACCGGCCCGCCCGGGTGTCGGCGAGCTTGCGCAGCTCGACGACGGTCAACCGGAGCAGCGACGGTCCGCGTACCCCCGGATGCCGCGGCGGGACGACGGCGGGTGCGGTGGGGACGGTGCTGGTGGTCATGCCGTGGTCTCCTTCGTCGACGTGCCTCCGGTGAGGGTGAGGAAGAGCTGCTCCAGGCCCCCGCCACCGGCGGCGCGCAGCTCGGTGAGGGCGACTCCCGAGTCCGCCGCGGCCTGCCCGACCACGCCGGGCTCGGCCGCGACCAGCAGGCCGCCGCCGGGCGAGCCGGCCGGGCCGGCCGTGGCCGTGAGCCCCGCGACGGCCAGCGCCCGCCGCAGGGCCGCCTCGTCCCGGGCCCGGACCACCGTTCCGGCGTCGGCCAGCAACTCGTCCGTGCCCCCGGCGGCGACCACCCGACCACCCCCGATCACCACCAGTCGGTCGGCCACCGCCTCCACCTCCCTGAGCAGGTGGGAGGAGAGCAGCACGGTGCCGCCCCGGTCGGCGAAGTCGCGCAGCAGGCCGCGCATCCAGAAGATGCCCTCCGGGTCCAGGCCGTTGGCCGGCTCGTCCAGGATCAGCACCCGGGGATCGCCCAGCAGCGCGTGCGCCAGGCCGAGCCGCTGCCGCATCCCCAACGAGTACGCCCCGACGCGGCGCCGCGCGGCGGCCACCCCCAGCCCGACCAGGTCGAGCTTCACCTCGACCTCTCGGCGGGGCACCCCCATGGTCGCGGCGGCCAGCGCCAGCACCTCCCGTCCGGTCCGCCCGGAGTGCTGCGCGGAGGCGTCCAGCAGCACCCCGACGTCCCGGCCCGGATTCGCCAGCCGCCGGTACGGCACCCCGCAGACGGTGGCGCTGCCCGCGGTCGGCGGGGCCAGCCCGCAGATCATCCGCATCGTGGTGGACTTGCCGGCGCCGTTCGGGCCGAGGAAGCCGGTGACGCTGCCCGGCGCGCAGGTGAAGCTGACATCGTCGACGGCGGCGCGTCCCCCGTACCGCTTCGTCAGGTGCTCGACTTCGATCATGCGTCGAGCCTGCCCGCGCCACCCGGCCGGGCGCTGCGGTCGGCGGTCGACAGCCCCGTCGACCTACGGCCAGGACCGGCGTCGACTTTGGTAGCTGTCGCCGGGGCCGCGACCCTCCCTAGCATGGAACGGTGACCAGCGCCGCCGTATCGGACTACCCCTGGCTGCTGCCGGGCGCCCTGACCGACGCGGGGTCGCCGGGGGCGCGGCCCCGGCGGACCACCCGCGACTGGCTGGTGGACGCCCACTGGTTCCTGATCGCCCTCGGCTGGGCCGTCGTCGCCGCCTGGGACGCCGCCCAGCCCGACCCGCAGATGGCCGGGCCGCTGCCGTACGAGTGGTTGCAGGGCGCCGACACCGTGCTCGGGGTGCTGGCCTGCGGGGCGCTGTGGTTCCGCCGCCGCTGGCCGCTCGGCCTGGCGGTGGTCACCCTGCCGCTCGGGCTGTTCTCGGTGACCGCCGCGATCGCCCTGCTGGTGATCATGTTCACGGTCGTGGTGCACCGGCCGTTCCGGCAGGCCGCGCTGGTGATCGGCGCGCAGACGCTGACCACCGTCTGCTACGCCGCCATCCGCCCCGACGCCGGAATGGGCTTCTGGGGCGAGCTGGTCGGGGGGTTCGTCATCGTCGGGTCGGTGCTGGCCTGGGGGATGTTCGTCCGGGCCCGCAGGCAGCTCGTCCTGTCCCTGCGCGACCGGGCCGAGCGGGCCGAGGCGGAGCAGCAACTGCGGGTGGCGCAGGCCCGGCAGTTGGAGCGCACCCGGATCGCCCGGGAGATGCACGACGTGCTGGCCCACCGGATCTCGCTGCTCAGCCTGCACGCCGGGGCGCTGGAATTCCGGCCGGACGCCCCGCCGGAGGAGATCTCCCGGGCGGCCGGCGTCATCCGGGGAAGCGCCCACGCGGCCCTCCAGGACCTGCGCGAGGTGATCGGCGTGCTCCGCGCCGACGACTCGCCCCCGCCCGGCCCGGCGTCGCCCGGTCCGCTGCCCGCCGGGTCGGCCCGCCCGGGCTCCGCCGTGGTCCGCTCCGCAGCCGCGTCCCCCGGGGCGGCCCGTCCTGCGTCGACGCCGGAGCCGGCCCTGGTGGAGCGGCCACAGCCGACCCTGGCCGACGTCCCGGAGCTGGTCGCCGAGTCCCGGGCCGCCGGGATGCGGGTGGAGGTGGTCGACACCGTCGAGGCGGCCGGGACCGCGCCCACCGCGCTCGGGCGCGGCGCGTACCGGATCGTCCAGGAGGGGCTGACCAACGCCCGCAAGCACGCGCCGGGCGCGTCCGTCACCGTCCGGCTGTCCGGCGCGCCCGGCGAGGGGCTGACCGTCGACGTCCGCAACCGCTGGCCGGTGGGGGCCGGGTCGGCGCCCGTCATCCCCGGCACCGGCACCGGTCTGGTCGGCGTCGCCGAGCGGGTCAGCCTGGCCGGCGGGCGCCTGGAACACGGGCGGGACGGGTCCGGCGACTTCCGGCTGACCGCCTGGCTACCCTGGCCGGCATGACCGGGCAGGAGCACGGGCCGGGTGCCGGGGCCGCAGCGGGGGAGCCGGTGCGGGTGCTGATCGTGGACGACGATGCCCTGGTGCGGGCCGGCCTGTCGATGATCTTCGGCGGTGTGCCGGACCTGCGGGTGGTCGGCGAGGCCGCCGACGGCGACCAGGTGCCGGCCGCCGTCGCCGCCTGCTCGCCCGACGTGGTGCTGATGGACATCCGGATGCCCCGGGTGGACGGGCTCGCCGCCACCGAGGCGCTGCGCGCCCTGCCCCGCCCGCCCGAGGTCCTCGTCCTGACCACCTTCGACGCCGACGACCAGGTGCTGCGGGCGCTGCGCGCCGGGGCGGCCGGGTTCCTGCTCAAGGACACCCCGCCCGCCGAGATCGTCCGGGCGGTGCGCCGCGTCGCCGGTGGGGAGGCCACCCTCTCCCCGACGGTCACCCGGCAACTGATCCGGCACGTCACCGCGTCCGGGCCGGCCGGCGTCGACCCCCGCCGGGACCGGGCGCTGCGGTTGCTGGCCGGGCTCAGCGAGCGGGAGCGGGAGGTCGCGGTCGCGCTCGGTCAGGGCAGTACCAACGCCGAGATCTCCGCCGAGCTGTTCATGAGCGTGGCGACGGTCAAGGCGTACGTCTCCCGCCTGCTCGCCAAGCTCGACCTGAACAACCGGGTCCAGGTCGCCATCCTGGTCCACGACGCCGGCCTCGTCTGACTGCCCCCGCGCCGGCCCTCGTGCGCCCTCGCCGAGTGCTTGATCAACCCCGTGTCATTGACGACGCCCCCTTACCCACCCGGGACACCGCGATATCCGTGACACGGAGTCGATCAAGACTCGTCAGACCCGGATTGAACTCCGGCCGGACCGGCGGTGTCCCGCCTGGCGGGCCCCGGTCAGTCGTTGCCGGCGCCGATCCCGCAGTCCGGCGCGGACCAGACGGTCGTGTTCGACGTCTGGTCGCTGTTGTTCTCCCGACGCGAGTCCACGTGGACGTGGTCGTCGTGGTCCGGGTACCCGGGGCCGTAGATGCCGCTGAAGCCGTGGTCGCGGGCCGCGCGGGCGGCCTCGCACAACGACGAGTCGCGGGGGACGAGGTCGGCGGCGGTGCCGTAGAGGTGCTGGCTGTCCGCCGCGCCACCGACCTGCTGGTTGCACTCCTTGCTGCGGAAGCCGCTGGTGACGCGCACCGGCTTGTCCCCCAGGTCGCGCCGCAGCGCCTCCAGCTTCCACATGGTGCGCAGCGCGTTGGCCTTGGTCTTCGCCGCCGACAGCGGGCCCCCGCTCCAGCCGCCCCGGCCGCAGCCGTCGTCCAGCTCGCTGTAGCTGAAGTGGCGCGGCGTGCAGTCGTCGTCCTGGAGCGCGTACAGCTTGGTGTACGTCTGCGGCCCGGCGACCCCGTCGGCCGTCAGCCCGTACGCCGACTGGAAGCGCTTGACCGCGGCGGCGGTCTTCGGGCCGTACCGGCCGTCGTTCTCCACGATGTCCCGGTTGCCGGCCCACCCGGCGACCCGGATCTGGAGCTGGCGGACGTCGTCGCCGGAGCGCCCCTGGTACAGGTTGCGTTTCCAGGTGTAGCAGCCGTCGGCGTGGGCCGCCGGGGCGGCCACCACCGTGGCGACCGCGACGCCCGGCAACGCCAGGGCGAACGCGACCACGGCCCGTTTCAGAGTTTCGGCACGCACGGAAGTCCTCCCGTAAGGAGAGCGAATGGGGTGAGCCGGGTCCGTCGACCGGGACGTCCCGTCCGTTCCACCCTCGCATCGTGGCGTCCTTCTGGCAGGAAATAACCGGAATTGTTCTCACTTTGGCCCGTGGTGGAGGATCTGCTGAGGAAGGAGCCGAATTGCGGGCACCCCACTGCGTGCCGACGATGCATGGAAGGGCCGAAACGGTACGCGGGGCGCGGCGTGACGGAAACGTGATTCGGATCCGACGGAGGGTGACCGGCGGGGCGCGGACGGCCGGCGGTAACGTCACCGGGGTCGGGGGAGGTGGCTGTGGCGCGCGGTGGCGTGTTCTGTGTCGAGGGGCAGTGGCACCGCGACCTCAACGAGCGTGGATCGGTCCTGCCGACCCTCGAACTGCTCGAACGGCTCGGGAAGCTCCGGTTCATCCACAAGGACGCGGCCACCCGGGACGAGCTCTTCTACTTCCTCGACCGCTGGCTGCTCAAGCAGTACGCCGACTACCGGGTGGGCTTCTTCGCCATGCACGGCGAGCCGAGCCGGCTCTGCCTCACCGACTGGGACTCCGTCGACCTCGCCGACGTGGCCGAGCGGATCGCCGGCCGGTGCGACGGCCGGCGGCTCTACTTCGGCAGCTGCTCGGTGCTGCGGGCGTCCGACGCCGCGCTGCGCGACTTCCTCGACGTCACCGGCGCCGCGTTGATCTGCGGTTTCACCCGCGAGGTCGACTGGGTGGAGTCGGCCGCGTTCGAGACCGTGCTGCTCGACGTGCTCGCCAACGGGCACCGGCACAACGCCGCCGAGCTGCGGATGGGCTCCGCCCATTGGGCGCCCCTGGCGGCGTACCTGGGCTTCCGGGTGATCTACGCGAACGGCCGGGCGTGGCGACCCACCGTACGGCCCCGGGTGCCGGCCCAGCCCACGGGACGGACCACCGCCCGGCCCCGCTCGGCGGGTACGGGTAGAAACGAGTGATGGCACGCAGCGTCGCGAGCAACACCCGGGTCGACCGGGCCGCCCTGATCGAGTTCCTCCGTCCCCGGCACCGGATCGTGCTGATGACCACCCGGTCCGACGGTCGGCCCCAGTCCTCCCCGGTCTCCGGCGGGGTGGACGCCGAGGGCCGCCTGGTCATCTCCACCTACCCCGAGCGGGCGAAGGTGGCGAACATCCGGCGGGACGCCCGCGTCTGCGCCTGCGTGCTCTCCGACGACTGGAACGGCCCCTGGGTGCAGGTCGACGGCACGGCCGAGGTGCTGGACTTGCCCGAGGCGCTGGAGCCGCTGGTGGAGTACTTCCGCAGCATCTCCGGCGAGCACCCGGACTGGGACGAGTACCGCGCGGCGATGGTCAGGCAGGGCAAGTCGCTGATCCGGGTCACGGTCGACGGCTGGGGCCCCATCGCCACCGGCGGCTTCCCGGCCCGCCTCGCCGACTGACCCGCCGGCTCGGTACCCGGTGGCTCAGTACCCGGCGGTGAAGCGCATGTTCTCGAAGCGCGGGTGCTCGATCTCGTCCACGACGGCGACGGCCAGGTCCTCGTAGCTCAGCACCGCGCGGCCCCGCTCGTCGGTGACCGGCTCGTCCGTGCCGGTCCGGTAGTGGCCCGTGCGCTCGCCGGGGTGGAACTCCAGCGGCGGTGGGGAGAGGTACGTCCAGGTCACCCCGTCGGCCGAGGACCGGTACCAGGCCAGGGCGTCGGCCTGGCCCAGCGCGGAGTCCCGGTACTCCTCGGGGAAGTCCGGCTCCTCCAGGAACGGGACGCCCCTCGGTGTGCGCAGGGTCGCCCCGCCGCCGACGTGGATCACCCGGGGCGGGTTCGGCAGGTCCCGCAGCACCGTGATCAGGTTCTCCGCCACGTCCCGCCACAGCGCCCGCTCCCCGCCGCCGACCGCCACCACGAACGCGTCCGCGCCCGGGGCCAGCCCGCGTACGCTGCGCGCCGAGGTGGCGTCGCCGGTGACCAGGTTGACCCCGGCCGGCAGGTAGCTGGTCGCCTCCGGCCGGCGCACCGCCGCGGTCACCCGGTGACCCCGGTTCACCGCCTCGGCGGTGATCCGCGAGCCCGCCGTGCCGCCGGCCCCGAACACCACGATGTCGCTCATCGCCTGACCGCCTCCCGCGCCGCACCCGTCGGCGCGGCCGTCGTCGTCCGTTCCCAGGCTAGGGAGCGGAGCGCCCCCGGCGGTGCCGTTCCCGCGATCCCGGTGGCGGACGGCCGCCGTAAAACCGGGGGTCGAGCTTGCCTAGTGCCGCGTCTTTGAACGTTGATCGGGTAATCCGTCGGTTCTGGGGCAGGGTCTTTACGTAGTCGATTGAGGCATGTCTGATCTGACCTGGGCGTACGCGATGCTGTGGCCTGGCTGGAGGGTGGCGCGGGGCGGGGCCATTGCCTGGTCGTGGGTGCGGTCCCCGGCCGGCGGGGAACGGTGACCCAGGCGGAACTGTGGGTGGCGGCGGTCGATGACGTGGGCGGCGGTGCCTATGGAGCTGAGTCGTTCACGTCATCACCGTCGGTCGGGCCACCACCGTTCGCGGTTACCCACCGCCCCGTCGGGTCGTGGCTGGCGGCGGGTGTGGCTGATGTCGTATTCGACTCAGCTCCATAGGCACCGGAAGGCAAGGCTGTGTGTGTGGGGCGGTGGCCGGTGAGTAGAAGGATCCGGTAAAGCGCTGCGGTGGGCGATCGTGGCGCTGTTCTCGTCGAGGTCGGCCACGTCACGGAACTGACCACCGGATTCGCCACCGAATCCAAGATCCGGCACCCGGATTACCCGTTCAAGGCTGCATGACGGGGCACTAGATCGACTATGGTCAGCGCTCCAGTGTCCACGTCACGCATGGGGGAACAGATGGCTCTCCGTCCCGCCGCCCGTCGGCTGCTCGCCCTGACGGCACCCGCCGTGCTCGCCCTGACGGCGGTCGCCCCGGCGCTGCCGGCCCAGGCCAATCCCGCCGGCGACCCCGCCCCGTCGCTCACCACCGGCCCGGTGGACAAGGACCTCGACGGCGACGGCGTTCCTGACCTGGTCACCGTCGGCGGCACCGCCGGCCTCGGCTCCGGCGTCTGGTCCGCCAAGGGCCGCGTCTCGGCGAGCACCGGCGTCGGCACCGGCCGGGTGCACACCCCGGCAACCAACATCGGCCTGCTGGGCAACGGGGTCACCGGCAACTATTCGCCGGCCGACTTCGACGGCGCCCAGGTCCTCACCGGCCGCTTCACCGGCGGCACCGAGCAGGACTTCCTTGTCTACTACCCGGGCGGCGTCAACCTCGGCGGGGCCGGCATCATCCGGGGTGCCGGGGACGGCACCATGCTCAACCCCAACCTCAGCGGGAACCAGTTCAGCATCGACTCGGCCCAGCTCGTCGATGCGTACGGCAACAGCCCTCTCCAGGTCGCCAACGCGTACGACGCCGTCGGCACCGGCGACGGGTACCCGGACCTGATCGGCATCTCCGGCGACGCCGTCAACGGCTACCGGCTGATCTACCACCCCACCATCCCGATGCCGGGCGGGTACCTGTTCAAGGTCGCACTGCCCGACACCACGCCGACCGGTGGGACGGACTGGCAGAACTGGAGCATCGCCAGCACCGAACTGTCCTCCGGGGTGGCGATCTTCCTGCGCAACGCCACGACCGGTGCCCTCTACCTCTGGACCGGCGTCACCGTGGTCGACAACGGCGACGGCACCGGGTCCCTGAGCCGCACCCAGTACCACGTCGCCGCGAACTGGAACACCGGCGTCGCGCTAAGCACCCTCTGGGCAGCCGACGTCAACGCCGACGGGGTGCCGGACCTGTGGGCCGTCCGGCCGGACGGCCGAGCGCGGGCGTACCTCGTCTCGGGGTTGTCCGCGACCGGGACCGCGACGGTGGTGTCCACCCTCCCGCAGCGGCTGGTCTGACGGGCCGGTCGGGCCGCCTGCCGCAGGTGGCCCGACCGGGCTCAGTCGACGAGGGCGGAGTAGACGAGCTGGCGCAGCTGCGACCGCAGCGGGTAGGTGCTCGACGGCAGGAGCTGGGTGAACAGCAGCGCGGTGACCTCCTCCACCGGGTCCACCCAGAACGCGGTGCTGGCCATCCCGCCCCAGTAGTACTCGCCGACGCTGCTCGGCACCCGGGCCGGAACCGGGTCCTGCACCACGGCGAAGCCGAGGCCGAACCCGATGCCCTCCAGCACCGTCTCGGCGAACCCGGACGGGGCGAACGAGGCCAGGTCCCGGCCGCCGGGCAGGTGGTTGCGGGTCATGAAGCGCACCGTCCGGGGCCCGAGCAGGCGTACGCCGTCCAGCTCGCCGCCGCGCAGCAGTAGCTGGGTGAACCGGTGGTAGTCGGCGGCCGTCGAGACCAGCCCACCGCCGCCGGACAGCCACGCCGGCTCGGTCAGCGCGGCCCGGCCGATCGAGTCGGCGCGGAACGCCTGGCCGGTCGCCGGGTTCGGGGCGTACAGGGCGGCCAGCCGCTTGGCGTCCGGCTCGTCGACCCACCAGCGGGTGTCGGTCATGCCGAGCGGGCGCAGGATCCGGTCGGCGAGGAAGTGGTCCAGCCGCCGGCCGGAGACCACCTCGACGAGCCGGCCGAGCACGTCGGTGGAGACCCCGTAGTTCCAGCTAGTGCCCGGCTGGAAGAGCAGCGGCAGCCGGGCCAGCGTCCGCGTGGCGGCGGTCAGGTCGGCCCCGGCGGGCGCGGTGAGGTCGAAGCCGGCGGCCCGGTACAGGCCGTCGACCACGGAGACCTGGGCGAAGCCGTACGTCAGCCCGGCGGTGTGGGTGAGCAGGTGCCAGATCCGGATCGGCTCGGCCGCCGGCACCGTGTACGGCCTGGTCACCGGGCCCTTGTCGTAGACCCGGGCGTCGGCGAACTCCGGCAGCCAGCGGCTGACCGGGTCGGTCAGTTCGAACCGGCCCTCCTCCCACAGCATCATCGCCGCGACGGAGGTGATCGGCTTGGTCATCGAGTAGATGCGCCAGAGGGTGTCCGGCTCGACCGGGGCGCCCGCCTCCCGGTCGCGCAGGCCGTAGGTCGAGGAGTGGGCGATCTCGCCCCGGCGGGTCACGACGATCTGCCAACCGGCGAGTCGCCCGTCGTCGACGTACCTGCCGAAGTGTTCGTCGATCCGCGCCAGCCGGGCGGGATCGAAACCGAGGCGGTCGGGGTCGGTGCTGCGTGCCACGCTCACCCGCCGAACCTACTAGCCGGTACGGGGAGTGCGGAAGACGTCGGCTTGCCCACTAGGCTGACCAGGTGCTGGAGCCGACCGAGGACGCCACCTTCCGCCACGACGACTGGTACGGCGAGGAACTGGTCGACCGGCACTTCGTGCGTTGCGAGTTCTTCCACGTGGACCTGACCGAGGCGGTCAGCCGGGGCGCCGTCTTCACCGGGTGCACCTTCGGCAACGTGGCGTTCAACGCCTCCCGGCACACCGACTCGGCCTTCACCCGCTGCGTGTTCAAACGGTGCAACCTCTTCGACGCCGAGTTCACCGGCTGCAAGCTGGTCGGCAGCAGCTTCGAGGAGTGCGACCTGCGTCCGCTGCGGGTCGACGGCGGGGACTGGTCGTTCGTGGCCCTGCCGGGGGCCGACCTGCGCGGGGCGCGCCTGACCGACGTGCGGATGCGCGAGGTGGACCTGACCGGCGCCGACCTGACCGGAGCCACGGTCACCGGCGTCGACCTGTCCGGGGCCCAGCTGCACGGCTCCCGCCTGTCCCGCGCCGACCTGCGCGGCAGCGACCTGTCCGCGCTCGACCCGACCGTGGTGGAGCGGGCCGACGCGCTGATCGACGCCGAGCAGGCGCTGGTGCTGGCCCGGGCGCTCGGCTTCCAGCTCGGCTGACCCCGGTCGGTCCTGAGGCGGTCCCGGCCCCACCCAGCCCGGCAGCCGGCCCGCCCGGCCGGGGTCCCGGGGGACAGTTTGTCCGTCGCGCCGCCGCGCAGCGGTCGTACGTTTCCTGCTGTCCCGGTCCGTCCATCCTCTGTGGAGGCTTCACCGATGAGCAGCACCGCCACCCGTACCGTCCGTCCCGCGATCCCCCTCGGCGCCGAGGAGTCGGGGGAGACGCTCCGGGAGATCCCGCTGCCGCCGTACGTCACGGGGGAAGATGCCCAGTTCGCGGTGCGGGCGGTGGTGGTGCACGCGCCCCGGCGCTGGTCGGGCGGGACGGTCTGCCGCAACGACGCGAGCCCGCACCCGTGCCGGCTGCACCGCTGGGGCCGGCGGGTGCTCACACTGCGCGGCCTGCGGTCCGCCGAGATCGACGCGCTGATCGAGCGGGGCGACCCCACCGTGACGGTCCGGCCGCCCGACCGTCCCGGTGCCTGAGGGCGTGGCGGCAGGTTCGCCGCCACGCCCCCGTGGCCCGGGCCCCTTCCTCCGCACCCGGAAGGGGCCCGGGCGGGTCAACAGGTGATCGGCTTCACCCGGGAGCACTCCCGGCCCTCCGGGGTCCGCGGCGGGTCGGGTGCGGCGGGCGGCGCCAGCCGCGCCGCCCCCGCGGGGGCGGGTGCCTCGGCGGTGGGGGCGCCGGCCCTGGCCGCGCCGGCGACCAGCGCCGCCAGCGCGAGTGCCCGGGGGAGGAGGCGACGACGCATGCGCTGATGCTGCCATGCAGGTTTCTGTCGGGAAACCCCATCGGGCGAAGGTTGTTGCCGAATCGGGGGAGGTCAGGGGTTCGCCGGCCGGACATCTCCGGGCGTGGAACCGGTCGTTTTCTCCGGCTCGGCCCGGTGGCGCGGGTCGCGGCGCACGGTCAGCGCCACGCCGGAGAAGACCAGCAGCAGGGTGCCGATGAACTCGTGCCGCGTACCGCCTAGCGTCGTCGATGGGTCAGCCTAGGCGACATCTGGGCAGCTCGGAGGCGGTTTGGATGCGCCGGTCGGTCGATGTCGTTCTATTTGACGGATGCCCCGTCAGGAGGCACCGTAGGCAGAGAGGGGCGGGTGACCTGCCCCGTTTCGTGCGGCGACGGGCCTTTCGTCGCCCAGCTCCCCCGCGTGCTCGTCCGCGGGCTGAGTCCGGTCTGTGCCGACCGCGATCCGAAAGCACCCACGAGGAGTTGACCATGCTGACCATGACCGACAACGCCGTGCTCGTGATCCGCGACCTCACCGTGCAGGAGGACGTCGCCCAGGACGGCGGCCTGCGCATCGCCGCAGACGCCGACGCCGGCTCGCTCACCATCGAGCTGGTGCCCGAGCCGGCGCAGGGCGACCAGGTGGTGGACAACCAGGGGGCCCGGATCTTCCTCGACTCCGACGCCGCCGAGCTGCTCAGCGACACCTCGGTCGACGCCAGCGTCGACGACGAGGGGATCGTCCAGTTCGGCTTCACCGACAAGGGGTAGCCGGTCGGCTTTCACCGACAGGGGGTAGCCGGTCGGCGTTCGCCGTGGAGGAGTGGCTGCGGCGGCTCAGCCGGCCCGTCCGGCCTCGCCGTTCCGGCGCGGTCGGGCGGGGCGGCCCCGCTCCGGCCCGCCGCGCCACCCGCCGCCCGACCACGCGCGGTCCTCCCCGCCGGGTCGCGCCCCGGGTCGCCAGTCGTCCGCCGGCCGCGCCCCGTCGGAGCGGCCCAGGTCGAACAGCACCCGCGCGAGGTGGTGCGAGGTGCTCCAGGCCGCCCAGTTCGTCGTGGACCCGGCCCCGGCCATGCCCCGGGACCGGCGCAGGATCTCGTGGTCGCCCCAGGAGAAGGTCGCCCCGTCCGCCGGCCAGTGCTGCGCCGACACCAGCGTCCGGCACAGGTCCGCCACCCGCTCGTCGCCCCGGCCGCCCCGGCGCGACCAGCGGTACACCCACCACGCGCCGTCGGTCGTGTAGCGGACGGTGGGCAGCCGGTCCCCGGCGGCGTCCGCCCCGGGCACCGCGCAGTCGACCCCGTAGTCGCCGTACCCGACGCCGAGGTCGGCCAGCCGCCGCCAGAGCAGCCAGTCCCAGCGGTCCAGGCGGACCGGCTCGTCGGTGGGGAGCCGGGACAGCGTCGGCGGCACCCCGCCGGCCACCACGGTCACCGTCTGCCAGGCGTGCCGCCGCGCCCAGTCCACCAGCCGGCGGACCCGCGGCTCCGTCGACCGGACGTCGGCCGGACAGCAGACGTCCCCGGCGTCGACGAGGAGTTCGCACTGCTCCGGGACCAGCCGGGCGAGCCGCCAGATCCGCTCCACCGCGGCCGTCGTCGCGTCCGGGCCCGACCGGTCGAGGCCGGCCCGCAGCCGCACCACCAGCCGCCCGGCGTACGCGCGGGCAGCCACGCCGTGCGCCGCCAGTCGCGCGTCGCTCTCCGCGAGCCCGGCCACCGGCACCAGCGGTACGCCCCACCGGACCAGCTCGCCGCCCACCCCGTCGGGCAGCGCGGACACGTCGACCGCTGGCAGCAGCCCCGGCGGCAGCCGGGTGAGGCTGTCCGGAAGGGAATGGTCCATCGTGGACACGTCGAGCACCGGGGCGAGCAGGGCGGCCGTGGCACCGTCGAGGTGTCGGAGCGCCTCCAGCGTGCCCCGTCGACCGGTGAGGACGGGGCGGTAGACCGGCTTCGCCGCCCGGCCCCGGTGGGCGGGCACCATAGTTCAATGTAGCGACACATCGGCGCCCGTCACAGGGTCTCCGGCAAATGCCGGCGCGCGGACGCGCCGATCGCTACCATCCTCGGATGCCCGGCACCCCCATCCGCTACCGCTCGCCGGACGAGGACAGCGCCCGGTGGCGCGGTTTCCCCTTTCGCGACGGCGACATCGTCATCAGCACCCGGTCCAAGAGCGGCACCACCTGGATGCAGATGATCTGTGCCCTGCTGGTGTTCGGCACGCCCGACCTGCCGGCGCCGCTGCCGGAGCTGTCGCCCTGGCTGGACTGGCTGGTGGAGCCCCGCGACGAGGTGTACGCCCGGCTCGCCGCCCAGCCGCACCGCCGGTTCGTCAAGACCCACACCCCGCTCGACGGGATCCCGCTGGACGACCGGGCGCACTACGTCGTGGTGGCCCGGCACCCGCTGGACATGGCGGTCTCCCTCTGGCACCAGAGCGGCAACCTCGACCGGGAGCGGCTGGCCGAGCTGACCGGGCAACCGGCGCCGCAGGGCCCACCCGCCCCGCGTACCCCGCTGGTGGAGGCGCTGGGGCGCTGGGTGGACCGGGAGGTCGACCCGCGCGAGGAGATGGACTCCCTCCAGGGGGTGCTGTGGCACCTCGGCGACGCCTGGGCCCGCCGGCACCGGCCCAACGTGACCCTGGTGCACTACGACGACCTGATGGCCGACCTGGACGGGCAGATGCGTGCGCTGGCCGGCCGGTTCGGCATCGAGGTGCCCGCGCCGCGCTGGCCGGAACTGGTCGAGGCCGCCACCTTCGACCGGATGCGCCAGCGGGCCGACCGACTCGTCCCCGACCCGGCGGGCGTGTTGCGGGACCGGTCGGCCTTCTTCCGGCGCGGCCGTTCCGGGCAGGGCCGGGAGCTGCTGGACGCGGCGACGCTGGCCCGGTACCAGGCCCGGACCGCCGCCCTTGCCCCGCCGGACCTGCTCGCCTGGCTGCACCGCGACGGCTGACCCGTCCCGGTGGCGGCGCCCGGGGACCGGTCGGGTGTCGCGGAGTCCGGACACGGGCGCACGGCGCCGCCGCGACCCGGGGATCGTAACGTCGCCGCGCTCCGGCCGTCTCCCACCACCGCAGCCGTACGGCGGTACGTCGGCGGGGACCTGGCTCGACCGGCCCGGTTGCGCCGGCCGATGCTCTCGATGCCCGGTGCGGGCGGGTCCAAACCTCGGATCAGTGGGGATTTCCACCATCTGCCGTTCCCGGCGTGACGGGGGCCGTCACCGGGTATGTGGCCGGCATGGAGCATTTCACTATCGCGACCGTCGCCGAGAAGAGCCCGGACTTCCGGCGGGTGCTGTGGACCGGCGAGCACACCCAGTTGGTGATCATGACCATTCCGCCGGGTGGCGAGATCGGCGAGGAGGTCCACGAGGGCACCGACCAGATCCTGACCTTCGTCAGCGGCACCGGCGAGGCCCGGGTCGCCGGCGAGAAGAAGGAGGTCGCCCAGGGCGACCTGGTGGTCGTGCCGGCCGGGACGCAGCACAACTTCGTCAACACCGGCCCCAATCCGCTGGTCCTCTACACCGTCTACGGCCCCCCTGAGCACGCCGACCAGGCCGTGCACCGGACCAAGGAGGAGGCCGACGCGGCGGAGGCGGCCGGCGAGGACGAGCCACCGACCTCCTGACCGGCCCGGCCGGCGCGGGGCTGCGCGGCGCCCCCGCCGGCCTGATCCGGGCGGGCACGGGTACCCGGGGCGGGTGGACCAGCCGCCGATCTCCGACTACGGGTTCCTCTCCGACTGCCGCTCCGGCGCGCTGGTCAGCCGGGACGGCTCGGTGGACTGGTGGTGCCCGGACCGGTTCGACGGCGCCTCGGTCTTCGCCCGGCTGCTGGACCCGCGGGGCGGGTACTGGCGGCTTGCGCCGCTCGCGCCGGCCCGGGTGGAGCGGGCGTACCGGCCGGACACGCTGGTGCTGCGCACGGTCCACCACACGCCCTCCGGCAGCGTCGCGGTCACCGACGCCCTCTCCGCCGAGCTCGGCGTGCGCGGCCACGAGATGGGGATGAACTCCCCGGCCGTGCTGCTGCGGGTGGTCGAGGGGCTCACCGGCCGGGTCCGGATGGGCCTGGAGTTCGTTCCGCGCCCCGAGTACGGCCTGCTCACCCCGTACCTGCACGAGCAGGACGACGGCGGCGTGCTGGCCACCGCCGGGCCGGTCGCACTGGCGCTGCGCGGCACCGGACCGGCCCTGCGCGCCGACCGGGACCGGGTCCGGCAGGAGTTCGAGGTCGCCGCCGGCCAGCGCGTCGGCTTCGACCTGGCGTACGCGCCGGTCTACCGGGGCCGGCCGGCCCGGCTGGACCCGGTCGCCGCGCTCGCCGAGACGGTGCTGGCCTGGGAGGGGTTCCGGGCCACGCACCGCTACGACGGCGGGTACGCCCCGCAGGTGCGGCACGGCGCGACCGTGCTCACCGGCCTGACGTACGCCCGCAGCGGCGCGGTCGCCGCGGCCCTGACCACGTCGTTGCCGGAGCGGATCGGCGGCGACCGCAACTACGACTACCGCTTCTCCTGGCTGCGCGACTTCTCGATGACCATGCGCGCCCTCTGGGTGGCCGCCTGCCCGACCGAGGCGTCCCGGCTCTTCGACTGGGCGGCCCGCTCGATCGGCCGGGTCGGCGACGCGCCGGTGCCCGTGCTGTTCGGGCTGGAGGGGGAGCGGGACCTCACCGAGCACGACTGCGCCCACCTGCGCGGGTACGCCGGCAGCCGGCCGGTCCGGATCGGCAACGACGCCTGGCGGCAGCGCCAGCTCGACGTGCCGGGCGAGGTCATCTCGGCGGTCTGGCGGCTGCACGACCAGCTCGGCGAGACGTTCACGGAAGAGCTGCGGGAGATGGTGGTGGGGCTCGCCGAGCAGGTCGCCGCGACCTGGCGGCTGCCCGACCGGGGGATGTGGGAGACCCGGGACACCGACCGGCACTACCTGTCGTCCAAGGTGCTCTGCTGGGCGGCGCTGGACCAGGCGGTCATGCTGGCCCCGCAGCTCGGCGACGGGGCCGATCCCCGCCGCTGGGCGGCGATCCGGGACGAGATCCGCGCGACCGTGCTGCGCGAGGGCTGGAACGACCGGGTCGGCGCGTACACCGGGGCCTTCGGCTCGACGGAGCTGGACGCCTCGGCCCTCTTCCTGCCGGTGGTGCACTTCCTGGAGGCGTCCGACCCGCGGATGCGCGCCACCATCGCCACGGTCGAACGCGAGCTGGGCACCGACGACGGGCTGGTGCGGCGCTGGAACAGCGACCCGGCCGGCTTCCTGCTCTGCTCGTTCTGGCTGGTGGAGTGCCTGGTGATGGCCGGCGAGCAGGAGCGGGCCCGGCGGCTGTTCGAGCGGGTCCTCGGGCACGCCAACGACGTGGGGCTGTTCGCCGAGCAGATCGACCCGCGCACGGGGGCCCAGCAGGGCAACTTCCCGCAGGCGCTGTCGCACATCGGGCTGATCAACGCCGCCTGGCGGCTCACCGACCCTGCGACGGCCTGAGCCCCCGGCGCCGGACCGGGCCGGCACGGGCCGGTCCGTCGTCCTGGGGTCGGTCAGGCCACCACCGGCACCGCCGAGACGTCCACCGTCTCCGGGTACTTCAGGCCGGCGCCGGTGTTGAGCACCACCACCCGCTCGCCGGCCCGGATCCACCCGCCGGCCCGCAGGTGCCGGGCGGCGGTCAGGCAGGCCGCCCCCTCCGGGCACAGCAGCAGTCCCTCGTCGGTGCCGAAGTCCCGCAGGTCGGCCAGGATTTCCGCGTCGTCGACCGCGATCGCGGTCCCGGCGCTGGACCGCAGCGCGGCCAGGATCAGCTCGTCGCCGAGCGGGGCCGGCACGGTGATGCCGAACGCCACGGTGCGCGCGTCCGCCCACGGCTCGGCCCGGGCGGCCCCGGCGGCGAAGGCCCGGACGATCGGCGCGCAGCCGGTCGACTGCACCGCGACCAGCCGGGGCAGCTTGTCGTCGATCCAGCCCAGCTCGCGCAGCTCGTGCATCGCCTTGTGGATGCCGATCAGCCCCACCCCGCCGCCGGTCGGGTAGACGATCACGTCGGGCACCTGCCAGCCGAGCTGCTCGACGATCTCGTATCCCATGGTCTTCTTGCCCTCCAGCCGGTAGGGCTCGCGCAGCGTGCCGGCGTCGAAGACCGCGCCGCCGGACTCGGCCACCAGTTTGGCCACGTGCCGGCCGGCGTCGCCGATCAGCCCGTCGACCAGGCGCAGGTCGCCCCCGGCGGCCAGCACCTCGCGCCGGCAGATGGTCGGCGCGTCCAGCGGCATGGCGATGGTCGCGCCGAGCCCGGCCCGGGCGGCGTACGTGGCCCAGGCCGCGCCCGCGTTGCCGTTGGTCGGCATGGCGATCCGGGTGACGCCCAGCTCCCGGGCCCGGCTCACCCCGACCGCCGCCCCCCGCGCCTTGAACGACCCCGTCGGGATCAGCCCCTCGTCCTTGACGACCAGGTCCGGGATGCCGATCCGGGCGCCGTACGACGGGACGCGCAGCAGGGGCGTCCAGCCCTCGCCCAGCGTGGTGACGTGCCGGGGGTCGGCCACCGGGAGCAGCTCGCGGTAGCGCCACAGGTCGGCCGGGCGCAGCGTGAACCGTTCCGGGGTGACCGCGTCGGCCACCGCCGCGAGGTCGTACCGGGCCAGCAGGGGCGAGCCGCACTCGCACAGGTTCTGCAACTCGCTCGCCGGGTACGCCCGCCCGCAGCGCGGGCACTCAAGGTGGGTCAGGTACACGATGCTCCTCGCGTCTCGGCTTCCAGCTCGGCCCCGGCTCGCGGTCCCGCCTACCCGTCCCGCCTCCCGGTGTCGGCTCGCGGTCTCAGTCCACGTCGATGCTCAGCCAGCGCCGGCTGCGCCGCCCCGGTTCGTACGGCGAGTCCAGCCGCTTCGCCACCACGCCGGGCAGCCCCTGCTCACCGGCGGCCCGCAGGGCGTCCGCGCCGACGCCGGGGAACCACGGCGGGGTCTGCCAGTGCGCGCCGGCCAGAGCCAGGCCGTCGAGCAGCTCCCGGCGCCGCGCGTACGGCAGGTCGGTGCTCGGCGCGCCCTCCAGCCAGAGCAGGTCGAACAGCAGGTACTGCCCGGCCGGGTCGGACCGCCTGCCGCCCGCCGGCCGGGCCGGGCGGACCCGCCCGCGCCGGTCGATGTCGACCAGCGCGCCGTCCAGGACCGCCTCCGCCGGCGCCAGCTCCTCGGCCAGCTCCCGCAGCCACGGGTACGCCCCGGTGACGTCCTCGCCGGAGCCGGCGAGCAGCCGCAGCCGGCCGCCGGAGACGTACGCCACCGCCCGCACGCCGTCCCAGCGCGGCTCGTACCCCCACTCGGCGGCGTCCCTGGGCAGCCGCGCGGCCCGGGTCGGGCGCATCGGCGCGACCAGCTCGGGCATGCTGGTCCAGCCCGGCGGGGCCGGGTCGGTGCGGCGGACCATCCAGTCCCGGCCGCCGGTGGCGAACAGCACGTACCGCCCGGCGGTCCGCTTTCCGTCGAGCACCACGACCACCTCGTCGGCGCGCCACTTCTCGCACCGGTACGTCCCGGTGTCGTGGATGATCATCTTGCCGCCGCCGTACTCGCCGGCCGGGATCTCGCCGTGGAAGTCCAGGTACTCCATCGGGTGGTCCTCGGTGTGCACGGCCAGGTGGTTGCGGCCCGGCTCCCGGGGCAGGCCGCGCGGCACCGCCCAGGAGGCGAGCACCCCCTCGTGCTCCAGCCGCAGGTCCCAGTGCAGCCGGCGGGCGTGGTGCTGCTGGATCACGAACCGGGCCCGCCGCCCGCCGCCGCCCCGGCGCGGGGGCCGCTCGGGCACCGGCTCCGGGGTCCGCTTCGCGTCCCGCCGGCGGCGGTACTCGTCCAGGCGGTCGGCCATCCCCGCATTCTCCGCCGTGCCGGCCCGCCCCGCAGCCCGCCGCCGCGCCGTCGTCGGTTCCCCGGGCGGCCCGGTGGCCCTGGCCGTCCGTTGCCGCCCGTCGTCGGCCGCCCGCCGCCGCCCGTCGGGGCGGGCCCCGGTGGGCATGGCCGGCGGGATCGGGGGTAGAACAGCCGTCATGGACAGCCTCGACCAGCCCACCGTCCTGCTCCCCGGCGACGTGCGGATGCCGTTGCTCGGCTTCGGCACCTGGCAGGCCACCGGCCAGGCGGGGTACGACGCGGTGCTCGCCGCCCTCGACGCCGGTTACCGGCACATCGACACCGCCACCATGTACGGCAACGAGGAGGAGGTGGGCCGGGCGGTCCGGGAGAGCGGGCTGCGCCGGGAGGACATCTTCATCACCACCAAGCTGCCGCCGGACCGGGTGGGCCGGGAGCGGGAGACGATCGAGGCCAGCCTCCGCGCGCTCGGCACCGACCACGTCGACCTCTGGCTGGTCCACTGGCCGCCGCCCGCGCCGGGCGACAGCATCCCCGTCTGGCGCGAGCTGCTCGCGGCCCGGGACGAGAACCTGACCCGGGCGGTCGGGGTGAGCAACTACGGCACCGCCGACATCGACGAGCTGATCCAGGCCACGGAGGAGAATCCGGCGGTCAACCAGATCCGGTGGAGCCCGTCGCTGTACGACCGGCAGCGGCACCTGGAGCACCGGGACCGGGGCGTGGTGCTGGAGGGGTACAGCCCGTTCAAGGCCAGCGACCTGTCGGACCCGGTGCTGACCCGGATCGCCGCCGCGCACGGCGTGTCGCCGGCCCAGGTGGTGCTGCGCTGGCACGTCGACCACGAGATCGTGGTGATCCCGAAGTCGGTCACTCCGGAGCGGATCCGCGCCAACGCCGACATCTGGGGCTTCTCGCTGACCGCCGAGGAGATGCGCGACATCGACGCCCTGGGTGGCTGAGCGGCCGGGAGAGTGGCAGCGGGACATCGGAGTGGCCGGCTAGCCGACGGGAGCGCTCCCACGTGCTGCGGACACATTCACATGCCTGAAACCTTCGCGCAACCGGGACCGGCTCGTTTTTGCCCCGGTCCGCATTCATCGACGTGAATCACGCCCCCGGGGGTCGCCTGGCCGGCCGGGCATCCGGCCCTCCTCCGGTGATCGGCGCCGCCCTGCCGAGGGGTGGCCCGCCCCGGACGAACGGCCCTGGCGTGCGTCGATCGCACCGAGTAGTGTCTTGCCTCCAACGCGTGCCGCACCCCCTCCGGAGGCGTACACCACGATGGGTGGCTCCCCCCTGCGCATTCTCGTCGTCGGTGCGGGCATCGCCGGACTGGCCGTGGCCCGGGCGCTGCGGATGGCCGGTTTCCGGCCCGACGTCACCGAGAAGCTGCCCCCGTCGGAACTCGTCGACACCGGCCTCTACCTGACCGGCAACGCGGCGCGGGCGCTGCGCCGGCTGGACCTCGACGGCCCGGTACGCCCGCTCGGGCAGGTCGTCCACCGGCAGCGCTTCCTCGACGCCTCCGGCGCCCCGCTGTGCGAGGTCGACCTGGACAACCTCTGGGCCGACGTCGGCGAGTGCCGCGCGCTGCCCTGGTCCGAGCTGTACCGGGTGCTGCTCACCGGGGCCGGCGGCGCGGTCCGGCACGGGGCCGAGGTGCGCGGGATCGAGCTGCTGCCCGCGGCCGTCGGCGTCACCTTCGCCGACGGCACCGCCGCCGAGTACGACCTGGTGGTCGGCGCGGACGGCCCCCGCTCGGCGGTGCGTTCCCTGGCCGCGCTGGGCGGGCCGTCCCGGCCGGCCGGCCAGGTGGTCTACCGGGCCGTCGTCCGGGGCGGCCCCCGGATCGACGAGTGGACCGCGCTGCTCGGCCAGCGGGCCGGCTTCCTCGTCGTGCCGCTGGGCGCCGGGCGGCTCTACTGCTCTGCCGACGAGGCGGGCACGGTGCCGCCGGCCGATCCGTCGGCCCGGCTCCGCGAGCTGTTCGGCGGGTACGGCGGGCCGGTGCCGGAGGTGCTGGAGGTGCTGGAACGGGTGCACGTCGGCACCACCGAGGAGGTCGAGCTGGGGCGCTGGTCCCGGGGGCGGGTGCTGCTCGTCGGCGACGCAGCCCACGCCACCGCCCCGACCCTGTCCCAGGGGGCGGCCATGGCGCTGGAGGACGCCGTGGTGCTCGCCGACTCGCTGACGTCGGCCGACACCGTCGAGGCGGCCCTGGTGGCGTACGAGAGTCGCCGCCGTCCGCGTACCCGGTGGGTGCGGGACCGGACCCGGGACCGCAACCGGACGCGCGACGTGCCGCCGGCGCTGCGCGACCCGCTGCTGCGCGGGCGCGGCGGGCGGATCTTCGGCGAGCACTACCGGTTGTTGGTCGGCCCGCTGTGAGGGTTCGGCCGCGGCGGCGGCAATCGTAGCCGGCCACCCCACGCGGCACCCCCACCTGCCGGGGACTATCCTCCTTGCGGATGACGGCTCGCAGATCACCACGCGTGCCGAGCGGGACAACCCAGAACCGGAGGCCACTCGTGACCACCGTCGCACCCAAGCCGGTCGTGACCCGGCCCTGGCCGGTCCGAGAGCCGGTCAAGGGGTCGGCATTCGCGCGGCTGCTGCGCACCACGGACGCGAAGCAGATCGGGATCATGTACATGGTCACCGCGTTCGCGTTCTTCATGATCGGCGGCCTGATGGCGCTGATCATGCGGGCCGAGCTGGCCCGCCCCGGGCTGCAGTTCCTGTCGCCCGAGCAGTACAACCAGCTGTTCACCATGCACGGCACGATCATGCTGCTGTTCTTCGCGACGCCGATCGTGTTCGCCTTCGCGAACTACGTGGTGCCGCTGCAGATCGGCGCCCCGGACGTGTCGTTCCCCCGGCTGAACGCCTTCGCCTACTGGCTCTACCTGTTCGGCGGCACGATGGCGACCGCCGGTTTCGTCACCCCGGGCGGCGCCGCCGACTTCGGCTGGACGGCGTACACCCCGCTGAGCACGGCCGAGCACTCGCCGGGCGTCGGCGCCAACATGTGGGTCGTCGGCCTGGCCGTCTCCGGTCTGGGCACGATCCTCGGCGCGGTGAACCTGATCACCACGATCCTGACCCTGCGCGCCCCCGGCATGACCATGTTCCGGATGCCGATCTTCACCTGGAACATGCTGGTCACCAGCCTGCTGGCGATCCTGATCTTCCCGCTGCTGGCCGCCGCGCTGTTCGCGCTCGCCGCGGACCGGCTGCTCGGCGCGCACGTGTACGACCCCGCCACCGGCGGGCCGATGCTGTGGCAGCACCTCTTCTGGTTCTTCGGCCACCCTGAGGTGTACATCATCGCGTTGCCGTTCTTCGGCATCATCTCCGAGATCATTCCGGTCTTCTCCCGCAAGCCGATCTTCGGCTACAAGGGCTTGGTCGCCGCGACCATCGCCATCGCCGCCCTGTCGATGAGCGTGTGGGCGCACCACATGTTCGCCACCGGCCAGGTGCTGCTGCCGTTCTTCAGCTTCCTGAGCTACCTGATCGCCGTTCCGACCGGGATGAAGTTCTTCAACTGGATCGGCACCATGTGGCGGGGCCAGATCACCTTCGAGACGCCGATGCTGTTCTCCATCGGCTTCCTGGTGACCTTCCTCTTCGGTGGCCTCACCGGCGTGCTGCTGGCCAGCCCGCCGCTGGACTTCCACCTGCACGACTCGTACTTCGTGGTGGCGCACTTCCACTACGTGCTCTTCGGCACGATCGTGTTCGCCGTGTTCGCCGGGATCTACTTCTGGTTCCCGAAGATGTTCGGCCGGATGCTCGACGAGCGGCTGGGCAAGATCCACTTCTGGCTGACGATGATCGGCTTCCACACCACGTTCCTGGTGCAGCACTGGGTGGGCAACGAGGGCATGCCACGTCGGTACGCCGACTACCTGCCCACCGACGGCTTCACCACGCTGAATATGATCTCCACGATCGGCGCGTTCATCACCGGTATCTCGACCCTGCCGTTCATCTGGAACTGCTGGAAGTCGTACAAGACCGGCCCGGTGGTCGAGGTCGACGACCCGTGGGGTCACGGCAACTCGCTGGAGTGGGCGACCAGCTCGCCGCCCCCGCTGCGCAACTTCGACCGGATGCCGCGGATCCGCTCCGAGCGCCCGGCGTTCGACGCGAAGTTCCCGGAGCTGGCCGCCGGCCAGAGCCTGGCCGGACCGCCCGAGGGCGGCGCCAAGCTGCTGACCAGCGAGGCCAACGGGGGCGCCAGCTACCAGGAGGACACCGCCGGGAACCTCGACCAGCGCTGACCCACACCGCACCGTACGACGGGCGCCGCACCCCATCGGGGTACGGCGCCCGTCGCTTGGCGCGACCCGCCGTCCCGGCCGGGTGGGGCGTCACGGCTTGCCGGATGTCGTGGCTTCCGGGGCGGGAGTGGGCGCGACGTGCGGGACATGAAGTTGATCAGGCCGGGCCAGCTCGGCGCCCAGGCCCGGGGCGCCCAGGCCCGGGGCGGCCGGGGCCGGGGCGGGGGTGCGCCGGTGCCGCAGCTCGGCGGGGAGCACGGCGGCGGCGACCAGCAGGCCGATCGCGCCGGTCACCACGAACCCCCACCAGGGCGCGGAGGCGTCGATCACCGCACCGGCCAGCGGGGCGCCCAGCGCGATGCCCACGGTCACCGCGGAGCCGTGCAGGCCCATCGCCTCACCGCGCACGCCGGCCGGGACCAGCCGGCTGACCGCGTCGGCGGTGGCGGCGAGGGCCGGTGCGCAGAGCATGCCGGCCGGGACCAGCGCCAGGCTGAGCAGCCACCAGTGCCCGCCGCCCAGCCCGACCGGGAGGGTGCAGAGGCTGAGCGCGGCCACCAGCGCCAGCGGGGACACCTGCCGGCTGACCGCGCCGTACGCGAAGCCGCCGACCAGCGAGGCGACCGCCCACGCGGCGAGCACCGCGCCCGTCCAGCCGACCTCGCCGCCGGCCCGCAGCACGGCGACCACCGCGACGTCGGTGCCGCCCAGCACCAGCGTGGCGGCGAGGCTGGCCACCAGCACGGCGACCAGCCGGGCCGTCAGCCACTCCCGGCGGGGCACCCGGCGATGCTCGCGGGGCGGCTCGTCGGCGGCGCGGGTGGGCGGGTTCAGCAGCCAGAGGGCGGTGCCGGCGGCGACGATGCCGGCGCCGACCGCGTACAGGGTGAACCGGGCGGACACGGCGGTGGACAGCGCCACGGCGAGGGCCGGGCCGACCATGAACGACAGCTCCACCGACATCGAGTCCAGCGCGTACGCCGGGCGACGCCGCTGCGGCGGCACCAGCGCCGCGATCGACTGCCGGATCACCGAGAAGATGGGCAGGGCGAGCAGCCCGGCGACGAACGCGGCCGGCAGCAGCACCGGATAGGGCAGCGCCGGCGCGGTGGACCAGAAGATGCCCTCGGCGACGGTGGTCAGGGCGAGCACCGGGCGCAGGCCGTGCCGGTCCACCAGCCGGCCGAGCAGCGGGCCGCCCAGCGCCGCGCCCACGGTGGTGGCCGCCCCGACCAGGCCGGCCGCGCCGTACCCCCGGCCGAGGTCGAACACCACGTAGAAGGTGACGGTCACCCCGGTCGCGGTGAGCGGGACGCGGGCGAGCACCGACACCAGCAGCAACGACCGGAGACCCGGCAGGGCGAGCACCTGCCGGTAAGGCTTCATGTTCATGACGGTCCGTACCTCCGGGCGTCATCCTCGACCCCGGGTGCGACACCCGCCAGCGGTTTACCGCCTCAGGCGGCCCGGATCACCGGCTGTCCGTGCATGGCCACCCCGGCGCCGTCGAACGCGCGCAGCGCGACGTCCAGCGTCTCCGGCGCCACGGCGGCGGTCAGGTCGAGCAGCACGGTGGTGGCGAACCCCTCCCGGGCGGCGTCCAGCGCGGTGGCCCGGACGCAGTGGTCGGTGGCGATGCCGACCAGGTCGACCCGGTCCACCCCCCGGGCGCGCAGCCAGTCGGCCAGGCACTCGCCGTCGTCGGCGTGCCCCTCGAAGCCGGAGTACGCCGCCGCGTGCTCGCCCTTGTGGAAGATCGCCTCGACCCGGTCGGTGGTCAGCTCCGGGTGGAACTCCGAGCCGGCGGTGCCGACGACGCAGTGCACCGGCCAGGAGTCGACGTAGTCCGGCGGGTCGCCGAAGTGCGCGCCCGGGTCCACGTGGTAGTCCTTCGTCGCCACCACGTGGTCCCAGCGGTCGGGCTCGGCGGCGAGCAGCCGGGAGATCCCGGCGGCGACGCCCGCCCCGCCGGCCACCGCGAGGGACCCGCCCTCGCAGAAGTCGTTCTGCACGTCGACGATGATCAGCGCGTTGGCCATGTCAGGGGTGCTCCTTCGCGGTGCGGGTGAGCCGGCGGGCGGCGGGTCAGCCGGCGGGGACGACGGTCACCGGGATCGCCGGGTCGCCGGCGGAGAGCTTCAGGCCCTCCCACGGGATCGAGATCAGGCACTGTCGCAGGTGCTCCCGGGACTCGTCCAGCGTCGGCAGGTCGACCGGCTCGCCGCCGGCCACGTACGACTGCTGGAGCAGCCGGTCGTGCGGCTGCCGGTCGGGCACGCCCTGCGGGACGACGACCTCCTCGGTCGCGGTGCCGGTCGGCTTGTGCCGGCGGACGGCCACCTTCCGGCCGCCGATGGTGGCCTTGTGCTCCGAGCGCTTCACCACCGGCCGCCCCGCCACCTCGACCAGCTTGTAGACCAGGCAGGCGGTGGGCGCACCGGAGCCGGTGACCACGGCCGTGCCCGCGCCGTACATGTCGACCGGCTCGGCGGCGAGCGTGGCGATGGCGTACTCGTCGAGGTCGCCGGAGACGATGATCTTCGTCTCGGTGGCGCCGAGGGAGTCGAGCAGTTCGCGGGACTGCTGGGCGATCACCGTCAGGTCGCCGGAGTCGATCCGGACCGCGCGCAGCTCCGGCCCCGCGACCTCGATCGCGTTGCGGATGCCCTGGCTGATGTCGTACGTGTCGACCAGCAGCGTGGTGTCCTTGCCCAGCGTGGCGACCTGCGAGGCGAACGCCGCCCGCTCGTCGCCGTGCAGCAGGGTGAACGCGTGCGCGGCGGTGCCGGCGGTGGGGATGCCGTACCGCTCGCCGGCGGCCAGGTTCGAGGTGAACCGGAACCCGGCCAGGTACGCGGCCCGCGCCGCGGCGACCGCCGCCTCCTCGTGGGCCCGCCGGGCGCCCATCTCGATCACCGCCCGGCCCCGGGCCGCGGTGACCATCCGGGCGGCCGCCGCGGCCACCGCGCAGTCGTGGTTGAGCACCGACAGCACCAGCGTCTCCAGCACCACGCACTCGGCGAAGCCACCGGAGACGGTGAGGATGGGGGAGCCGGGAAAGAACAGCTCGCCCTCGGCGTACCCGTCGATGTCGCCGGTGAAGTGGTAACCGGCCAGCCACTCGGCGGCGGCGGCGTCGACCACCCCGGCGCGGCGCAGGAAGTCGACCTCGTCGGCCGAGAAGCGGAAGTCGCGGATCAGGTCGATCAGCCGGGCGGTGCCGGCGACCACACCGTACCGGCGCCCGGTGGGCAGCCGGCGGCTGAAGACCTCGAAGACGCACGGGCGGTCGGCGGTGCCGTCGCGCAGGGCGGCGCTGACCATCGTCAGCTCGTAGTGGTCGGTCAGCAGCGCGGGGCGAAAGGTGCTCACCTGCCCAGCCTAGAGTTCACCGCGCCGGGTCGCCCTCCTGGCCCGGGAACGACCGCAGCGCGACGCGCAGCTCGGCCCGCCCGGTCACCCCGAGCTTGCTGTAGACGTGTTGCAGGTGGTTGTCCACGGTCCGGCTGGACAGGAAGAGCCGCTCGGCGATGGCGCGGCTGGTCGCGCCCTGCGCGGCGAGCCGGGCGACCTCCCACTCCCGGTCGCTGAGGGCGGGCTGCCCGACCCGCAGCGCCGGGGTGTCGATCTGGTCACACCGGCCGAGCAGCTCGCCGAGTCGCTCGTGGGCGGCGGCGGCCGAGCTGGACCGGCGCAGCCGCAGCAGGCGCGCCGCCGCCGCGGTGGCCTCGGCGGCGTACACCCGCAGGTCCAGCTCGGCGAAGCCGGCGGCCACCGCGAGCAGTTCCTCGGCCGTGCCGTGGGCGGCGGCCCGGGCGTACCGGGCCAGCAGCGGCGGCAGCGGGCCGTCGACCCGCTCGGACAGTTCGGCCAGCCGCTGGGCCACCGTCCGGCGGCTGCCGTCGCCACAGGTCGGCCCGACCGGGGCGGTGGCCTGGTCCAGCCGGACCAGGTCGTGCAGGACGAGCACCTCGTGCCCGGCGAACCCGTCGTCGCGGAGCCGGTCGGCCAGGGCGGCGAGGTGCTTGGCGGCGCCGGCCGGGTCGCCGCCGGCAGCGAGCACCGCGCCGCGGGCCTGCTCCAGCCACGGGTAGAGCACCGTCATCCCGGGGGCGTGGGTGCGGTCCGCCTCGGCCATCGCCTCGGCGGCGTGCGCGGCGTCGCCCCGCAGCGCCGCCGCCTGGGCCCGTTCGGCGTGCGCCAGGCCCGCGTACACCCGGCTGGTGGCCAGCACCGCGCACGCGCCGAGGCTCGTCGTCAGCGCCGTGCCACTGTGGCCGCGCAGCCGCGCCGCGTACGCCTGGAGGATGGCCAGGTAGCCGGTGCCGAGCCGGAAGTCGCCCGCCCCGGCGAGGTCGGCGAACTCGTCGGCGACGATCGCGTCGATGCCGGCCAGGTCGCCGGCGAGCGCGAGCCGGGTGCCCCGGGCCAGTTCCAGCGCGAGTTGCAGGTACGGCATGTCGCCGCGCCAGCGGGCCACCTCGGCCTGCACCTGGTTGATCGCCGCGCCGCTGCGGGTCAGCTGCCCCTGGGCGGCCTGGAGGTGGGCCAGGGTGCACCGGGCGAGCTCGCGGGCGGCCACCCCGGCGGCCGGGCGGTCCAGCACCGCCCGGGCCAGCCGCACCGCCGGGCCGGTGTCCAGCCGGTGCAGCCGCATGATCGCCTCGAAGGCGTTCACCCGGGCCTGGTCGGCGGCGTCGGGCAGCTCCGCGCCCCGCGCCGCGATCTCGTCCACGGTGGACTCCCGGCTGAGCCCCCAGTAGCTGACCATCCCCCGCACGGTGAGCCAGCGGCTGCGCCGCCCCGGCCCCGCCGCGTCGCCGGCGACCGCGTCGAGCGTCACGATCGCCTCCTCCGGCCGGTCGGCGAACATCAGGAGGGTGGCCAGCAGCTCCGCGGCGTCGAAGCCCCCGTCGGCCTCCAGCGCCGCCCGGGCCAGCCGGGTCGCCAGCGGCACGTCGTACCGGGTGAACGCCTGGGCGGCGGCGCCCAGCAGCAGCGCCGGGTCCTGCGCGGTGCCGGAGTCCAGCCGCCACACCGCCACCCGCAGCAGGTCGTCGCGTCGCCGGGTGCCCATTGCCTCCACCAGCTCGGCCAGCCGGGCCTGCAACCGTCGGGTCCGGCTGACCGGGCAGCGCCGCCGCATCACCTCGCCGTAGAGCGGGTGCGCCAGCCGGACGTCCGTGCGGCGGTCGTTGCGCTCCACCGTGATCAGGCCACGCTCCTCGGCGGTCTCCACGTCGGCCGGCTCCACCGCCTGTCCGAGCAGGTGCAGGCCGAGCGGCTCGCCGAAGGCGACCAGCTCCAGCACCGCCCGGACCCCGGGGGTGAGCTGCCCGATCCGGGTGTCGATCAGCTCGGTGAGGCTGGGCGCCAGCGTCAGCCCGCCGGTCCACCGCCACATCCCGTACGTGCGGGTCAGCTCGCCGGGCGGGGCGGCAATGACCAGCTCGCGCAGGAGCAGCGCGTTGCCGCCGGAGAGCCGCCACAGCCGGTCGGCGGAGCATGGGTCGACCGGACCCCCGAGGATGGCGGCGAGCAGGTCGGTGGTGTCCGCCAGCCCGAGCGGGGCCAGCTCCACGTGGTCGACCAGACCGTCGGTCCACAGTGCCCGGATGGGCAGCGGGAGCTGCTCACCGTCGCGCAGCGTCCCGATCACGGTGGCGTTCTCCGCCCGGCCGATCAGGTGCACCAGCGCGGCCGACGGCGGGTCGAGCAGGTGGGCGTCGTCGACCGCCAGCACGATGTGCCGCCCGGCGGCCTGCTGCTGCAACTGCGCCACCGCCCAGCGCAGCACGCCCGCCGGGGAGAGCCCCGGCGGCTGTTCGGCCGGGAGCACCTGGATCAGCCCACCGAACGGCAGCGCCGCCGTGGTGGCGCTGGCCGAGACCGACCAGACGGCGTACCCGTCGGTGGGGACGCCGGCCAGCGCCTCGCGCAGCAGCCGGCTCTTGCCGACCCCGGCGGACCCGCTGTAGAAGAGCCCGCGCCCGTCGGCGCCGGTCGCCGCGGCCAGCAGCCGGTCGAGTTCATCCCTGCGGCCGACGAACTCCCATCGACTCATCGGGGCAGCATATCGACCGAAGCCGGTACGCGTGCACGCCGTGACGCTCCGAAGTTGAGTAATCCGTCAATCAACGCTGAGTATCCGCATCGTCTGATTCACGTTTCCGTCGGCCGTACTCTTCCCGCATCCGGAGGTGTCCCCGCCCGGACGATTCACGCGGCCGGATCCGAGCTCGGCCGCCCTGACCGGGAGGCCGCCTGATGCAGCCGGGTCCGCTCCCCTCAGCCGACGTGTCCGACGAGCGCGGCGGTCCGGCCGGCCCGCCGCGGTGCGGCCCGACGCCCACCCGGCTCGGGGTGACCGAACCCCGGCCGGACGACCCGCTCGCCGTGGTCGCCGCCGGTCCGGCCGGCGCGGCCCGGCGCGACGTGCTCGCCGCCCTGCTGGGGGTGGCCCCGGGGACGCTCGCCGTGCCGCCCGGGAGCTGGCTGCGAGTCGGCCACGCCCGGGTGCCGACCCGCGCCGCCTACGTGCCCGGCTACCGCCAGCCCCACGCGTACGCGCCGGACCAGTCGGCGGCGGGCCCGGCGCTGGCCCGCCCGCCGCGCCGGGTCGAGCTGACCGTCGCCGAGCCGCTGCTGCGGCACTTCACCGTGTTCGACACGCCGGACACCGACACGCTGGGCGTCGCCGGCGGGCGGGTGCTGCTCGACGCCGTCGGCCGGGCCGGGGCGCTGCTGTTCGTGATCGCGGCCGACCAGGCGTTCACCGCCGCCGAGCTGCACCTGCTGGCCGAGGCCGCCCACGCCGCGGTCGAGGTCTTCTTCGTGGTGACGCCCGGGGTGTCGGGCTGGGCCCCGCCCCCGGTCGAGCCGCCGGGCGCCGGCTCGGGCCGACCGGACGGGCCCCGGGCGCGGGGACGGGCGCCGCGCAGCCGCCGGGACCCGGCGCGGACGGACGGCACGGGGGCTTCCGTCCCGACGGGTCCCAGCGGCCGGGCGGGCCGGCCGCCGACGCGGTCCGCGCAGCCGGGCGGGCCGGTCGATCCGTGGCCCGCCCGGTCGCCGGCCGAGCCGGGCCTGGTCGACGCGGCGAACCCGGTCGAGGTGGTGCTGGCCGCGCACCGCGCCGTGCTGCTCGCCGCCGTGCCGGCCCTGGCCGCGGCCCCCTGGTACCCGGCCCGACCGGACGACGTCGGCGGGCTGCGGCGGGCGCTGGTGGGCTGGGCCGCCGACGAGGGGCTGCGCCGGGCCAGCGCCCAGCCGCCGGTGCTGCCCGGGGCGCACGGCCGGGTCCCGGTGTCGCCCGACGCGGACGCGACCGGGTGGGCCGAGCGGTTGGACCGGCAGGCCCGCTCCTGCGCCCAGCGGATCCGCCAGCACCTCGCCCTGGAGCTGGCCAACACCCACCTGCGGGTGGTGCAGGAGATCGTCTTCGGGGTCGGCTGTGCCGGCCTGCCGCAGCTGCTCGACCGCGAGCTGGAGGCGCTCTCCCTGCTCGCCACCGTCCAGTGCGACGCGGCCGTGCGGGCCCTGCTCGACGATGCCGCCGGTCGGGTCCTGGGCGACCCGGTGCCCGAGGGGGTCCGGCGACGGATCGGCAACGCCGTCCGCTGGGGGCTCGCCGACCATCCGGCCGGCCGGGGCCTCGACCGGGTGCTGTTGGTCACCAGCACCGCCGGGGTGGCCGAGCTGGCCGGCGCCGGCGCCGTGGACGCGGTCTCCGGGTATCCGGCCGGGCAGCGCGTCGAGGTGCTCCCGCCGGTCGCCGTGGCGCTTGCCGGCGGCTGCTGGCAGCACTGGCGCAGCCCCGGCAATGAGGACCCGGGCGGTGCCCGGTCCTGGGCGCAGCGGGCGCTGCGCGAGGTCGAGCTGGAGCTGACCCGGGACGTCTCCCGACGCTTCGAGGCCGTCCGCCGCTCGCTCGGCGCGGTGCTCTCCGATGCGATCGACCACGGCATCCTGCTCGCCTGACGCCGGTCCCGACCGGCTGGTGGGGCCCCGACGGGGTCCTGCCGGGCCGGCCCGCGCGCCGGTCGCCGGGGCGGCTCCGGCCGGTGATCCGGGCCCGTCCGGCGTTCCGGTTCATCGGTTCGCCGCAACCGGTGGCACGATGGGGGGCATGGCGGCTCCGCAGGTTGCACCGGTCGAGACGCCGGACACCGAAGAGGTGCCGGCTTCGGACCGGCCGTGGGTGACGATCGTGTGGGACGACCCGGTGAACCTGATGTCGTACGTGACCTGGGTCCTACAGAAGTTGTTCGGGTACAGCCGGGAGAAGGCCGAGAAGCTCATGCTGGACGTGCACCACAAGGGTCGGGCGGTGGTCTCCAGCGGCGCCCGGGAACGGATGGAGCACGACGCGGCACAGCTGCACGCGTACGGGCTGTGGGCCACGGTGGAGCGGTCGTGAGCATGTTCCGCCGCCGGGGCGACCGGTACGTCGCCACCCTCGCCGTCGACGAGGTCCGGGTGCTGCGCAAGGTGGCCTCCGAGGTGGTGGGGCTGCTCACCGACGGCTTCGACCACTCCGACCCGGTGGTGGGCCGGCTCTTCCCCGAGGTCTACCCGGACGACTCGGCCGGGACGGCGGAGTTCCGCCGGTACACCGAGGGCGACCTCAAGACGGGCAAGATCGACCAGGCCGGGGCGATCCTCGCCGCGCTGCCGGACTCCGCCGGCGGCGAGGTCCGGCTCGACGCCGAGGCGGCCGAGGCGTGGCTGCGGGCGCTCAACGACGCCCGCCTGGCGATGGGCGTCCGGCTGGAGGTCAAGGACGGCACGGACCTCGGCGCGGAGCTGGACGAGGCGGTCGCCGCCGATCCGTCGTCGAGCCGGGTGTTCCAACTGTCGGTCTACGCCTACCTCGGCTACCTCCAGGAGTCGCTGCTCAACGCCATGATCGACTGATGGTGACCGTCGCCACCTTCGGGTGGGCAGGCGGAGGCGCTAGGCTGGACGACGTGCTGAGCATCGACCGGTCGATCATCGACGCGATCGTCGCCCACGTGCGTCGGGACCACCCGGACGAGGCGTGCGGCGTGGTCGCCGGCCCCGTCGGCAGCGACACCCCGACCCGGCACATCCCGATGGAGAACGCGGCCCGCTCCATGACGTTCTACGAGTTCGACTCGATGGAGCACCTGCGGGTGTGGCGGGAGCTGGACGACCGCGACGAGGAGCCGATCGTCATCTACCACTCGCACACCGCGACCGAGGCGTACCCGTCGCGTACGGACATCTCCTTCGCCGGCGAGCCGGGGGCGCACTACCTGCTCGTCTCCACCCGGGAGCCCGACGCCGAGGAGATCCGCTCCTACCGGATCGTCGACGGCGCGGTGACCGAGGAGCCGGTCCGGATCGTGGACGCCGCCGTGGACCCGAACGCCGTCCAGTCCTACATGTTCGGGCAGAGCCCGGCGACGGTCGACTACGAGTGTTCCGACCGCTGACCCCAGCGGCACCGCGACACTCCGCCCTTCCCGTCACCGAGCAAACCGCACACCCGGACAAGGAGCACGACACCATGGCCATCGAGGTTCGCATCCCCACCATCCTGCGCAGCTACACCGGCGGCGCGAAGGTCGTCGAGGGCGCCGGCGACACGCTCGCCGACCTGCTCGCCGACCTGGACTCCCGGCACGCCGGCCTGCGCGGCCGGCTGGTCACCGACGCCGGCGTGCTGCACCGGTTCGTCAACGTCTACGTCAACGACGAGGACGTCCGCTTCCTCGGCGCGCTCGACGCCAAGCTCAACGACGGCGACAGCATCACGATCCTGCCGGCCGTGGCCGGCGGCGCGTTCGGCTTCGCCGCCGCGGCGGCGATCGCCTCGCACACGGTAGCCACGCGCGCCGCCGCCGCCCGCTGAGGCGGGGCGGCGATGGCGCGGTACGACAGCCTGCTGGACGCCTGCGGCGGCACGCCCCTGGTCGGGCTGCCCCGGCTCTCGCCGGCGGTGCCCGAGGGGGCGCCGCCGGTGCGGCTCTGGGCCAAGCTGGAGGACCGGAACCCGACCGGCAGCATCAAGGACCGGGCGGCCCTGTTCATGGTCCGCCGGGCCGAGTCCGACGGCCGGCTCCGCCCGGGCGACACCATCCTGGAGCCGACCAGCGGCAACACCGGCATCTCGCTGGCCATGGTGGCCAAGCTGCAGGGGTACCGGCTGGTCTGCGTGATGCCGGAGAACGTCTCGACCGAGCGGGTCCAGCTACTCCGGATGTACGGCGCGGAGATCATCTTCTCGCCGGCCGCCGGCGGCTCCAACCAGGCCGTCGCCACCGCCAAGCAGATCGCCGCCGAGCACCCCGACTGGGTGATGCTCTACCAGTACGGCAACGAGGCGAACGCCCGGGCGCACTACGAGACCACGGGCCCGGAGCTGCTTCAGGACCTGCCCACGATCACCCACTTCGTGGCCGGGCTCGGCACCACCGGCACCCTCATGGGCACCGGGCGCTACCTGCGCGAGAAGGTCGAGGGCATCCAGGTCGTGGCCGCCGAGCCCCGCTACGGGGAACTGGTCTACGGGCTGCGCAACATCGACGAGGGGTACGTCCCGGAGCTCTACGACGCCACCGTGCTGTCCCGGCGGTTCTCCGTCGGCACCCGGGACGCCGTGCTGCGCACCCGGCAGCTCGTGGAGGTGGAGGGGATCTTCGCCGGCTTCTCCACCGGGGCGATCCTGCACGCCGCCCTCGCGGTGGCGCACGAGGCGGTCCGGGACGGCCGCCGGGCCGACGTCGCGTTCGTGGTCTGCGACGGCGGCTGGAAGTACCTCAGCACCGGCGCGTACGGCGGCACCCTCGCCGACGCCGAGGAGGCCCTGGAGGGGCAGCTCTGGGCCTGAGGGCGAGCCTGACGGCGTGGACGGGCCGAGACCGGTTGACCGGTCCGGCCCGTCCGTCGTCGCCGGGGCGCCGGAGGGCCGCGGGTGTCACGTTGGTGACAACTTCCAGTAGATGATTCTTGCCCCGGTGTGCGCCAGCGTAGGCTGCGCAGCGTGTCGTACGCGGCGGTGAAGATCATGGGCGGGATGGCGGCCGACGTGACGACTACGGTTCGTGACAGCGAGACGACCTCATGCGACTGACCGTCCTCGGCTGTGCGGGGAGCTTCCCCGGTCCCGACTCCCCGTGCTCGGCCTATCTGGTCGAGGCCGACGGTTTCCGGCTCCTGGTCGACTTCGGCTCCGGCGCGCTGTCCACCCTCCAGCGTTACGCCGGGCTGCACGCCCCGGACGCCATCCTCCTCACCCACCTGCACTGCGACCACATGCTCGACGCCGTCTCGTACGTGGTGGTGCGCCGGTACGCCCCGGACGGCCCCTGCCCGGCCCTGCCGGTGTACGCCCCGTCCGGCGCGCCGGACCGGCTGGCGCTGGCCTACGGGCAGGAGGACAGCACCGTCGAGGACGTCTACCAGTTCTACGGCCTCCAGCCCGGCACGTTCCCGATCGGCCCGTTCAGCGTCACCGTCGACCGGATGAACCACCCCGTCGAGACGTACGGGGTGCGGCTGGAGCACGACGGTCGGGTGCTCTGCTACTCCTCCGACACCGCGCCGTGCGAGGCGCTGCTGCGGCTGGCCCAGGACGCCGACGTCTTTCTCTGCGAGGCCAGCTACGTCGACGGGGTGGACAACCCGCCGGACCTGCACCTGACCGGCCGGGAGGCCGGCGAGGCGGCCACCAAGGCGGGGGTGGGCCGGCTGCTGCTGACCCACCTGGTCGCCGCGTGGGGCAGCGAGGCGCTCACCGTCGAGGCGGCCGGCGCCGCGTACGACGGGCCACTGGAAGTGGTCCGCTCCGGCGCCTGCTACGACGTCTGACCGACCGCGGCCGGCGGCGGGCGCGGACAGCGGTGGACCCCGGGGCGGTTCGATCACCGCACCGCATAGGGTGCAGGCATGGCGCGACCTGACGGGCGGCGGCCCGACCAACTCCGACCGGTGACCCTGACCCGGGGCTGGAGCACCCACCCGGAGGGCTCCGTGCTCGTCGAGTTCGGCGCGACCCGGGTGCTCTGCACGGCCAGCGTCACCGAGGGGGTGCCCCGCTGGCGCAAGGGCTCCGGCCTCGGCTGGGTGACCGCCGAGTACGCGATGCTGCCCCGGGCCACGAACACCCGCTCGGACCGGGAGAGCGTCAAGGGCCGCGTCGGCGGGCGGACCCACGAGATCTCCCGGCTGATCGGCCGCAGCCTGCGGGCCGGCATCGACCTCAAGGCGCTCGGCGAGAACTCGGTGGTGCTGGACTGCGACGTCCTCCAGGCCGACGGCGGCACCCGCACTGCGGCGATCACCGGCGCGTACGTGGCGCTGCACGACGCGGTGAGCTGGCTGGCCGACCGCAAGGCGCTGGCCGGGAAGCCGGAGAAGGTGATGCACCGCTCCGTCGCGGCGGTCAGCGTCGGCGTCATCGCCGGCGAGGCCCGGCTGGACCTCTGCTACACCGAGGACGTGGCGGCCGAGGTCGACATGAACGTGGTCTGCACCGGCACCGGCGAGTTCGTCGAGGTGCAGGGGACGGGGGAGTCCGGGGTGTTCGCCCGCGACCAGCTCGACGCCCTGCTCGACCTGGCCGTCGCCGGCTGCGCGGAACTGGCCGAGGCCCAGCGGAAGGCTCTCTCATGAACAAGGTGCTGCTCGCCACCCGTAACCGCAAGAAGCTGATCGAGCTCCAGCGGATCCTCGACGGCGCGCTCGGCGCGCACCGGGTCGCCCTGCTCGGCCTCGACGACGTCGAGGAGTACCCGGAGCTGCCGGAGACCGGCCTGACCTTCGGCGAGAACGCGCTGATCAAGGCGCGGGAGGGCTGCCGGCGCACCGGCCTGCCCACCATCGCCGACGACTCCGGCCTCGCCGTCGACGCCCTCAACGGCATGCCGGGGGTGTTCAGCGCCCGCTGGGCCGGCCGGCACGGCGACGACCGGGCCAACCTCCAGCTCGTGCTGGACCAGATCGCCGACCTGCCCGACGAGCACCGTGGCGCGTCGTTCGTCTGCACCGTGGCGCTGGTGCTGCCCGGCGGCAAGGAGCACCTGGTCGACGGCCGACAGGCCGGCCGGCTGCTGCGCGCGCCGCGCGGCGCGGGCGGCTTCGGGTACGACCCGATCTTCCTCGGCGACGGCCAGGACCGCACCAACGCGGAGCTGACCCCGCCCGAGAAGGACGCGATCAGCCACCGGGGCAAGGCGCTGCGCGAGCTGGCCAAGCTGATCGCCAAGGTGCTGCCGCCCGCAGCCTGACGGCGGGCGGCGGACCGGCCGGGGAGGGTCGTGCCGGGTGTCCTGACGGGGTTCACCGTCATCGCCGCCGTTATCGGCGTCGGCTACCTGCTGGGCCGTCTCGGCGTGCTGGGGCGGGAGGCGACGGTGGTGCTCTCCCGGGTGGCGTTCTTCGTGGCGACCCCGGCGCTGCTGTTCGGGACCGTCGCCCGGGCCGACCTCCGGACGGTCGTCTCGTCGGCCCTCGTGGTCACGGTGGTGGCCACCACCGTCGTGGCGGCGGTGTTCGTGCTCGTCGCGCGGCTGGTGTGGCGGCGACCGGCGGCGGAGACCACCATCGGCGCCCTGGCGTCCTCCTACGTGAACGCGGCGAACATCGGCATCCCGGTCGCCGTCTACGTCCTCGGCGACGCCTCGTTCATCGCGCCCGTCCTGATGTTCCAGCTGGTGGTGATGGCGCCGATCGCCTTCGCGGTGCTCGACACGGCGACCCGGGGGCGGCGTTCCCTGGCCGGGGCGGTGGCCCAGCCGCTGGCCAACCCGATCACCGTGGCCTGCGTCCTGGGCCTGGCCGTCAACCTGACCGGCTGGTTCCCGCCGGAGCCGGTCCTGCGCCCGGTCGAGCTGGTGGCGGCGATGGCCGTGCCCGCCGCCCTGCTCGCGTACGGGCTGTCGCTGCACGGCGCGCCCCGGCCCGGCTCGGGGGACACCCGGCGGGACGTGTGGCTCGCCGTCGCGCTGAAGGCGGTGGTCCAGCCGGCGGTCGCGTACCTCGTCGCGCGGTTCGCCCTGGGCCTGCCGGACCCGGTGGTGCTGGCCTGCACGGTCACCGCCGCGCTGCCGACCGCGCAGAACGTCTTCGTCCACGCGGTCCGCTACGACCGGGGCGTCGTCCTGGCCCGGGACGCGGTGCTGCTGTCGACCGTGGCGGCGGTGCCGGTGCTGATCGGGGTGGCGGTGCTCGGGAGCTGAGCCCCGGGCCGGCCGGCTGCCCGGCCCCGCCACCCCCGCGCGGTCAACCGAGCGGGCCGACCTCCCGCTCGATCGCCGCCCGCAGCTCCGGCCCGGCCAGCACGGCCCGGGCCGCCTCCATCAGCGGGGCGAGGAAGACGTCCGGCCCCGGCTCCCCGGCCGCCTCGCCGAGCGCGGCCAGCGCCGCCCGGCCGGCCGGCGACGGCGTCAGCGGGGCCCGTAGCTGGAGCCCGCGCACGGCGGCCAGCAGCTCCACCGCGAGCAGGCTGGTCAGGTTGTCCAGCACGATGCGCAGCTTCTTCGTCGCCGCCCAGCCCATCGAGACGTGGTCCTCCTGCATCCCGCTGGTGGGCAGCGAGTCCACCGAGGCGGGGGCGGCCAGCCGGCGGTTCTCCGCGACGATCCCGGCGGCGGTGTACTGGGCGATCATCAGCCCGGAGTTGACCCCGGCGTCGGGGGAGAGGAACGCCGGCAGCTCCCGGGACCGGGTCACGTCGAGCAGCCGGTCCACCCGCCGCTCGGCGATCGCCCCCACCTCGGCGGCGGCGATGGCCAGGAAGTCGGCGGCGAAGCCGAGCGGGGCACCGTGGAAGTTCCCGGTCGACTCGACCCGGCCGTCCGGCAGCACCACCGGGTTGTCCACCACGGACACCAGCTCCCGGTCGGCCACGGTCCGGACGAAGTCCAGGGTGTCCCGGGCCGCGCCGGCGACCTGCGGCGCGCAGCGCATCGAGTACGCGTCCTGCACGGCGTGCGCCAGGTCGTCGCGGTGCGAGTCCATCACCGCCGAGCGCTGGAGCAGCCGGTGGATGTTCGCCGCCGACACCGACTGGCCGGGGTGCGGGCGGATGGCGTGCAGCTCCGGCAGGAACGGCCGCTCCGAGCCGAGCATCGCCTCGATGGCCAGGGCGGCCGTCACGTCGGCCATGGCGAGTAGGTGCGCCGCGTCGTTGATGGCCAGCAGCAGCATGCCGAGCATGCCGTCGGTGCCGTTGATCAGCGCCAGCCCCTCCTTGGCGGCCAGCTCCACCGGGGTCAGCCCGGCCCCGCGCAGCGCGTCGGCGGCGTCGATCCGCTCGCCGGCCGGGCCGAGCACCCAGCCCTCGCCGAGCAGCACCAGCGCGCAGTGCGCCAGCGGGGCCAGGTCGCCGGACGCGCCGAGCGAACCGTGCTCCGGCACCCACGGGGTGACGTCGTGGTTGAGCAGGTCGACCAGGGCCTCGGCGACCAGCGGGCGGACCCCGGAGCGGCCCAGCGCCAGCGAGCGGACCCGCAGCAGCATCATCGCCCGGACCACCTCGCGCGGCATCGGCGCGCCCACCCCGGCGGCGTGCGAGCGGATCAGCGCGTGCTGGAGCTCCGCGCGCCGCTCCGGCGCGACGAAGGTGTTCGCGAGGGCCCCGAAGCCGGTGGAGACGCCGTACACGGGCCGGCCGGCGGCCTCGATCCGGTCCACGATGGACCGGCTGGTCGCCATCGCGTCCACGGTGGCCGGGTCGAGGGCGACCCGGGCGCTGCCGCGGGCCACGGCGAGCACGTCGGCGGGGGAGATCCCGGTGGGCTGGACGGTCACGATCGACATTGCGGCACTCCGTTGTGCAGAACCTGGCGGATCAGTGGGACACCGGGCCGGTAGGCCAGGTGCAGGTGCGACGGCGCGTCGAGGATGGTCAGGTCGGCCCGGGCGCCGGGCCGCAGCACCCCGACATCGGTGCGGCGCAGCGCCCGCGCGCCCCCGGCGGTCGCGGCCCAGACCGCCTCCGCCGGGGTCATCCGCATCTCGCGGACGGCGAGCGCCACGCAGAACGGCATCGACGAGGTGTACGACGACCCGGGGTTGCAGTCCGTGGCCAGCGCCACGGTGACGCCGGCGTCGAGCAGCCGGCGCGCGTCCGGGTACGGCGAGCGGGTGGAGAACTCCGCCCCGGGCAGCAGCGTCGCGACGGTGGTCGTCCCCGACCCGTCGGCTGCGGTCGAGCCCGCGAGGGCGGCCACGTCCGCGTCGTCGAGGTGGGTGCAGTGGTCGACGCTGGCCGCCCCCAGCTCCACCCCGAGCCGTACGCCCGGCCCGGGGCCGAGCTGGTTGGCGTGCAGCCGCACCCCGAGCCCGGCCGCCTGCCCGACGGTGAGGATGGCCCGGGCGTGGTCGGCGTCGAACGCGCCCCGCTCGCAGAACACGTCCACCCAGCGGGCGTACGGGGCGGCGGCGGCGAGCATCGGCCCGCACACCAGCCCCACGTAGTCGTCGGGGCGGTCGGCGTACTCGGCGGGGACGACGTGCGCGCCGAGGAACGTCGTCTCGTCGCTCACCTCGGCGGCGATCCGCAGCGACCGGGCCTCGTCGGCGACGGTCAGCCCGTACCCGCTCTTGATCTCGATCGTGGTGGTGCCCTGCCGCATCGTCTCGCCGACCAGCCGGCGCACGGTGGCCCGCAGCGTGTCGTCGGAGGCCGCCCGGGTCGCGCCGACCGTGGTCCGGATGCCCCCGCCGGTGTACGGCTGGCCGGCCATCCGGGCGGCGAACTCGGCGGCCCGGTCCCCGGCGAACACCAGGTGGGCGTGGCTGTCCACGAACCCCGGCAGCGCCGCCGCCCCCTCGGCGTCGATCCGCCGGTCGGCGGCGGGGGCGTACCGGGCGGGGCCGATCCAGGCGATCCGCCCCTCCTCGACCAGCAGAGCCGCGTCGCGGCGCAGTCCGAGCGGGCTGCCGTCGCCGGTGCCGGCGACGTTGGTCACCAGCTCACCGATGTTGTCGACCAGCAGGCTGCTCACCGGGTCACCGCCTCGATCGCCGTACGCAGCTCGCGCGGCACGTCCACGCTCAGGTGCCGCCCGTCGGCGACCACCTGCCGGCCGTCCACGACGACCGAGGCGACGTCGGCGGCGGTCGCCGCGAAGAACGCCCCCACCGGCGGCACCCCGGCCGTGCGGGCGCTGTCCAGCCGCACGGTGACCAGGTCGGCGCGGTCGCCGACGGCGATCCGGCCGGCGTCGCGCCAGCCGAGCGCGGCGTGCCCGGCGGCGGTCGCCGCGACCAGCAGCTCCGCCGGGGTGAAGTGGCCGCGGCGGCGGGTGCGCAGCCGCTCGTCCAGCTCCACCGCGCGGGCCTCCTCGAACAGGTCGACCACGGCGTGGCTGTCGCTGCCCAGGCTCAGCGCGACGCCCGCCTCGGCCAGCCGGCGGGCCGGCCCGATCCCGTCGGCGAGGTCCCGTTCGGTGGTGGGGCAGAGGCAGACCCCGGTGCCGGTGTCGCCGAGCAGCGTCACGTCGGCGCTGGTGGGGTGGGTGGCGTGCACGGCGACGGTGCCCGGGCCGAGCACCCCGTGGTCGGCCAGCAGCCGGGCCGGCGTGCGGCCGTGCGCGGCCCGGCAGGCGTCGTTCTCGGCGGGCTGCTCGGACAGGTGCACGTGCAGCGGCGCCCCGCGCCGGTCGGCCCAGCCGGCCACGGTGGCGAGCTGCTGTGCCGGCACTGCGCGGACCGAGTGCACCGCCGCCCCGAGCAGCGCGTGGGCCCTGCCCGGGGTGAACGCCGAGGCCCGGTCGGCCCAGCGCTGCGCGTCGCCGTCGCCGAACCGCCGCTGCGGCCCGGCCAGCGGCTCGCCGTCCACCGTGGCGGTCAGGTAGCAGGTGTCGAGCAGGGTGAGCCGGATCCCGGCCTGCGCGGCGGCCTCGACCAGCGCCGCTCCCATCGCGTTCGGGTCGGCGTACGGCGTGCCGTCGGGGCCGTGGTGCAGGTAGTGGAACTCACCGACGCAGGTGACGCCGGACAGCGCCATCTCGGCGTACGAGGCCCGGGCCAGGGCCAGGTAGCTGTCCGGGTCGAGCCGGGCGGCCACGTCGTACATGGCGGTCCGCCAGCTCCAGAAGTCGCCCCGGGCGTGGGTGCGCCCGCGTAGCGCCCGGTGGAACGCGTGCGAGTGGGCGTTGGCCAGCCCGGGCAGGGTCAGCCCGGGCAGCCGGGTGGCATCGCCGAGCACCTCCACCCCGGCGGTGGGCGTGCCCGTGCCGCCGAGCGGGGTGACGGCCGTGATCCGGCCGTCCTCGGCCTCGATCAGCACGTCGGCGGTGGGCTCGGCCCGGTCGGGCAGCCACGCGTACTCGGCGAGCCAGCGGGTCCCGGTCATCTCTTCCACCCCCTTTGGAGCTGAGTCGTTCGTGACATCGGTGCCGTCCGCGATATCGGCCGGTCGGGACGGCGGGGGAACGCAGGCGACGTCGGCCGGTCGCGGTGCCGCCGATTCGTTCGTGACATCAGCTCCAAAGGGCCCGCCGGGGCATGCCGGCCCCGGGCCGAACAGGTCGAGCCGGGCGAAGGCGGCGTAGAGCCCCGGCGCCGGCCACCCCCGACCCACCCGCTCACCCGCCTGCTCATCCGCATGCTCATCCGCACGTCAGCTCTTCGAGGACCCGGGCCAGGGCGGTCACCCCGGCGGCGCAGTCGGCGTCGGTGGCCGCCTCGGCGGGGGAGTGCGACACCCCGGTCGGGTTGCGCACGAACAGCATCGCGGTGGGCAGGTGCCCGGCCAGCACCCCGGCGTCGTGACCCGCCCCGGTGGGCAGCACCGGCGCGCCCAGCAGCGCCGCCAGCCGCCCGCCGAGGCCGCCGTCGAAGGCGACCAGCGGGGTCGCCGACTCCTCGGTGAGGGTGACCTCGGTGCCGTCCCGACCGGCCCGCTCGGCGGCCCTGGCGCGCACCGCGTCGACCAGGCCGGTCAGCGTGTCCGGCTCGGCCGCGCGGGCGTCCAGCCAGCCGGTCACCCTCGACGGGATCGCGTTGGTGGCGTTCGGCTCGACCCGGACCCGGCCGACCGTGGCGTGCGCGCCGCGCAGCCGGGCCTCCTTGTTCGCCGCGAGCACGGTGAACGCGTACGTGAGCATGGGGTCGCGGCGATCGGCCATCCGGGTCGTACCGGCGTGGTTGCCCTCGCCGTGGAAGTCGAAGCGCCAGCGACCGTGTGGCCAGATGGCGCTGGCGACCGCGACCGGCGCGTCCCGCTCGACCAGCGCGCGGCCCTGCTCGACGTGCAGCTCCACGAAGCACGAGAACCCGCCCAGCAGGTCGGGGCGGGCGCCCGCGGGCCGGTCGCCCAGCGCCTCGGCCAGGCTCACCCCGTCGGCGTCGCGCAGCCGGGCCGCGCGGCCGGGGTCGAGCGCGCCGGTGAGCAGCCGGGACCCCAGACACGGTACGCCGAACCGGGCCCCCTCCTCCTCGGCGAAGGCGGCCACGACGAGGGGGCGGGCCGGGGTGGCCCCGGCGGCGCGCAGCTCGTCGACGGCGAGGAACGCGCTGACGATGCCGAGCGGCCCGTCGTACGCGCCGCCGTGCGGCACCGAGTCGAAGTGGCTGCCGGTCAGCACGGCGTCCCCGGCGTCCGGGTCGCCCCAGCGGGCGAAGAGGTTGCCGTTGCCGTCGGCGGTGACCGGCATGCCCCGGCGGGCGGCCTGCGCCCGGAACCAGTCGCGCAGCGCCAGCTCCGGCTCCGTGAACGCGTACCGCAGGTAGCCGCCGCTGCCCGGGTCCCGGCCGACCGGGGCGATGGAGTCCCAGAGCGCCCGGAACCGGCCGGCCAGGTCTGCGAGCTCTGCGAGGTCTGCGTGCTCCGCGTGGCCTGCGCGGCCTGCGTGGCCCGCCGTCACGCCGGGCCCTCCGCCATCGGCACCCGCACGCCGGTGTGGTCGGCGACCTCGCGGGCGGCGTCGTAGCCGGCGTCGACGTGCCGGATCACGCCCATCGCCGGGTCGTTGGTCAGCACCCGTTCGATCTTCTGCCCGGCGAGCGTGGTGCCGTCGGCGACGCAGACCTGGCCGGCGTGGATGGACCGGCCGATGCCGACCCCGCCGCCGTGGTGCATGGACACCCAGGACGCCCCGCTGGCGGTGTTGACCAGCGCGTTGAGCAGCGGCCAGTCGGCGATCGCGTCGGAGCCGTCGGCCATCGCCTCGGTCTCCCGGTAGGGGCTGGCCACGCTGCCGCAGTCCAGGTGGTCCCGGCCGATGACGACCGGCGCGCTCAGCTCGCCGGAGGCGACCATCTCGTTGAACCGTACCCCCGCCCTGTCCCGCTCGCCGTAGCCGAGCCAGCAGATCCGGGCCGGCAGGCCCTGGAAGGCGACCCGCTCGCCGGCCAGCCGGATCCACCGGGCGAGGGACTCGTTCTCCGGGAACAGGTCGAGGATCGCCCGGTCGGTCGCGGCGATGTCGGCCGGGTCGCCGGAGAGCGCCGCCCAGCGGAACGGGCCCTTCCCCTCGCAGAACAGCGGCCGGATGTACGCCGGCACGAAACCGGGGAAGTCGAACGCCCGCTCGTACCCGCCGAGGCGCGCCTCGCCCCGGATCGAGTTGCCGTAGTCGAACACCTCGGCCCCGGCGTCGAGGAAGCCGACCATCGCCTCGACGTGCCTGGCCATCGACGCCCGGGCCCGGTCGGTGAACTCGGCCGGCTTCGCCTTCGCGTAGTCCCGGGCGTCGGCCAGCTCCACCCCCTCCGGCAGGTACGAAAGCGGGTCGTGGGCGCTGGTCTGGTCGGTGACGATGTCGATCGGCACGCCCCGGCGCAGCAGCTCGGGGAAGACGGTGGCGGCGTTGCCCACCACGCCGACGCTGAGCGCCCGACGGTCCCGCTTCGCGGCGAGCGCCCGCTCCACCGCGTCGTCGAGGGAGTCGGCCACCTCGTCGAGGTAACGGTCGTGCACCCGGCGGTCCAACCGGGTGCGGTCCACGTCGACGATGAGGCAGGCGCCGCCGTTCATGGTCACCGCGAGGGGCTGTGCCCCGCCCATCCCGCCGCAGCCGGCGGTCAGCGTCAGCGTCCCGGCCAGGCTTCCACCGAATCGTTTCGCGGCGACGGCGGCGAACGTCTCGTACGTGCCCTGGAGGATGCCCTGGGTGCCGATGTAGATCCACGACCCGGCGGTCATCTGCCCGTACATGGTCAGGCCGAGCTGCTCCAGGCGGCGGAACTCCGGCCAGGTGGCCCAGTCGCCGACCAGGTTGGAGTTGGCCAGCAGCACCCGGGGCGCCCACTCGTGGGTGCGCAGCACGCCGACCGGCCGGCCGGACTGCACCAGCATCGTCTCGTCGTCCCGCAGGTCGGTCAGCGTGCGCACCAGCGCGTGGTACGACGGCCAGTCCCGCGCGGCCTTCCCGGTGCCGCCGTAGACGACCAGGTCGTCCGGCCGCTCGGCCACCTCGGGGTCGAGGTTGTTCATCAGCATCCGCAGGGCGGCCTCCTGCGGCCACCCCCGGGCGGTCAGCGTGGCGCCTCGGGCGGCGCGGACGGGCTCGGGCATCTCGGGTCTCCTCTCAGCCGAGGAACAACTGGCGACGGGCGGCGGAGGACTCGAACGCCTCCAGCCGGCGCTGCGTCTCGGCGGGCGCGGCGTCGCAGATGGCCTGGAGCACCACCATCGCCAGGGTCATCGGGGCGGTGTGCAGGTCGAACACGAGGTCGGTGCCGACGGCGGCGGCGAGCACCACCTCGGCGTGCTCGCCTGCCGGGCTGACCGGCGAGTCGGTGATGGCCACCACGGTCAGCCCGGCGGCCTGCGCCTCGCGCAGCGCGTCCAGGGTCTCCCGGGGATAGCGGGGCAGCACGAACGCCAGCAGGGCGCTCGCCCCGGCCTCGGCGGCCTGCTCCAGGCGGTCGGTGAGCAGGCTGCCGCCGTCGTCGAGCACCCGCACGTCCGGGTGCACCTTGGCCGCGAAGTACGCGAAGTACGCGGCCAGCGGCGCGGCGGCCCGCAGCCCGAGCACCGGCAGCGGGCGGCTCGCGGCCAGCAGCCTGCCAGTCTCGGCGATCCGGTCCCGGTCTGCGAGCTGCCCGGCCAGCCGCTCCAGGCTGCCCAGCTCGGCCCGGACGGCGCGTTGCAGCTCGTTGCCGCCACCGGAGGCCCCGCCCGGGGCCGCGCCGACCAGCTCGCGCAGCCGGCGGCGCAGCGCCGGGTACCCGTCGTGGCCGAGCGCCACGGCGAACCGGGTCACCGACGGCTGGCTGACCCCGGCCAGCTCGGCCACCTCGGCCGCGGAGAGGTACGCCGCGGCGGCGGCGTGCTGCACCAGGCTGTGCGCGATCCGGCGCTGCGTCGGGGTGAGCCGGACGCCCCGGAACAGGTCGGCCACCCGGTCGGCGGATGCCGCGCTGGTGCCTGGCTCATTCATGCGGCGACTCTATGCATCAAAACTTTCAGAGGCAACCCGTGAGCACCGTCGTTGTCGCGCTGTCTCTGTACTATCCGCACGGCGGGTGAGCAGAGGAGTGGGGCACATGCAGCCGGACGGTCCGTACAGGTTCACCGAGGTGATGGGGGCTTGCCAGGTCGGCCGGGCCTGGTCCGCGCTGGATGGTCAGGGGCGGCCCGCGCTCGTGGTGGTGCTGGACGGCGCAGCGGCGGCGGACCAGCGCTGGCGGGAGGCCTTCGCGAACGCGGTGAACGCGCTCGCCCAGGCGGCCGACGGCCACCGCTACCTCGCCGCCGACTTCTACGCCGCCCACCCCTGGGCGGCCTACCCGCCGGAGGAGTCCGGCGTGCCGCACCGGCTGTTCCAGACCCTCGGCATGGACTACCGGCCGGTGGCGGGCGGCACGCCACCCCCGCCGGCCCCGGTCCAGCCGGTCTCGGCCTCGCCGCAGCCGGTCTCGGCCTCGCCGCAGCCGGTCTCGGCGGCGCCGCAGCCGGTCTCGGCCTCGCCGCTGCCCACGTCGGCGCCGCCCCAGCCGGTGTCGGTGCCCCCGCAGCCGACGTCGGGCCCGCCCCAGCTGCCCTGGGTGCCCCAGCCGTGGGCGGTGACGCCGCAGCCGGTCTCCGGCGCGCCGCTCTCACCGGCCGCCGAGCCGACGCCCGGCAGCTCCCCGCCGTACGACACGTTCTCCGCGCCCGGCCGGCGGATCACGCCGGTGGAGCCGCCCCGGCGCAACCGTACCGGTCTCTGGGTCGCGATGGTGGTGCTGGCGGCGGTCGTCGCGGGCGGCGCCGGGGTGTTCGCCGGCACCACCCTCGGCGACGACGGGGCCGCTCCCGGCCCGGCCCCCTCGACCAGCCCCACCCTGGCGCCGTTCGAGGCGAACCAGTTCTCCCTCAACAAGGCCAAGTTCGAGGGCGACCTCGCGCCGCTGGCCGAGCCCTGGCTGTCCCGGATGGGTGGCTGCGCGGCCGACACCGAGGTCGGTGGGCCGAAGCGGCCGGCGGACGAGAAGCGGCACGTGTTCTGCCGCTACGGCGGGCTGTCCCTGCACTTCGGCCTCTACGACGTCAGGTCCACCAAGGACGCCGCGCGGGCCTACCGGCAGCAGCTCAACCTGGCCGGCGGCTCCCTCGCCCCCGGCCTGCGCGAGGCCACCCGGACCACCGGCGGCGTCAGCGGGGCCGCCGGCAGCTACGTCGAGTACGCCTTCAAGGGTGACGACGGCCGGACGATCTGCGGGGTGTGGTGGGACCGCGACGACGGGCTCGGGGCGCTCTACCTGGAGACCCTCTGCGAGGCCGGCGTCGGCGGGAACTGGGACGCGCTGCGGGACCTGTGGCGGCGCACCAGCTGACGGCCGTCGCGGGAGTTGACAACGGTTGCGGCGGCGTCATTAATGGACACGGCCGTCGGGGGACCGGTGTGACACCGCCCGTCCAGGCGGATCCGTGGGCGCCCGGTCCGAGGTGGCGCCCCGTGTCCCTGGGGAGCATCGGGTTGGGCGACAAGTCATGACGGCGGTCGAGAACGTCGGCCCCGTGCCGGCCCCGAGCGTCGGCCCGCCGCTGTTGGCCGGGCGCTCCGTCGCGCTCGTCCACGAGTGGTTCAGCGCGGCCGGCGGCTCCGAGAACGTCTTCCTGGCCATCGCCGACCTGGTCCCGCACGCCGACCGGTTCGTGCTCTGGGCCGAGTCCGACGTCCCCCGGGACCGGCTGCGCCTGCGGGAGTCCTGGCTGGCCCGGACGCCGCTGCGCCGCAGCAAGGCCCTCGCCCTGCCGTTCCTGCCGCTGGCCTGGCGTGCCGCCCGTCCCGCCGGGTACGACGTGGTGATCTCCTCCAGCCACGCCTTCGGCCACACGGCCCGGTTCGGTCCGCCCGAGCGGACGCGGCACCTGAGCTACGTCCACTCGCCCGCCCGGTACGTCTGGAGCCCCGACTTCGACGGGCGCGGCGCGGGGCGGCTGCTGAGCGGGCCACGACGGGCCCTGCAGGCGGTGGACGTCCGGCTCAGTCGACACGTGCACGCCTACGCCGCGAACTCCCGTGAGGTCCAGGCCCGCATCCGCCGGTACTGGGGGCGCGACGCGGTGGTCATCCACCCACCCGTCGACGTCGACTTCTTCGCCGCCCCGCCGGCCGCCGAGCGGAACCAGAACCGCGAGTACCTGCTCGGGGTCGGGCGGTGGATCCCGTACAAGAACTTCGACCTGATGATCGCGACGGCAGCCGAGGCGGGCCTGCCGCTCGTCCTCGCCGGGGGTGGCCCGGAGGAGGCCCGCCTGCGCCGGCTGGCCGCGCGGGCGCGCGTCCCGGTGACGTTCGAGTCGCGGCCCGGCCGGGAGCGGCTCCGGGAGTTGTACTGGGGTGCCCGAGCCCTGCTGTTCCCCGCGCACGAGGACTTCGGCATCATCCCGGTCGAGGCCCAGGCGTGCGGCACCCCGGTCGTCGGCCTGCGCGCAGGTGGGCTGCTGGAGACCGTCGTGGAGGGCGAGACGGGGTTCCTCGTCGCGTCGCGGGACCCGACCCGCCACGCCGCAGCGCTGCGACGGCTCGACGGGCTCGACCCCGACCGGGCCCGCCGACACGCGGTCGGGTTCGGGCGGGACAGCTTCGCGGCCCGGATGGCCGAGTGGGTCGCGCATGAGTCCGGCTGAGCGGGTCGGCACGACCGTCGTCGAGTGCAGCGGCGTCGGGGACGGCGGGATCACCCGGGTGCTCACCGAGGTCGTCCGGCACTGGCCCGGCCCGCAGCGGCTCCGGGTCGTCGCCGCGCCACCCGACTGGGTCGTCCCCCCGACCGACCCGGCCGTCCAGGTCGAGGTGGTCAGCCGGCAGCCGGCCGACCGGGCCCGGGCGATCGCGTCCGCGGCCACCGCCCTGCGCGGCGTCACCGGCCGCGTCGACCGGGGTGCCGCCCCCGCCACCAGGGTGCTGTCGCTGAGCCCGTCGCTCGCCGTGCGGGGCAGCCGGCTGCCCGTCACCACGGTCGTGCACGACCTCGCGTTCCGGCTCTGGCCGCACGGGCTGTCGGGCGCCGTCCGGCAGTACCGGCGGATCAGCTACGGCACCGCGATCGGCCGGTCCGCGCGGCTGCTCTGCGTCAGCGCCCGCACCCGGCACGACCTCCTCGGCCTGTACGGCGTCCGCGACGACCGCACTGCGGTCTGGCACCCGGGCAGCAGCCTCGACACCGCCCCCGGCCCGTTGCCCGCCCCGCTGGCCGCGCGGGTCGCTGGCGGCGGGCGCTACCTGGCGGTGACCGGGCACGCCGCGCACAAGGGCGTCGAGATCGCCGTCGACGCCCTGCCCGACCTGCCCGGGTACGTGCTCGCGGTGCTCACCGGCGGGCAGCGGGTGCCGGAGTTCGAGGCCGCCGTCGCCCGCTGCGCCGCGACGGAGCGGGTGCTGTTCCTGGACCGGCTCCCCGAGGACGGGTATGCCGCCACGATCGCCGGCGCCGCCGCGTTCCTGATGCCCAGCCACTTCGAGGGCTACGGGCTGCCGGCGGCCGAGGCACTGCGGCTCGGCACGCCGGTGGTCGTCTCCCCCGATCCGGCCCTGCACGAGGCCACCGGCGGGCGGGCGGCCCGGATGACGAGCTGGACGCCGCGCGCCCTCGTCGACGCCGTGACCGAGGCGACGACCGCGCCCAGGCCGCCGGTGGGGGAGTGCGGCCGGTCCTGGCGTACCGCGACAGCCCACCTCGCCGACCTGCTCGCCGGGGTACCGGCGGACGCCCGCCCGGCCGGGCGGTGACAGCCGTGCGGATCGCCATGGTGCACTCCGGCTTCGCCGTCCGCGGCGGCGCGGAGCGGTACGTCCGGGACCTGTCCCGGGCGCTCGCCGACCGCGGCCACGAGGTCCGCGCCTACAGCCGGACGCCCGACGGGGAGCACCCGGAGGACCGGCCGGTCGGCGAGCGGCTCTCAGCCCGCCTGACCCGGCTCGCCCCCCGGCTGGCCAAGCTCTTCACCCACCTGGGCGACCTGGTCGACCCTACCGGACTGGGCCCGGACGACCTGCGCGACTTCGACCCCGACGTGGTGCACCTGCACAACTGGCAGGGGCTCGGCGTCCGGCCGGTGGCGCGGCTGTCGCGGCGGTGGCCCACCTGCCACTCCGTGCACGACCACGCCGTCCGCGACCCCAACAACGCCCTGGGCAACCTGGGCCGTTCGGCCGCTCTGGACGCGCTGCTGCGGCTGCGGTCCCGGTGGGTGCTGCGGCAACTCGGGCGTTGCACCCTGCTGTTCCCCTCCGAACGCACCCGCCAGCGGGTCCTGGCCGGCGCCCCGGGGGCGCGGCCGGCCACCCGGCTCCTGCCGCTGGCCGTGCCGCTGCCGCCCGGGCCGCGCGACTGGCCACCCGGCGACCGCCGCGTCTTCCTCTACCTCGGTGCCCTGGACCGGCACAAGGGCGTGGACCTGTTGCTCGACGCCTGGGCGGACGCCGTTGACGCGGTCGGCGGCACGCTGCTCGTCGGCGGCGACGGCCCGCTGCGCGCCGAGGTCGAGCGGGCGGCCGAGCGGTCCCGCTCCGTGCGGTACCTCGGCTACCTCGACGCCGAGGGCAAACGAGCGGCGTTCCTGCGGGCTGGCTGGCTCGTCTTCCCCAGCCAGTGCGCCGAGACGTTCGGCCTGGTCTGCGCGGAGGCGCTGACGGCGGCGCGACCCATCATCGCCAGTGACACGGCCCGGCCGCCGATGGCCGAGGACGCCTCGGTCCTGGTCTTCCGCACCCGGGACGAGCTGGCAGAACTGCTGCGCCGCGCCGCCCGGACACCCGACGACGAGTACGCGGCGATGTCCGCGTCGGCCGGCGCGGACGGGGCGCGCCTCGACTGGGACCGGCACGTCGACGCCGTCGTCGAGACCTACCGGACGGTCGGCGTCCGTGCCGGTGCCGACCAGCGACCCGAGGTGAGCCGCCAATGAGCCCCGACACCGGACGCCGGCCCGCCGCGACGGCATCCGGAACGGCGCCGCTCCGCCGCCGGCGGCCCACCCCCTGGCTGATCGGCGGCGGGCTGCTCCTGCTGGCCGTCGCCGGCTGCGCGCTGGCCGGCGTCTCCCCGGTGGCGCCCCTCTTCCTGGCCGGCCTCGGCGTCGTCGCGGTCCGCCCGGTGCCCGGCCTGGTGTACGTGCTGATCGTGCTCAACGCCCCGCTGGGGCTCTGGATGACCGGCGTCCAGGGGCTCGTCGGCGACGCGTTCGGGGGCCGCGAGTACGTGCTCAGCGTCTCCGCCACCGCGGTGGTCGGCGTCCTCTTCGCTCGCACCGCGCTGCGCGGCCGGTGGACCCGGACCCGGCTCCTCGCCGGCGCGGCGGTGCTGCTGGTCGTGGCGGTGTGGAGCCTGATCGGCGTCGCCCACCACGGGGTGGCCCAGACCCTCGTCGGCGTCCGGCTGACCCTGGTCCCGCTGCTGCTGCTCGTGGTGCTCGCCGCGCTGGCCCGGCCCCAGGTGCGCACGGTGCTGACCGCCCTGTCCTGGCTGCTGGTGGCCAACGCCGTGGCGGCGGTCGGGGAGTTGGCGGTCGGCCCGGCCCGGCTGGTGCGGTGGGGCTTCGAGGAGGACCGGGCGGTCCGCTACATCGGCGACACCTTCCGGGTGCCCGGCCTCACCGAGTTCAACGGCGAGCTGGGCATCCTGGCCGGCGCGTACCTGCTCGGCTACGTGACCCTGTGGCTGGTCCGGCGCGCCCGGCGTGCCCCGTGGCCCTGGCACGCCGGAGGGCTCGCCGCCGTTGCCTGCCTGGCCCTGAGCACCAGCCGGTCGGGGGCGCTGCTGGTGGTGGCGGGGGTGCTCGCGGCCGTGCTGCTCGACCGCTCCGGCGGGGCCGCCGGTCGCCGCCGCGCGCGGCTGGTGGGCCTGGGCGTGGTCGTCTGCGTGGCCGTGGGCTTCGCGGCCGTCGGCGCCACCGGCGCCCGCAGCCTCTTCGAACGGTTCGACGTCTGGGCCGGGCTGCTCGGCGGCGACCTGCCGCCCTGGGGGCTCGGGATCGGCGGGGTCGGCGCGGCCACCACGTCCCGGGTGACGACCGGCCCGCAGGTCTTCGTCGACAACTACTTCGTCAGCGTCGGCCTCCAGTACGGCCTGTGGGCGATGGTCGTCCTGGTCGCCGGCATCGGGTACGGACTGGTGCGGCTGTGGCGGCGCACCGCCGACCACCCGGCGTCCGTGCTGCACGTCGCGGTGCTGGCCGGCCTGGCCGCCGCGTTCCTGGTGATCGAGGCGTGGGAGTACCCGGGCGCGATGATGTGCCTGGCCGCGTTCGTGGCGTACGGCCTGCGCCTGGACGACCCGCCCTCGCCCGCCCCCTGGCCCGCCTCGTGGCCCGTCGCCTGGCTCGCCCCCGCCCCCGACTCCGCCCCCGACATCTCCGGCACCCCCGGCACCGACGCGCGGCGGGCCTGAGCGTGCGACCGCTGCTCGCCGTCGGGGCGCGGCTACAGGGCTCGCAGTTGTCGGTGCAGGCGCTCACCCGGCTGTGCAGCGTCTACGTCTTCCTGCTGGCGTCCTGGGCGGACACCGACCGGCTGCCGGCGGTGGCGTTGCAGGGCGCGCTGCTCGCCGTCCCGTACACGCTGCTGGAGGCCCTGGTCGGCCGGCCCCTCTCCGCCGGCCTGGTCCCGGCGGACTGGCACGTGGAGAGCTGGGCGGGCCGAGTCGCCGCCGCGACGCTCGCGCCGGTCGCCGTGCTGGGCTACCTGTGCGCCACGGTGGCGCTGCCGGACACCGGCGCCGCCGACCGGTTGTTCCTGCTCGCCCCGGTGCTCCTGCAACTGCCGCTGGAGGCGTTCTTCTGGGCCACCGCGGGCACCCGCACGCCCCGCCGGGCGAACCTCGTCCCGCAGTTGACCGCGGTCGGGACCCTGCTCGGCGGCGCCGTGTTCGTCGCCCTCGACCTGCGGGTCGACGTCGTCGCGGTGCCCGCCCAGGTCGCCGTCCTGGCCTGGGTGCTGCTGCGCCGCCCCGCCGCCGCGCCCACGGCGGTCCGCCCCGGCCTGCGGCGCGGGTTGGGGGTGGGCTCGGTGTACTGCGTCGCCGCGGCCGTCGACCTGTCGTACACCGTCACGCTGCCCTCGGTGGCCGGCGCCGTGGCGGGACCGGCAGCCGTCGTCGTCCTGCGGGCGATGGACCTGGTCTTCGGCCCGTTCCACGTCGTGCTGTCGGCCAGTGTCCGGGAGGACGTCGTCGCCGGCCGGCGCGGCCGTTGGCGGACCGGCACCCGGGCGTTGACCGTGGCGGCGTTGGTGGCGGTGTCGGCGGTGGTGCTCGCCAGCGGGCCGCTGCGGGCCCTCGTCGCCCCCGACCTGGCCACCGTCGGCGTCGGGGTGATCGCCCTGTACTGCGGCTACAAGGCGCTGCTCACGGCGGCGACCTGGCTGTCCACCCGGCACATGGTCTGGGCGGCGCCGCGCCGCTACCTCGTCTCAGCCGTCGGGTCGCGGGTCCTCGCGTTCGGCGGGCTCGCGGCGTCGGCCCTCTGGGTCACCGGGGTCGCCGGCCTGGTCGGTCAGTTGCTGGTCGCCGAGGCGGTGGTGGTCTGCTGGTTCCTCGCCCGGATGCGGCCGTGGACCGCCGACGAGCCCGTCGCGGAACCGGCCCGGGACCGGGCTGCGGTGCCGACCGGGGGCGGTGCCGGGCCCTGACCCGCCACCCGGCCCGGCCGCCGGCTCCTGACCCGGGGGTCATGGCTCGGTCGCGAGCACCTGCACCGCGCCGCTGGGGAACAGCGCGCACAACTGCGTGCGACCGCCGACGTCCCGCGCGAAGACGCGCACCGAGCCGTCGCCCGGGCGGCCGGGCTCGGCCTCGGCCCGCAGGTCGAACGCGGGCCGCACCACGAGGTTCTTGTCCGGGTGCCCGAGGCCCTGGGTGATCTCGACCAGCGTGGTCGGCGCCGGCGTGCCGATCCAGCCGCGGCCGGTGCCGGGGATGCGCCGGCCGTCGGCGTCCACGGCACCCGGCTGGGACAGGCTCACCCGGACGCTGGACAGCCCCCGCTCCGCGCCGAAGTCCACGGCCGCCGTGCCGCAGTTCACCACCTTGCTGTCCACCAGGCAGCCGGAGGGCTCCTCGGGCTGGACGCCGGGCACGAACTGGATCCCGATCTCCGGGTGCGGGTCGGTGTGGTTGTAACCCAGCACCAGCCCGCCGATCCAGCGGATGTCGTTGCGGGAGATCCGGACGCCGACCCCGCCGTTGAGGTCGGCGTAGCAGCTGGAGCAGCTGATCCCGGTGGCGGCCAGGTCGAACGAGACGTTCTGCTTGATTCCCCAGGCATGGCAGTTGACCATCGACGTGCCCATCGAGTCGCCGGCCAGCCGGAACCCGCTCGCCCCGTTCTCGAACGTCAGGCAGTTGATGAACATCGAGTCGTGCGGGCCGTGGAAGTTGATCCCGTGCCCGTCGTTGCCGTGCGTGCGCACCGCCGACAGCCGGGCCTCCATCTGGTGCGAGGGCGCCGGCAGCGCCCCGGCCGGCCCCCACTCGCTGACGATGCCGTCGTTGCGGCAGTTGAAGACGATGACCTCGGAGAGCTCGTAACCGTAGCCGTAGACGCGCAGCCCGTACCCGGCGGAGGGGTTCTGCTCCTTGTTGCCGTCCAGGGTGAGATCACGCACGCTGAACAGCGTGATCCCCTGGTCGGACCGGGTGCCGGCAAGTCGGGAGAACCCGTCGGACTCGACGATGGCCGAGTTCGCCCCGGCGCGCAGCCGCAGGACGGTCGCGTCGCCGCCCGAGCCGCGCAGGTGCACCCGGGAGCGGAGGGTCAGCCGCCCGGTGAGGTACGTCCCCGGCGGGAAGAAGACGATGCCCCCGGCCCGGCCCGCGGCGTCGATGGCCCGTTGCAGGGGCGCCGTGTCGTCGCTGCGCCCGTCGCCCCGCGCGCCGTGCTCACGGACGTCGACCACGCCCTGGCCGCCGGAGCCGTCCGACGACCAGGGGCCCATCGCGGCGACGCCCACCGCCGCGGTGCCCAGGCCGGCGGCGACGGCCCCGCCGCGCAGCAGCGCGCTGCGCCGGCTGACGCCCGATGTCCCCGACGGGCCGTCGGGGTCTCCGTGGGCCATCTGGTCCCCTCCCGTGAACCGGCCTGGTCAACGATCTGGACCGGCCCGGACCGATGATCCCACGACCCGGCCGGGCAGAGGACGGGCGGCACCGGCCGTCAGTGCCGGCCGCCGCGGAACAACTCCGCCACCGTCCGGAGGATCACCTTGATGTCCAGCCACAGTGACCAGTTCTCGATGTAGTAGTTGTCGAAGCGCGCCCGGTCGGAGATCGGAGTGTCCCCGCGCAGGCCGCTCACCTGCGCCAGCCCGGTCAACCCGACCGGGACCCGGTGGCGCATCGCGTACTGCGGGTACTGCGCCGAGAACTGCTCGACGAAGTGTGGCCGTTCGGGGCGCGGCCCGACCACGCTCATGTCGCCCCGGAGGATGTTCCACAGCTGGGGCAGCTCGTCCAGGGACGTCCGGCGGAGGAACCGGCCGACCGGGCCGACCCGCCGGTCGTGCGCGATCGACCAGGTGGTGCGCGACTCGTGCTCGTCGGCCGGGCGCATGGAGCGGAACTTGACGACCCGGAAGAGCCGCCCGTGCCGGCCCACCCGCTCCTGGAGGAAGAAGATCCCGCGCCGGTCCTCCAGGTACGTGGCGAGGGCGCAGAGCAGCAGGACGGGGCTCAGCACCACCAGCGCGACCGCGGCGATCACCACGTCGGAGGCCCGCTTGACCGCCCACTTCGGACCCGAGAACGTGGTGTCGCCGACCTTGACGATCGGGATGGCCCCGATGTGGTCCGGGTTCCCGTCGTGGGTGCGGGACCCCCACAGCCGGGGCACCGCCCACAGGTCGCACCCGGCGCTGGCCGGGCGGCGGAGCAGCTCCATCAGGGCCGGCTCCGGGCAGGACGGGTCGGCGATGATCAGCACCTCGCACTCGACCAGCTCGACCAGCCGCTCCAGGTCGTCCAGCGTGCCGATCACCGGCAGCCGGCCCGGCGAGTGTGCCCCCGTGGCGTCGACGCAGCCGACGAAGCGCAGGCCGTACCGCGGGTAGCGGCGCAGCATCCGGGCCAGCTCGGCGGCGACCGGCCCGCTGCCGATGACGAGCGCGTTGTGCTCGACCCAGCGGCGCCTGCGGGCCATGTCGGCGAGGGTCCGGGTGACCGCCCGGCTGACGATGACCAGGGCGGCGCAGACCCCCACCCCGCGCATGAAGCCGGCGGCGTCGTCCGCCGGGTCGTGCCGCACCGCCGCGATGATGGCGACGATCGCCCCGCAGGCCAGCAGCCGCCCGGTGAGGCTGGGCAGCTCGTCCAGGAGGCTGGTGTGCCGGCGGGCCCGGTAGAGCCCGCCCACCGCGAAGACGGTCACCGTCAGGGCGGCCATGACCAGGGTGCCGCGCCAGAACCGCGTGGTCAGCAGCAGCGGAGCCAGGAGCGCGGCCAGGTCGGCCGGGGCGGTGATCATCCACGCCCGCAGCCCCCGGGTGCGCCGCGACGCCCGCGATCCCGCGTACGGCAGCACCGCAGTGGTGTCGAGGCCCGGCCGGGCCGGGGCGGCCTCCGCCGGTGGGGACGCGCCCGCCCGGTCGCCCGGCGGCGGGGGCTCGGCGTCGGTGCTCTCGTCGTCGGCGGGCGGCACCCCGGCCGGCCGCGGCCCCCCGCCGGCGTGGGCGGCGACCGCGACGTCCCGGCTCACCGTGGGTTGGCTGGACATGGTTGCGTGACCTCCCCCGTCACGGCCACGGCGGCGACGGGATCCACCAGGCCGAAGGCAGGATACGGCCGGTCCCCGCCGGTCGCCATACCCGGACGGGCCATCCGATCGCTACGACCCGGCCTTGAGGATGTCCGGCACCGAGTCCCGGCGGACCGCGTCGAAGAAGGACCGGGCCCTGGCGCTGTCGGCGAACACCACGCTCTCGCTGCCGACCCGGCCGGTGCCCCGGGTCGGGCAGGTGAAGAACCCGAGGTTGCCGCTGCGCAGGTGCCGGGTCTCCGTGGCCAGGTCCACCAGGGACAGTGACCTGTCGACGGCGACCGCGTCGGTGGTGGCCCGCACGAACGCGTTGAGCCGGGCCGGGTTCGTCAGCAGCCCGCCCGACGCGGCCTTGTCCAGGATGGCCCTGATGACCTGTTGCTGGTGGCGGATGCGGGCGAAGTCGCCGTCGGGGAACGCGTAGCGCTCCCGCGCGTAGTCCAGCGCGGCGGCGCCGTCGAGGGTCTGCCGGCCCTGCGCGAACGTGCGCCGGCTGTCCGGGTTGAGCGAGTGGGTCGAGGTGAAGCCGCGCTCGATGTCGACCTCGATGCCGTCCAGCGCGTCGACGATCTCCTTGAAGCCGGCGAAGTCGACCATCGCCACGTGGTCGATCCGCACCCCGGTGAACTTCTCCACCGTCTGCACCATCAGCGGCACCCCGCCCCAGGCGAACGCGGCGTTGATCTTCGCCTCCCGGCCGCCGTGCCGGCCGTCCTTCGAACGGGGGACCGGCACCCAGGTGTCCCGGGGAATCGAGATCAACTGAGCGCTCGACCGGTCCTTCGGCAGGTGGGCCAGGATGATCGTGTCGGTCCGCGAGCCGGAGCTGTTCTCCGGGTCCCGGGAGTCGCTGCCCAGGACCATGATGTTCAGCGCACCCCGGACCACGGGCTCGGGCCGGGCCTCCTCCGGCACGTCGGTGAACGCGTCCACCCGGTCGATGCCCTGCTCGACCGACCGCAGCCACAGCACGCCGGCGACCGTGCCGCCCGCGCCGAGCAGCGCCACCACCAGCACGGTCACGAGCGCGATCCGCCGCCACCGGCGGCGCTTCGCCGGCCGCGCTGCCGGCTGTGCGCCGGCACCCGCCCGCGTCGACCCGACCGGGATTTCCTCGGCCGGCTCCGCGACCTGCTGGGGACGAGACATGGCGGCGATGCTACTGATTCGGCGCGCCGCCCACGTGCCCGGACCGGCCCCGGCGACGGCCGCGGGGTGAATCGAAACTTTCATCACCTCGCGTTCTCCTGGACCTGGTAGAACCCTCCCGTGGACGCGACGAAGCTGCGCCGGGCCATCGCCCGTACCCGACTCGCCCCGGTCGCCGCCTTCCCCAAGCGGTTCGCCCGGGTGGCCCGGCACGACGCCAAGGTGCTGCGCGCCTCCGCCCGATGGCTGGTCACCTCGCGGGAGCACCACAACTACACGTACGAGCTGACCAGGCTGAGCCGGCAGCACCTGGCCTGGTTCGTCAGCGTCGCGTGCGACGTGCCGGTGGCCCGGGTCCGGGGCTGGTTCGCCGAGATCGAGGGCGACGAGGAACTGCGCCGGCATATCGAGCGGGCCACCGCCGAGGCGTCCCGCCGGGGCCTGGCCGACCGGCAGGTCCGCTACGCCCGCCGGATCGGCTGGTACGCCATGGTCCGCGCCACCCGCCCCGCGCACGTGGTGGAGACCGGCGTCGACAAGGGACTGGGTAGCTGCGTGCTGGCCGCCGCCCTGCTGCGCAACGCCGCCGAGGGGCACCCCGGCCGGCTCACCTCGCTGGACATCAACCCCGAGGCCGGCTACCTGGCCCGCACCGCGCCCTGGTCGGCGGTGGTCGACATGGTCGTCGGCGACTCCATCGCCTCGATCGAGGCCCTCGACCGGCCCGTCGACCTCTTCCTGCACGACAGCGACCACAGCCGGGCACACGAGAAGCGCGAGTTCGACGCGGTCGAGCCGAAGCTCGCCCCCGGCGCACTGCTGCTCACCGACAACGTCACCACCACCAACGTCCTCGCCGAACACGCCGAACGCACCGACCGGCGCTTCCTCGCGTACCGGGAGACCCCGGCCCGGCACTGGTACCCGGGCGACGGGATCGGGGTCGCCTGGTGAGGCTCGCGGCCGTGCACACGTACCCGGTCAAGGGCTGCCACCGGCTGGACCACGACGGCGCCCGGGTGGAACCGTGGGGCCTGGCCGGCGACCGGCGCTGGCTGGTGGTCGACGCCGACGGCGTCGGCATCACCCAGCGGGAGACCACCGCGCTGGTCGGGCTGCGGGCCGTGCCCCGTGACGACGGCCTGGTGCTGCGCGCCGCCGGCCGCCCCGACCTGGACGTCGCCGAGCCGACCGGCGCGCCGCCGCTGCCCGTGCGGGTGTTCCGCAACCGGCTGCCGGTCCCCGCGCTCCCCGCCGGGCGGGCCGCCGACGACTGGCTCGGCGCCCTGCTCGGCCGCCCGGTCCGCCTGGCCCGGCCCACCCGGCACCTGGCACCCGGCGACCGCGCCCACGACACCGGCGATCGGGTCAGCTTCGCCGACGAGTACCCCCTGTTGCTGGCCGCCACGGCGTCCCTCGACGCGCTCAACGCCTGGCTCGCCGGGGCCGGCGAGGAGCCCGTGCCGATGAGCCGGTTCCGGCCCAACCTGGTCGTCACCGGCATCCCCGCCTGGGCCGAGGACGACTGGGCCGGCCGGCGGCTGCGGATCGGCTCCGCCCGGTTCCGCGCCGCCGGGTCCTGCGGTCGCTGCGTGGTCACCACCACCGATCAGGAGACCGGGGCGCGCGGAAAGGAGCCGCTGCGAACCCTTGGGCGGCACCGCAGCATCGGCGGAAAGCTGCTGTTCGGCCTGCACCTCGTCCCCGACGGGCCGGGCGTGGTGCGCGTCGGCGACCCGGTGGAGCCGACGGACTGACCGCGACCGGTGGACCGACCAGGTCGACGGACTGACCGTCCCGGGCCGGCCCCGCCGCCGCTCGCGTCCCGGTTTCGGCCTCGGCCGAGTTGTCCCCGGCGCCGCTGGTCCGGCAGCATCGACCGGCATGTCACGTCGCCGGGTTGGGGGCGGCCCGTCGGGGGTCACGTCGCCGGGTTGGCGGGCTGTCCGTCGGGGGTCACGTCGCCGGGTTGACGGGCCGGCCGTCGGAGGTCACGTCGCCGGGTTGCCTGCCGGCAGTCAGGTCGAGCCACATGAGGATCTCGTCCCGGTCGTCGCCCGGGGCGACCCGCAGCGCGCCCGGCAACCGGCCCACCTCTCGGTAGCCGAGCCGCGTGTAGAACCGCTCCAGCCCCAGCCCGCCGCGTACGGTCACGTGCAGCGCCTCCCGGCCCAGCTTCCGTCCGAGCCGCTCCGCCTCACGCATCAGTGCCAGCCCGTGCCCCCGGCCCTGGGTGTCGGGGTGCACCATCACCCGCTTCAGCACGCACCAGTGCGCCTTGAGGTGGAACCGGTTGTCGGCGAAGACCAGCACGGCCACCGGGTGTGCGTCGTCGTACCCGACGAGCAGCCGGTCCGGGCCGTCGACGACGTCGGCGAAGGTCGTCTCGGCGACGGGGCGGACGTCGGCAACGGTGACCGGCGCGACGAAGCCGACCGCGCCGCCGGCGTTGGTGACGTCGACCCAGAGGCGGACGATCTCCTCGCGCAGTTCGGGGGTCAGCTCGGGGTCGAGGACGAAGTGCAGACTCACGCCGCCATCCTGCCCAGCGGCCACGGGGACCGTCCCCATCGAGTGACGCGTCCGACACCGCCCTGGACGGGCGGTGAGGTGGGTAGAAGTAGGGCCGACGGGATTCGAACCCGCACTGGTGCGGACCTAAACCGCATGCCTCCTGCCAGTTGGGCTACGGCCCCTTGACCATGTACACCGTCATTCTCCACGACCACTCACGCGGTTGACGAAGTCGCCTACCGATCGGGAAACCGGTTGGTGTCACGGCCTTCGGATCGTAGACCACATCGGGCGCGACCACACCCGCCCGGCGGGCACCGGCGTACGTGGCGGTCTGGCTGTGGCAGTTGGGGCAGAGCAGCCGGAGGTTGTGCGGCCGGTTGTCCAGGAAGTCGCCGTTGATGTGATCGACGTGCAGGGTGAGTGCCGCTCCCTGCCAGATCGGGCCGGTGCCACACCCCTCGCACTCCTCGGGCAGCCCGATCAGCGCGAGTGCGCGTTTCAGCCGGGTGCCGGCGACCCGTCGCGCCCCCTCGGGTCGCTGGGTCAGCAGCGCCGACGCAGGAATCCGTACCCTGCGCTCGCCCCGGTTGTGCGCTTGCCCGGTGAAGTGCGAGGTGTCGATGCCGAAGCGCTTGAGCTGGCGGCTGATGTGGGCGTGCGAACCCCCGCTGAGGCGGACGCCCAGCAGTCGCAGCACCTCGGTGACGCTGCGCGCCTGCACTGCCGCGGCGGCCAACGCCTCTGGCGGGTACTTGTAACGGGCCACGTGCGAACGGTAGCGGCCCGGTACGACGCGTTCAGTCCAGCCCGAGGTCGCGGCGCAGCTTGGCGACGTGGCCGGTGGCCTTGACGTTGTAGAGCGCCCGCTCGATCTTCCCGTCCGGGTCGATGACGAAGGTGGAGCGGATCACCCCGGTCACGGTCCGGCCGTAGGACTGCTTCTCGCCGTACGCGCCGTACGCGGTGAGCACCGCCTTGTCGGCGTCGGCGACCAGCGGGAAGGTGATGGCGTCCCGCTCGCGGAACTTGGCCAGCTTCTCCGGCTTGTCGGGGGAGATGCCGACCACCTCGTAGCCGGCCGCCTGGAGCGAGGCGAGCGAGTCGCGGAAGTCACACGCCTGCTTGGTGCAGCCGGGCGTCATCGCGGCGGGGTAGGCGTACAGGATCACCTTCCGGCCGCGCAGGTCGGCCAGCGAGAGGGTGTCGCCGGTGTCGGTCGGCAGGGTGAACTCGGGCGCGGGGTCACCGGGGTTGAGGCGGGCGGGCGCGGTCATGGCGGAAACCCTACCGCCGCCGGGGCGCGAGCCGGCGGGGACGACGCGCCAGGCATCGTGTTCAACCTCATCCCTTGTTGCAAGGTCTTGGCAACAGTAGTGCAGCGGAAATAGGCTGAGCCCGTCGGCGTTGGACCCGCCCCGCCGCGCCCCGGGAGGTCGAGTGGAAACCCTGGCGATGCACATCTCGAACGGGATCGTCAACGGTCCCGTCGCCGCGGTCTTCGCCGCCTTCGCCCTGGCGGTGCTGACCCTGTGCGTGCTGCGCGGCCGGCGTGACCTGGACGACCGGCTCGCCCCGATGGCCGGCCTGGTCGCCGCGTTCATCTTCGCCGTCCAGATGCTCAACTTCCCGATCTTCACCGCCGGGGTGAGCGGTCACCTGCTCGGCGGCGCGCTCGCCGCGCTGCTGGTCGGCCCGTGGGTCGGCGCGCTCTGCGTGGCGGTCGTGCTGGTCGTGCAGGCGCTGGTCTTCGGGGACGGCGGGGTGGCCATGCTCGGGCTGAACATCACCAACATGGCCGTCCTCGGCACCGCCGTCGGGTACCTGCTGATCGCCCTGCTGCTGCGGGTGCTGCCCCGCACGCCGGTCGGGCTCGCCGTGACCGCCTTCGTCTCCGCGCTGGTCAGCGTGGTGGTCGCGTCCCAGGGCTTCGTGCTCCAGTACTGGCTGGGCGGCACCACCGACCTGGGCGGCAACCTGGCCGGCCTGGCCGGCACCATGGCCGGCGCCCACCTGCTGATCGGAATCGGCGAGGGCCTGATCACCGCGACCACCGTGGTCACCGTCGCGAAGGTCCGCCCCGATCTCGTGTACGCGCTGCGTGCCCTGAAGCCGGCCGCGCCGGCTCCCGTCGTCCCGGTCGCCGGAGGTGCCCGATGAGCAAGCGTCCCTGGGGCTTCGTCGTCGGCGGCCTGCTGGTCGCCCTGCTGCTGGCCGGCGTCGTCAGCAACTACGCCTCGTCGCACCCGGACGGGCTGGACTCGTCGCTGCTCAAGGGCTGCACGGTCGACGCCGAGGGCGAGATCACCGGCGGCACCTGCCCGGCCCAGCAGACGCGGGACCACGAGCTGGCCGACAGCCCGCTGGCCGACTACGGCGTCCGGGGCCTGGACAACGACTTCCTCTCCACCGGCCTCTCCGGCGTCCTCGGGGTGCTGCTCACCTTTGCCGTCGGCGGTGGCGTGTTCTGGCTGCTGCGCCGCCGGGGCCCGCGGCCGGGCGCCGGCCACGTCGCCGGACCGGCCGGCGGCGACGGGGCGGTGGGCGACCGGGCCGGCGGCGACCCGGCCGGCGGCGGGCACGGCGACGACGCCTCGCGCGTGGCGAACAGCCGGTAGGCGGGGACGGCGATGGGGGCCGGCCATGCCCACGTGCTCTACCGGGAGTCGACCTCGCCGGTGCACCGCCTGCCGCCCGAGGTGAAGATCGCCGCGATGGTGTTGTTCACCCTCGCGGTGGTGGCCACCCCGCGCGCGGCGTTCTGGGCCTTCGGCGGGTACGCCCTGCTGGTCGCGGTGGTGGCCGGGCTGGCCCGGGTGGGGCCGGGCTGGCTGCTCAGCCGGGCGGCGATCGAGCTGCCGTTCGTGCTGTTCGCGTTCGCGCTGCCGTTCCTCGGGGCGGGCGAGCGGGTCGACGTGGCGGGGCTGAGCCTCTCCGTCGACGGGCTGCTCGGCGGCTGGAACATCATCGCCAAGGGCACCCTCGGCGTACTGGCGTCGCTGCTGCTCGCGGCGACCACGACGACCCGGGACCTGATCGTCGGCCTGGACCGGCTGCGCTGCCCACAGATCCTCACCCAGATCGCCACCTTCATGCTGCGCTACCTGGACGTGCTGGTCGGCGAGGCCCGCCGGATGCGGGTGGCCCGGGTCTCCCGGGGCGACGACCCGCGCTTCCTGTGGCAGCTACGCGGCTTCGCCGCCGGCGTCGGGGCGCTGTTCCTGCGCGCGTTCGAGCGCGGCGAGCGGGTCTACCTGGCGATGGTTTCGCGCGGCTACTCCGGCCGGATGCCGGCGGTCTGGCAGGGCGCCGGCGCGGCGACCGCCGGGCAGTGGCTGGTCGGGGCGGCGGTGCCGCTGGTCGCGGCCACCATCGCCGCGACCGCCGTCGCCCTGACATGATCGGGTACGTGCAGAACCAGGCTCCGGTCTCCCTCGACGTGCGCGGCGTGCGGTACGCCTACCCGGACGGGCACGTCGCCCTGCACGGGGTGGACCTGGCCGTGCCGCGCGGCGAACGGGTGGCGCTGCTCGGCCCGAACGGCGCCGGCAAGACCACCCTGGTGCTGCACCTCAACGGCATCCTCACCGCCACCGAGGGCACGGTGCGCGTCGGCGGGCTGACCGTCAGCCGGGACCGGGGCACCCTCGCGGAGATCCGCCGCCGGGTGGGCATCGTCTTCCAGGACCCGGACGACCAGCTCTTCCTGCCCACCGTCGCCGAGGACGTGGCGTTCGGCCCGGCCAACCTGGGGCTGCGCGGTGCGGAGCTGGCGGCCCGGGTGGACGAGGCGCTGGCGGCGGTGGGGATGGGCGAGCACCGGGACCGTGCCCCGCACCACCTGTCGTTCGGCCAGCGCCGCCGGGTGGCGGTGGCGACCGTGCTGGCCATGCGCCCGGAGATCCTGGTGCTCGACGAGCCGTCGTCGAACCTCGACCCGGCGGCACGGCGGGAGCTGGCGGAGATCCTGCGCAGCCTGTCGGTGACGCTGCTGATGGTCACCCACGACCTGCCGTACGCGCTGGAGCTGTGCGACCGCTCGGTCATCCTCGACGAGGGCCGCATCGTCGCCGACGCCCCCACCCGCACCCTCCTGGCGAACCAGGAGCTGCTGTCGACCCACCGCCTGGAACTCCCCTACGGCTTCACCCCCCACACCCCCCACCCCTGACCGGGGCTGCCCTCCCGGCGCCGATCAAGGAGCCGTGGTGCCCGGTAGCTGGGGTTCTAGGACGATTTGTTCCCCAGCGCGACTCCATGATCGACGTCGGAGGCGGTCGGGGTGGGGCGGGTCGCGGCGGCGCGGAGGCGGAGGACGCCCGCGGCGGTGGCACCGGCACCGGCGGCCAGGACCAGGGTGACCAGGAGGCGGGCCAGGCCACCGGACCAGGGGGCAGGGGGTACCGAGCGGTCGAGGACGCCGAGGTTGGTGACGCCGACGAACAGGGCCAGGCAGGCCCCGGCCAGCGCCAGCGCGAAGTCGGCGGCGGGGCGACGGGCCAGCGCGTACCCGCCCGCCGCGAGCGCCCCCAGGCCGGTGAGCAGCGCCCAGACCTGCCCGGTGAGCAGGCCGGCCAGCACCGCACCGACCCCGGACGCCCCGGCGTCCAGCTCCCGGCCGACGGTGAGCCCGATCGCGGCCACCCCGCCGACGGCCAGCGCCGCGCCGACCCCGGCCAGCGCCCGCACCCCCGCCGCGGTGCCGGCGGCCAGCAGCCCGGCGGCGCCCAGCGCCAGGAAGCCGAGCGTGGCCGCCACCCACCAGGGGTACGGGTCCGGCGGCGGCACCCAGTCGAGGGTGCCCCGGATCTCCACGGGCTCGGTGCCGTCGCGCAACGGCACCGCCCAGTCCAGGACCCGCTGCTCCCGGGCCGGGGCGGCGCGCACCTGCGCGGGCGGGTCGGGCTCCTGCCACCGGATGCGCCGGTCGTGCCAGCGGGCGGCCGTCCCGTCGTCGATCCGCCGCCAGTCCGGGGCGGCGGCCGGGTCGGCCTTGGCGGGCAGGGTGGCGTCCCCCGACAGGGTCCGGTTCAGGTACGTCGCCGGGGAGCGGGTGTTCTCGAACACCCCGTCCGGCCCGACCCGCAGGTACGGCTCCCCGGAGTAGCCGACCACCTCGACCGGCCGCCCGGTGCGGTTGACCAGTTCCAGCCGGGCCCCCGCCTCGACCACCCGGACGGTCAGCCCTGGGCGGGCCGGGGTGACCCCGGTCACCCCGGCCCGGTAGTCGGTGCCGTCCGGGGCCTCCCCGCCGTGCGCGGCGGCCGGCGTGGTGGTGCCGAGGACGGCGACCAGCGCGGCGGCCACGACCAGCCCGAACCGGCGCGGCGGTACGGGGGTCACTTGCCGGCCGCCGCCACCGCCGCCGTGATGCCCTCGGGGCTGCGGTCGGAGAGCTCCTTGCCGTTGACCTTGATCGTCGGCGTGCCGGTGATCCCGGCCTTGCTCGCGTCCTCGGTGACGTGCTCGGTCCACGCCCGGTACGTGCCGTCGGAGACGCAGGAGGAGAAGTCGTCCCTGTCCAGCCCGACGCCGGCGCCGATGTCGACCAGTTCGTCGTTGCTCAGCCCGGCGCCGCCCTCCGGTGGCTGCCGGTCGAACAGCGCGGCGGCGAACTCCCGGAACTTGCCGCCCTTGGCCGCGCAGCCGGAGGCGGCCGAGGACCGGGTGGAGTACTCGGTGGTCGAGAACCGGTTGAGGTAGGCCACCGGGTGGAAGACGACCCGGGCCTTGCCCTCGTTGACCAACTGTTCGATCGTCGCGCCGCTGGTCTGCTGGAACTGCTTGCAGGCCGGGCAGAGGAAGTCCTCGTACAGGTCGATGGTGGCCGGCCCGGTCCCGTACGCGACGCCGGTGCCGTTCTCGGTCGCGCCGGGCGGGGCGGTGAAGGTGCTGGAGCGCTGGCTGGACCAGACGGCCCAGCCGATCCCGCCGGCGATCACCAGCACGGCGACCGCCGCCACCGAGGTCCAGAGGGTCCGCCGTCGGCGGCGCTCCCGGGCCAGTTGCTGCCGGACCACCCGGGCGGCGTCCCGCTGTCCCTTGCGACTACTCATCCTCGTCCTCCACGGATGCGCCCGCGAGCCAGCCGTCCACGGAGACGGGGGTGCGGGGCCAAATCAACAGGAATCCGGCCAGCGCCAGGAATCCCAGGTCCCGGAGGATCTCCGGGAGGTAGCTCGGGGTCTGCCCGGCGGCGAGCTGCCCGCCGCTGCCGAAGCAGCCGCAGTCGATGGCCAGGCCGCGGGACCAGGCCGAGACGATGCCGGCGACGAAGACCACCAGCAGCGCGGCCGACACCCCGGCGGCCAGCCGGGTGGCCAGCCCCACCAGCAGCAGCAGTCCCAGGGCCAGCTCGACGAAGGGCAGCGCCGCGCCGACCACCGTCGCGGCGTCGTACGGCAGCACCTGGTACGCGTTGACGGCGCGCCCGGAGGCGGCCAGGTCGCCGACCTTGGCCCCGCCGGCGACCAGCCAGACGGTGGCGAGCCCGAGCCGGACGGCGACGCCCAGCCACGGGCGGACGGCGGGCCAGCGGACGGCCCCGGTGCGTCGTACGGTCATGGTCATTGGTCGCCCCGGCTCCGACGGAAGTTCCCGGTCATCCGGCGAGCGCGTCGCCGGCCGCCTCGACCAGGTCGGCGCGGGCCCGGGCCACCCGGGAGCGGATGGTGCCGACGGGCACCCCCTCCACGGTGGCGGCCTCCGCGTACGACAGGCCGAGGAGCTGGGTGAGCACGAACGCCCCGCGCCGTTCGGCGGGCAGCCGGCGGACCAGGTCGGCGGCGCCGAGCTGCCCGGCGGGGTCCGGGTACGGGCGGTCGGTGTGCGCGTGGGTGACCAGCCGCTCGGCGAGCCGCCGCCGGCGGACCACGGTGCGCAGGTGGTCGGCGCAGGCCCGGCGGGCGATGCCGAGCAGCCAGGTCCGGGCGCTGGAGCGCCCCTCGAAGCGGGGCAGCGCCCGGAACGCGCGCAGGTAGGTCTCCTGGGTGAGGTCGTCGGCGCTGTCCCGGTCGACCAGCGCGGCGGCGAACCGCCACACCTCGGCCTGGGTGGCCCGGACGAACGCCGCCTGGGCGACCGGGTCGCCGCCGCGCGCGGCCAGCGCCCAGTCGGTCGCCGCATCCTGAGGGGCCGTCGTCGCGTCCCGGGGGGCGGGCGTCGCCGGGCCCCGGGCACCAGCGCCCGTGGCGTCGGGCGGACCGACGGCGGCAGGGTGGCGGGGTGCGGGGATCACGTCACACCAGGGTACGCGGCACAGCGTGGCCGGGCAGGGTCCTTCGGCCCTTCCATGGCGTGGCCCACTCGGGGAACTTTTCCGGTGCCCGGCCCGACTACCCGCTCATGAACTGCGACGACGTGCGCGCGGCGCTGTCGGCGCGGCTGGACGGCGAGGACCCGCAGGCGCCGTCGGCGGCGCTGGGCGTCGCCGTCGCGGCGGGGCGCGGGTGAGGCCGATGCTCCCGCTGGGTGCCCCCGGGCGCCGGGCCAGGGTCGACGTGGGTGCCGGCCCGGGTCGCCGATCGGCCCCCGCGTCGGCGAGCATGGCCCGCATGACTGCTGCCAATATCCGGCCTCCCCGCCGCCGGCTCGCGCGGGTGGCCGCGCTCGCCGGCCTGCTGGTCACCGTCGTTGCCCTGCTGCTGGCCCCGGCCACCCCCGCGAGCGCCCACGCGGTGCTGGTGAGCAGCAGTCCCGCCGCGTCCGCCGTGGTGCCCAGCGGGCCGGCCGAGGTGGTGCTGACGTTCAGCGAGCCGGTGCGCAAGGTGGCCGGGAAGATCAGGATCATCGCCCCGGACGGCGCGCGGGCCGACCGGGGGGAGCCGTCCTTCGAGGGCGGGGTGGTGACCGTGCCGGTGGACCCGTCCGCCGGGCGGGGTACGTACCTGATCAGCTACCGGGTGATCTCGGCGGACAGCCACCCGGTGTCCGGCGCGTTCACCTACTCGGTGGGCGCGCCGTCGACGCCGCCAACGGACACCGGCTCCGACAACCGGGCCGACCCGGTGGTGGAGAGCGGGGTCAAGGTCGCCAAGTACCTCGGGTACGCGGGGCTGCTGCTGCTGGTCGGCCCGGCGCTGGTGCTCGGCGCGCTGTGGCCGCGCCGGCTCTCCCGCCGGGGGCCGGCCCGGCTGGCCTGGACGGGGTCGGGCCTGCTGACGTTCGCCACGCTCGCCGAGCTGTGGTTGCAGGTGCCGTACACCGCCGGGGGCGGGCTGTTCGACGTGACCGGGGCGGGCCTCGGCGACGTGCTGGGCAGCACGTACGGGATGACGCACCTGGTCCGGCTGGGCCTGCTCGCGGCGGCGGCGTTCCTGCTCCGTCCGCTCTTCGCCGGGCCGGTGGGCCGCACCGACGCGGTGATCCTGGCGGTCCTCGGCGGCGCGGCGCTGCTCACCTGGCCGCTGGCCGGGCACCCGGCCGCCTCACCCGCCCCGGCCGTGTCGGTGGTCGTCGACGCGGTGCACCTGGGCAGCATGGCGGTCTGGCTGGGCGGGCTGGTGATGCTCGGCGGGTTCCTGCTGCGCCGGGCCGACGAGCGGGAGCTGGACGCGATCCTGCCGATCTGGTCGCGCTGGGCCGCGCTGGCCGTCGCGGCGCTGCTGCTCGCCGGCACGGTGCAGGCGTTGATCGAGGTGGCCACCCCGGCCGCCCTGGTCGACACCACGTACGGGCGGCTGGTGCTGGCCAAGATCGTGCTGTTCGCCCTGGTGATCGGCGTGGCCGCGTACTCCCGGGCGCTGGTGCGCCGGCGCACCGCCCCGGGGCGGCCGGCCCCGGTGCGGCGGGCGGTCTGGGCGGAGCTGGCGATCACCGCGGTGGTGCTCGCGGTGACGGCGACCCTGGTGCAGACGCCGCCGGCCCGCACCGCCGGCGCCGACGTGACCGGCACGCAGGCCGGCCTGTTCACCACCACGCTGTCCAGCCCGCTCTACTCCCTCCAGGTCGAGATGGACCCGGCCGAGCGGGGCAACAACTCGCTGCACCTGTACGCGTACACGAAGGACAACCGCCCGCAGCCGGTGGAGGAGTGGACGGCCACCGCCGCGCTGCCGTCGGCCGGGATCGAGCCGATCGAGATTCCGTTGCTGCCGCTGACCGACAACCACGTGACCGGGGAGATCAACCTGCCCGCCGCGGGGGAGTGGCAGCTCCGCTTCACCGTCCGGACCTCGGACGTCGACCAGGCCACGGTGAGTGCCACCGTGAACATCCGCTAGAGAGAGGCAGTTCCCATGCTCCGTCACCGGCGTTCCGCAACCGCGGCCGTCCTCGCCCTCGGCGTCGCCGCCGTGGTGCTCGGCGTGGCCGCGCCCGCCTCCGCGCACGTCTCGGTCAACCCGAAGGAGGCGACCCAGGGCGGCTACGGCCGGTTCGCGTTCCGGGTGCCGAACGAGAGCGACGAGGCGTCGACGACCAAGGTCGAGGTGGTGCTGCCGGAGAACGCGCCGGTCGGTTCGGTGTCCACCATGCCGGTGCCGGGCTGGACGGTGACGATGGAGAAGCGCAAGGTGGACCCGCCGGTGCAGGTGCACGGCAGCGAGGTCACCGAGGCGGTGTCGAAGATCACCTGGACGGCGACCGGCGACGCGGCGGTCAAGCCGGGCCAGTTCCAGGAGTTCCCGGTCTCGATGGGGCCGCTGCCGCAGGTCGACACGATGGTGTTCAAGGCGCTCCAGACGTACTCGGACGGCAACGTGGTGCGCTGGATCGAGGAGCCGACCCCCGGGGCCGAGGAGCCGGCGAAGCCCGCGCCGGTGCTCACCCTGACCGCGGCGGCCCCCTCGGCGGCTCCCTCGGCGGGGGCGTCGACGCCGGCCGTGGCAGCCGCCGGCGCGGACGCCGACGATGACGACTCCGACGGCGGCGCGGGCACCGCGTTCGGGGTGGCGGGGCTGGTCGCCGGGCTGGCCGGCCTGGTCCTGGGCGGCCTCGCGTTCGCCCGTACCCGGCGGGGGCCGGCCGCGAGGTCCTGAGCCGTCCCTCCGTCCGCTGGCCCGCCGGTCCGTACCGGCGGGCCAGTCCCGTTTTCCGCGCCGCCGCACGCCGTTGCTGGTGATATCGGGTGATTGTGCGATTTGCCTCGGTATGGTCGTCCGGGTACCCGGCCACGGAAGGAAACGACACGGATGCGGTTCGCTCGCGCGCTCGTCGGCATGCTGCTGCTCACCATCGGGATCCCGGCGCTGCTGGCCGGCGCCGCGCTCGGCCTCGCCGCCCGGCGGGTCGACCCCGTCGGCGGCCTCGCCGCCCGGATCGGCGCGGTGGACCTCCGGGCGGAACCCGCCGCCGGGTGGCTCCCCGTGGCCGTGTGGGTGCTGATCGTCCTGGGTGGCCTGCTGGTGGTGTCCGCCGTGCTCCTGCTTCGACCGGTGCGCCCCCGCGAGGTGGTCTTCGTGGTCGAGCCCGACCAGGTGCCGGTGCTCGCCGGCCGGCTCGGGGTGACCTCGCTCGACGCGCTCGGTGCCGGCCCCGCCCCGGCCCCGGCGGTCCCCGCCGAACGGCAACTGGTGGCGGTGGGTCCGCCCGCCGGCCGGCCCCGCCCGGCGCTGGGGCCGGCCCCGGCCCGCCGCCCGGCCACCCTGGCCGACCTCGGCCAGCCGTCCCGGCCGGCGCCACTGGCCTGGCCGCCGCTGACCCCGGAGGCCACGGCCCGGCCGGTGCGCATCGAGCCCCGCCGCATCCGCCCGGCCGCGCCCGGTCCGGTCCGCACCCGCCAGCCCTCCTGACCGGTGCCCGGCGAACGGCCCTCCGCGCTGCCGACGCGGAGGGCCGCCTGCACCGGGGGATCGGTGCCACGGGGCATGCCCGAGGTATGGGAAAGGTTAGCCGGTATCGGCGCTACTTGGGAGTTCTGTCCATTTGGTGCGATTTCTTGTCCTGGGTGGCGGTCGGCCTGCCCCGTCGGGCGACCGGCAGGGCCGCCAGCAGCAGCAGGCTCAGCAGCACGTACGTGTTGCGGACCAGGAACTCCCCGGGCGAGTCCGTACGCACCGGGGCCACCCCCCAGTCGTGGAACGAGACCACGCCGTAGATGATCACCGCGCCGGTGAACACGGCCAGCCCGGTCAGCCACCGGCGCCGTCGCGCCCCGCCGGGCGTGGCCGGGTCCACGGCCAGCGCCGCGTCGGCCAGCGCCACCACCGCCGGGACGAACCAGTAGATGTGGTGGGTCCAGGTGATCGGGCTGACCAGCGCGCCGACCAGCCCGCTCAGGGTCAGGCCGGTGAGCGCGTCCCCGGCCGAGGCGGCGCGGGCGGCCCGCCACAGCCCGTACCCGGCGACGAGCAGGGCCAGCGCGAGCCACAGCGCCCGGTTCGGCTCGGCCGGCGCGGTGAGCCGGCTGAGCAGCCCGAACAGTGACTGGTTGCCGGTGTAGTCGGTGCGCCCGACCCGGTTGGTCGCCCACAGCTCGTGGGTCCAGAACCGCCACGAGTCGGACGGGGCCACGGCCGCCGCGAGCAGCGTCGCCCCGGCGGCGGTCACCGACGCCACCGCCGCGTCCCGCCAGCGGCGGGTCGCCAGCAGGTAGACGATGAAGATGCCGGGGTAGAGCTTCAGTGCGGTGGCCAGCCCGACGCCCACCCCCGCCCAGCGCCGCCCCTGCGGCACCGCGAAGAGCAGGTCCGCCAGGATCAGCACGACCAGCAGCATGTTGATCTGTCCGAAGGTGATCGTCTCCCGGGTGCTCTCCACCGCGAAGACCAGCAGCACCGCGACGGTGAGCGTGAACGTCCGGGGCAGGCCGTGCCGGGCGATGACGGGGGCGAGCAGCCACCGGGTGGTCACCACCACGGCGAGCGCGGTCAGGATCGTGAAGACCGCGATCGTGAGGCCCAACGGCAGCAGCGCGAACGGGCGCAGCAGCAACGCGCTCAGCGGCGGGTAGGTGAAGTACAGCTCGCCCTGGACCCGGTCCGGCTGCGCGTAGTCGTAGAGCGGGTGGCCGTCGGCCCACCAGTGCATCGCCCGCATGTAGATCTTCAGGTCGAAGAAGTCGTGCACCAGCCCGGGCAGGTACAACGCCGGGAGAACGGCCGCCAGGGCCAGCGCCGTGACCAGCCGGCGGACCCTGCGGCCGCCCGGCTCGTCGGCGGTGACGGAGGGTGGCGCGATCGGTTCAGCTGGCACGGGGAAACCCTAACGGTCCGATCCGCCGACAGTGCCGAGGCGCGTGGGCGTGGGCTGCGCGTAGGCTGTGCCCGTGGCTGATCTCCTCGTCTGGATCGACTGTGAGATGACCGGGTTGGACCTCGGCAGGGACGCCCTGATCGAGGTCGCCGCGCTCGTCACCGACCCCGACCTCAACGTGCTCGGTGACGGCGTCGACGTGGTGATCCACGCCGACGAGGCGGCGCTGGCGGGGATGCCGGAGATCGTCCGGACCATGCACGGCAAGTCCGGTCTCACCGAGGAGGTCCGGCGCTCGGCCGTGACCCTGGCCGAGGCCGAGGACCTGGTGCTCGACTACGTCACCAGCCACGTCCGGGATCCGCGCACCGCGCCGCTGTGCGGCAACTCGATCGCCACCGACCGGGGCTTCATCACCCGGGACATGCCGCGCCTGGACGCGCACCTGCACTACCGGATGATCGACGTCTCCTCCATCAAGGAGCTGTGCCGGCGCTGGTACCCGCGGGTGTACTTCGGGCAGCCGCAGAAGGGGCTGGCCCACCGGGCGCTGGCCGACATCCGGGAGAGCATCCGCGAGCTGGAGTACTACCGGCGGACCATCTTCGTCCCGCTGCCCGGCCCCGACGTGGACAGCGCCAAGGCCATCGCCGCCGAGCTCTGAGCCCCGTCCGCGTCGGCTCAGCGGGCGGTGAGGCCGCGCCGGGTGGAGACGCCGGCCGGCAGCCGGTTCAGCTCCGCCCAGGACAGCGCGGGCTCCGTGTGGCGCGCGTCGCGCACCTCGCGGTACGCCGGCTGCGTGGGGAACCGCCCACCTCCGGCCCCCCGCCAGTGGCGCTCGGTGTCCTGCTGATACCGGTCATCAGGCAGATTCGGCATGACCATACCGTCCCAGAGAAAGTTGTACATGTATGAAAATAGGTATGACGTTCGATCGATGAGTCCGGTTCCCGCCATCGGCAACCGGACGACGAACCGACAGCCGTCGGTGGATGCTCTGCACGTCTACCCGCCCGCCGGGCGACTCAATCCGCCAAGGGCCCGACGGGGGCGAACCGGTGCCCCGCACAGCCACCTGGTCGTCGCCCCGGGGAGTCGGTCCGTCACGAGGTTCTTCCGACCCGGCCCGCCCGGGGCCCGGCCGGCCTAGCCTGGTCGGGGTGCGGATCCTGCTCACCGGCGCGGCCGGTTTCATCGGCTCACACGTCGCCGACCTGCTGGTCGCCCACGGGCACCAGGTGGTCGCGCTGGACGCCCTGCTGCCCGAGGCGCACGGCGCGGCGGCGCCGCCCTGGTCGGCCCGGCACGACCTGGTGCGCGGCGACGTGCGCGACCCGGAGCTGTTGGACCGGCTGCTGCCCGGGGTGGACGCCGTCTGCCACCAGGCCGCGATGGTCGGCCACGGCCTCGACCCGTCCGACGCCCCCGCGTACGCCGGGCACAACGACCTCGGCACCGCCGTGCTGCTCGCCGCGCTGCACCGGGCCGGCGTGCGGCGGCTGGTGCTGGCCAGCTCGATGGTGGTCTACGGCGAGGGGCGCTACCACTGCCCGCAGCACGGTGTGGTCCGCCCCGGCCGTCGCCGCGACGCCGACGTCGCCGCCGGCCGGTACGACCCGACCTGCCCCGGGTGCGGCGTCGCCCTCACCCCCGGGCTGGTGCCCGAGGACGCGCCGCTGGAGCCGCGCAGCACGTACGCGGCCACCAAGTTGGCCCAGGAACACCTGGCCGGGGCGTGGGCGGCGCAGACCGGCGGCAGGGTGTGGGCGCTGCGCTACCACAACGTGTACGGCCCCCGGATGCCCCGCGACACCCCGTACGCCGGGGTGGCCTCGATCTTCCGGTCGGCGCTGGCCGGCGGGCGTGCCCCCCGGGTGCTGGAGGACGGCCGGCAGCGCCGCGACTTCGTGCACGTCGCCGACGTGGCCCGGGCCAACCTGCTGGCGCTGAGCACCGAGGCCCCGCAGCCGCTGACCCCGGTCAACGTCTGCTCCGGTGAGCCGCACACCATCGGCGAGCTGGCCCGGGAGCTGGCTGCCGCGATGGCCGGCCCGGATCCGGAGGTGGTCGGCGGCGCGCGGACCGCCGACGTGCGGCACGTGGTGGCCGACCCGTCCCGGGCCGCCGACCTGCTCGGCTACCGGGCCCGGGTCGGCTTCGCCGAGGGGGTGGCCGGGTTCGCCACCGCCGAGCTGCGCGAGCCGGCGACCGTCAGGACACCGTCCAGAGCAGGTGGTTGACCGCCAGCGCGACGGCCGCCTGCCCGGCCAGCCACCACCGCCGGTCGACGGCCGGCAGCCGGGCGGCGGCGACCGGCAGCCAGACCGCGAACGGCAGCCAGATCCGCTCCACCTCGGCCTTGGACAGCCCGGAGGCGTCGGCGGCGAGCACCGCCACGGCGGCGGCCACCGGCAGCCACACCGCCGGGTCGCGCCGGACCGGTGACCCGGTGGCCGGTCCGTCCGCGCGCCGGACGCGGGCGGCGGCCAGGGCGCGGCGCGCGTCCGCCACGGCCGGTCCCACCGCCCGGGCCAGCGCCGGGCCGGCCACCGGGCCGGCGGCCAGCAGCAGGGCGGCCAGGTTCGCCCACACCCAGTAGCCGTACGGGCGGTCCGCGGCCCAGCCCTGGTAGTAGCGCTCGACGACCAGGTGGTACCCGTCCAGCCACCAGAAGCCGGCGGCCACGAAGGCCCCGGTCACGGCGGCGACCCCCGCCCCGGCCAGCGCCAGCGTCCGCCACCGGTCGGCCGGCCGCAGCGTCACCACGGCCAGCGCCAGCACCCCGGCCAGCACCAGCCCGTACGACAGGTGCAGCGCGTATCCGAGCAGCAGGCCGGCCGGCAGCGCCGCCCATCGCCCGGGGCGGGCCAGCAGCGCCAGCCCGGCCGCCACCACGGCGGCGAAGATCCCGTCCGCCGACGCGCCCACCCACACCGCGCCGGGCAGCAGCACCAGCAACGGCAGCGCCGCCCGCGCGGCGGCCTCGGCGCCGAGCGCCCGCAGGGCGACCGGCACCGACACGCTGACCGTTGCCCCGGCCAGCACGCAGGCCAGCGCCGCCCAGGCGCCCCCGCCCAGCCCGATCCGGTCCAGCCCGACGAAGATCAGCAGCGCGCCCGGCGGGTGGGCGGCGGTGTGGGTGGACCACGAGTCGGGGCCGAAGTCGAGGATCCGGCCGGTGAATCCGGCCAGCATCGCCGGCACGTCCCGCACCCCGGGCACCTCGTGCAGGTACTCCGCCTGCACGGTGAGCCGCCGGGTGAGCCCGGCCGACCAGCCGTCCACCAGCGCCAGGCTCAGCGTCCAGGCCAGGGTGGCGAGGTAGCCGGCGGCCAGCAGCCGGGCCCACGGGGCACGGCGGGCCAGCCCCGGGCCGTACCGGACGACGACGGCGGCGACCAGCAGGGCCGGCCCGGTGCCCCAGCCGACGTGCGGTCGCCAGGTGGCGTACAGCGGGGCGGCGTCGGCGTGCAGGCCGGCGCCGCGCGCGTTGAGCACCGCGCCGACGACGACCGCCGCGCCGAGCAGCGCCGCCTCGACCGCCAGCACGGTCAGGTCGCGGCGCCGGCCGGCGGCCGGGCGGGCGGGGCCGGCCGGCCGGTGGGCGGTCGTCCGGGGCGGGTGGGTGGTCATGGTGAGCGCGAGGCTACGGCCCGTTCGGTGCGTCGGCGGGCCGATCCGTCGGACCGTCGGGGACTCGTAACAATCCGCCGGAGCATAAGGGTTCCGTAACCCCGAAAGTGGCTCTGAGCTGGGGTGCGGCGGCCTACCGTCCGATTCATGGATACCTGGATCGACGTGGTGCTGCCGTGCCTGGACGAGGCCGCGGCCCTGCCGGGCGTGCTCGCCGGGCTGCCGCCCGGCTACCGCGCCCTGGTGGTGGACAACGGCTCCACCGACGGCTCCCCCGAGGTGGCCGCCCGGCACGGCGCCCGGGTGGTGCACGAGCCCCGGCGCGGCTACGGGGCGGCGGTGCACACCGGGCTGCTGGCCGCCGAGAGCGAGCTGGTCTGCGTCCTCGACGCGGACGGCTCGTTCGACCCGGCCGAGCTGCCCCGGCTCGCCGCCCCGGTGACGCGGGGCCGGGCCGACCTGGTGGCCGGCCGGCGCCGCCCGGTGTCGGTGACTGCCTGGCCGTGGCACGCCCGGGCCGGCAACGCGCTGATCGCCGCCGGGCTGCGCCGCCGGGGCGTACCGGTGCACGACCTGAGCCCGATCAGGGTGACCCGCAGGGCGGCGCTGCTGGAACTGGGCGTCGCGGACCGGGCCTTCGGGTACCCGCTGGAGCTGCTGCTGCGCGCGGCCACCGCCGGCTGGCGGATCGTCGAGCTGGACGTGCCGTACGCCCCGCGCGCCGCCGGCACCCGCTCCAAGGTCTCCGGCTCGGTACGCGGCACCGCCCGCGCCGTGCGGGACATGGCCGCCGTGCTGCGCGCCGGGGTGCGGCCGGCCACCGGCGGCCCGCCGGAGCCCGACCCGGCCGTGGCCGTGGCCCCCGGGGGTGAGGCCCGGTGACCGTGCTGCTGGTGCTCGCAAAGGCCCCGGTGCCCGGCCGGGTGAAGACCCGGCTCTGCCCGCCGGCCGATCCCGCCGGCGCGGCCGAGGTGGCCGCGGCGGCGCTGCTGGACACCCTGGACGCGGTCCGCGCCGTGCCCGACGCCGTCCCCGTGCTGGCCCACGCCGGCCGGCTGGCCGGGGCGGTACGCGCGCCGCAGATCCGGGCCGCGCTGGCTGGCTGGCACCTGCTGCCGCAGCGCGGCGTCGGACTCGACGAGCGCCTCGCCCACGCGCACGCCGACGCCGGGGCGGCGTTCCCCGGCCGCCCGGTCCTCCAGATCGGCATGGACACCCCGCAGCTCGGCCCGGACCTGTTGGCCGCGGCAGCGTCCCGGCTGGTCGGGGCGGACGCCCCGGACGCCCTGCTCGGGCCCGCCGCCGACGGCGGCTGGTGGGCGCTGGGCCTGCGCGACCCCGAGGCGGCGGCGGCCCTACGCGGCGTGCCGATGTCGACGCCGGACACCGGACGGCTGACCCGGGCGGCCCTGGTCGGGCGGGGACTGCGGGTCGCCCTGTTGCCCACCCGCTCCGACGTGGACGACTGGGCGACCGCGCTGGCCGTCGCCCGGGAGGCCGCCGAGAGCCGGTTCGCCCGCGCCGTCCGGCGGATCGCCGCCGGCCTGCCCCGGGTCGCCGGTCTGCCCCCGGTCGCCGACCTGTCACCAGTTCCCGGTCCGTCGCCGGCTCTCGGGGGCGGCGACGCGCGAGGGGTGCCCGACGCCGCCGAGCCCGGTGGGGTGGGGTCCGCCGGCGAACCTGGTCCCGCCGCGCCTTCCTCCCGGCGGCGACTCCGGGCGGGAGGTGCCCGGTGACCGGGCCGGCCGTGCTGTTCGGCGGGTTCGAGGAGGCGCTGGCCGAGCCGCCGGAGACCGACGGGTGGTGTCTGGTGACGGACGACGGCGCCCGGGTGCCGCTTCCGGTGCGCCGCTGGCACGGGCGGCCGGAGCCGGCGCTGGCGGCGGTGGTGGAGCACTGCGTCGGCCCCACCATCGACCTCGGCTGCGGACCGGGCCGGCTCGCGGCGGCGCTGACCGCACGCGGCCTGGTCGCCCTCGGTGTGGACGTCTCGGCGGCGGCGGTCCGGCTCGCCCGGGCCCGGGGCGCGGTCGCGCTGCGCCGTGACCTCTTCGGTCCGCTGCCCGGCGAGGGCCGCTGGGCGCACGCGCTGCTGGTCGACGGCAACCTGGGCATCGGCGGCGACCCGGTCCGCCTGCTGCGCCGCTGCGCCGGGCTGGTCCGTCCGGGGGGCAGCGCCCTGGTCGAGTTCGGCCCGCCGGGTTCCGGGCTGTGGCGCGGCGGGGCCCGGCTCACCTTCGGCCCGTCCGGTGGTTCCAGCCCGTCCGGTGGTTCCAGCCCGTCCGGTGGGTCCAGGCCATCCGGTGGCACTGGCCCGCCGGCCGGTTCCGGCCTGTCCGATGATGCCAGGGCGGTTGGGCCACCCTTCCGCTGGGCGCGGGCCGGGGTGGAGCTGGCCCGGCCGCTGGCAGTGGCCGCCGGGCTGACGGTCGCGGCCGTGCTGCCGGCCGACGGCCGCTGGTTCGTCGAACTGGTCCGGCCGTGACCGGCCGTGGGCTGACCGACCGGCGCTCCGCTGATGCTGAATAGTGACGGACATCGCTTGGCATATACCCCTAGGGGGTATGCGGTCGCCGGCATGGAGAACGCGAATCTCACCCGGCTTGCCGTCGCGGCCACCCTGCACTGCCTCACCGGCTGCGCCATCGGCGAGGTGCTCGGCATGGTCATCGGCACCGCCCTGGGCTGGTCGACCCTGCCGACCGTCCTGCTCGCCGTGGTCCTGGCCTTCCTCTTCGGGTACTCGCTGACCATCCGGCCGGTGCTGCGCTCGGGTGTGCCGCTGCGCCAGGCGGCCGGGGTGGCGCTGGCCGCCGACACGGTGAGCATCCTGGTCATGGAGGTGGTCGACAACGGCGTGGTGCTGGCCGTCCCCGGCGCCATGGAGGCCGGCCTGACCAGTTGGCTGTTCTGGGCCAGCCTGGTCGGGGCGCTGGCCGTGGCCTTCCTGGTCACCGTCCCGGTCAACCGGGCGCTGATCGCCCGGGGACGCGGCCACGCGGCCGTGCACCACTACCACCACGGCCCCGACCACGACCACCACGGCCCCGACCACCACGGCCGCGATTCCCGGACACCTGTCGACCACGCAGGCGTCGACCCCTCCGGCCACTGACCCCCGCCGACCGAACGCCGGCCGACCACTCCGACCATCGCCCGCCGCCCCGCCGCCCCGCCGCCCGCCACCCGCCGCCCGCCACCCGGCTCCTTTGGAGCTGATGTCGTGGGTGGATCGGCGCCAGGCAGCCGCGCCCCGCACCCTCCGGCCCCTCCCGGCTCCGGTGATCAAGGAGTTTGCGTCACGGAGACGTTCCCCGTTGACGTAAACCTCTTGATCAACAGGTCGGGCGGGGACGGGTGGGGCCGGGGCGGCGTACGGTGATCTTGTTGGGCCGGCGCGGGGTGCGGGCCGGCGGCGCGGAGGGGGTGACCGGTGCTCGACCGGCGGCTGTACCTGCACCTGGTGGCCTGGCTCGGGCAGTGGCCGGCCGGTCCCGGGCTGCACGTGGTCCGCTCGTACCGGCGTGCGCTGCCCGCCTGGGACGGCCGGCTTCGCCCGGCGATCGCGGTCGGCGACGGCCACGGCACGGTGCTCTCGGTGGCGCCCCGGCACGTCCCGGCGGTCCGGGCGCTGTCCGCAGGGTCGCAGCGGCGGCTGTTCGCCGGCCTGCCGGCCACCGTGGACCACCCAGGGTGGGTGTGCCACGAGGACGTGTTCCGGTGGACCCTGGCCCCCGCACCGCTGCCCGACGTGGGGGAGTGGATCGCACCGACCGAGCCGGGCCTGCCCCGCTGGTTGCGGCTGTTCGATCGTGACGTGCTCGTGGTGCGGGACGCCGACGGGCGGTATCTGGCCGGCGCGGCGATCAAGCGGCACGACGCGCACGGCCACGAGTTGGCGGTCGGCACCGTGCCTGCCGCCCGGGGGCGGGGACTGGCCCGCAGGCTGGTCGCCCGGGCCGCCCGGCGGGTGCTCGACGAGGGCGCGGTGCCGACGTACCGGCACGACCCGGCGAACGTCGCGTCGGCGCGGGTCGCGCAGGCCGCCGGTTTCCCGGACCGGGGCTGGCGGTCGTTCGGGGTCTACCCGCCGTGAACCGTTGACCGGGCCGGGCATTGGCCCGCCCTGGCCGTGGGTTCGGCCCGGCCCCGGCCCTGGATCGGCCGGGCTCGGCGCTCCGGACCGGCGCTGACGGCGCGCGGGGCGCACCGGCAGGGCGCGGACCGTGGATCCCGGGCCGGATCCACGGTCCGCAGCCTTCCCCCAGGTCCTTCCGTGGGACGACCGGTGGCTTCGACGGCCGCCGTCCCGCCCATGACGCTACGTATCGAGCATGGGTCGGGCAATAGGTGAACGGCGGGTCGACGGTGTCGTCTAGCGGACTTGACCTGCGGCGCAGCGATCCGGGCGGTTCTCCGGTGTTGGTGACACTGCGTGCGGGTCGTCGGTGCCCCGGCCGGTCAGCCGGCCAGGCCGAGCGCCTCGGCCGCAGCCCGCCCGTTGGCGTGGCTGGCCCCGTACGTGGTGACGAACGCCCGGGCGCCGGCCGGCCGCCACCGGCCCGGCCAGCCCATCTCGACCACGGTCACCGGGTGCGTGGCGGCCAGCGCGTCGACCAGGCCGGCGCCCCCGGGGAGCCGGTGCAGGTGCCGGCCCACCAGCACGATGGGCCGGGCCCCGGCGAGCCCGCGCAGGGACGCCGGGTCGGTCTCGGCGGCCACCACCCGCAGCTCCTCCAGCCCGGCCAGGTGCGGGCCGAGCCCCCACGGCACCCGCCCCTCGGCGATCGTGGACGCCGCGTGCAACTGCACCACCAGCGGCCGGTCCAGCCCGGTGACATCGCCCTCGACGCGGACGGCGCGCCGCGCGGCGGCGTACCCCAGGTCGGCAGGGGTGGGGGTCGGCGCGCTGGCGGCCCGGGTCCAGGCGGCGAGCGCCGCGGCCCGACCGGCGGCATCCTCGACCCGGGCCCGGTCCAGCCGGCCGTCACCGAGCGCGTCGACGATCTCGGCGACCACCCGTTCGACCAGTTCGGCGTCGACTCTGAAACCGATGCAGAGCAGGTCCGCCCCGGCGGCGAGCGCACGGACCGCGGCCGGGCCGATGCCCCCGGCGGCGAGCGCCGCGCCCTTCATCTCCAGCGCGTCGGTGATCACGGTCCCGGTGAAGCCGTACTCACGGCGCAGCAGGTCGACCAGGACCGCCCGGCTGAAGGTGGCCGGGTCGTCCCCGGTCAGCGCGGGTACCCGGATGTGCGCCGTCATGATCGACCGCACCCCGGCCTCGACGACCGCGGCGAACGGCGGCAGGTCCCGCTCGCGGAGGACGGCCGACGGCACGTCCACGGTCGGCAGCTCGTGATGGGAGTCGGCGATCGTCGCGCCGTGGCCGGGGAAGTGCTTGGCGCAGGCGGCGACGCCGGTCGACTGGAGGCCGGCGACGGCGGCGGCCGAGTGCACGGCCACCCGGGCCGGGTCGGCGCCGAACGAGCGGGTGCCGATCACCGGGTTCTCGTCGGCGGTGTTCACGTCCACGGTCGGCGCCAGGTCGACGGTGATCCCGAGCGCGGCCAGCTCGGCCCCGATGGCCGCGTACACCAGCTCGGTCAGCGCCGGGTCGTCGACCGCGCCGAGCGCGGCGTTGCCCGGGTACGGGCTGCCGGTGGCGTGGGCCAGCCGGGTGACGTCGCCACCCTCCTCGTCGATGGCGACCAGCACGTCGGGCCGGGCCGCGCGCAGCGCTGCCGTGCTCGCCGCGACCTGGGCGGTGTCGTGCACGTTCGTGCCGAACAGGGTGTGCCCGGCCAGCCCCTCGCCGACCAGGTCGACTGCCCAGCCCGGCGGTACCGGCCCCGGGTACGCGGCGAGCAGGGTGCCCAGCGCGAGTCGGCGCAGTCCTGGATCGGTCCCCACGAGATTGTCCCCTTCCGGTGCCCCGAGGGCACGAACGTCGCGCGGGGCCGCCGGCGGGACCCTGGCGGCTGCCGGGTCGTCCGACCACCCCGTTTCCGGGCGGCCGTTACGCTACGGGCACCCGTCTGCAGGTCGGTTAGTGGTTAGCAAAGTTTACGGAAAACTAGAGGACGTGGCATGAGTGCGACTCGGCTGCCCGGCACCCCCCGCCTGTTACGGGCGCTCAACGATCGTGCGGCGCTGGAGCTGCTCCTCGAACGCGGGCCGCTGACCCGGGCCCGGATCGGCGAGCTGACCGGGCTGTCCAAGGTCACCGCGTCCCAGCTGGTCGAGCGGCTGGAGGGACGCGGGCTGGTCACCCGGGTCGGCGAGCAGGCCGGCGGGCGGGGCCCGAACGCCCAGCTCTACGCCGTCCGGCCCGGCAGCGCGTACGTGGTGGGGGTGGAGGTGGGCGCGGAGCGGGTGGTCGCGGCCTGCGCGGACATCACCGGCGCGGTGAGCGGTCGGGTGGAGCAGTCCACCGGGGACACCGACGACCCGGTTGGCGTGGTGCACAAGGCCGTCGTCCAGGCCGCGAGCAGCGCCGGGGCCGAACTGTCCAGCGTGCGCCGGGTGGTGCTGGGCACCCCCGGTCTGGTCGATCCGGGCACCGGTGACATCACCTTCGCGTTCAACCTGCCGCGCTGGCACCGGGGCCTGCTCGCCGCGCTGCGCGAGGACCTGGACACCCCGGTGGTCTTCGAGAACGACGTCAACCTGGCCGCCGTGGCCGAGGCGCAGTCCGGCGCGGCCCGAGAGCTGAGCGACTTCGTGCTGGTCTGGGTGGGCGCGGGCGTCGGCCTGGCGATCATGCTGGGCGGCCGGCTGCACCACGGCAGCAGCGGCGCGGCCGGCGAGATCGGCTACCTGCCGGTGCCCGGGGCGCCGATCCCGCGCGACGTGTCCCGGCGGGCCAAGCCGGCCTTCCAGCAGCTCGCCGGTGCCGACGCGGTGCTGGCGGTGGCCGGGGAGCACGGCTTCGTCGCCGACGACGCCGCCGGCGCGGTACGCGCGGCGGTCGAGGCCGACGCCGCCCCGGTGCTCGACGAGCTGGCCCGTCGGCTGGCGCTGGGCGTGGCGAGCACCTGCGTGGTGCTCGACCCGCCGCTGGTGGTGCTGGCGGGGGAGGTCGGGCAGGCCGGGGGCACGGCGCTGGCCGAGCGGGTGCAGCGCGAGGTGGCCGCGATAACCCTGGTCCGTCCCCGGGTGGTGCCGACCGGGCTGACCGAGGAGCCGATCCTGAACGGCGCGCTGCGCACCGCCCTCGACGCCGTGCGGGACGAGGTGTTCGGCAGCACCGTGGGCTGACCGCGCGTCCGTCACGCGGAGGAATTCTTCACCATTGCCCGGGGCGCTGCAACAAGTTGCCGCACCCCGGGCGCGGGTCAGATCAGGTCGCGGCGGCGGAACGCGGCGAACGCGGCCACCGTCAGCCCGCCGGTCAGCGCCAGCAGGACCGCCAGCCCGAGCCCCCAGCCGAGCTGGTAGCTGCCGTCGCAGTAGCCGGACACGCCCTGGCACGTGGTGGCGTCGGCGAGCCGGGCCTCGCCGGTCAGCCAGGCGTCGAGGTAGGTGGAGAGCATCCAGTCCTCGCCCCGCGGGATGTTCACCACCTCCATGACCACCCGCAGGCCGAGTTCCCACACCACCGCGTACGCGGTCACCGCGCCGAGCGCCGCCGCCGTCCGCCGGCCGAGGGTGGCGATGGCGAAGCCGGCCGTCGCGGCGAACAGCACCAGCACCACCCCGCGCGCCCAGAGCAGCCCCAGCGACGGCCAGAAGTCCCCGTCGGTCACGCCGGGCATCCCGGCGGTCTGCCCCACCAGCCAGAACGCGCCCAGGTACGCCGCCGACGCCAGCACCGACACCACCGTCAGCGCGCCGAGCAGCGTGCCCAGCTTCGCGCCGAACACGGCGATCCGCCGGGGCCGCCAGATCAGCAGGTTGACCACCCCGCCGGTGGACAGGTCCGCCCCGATGTACGAGGCGCCGACCAGGAATCCGAACAGCACCAGGAAGAGGATCAGGAAGTACAGCAGCGGGCGGGCCTGGTTGGCGAAGTTGAACACCCCCTGGAGGTGGTCGGCGGCCACCGGCAGCCGGTCCCGCTGGGCAGAGTCGAACGCCGTGCAGTCGTCCGGGAAGCTGTCCGCCTCCTCCGGCGGCAGGGTGCCCCGCACGGCCGCCAGGCACCGCTGGTACGTGGCCTCCAGGGCCTGCCGCTCCTGGGCCGCCGCCTGCTGGGCCTCGGCGACCTCGGTCGGCGACGGCCGGTGCGAGCCGACCAGGGTGGTCACCGCGGTCACCGCGAACGCCAGCACCAGCAGCGCCAGCATGAGCTGGACGAAGCGGCGCACGGCCAGTCGCTCCAGCTCGGCCCGTACCAGGTTCACGCCCTCGCCCCCCTGGCGTCGTCGACGGTCACGTCGAGGTCGATGAGCCGGCCCTCGCCGGGACCGGCGGGCGCCGGCTCGTAGGCCGGTCCGGGCAGCTCGGGACGCTCCATCCCGTCGCCGGTCAGCTCCAGGAAGACGCTCTCCAGGTCGGGCCGCAGCGGCATCAGCTCGCGGACCCACAGCCCCTGCTCGCCGAGCAGCCGACTGATCTCGCCGGCGTCCGGCACCCCACCGACGACGAGGTGTCCGGGGTGCTCGTCCACCGGCAGCCCGGCCCGGCGCAGCAGCTCCGCCGCCCGCCCCTGCTCGGGCACCCCGACCCGCCACTCGTGCTGGTCGTGGCCGGCCAGCACGCCCTCCACCGGGCCCGCGGCCACCTGCCGCCCCCGGGAGATGATCGTCACGTGGTCGCAGATCAGCTGGATCTCGCCGAGGATGTGGCTGGACAGCAGCACGGTCACCCCGGCGTCGGCCAGGTCCCGCATCAGGTCCCGCATCTCCCGGATGCCCCCCGGGTCCAGCCCGTTCGCCGGCTCGTCCAGGATCAGCAGCTCCGGCTCCTTGAGCAGGGCCGAGGCCACCGCCAGCCGCTGCCGCATGCCCAGCGAGTAGCCCTTGACCTCGTCCTGGCCCCGACCGCGCAGCCCCACCTGCTCCAGCACCTCGTCCACCCGTCGGGTCGGCACCCCGCCGGCCAGGGCGAGCAGCCGCAGCGTGCGGTGCCCGGTGAAGTTGCCGAAGAACTGCGGCGTCTCCACGATCGCGCCGACCCGCCCGGCCACCGCCGCCGACCGGCGCGGCACGTCCTCGCCGAACAGCCGCATCCGGCCCGCGTCGGCCCGGACCAGCCCGAGCAGGGCGCGCAGCGTGGTGGTCTTGCCCGAACCGTTCGGCCCCAGGAAGCCGTGGATCTCACCCCGCCCCACCAGCAGGTCGAAGCCGTCGACGGCGACCTGGCGGCTGCGGTACGGGCCGCGGAACGTCTTGCGCAGCCCCTCGATCTCGATGACGGCGCTCACCCGAGGCGCTCCCGACAGCGGTACGGCATCTGCGTCCTCCCCCGTGCGGTGACCAACGCCACGGCGCCCCACCCTATGGCGTGGCCGCTGCCCGTGGGGGGCGGCGTGGCGGTGCGTGGTTGGATGGGCAGGTGACTGGTGACCTGATCCCCGGCGCCGTCGGCGTCGCCCCCGCCACCGCCCCTGTGGACGCGGATCTGGTGGTCAGCCTGGACGGTGTGGGCGTACGCCGGTCCGGCACCGCGCTGCTGCGCGACGTGGACTGGCGGGTCGAGCTGGACGAGCGCTGGGTCGTGCTGGGCCCCAACGGGGCCGGCAAGACGACGCTGCTGAGCCTGGCCGCCGGTCGGCTGCACCCGACCACCGGCACGGCGCACGTGCTCGGCGAGCGGATCGGCCGGACCGACGTCAACGAGCTGCGGACGCGGATCGGCCTGTCCACCGCGGCCCTCGCCGAGCGGGTGCCCGCCGAGGAGCGGGTCGCCGACGTGGTGGTCACCGCCGCCTGGTCGGTGGTCGGGCGCTGGCGGGAGAGCTACGACCGCACCGACGAGTCCCGGGCCCACGCCCTGCTCGGCCAGTTCGGCATCGGCCACCTCGCCGACCGGGCGTACGGCACCCTGTCGGAGGGGGAGCGCAAGCGGGTGCAGATCGCCCGGGCGCTGATGACCGATCCCGAGCTGCTGCTGCTGGACGAGCCCGCCGCCGGGCTCGACCTGGGCGGGCGTGAGGACCTGGTGGCCCGGCTGGCCGAGCTGGCGTACGACCCGGACGCTCCGGCCCTGGTCCTGGTCACCCACCACGTGGAGGAGATCCCGCCGGGCTTCACCCACGCCCTGTTGCTGCGCGAGGGCGGCGTGGTGGCCCAGGGGCTACTCACCGACACCCTGACCGCCGACAACCTCTCCAAGACCTTCGGCCTGCCCCTGACGGTCGACCGGGTCGGCGACCGCTGGACGGCCCGCGCCGCCTGAGCCGCGAGGAGTGTCGAGCGTGCAGCAGACCCGGGTGGTCGTGGTGGGCAGCGCCAACATGGACCTGGTCGCCACCGCGCCGGCCCTGCCGCGTCCCGGTGAGACGCTGCTCGGCAGCGACTTCGTGATGGTCCCGGGCGGCAAGGGCGCCAACCAGGCCGTCGCCGCCGTGCGGGCCGGCGCGTCCTGCGCGTTCCTCGGCGCGATCGGCTCCGACGCGTTCGGGGTCACCCTCAAGGCCCGGATCACCGCGGCCGGCGTCGACACCGGTCAGCTCCGGGTCGTGTACGGGGCGTCCGGCGTAGCCCTGGTCATGGTCAGCGCCGACGGCGAGAACGCGATCCTGGTCACCCCGGGGGCGAACACCGCGTTCACCGGTCTCACCGAGGGCGAGCTGGCCGCCGTGCGCGCGGCGGACGTGCTGGTCGCCCAACTGGAGATCCCGGTCGCGACGGTGACCGAGGCGGCGCTGGCCGCCCGCGCCGCCGGCACCCGGGTGATCCTCAACGCGGCGCCGGCCCGGCGGGTGCCGGACGAACTGCTCGCCGCCGTCGACCTGCTCGTGGTCAACGAGAACGAGGCGCTGGCGCTGACCGGGCACGGCCGGGACGACCCGGGCGCGCTGCTGGCGCTCGTGCCCCGGGCGGTGCTGACCCTCGGCGGGGACGGCGCCTGGTACGTCGAGCGGGACGCAGAGGCCGTGTACGTGCCGGCGGTGCGGGTCGACGTGGTCGACTCGACCGCCGCCGGGGACGCGTTCACCGCCGCGCTCGCGGTGGCCTGGGGCGAGGGGCGGGACCTGCTGGCCGCGGTGCGCTGGGCGGCGGCGGCCGGCGCGGCCTGCGCGCGGCGGCTGGGCGCGTCCGTGGCGCTGCCCCGGCGAACCGAGATCGACCAGCTCTACGCCCCACCGTCCTGAGCGGCGTCGTCGGTCAGCTTCTCGCCCCGGCGGCGGAGCATGCCCAGGCCGGGGATTCCGGCGCCTCGACCTCCGGTCACCGGTGCTCCCCCTGCTGCTCGACGGCGCGCTGCACGGCGCGGTAGATCTGCCCGAACCGCAGCGCGTCGGGCGTGCGCAGCAGCATCACCTCCTGGCCGTGGTGCTGCACCCACAGCTCGTGCACCCGGTTGCCCCGCTCGTAGGACCGGTCCAGCCAGCCGAGCGGCACCTCCAGGAACGGGGTCAGCGCCAGCGCCCCTACCGCGCAGCCGGCGAGGATGATCAGGGCCAGTGTCCAGTTGCCCCGGTCCTGCGCCGACCAGGCGAGCGAGACCACGCAGACCAGTGCCACCAGCGGCGGCAGCGACAGCAGCAGCACCAGCACGCCCCGGCCGACGACCCGGCCCCGCACGGCGAGCGTGGTCCGCCCGCGCGCGTGCCAGACGTACGTGACGTCGGCGATCGGGATGGAGTGGCCGCCCGCCCGGATCGACTCGGAGGTCACCTGCACCGCGTCGTCCCGGTAATAGAGGGTCATCACTAAGGCTAACCGGCCGCCGGGCTTCTCCGCCCGCTGCGGCCTCGATGTCTCCGAAGGTGGACGGTTGGTCGGCATCCCCTTTGGAGTTGAATCGTCTGCGACATCACGGGCCTGGATTCGCCGGCTCGGGGTCGTCCGCTCGGTGTGGGGCGTCCAGCTAGCTCCGATCCATCGGCGACATCAGCTCCACAGCGACGGGAATGGGGCCGGCCGCCGGGCCCCGGTGGGGCTGCGGAGGACCCGGAGACCTGCGGCCAGGTCGGCCCGGGCGGGGCCGTCGGCCAGGTCGGCCCGGGCGGGGCCGGTGCTCGCGCAGGAGGCGGTCAGCCGGGCCGGCGTCTCGTGGGGGTGCCCGACGAAGAGTTGCCCGACGGAGAGTTGCCCGGCGGGCCGGTCGGCTTCTGGGCCGGGTGGGCCGGGGCCGGCCCGGCCTCCACCGCCCGCTGTACGGCCCGGTAGATCTGCCCGAAGCGCAGCGCGTCGCGGGTGCTCAGCAGCAGCACCGGGTGGTCCCCCCACCGGACCCACAGCTCGAGCTGCCGGCTGCCCCGGGCGTACGAGCGGTCCAGGTGCTCGAAGAGAAAGTCGGCGACCGGCCCGACGGCGAGCCCGACCAGCACCGATGCCCCCACGATGGCGATCGTCACGGTCAGCGAGCGGTGCAGCCACAGCGCCAGCGCCACCCCCAGTGCGGCGGCGACGAGCGGCCCAGCGAGCGCGGCGCCGATCGCGCCCCGGCCGGCGAGCACCCGCCAGGACCGGCTGCCCCGCAGGTGCCAGACCATGCTGATCTCGGCCAGCGGGTACGACCGGCCGTCCACCCGGACCGCGGCGGAGGTGACCTGCACCGACCTGTCGTCGAAGTACGTGACCATGGCGGACTCCCGGTGGTGGGGCGGACACCAGACTACGTGGCCCAACGATCCGGGCCGTAAGGTTGGCACGCGACTTCGACGAGGAAGTGAGGGCAGCGTGAGCGAGTTCGTGCGGCTGGAGACCAGGGACGGCATCGGCACCATCCGGCTGGACCGGCCGCCGATGAACGCGCTGAACAAGCAGGTCCAGGAGGAGTTGCGCGCCGCCGCGGCCGAGGCCGCCGGCGACCCCGGGGTCCGCGCCGTCATCGTGTACGGCGGGGAGAAGGTCTTCGCCGCCGGCGCGGACATCAAGGAGATGGCCGACATGTCCTACGTGGACATGGCGGAGCGGGCCGCGGGCCTGTCCAGCGCGCTCGGCGAGTTCGCCCGGATCCCCAAGCCGGTGGTCGCCGCGATCACCGGGTACGCCCTCGGCGGTGGCTGCGAGCTGGCCCTGGCCTGCGACTGGCGGGTGGTGGCCGAGGACGCCAAGCTCGGCCAGCCGGAGATCAAGCTCGGCATCATCCCCGGCGCGGGCGGCACCCAGCGGCTCGCCCGGCTCGTCGGGCCGGCGCGGGCCAAGGACCTGATCATGTCGGGCCGGATGGTGGACGCCCAGGAGGCGCTGCGGATCGGCCTGGCCGACCGGGTGGTCCCGGCCGCCGAGGTGTACACCGCCGCCGTCGAGCTGGTGAAGCCGTACCTGACCGGGCCGGTGCAGGCGCTGCGCGCGGCGAAGCTCGCGGTCGACGGCGGCCTGGACATGGACCTCACCTCCGGCCTGGCCTGGGAGAGTCAGCTCTTCGCGGCGCTGTTCGCCACCGACGACCGTAGCGAGGGGATGGCCGCGTTCGTGGCGAAGCGCAAGCCGGACTTCACCGGCCGCTGACCCGAGGGCGGTTCACATTCCGTCTACCGGCCAGTAGCGTGTGACTCCGGCCATGGACGAGGGAGCGGCGATGACGGAGCGGGTCGAAGGTCACGGCGGGGAGTTGGCGCTCGCGGCGCTGCGCGCGCACGGCGTACGGGAGATGTTCACCCTCTCCGGCGGGCACGTCTTCCCGCTCTACGACGCGGCCCACAAGTCCGGATTCCCGCTCTACGACGTCCGGCACGAGCAGTCGGCGGTCTTCGCGGCGGAGGCGGTGGCCAAGCTCAACCGCCGCCCCGGCCTCGCCGTGCTCACCGCCGGCCCCGGCGTCACCAACGGCGTCTCGGGGTTGACCAGCGCGTTCTTCAACGCCTCGCCGGTGCTGGTGCTCGGGGGCCGGGCCCCGCAGTTCCGCTGGGGCTCCGGCAGCCTCCAGGAGATGGACCACCTGCCCCTGGTCGCCCCGGTCACCAAGCACGCCGCGACGGTGTTCAGCGCCGACGACATCCCGGGTGCGGTCAGCGCGGCGCTGACCACCGCGCTCACCCCGCACCGGGGCCCGGTCTTCCTGGACTTCCCCCTCGAAGCGGTGTTCTCCGTCGGCGACGCCGAGCTGCCCGAGGTCGCCCCGCCCGCGCCGGTCGAGGCCGACCCGGCGGAGGTGGCGCGGGCCGCCGGGCTGATCGCCGCCGCCCGCCGTCCGGTGATCATCGCCGGCTCCGACGTGTACGCCGGGGACGCCGTCGACGCCCTGCGGGCCGCCGCCGAGGCGTTGCAGGTGCCCGTCTTCACCAACGGCATGGGCCGGGGCGCCCTGCCGCCGAGCCACCCGCTCGCCTTCGCCAAGGCCCGCCGGGTCGCCCTGCGCAACGCCGACGTGGTGGTCGTGGTCGGCACCCCGCTGGACTTCCGGCTGGCCTTCGGCGACTTCGGCGACGCGCAGGTGGTGCACGTGGTGGACGCGCCCAGCCAGCGCGCCACCCACGTCCAGCCGGCCGCCTCGCCCGCCGGCGACCTGCGGCTGGTCCTCACCGCGTTCGCCGACCACTCCGGCGACCGGGCCGACCACGCCGACTGGGTCGCCGAGCTGCGGGTCGCCGAGGACGCCGCGAAGGCCCGCGACGCCGAGGAGATGGCCGCCGAGACCGACCCGATCCGCCCGGCCCGGGTCTACGGCGAGCTGCGCCGGGTCCTCGCCCCGGACGCCATCACCATCGGCGACGGCGGCGACTTCGTCTCGTACGCGGGGAAGTACCTGGAGCCGGCCCAGCCAGGCACCTGGCTCGACCCCGGTCCGTACGGCTGCCTCGGCACCGGCATGGGCTACGCCATGGGGGCCCGGGTCAGCCACCCGGACCGGCAGGTCTGCGTGCTGATGGGCGACGGCGCGGCCGGGTTCTCGCTGATGGACGTGGAGTCGCTGGTCCGCCAGCAGCTTCCGGTGGTGATCGTGGTCGGCAACAACGGCATCTGGGGCCTGGAGAAGCACCCGATGCGCGCCATGTACGGCTACGACGTCGCCGCCGACCTCCAGCCCGGGCTGCGCTACGACAGGGTGGTCGAGGCCCTCGGCGGCGCGGGGGAGACGGTCGAGAAGGCCGGCGACCTCGCCCCCGCCCTGGAGCGGGCCTTCGCCTCCGGCGTGCCGTACCTGGTCAACGTGCTCACCGACCCGGCCGACGCCTACCCCCGCTCCTCGAACCTGGCCTGACCGGCGCTGTTCAGCCCCGGCAGATCTGCCGGGGGGATAATTCAGCGGAATCTCAGCGCCCGTCGTCGTAACGTCAGCCGCGGCTCGGCCGTTTGTCAGTGCCGTCGGCCATGGTGGCGTGACCAGCGAAAGACGACGGGAGCTTTTCCATGACGTACGCGATCCGGGCGGAGGGTCTGGTGCGGCGCTTCGGCGCCACCACGGCCCTTGCCGGAGTCGACCTCGCGGTCCCCACCGGGACCGTGTTCGGGCTGCTGGGGCCGAACGGCGCCGGGAAGACCACCACCGTGCGGGTGCTGGCCACCCTGCTCGCCGCCGACGAGGGCCACGCCTCCGTCGGCGGGTACGACGTCCGCCGTGACGCCCACCGGGTCCGTCAGCTCATCGGCCTCACCGGCCAGTACGCCTCGGTCGACGAGGCCCTCACCGGCACCGAGAACCTGCTGCTGATCGGGCGGCTGCTCGGGCAGAGCCGGGCCGACGCCCGGGCCCGGGCCCGCGAGCTGCTGGCCCGGTTCCAGCTCACCGACGCCGCCGACCGGGCAGCGAAGACCTACTCCGGCGGGATGCGCCGCCGCCTGGACCTGGCCGCCAGCCTGGTCGGCCGGCCGCAGGTGCTCTTCCTCGACGAGCCGACCACGGGGCTGGACCCGCGCAGCCGCAACGAGCTGTGGGACACGGTCCGCGACCTGGTCACCGACGGGGTGACCGTGCTGCTGACCACGCAGTACCTGGAGGAGGCCGACCAGTTGGCCAGCGAGATCGCCGTGGTCGACCACGGCCGGGTGATCGCCCAGGGCACCCCGGAGGAGCTGAAGGCCAAGACCGGCGGCCAGGTGCTCACGGTCCGCCCGGCGGACCCGGCCGACCTGGCGACCGTGGTGGCCATCGCCGGCGAGGTCGCCGCCGCCACCCCCGAGGTCGCCCACACCACCGTCACCGTCCCCGTGAACGACACCGGGGTGCTGCCCGCCGTGGTCCGCCGCCTCGACGCCGCCGAGGTCGCAGTGGCCGAGCTGGCCCTGCGCGGCTCCAGCCTCGACGAGGTCTTCCTCTCCCTCACCGGCCACCGCGCCGAGTCCGACGCCCCCACCGGGGCCGACCTGGAAAGGACGCCGGCATGAGCGCCGCCACCGTCACCGCCGACACCCCGCTGGCCCCGGCCCGCCGGCTCGGCGTCGCCGCCGGGCTGCGGCACACCCTCACCCTGGCCTGGCGCAGCCTGGTGCAGATCAAGCACAACCCGATGGAGCTGCTCGACCTGAGCATCCAGCCGGTGATGTTCGTGCTGCTGTTCACGTACGTCTTCGGCACCGCGATCTCCGGCTCGCCGGGGGAGTACCTGACGTTCGCGCTGCCCGGCATCATCGTGCAGAACGCCCTGTTCGCCACCATGACCACCGGGTTCGGGCTGAACACCGACCTCACCAAGGGCGTGTTCGACCGGCTGCGCGCCCTGCCGATCGCCCGCTGGTCCCCGCTGGCCGGGCGGATCCTCGCCGACACGGTCAAGCAGGCCTGGTCGGTCTCCCTGCTGATCGGGGTCGGCGCGGTCCTCGGCTTCCGGCTGGGCAACGGGCTGCTCGGGCTGCTCGGGGCGTTCGTCCTGCTGCTCGGCTTCTCGCTGGCCGCCGCGTGGATCTCCGTCCTGGTCGGGGTGCTGGTCAGCGAGCCGGACAAGGTGCAGATCTTCGGCTTCATGGTGATCTTCCCGCTCACCTTCACCAGCAACGTCTTCGTCCCGACGGACCGGATGCCGGGCTGGCTCCAGCACTGGGTCGAGGTCAACCCGGTGACCATCCTGGCCGACGCCCTGCGCGGCATGCTGGTCGGCGGCCCGGTGGCCGGCCCGGCCGCCCTGTCGATGCTCTGGGCCGTCGCCCTCGCCGCCGTCTTCGCGCCGCTGGCGGTCCGGGCGCTCAGGCGCCGAGTGTAGGCCGGGGCACCCGCCCCGGCGGAGGCCGCCGCGTCAGGCCCCCGGCCGGTCGTCCTCCCGGGGCGGGTCGCCCTCCTTGCGGCGCAGGTCGTCCTCGCGCCGGCGCAGGTCCTCCTCCCAGCGGCGGAACAGCTCCCGGTCCTGCTCGCGGGAGCGCTCGGCGAGGGAGCTGAGGAACTCCGGGTCGTCGTCCGGGGCGACGGGCCGGCGGCGCTCGGCGGGAGGGCGGCCGAGCGGCCCGGCCGCCCGGGGGCGCCCAGCGGCGGGCTCCCGGCCCGCGACGAACCAGGCGATCGAGCCGACCAGCGGGAAGATCAGGATGACCAGCACCCAGGCGATCCGGGGCAGGCCGCGGACCTGGCCCTCCTCGGCGGAGAGACAGCTGATCAGCGCGCAGACCGCGAGGACGATCTGGACCAGGAAGAGTAGGACGTACAGCCGGGCCATCCACCCATCATGGCGCACCCGCGCCCGATCACCACAGCCCGCGTACCGCCAGCAGCACCCCCAGCGTGGCCTGCCCGACGGCGGCGAGGGCGACCACGGGCATGGTCCGCGACGTGCCGCGCACCGGTCCCGAGCCGACGGCCCGCCTCCAGCAGAGGGCCAGCGTCGCCGCCCAGCCGGCGATCGCCACGCCGGCCAGCACCGCCCCGGCCGCGTCCCCGGTGAGGGCCAACCGGACGGTCAGCACGGTGACCACGGTGAGCGCGAGCAGGGTGCGCCGCCAGGCCAGCCGGGTCCGTTCGGGTTGCAGCCCCGGGTCCCCGGTCACCGGCCGCCGACCGCCCGGGCGAGCACGGCCACCACCAGCAGCAGCGCGCCCAGCCCCACGGCGAGGGCGAGGACGGCGGGGAAGCGGGACGCCGGCAGTTCCTCGCCGAGCCGGATGGCCCGCTCGGTGCGGGCCCAGTGGTCCACGGCCCGCACCGCCACCGTCCCGCCGAGCAGCAACAGCGCGACGGCGATCGCCTCGCGCAGGTGCGCCAGCGGCAGCGGCGGCAGGAACTGGGCGGCGGCCAGCCCGCCGGCGACCAGCGCCAGCCCGGTGCGCAGCCAGGCCAGGAACGTCCGCTCGTTGGCCAGGGAGAACCGGTAGTCGGGCGTGCTGCCCACCGACCTCAACTCCCGCGGGTCGAACCACCGCCGCACCGTCTCCCACACGAAGCCGATTATCCGCTTTGCCCCGGGCTTAGCCTGGACCGGTGACGGATCTTGACGTGATGACGCTGCGCGAGGCGTACGACAACCAGCTGAGGGCCTCGGTGCCGGACCCGCTGCCGGCCGGGGTGACCGTGGAGCGGGACGGGCCGCTGGTCCGCATCCTCGGCCTGGACCACGGGGGTTTCCTCAGCTACCGGGACCTGGGCGGCCTGACCGGGGCGGCGCTGGACGAGCTGATCGCCCGGCAGGTGGAGGTCTTCCGGACCCGGGGCGAGCCGGTGGAGTGGAAGCTGCACGGCCACGACGAGCCGGCCGACCTGCCCGACCGGCTGCGGGCCGCCGGGTTCGTCCCGGAGGAGCGGGAAGCCGTCGTGATCGGCCCGGTCGCGCCGCTGGCCGCCGCCCTCCCGGTGGTCCCCGAGGGGATACGCCTGCGCGAGGTGACCGCCCGCGCCGACCTGGACCGGATCGTGGTCATGGAGGAGGAGGTCTGGGGCGGCAGCCGGGGCCACCTCGCCGACGGGCTGGAGCGGGAGATCGCCACCGACCCGCAGTCGATCACGGTGGTGGTCGCCGAGGCGGGGGAGACCGTGGTCAGCGCCGGCTGGGTGCGCTACGTCCCCGGCACCGGCTTCGCCACGCTCTGGGGCGGCTCGACGCTTCAGGGTTGGCGCCGCCGGGGCGTCTACCGGGCGCTGGTCAGTCACCGGGCGCGGCTGGCCGCCCAGCGGGGCCGCACCCTGCTCCAGGTGGACGCCTCCGACGACAGCCGGCCGATCCTGGAGCGGCTCGGCCTCGTCCCGGTCACCACCACCACGCCCTACATCTACACTCCGTGACCATGGAGCAGCGACTGACGGACGACGAGCGACTCACCCTGAAGACCGGCGCGTTCGGCGCGGTCTTCCTGGTCTCGAACGCCGATCCGGGCATGCTCGCGTTGCTGCGGGAGAGCTTCGCCGCGTCCGGGGCGATGGCGCAGGCGAGCGGCCCGGTGAAGGAGGCGCTCACCACCGGCCCGCTGCCGACGTTGCCCCGGGACTCGGCCCTGGAGGTCGAGTCGGTGGTGCTGCCGGCGCTCGGTCGGGCGGTGCAGATCCTGCGGGAGAAGTCCCCGGGGGACGTGGCCGGCTACCAGGCGCTGGTGCTCGCCGCCGCCGACCGGGTGGCCCGGGCGCACCGGGGCGTGGTGCCGGCCGAGACGGCGGCGATCGACAAGATCAGGGCAGCACTGGCCGAGCCGGCCTGACCTGCGCCGTGCCCGGCCCCGCCGGGCCGCGGGCCGGTGCGCCGACCCGGATCCGTGGCGTGCGGTGAGCTGTGTCACTCCGAGGTTCCCGAGAGTCGATGCTACTTGTGGGTAACATTGCTCGTGGGCAATTGCACAGCAGCCTGCGGTTGACCGGGCGTCAACGGACGCGCGAGGCTGCGCCCGAGACCGGGTGAGCATGGCAACACCAACAGGAGGGGTCGTCGAAGCGCGATGAACATCGTCGTACTCGTCAAGCAGGTGCCCGATTCGGGCGCGGACCGCAACCTGCGTTCTGACGACAACACCGTCGACCGCGGTTCGGCGAACAACGTCATCAACGAGATGGACGAGTACGCCATCGAGGAGGCGTTGAAGATCAAGGAGGCGCACGGCGGTGAGGTCACCATCCTGACCATGGGTCCGGACCGGGCGACCGAGTCGATCCGCAAGGCGCTGTCCATGGGGCCGGACAAGGCGGTGCACGTCGTCGACGACGCCCTGCACGGTTCCTGTGCCGTGGCCACCTCGAAGGTGCTCGCCGCGGCGCTCGGTCGGCTGGGCGCCGACCTGGTGATCTGTGGGGCCGAGTCGACCGACGGCCGGGTGCAGGTGATGCCGCACATGATCGCGGAGCGCCTCGGCGTCGCCGCGCTGACCGGCGCGCGCAAGCTCACCGTCGACGGCTCGACCCTGACCGTCGAGCGGCAGACCGAGGAGGGCTACGAGGTGGTCGCCGCCTCGACCCCGGCCGTGGTCTCCGTGTGGGACACCATCAACGAGCCGCGCTACCCGTCGTTCAAGGGCATCATGGCCGCCAAGAAGAAGCCGGTGCAGACGCTCGCCCTGGCCGATCTCGGTGTGGCCCCCGCCGAGGTGGGCTTCGACGGTGCCACCAGCGTCGTGCTGGAGCACAGCAAGCGTCCGCCGCGCTCGGGCGGCGCGAAGGTCACCGACGAGGGCGACGGCGGCGTCAAGCTGGTCGAGTTCCTCGCCACCGAGAAGTTCGTGTGAGGGGTCTGGACATGTCTGAGGTTCTCGTCGTCGTCGAAGCCACCCGGGAGTTCGGCGTCAAGAAGGTCACCCTGGAGATGCTCACCCTCGCCCGCGAGCTGGGCACGCCGAGCGCGGTCGTGCTCGGCGGGCCCGGTGCCGCCGAGGCGCTGAGCGCGAAGCTGGGCGAGTACGGCGCGGAGAAGATCTACGCCGCCGAGAGCGAGGAGATCGACGGCTACCTGGTGGCCCCCAAGGCCAGCGTGCTGGCCGAGCTGGTCAAGCGGGTGCAGCCCGCCGCCGTGCTGCTCGCCTCCGCCCAGGAGGGTAAGGAGATCGCCGCCCGGCTGGCGGTCAGGCTGGACAACGGCATCCTGACCGACGTGGTCGGCCTGGCCGCCGACGGTACCGCCACCCAGGTCGCGTTCGCCGGCTCGGCCATCGTGAAGTCGAAGGTCACCAAGGGCCTGCCGCTGGTCACCGTCCGGCCGAACTCGGTCACCCCGGTGCCGGCCGCCGCCACCCCGGCCGTCGAGCAGCTCAGCGTGTCGGTCACCGACACCGACAAACTGGCCAGGGTCGTCGACCGGGTCGCCGAGCAGAAGGGCTCGCGTCCGGAGCTGACCGAGGCCGGCGTGGTCGTCTCCGGTGGTCGCGGCGTCGGCAACGCCGACAACTTCAAGCTGGTCGAGGAGCTGGCCGACCTGCTCGGTGGTGCCGTCGGCGCGTCCCGCGCGGCCGTCGACTCGGGCTTCTACCCGCACCAGTTCCAGGTGGGCCAGACCGGTAAGACGGTCTCCCCGCAGCTCTACGTCGCGCTGGGCATCTCCGGGGCGATCCAGCACCGGGCCGGCATGCAGACCTCGAAGACGATCGTCGCCGTGAACAAGGACGGCGAGGCCCCGATCTTCGAGCTGGCCGACTTCGGCGTCGTCGGCGACCTGTTCAAGGTCGTCCCGCAGGCCGCCGAGGAGATCCGCAAGCGCAAGTGAACGACGCCCCGGGGGACCCGGGTGCGGACAGGGGCCACCCGGATCGGGTGGCCCCTTTCGCGTGCCGCCGCAAGGGAGCTGATCGGCGGGCCGGGGAGCTGAGCCGGCCCGCCGATCAGCCCGTCAGGGTGCCCCTCAGCAGGCTGTCGCCGCAGTGGGCGCTCCGGATCGATGTGCCCGACCTCGTAGTACCCGGGAATCTCCGGGAGATTCGCCACATGTAGGTGCAGTTGCCCGTCGGTGCAGGCCCGCCCGCCCCGGTCTCTGACCGTGCCTGGGCGGGGGTGCCCTCCGGGGTCGGGCCGCCGATGCCCCGGTCAGTAGGCTGACCGGTGATGGCATACCTGGATCACGCCGCGACGACGCCAATGCTCGACGAGGCACTGGCGGCGTACCTGGCCGCAGCCCGCGAGGTCGGCAACGCGTCGGCACTGCACGCGGCCGGCCGGCGTGCCCGGCGTCGGGTGGAGGAGTCCCGCGAGCGGGTGGCTGCCGCGCTGGGTGCCCGCCCGTCCGAGGTGATCTTCACCGGCGGCGGCACGGAGAGCGACAACCTGGCGGTCAAGGGCATCTTCTGGGCCCGTCGGTCGGCGTCCCCGGGCCGGCGGCGGGTGGTCTCCAGCGCCGTCGAGCACCACGCCGTGCTCGACGCGGTCGACTGGCTGGTCGACCACGAGGGAGCCGAGGTGGGCTGGCTGCCGGTGGACGCCGCCGGTCGGCTCGCCCCGGAGGCGCTGCGCGCCGAGTTGGCCGCGCACGGCGACGGGGTCGCCGTGGTCACCGCGATGTGGGCCAACAACGAGGTGGGCACCCTCCAGCCGGTCGCCGCGCTGGCCGCCGTCGCCGCCGAGTACGGCGTGCCGTTCCACACCGACGCGATCCAGGCCGTCGGCCAGGTGCCGGTGGACTTCGCGGCCAGCGGCGTCTCCGCGCTCACCGTCACCGGGCACAAGCTGGGCGGCCCCGCGGGCGTCGGCGCGCTGCTGCTCGCCCGGGACGTCGCGGCCACCCCGCTGCTGCACGGCGGCGGGCAGGAGCGCGACGTCCGCTCCGGCACGCTGGACACCGCCGGCATCGTGGCCTTCGCGGTCGCGGTGGAGGCGGCCGTGAAGGGCCAGCAGGAGTACGCGGCCCGGGTGGCCGCCCTCCGCGACGACCTGGTGGAGCGGGTCCGGTACGCCGTCCCCGAGGTGGTCTTCAACGGCGACCCGGCCGACCGGCTCCCGGGCAACGCGCACTTCTCCTTCCCCGGCTGCGAGGGCGACGCCCTGCTCCTGCTGCTCGACGCCCAGGGCATCGCCTGCTCCACGGGCTCGGCCTGCTCGGCCGGCGTGGCCCAGCCCTCGCACGTGCTGATCGCGATGGGCGCCGACGACGACCGCGCCCGTTCCTCACTCCGCTTCACCCTCGGCCACACCAGCACCCAGGCCGACATCGACGCCCTGGTGACGGCCCTCCCGGCCGCAGTCGACCGCGCCCGCCGCGCCGCCGCCCTCCGCACCCCCCGTTAACCTCCACCCCGTCGATCATGGACGCGTGGTGCCCGGTTCGACATCATGCGCGTCATCCGTCCCCCCGCACGGCTCCATGATCGACGGGGCGGAGGGCGGGGGCCGGTAGGCTCGGGGGGAAAGGAGCGTGACGGGGTGAGGGTTCTTGCGGCCATGTCCGGTGGGGTGGACTCCGCCGTGGCGGCGGCGCGGGCCGTGGCGGCCGGGCACGACGTGACGGGCGTGCACCTAGCGCTGGCCCGCAATCCGCAGACGTACCGGACCGGGGCGCGCGGGTGCTGCACGCTGGAGGACTCCCGGGACGCCCGGCGGGCCGCCGACGTGATCGGCATCCCGTTCTACGTGTGGGACATGGCCGACCGGTTCCACGCCGACGTGGTCGACGACTTCGTCGCCGAGTACGCGGCCGGCCGTACCCCGAACCCCTGCCTGCGCTGCAACGAGAAGATCAAGTTCGCCGCGGTGCTGGACCGGGCCGTGGCCCTGGGCTTCGACGCGGTGGTCACCGGCCACCACGCCCGGCTCGGCCCGGACGGCCTGCTCCGCCGCAGCGTCGACCTCGCCAAGGACCAGTCGTACGTGCTGGCGGTGCTGACCCGCGCCCAGCTCGACCGGTCGATCTTCCCGCTCGGCGACTCGACCAAGGCGCAGGTCCGCGAGGAGGCGGCCCGTCGTGGGCTCGCCGTGGCCGACAAGCCGGACTCGCACGACATCTGCTTCATCGCCGACGGCGACACCCGGGGCTTCCTGGCCGGCCGGCTCGGCGAGGCCCCGGGCGACGTGGTCGACGCGCTCACCGGCGCGGTGGTCGGCAGCCACACCGGCGCGTACGCGTACACGGTGGGGCAGCGGCGCGGCCTGCACCTGGACCGGCCCGCCCCGGACGGCCGGCCGCGCTACGTGCTCTCGATCACGCCGAAGACCAACACCGTCACCGTGGGGCCGGCCGAGGCGCTGGAGGTCTCCTCGGTGCGCGCCGAGCGTCCGGTGTGGACCGCAGGCGCCCGGCCGGCCGGGCCGTTCGGGTGCGAGGTGCAGCTACGCGCCCACGGCGACGTGGTGCCGGCCACCGTCGAGCTGACCGGGGACACGCTGCGCGCCGAGCTGCGCCGCCCGGTGCGCGGCGTCGCCGCCGGCCAGGCCGTGGTGGCGTACCGACCGGACCCGGCCGGCGACGTGGTGCTCGGCTCCGCCACCATCACCGGCTGATCCGTATACCCTTCGCCCGTGACAGATCTCGCATGGTCCTGGCCGGCCGGCGCGGCGACCGGCATCGGTTCGCTGCCCGGCACCGACGTGGCCGAGGCGCAGCGGGTCGTCCTCGGCGAGCTGCCCGCCCTGCCCCACCTGCCCGAGCTGCCCGCACGCGGGCCGGGGGCGGACCTGATCGGGCGCACCGGGGGCCTGCTGGCCGAGCTGCCCGTCGAGCTGTACGCGGCCCGCTGGCGGGTCGCCTCCCGGCCGGGCCGGGACCTGCGCCGGGCGCGGGACCTGATGGAACGCGATCTCGACCAACTCGCCGAGCAGGCCGAGGAGTACGCAGGGACGGTCAAGGTGCAGGCGGCCGGCCCGTACACCCTGGCCGCCTCGCTCGACCTGCCGATCGGCGGCCGGATGCTGCGCGACCCGGGCGCGGTGCGGGACCTCACCGGCTCCCTCGCCGAGGGGCTGCGCGGGCACGTCGCCGCTGTCGCCCGCCGGCTGCCCCGGGCCACGGTGCTGCTCCAGCTCGACGAGCCGTCCCTGCCGGCCGTGCTGGCCGGGCGGGTGCCCACGGAGAGCGGCTTCGGCACGTACCGTCCGGTGCCGCAGTCCGACGCGGCGGACCTGCTGCGCACCGTGGTCGAGGCGGTCGGGGTCCCGGTCGTGGTGCACTGCTGCGCGCCGGACCTCCCGCTGGAGCTGGTCCGCTCGGCCGGCGCCGCCGCGGTCGCGCTGGACCTGAGCCTGGTGAAGGACCTGGACCCGCTCGGCGAGGCGATCGACGCCGGGCTCGGGCTGCTGGCCGGTGCCGCCCCGGCCACCCCGCCGCCGGACGGTCGCGCGCCGACCTCCGCCCAGGTCGCCGACCGGGTACGTCAGCTCTGGGACCGCCTCGGCTTTCCCCGCCGCCGGCTCACCGAGCAGGTGGTGGTCACCCCCGCCTGCGGCCTCGCCGGAGCCACCCCGCAGTACGTCCGGGCGGTGCTCGCCGCATGCCGGGACGCGGGGCGGCGACTCGCCGAGGACTGAGGTTTCCTGTCGTACCCGGCGGGCAGAATGACGCCCATGGTTGGACAACTGCGTTCTACGGTGATCGACTGCCCCGACCCCCGGGCCCTCGCGGCGTTCTACGCCGAGCTGCTGGGCCTGCCGGTGGCGGAGGAGGACTCCGAAGGCGACGAGTGGGTGGTGCTCGGCGGCCCGGCGGGCCGCCATCCCCGGCTCGCCTTCCAGCGGGCACCCGAGCTGCCCCCGCCGACCTGGCCCGACCCGGAGCGGCCCCAGCAGTTCCACCTCGACGTCACCGTCTCCGACATCGAGGCCGCCGAGAAGGCGGCGCTGGCCCTGGGCGCGCGGCGGCTGCCCGGCGAGGGCGAGGACTTCCGGGTCTACGCCGACCCAGCCGGTCACCCGTTCTGCCTCGTCTGGGAGTGACCCGCGCTCCCGTAGCGGGGCTTGCTGCCGCCGGGCATGATCATGGGGGTGATCGACTCCTCGCTCCGGCGGGCCTCCGGCTCGCTCTTCGGCCTCGCCTACGGTGACGCGCTGGGCCGGCCGACCGAGTTCCTGACCGTCGCCGAGATCCACCGCCGGTACGGCCCGTCCGGCCCGCGCGAGCTGGAGGGCGACCCGGCGCTGGTCACCGACGACACCCAGATGGCGCTCGCGGTGGGCTGGGCGCTGCACGACGCGCCGGCGTTCACCCCGGAGGCGGTCGAGCCGCTGCTGCGGGAGCGCTTCCTGGCCTGGTCGGTCAGCCCGGACAACAACCGCGCCCCGGGGATGACCTGCCTGCGGGCCTGCGCCGAGCTGTCCCGGGGGGTGCGCTGGCAGGAGGCGACCGTGGCCGGCTCGAAGGGCTGCGGCGCCAACATGCGGGTCACCCCGATCGGGCTGCTCCCCGTCGACCTGGACACCCTGGCCGGCCTCGCCCAGCTCCAGGCCGGGCTGACCCACGGCCACCCCACCGGGCTGGCCGCCAGCGAGCTGACCGCGTACGCGGTTCGGCTGCTGCGCGACGGTGCCGTCTTGGCCGAGCTGCCGGCGCTGCTCGCCGAGCGGGCCCGCGGGCAGCGCCGGGTCTACCGGGCGGACTGGCTCGGCGACCTGTGGCAGCGCCCGGGCGTGGACTCCCCGGAGGACTTCATCGCCCGTGGTTGGGACGAGTGCCTGGCCGTCCTGGGCCGGCTGAACACGACGCTCACCCGCCCCGACGACGGCGGCGACCCGTGCCGGCGGACCGGTGAGGGCTGGGTGGCCGAGGAGGCGCTGGCGACCGCGCTGCTCTGCGCGCTGTGGCACGCCGACGACCCGGTCGGCGCGCTGGCCCGGGGCGCCACCACCGCCGGCGACTCCGATTCGATCGCCGCCCTGGCCGGCGCCTTCGTCGGCGCCGCCCACGGCCTGTCCGCCTGGCCGAGAGCCTGGTCCACCCGCATCGAGTACGCCGACCAACTAACCACCCTAGCCACCCCCCACGACTAACCCCCCACCCCACCCGACCAGCCCCGTTGATCAAGAGGTGGGGAGGTGGGGGAGGGCGCGGAGTTGGCGCCAGAGGGCGGGGTCGCACCTGCCCGCGTGGTCCCGCAGGGCCGAGGTGGTGATCCGGATGGGTTCGCTGATGTCGAGGTAGCTGTCGTGGTCGGCGCCGGGGTCCCAGTCGCGGGTGGGGATGCGGACGTGGTCGTCCCGGTTGGACTTGTCCTGACTGGTGACCTTGAGCACGTCGACGCCCCGACCGTCGGCGCGCAGCACCACACAGGGGCGGACCTTCGAGCCGGTGCCGTCGGCGTACGGGACCTCGGCCCACCAGACCTCGCCGGGTCGGGGCGTGCCGGCGGGGGCCCGCTCGGCGGCGCGCGGCCGGGGCGGGGCGGCCGGTCGGCCCGGGGCCCGCGTGCCGGCGCCCCGGCCGGGGCGGGGGGCGGCGGACCCGGGGCGCGGTCGGTCCCGCTGCGGCCGGGGCCGGTCCCGCCGGGCGCGCTCGGGCCCGGAGTTCCGCCGGCGCCACTCGCTCCACGCCCAGCCCGCGACGACGGCCAGCACGATCGCCAGCGCCCAGAGCAGCCAGTCCGGCATCTGCGCCTCCCCATGTCCGGCGGCGGCCCCGGCACCGCCGACGTGCGGCGATCCTCGCACGTCGGCGGGGTGACGGCCCGCCGGGCGCGGCGGGCGGCCGGTGGATTGTCCTACCCGGCCGATACGGTGCGGGGGTAGCGTGATCACAGGAGGTCGCACGACGTGTCCGGTGGCGGCAAGGTGTCGGGGAGCGGCAAGGTGTCCGAGAGCGGCAGGGCGTCGAAGGGCGGCAGGACGTCGGGGGACGATCCGGCGGCGGCACCGGCGAGCGGCAGCGCGACCGGGGACGATCCGGCGGGGCCGGGCGCGTCGGTCGGGGCGGCCGGGGGTGGCGCGGAGGAGGCCGTACCGCAGCGGGTCACCCCGGCCCAGGAGGCGGCGGCGGGCGCCGACCCGACCCCCGAGACGCGGGAGCGGCACGCCACCCTGAGCCAGGAGTTGACCGAGCACCAGTACCGCTACTACGTCATGGACGCCCCGATCGTCACCGACGCCGAGTTCGACCGGCAGTTGCGCGAGCTGGAGGCGCTGGAGGCCGAGTTCCCGGCGCTGCGCACCCCGGACTCCCCGACCCAGCGGGTCGGCGGCACCTTCTCGACCGACTTCACCCCGGTCGCCCACGCCGAGCGGATGCTCTCCCTCGACAACGCCTTCGCCGACGAGGAACTGGCGGCCTGGGCCGAGCGGGTCGAGCGGGACGCCGGCGGCCCGGTGCCCTACCTGTGCGAGCTCAAGGTCGACGGGCTGGCGATCAACCTGACCTACGAGAAGGGCCGGCTGGTCCGCGCGGCCACCCGGGGCGACGGGCGCACCGGCGAGGACGTCACGGCCAACGTCCGCAGCATCCGGGACGTGCCGGCCCGGCTGACCCCGTCGGCCGAGTTCCCCGACATGCCCGAGTTCATCGAGGTGCGCGGCGAGATCTTCTTCCCGGTCGCCGGCTTCGCCGACCTCAACGCCAGCCTGGTGGAGCAGGGCAAGGACCCGTTCGCCAACCCGCGCAACGCCGCCGCCGGCAGCCTGCGCCAGAAGGACCCGCGGATCACCGCGTCCCGGCCGCTGCGGCTGGTGGTGCACGGCATCGGCGCCCGGGGCGGCTTCACCCCGACCGCCCAGTCCGAGTCGTACGCGGCGCTGAAGGCGTGGGGGCTGCCGACCAGCGACCGCTGGCGGGTGGTGCCCGACCTGGCCGGCGTCGCGGAGTTCATCGCGTACTACGCCGAGCACCGGCACGACGTCGAGCACGAGATCGACGGCGTGGTGGTCAAGGTGGACCCGGTCTCCATCCAGGGCCGGCTCGGCTCCACCAGTCGGGCCCCGCGCTGGGCGATCGCCTTCAAGTACCCCCCGGAGGAGGTCAACACCAAGCTGCTCGACATCGAGGTGGAGGTCGGGCGCACCGGCCGGGTGACCCCACGGGCCCTGCTCCAGCCGGTCAAGGTGGCCGGCTCCACCGTCGCCTACGCCACCCTGCACAACGCCCGCGAGGTGGAACGCAAGGGGGTGCTGATCGGCGACACGGTGGTGATCCGCAAGGCCGGCGACGTGATCCCCGAGGTGCTCGGCCCGGTGGTCGACCTGCGGCCCGCCGACGCCCGGCCGTTCGTCATGCCGACCAACTGCCCGGCCTGCGGCACCCCGCTGCGGCCGGAGAAGGAAGCGGACGTCGACATCCGCTGCCCGAACAGCCGTAGCTGCCCGGCGCAGCTACGTGAGCGGGTGTTCCACCTGGCCGGCCGGGGCGCGTTCGACATCGAGGTGCTCGGCTACAAGGGCGCGGCGGCGCTGCTGGACGCTCAGGTCATCACCGACGAGGGCGACCTGTTCGGCCTCGACGCCGAGCAGTTGGCCCGGTCGCCGTTCTTCGTGAACAAGGACGGCAGCCTCGGCAGCAACGCCGTGAAGCTGCTCGACAACCTCGCCGTGGCCCGGGAGCGCGACCTGTGGCGGGTGCTGGTGGCGCTCTCCATCCGGCACGTCGGCCCGACTGCCGCCCAGGCCATCGCCCGGCACTTCCGCTCGATGGCGGCGATCGAGGCGGCCGACGAGGAGGAACTGTCCTCGGTCGACGGCGTCGGCCCGACGATCGCGGCCAGCATCAAGGAGTGGTTCACCGTCGACTGGCACCGCGAGGTGGTCCGCAAGTGGGCCGAGGCGGGCGTACGGATGACCGAGGAGGCCGGCGACGAGGGGCCGCGCCCGCTGGAGGGGCTCACCGTCGTGGTGACCGGCACCCTGGCCGGGTTCTCCCGGGACCAGGCCGCCGAGGCGATCCAGACCCGGGGCGGCAAGGTGACCGGCTCGGTCTCCAAGAAGACCGGCTTCGTGGTGGTGGGGGACAACCCCGGCTCCAAGGCCGACAAGGCGGTCAGCCTGAAGGTGCCGGTGCTGGACGAGGAGGGCTTCCGGGTCCTGCTCGACCAGGGCCCGGACGCGGCCCGTGAGGTGGCCCGCATCGGCGAGTGACCCGGTCCGCCGCCCCGGGCGACCCGGGCCGCAGTGCGCCACCGACCCGGGCCGTAGGGCGCCACCGACCTCGGCCGCAGTGCGCCACCGACCCGGGCCGCAGGGGCCGGGTCGCGGGTCGCGGGGCTTGACCGCACCTGGCCGCGTATACCAACTTAATTACGACTACGACCGATTCGTGGCTGTCGTCTCGGAAAAAGCGGCACCCAGGGCGTTTCATGGGGGCACGACGGGCGCAGGGCCCGCCGTGGCCACTGCCCGGGAGGTGCGATGGCGGCCGCCGATCCGCGAAACTCCGTCCCGCCGGCACGGGTGACGTCCTTCTACGGCTTCGTCGCCGCCGTCGCGGCGCTGGCGCTGCTGGTCGCGGCCGGGCCGCTGGCCGCGCTGCCGGACCGGGTCGCCGCGCTGCCGGTGGCGTTCTGGACGATGGCGGCCCTCGCCGTGATCTGCGACGCGCGGCCGTTCGTGCCGCCGGGGCGCCGGCAGCCCTCGGCGGTCTTCCCGTCCACCTGCTTCACCTTCGCCATCCTGCTCGGCTGGGGGCTCGGTCCGGCCGTGGCGGTGCAGACGGTGGCGGTGGTCGTCTCGGGCTGGCGGATGGGGCACGCCGGCTGGCGGTCCGGCTTCAACGCCGCCCAGTACGCCTGCGCGCTGGCCGCCGCCGCCGCGGTCACCGGCCTGGGACCGGGCGGGATCTTCGGGGGCGGACACCTGGGCTGGCGGGACGTGCTGGCCGTCGGCGGGGCGGCGACGGCCTGGTTCGTGGCCAACTACGGCCTGGTCAGCACCGCCATCCGGCTGCGCTTCGGGGGCCGCTGGTGGCCCGGGGTCCGGTCGGGCCTGGGATACGAGCTGATCTCCACCGGGTCGCTGCTGCTGCTCGCCCCGGTGCTGGTGGCCGCCGCCCGGGCCAGCGCCGCGCTGATCCCGCTGGTGCTGGTGCCGCTGTTCGCGGTGTACCGGATGGCCCACCTCGCCGCCGAGCAGGAGCAGCTCGGCGCGCTCGACCCGCTCACCGGCCTGCCCAACCGCAAGGCGCTGCTCGCGGAGGTCGCCGAGCAGGTCCACCTGCACGCCGAGCGGGCCGCCCGGGGCGATCAGGACGCCCACCTGGCGCTGCTGCTGATCGACCTGGACCGGTTCAAGAACGTCAACGACGCGCTCGGTCACGCCGTGGGCGACCGGCTGCTGGTCGAGGTGAGCGCCCGGCTGGCCGGCGCGGTGGCGGACCGGGACCTGCTCGCCCGCCTCGGCGGGGACGAGTTCGCCATCGTCAGCACCGGGCTGACCGGGGTCGACGCCGCCCGGGAGACCGCCGAGCGGCTGGTGGCCGCGCTCGCCGAGCCGGTGGCGCTGGACGGGCTGCCGCTGGACGTCGGCGGCTCCATCGGCATCGCGATCTACCCCGAGCACGGGGAGGACTTCGCCACCCTGATGCGCCACGCCGACGTGGCGATGTACGACGCCAAGCAGCGCAGCGACACCGTCGCCGTGTACGCCGCCGAGTCCGACCACAACTCCGCCGAGCGGCTGGGTCTGCTGGCCGACCTGCGGCGCGTACTCGAATCGGGGCCGGCGGGGCGGGACGACGGTCGGGTGGCGGGCGGGGTGCGCGGCGGGGACGGCGCCGCGTTGCCGTCCGCCCTCGCCCCGGCGGTCGCCGGCCGTGGCGGCGCGGGCGGCTCGACCGACGGGTCGACCCGGTGGGGCGCCCGCCGGCGCCGGGAGCGCCCGGGGCAGGCCCACCCCGACGAGCTGATCCACCGGATCGTCACCGCCGCCGACCCGATCCGTCGGCGGGCCGCCGCGACCGGCGCCGGGCCGGAGCAGCCGGTCGAACCGGGCGGCGGGGCAACGGAGGCGGATTCCGGGACCGGGCCGGAGCCCGGGGCAGGGTACGCGGAGCCGGCCGGCCGGCCGGCGGGGCCGGACGAGCCGGGCGACCCCGGCGAGATCACCATGTACTACCAGCCGCAGGTCGCCATCGCCACCGGGGAGGTGGTGGGCGTGGAGGCGCTGCTGCGCTGGCGGCATCCGCGCCGGGGGATGGTCGACCCGGAGGAGCTGATCCGGGTCGCCGAGCAGAGCGCGGTGATGCGGCTGCTCACCCGCCGGGTGGTCGACGACGTGGTGGAGCAGTTGGCGAAGTGGTCGGCGGCCGGGATCACCCTGCGGGCGGCGCTCAACGTCAGCGTCCGGGACCTGCACACCGGCGAGATCGCCGACCAGATCGCCGACCGGCTGGCCCGGTTCGGCGTCCGGCCGGAGCGGCTGCAACTGGAGATCACCGAGGGCGCGCTGATGGCCGATCCGCGCCGGGTGCTGGCCACCATCTCCCGGCTGCACGGCATCGGGGTGGCCATCGCGCTGGACGACTTCGGCACCGGGTACTCGTCGATGCAGCACCTGCGCCGGCTTCCGCTGTCCGAGGTGAAGGTGGACCGGTCGTTCGTGCTCGGGATGGTCGAGGACGCGGACGACGCCGCGATCGTCCGGTCGATGATCGAGCTGGCCGGGGCGCTCGGGCTTCGGGTCGTCGCGGAGGGGGTGGAGGACGAGCGGACCTGGCGGCTGCTGCACGCCGCCGGCTGCGACGTGGCGCAGGGCTGGTTCTACGCCCGGCCGATGCCGGCCGAGGAGTTGGCCGCGTGGCTCGCCCGGTACCGGCCGCTGCGGCCGGCCGCGCGGGAGGCGGAGAGCCGGCCCCCGCACATCCGCTGACCCGCCGACCCCGCACGTCCGCCGGCCCTGCGGCCCCCGCACGTCCGCCGGCCCTGCGGCCCGCCGGCACCCGGGCGTCGGAGGGCCGGAGGGGGAGTCGGGGACGCCGGGCCGGTGCTGGACAATAGACTCGCTCCGGTCACCGCACGTCATCGTCAATCCGACGCGCGGCGGGCCACCGCCAGAACAGCACGACAGCCACGAAGGGGGCACTGATGGCCGCCATCTCCCGCGAGGAGGTCGCGCACCTGGCGCGACTGTCGCGGCTCGCCGTCACGGAGGAGGAGCTGGACACCTTCGCCGGCCAGCTCGACACGATCCTCCAGGCGGTCGCCCAGGTCGGCGAGGTCACCGCGGCGGACATTCCGCCGACCTCCCACTCCGTACCGCTGACGAACGTGCTGCGCGAGGACGTGGTGGTGCCGGGCCTGACCCCGGCGGAGGCCCTGTCGGGCGCGCCCGACGCGGAGGAACAGCGGTTCCGCGTCCCGCGGATCCTGGACGAGGATGTGGCGTCGTGACTGACCTGACCAAGCTGACCGCCGTCGAGATCGCCGGTCTCGTGGCCGGCGGGGAGACCTCGGCCGTCGAGGTGACCCGGGCCCACCTGGACCGGATCGCCGCCGTCGAGGACCGGGTGCACGCCTTCCTGCACGTCGACGCCGACGGCGCGCTCGCCGCCGCGCGCGCGGTCGACGAGCGCCGGGCGGCCGGCGAGGAACTGGGCCCGCTGGCCGGCGTCCCGGTGGCCGTCAAGGACGTGCTGACCACCAAGGGCGTGCCGACCACCGTCGGGTCGAAGATCCTTGAGGGCTGGCGCCCGCCGTACGACGCGACGATCGTGCAGCGGCTGCGGGCCGCCGGCACGGTGATGCTCGGCAAGACCAACATGGACGAGTTCGCCATGGGCTCCTCCACGGAGTACTCGGCGTACGGGCCGTCCCGCAACCCGTGGGACACCGACCGCATCCCGGGCGGCTCCGGTGGCGGCAGCGCCGCCGCGCTGGCCGCGTACGAGGCGCCGCTGGCGATCGGCTCGGACACCGGCGGCTCGATCCGCCAGCCGGGTGCGGTCACCGGCACCGTCGGGGCGAAGCCCACCTACGGCGGCACCTCCCGGTACGGCCTGGTGGCGTTCTCCTCCTCGCTGGACACCCCGGGCCCGTGCGCGCGTACGGTGCTGGACGCGGCGCTGCTGCACGCGGCGATCGGCGGCCACGACCCGCGCGACTCCACCTCCATCCCGCAGCCGGTGCCCGACGTGGTGGCCGCCGCGCGGCTCGGCGCGACCGGCGACCTGACCGGCGTGCGGCTGGGCGTGGTCACCGAGTTCTCCGGCGAGGGCGGCGAGCCGGGCGTGACGGCCGCGTTCCGCGAGTCCGTCGACGCCCTGGCCAAGCTCGGCGCGGAGATCGTCGAGATCTCCTGCCCGCACTTCAAGTACGCCCTCCCGGCGTACTACCTGATCGCGCCGAGCGAGTGCTCCTCGAACCTGGCCCGGTTCGACGGCGTCCGGTTCGGGCTGCGGGAGGGCGACGACGGCAACCGGTCGCTGGAGGAGGTCATGTCGCTGACCCGGGACGTCGGCTTCGGCTCCGAGGTCAAGCGCCGGATCATGCTCGGCACGTACGCCCTCTCCTCGGGCTACTACGACGCCTACTACGGGCAGGCGCAGAAGGTCCGGACCCTGATCACCCGGGACTTCACCGCCGCGTTCGAGCGGGTCGACGCGCTGATCTCGCCGACCACGCCGTTCGTGGCGTTCCCGATCGGCGCGCGCACCGCCGACCCGTACCAGATGTACCTGGCCGACCTGTACACCATCCCGGCCAACCTGTACGGCGGGCCGGGCATCTCGGTGCCGTGCGGGCTCGCCGACGGGCTGCCCGTCGGGCTCCAGGTGATGGCCCCGACGATGGCCGACGACCGGATGTACCGGGTCGCCGCCGCGCTGGAGTCCGCGGTCGGTACGTTCACCCCACCGGCACTGTAGGTAGGAGCACCGATGACGACCACCCTGCCCGCGTACGACGACGTCGTCGCGCGCTACGAACCGGTGATCGGCCTGGAGACCCACGTCGAGCTGGGCACGAACACGAAGATGTTCTGCGGCTGCCCGACCGACTTCGGCGGCGAGCCGAACACCCGGGTCTGCCCGGTCTGCCTCGGCCTGCCCGGCTCGCTGCCGGTGGCGAACAAGGCGGCCATCGAGGCGACGATCCGGATCGGCCTGGCGCTGAACTGCTCCATCGCGCAGTGGTGCCGGTTCGCCCGGAAGAACTACTTCTACCCGGACATGCCGAAGAACTTCCAGATCAGCCAGTACGACGAGCCGCTCTGCGTCGACGGGTACCTCGACGTGGAGGTGAACGGCGAGCTGGTCCGGATCGGCATCGAGCGGGTGCACCTGGAGGAGGACACCGGCAAGACGCTGCACGTCGGCGGCGCCACCGGCCGGATCCACGGGGCGACCGAGTCGCTGGTCGACTACAACCGGGCCGGCATCCCGCTGGTGGAGATCGTCACCAAGCCGGTCCCCGGCATCGGTGCGCTCGCCCCCGAGGTGGCCCGGGCGTACGTCGCCGAGCTGCGCGACGTGATCCGCTCCCTGGGCGTCTCCGACGTGCGGATGGAGGAGGGTTCGCTGCGCTGCGACGTGAACACCTCCCTCAACCTTCCCGGCGAGGAGTGGGGCACCCGCACCGAGACGAAGAACGTCAACTCGCTGCGCTCGGTGGAGCGGGCGGTCCGCTCGGAGATGCTGCGCCAGGCGTCGGTGCTCGACGCGGGCGGCCGGATCACCCAGGAGACCCGGCACTTCCAGGAGGACACCGGGGACACCCGGCCGGGCCGGTCCAAGGAGACCGCCACCGACTACCGGTACTTCCCGGAGCCGGACCTGGTGCCGCTCGCCCCGGACACCGCGTGGGTGGCCGAGCTGAAGGCCGCCCTGCCGGAGCTGCCCCGCCTGCACCGCCGCCGGCTCCAGCAGGACTGGGGCCTGTCCGACGCCGACATGCAGTCGGTGCTCAACGCCGGCGCGGTCGAGCTGATCGAGGCCACCGTGGCCGCCGGGGCCACCCCCGCCGGCGCCCGCAAGTGGTGGCTGGGCGAGCTGTCCCGGCGGGCCAACGAGGCCGGCATCGAGCTGGCCGACGTCGGGGCCACCCCGACCCAGGTCGCCGAGCTCCAGGGCCTGGTCGACGCCGGTAAGCTCAACGACAAGCTGGCCCGGACCGTCCTGGAGGGCGTGGTGGCCGGTGAGGGCTCACCCACCCAGATCATGACCAACCGGGGCCTGGAGGTCGTCTCCGACACCGGCGCGCTCACCGCCGCCGTGGACGAGGCGATCGCCGCGAACCCGCAGATCGCCGAGAAGATCCACAGCGGCAAGGTCGCGGCGGCCGGCGCGCTGGTCGGCGCGGTCATGAAGACCACCCGCGGCCAGGCCGACGCCAAGACCGTCCGCGAGCTGATCCTGGAGCGCCTCGGCGTCCAGGGCTGACCCCCGGGAGGGCCGCCGCCGAGCGGGCGGCGGCCCTCCCGCCTTCTTCGAGTACGCGGCCCCCGCACCCCCTCGCGAGGGCGTCAACGGCGACGCCCGGATGGAGCCACCGTGAACCAGCACGACCTCGATGTCCTCGACGAGATCCAGCGGCGGGTGCTCTGGCTCGCCACCCGGATCGTCGACGCGGCCAACCACGACCGGGCCACCGGCGACGGGGTGAAGGTCGGCGGCCACCAGGCCTCCAGCGCCTCCCTGGTCACCGCGATGACCGCGCTGTGGTTCGCCCACCTCGACGCCGAGGACCGGGTCGCGGTCAAGCCGCACGCCTCCCCGGTCTTCCACGCCGTCCAGTACCTGCTGGGCAACCTGGACCGGTCGTACCTGCCGAGGCTGCGCGCCCGGGGCGGCCTCCAGTCGTACCCGTCGCGCACCAAGGACCCGGACGGCGTCGACTTCTCCACCGGCTCGGTCGGCCTCGGCGCCGCCGCGCCGCTGTTCGCCGCCGTCACCCGCCGGTACGTCGACGCCCACTTCGGCGAGCGCCCGCACTCCCGGTTCGTGGCGCTGATCGGCGACGCCGAGCTGGACGAGGGCAACATCTGGGAGGCCGTCGCCGACCCGGCCACCACCGGGCTGGGCAACGTGATGTGGCTGGTCGACTTCAACCGCCAGTCGCTGGACCGGGTCGTCCCCGGGGTGCGGATCAACCAGTGGCGCGGCCAGTTCGAGGCCGCCGGCTGGCACGTCGTCGAGGTCAAGTACGGCCGCCGGCTCGCCCAGGCGTACGCCCGGCCGGGCGGGGAGGCGCTGCGCGACTGGATCGACGCGATGCCCAACGAGCAGTACCAGTCGCTGTTCGGGCTGGCCGGCCCGGCGCTGCGCGCGCAGTTCCTCGACGGGGCGCCGGCCGGGATCGCCGAGTTCATCGCCGACGTCCCCGACGACGAGCTGGGCCCGCTGGTCACCGACCTGGGCGGGCACGACCTCGCGGCGATGCTCGACGCGTACGCCCAGTGCGACGCGGTCACCGACCGGCCCAGCGTGGTCTTCGCGTACACGGTGAAGGGGTGGGGGCTGCCGATCGCCGGAAACCCGCGCAACCACTCGGCGCTGCTGTCCACCGAGCAGGTCGACGCCCTGCGCACCGCGCACGGGCTGACCGCCGAGACCGAGTGGGACCGGCTCGACCCGGCGACCCCGGCCGGCATCCGGGCCGGTGAGCGCCGGGAGGCGCTGTCCCGGGCGCCCCGCGAGCGGGCGCTGCCGGTCACCGTCCCGGAGGCCACCCGGGTACGCGCCAACAAGCCCGTCTCCACCCAGGAGGTCTTCGGCCGGGTGCTGGTGGACCTGGCCCGGGACGAGAAGCTGGCGCCGTACCTGGTCACCACCGCGCCGGACGTGGCCACCTCGACCAACCTGGCCGGGTTCATCAACAAGACCGGGGTGTTCGCCCCGACCGCGCAGCGCTCCTGGACGGAGGACCGGATGCTGCGCTGGACGGAGAGCCCGTCGGGCCAGCACATCGAGCTGGGCATCTCGGAGATGAACCTGTTCCTGCTGCTCGGCCAGCTCGGCCTGTCCTGGGACCTGTCCGGGCAGCCGCTGCTGCCGGTCGGCACGGTCTACGACCCGTTCGTGCTGCGCGGGCTGGACGCGTTCCTGTACGGCACGTACTCCGGCTCCCGGTTCGTGGTCGCCGGCACCCCGTCGGGCATCACCCTCGCTCCCGAGGGCGGCGCCCACCAGTCGACGATCACCGCCTCGGTCGGGCTGGAGCTGCCGGGGGTCACCTTCGTCGAGCCGGCGTACGCGGCCACGCTCGACTGGCTGCTCTGCGACGCGCTCGGCCAGATCGCCGCCGGTGGCGCGCCGGCCAGCACCGCCGCGCCGGCCGAGGACGGGGCGTACTACTTCCGGCTCAGCACCCGCCCGATCGACCAGGCCCCCTTCGAGGCGGCCCGGGCCCGGCTCGGCGACGCGGTGCTGCGCCGGCAGGCGGTCGCCGGGGGTTACCGGCTGGTGGACGCGCACGAGGCGGACCCGCACCTGGCCGACGCCCCGGTGGTGCAGCTCGCCGCGTCCGGCGCGGTGCTGCCCGAGGTGCTGGCCGCCGCCGCCGAGCTGGCCGAGGAGGGCATCGCCGCGCACGTCGTCGACGTGACCAGCCTGGACCGGCTCTACCGGGCCTGGCAGCGCACCCTGCGCCAGGGCGTCCGGACGGCCACCGTGCCGAGCGTCCCCGGGGCGCTGCGGTCGGCGTTCGCCGACCGGGTGCCGGTGGTGACCGTGCACGACGCCGCCTCGCACGCCATGGCCTGGCTCGGCTCGGCCCTCGGTGCGCCCGCCGTGCCGCTGGGGGTCGACGAGTTCGGCCAGTCCGGCAGCGTCCACGAGCTGTACGAGCTGCACGACCTGCTGCCCGGCAGCATCGTCAACGCCGCCCTGGCCGCCCTGTCCCTGCGCTGACCCCCGCCCGGCCCGCCTCAGCGGGTCGGGGTGGGGGTGACCGGGACCTCGGCGCCGGCCTTCGGGTTCTGCACCACGTGCCGCTCCAGGTTGACCTGCGCCTGGCCGGTCCCGCCGACGGTGATGTCGTCGTACGCCTGGAGCAGCTTGTCCTTGTCGAGGTAGAGCACCGTCATCGACAGCGGGGTGGGCTTCTCTCCCTCCAGGCCACGCAGCCCGGCCCCGCCGGTGGACCCCTCCACCATGAGCTGGGTGGCCGTCTGGCCCGGCACCTGCGGCAGCTTGGAGACCTGCCGGGCGTGGGTGTGGCCGGCGAGGACCAGCGGGCAGGTGCCCGACAGCGGGCCGGCGGACGCCGGGTCGTGCACCAGGGCGATGTCGACCGGTTTCGGCGAGTCGCGGACGGTGGCGGCGAGCTGGTCGCCGGCCCCGATCACCTGGTCGGCGACCTGCTTGGTCAGGCCGCTGCCGGCGGGCGAGGTCTCCTTGTCCGGGGTGAACCGGGGGTCGCCGATGCCGGCGATGGTCAGCCCGGCGACGGTGGTGGTCGAGTTGTTCAGCACGATGGCGTTCGGCTGCTGGGCCACCGCCGCCGACGTCTTGCCCGAGTCGTGGTTGCCCCGGATGTAGACGTACGGCTTCTTGAGCAACCCGATCGAGCCGACGAAGGACGCCTCCGGCTCGCTGCCCCAGTCGGTGAGGTCCCCGGTGTCGATCACCACGTCGATGCCGAACTGCTCGACCACCGTGCGGATGAGCTGCCAGGCGGTCGGGTTGAGGTGCATGTCGGAGACGTGCAGGACCCGGGTGGTGCCGGGCGCCGGCTCGTACACCGGCAGCGCGGACACGGTGGTGTAGAGCTGACTGACGTTGCCGACGAGGCGCTGGAGCTGCTCGGCGTACTTGGTGTAGTCGTTGGCGATCCTCCGGGCGTCGCCGACGATCGCCGGGGCGTTGACCAGCAGCCCCTCGTACCGGGGCTCCTCGATCGCCTGCGGGCGGAGGGTGGACGCGGCCAGGCCGAGGCTGGCGGCGGTGACCGTCAGGGCCAGTCCCCCGGCCCAGGCGGTGCGCCGGGCGTCCCGGAAGACCAGGGCGGCCAGCAGCAGGGTGACCAGCAGCGTCGCGCCGATGGTACGCAGGCCGAGGCGCATCACCCCGGTCCGGACGTCGGTGACGGCGGACTGGCTGGCCCGGCTGATGCTCGCCGGGTCGTCGATCAACGCCTCGGTGCGTCGCTGGTCCAGCGCCCCCAGCCCCACGGTCAGGTGGGTCGGCCCGTCGTGGCTGTCCAGTTGCAGGGCGCCCAGCGGCGGGATGTCGACGGTGGTGCCGCCGGTGAGCGCGGGCGCGAGGGTCAGCTCGGCCCGGAACGGGCCGATGTCGGTCTGCACCCGCCCGCCGGCGAGGGTGCCGAGCACCACCCCGGCCAGGGCGATCGCCACGACGGCGAGCGCCACGCCCACCCGGCGGGCGACGGCCCGGCCCCGGCCGGCCGGGACGGCCCCGCGCCGGCGCCGCAGGGCCGAGCGCCGGCCACGACCGGTCGCCGGGGTGCCGGCGTCCCCGGCGTCCCCGGCGTCCCCGGTGTTCCGCTGTTCGTTCTCCTGGCCGTCCATGCTGAGATTCTGACCTGCCCAATGAAGGATCTTGGCAAACCTGGGATTCCGGAGCGCGCGCCGCGCGGACCGGGGTGTTACGGCCGGGGCTAGCTGCGCCCCGCGCCGCCGTCGGAGAAGACCAGCCGCAGGATGCGGTCGTCCTCGGGGGCCGGCTCGCCCCGCCCGTCGTGGTTGGAGGTGGTGACCCAGATCGACCCGTCGGGCGCGGCGACCGCCGCCCGCAGCCGACCATACCTGCGGGTGAACATCTCCCGGGGCTGACCGAGCACGGTGCCGGCGTCGGTCAGCTCGACCAGCCAGAGCCGCTGCCCGCGCAGGCAGGAGGTGACCAGCAGCCGATCGGTCGCCGCCAGGCCCGAGCAGGACGCGTCGGAGGTCTTCCACTGCACCAGCGGGTCGGTGTACCGCTTGTCGCCGGCCTTCCCCTCGACCCGGGGCCAGCCGTAGTTGCCGCCCCTGGTGATCAGGTTGATCTCGTCCCAGGTGTTCTGGCCGAACTCGACCGCGTACATCCGCTTGCCGGCGTCCCAGGCGAGGCCCTGCACGTTGCGGTGCCCCAGCGACCAGACCGGGGACCCCGGGTACGGGTTGCCCGGGGCCGGCTTGCCGTCGGCGGTGATCCGCAGGATCTTGCCGCCGAGGCTCTTCTGGTCCTGCGCGGACTCCCGGTTGCCGGCGTCGCCGGTGCTGGCGTACAGGTGGCCGTCCGGGCCGAAGGCGAGTCCGCCGCCGTTGTGGGTGCCGGACCGGGGGATGCCGGTCAGGACCGGCGTCGGCCGGCCGCCCAGCTCCAGCCTGACGATCCGGTTGTCCCGCTCGGCGGTGTGGTAGACGAAGACCGTCCGGTCCGTGGCGTAGCGGGGCGACACGGCGATGCCGAGCAGGCCGCCCTCCCCGCCGGCCGCCACCTCGGGCACGGTCTGCACGGCGGTGACGGTCAGCCCGTCCCGCCCGGATCCGGGCCCGACCCGGAGGATCCGGCCGCTGTCCCGCTCGGTGACCAGCGCGCCGCCGTCCGGCAGGAACGCGATCCCCCAGGGCACCCGCAGGCCCTTGGCCAGCACGGTGGCGACCACCTGCTGGCCGGCGCCGCCGTCGGGGGCGGACGCGGACGGGGTCGGCAGGTTCGGCGGCTCGCCGGCAGGGTCCGGGTCCGGCTCGCCGAAGCTGCATCCGGCGGCGGCCAGCAGCAGCGCCGCGCACGACGCCGCGGCCACCGCGCGCACGGCACTCTTCCGGGGGTACGGGGGACGGGCGTTCACCCGGCCCAGCCTAGCCGCCCGGACCGGCCCGGGCGGGCGCGCGCGGGGCCGGTCCGGGCGGGGCCGTCACCGGGGGTCGATGCCCGGTCGTCCCCGACCGGCGGCCCGCCGGCGCCGGGTGGTCCGCACCGGGTGGTTCGGCCCCCGCCGGCGGGGCGCCCGCGCCGCCGGGCGGCTATCGTCGTCGGGCGTGAAGGTATGGATTCCGCACCCGGTCGGCCGCGACCTGCTCGGCGACGTGCCGCCCGGGGTCAGCGTCGAGGTGGCCGAGTCGCCGTCCCGCCTCCCGTCCGACCCGGCCGACGTGCGGTTCTGGGTGCCCCCGTTCCTGTCCGGCGGGGACGCCACCGCCCTGCTCGGCGAGCTGCCCGACCTGCGGGTGGTGCAGCTCCTCTCCGCCGGGGCCGACGCCTGGGCCGGCCGGGTCCCGGCCGGGGTGGCGCTCTGCGACGCGCGCGGAGTGCACGACTCCGGCACCGCCGAGTGGGTGGCCGGCGCGATCCTCTCCCAGCTGCGCGGCTTCCCCGCCTTCGCCGTCGCCCAGTCCCGCCGCGAGTGGGCGTACGACCGGGTCTGCCCGACCGACGAGCTGGCCGGCAAGCGGGTGCTGATCGTCGGCGCGGGCTCGATCGGGGCGGCGGTGCGCGCCCGGCTGACGCCGTTCGAGGTGACCTTCACCCTGGTCGCCCGGACGGCCCGCCCCGCCGAGGGGGTGCGCGGGGTCGACGAGCTGCCGGCGCTGCTGCCCGAGGCCGACGTGGTGGTGCTGCTGGTGCCGCTGACCGAGGCCACCCGGGGCCTGGTCGACGAGGAGTTCCTCGCCGCGATGCCCGACGGCGCGCTGCTGGTCAACGCCGCGCGCGGCCCGGTGGCCCGGACGGACGCGCTGGTCGCGGAGTTGGCCTCCGGCCGGCTGCGGGCCGCGCTGGACGTCACCGACCCCGAGCCGCTGCCCGCCGACCACCCGCTGTGGGAACTGCCCAACGTGCTGCTCACCCCGCACGTCGCCGGCTCGGTGCGCGGGCTGCTGCCCCGGGGGTACCGGCTGGTGGGGGAGCAGGTGCGGCGGTTCGTCGCTGGCCAGCCGCTGGTCAACACGGTCTCGGACGGCTACTGAGCCGCCCCGGCCAATCCGGCCGACGCTCGGCCCGCCGGCGTGGGGTCGGGCGGTCGGGGTCAGGTGGTCGACTCGGGCGGGCGGGCCGTCGGGGTCAGATGGTCGGGCCGGGCAGGGTCTGGCCCGTGACGGCGACGAGCCGGGGCAGTTCGGTGCCGCGTACCGCGGGCAGGACCACCCACTCGCCGTCGTCGAGCCGGGCGACGGCCCGGCCCCGGGCATCGGCGGTCAGCTCGACGATCCGCTCCCAGCCGATCCGGCGCTGCCCGGCCAGCGCCCGCAGGCGCAGCTCCCGGGCGTCCGCCTCGGTGCCGGAGCGCCAGGCCCAGACGGCGACGGCGAGCGGGACGAGCAGCACCGGCAGGAAGTACCACCCGGCGCTGGCCAGCGGCAGCGCCCCGATGAAGGCGATCACCGCCGCGACCAGGATCGCCTGGTTGGGGCGGAAGCGGACGGTCTCGGCGCGGCTCACCCCCCGATGATCCCACCCGGGCTGGGCCGGGCCCCGGGCGGGCGGGGGCGCGGGTGACCGGCGCCATGATAGTGACTTGAATCACTCATGTTCGCGGCCTGGTAGCCGTTTCCTGCGGTGTCGATGGATCGTTCCCTCATGTTGGGCCGGCGAACCCGTCGCGCCCACGCCGCCCCGGAACGCCACGCCGGGCGACGCCGTCGACCGCAACCGCACCGTCGTACCGCACCGTCGTACCGCACCGTCGTACCGCACCGCCCGTGCCCCCTCACGAAGGCGATCGCCGTGTCCGTCGCGTATCCCTCCGGCGCCTCCCGCAGCCTCCCGCGTCCCGCCGACCTGCTGGCGCTGGCGACGGCGGCGGTGCTCGTCCTCGCCGGCCTGGCCGGCGCGGTCCCGCCGCTGGCCGCGGTGGCGCTCGCCGGCGCCGCCGGCAGCGTCCTGGCCGGCGTCCGGCTGTCCCTGCTGGCCGTGCCCGTCAGGCATGCCGGGCCACCGGGCGGCGGCCCCGACCGGGCCGGCCGCCGCGCCACCCGCTGCCGCTCGGCCGCCGGGCTGCTCGACGCGGCGGTGGCCGCGGTCGGGCTGACCGTCGCGGTGCTCCCGCTCGTCGGCGCCGGACTGCGGGTCGCCGTCGGCGCGGCCGGCCTCGGGGTCGCCGCCCTGCTGCACACCGGCGGGCTGCTCCTGCTGCCCGGCCGCAGCCGGCTGCCGAACCGGGCCCGGGTCCGCCGCGCCGTCGACATCGTCAGCCTGGGCCTGAGCCTGATCTTCGCCGCCTGGGTGCTGCTGCCGCCGGGGGAGACCCCGCCGGCCGCCCGGGTCGCGGTGGTGGCCGGCGGGTTCGGTCTCGCGGCGATCGGTGTCGCGGCGCTGGCCGACTGGCAGCGCCGGCCGGGCGCGGCGATCTGCCTGCTCGGCGCCGGGGCGGCCCAGTTCGGCCTGCTCGCGCTGATCGTGCTGCTCGCCTACGAGGCCCCGGACCGGGCCCTGCTGACCACCGTCGGGCCGCTGGTGGTCGGGGCGCTGCTCACCGCCGCCGGGGTCCGCCGGGTGGCTGCCGGCGACCCCCGCCGCCCGGGCGGCCCGCCGCCCGTCTGGCCCCGGGTCAGCGCGCCGGCCGCGATCGCCACCCTGGCCGCCGGCGGGCACCTCTACGCGCACGGCGACTTCACGCCGGGGGCGATCCTGCTCGGGCTGGCGGTGATCCCGCCGCTGGTGGTCCGGGAGCTGATGACCGCCACCGACAACCGCCGGTACGCCGCCCGCCTCGCCGCCCAGGAGGCGCACTTCCGGGCCCTGGTCGCGGGCGGCAACGACCTGATCCTGCTGCTCGACGACGCGCTGCGGGTGCGCTGGCAGTCCCCGGCCGGGACCCGGCTGTTCGGGCTGACCGACGCCGACGTGCTCGGCCGGCCCTTCGCCGACCTGCTGCACCCCGCCGACGCCCCGCGCGCCGCGCTGCTGCTCGACGAGGTGCGCGCCGGTGCCCGGCCGACGCTGCTGGTCGCCCGGATGCGCGACGGACACGGGGCGTGGCAGGAGACCGAGTCCACGATCAGCGACCAGCGCGGGGCGCCCGAGGTCCAGGCGCTGGTGCTGCACGTGCGTGACGTCGGCGAGCGCCGTCGGCTGGAGCGCGCGGTGCACCAGCTCGCCGCGACCGACCAGCTCACCGGGCTGGCCAACCGGCGCGAGCTGCTGCGCGAGCTGGCCGCCCGGCGGAACGGGGCGCTGCTGGTGGTGGACCTGCACGGCCTAGGGGTGGTCAACGACGGTCGCGGCCACGCGGTCGGCGACGTGGTCGTGGTGGAGGTGGCCCGCCGGCTGCGCGCGGCGGTCGGCCCGGACGACCTGGTGGCCCGGCTGGTCGGCGACGAGTTCGGCGTGGTCACCACCGCCGGCCCGGTGCTGGCGTACGCGCTGGGCACCCGGCTGCTGGAGGCGCTCGGCGAGCCGTACCGGGTGGCGGGCGACGAGGTCCGGTTGCAGGCCAGCATCGGCCTGGCCGAGATCTTCGGCGCGGCTGGCGACGGCGTGCTGCGCCAGGCGGACCTGGCCCGCCGGCGGGCCGCCCAGCTCGGCCGGGACCGGATCGAGTGGTACGACGCGTACCTGGAGGAGCAGCTCGTCCGCCGGCTCGACCTGGAGCGGGAGCTGCCCGGCGCGGTGGCCCGGGGCGAGCTGGACCTGGTCTACCAGCCGGTGCTCGGGCTGGCCGACCGGCTGCCGGTGGGCACCGAGGCGCTGCTGCGCTGGCGCAGCCCGGTGCTGGGCACCGTGCTCCCGGCCGAGCTGCTCCCGGTCGCCGAGGACCTGGACCTCCTCGGCGAGGTGGGCCGCTGGGTGCTGGACCGGGCCTGCCGCCAACTGGCCGACTGGTCGGCGGACCGGCAGCTCTGGATGTCGGTGAACGTCACCCCTCGGGAGCTGGCCGCGCCCGACTTCCTCCAGCGCGCCGCGGCGGTGCTGGCCACCCACGGGGTGCCGCCGGACCGGCTGGTGGTCGAGGTGGCCGAGCCGCGCATCGGCGCGGAGTTGCCGACGGTGGTGGCCCGGCTGGCCGGGCTGCGCTCGCTCGGCGTGCGCACCGCGCTGGACGACTTCCGGGCCGCGCACGCCTCGCTGGCCCAGTTGCGCCGGCTCCCCATCGACCTGCTCAAGCTGGCCCCGCACCGGGTCGACGGGGCCGACGGCGGGCACCACCCGCTGGTCGACGTGGTGGTCAGCCTCGGCGATCGGCTGGGCCTGGAGATCGTCGCCGCGCAGCTCGAGACGCCGGCCCAGGTGGCCGCCGCCGGTCGGGCCGGCTGCCGCTACGGGCAGGGTTTCGCGCTCGCCCGGCCGGCGACCGCCGAGCGGGTGGAGGCGTACTTCGAGGAGTTCCCGTCCGCGTCCAGGTGAGGTCCCGGGGGCGGGGTGCTGAACCGGTTCACCTGACCCGGGGCGGGGCGGTGCTGCCCCGGGGCGTCAGGTGCGCGGTCTCGTCCTGGAGCCCGCTGGTCGGCTCGCCGGCGATCACCCGGAGCAACTGCCGGGCGGCGTGCGCGCCGTACGCGGGGATGTCCCGGCCGAGGGCGGTCAGCGGCGGGTGCACGAGCTGGCACAGCGGGGAGTCGTCCCAGGCGACGATCGACAGGTCGCCGGGAACCTGCAGACCCATCTCCTGGGCCACGGACAGCCCGGCTATCGCCATCACGTCGTTGTCGTAGATGACGGCGGTGGGGCGGCCCGGTGAGCTGAGCAGCCGTCGGGTGGCCCGCGCTCCCTCCTCGCCGGTGTAGTCCGACCAGACGGTGACCGACTCGTCGAGCCCGAGCCGCCCGCACACCTCGGTGAACGCGTCGCTGCGGATCTCGGTGTGCAGCAGCGCGGGCAGGCCGCCGACCCGGGCGATCCGGCGGTGGCCCAGGGCGACCAGGTACTCCACCGTCTCGGCCAGCGCCGCGGCCTCGTCGGACCAGACGCTGGCCAACGAGCCGGTGTGCCCGGGACCGCCGATCACCACGGCCGGCAGTTGCAGCTCCTCCAGCGCGGGTACCCGGCGGTCGTCGGTGCGCAGGTCGCAGACGAAGACCCCGTCCACCCGGCGCTCGGCCCACCAGCGCCGGTAGACCGCGATCTCCGCGTCCTGGTCGGCGACCACCTGGAGGGTCAGCGCGTACGACCGGTCCGACAGTTCGGCCTCGACGCCACTGATCAGCTCCATGAAGAACGGCTCGATGCCGAGGGTCCGGGCCGGGCGGCACAGGGCCAGGCCGACCGCCTCGGCGGTGGCGCCGGAGAGCGCCCGCGCGGCGCTGCTCGGGCTGAACCCGATCTCGGCGGCGATGGCCAGGATGCGCTGCCGGGTCGCCTCGGAGACGCCGGGCTGTCCGTTCAGCGCGTACGAGACCGCGCCCTTGGAAACCCCGGCCCGCCGTGCGACGTCGGCGATGGTCGGCCGCTTCACCGGCGTGTCTCCTCCACTTGCTCGGCCCGCCCGGGGCGGGTGTCCCAGCGCCGGGGTGACGGCGGCCCTCACGCTACTGCAACCGACCCGGCGGGCGGCCCTGGCTGTAGCCGCGCGTTCTGGTTCTTCGCCGAGGACCGCGACGCCGACTGGCCGGCGGCGGAGTTCGACGCGACCGTGGAGGGCGTCGACGGCGGCCGGCGGGTACGGGTCACCGCCCGCACCATCCTGCGCACGGTCAACTGAATCCGACGGCCCCGTCCCGACGCCTCGGCGGCGCCACCCTCGGTCGACGTGGTGCATGCCGGCGGCGTGACAACGTCGTCGCCGACGCGGCCCGCTTCGCCCCCGCTGCTTGATCCACACCACGTGCGGGATGTTGCGGTAACCCGACGCCGGGACGCCGCAGCATCCCGCAAATCGTGTCGATCAGCTCACATGAGCATTTGAAGAATTCCGCAAGTGGTAAATTCGTCATGTTCTCATCGAGTTGGGGAGGGTCACGGGTGTCCGTGCCGCTGTACCAGGCCAAGGCCGAGCTGTTCCGCACCCTCGGGCACCCCGCGCGGATCCGGGTGCTCGAACTGCTCCAGGGCGGGCCGAAGCCGGTCCGTGAGCTGCTCGCGGCAATCGACGTCGAGGCGTCCAACCTCTCCCAGCAGCTCGCCGTGCTGCGCCGCGCCGGCATGGTCACCTCGTACCGGGACGGCCCCCTGGTCATGTACTCGCTCAGCACCCCCGACGTGGCCGACCTGCTGGCCGCCGGCCGGCGGATCCTCGGCGCGGTGCTCACCGACCGGGACGCCCTGCTCGACGAACTGCGCGCTGGCGGCACCGGTCCCGCTCCCGACGCCGCCACGAGCACCGGGTTGGATGGCTCGCGGGCCGGTCAGAGCCGGTGAGCGCCGCGACCGCCGTCGTCCGCGACCGGGTCCTCGGCCTGCTGCCCGGCCGCGCCGACTGGCAGGCGGTACGCCGCTCGCCCCGCCGGGACCTGCTCGCCGGGCTGACCGTCGCGATCGTGGCGCTGCCGCTGGCCCTCGCCTTCGGCGTCACTTCCGGCCTGGGCGCGCAGGCCGGGCTGGTCACCGCCGTGGTCGCCGGCGCGGTGGCGGCCGTCTTCGGCGGATCCAACCTCCAGGTCTCCGGCCCCACCGGGGCGATGACCGTGGTGCTGGTCCCGGTGGTGCAGCAGTTCGGCCCGACCGGGGTGCTGATGGTGGGCGCGATGGCCGGCCTGGTGCTGATCGCCTTGGCGCTGGCCCGCCTCGGCCGGTACGTCCGCTACCTGCCCACCCCCGTCATCGAGGGCTTCACCGCCGGCATCGCCGTGGTCATCGCACTGCAACAGGTGCCCGCCGCGCTCGGCGTGACCGACGCCCACGGCGACCGGGTGTGGGCGGTGGCCGCCGACGCGGTCGCCCGGTTCGTCGTACACCCCCGGCCGGCCGCCCTCGCGGTGGCCCTCGGCGTCGCAGCGCTGATGCTGCTCGGCGCCCGCTGGCGGCCCGGCCTGCCGTTCTCGCTGCTCGGCGTGGCCGCCGCGACGATCCTCGCCGAGACCGCCCCGGTGGACCTGGTCCGCATCGGCGCGCTGCCGCAGGGGCTGCCCGCGCCGTCGCTGGGCTTCCTCGACCTCGGCGCGGTCGGCGTGCTGCTGCCGTCCGCGCTCGCGGTGGCCGCCCTCGCGGCACTGGAGAGCCTGCTGTCGGCCACCGTCGCCGACGGGATGACCGTGGGCGAGCGGCACGACCCGGACAAGGAGCTGTTCGGTCAGGGCCTGGCCAACCTCGCCTCGCCGCTGTTCGGCGGCATCCCGGCCACCGCCGCCATCGCCCGTACGGCCGTGAACGTGCGCGCCGGGGCGTCGTCGATGCTGGCCGCGCTGACCCACGCCGCCGCGCTCGCGGCGATCGTGCTCGCCGCCGCGCCGCTGGTCGGCCGGATCCCGCTCGCCGCGCTCGCCGGGGTGCTGCTCGCCACCACCGTACGGATGGTGGAGGCCGGCTCCCTCTGGGCCCTCGCGCGCGCCACCCGGGGCGACGCGCTGGTGCTCGTGCTCACCTTCGCCGTCACGGTGATCTGGGACCTGGTGACCGCCGTGGCCGTCGGCATCGCCGTGGCGATCGTGATCGCGCTGCGCGCGGTGGCCCGCAGCGCCAAGCTGGAGCAGGTGCCCCTCGACCGGGGTGAGCACAGCGCCGAGGAGCACGCCCTGCTCGACGCGCACATCGTGGCGTACCGGCTGGACGGGCCGCTCTTCTTCGCCGCCGCGCACAACTTCCTGCTCCAGCTCTCCGACGTCGCCGATGTCCGGGTGGTCATCCTGCGGATGTCCCGGGTGTCCACCATGGACGCCACCGGCGCGCAGGTGCTCGGCGACGCGATCCGGCGGCTGCGGGGGCGGGGGATCGTGGTGCTGCTCTCCGGCGTGACGCCGGGGCACGACCAGGTGCTCAGCGTGCTGGGCGTGGCCGAGGAGTTGCGCCGCGACGGCCTGGTCTTCCCGGACACGCCGGCGGCCATCGCCCACGCCCGCGATCTGGCCCTGGCCGACGCCCACTGACCCTCTGGACCGGCCCGCGCTTCAAGATCCTGGTAGGGATCTGCCCCTCCAGGGGCGGATCCCTACCAGGATTCACGCCTGATGGGCCAAGGCGGCGTCAGGCCGTGTCAGGATCTGCGGTGGCACCGACCTACCCATCGAAACGAGCCGAGACGTACATGAGCCGGAGTGACGACCGCAACCTGGAGACCGTGGCGGAGCTTGCCGACCAGCTACGGAGGTTCGCCCAGGACCGGGAGTGGCAGCAGTTCCATACGCCGAAGAACCTGGCGATGGCGTTGGCCGGCGAGGTCGGGGAACTGCTGGCGGAGTTGCAGTGGCTGACGCCGGAGGAGTCGATCCGGCTGATGTCCGATCCGGAGCTGGGTGGCCGGGTGCGCGCTGAGATCGGCGACGTCATGATCTACCTGCCCCGGCTGGCCGACGTGCTCGGGATCGACCTGGTCCGGGCGGCGGAAGACAAGCTGGCGGAGGTGGCCCGGCGGTATCCGGCGGACCGGGTGCGCGGTTCGGCCGCCAAGGCGGCGCGGCCGTAGCCGCGGATCGATCTTCTGGATAGGGTATTCGGGTAGAAAAGCGGTCTGACGGGCTTCTGATACGGACATGCCCCCCGCGCGAACGCTTCGTGCTGCCCGGAGGCGCTTCCCTGATGTCGGCGTACCGTACGTCCGCTGCTGGCCTGTTGCGACTCGCCACCGACGGCACCCTGGTCGAGGTGCTGGCCGAGCGGGCCCGGCACAACGGCCACGGAGTGGCTCCCGCCGAGAAGCGGGCCTGGTCGCGCAGCCTGCCGGTGCTCGCACAGGATCTCGTCGACGCCGGCCTGTCCCAGGTCGAGGTGCTGGTCGAGTACCAGCTCCCGTTGACGAGCCGCCGCGTCGACGCGGTACTGGCGGGCCTCGACCCCCGGACCGGGGACGACTCGTACCTCGTGGTCGAACTCAAGCAGTGGAGCTACGCCACGGCCTACGAGGAATCCGACACCCTGGTGGCCGTCGAACAGGTCCGTGGGCCACGGCTGCACCCCGGTGTCCAAGTGGCTGACTACTGCCGTTATCTCAGCGACTTCCTGGGGATCCTCGGCCGGGAGCAGAAGCGGTTGAGCGGTGCCGCGTACCTGCACAACGCCGTGGACCGGGATGTCGTCGACCTGCTCGACCGGCCGGCCACCGAGCAGAGCCGGATCTTCACCGGGCAACGCCGGGGCCAGTGGCTCGACCATCTTCGCAGCCGGTTCGCCGCCAGTTCGGGAGCGGACGCAGCCGACCGGTTCCTGACCAGCACTGTGCGTCCCAGCCGGCACCTGCTGGCGTACGCGGCGGCCGAGCTGAAGGAAAGCTCGCACTTCACCCTGCTCGACGAGCAGCACGTCGCGTACGAGCTGGTCATGCACGCGGTCGAACGGGCCCGGACGGCGAACCACAAGCGGGCCGTGGTGGTGGCCGGCGGGCCGGGCAGTGGCAAGAGTGTCATCGCCCTTTCGGTCCTCGGCGAGTTGGCGCGACAGAACCGGTCCGTGCTGCACGCCACCGGCTCCCGGTCCTTCACCCAGACCCTGCGCCGCTACGCCGGCCGGGGATCCACCCGCCTGCAGAGCCTGTTCAAGTACTTCAACAGCTTCATGGACGCCGGCACCAACGACATCGAGGTGCTGGTCTGCGACGAGGCGCACCGGGTGCGGGAGACCTCGGTGAACCGTTACACGACCAAGGCCCGCCGAGACATCGCCCGTCCGCAACTGGAGGAACTCCTCTCCGCCGCCCGGGTGCCGGTCTTCCTCCTCGACGAGCACCAGGTGGTCAAGCCCGGTGAACTGGGCAATGTCGAGGTCATCTCGGCGTTCGCCGAGAAGCTGGGCCTGGAGGTCGATGTCGTCTCGTTGCACGACCAGTTCCGCTGCGGCGGCAGCGAGGCGTACGAGCAGTGGGTCCTGGCCCTGCTCGGCCTCGACGGCGGCGAGCCGTCCGTCTGGGCGGGCGACGGCCGGTTCGACGTACGGATCGCCGAGTCGCCCCAGGAACTGGAGGACCACCTGGCCCGACGGCAGGGAAGCAGCGGGACGGCCAGGATGTCGGCCGGGTACTGCTGGCCGTGGAGCGACCCGAGGCCGGACGGCACGCTCGTGCCGGACGTGACGGTCGGCGACTGGGCCCGACCGTGGAACGTCAAGAGCGACCGTAGCGTCGGCGACGCACCCGGAAGCGCCTACTGGGCCACCGATCCGAACGGATTCGGGCAGGTCGGCTGCGTCTACACCGCGCAGGGCTTCGAGTACGACTGGTCCGGGGTGATCATCGGCCCGGACCTGGTGGCCCGGGACGGGCGGCTGGTGACGCGCCGCGAGGAGTCGAAGGACCCGGCGTTCCGTAGCAAGAAATCGGTCAGCGACGAGGAGGCGGATCGCCTCATCCGCAACACGTACAAGGTGCTGCTCACCCGGGGGATGCGCGGCACGGTGCTGTACGCGACGGACGCGGAGACCCGCGAGTACCTGCACGGCCTGGTGCGGGTCGAGCACCCGCCGGAGGTCCGGTTCGAGAAGATGGCCGGGTAGCGGCAGCCAAAGCGTGTGGCTAGGGTGACGGTCGGTTGAGCGGAACGACGGGCTTCCTGTGAGGGACATGCCCCCACCGCACGAGATTCTCGTGTTTTGGGGGCCCGTCAGTGTCGGCGTACCAGACCACACCCACCCGCATCTTGGAGCTGGCCGAGGCGGGGCGACTGGTCGATGAGGTCTCCGCGCACCTGGTAGCCACCGGGTACTCGGTTGGGGAGCCCGAGCGGGAGTCGTGGCGCAGGAGCCTGCCGGCGCTCGCCCGGCACCTCTGCGAACTGGGGTTCGGTGACCTCGACGCGCTGGTGGAGTACCAGCTTCCCCGCAGCAGCCAACGGATCGACGTCATCCTGGCCGGTGCCGAACCGCTGCACTCGCGCCCGGCGTACCTGGTCGTCGAGCTGAAGCAGTGGAGTGCGGCGGAGCGGTACGACGAGGCCGGTTGCCTCCTGCGGGCACCGTGGACGCCGAGGCCGCTGCTGCACCCGTCGGTGCAGGTCGAGGCGTACTGCTCCTATCTGGTGGACCACCTTGAGCGGCTGCGTGAATGGCCGGAAACGGTGCATGGCATGGCGTACCTGCACAACGCGACTGTCGAAAGCGTCCCCGATCGGCCGTCGCCCCGGAGCTACCGCAACATGCTCTACACGCCGGACCGAGCCGACCGCTTCCCCGGTTACCTGGCGGCAAGGTTCTCCAAGGTCCGGGACGGGCGTGCCGCGCACCGGTTGTTGACCAGTCCGGTGCGGCAGAGCGCGCGGCTGCTGGCGATCGCGGCCGACGAGGTGGGCAGCCGGGGGCATTTCGTCCTGCTCGACGAGCAGCGTGAGGCATACGAGCTGGTCATGCGGGCGGTTCGGTGGGCCGACGCGGGCCGACGCAAACGAGTCGTGGTGGTGTCCGGTGGGCCAGGCACCGGCAAGAGTGCCATCGCGCTCGACCTCTTCGTCGACCTGCTGCGGGAGGGGCGACAGGTCAATCACGCCACCGGCTCGAAGGCGTTCACCCGGACCCTGCAGCTCTACGCCCGCGAGCAGCCGCTGCACCCGTCGCAACGATCCGATCGGCTGTTCAAGTACTTCATGAACTTCACCTCCAGCCGGAAGGACGGGCTCGACGTGCTGATCTGCGACGAGTCGCACCGAATCCGGGAGCGCAGCGCACGTGGGTCGTGGCGGGCCGACCGACCGCAGGTGCAGGAGCTGATCGACGCGGCGAAGGTGCCGGTCTTCCTCCTCGACGACCACCAGGTCGTGCGGCCGGACGAGGTGGGCAGCATCGCCGCCATCAGGGAGGCGGCACAGCGTCTGGACCTGGAGGTGGACGAGGTCGCCCTGGGCGCGCAGTTCCGGTGTGGCGGCAGCCCTCGGTACGAGCGGTGGGTGCGCTGTCTGCTGGGGCTGGAGAACGCGGACCCGTACCGGTGGACCGGGGACGAGAACTTCCGGCTGGCGCTGGCCGACTCGCCCGAGGAGATGGAAACGGTCCTTCGGCACCGCAACGACCAGGGCGAGACGGCCAGGATCTCGGCGGGCTTCTGCTGGCCGTGGACGACGAAGTCTCGCGGCGGACGGCTGGCGCCGGACGTCCGCATCCACGGGTGGGCGCGCCCGTGGAACGCCTACGAGGAGTCCCCGCCGCCCGGTATCCCGTCGAGTTCCTACTGGGCGACGGATCCCGGCGGCTTCCACCAGATCGGCTGCATCTACACCGCTCAGGGCTTCGAGTACCACTGGTCGGGAGTGATTTTGGGACCCGACCTGGTGGTACGGGGCGGCCGTTTCGTTACCCGGCCCGGCGAGCTGCGTGATCCCAAGCTGGTTTCCCAGGACGGAAGAGTCAAGACGAAGAATCCGGACAGGTTGATCCGCAACGCGTACAAGGTGCTGCTCACCCGGGGATTGTTCGGCACCCTTCTCTACTCGGTCGATCCGGAGACGCAGGACTTCCTGTCGGGGCTGATTCCTCGCCCCCGTCGTCGTGGCCCGGCGGTTGCGCCGGGCGTGCGGCGGGTCGGCGAACGGGTGGAAGGAAACACCACTCAGCAGGGACTGTCAGATTCCCGACGGAAGAGCTGACAGGGTGGCGTAGGGAATCCGAATTCCCAGGTGAGGCACCGAATCGGGGCGGTCAATGTCGATTTTCATCGTCTGGTTCGCTTGTCCTGACCTCCGGGCTATGGGCAGGAATGGGAGCGGGCGGTACCGTCCACCGGGCTGTAGGACGGTCTGTTATCCGGGAGTGGCACTGATGATCGTGCAAGAATGCTCGGTGCGGCATGCGTGAGGACTCACCACGCTGGGAGCAGATCAATCCGAGTTCGTACCAGCACGAGCAGGAGGGCCTGCGCGAGCTGGCCGCCTACCTGCCGGATGCCGAACCTTTCCACGTCTGGGCCAACGTGGAGTTCGTCGGCACCGATGGCTCGATCAACGAGGTCGACGCTCTGGTGCTCACCCGTAGCGGCCTCTACGTGCTGGAACTCAAGCACTGGCAGGGCCCGGTGTCCGGGGACGGCCAGCAGTGGCGGCGGCACAAGCCCAACGGCCGCACCCAGGTGGTCGACAGCCCGCTGATCCTGGTCAACCGCAAGGCGAAGCGGCTGCGCAGCGTCATCCAGCAGTACGCGCCGCATGGCGCGAAGGTCCCGTATGTCCAGGCGGCGGTCTTTCTGCACGCCAAGAACATGCGCGGGGACCTGGACGACATCGGACGCCAGCACGTCTACGGCCTGGACGGCAGCAGCACCTCCCGCCTGCCGAGCCTGAAGGAGCTGCTGCTCGTCCAGCCGGTCGACGCCCGCAACCGCGTCGACGCGGTCCGGGGCCGGCAGATCGTCGAGCTGGTGAAGGGCGCGCGGATCCGCCCCTCGGTCGCCGACCGCCGGGTCAACCAGCTCGTGCTGCACCAGCGGCCGTTCGCCGAGGGCATCGGCTGGCAGGATTTCCTCGCCGACCACACCGTCGGCACCGAGTTGTTGCGCCGGGTGCGGTTCTACCTGACCAGCCGGTCGGCCGAGGAGGACGTACCGAAGATCAAGCTCGCGGCGGAGCGCGAGTTCCGGCTGCTGCAGGGCATCCACCACCCCGGCATCGCCCGCGCCCTGGACCTGGTCGAGCACCCGTGGGGGCCGGCGGTCGTCTTCGACCACCGCGCCGAGTGGGTACGCCTGGACCAGTGGCTGGCCGAGCGGGACGGCCGGCTGCAACTGGCCCAACGCCTCCAGCTCGTGCAGGACCTCGCCGAGATCGTCGACCATGCGCACTCGCGGCGGCTGTCGCACCGGTCGTTGAACCCGCGGGCCGTCTTCGTCTGCGACCCGGACGGCCCCCGCCCGACCCTCGTGGTGACCGACTGGCAGACCGGCGGTCGGCTGCCCGGCACCCGGGTCACCACGCTCGGCTCTTTGACCGATCCGGCCAGCATCGAGCTGTTCTTCGACGACGTGGTCCGGCGCTACCAGGCCCCCGAGGCGGCCATCCTGGAGGAGTTGTCGGGCCACCAGCTCGACATCTTCTCCCTCGGCGCGCTGGCGTACCGGATCTTCGCCGGGGTCGAGCCGGCGACCTCCGCCGAGGCGTTGCTCGCAGCGGTCGCCGACGGCGGCCTGCACCTCGACGCGGTCGCCGACGGCATGCCGGACGCGTTGGTCTCGGCGGTCTACGACGCGACCCGGGGCGACCCGGGGCAGCGGATGAAGCGGGTGGGGGAGTTCCTCACCTGGATGGACATGGTCTGGGAGGAGCTGACCGCCCCGGAGCCCGTGCCGGTGGTGGATCCGTTGCAGGCCCACCGGGGCGACGTGCTCGACGGCGGCCTGAGCGTGCTGGGCAACCTCGGCAGCGGCGCCACCGCCATCGCGCTCTCCGTCGCCCAGGAGACCCCGGAGGGCCGACGGGAGCTGGTGCTCAAGGTCGCCCGCGACGAGCAGTATGCCGACCGGTTCGCCGCCGAGGCCCGCACCATCGACAAGCTCCGCGACTCCCGGGTGGCGGCGTTGGTGCAGGGCCCGATCAAGGTCGGCAACCGCACCGCCCTGCTGCTGGAGAACGCCGGGGAGCGGACCCTCGCCGAGGACCTGCGCGGCGGCCGGCTGGCGCTGGGCCTGCTGGAGCGCTACGGCAGGGACCTGCTGGAAATCGTGTCGTTCCTGGACGGGCAGGGGGTGTGGCACCGGGACATCAAGCCCGCCAACCTGGCGGCCCGACCCCGGCCGAAGGACCGGCAGCCGCACCTGTGCATCTTCGACTTCTCCCTCGCGGGAGTGCCGGCCGACCAGCTCAGCGCCGGCACCACCGCCTACCTCGACCCGTTTCTCGGGCCGCCGCGCCGGCTGCGCTTCGACGCCGCCGCCGAGCGGTTCGCCGCCGCCGTCACCCTGTACGAGATGGCCACGGGCACGCTGCCCCGCTGGGGCGACGGCGCGAACCCGGCCACCGTCGCCGACGAGGTGACCCTCGACCCTTCGGCCTTCGATCCCTCGGTCGCCGACCGGTTCGTCGCCTTCTTCGCCAAGGCCCTCGCCCGGGACACTGCCGACCGGTTCGACACCCTCGACGAGATGACCGACGCCTGGCGGGCGGTGTTCCGGGAGATTCCCGAGCCGGCGGCGGAGGCCACCGACGACACGGGGGCGGTCGCCCCGCTGGGCCGCACCTCGCCCCTGGAGGCCACCGAGCTGACCGCGCGGGCCCGCTCGGCGCTGGAGCGGCTGGGCTTCACCACGGTCGGCGAGCTGCTGGACGCCGAGCCGTCCGCGCTGACCCGGGCCCGGGGCGTCCCCGACGCCACCCGCAAGGAGATCCTGGCCCGCACCCGGGAGCTGCGCGATCTCCTCGACGCCGAGCGGGAGCCGCCCGCGCCCGCCCACCCGCACGCGCAGGGCGTCGAGGCGCTCTGCGCCACCCTGCTGCCGGAGGTCGTCGGCCGCACGGCCTGGCACCGCGCGGCCGTGCAGGTGCTGCTCGGTCAGGCCCCCGACGCCGAGGGCAGGTACCTGCGCTGGCCGTCCCAGTCGGACGCGGCCCGGGTGGCCGGCAAGCAGCAACCGCAGATCTCCACCCTGATCAAGCGGGTCGTCGGCCGGGACTGGCAGCCGAACGCCGCCCTCGGCCTGGTCCGCGACGAGATCGTCGCCCTGCTCGACGGCCGGGGCGGGGTGGGCTCCGCCGAGGAGATCGCCGAGGCGCTGATCGTCGCCCGAGGCTCTTACACGGCCGAGCCGAGGCGTACCGCCCAGGCCGTCGGCCTGGTCCGGGCGGCCGTGGAGACCGAGCTGGCCCGGGGCGGCGATGCCCGGCTGGCCATGCATCGGCTGCGCGGCGGCGACACCGTGCTCATCGGCCGGGAGCCCGACGACCCGGGCATCGAGCGCACGGCCGACGACCTGCTCGGGTACGTGACCCGGCTCGGCCGGCGCGCCACCGCGCTGGCCGGCGCGGACCCGCTGCCCACCCGGGTCCGGGCCGTGGAGGAGCTGCGGGCGCTGGAGGCGCCGCCGGCCGGCACGCCGCCGCTGAGCGACGCCCGGCTGTTGCAGCTCGCCGCCGCCGGCAGCGGCGGCGAGGTGGCCGTCAACGCGCAGGGCCAGCTCTACCCGGCGGGGATGCCCGCCGAGCGCGCGCTGCGCCTCGCCGCGGGCGCGCTGGTCGGCCAGAGCCTCGACCCCGAGACGGTACGCGCCAGAGTGCGCACCCGGTTCGCCCGCGCCCAGGAGCTGCCGCCCCGGCCGCAGCTCGACGGGCTGCTGCGGGAGCTGATCCCGCTGGTGTGGGACTCGAAGGATGCCAAGTACGTCCCGCCGGACCGCACCTCCTCGGTCACCGGCACCCGGTCGCTCACCACAGTCGGCCCGCTCCTGGAGCCGGACGCCGCCGCGCACGCCAGCAGGCGACTGGACGGCGTCATCGACCGGCGCGGCTTCCTGGTGGCGCTCACCTCGATCCGGCGGACCGTCCACGCCCGCCGGGCCCTGCTGGGGCGGTACGACCTCACCGAGGTCGACGTCACGGCGATCATGCTGGAGCGGCTGCGGTCGCTCAGCTTCCCCTGGGAGGTGATCGTCGCCGCCGACACCGGCTTGCCGACCGACGCCGACTTCCGGTCCCTGGTGGAGCTGTTCCAGCACGAGGTCCTGCCCGCCGTCGAGCGGAGGCTCGCCGAGACCGATCGGCCGGTGCTGATCACCGAGGCCGCGCCGTTGGCCCGCTACGACCAGCTCCGGCTGATCCAGGAGCTGGCCGACCCCACCCGGCCCCGCCCCGCCGCCCGGCTCCTGCTGCTTCCGGTCCGCCGCACCGAGCCGGTGCTGCTCGACGGCCGGCAGCTCCCGCTCACCTCGCCGGCCAACCAGTCCCTGTGGCTGCCCGAGGAGTGGAGCAACACCCCCACCACCCCGCAGATGAGGAACGCCCCCCGATGATCCCCCTGAAGGCCCTGCAGGCCCAGGTCACCGCCCTCACCGACGACCTGCGCGGTGTGGTCGCCCGGGACTCCGAGCTGGAGTCGTCGCTGCGCAAGGAGCACGACCAGGCGAAAGACGCGCGGCGCACGGCGGGGACGTTCGAGACCTGGCTGGAGGACGTCCTCGACCAGGCGGCGGTGGCCTGGGTGCTCGGCTGCGTCTTCGTGCGCTTCTGCGAGGACAACGAGCTGGTCGAGCCGCTCTGGATCGGCGGCCCGGAGCCGGCTGCGCCGGTCGAGCGGGCGGTGCAGCACCGCCAGCAGTACCTGATCGACAACCCCCGACACAACGACCGGCACTGGCTGCGCGAGGCGTTCGAGTACCTGCGCGGGCTGCGCGCCACCGGCAAGATTTTCGACGAGCACAACCCGGTGTGGCGGTTCGACATCTCCGGTGAGGCGGCCGAGCGGCTGTCGGAGTTCTTCCGGCGCGGGCCGGGCCTGGCGTCGCTGAGGGTGGAGAACCTCGACACCCGCTTCCTCGGCGACCTGTACCAGGACCTGTCGATACACGCGAAGAAGACGTATGCGCTGCTGCAGACGCCGGACTTCGTGGAGGAGTTCATCCTCGACCGGACGTTCGAGCCGGCGGTGAAGGAGTTCGGGCTTTCGGAGACCTTGGTCATCGACCCGACGTGCGGTTCGGGGCACTTCCTGCTCGGGGCGTTCGACCGGCTGGTGAAGCTGTGGCGCAAGCGGGAGCCGACGACCGACGTGCGGGTGCTGGTCGAGCGGGCGCTCGGGCAGGTGACCGGGGTGGACATCAACCCGTTCGCGGTGGCGATCGCCCGGTTCCGGCTGCTGGTCGCCGCGATGAGGGAGTGCGGGCTGACGTCGCTGGAGCGGACGCCGGCTTGGCCGGTGCGGGTTGCGACGGGCGATTCGCTGCTGCACTGGGGGCGGAAGTCGCGGCACCAGGGGGATCTGATCGCGGAGCTGGAGGGCCGAAACGCCTTCGCGTACGCGACCGAGGACGCCGACGTGCTGGGCGACTACCTGCGCGAGGGGCAGTACACGGTGGTTGTGGGCAACCCGCCGTACATCACGGTGGCAGACTCGGCCCGCAACCAGCTCTACCGCAGCATCTACCCCGATGTTTGTCACCGCCAGTACGCGCTGACGGTGCCGTTCGCCAAGCGCTTCTTCGACCTGGCCAAGCGCGGTGACGAGCACGGCGAGGGGGCGGGCCACGCCGGCCAGATCACCGGTAACGGCTTCATGAAGCGCGAGTTCGGCAAGAGGTTGATCGAAAAATACCTGGCCCATCACGTTGAATTGACTGAGGTGATCGATGCTTCAGGGGCGTATATTCCTGGTCACGGAACTCCGACCGTGATCCTGATTGGGCGGGCAAATTCGCGTCGGCGAGCATCTGCCGTTCGAGCTGTACTTGGCGTCCGGGGCGAGCCGAGTCAGCCGAACGAACCGTCGAAGGGCCTTGTCTGGCGGGCTGTAGTGGATCAGATCGGCCAGCCGGGAAGTGTGTCCGAATGGGTCTCGATTGCTGATTTGCCACGTGCTAATCTTTCGCTTCATCCATGGAGTCTCTCCGCAGGCGTTGCTTCTCCAGTCATGTCGAAGCTCCAATCCGGCGCGGATGTCTTGAGCGGCGTTGTGGACAACATCGGCTACGTCGGACAAACAAACGCAGATTCGTCAATGCTGGCAACCAGGGAGCAGCTTGCCCGGGTTGGGGTTGAGTCTGACGCTCATCTCCAGTTCGTTACTGGCGAAGCGGTTCGCGACTTTGTTGTTCATGGGGGTGATCATTCCCTCTTTCTCCATCGCGGTTCGGAACATCTCGATATTGCTGATTATCCAGGTGTCCTGCGTCGGCTATGGCCGCTTCGAGAGTCACTGTGGGCTCGACGGACGTTTGCCAAGTTATCCTACAAAGAAGAAGGTCGCCCGTGGTGGGGCTGGCACCAAGTTGCATCGCAGCGACTCGGTGTGTCCCTATGCATTTGCTTCGCCTTTGTGGCTACCCACAACCACTTTGTTCTGAGTAGGGGCGCGAAGCTTTTCAATCGCCATGCTCCGATGATAAAGCTGAGGCGGGAGGCGACGGAGGACGATCACCTGCGGCTGCTCGGGGTGCTGAACAGCTCGACCGCCTGCTTCTGGCTCAAGCAGGTCAGCCATAACAAGGGCAACGGCGGTATTGGTGGCGGCATCGGCGACGAGGACTGGGAGCCGAGATACGAGTTCACCGGGACGAAGCTCCAGGAGTTTCCGCTGCCGAAGACGTACCCGTTGGGGCGGGCGCGGGTGCTCGACTCGCTGGCGCAGCGGCTTTCCAGCCTGACCCCGGCGGCGGTCGCGGAGTCCGGGGTACCGACCCGGGAGAGGCTGCGTGCGGCGAACCGCGACTATGACTTGACCCGATCGCAGATGATCGCGCTCCAGGAGGAGTTGGACTGGGAGGTTTACCGGCTCTACGGGCTGCTTCGCGAGGAGCTGACCTGCCCGGAGCCGCCGGAACTCAAGCTGGGCGAGCGTGCGTTCGAAATCGTGCTGGCGCGGAAGATGGCGGCCGGCGAGGTGGAGACGCAGTGGTTCGCGCGGCACGGGTCGACGCCGGTTACGGAGCTGCCGACGCACTGGCCGGATGACTACCGGGCGCTGGTGCAGCGGCGGATCGAGGTCATCGAGTCGGATCGCAACATCGGGCTGATCGAGCGGCCGGAGTGCAAGCGGCGCTGGGCCACCGACGGTTGGGACGCCATGCAGACGAAGGCGCTGCGGGACTGGCTGCTCGACCGCCTGGAGGCCCCGAAGCTGTGGGGCGACCGTCCTACGCCTCAGTCCGTGGCGCAGCTCGCCGACAAGGTGCGCCACGACGACGACTTCCGGTCGGTGTTGGAGCTTTGGGTCAGCCGTGACGATTACGACCTCACGAAGACGCTCGCCAAGCTGGTCGCCGACGAGCACGTGCCGTACCTCGCCACCTACCGCTACAAGCCGTCGGGGCTGCGGAAGCGGGCGCAGTGGGAGCGGACCTGGGAGCAGCAGCGGTTGGAGGACGCGGGCGAGGGCGTGCAGATCGCGGTTCCGCCGAAGTACACCTCGGCCGATTTTGCGAAGCCGTCGTACTGGCGGGCGCGCGGCAAGCTCGACGTGCCGAAGGAGCGGTTCATCTCGTACCCGAAGGCGGGCCGGGATGGCGACGGCACGGAACTGCTCGGCTGGGCAGGGTGGGACCACCTCGCCCAGGCCCAGGCGCTGGCGACCGTCTACCTGGACCGGAAGCTTCAGGCGGCCTGGCCGGCGGAGCGGCTGCTGCCGCTGCTCGCCGGCATCGCCGAGCTGGAGCTCTGGCTGCACCAATGGCACGCCGATGAGCGGCCCGACTTCCCCGGCTCGCCGGCACAGTTCTTCACCGATCTCATCGACGCCGAGCTGTCCCAGCTCGGAGCCGACCGCGCCGAGCTAACCAACCTGCGGGGCTTATCCCAAGCTGCGACGTCTGCATGAGATTAGCCGGCGGAGTCCGCCTGGGCCGGTGGTCGCCGGCCCAGGCGTGGAGAGTTCGGTTTAGAAAGCGCGGTCACCCCGCCGGCCAGCCTGATTGAGGAGCCCAGTTGGTGCCCTCCGAACAAGCGCGAGTCAGACGGCCGCGCGGTCTTCGGGTGCGGAAGGCTGGCCGACGGGCGTGGCCTTCCTTCCGTTCCTTGCCCAACATCCACAGGTACTTGTCGATTTCCCGGATGGAGAACTCTTCCAAGCTATAGTGCGTGCGGAACCTGTTGATCGAGCGGTGCCAGATCGCATAGTCGGCTGCCCAGCGTTCGCCAGGTGCGAAGTTGTCGAACGTCGCACCCTGCTTGAGTAATTCGTTGAGGACCCCGGCTACCAGAGAATCGTAGATGGGGTATAGGTCGGGCCTGTGGAAGCTGCAGTACTTGGTCGCAAAAGAGTAGTTGCGTCGCTTGTTGCCACCAAAATCAACGATGGCGATCTTTTCGATGAGGTCAGGGTTTACGTCGGGCTCGGCCAGTGCAGCGTCGATGTCCAGGCTGACGATGTGCCGTGCGACCTTAAGCACGCCCAGTATACCGGTTGCGTAAAGGCTGTTCAGCGCTGCGACCTTGACCCCGGCCGCACCGACATCGGTGTTCTGTGGAATTGCCCCAAACGTAACCCTCAGCGCAGCATCGATTTTTTCGCTGTCGCCTTCGCGCCAACATGCGAGGTGTTTCCGCACCTGGTCGGGTGAGGGTGTCGGAACCGGATGCAGTGATGCAGGCATAGGTCTCTCTTCGGGGTGTCTGAAATGAATCGCGCCTTGCCGGCTCGTGCCGAGGAACGCGGAGCCCGCCGCAGGCCTCCTCGACGACCTCCCGCCGATCAGGCCGATCCAGAACCGCGCCAGGTGGGCGGGGCTCCGGGCATCGCAGGTCAACGTCAGCAGTCATGGATCCACGACTGAGGATAGAGGGACGGGGTCGGCAGGCAGTAACGGGTTTGAGCGGCACGCCAGGGTGGGAGTTTGTGTGAGCGTCAGCCGGAAATGTCGTTCCGGCGACGTACCAACTTCGCCATCGCAACCACCCTCGGCCGACCCTGAACCGAAAAGCCCAGCCCGTGCCGGAAAATCTCCGGAATCCAGTACTGGTCACCTTCCCGGAACACGACACCGTTCGTGTCCAGTAACCGTGCCTCCTCGCTGCTGAGCCCGACGGACTCCAACCGGAACGGCACTTTCTTCCGGTCGACGTCAAGGTCTCGGAGACGGTCGAGCAGTTCGCGCACCGGGGGGTTCTCTAGCCGGATTGCCTCGATCTTTTGTTCGCTGCATTTTGGCAGGGCGTTGCGCATTGCGGCTGGGGCCAACACCCTATCGGACCAGCGCTGGTCGGCGCCCAACGACTCGGCGGCGGCAGTGGCGAGAAACGCGACGATGTCCCGAGCCTGGATCTGGCCTCGGAAGTCGGACAGCGCGGCGAAGAACCACACCTCCGAGCGGGCCTCCTTGGACTTGGCGCTGCCCATCTTCTCGCCCCAGACGGTCGACATCAGCTCGGAGAGTCGGGCCTCGGTGGCGGTGCGGATGTCCTCGCTGGAGACGTTCGGCAGGCTTCGACCTCGTTGGCAGACCCACGCGGCCAGCCGCAGCGCCTCCTCGGTGTTCCAGCGCAGGGAGTATTTCTCGTATCGCTTCTCGAACTGGCCGGGGTTCTGCCGGATTGCGGCCAGGGCCAGGTCCCGGCGGACGAACGCCACCAAGCCGAGCGGCCGGCCGCGCAACGTGCGCAGCCACTCCGGGCAACCGACCAGTAGTGCCTGGAGAGCGTCCTGCTGCTGGGCCCGCTCGGCGAACTTGGGGAACATATCCTCTAGTCCATCGAGTACGAACACTGCCGACCGGTCCCGGGCGAAGCTGGTGAGAGCCTCCTCGGCCATGGCCGGAGTGGAATCCAACCCGATCGACCGGGCGAAGCAAGCCAGCCAGACCCGTCGCCAACCGACCTGGGTAAGTTTGTCGGTCAGCGCCTCCGCGATGAGGTCCCGAATCGCCTGCCGACTCGCCGGCTTCCGTCCGGTGAGACCGACCGACGCGGCCGACCGCAGCCGATCGATCAGATTCGCCGATTCGTCGGACAGGTTGGTGGAGGCCAGGACCGGCACGGTCGGGACGTCCAGCGAGGCGTTTGACACCCCGACGTCCCGGACGAAGGATGCCCAGTCGGACCGCCGGCACAATTGCATGAAGGTGAATGTCTTTCCGGCTCCCTTGCCGCCGATGACGACCTCCACCGGCAGTTCCGTGCGGTGGGCCTCGGCGAGGTTCCGGAGCGCGTCAGTGGTGAGGAAGTCCGACTCGGCGGTCTGCTCGGCGTAAATCATGGCATCGGCGACCCCGGCCAGGTGGTGTCGCCGCTCCTCGACCGTGGTCGGTTCGGCCTCGACCGAGGCGGGGGCTTTGGTCGTCGCGGGTAGTGCCTCGACCAGGGTAGCCACCACGTCGGTCAACCGCAGGCGGGCAATGAGTGCCACCACCTCGTCCCAGTTGGCCGGCAGATTCAGCAGGCCGGGCTCGAACCGGCTGGTCATAATCGGAATGGCCGCATCGGTTGCCGGCAGGTCGTTGTTGAGGTCGCCGATCCGGCCGGAGACCTCAAGTGCGCTGTCCCGCAGCTCGGCCACCACGTCGGACAGCCGGTTTCCGTGGTCCACCGCGTGGAACTGCGTTAGGAGCAGCGCGCAGTCCGGGTGGCTCGGTTGTCGGCCGGGCGCCCGGCGGGCCAGCTCATGCAGGATCTGGCGGGTGCCGCGAACCGACTGGTCGCTGATGCTGGTAACGAAGACCCGGAGCACTCGGGGATCGAGCAGCAGCGGAGCACTCAGCTCGCTTGATCCGGCTCGCAGGTCGACGAGCACGGTGTCCGCGCCGACCGCGTGCCCCAGCTCGGCCAGGGCTTCGGTCAACACGTACGGATCCCGGTCGGTGGTGAGCAGATCGACCGGCTCGATGCGGGGTGGGGCGACCCGTAGATGGTCCCGGCGGGCGGGCAGCACTACCACCCCGCCCAACTCCTGATTCGCCAGGAACTTTCGGCCCAGGCTAATGGCTTCGACGTACGTCTCATCGACGGCACCGTGCACCAGCGCGAGGAAGTCCTCGTAGGCAAAGTCGATACGCGTCGAGTCGGCCACCATCCAGGTGACTCCCGGCGCTTCGAGGTCCGCGTCGATCAGTAGTACCTTCCGCCCCAGCTCGACGAGGCGCCGTGCGGTGGCGACGCAGTGCAGAGTGCGCCCGACCCCGCCCTTGAACGAGTGGAAGGCGACGACGGAGACCTCGTGCGGCAGGGCCGACTGCGGCTCGGGCAGCACCGTCGCTAACTCGGCGACCACCCGGCGATCGTTCCAGCGTGGCCGGCGTTCGGCGGGGGGGACGTCGCCGGTGGCCTCGATCTCGATGGCGAGTGGCCGCTGCGGGCCGTCCGGACCGGCGTCATCGAGCAGGAGTACGGCGTTTTCGGGCTCGACAGTCAGCGGCCCGAGAGCATTCCGTAGCCATGCCCAGACCTCATTCGCCGGCACCGTCGGATCTACGACGAAGCGGGCGCTGTCCCAGTACGCGTCGACCTCGCGCAGCCAGTGGGGCCAGCCGCCATGCCGGGCGAGATCGGCAAAGTATTGGTTGACATCCAACCAGGTGAAGAGGTGATCGGGGTGGCCGGGTTGGTCGGCATTCGGCTGGTCGTCGTTCACCGCCCGATCCTTTCTTCGCAGAGTCTTCCGAGCGTGGTCAAGACTGCCACAGCCCGCACCTCGTCCTCGGGATCAAGCTCTGCGCCGTACCTCCATGCCTCGTGAAGCTCCCTCACCTCCACGGGCGGATGGCTGAATCCACCTCGCGGGGGACGTCGGCAGGCCATCAGGTCGCGGTAGGCGGAGGCGCTGAGGTTCAGGCTCCTGGCCAGTTGCCGAAGGTCATGCGTGATGAGCTCCTGCCGCTGAGCGGTGGATCGTGCGTTTCGATCCTTGAGCGCCCACGTCTTCAATCCGCACTCGACCGAGTAGAAGCGCAGCAGGTGCCCGACGGGTGCGGGGCTCGTCTCGGCGGCCTTTCGAAGCCGAATGTAGCTGTTGGTCAGCTCGCGGAGGGAGACAGTCAGCGGCACCGACGAATCGTAGCCGTCACCACTGGTGGGTCAAGATGAACACACCGTCATATTTCATCAGCGGCTATGCCCAGTGTTGGCATCTCAGCCACGTGCAGCAGCCGCCTCATCCCCTGCTGATCATCGCCCATTAAGGGTATGCTCGGTGCTGATGGCCGGGACGGGTCGAATCCCCTGCGCCGGGATGGAACCTCGCCGGCCTGCGGGGCGCTCTCCTCGTCGCCGGCGCCGCCGCAGCCGAAGGACCTCGCCCGCGTTATCGAGCGTTGTCACCACGCACGACGCGGGTACTACCAGCCGCCCCTGGCCCCGGATGAAGGACTGCAATTCGACCACCGGCAACCGTGCACGAGGTCGCTGGTCAGTGTCGTGTCGTCTCAGCCGAACGAGATGCCCCCATGGACGTCGCGGGCTTGCACCACGGGCCCGCTGACGTCACCGGAGATCGAGTTGGCGACGCCGCCCGGACCTGCTGCGACGGCCGCGTCGGTCCGCTTCCATCGGGCCTGGAACTCCGCGCCGAACGCCGGGTCGCGTTGCGCCTCGCGATCCAGCAATTCCGCAAGAGGGCGCGCAGCGTCCGGTGACGGCTGGTGGAGCAGCCCCTCAATGACCTCGCGCGCCTCAGGCTCGCGCCGGAATCGGTCCCTCAGGAAGTCGATCAGCGCCGTTACCGCCAGTCGGCCGCCCTGGGCGAGTTCGTTGGTCGTCCACGCGACGAGCGTTGTCGCGGCGGTAACCATTATCGGATCCACTGTCGGTTCCACCTCCGAGCAGCCGACTTCGAACGTCACGAGGTCAATCGGAGGCGGCAGGGACTGTTGGTTGTCCTCGATGCTAGTGGAGGGTCCCAGATCGCCGGTATCGGCTTGTTCGGCCGCTACGCTGCGTACTACCCTCGTCGCAAGAGACGCCGGCTGGTTGTCTACTCGGAGGAGGTCGCGGTGAAGCTGACCAAGCTCTACAAGGACCCGGGGTCGGGTGGCAACGGCTGCCCGACGGTCTACCTCGCCGAGAGCGGAGAGCTGGTCGTCCAAGGGCACCTGGTCGACGGAGACACCCTCGGCGAGCTGGAGAACGTTCTTCCTGGTGAGGGTGCGGTTCGGATCTCTGCCGAGGTGGTGCTCGGCGCGATTGAGCGCTACCGCGAGTCCGGGCAGCGGTGATCGAGGGTTGACCCGATCGTTCACGTCGCTGAATGACGACGAGTTCAACCAACTGTTCCGCGACTTCCGTTACACGGCCTACCGGTTGGAGACGCTTCAGCGGTACGACGTGTCGTACGAGCAGGATGAGTTCGCCCGGTTCCTGGCGGGCCAGTCCCGCGGGGAGTTCCCCGGGATCGCCGCCTGGTGCGACACGGTGCGGGCAGCGGTGACGGCCGGCAAGCGGATGCACCGCGTCCATGTCGTGACCGAGCCGCTGTCGGACTACGTCCGCTTCGAGTGCGGCTGGGCCTACGAACACACGGTCGAGGCGGGTGAGGATGTCCGCCTCATCGTGGCCTCCGGTAACGACTGGCCGGCAGCATTGCCGCACTACGACTACTGGTTGTTCGACTCCCATCAGCTCGTGGCGATGTACTACGACGAGGAGGGGCGGTTCGTCTCCGGCGCGCTGATCAGCGAGCCGGAGAAGATCGTGCAGGCCAACCTGTGGCGTGATGCCGCCGTCTCGGCGTCGATCCCCTACCGAACGTATGCAGCCCAACTCCAGCCCAGTTCCCCATAGATCCCCTACTCGCCTTCGGGGAGGAGGCAGCGTGCGCCCGGCGCATAATGAGTCGTCAGGCGACGCTGAGGCTGTCGTACAGGCTGGGACGGTGTACGGCGGGGTCAACCTGTTCGGGCTCGCTGGGCCGCCTCCTCCACCGCCGCCCCGCCAACTACCCCTCGACGCGACCCGCTTCGTCAACCGCAAGCAGACCCTCACCCGACTCGACGCGGCACTGCCCGCCGGCAACGCCACGGCTGCGGGCGGCCCGTCGATGACCGTCGCTGCCATCGCGGGCGCCCCGGGTGTGGGCAAGACGGCGCTGGCTGTGCACTGGGCTCACCGAGCCCGGCACTGGTTCTCCGACGGCGATCTCTACGTCGACATGCGAGGCTACGGGCCAGGCCCCGCCTTGGACGTCGGACAGGCACTGGACACCTTCCTTCGCGCCCTTCACGTGCCGGCCGAACAGATCCCGACAGACACCGAGGGACGCGCCGCCCTCTACCGGTCCGCCCTGACCGGCAAGCGGATATTGATCGTGGTGGACAATGTGTCCACGGTCGGCCAGGTTCGGCCACTGCTGCCCGCCACACCGACCTGCATGGCGATCATCACCAGCCGCAGCCGGCTCTCCGGGCTTGTCGCGCGGGAAGGAGCGTCACGGATGACCCTGGATGTCCTGTCCCCGGACGAAGCGATCGCACTGCTGGGCGACAGCGTCGGCGGAGACCGCGTCAGCGCCGAACCGCAGGCCGCCGCCGAACTCGCCCGCCGCTGCGCCTACCTTCCGCTTGCCCTGCGGATCATTGGGGAACGCATCGCCAACACTCCCTACGTCACCCTCGCGGAGTTCGTGGCTGATCTTGCGCTCGTCGACCATCAGCTTGACGCCCTGACGGTCGATGATGACGAACTGTCCGACGTACGGGCCGTGTTTTCCTGGTCTTATCAGGCGCTACCCGAGGATGCGGCGCGGTTCTTCCGGCTCCTCGGGTTGCACGCCGGCTCCGACATCTCCGTCTCCGCAGCGGCAGCCATCGCCGGCGTGAGCCTCCCCCGAGCCCGCAGTCTTCTCGACCAGCTCACTGCGGCGCATCTCGTGCAGAGCCCTGCCCGCGACCGGTACCTGTTCCACGACCTTCTGCGTGCCTACGCCCTTGAACGTGCACAGGCCGAGGAGACGCCCGAGCAGCAACGCCGAGCGCGACGCCGCGTCTACACCTGGTACCTGTGGATGGCGGAGGAAGGCCGTAAGGTCATTCTTCCCTCCTCCCATGCCGTCGCTCTCGTCCCAGCCGAACCCGACGTGCCGATCACTCCCGTCAGGACCGTGGCCGAGGCGATGGCGTGGTTTGAGCGGGAGCGGCTGAACATCCTTGACGCCATTCGGCAGGCAGACGAGCTGGGTGACCACGACATCGCCTGGCAACTGCCCGTGGTCAGCGACGGATTCTTCGAACTCAAGTCGTACTGGGCCGACTGGCGCGACGTCCACCTCACCGGCCTTCGTGCCGCCCGGTCCGCCGGGTCACGCCTCGGCGAGGCCGCCAACCTGCGTTGCCTCGGCGACGCCTACTGGCGGATGGAGCAGCGCGAGACCGCCCTTGACTGCTACCGCCAAGGTGCCGACGCAAGCCGTGACGTCGAGGACCACTGGGTAGAAGGTTTCTGCCTGCGGGGCCTGGGCCTCATCCACGAGGAACTCGGCCAGATAGACGAGGCCCTCAACCTGTACGGCCAGGCGCGGGAGGTCTTCCGTCACCACGGCATCACCCGAGGCGAGGGCATGTCGATGCTCAGCCTCGGCAACTGCCACCGCGCACGCGGACACTTCGACACCGCCGTCGCCCATTACCAGGCAGCGGTCGCCATCCTCGACGGCATCAACGACCAGTGGAGCGTCGCCTGGGCCTCTTACCCCCTGGGCCTGGCCTACCAGCAGAGCGGCCGACTGGACGAGGCCCTCGAACAACATCAGCGGGCTCTGGAACTCTTCCGCAGATTCGACGACCGACGCTGCGAAGGACTCACCCTCGCCGCGCTCGGCGATACCTTTCACGCCACCGACCGACACGACGACGCGCAGCGCTGCTGGCAGGAGGCACTTCAGATCCTCGATCCGCTCGGAGACCCCCATGCCGCCGCCGTCCGCCGCCTTATAGAGGTGGTTCCGCCGGCGCCGAGTCAATGAGCTGGTCGGTCGGCTGCCACAGCGCCCCCGCCGGGTTCGTCGGGAGCGCTGTGCGATGTCGGCGTACGTCAGCGGCGAGCGGACCGGATGAAGGCCGTCCAGGCGGTGGGGGTGAAGGCGAGGGTCGGGCCGTGCGGATCCTTGCTGTCGCGGACGGCGACGATGTCGGGCAGGTTGTCAGCGACCTCGACGCAGTCGCCGCCGTTGCTGCCGCTGCGGGTGCTCTTGCGCCACCGCGCGCCGGTCAGGTCAGCCATGGTGGACCTCTCCGATGATCTTGTCGATAAAGTGCCTTGATTGTCCTTCATCAAGGGCGAGCTGATCCAGGCTTCCCCAGGCATTCTCGTAGGCGGCGAACTCGTCCGGCCGGTCGAGGTAGAGGGCTCCGGTCCACGACTCGCTGTAGATCACCGGCGGTTCCGGTGTCGCCCGGTTGCCGAGCGGGAACTCCAACATGACGAAGGTGCCCGCCTCGACGCCACGGTGAAGGCCGATCGACAGCGGGAGGACGCGGATGCTCACCGAGTCCCGCTCACCGACTTCGAGCAGATGACGCAGTTGCTCGGCCATCGTGGGCCGGTCTCCGACTATCCGCAGAAGCGCGCCCTCCGAGATGACGACCTTCATCTCGGGTGCTGCGGGCAGCCGGCGGGTCAACAGGGACTGTCGCTGTAGTCGTACCTCAACCAGCCGTTCGCGTTCCTCCTCGGTCACCTCCGCGCGATGCTGGTAGACGGCGTGCGCGTAGCTACGGGTTTGCAGTAGGCCGGGAATCAACGCCTCGTCGTATCGCCGGATCCGGCAGGCGGCGGATTCGAGGCCCACGTACAGCTCGAACCAGTCGGGGATGGCGTCGCCGTAGGCGTGCCACCAGCCCTTCGCCTTGGTCTCGCCGGCCAACGCCGTGAGGGCGCGCGTCAGCTCGGCCTTCGCCGCGTACAGCTCGCACATGGCGCGGACGTCGAGGCCGCGCACCGAGCCGAGCCCGCTCTCGATCCGCCACACCTTCTGCCGGCTGCACTCCAGCGCCTCGGCGGCGGCGTCCAGGGTTATCCCCGCCTCGGTGCGCAGGTCACGCAGCGCCTTGCCGAGCCGCCGTCGGGGCACTGTCGATCCCATGTCCTCGGCCATCCGGCCTCCCTCCGTTGAATTTTGCAACATCTCGACGCCCACTGGAGGTACGGGAATGTTGCGCACGAATAGCGGAACAGTATGGGCTGACATTGGTTGTGATAGTGCCCCTGACCTTACAAGATGGCCCTGACAAAGGCGACGACCGTGGAATTCCCACCGTCTATTGAATGCCGCTCCCTATTGGTCATCGAGGAGGTGCTGGCGTGCGCGCGTTCCCCCGTCATCCGCGTCCGGTCGGGTCGCCGAGGTCATCGGCGTACCGGGTTGCCGACCACGTACCGCTGAAGCCCTGGCAGGTGCGCGAGCGCCGGTTCACCCGGCGCGGCCGGCGCGGGGTGGACGCGGTCGAGGTAGCCGCATTCCTCGACCGGGTCGCCGACGACCTGGCCGAGGTCTACGCGGCGCTCGACAGCAGCCGCCGGGAGATCGAGCGGATCAGAGAAGTCCTGCGGGCCTGGCAGTTGCAGCGCGCCGGCGCGGACCGGGCGGCCCGGTGGTGAGCCCGCGCTGGGTGGTGCACCTGCCGTTCACCGCCTCCGACCTGCCCACCGCCCGTCGGTTCGCGGCGGCGCTGGCCCGCTCGGTGACGTTCCTGCCCGAGGTGGACGCCGGCGAGACCACCGTGTCGGCCGAGGAGGAGCAGGGCGTACGCCAGCGGGTTTTCTGCGACCTGCCGCTGCCCGGTGGCCGGCGCTGCGTGCGCCGCACCGACCACGACGGGCCGTGCTCCGCCCGGCCGCCCCGATGATCGGCGTGACCACCGTCGCCTGCCCGGACTGCGACGGCACCACCTTCCGGCTCGACCCCTGCCGCTGCACCCGCTACGGCAACCGGCTCCTGGCCGACGGCGGCAACGATGACGGTCCGGCTTGCGGCGCGGGTGGGCACCGGGAGCCGTACCGCGCGTGCGGGCTGTGCCGGGGCACAGGCACGGTCGCGGTGGCCTGCCATCGCTGCGGGCGGCGGGGCCGGCGGCGCGCGCAGCTCGTGCTGACGGTGGCCAACCTGGACACCGGCGCGGTCGCCTCCCACGAGATCGTGCCGGACGACCTCGACCCCCGCCCGTGCCCGGCGGGTGGCTGGGCGGTCGAGCTGACGCCCCGGGTACGCGAACTGGCCGCCGAGGCGGGCGTCGCCGCAGGCGTGGATTCGCTGACCGTACGGCTGCCGGCTGCCTGGCGGCCCGACCTGCCGGCGGCCGAGCGGCACGACTTGGCTGCGCGGGCGCTTGCGGAGGCAGCCCGGCCGGCGTGGCGGGTGCTGGTGGGCCGGTCGGCAGCCCCGCCCCCGGTCGACCCGATGCGGCGGCTGGCCCGGCTCTGCGGGGTGGCCGACCTGCTCCTGCTCGACCTGGTCGTGGAGGCCCGCCGGCACGGCGGCGGGCTGCGCTGGTCCCTCCGGTACGAAGTGCCCGGCTCCCCGGTGCCGGACGGGCCGCCGGAGTCGTGCTTCGCCGACCTGACCGCCGGCCTGGCCGGCACGGACGTGGCCGACGCGCTGGCCGGGCTCGGCGAGCGCGGCCGGGACGCGCCCGCCCGGATGCTCAGCCCCGATCCGCTCCGGCCGCTCATCCCGGCGACGACGGACGTGGCGGAGTTCGCCCGTCGGGTGCGCGCCGACTGCACCGCCTCCGGAGCGCAGGCCGTATGGCGGGACGGCCGCTGGTGGCACACCGCCCTGCGCTGCGGCGAGCCGGTGGAGACTCTGGTCGAGCAGCCCACGGGGCAGGTGGTGCGCCGGACCCGGGTGCCGCTGCGCCGGGCGGCCGAGCCGCCGGACCCGCCGTGGCTCGGCGAGCCGGTGCCATGGCGGTCCTGCCCGGACTGCCGCCCGGCGCGGCCGTCGGCGCTGACCTGCACCACCTGCGGCGGCACCCGCCGAGTGCACCTGGCGGCCCTGATCACCCTGACCGACCTGCGGCATCGGGTGGTGCACCTGACCTGGCGGGTCGGCACGCCGGAGGCGGTGCCGGCGGTCAGCGTCCGGCCCGGCGGCCGGGCCGTCGTCCGGCTCCCCGGCCGCTACCGGCTGGGTGCCTGGGCGGCCGTGTTCGGCGTACGCCCGGAGGACCTCGCCGAAGCCGACGGCGGCCACGACCTCCCACCGGACGTGCGCGAGGGCTACGTCGCCCTGCCCTGGGCGGGCGCGGACCCGGTGGGGGAGCAGGTGCGCGCAGTCGGCCCGGCGCTGCCCGCCGCGCGCCTGCTGGTGACCGCGGTACGCCCCGACCCGCCGCCGCTGGCCGAGCTGCTCCGGCTCGCCCTCGGCCTGGACCTGGCGCTGGTGGTGAACGTGCTCGACCTGCGCCGGCATCCGGCGGCGCCGATGCGGGCGCACGGCGTGCTCTGGTCGGTCGAGCTGCGCCCGCCGGCAGCCCCGGTGCACCACGACGACCTGCCGTGCCGGGCCAGCCTGGAGACGGCCGTGGCGCATTGCCTCGACGGCCTGGACGTCGCTCTCCCCGAAACCGTGCCGGAGGACCCCGGGGTGGCGGTGCCGGTGCCCCGGTCGGACGCCCGCCCGCTGCCGCCCGACCCGGTTCCGGGGCTGCGGCGGCTGGCGGGGCAGCACGCTGGCCGCCCGCTCAGCGTCCGATTCAGCCGGGCCGGCTGCGCCGTCTACCGCCACGACGACGACGGCCCCCTGTTGCTGGTCGAGGGCGACGACCTGCCCGCTGCCCTGGCCGCCCTTCGGCTGGCATGACCGTCACCGGGCACCACCCCGATCGGCCGGCCCGTCGTGGTGGAGGAACCCTCACAGTTGTGATTGCAGCTCTCGGAGCTGTGCCAGCGCCGGACCTTGGCCGGCTGACCCTGAGTGTCGAGATTCAGACTCTCGTTCAGTCCCCAACCGGCCCTGCCGCGAGCGGTCGACGCTGAGCTGGGACTTCTCGGACGATCGGAGGAAGCGCCCGCCATTGGTCCACTGTGGTCCCGTCAGCCGGACCGCAAATTGGCCAACCAGTGCGGTACCCGTTCAATCAGGTCGATGGGTAGCGTGTCGGGCACCTGGGGAGCTGGAGGAACATTGGCGACGCTGCTGCGCGACCTGATCGACATCCCGACGTCCGTCGGCGAGGGCGACTTCGTGGTGAAGGCGGCCGAGGGCGCCGACCTGAGCCGGTACGTCGTCACCGACCAGCTTCGGGAGAGTTTCGCCAAGGCGCTGGGGCGGATCGGCCACGCCGTCACCACCGGCCGCTCCCAGGCGCTGTTCCTGCACGGCTCGTTCGGCTCCGGCAAGTCGCACTTCATGTCGGTGCTGCGGGAGATCCTCGCGCATAACCCCAGGGCCCGGGAGATCGGAGGGCTGGACGGCGCGGTCGTCGCCGCCGACGACTGGCTGCCCGACCGGAAGTTCCTCACCCTGACCCTGCACATGCTCGACGCGCGCTCGGTGGAGCAGGCGATCCTTGAGGGGTACCTGCGCCACGTCACCGTCGCCCACCCGGACGCGCCGCTTCCCGCCGTACACCGGTCGGACGCGCTGCTGGGCAACGCCGCCGGCCTGCGCCGGACGCTCGGTGACGACAAGTTCTTCGCGGCACTGGGCGGCGGCACCGTCACGGGCGGCGGCCTGGCGGCGATGCGGGCCCAGGCCGAGGGCTGGACCCAGCAGCGGTACGCCGAGGCTGCCGCGCAGCCGCCCGGCACCAAGGAGCGCGACGCGCTGGTCAGCGCCCTCACGCAGGCGTTCTTCAGCGGCGCGGTGCACAGCGCCGAGTACCTCGACCTCGACACCGGCCTCGCCGTCATCACCCGGCACGCCAAGTCCCTCGGGTACGACGCGATCGTGCTCTTCCTCGACGAGCTGATCCTCTGGCTCTCCGGCCGGATCGCCGACCACACCTTCGTCAACACCGAGGGCGCCAAGCTCAACAAGCTCGTCGAGTCCGCCGACGCCACCCGTCCGCTGCCCCTGGTCTCCTTCGTGGCCCGCCAGCGCAACCTGGAGGAGTTCCTCGGCCCGCAGGTCGGCGGCACCGAGCGGGAGGCGCTGGCGCAGGTGATGCGCAGCGTCCAAGGGCGGTTCGGGGAGATCGTCCTCGCCGACACCAACCTGCCCGAGATCACCGAGGGGCGGCTGCTCAAGCCGAACGACGAGACGGCCCGCGCGGTCATCGACAACGCCTTCGCCGCAGTCCGGCACAACCGCGAGGTGTGGGACACGCTGCTGCTCGGCGCGCAGTACGGCGACGCCGGCATCGGCTCCGACGCCACCGCCTTCCGGCAGCTCTACCCCTTCTCGCCGGCCCTCGTGGCCACCCTCGTCGCACTCTCCCAGGCGTTGCAGCGTGAGCGGACGGCGCTGAAGGTGATGACGGAGCTGCTGGTCGAGCGGCGGGACACCCTGCGCGTCAACGACCTGATCGGGGTCGCGGCCCTGTTCGACCCGCTGGTGCTGCACGGCGAGCTGCCCGACCGCCCGGAGCTGCGCCAGAAGTTCGAGGCCGCCCGCACGCTCTACCTGCGTAAGCTGCGCCCGATCCTGCTCGCCCTCAGCGGCATCGACGAGGAGAAGACCGCCTCGCACACCCAGTTCCAGCTCGACGACAAGCTGGTCAAGACCATCCTGCTCGGGGCCCTGGTGCCCGAGGTGCCGGCCCTGCACAACCTGACCGCCGCCAAGCTGCACGCGCTGAACTTCGGCTCCATCGCCTCGCCGATCCCCGGCTACGAGAACACGATGGTGCTCAACCGGCTGACGAAGATCCAGCAGGACGCCGGCGAGCTGCACCTGACCGACGACCACGACAAGGTCGTGTCGCTCAAGCTGCACACCGTCGACTTCGACAAGCTGCTCGACCTGGTACCGCACAACGAGACCTCGGCCGGCGTGCGGCAGCAGTTGCTCCGGGAACTGATCAGCGCCGAGATGGGGCTGGCCGGCAGCGAGGGCAGCCACGGCGAGCTGCAGCAGCCGCGCGACTGGCGGGGTCGGCGGCACGTCGTCCAGGTCAAGTTCGGCAACGTCCGGGACCCCGACACCATGCCGATCGCCGCGCTGCTCGCCCCCGGCGAGTCCTGGCGGATCGTCGTGGACTACCCGTTCGACCCGCAGGACTACCCGCGCAGCGCCGACCGGGCCCGGATCGAGGAACTGCCCCGGGGCTCCAACACGGTGTTCTGGCTGCCGCTCTACCTCACCGACGACCTGATGGGCCGGGTCGCCCAACTCGCAAAGATCAACTACCTGCTCGGTGTCGGCGGCGCGGGGGAGCGGCTCAACACCCTCGCCGCGGACTGGCCCAAGGCCGACCGGCAGCAGGGCCGGGTCTACCTGCTGCAACGGCAGACCCAGCTCCGCGAGGGCCTGATCACCGCGCTCAAGCAGGCGTACGGGGCGGCCAACGCGCAGCCCTCCGACGTGCACGACGACACCGTCGGGGTGCTGCACACCCTGGCCGAGGGGCTGCGCATCGGCGACCCCCGGGGCGGGACCCTCGCCGACGCGTTCAAGAACCTCACCGCCGAGCTGCTGGAGTGGTCGTACCCGGGCACGCCGGCCCTGCCGGTGGAGGAGAAGCCGCTCACCCGTGGCGACCTGGCCAAGGTCTTCGAGTACGCGAAGCTGGCCGCCGCCGACCCCACCGGCGGCGTCTCCGTCGCGACCCCCGCCGACCAGCGGCTGCTCCGCCGGATCTGCAACCCGCTGCAGCTCGGCGAGCTGATCGACAACCGTTACGTGCTCACCATGGGCACCTGCTACTGGAGCCGGCACCTGCTGCAGGAGGCGGCCAAGGAGGACTACCGGGACCACTTCCCCGTGCACCGGCTCCGGGGCTGGCTGGACGTGCCGAAGCGGCGCGGCTTCGACCGCGACCTGCAGAACCTGATCATCGCCGTCTTCGCTCTCGAACAGCAGTTGAGCTGGTACGACAGCGTTCGGAAGGTCAACGTCGGCGTGGTGAACGGCGTGGAGGACCGCTTCGAGCTGCGGCACCCGCCGATGCCGACGGAGGAGGCATGGAAGGCGGCCGTGCAGTTCGGGCAGCCCTTCTTCGGCGAGGTGCTGCCCCGGTTCCGCAACCCGGCCAACCTCGTGGACCTGGCCGGGAAGATGCGGGGCGTCGCCACCACGTACGCCGAGACCGCCGGGAAACTCGTGGCCAGCCTGACGGAGCACGCCGCGCTGCTCGGCCTCGAGCCGGACGCGCAGGTCGGCCGGCTCGCCACCGCCCGGCGGGTCGCCGAGCTGCTCGCCCAGGTCAAGGCCGAACAGGACGATGTGGTGCTCGTCGGCGTGGTCGCCGAAGGGGAGAAGCGCCTCAGCGGCCTGGACGGCCTGGCCGCGAGCGGCGTCTACAAGCAGGCCGGGAAGCTCTGCACGGCGCTGGCCGCCACGCAGTGGCCGCTGATCAGGGCCGTGAAGCAGCGGGCCACGTCCGACTCCCGCGCCCAATCCGTACTCGACCGGCTTCGGGCCGCCGCCCGGGACGAGCAGCACGGCTCCGACCTGGCCAAGGCGTTGCAGGACGCGGTCGACGCCGCAGCCGCACTGCTGGCCGACGACGATCGGCCGGTCGCACCCACGAAGCCGCCGGTTGTCGACCCGCCGGTCTTTGTCCCGCCGGACTCCAACCCGCTGGCCCTCGATCCGCCGCCCGTCATCCCGAACCCGCCGGGCGTCGTCCCGAAGCCACGCGATCCCGGGGACCCGGTTCTCCCGCCGCCAGCCGCCCGCCAGGCGGTCGTGACCGGCGCGGAGGAACTGGACCGGTTCGTCGACGTGCTGCGGGTCGAGGTCGCTGCCGGCAGGCGGGTCACCGTCACCTGGCAGGTCGAGGAGTCGGAGCGCCGGCCGTGAGCCTCACCCGGGCCGCCGTCCGCCCGGCGGCCGTACGGCGCAAGGTCGAGGCGTGGCTCGCCGAGCGGGACGACAGCGACGCCATCGTGCTGCACGCCCGCCCCGAGTGGACCGACGAGCCGGTGCTCACCGTGGGGGACACCCCGGTGCGGATCGTGCCCTGCCCGACGCCGATCGCCGCACGGGCCGCGCTCGCCGACCGGGCCGCGTACGAGAAGCTCGTCCTGCTGACCGACCTGACCGACATGGAACTGGGCGACGGCCTGCTGACCCACGTCAGCATGCAGAAGGGGCGCAGCGTCGACCCGTGGGACGTGGTCACCCAGGTGTTCGGCGGCCAGGTGCGGCTCGACTCGACCCTGGTGCGCACCGGCCGCTGGGTCGCCGACGCGCTCACCGATCTCGCCCCGGTCGAGGGCTGGGCCCCGCCCGCGGGCCTCATCCTCACCCGAGATCACGCCCTGCGGCACCTCGCCGGGGCGGTGCTCGGCCTCGACCCCGACGAGCTGGACGGCGCCGGGCTCCTCCAGTGGAGCACCGACGCACGTACCCAACTGCGCTTCGCCGACCTGCCCACCGAGTGGACCGACGGGATCGCCGTGTTCCTCGCCGAGGTGGCCGGCCCGGTCGCCGTGCCGGTGCTCGCCGCCGTCCGGGCCGGGCACGGCATCGACGCCATCCCGCTCGGCCTGCTCGCCGGGGTGCTCCGGCCCCGGGACGTCGAGCCGCGACCCGACGTGGAGCTGGTGGTCGCCCGGACCCGGCTCGAACCGCGCTTCGGCGGTGCCCGGCTGACGGAGGCGCAGGCGACCGCGTTCGGGGAGGCCACGGAGGCGTGGATCTACCGGGCCCTCGACGGCGACGACGCCGTACGCCACGACGCGCATCGGATGCTGCGCCGGGCCGAGGAGATCGCGGCCGAGATCGACATCGCCGGGCGGCTCGCCGCGTCGGCCCTGCTGCCGGCCGGCTTCACCCAGCGGATGCGCGCGTTCGGGGCCGCGGTGCGGCTCGCCGTTCCGGTGGCCGGGGCGGGGCCCGCCGCTGAGCTGATCGAACGGGCGCAGGACCGGCTCGCCGAGGTCGAGGCCCACCGGTCGGCCGACCGGCCCCGGGTGGAGACCGCCAGGATGGCCGTCCGGCTGCTGCGGTGGCTGGCCGTGCCCGAGGGACCCGCCCCCGCCACCATTCTCGACGCCGTGCACCGACAGGTCCGCGCCGACGGGTGGGTCGACCGCGCCCGGCTGGACGTCTTCGCCGGCGACGTCGACCAGGAGGTAGCGCAGGCGTACCGGCTGCTGCATGCGGCCGTCGACGCCCGTCGCGCCCGGCACGACCGCCAGTTCGCCGAGCTGCTGCAGGACATGACCGGCGCCGAGCGGGAACCTGGTGCCCTGCTGCGGGTGGAGGACGTGCTGGACCGCGTCGTCCGTCCCGTCCTCGACGGCGGGCGTCGGGTCCTGATGCTCGTCCTCGACGGCATGGGCACCGCGGCGGGCATCGAGATCGCCGACTCCCTCGGCCGCAGCGGCGTCTGGACCGAACTGACCCCCGGCGGCGGCCCCCGGACCGGGGTCCTTGCCGCGCTGCCGACGGTCACGCAGGTCAACCGGTGCAGCCTGTTCAGCGGGCGGATCGCCGTCGGTGACCGTGGCGCCGAGTTGCGCGCCTTCCGCGAGCAGTTCCCGGGCAGCGTGCTGTTGCACAAGTCCGACCTGCGCACCCCGGCCGGGCAGGCCGTCGACCCCGAGGTGGCCGCCGCCATCGCCGACCCCGCCGTCCCGCTGGTCGCCGCCGTCATCAACACCATCGACGACGCCCTGGACCGCAGCGACCCCGGCACCACCGAGTGGAGCACGGACACCGTCAACGGGCTGCGGGACCTGCTCGCGGTGGCACAGGACCGGGTCGTGGTGCTGGTCTCCGACCACGGCCACGTCGTCGACCGGGGCACCGAGGCGGTCCTCCTGCCCGCCGACTCCAGCGAGAACCGGTGGCGTCCGGCGACGGGTGAACCCGGTGACGGCGAGCTGCTCTTCTGGGGCAGCCGGGTGGCCCTCGCCGAGGGGAAGGCGATCCTGCCCTGGCGGGAGGAACTGCGGTACGGCCCGCGCAAGGCCGGATACCATGGGGGTGCCGCTCCCGCCGAGGCCGTGATCCCACTGCTGCTCTTCGCGGTACACGACGAGAACGCCGTCCCGGGGTGGGCGGGAGCGCCGGTGTCGAGCCCCGAGTGGTGGCGCGAGCCGCTGCGGCCGACGGCCGGGGAGGCGACCTCCCGCGAGGCCGCCCAACCGGAGAACAGGCGTTCCGTTCGCCGTGCCGCCCGGCCGGCCGTCCAGGACGAGGGCCTGTTCGACCTGCCCGCCCCGACTGCCGCGCCGGCCCCGCCCGAACCGCCTGCTGCGGCTGATCCCGCGACGGTCCTCGTCGACGCACTGCTGGCCAGCCCGGTGTACGCCGACCGCCGGGGCACCCGGGCGCCCCTGTCCGACGAGCGGGTGGCCGCCATGGTCGCCACTCTCATCGCCGGCAACGGGCGGGCAGCCCTGGAGACGCTGGCCACCAGGGCCGGCGTACCCGTGCACCGGGTCACCGGCACGTTCACCGTGCTGCGGCGGCTGCTGCAGGTCGAGGGGTACCCCGTGCTCAGCCTGGACCCGGACGGCCGGACCGCCAAGCTCGACATCGCCCTGATGGTCGAGCAGTTCGGGCTGGAGGCCCCGTGACGGTAGAGGTCAGCGCGCGGCGGCGCAGGGACATCGTCGACGCCCTCCGGCGGGGAGCGGTGCCCGCCAACGGCCTGGACGCACTCGCCGTCGGACTGGACCGCTTCACCTCCACCCTCGACGAGGAGCTCGACCGGGTCGCCGGTGGCGGCAGCGTGTTCAAGGCCGTGCGGGGCGAGTACGGCGCCGGGAAGACCTTCCTCACCCGGTGGCTGGGGGAGCGGGCGAAGCGCCGGGGATTCGCGGTGGCCGAGGTGCAGGTCTCCGAGTTGGAGACGCTGCTGCACCGGATGGAGACTGTCTACCGCCGGCTCGTCGAACAGTTGACGACCGAGCAGTTCGCCCCGAGCGCGCTGCGTCCGGTCCTCGACGGGTGGATCTTCGCTCTCGAGGAGGACGTGCTGGCCGCTGGCACGGTTGCCGAAACTGACGCGGACGGGCTCGACCGGGCGGTCGGCGAGCTGCTGGAACGCCGGCTGGCGGACATCTCCCGGAGCACACCCGGCTTCGCAGCCGCGCTGCGCGGCTACCGGGCGGCCATCGCCTCCGGCGACCAGGTGACCGCTGGCGGGCTGGCCGCCTGGCTGGGCGGACAGCCCCACGTCGCGGCCACGGCTCGCCGGGCCGCCGGGGTCAAGGGGGACCTCGACCACTTCGGGGCGCTCAGCTTCCTGCAGGGCCTGCTGACGGTGCTCCGGGACAGCGGGCATCCCGGCCTGCTCCTGGTCCTCGACGAGGTCGAGACCCTGCAGAGGGTTCGGTCGGACGCCCGCGACAAGGCCCTGAACGCGCTGCGGCAACTGGTCGACGACATCTACGCCGGGCGCTTCCCGGGCCTGTTCCTGCTGATCACCGGCACCCCGGCGTTCTTCGACGGCCAGCAGGGTGTGCAGCGGCTCGCGCCGCTGGCCCAGCGCCTCGCCACCGACTTCGGCCCGGAACCGCGCTGGGACAACCCTCGCGCCACCCAGCTTCGGCTCCCCGGGTTCACCGAGGCAGCCCTGGTCCAGCTCGGGATACGGGTACGCGAGATCTACGGCAGCGACCGGGTGACCGACGTGGTCGGCGACGACTACCTCGCTGAACTCGCCCGGGCCGTCGCCGGCCGGCTGGGTGGTCAGGTCGGGGTCGCTCCGCGGGTCTATCTCAAGAAGCTCGTCGCCGACATCTTCGACCGGGTGGACCAGTTCGCCGACTGGAATCCCCGGGAGCACTACGCGTTGACGCTGCGCTCCGACGAACTGACGGAGGTCGAACGGAACGCCGCCTCGGCCGACGACGTCGACCTGACCCTGTGAACGAAGAGACTTCACTCGACCCGGTGGTGCTGCACCACGTCGTCAACAGCCTCGGCTGGCCGGAGCTGCGTCCGCTGCAACGAGACGCGATCGGGCCGCTGCTCCACGGCAACGACGGGCTGCTGCTCGCCCCGACGGCGGGCGGGAAGACCGAGGCGGCGGTGTTCCCCCTGCTGTCGCGGATGGCGCGGGAGGGCTGGACCGGCACCTCGGTGCTCTACCTGTGCCCGCTCAAGGCCCTGCTCAACAACCTGCATCCCCGCATCGAGCGGTACGCCGGCTGGCTCGGCCGCACCGCGGCGATCTGGCACGGCGACGTCAACACCGCCGCCCGGCGGGCCGTGCTCTGGCAGCGCCCCGACATCCTGCTGACCACTCCCGAGTCTCTCGAGGCGATGCTGGTGAGCGTCAACGTCGACCACCGGACCTTCTTCGCCGGGCTGCGGGCGGTGGTGGTCGACGAGGTCCACGCCTTCGCCGGGGACGATCGTGGCTGGCACCTGCTCGCGGTGCTGGAGAGGCTGACCCGGGTCGCCGGCCGGCCGCTGCAACGGGTGGGGCTCTCCGCGACCGTCGGCAACCCGGCGCAACTGCTGACCTGGCTGCAGGGCTCGGCGGCGGGCAGCCGGCCGGGGCGGGTGATCGCTCCCGACGTGCCCGCTTCCGCTTCCGTTGCCGTTGCAGATTCCGGTTCCGGTTCCGATTCCGCAGAGACTGCCGGCCCGCCGCCCGGCGAGATCGAACTCGACTACGTCGGGTCGCTGTTCAACGCGGCGAAGGTGATCTCCGCCCTGCACGCCGGCGAGAAGCGGCTGGTCTTCTGCGAGTCCCGGCAGACCGTCGAGGAACTCGGCCAACTGCTGCGGGAACGCGGGGGGACGACCTTCCTGTCGCACGCCTCCCTCTCCACTGACGAGCGACGCCGGTCCGAGCAGGCGTTCGCCGAGGCGAGGGACTGCGTCATCGTCTCCACCAGCACGCTCGAACTCGGCATCGATGTCGGTGACCTGGACCGGGTCGTCCAGATCGACGCGCCCGCCACCGTGGCGTCGTTCCTGCAGCGGCTCGGCCGCACCGGCCGCCGCCCGGGCAGCACCCGGAACTGCCTGTTCCTGTGCCGCACCGGACAGGACCTGACCCGGGCGGCTGCGCTGCTGACGCTGTGGGGGCGAGGCTGGGTGGAACCGGTCGTCCCGCCGCCCGACCCTCGGCACATCGTCGCCCAGCAGATGCTCGCGCTCTGCCTGCAGGAGCACCGGGTCGGTGACCGCCTCTGGGCTCAGGCGTGGAACGGCCTCGCGCCCTTCGGCCCGGGGGCCGAGCCGATCGTCCGGCACCTTCTCGATCACGGCTACCTGGACAGCGACGGGGGGCTGCTGTTCGTCGGGCCGGAGGCGGAGCGACGGTTCGGCAGGCGGCACTTCATCGACATGACGGCCGTCTTCACCGGGCCGCCGGAGTTCACCGTCCTGCACGGCCGCCAGGAACTGGGCCGGATCGACCCTAGCCTGCTCACCGAGGAGGTGCCCGGCGACCGGCTGCTGTTGCTCGGCGGGCGGAGCTGGCGGGTCACGTACGTCGACTGGCGTCGGCGGCGCTGCTTCGTGGAGCCGGCCGACGACGGCGGCCGGGCCCGCTGGACCTCGCTGGGCTGGGTGGGCTGGAGTCACCCGCTCACCCGGGCGATGCGGGACGTCCTCCTCGGCGAGGATCCACCGGTCCGGCTGACCGGGCGGGCGGTGGAACGGCTGGCGGCGGAACGGACCGACCGGTCGGCCGTGGTGCACCCGGGCGGGAGCCTCGTCGTCAGGGCACCTAACGGCGACCTGACCTGGTGGACGTGGGCGGGCCTGCGGGCAAACGCGACCCTGACCGCGACGTTGGGCGAGGTCGTCGATCCGATGCAGCGGTTCGACGACCACACCATCCGGCTCCGCGCGGACCTGAACCGGACGCAGTGGCGGGCCCTAGTCGCGGACGCGGCGCAGCGGATCTGCCTGCCCGAGGTCAGTGCGCGGGCCCTCGCCGGGCTGAAGTTCGGCGTCGCGCTGCCGGAGCGGCTGGCCCGCGCGACCCTCGCGGCACGCCTCACGGACATCCCCGGGGCGGCGTCGGTGCTGGCGGAGCCGGTCCGCTTCGCCGCCCTGACGCAGCGGTGAGAAGGGACACCTTCTGTATCCTGACCGATCCGATTTCCACCGCAAACGATGTGGCGGACGTTGCGCGAAGAATTGCGCGTTCGGGGACTGGCTCCCGGCGGAACAAGTTGACGATGCGACCCTTTCAGCAACGAATTCCCATGAGGGCGCGGTAGGCGGATGCGGCATAATCCCGCCGCGGTGAGGAGCTCGTCCGACGCGATCGTGAGTACAGCACCCTCCGGGTGTGTCGTCTACCAACGGCAGAGCTCCACGTGTCCGCGCTGCGAAGCCTACGATTGTGGTTGTTGGTCGCCGTTTCGGCGACGCTGATCATGTCAGTGCCGGAAGTCGCCTGGTACGTCGGTGGAATGTTGATTCTGTTGACGGCCGCATCGGTGCTGACCACGATCGGACTGCTTCGGGCGATGCACAACTATCTGCTGCATCACGCCAGCCACGGCGACTTCGGGCGGATAAGTGCCATCGTCGGAGACCTGGCCGGTGCGACGGCGGCGACCCACTCGCTCGCGGACTACCGGTCCGACCATCAGCGTCACCACGCCGGGCTGACCGACCAGGACGATCCCGATCAGCAGAGCGTGACGTCTCCTTCGGCCTGGTCGTCGGCAGCGAGTTCGGCGTCGCGGCACTCGGTGCCGGGCTGCTCGCCCTGCGAGGCCGCAGGGAGCTGATCCCCGCCTGGGTCGCCCTCGTGGTGGGGGTGCACCTGTTCCCGGTCGCGGCACTGCTCGACTATCCGTTGATCCACGTGGTCGCCGCCCTGGTGACGGCGGCGGCGCTGGCGGCGGTTCCGGTCGCCCGGGCCCGCACCGTGCCGGTGAGCGCGGCGGTCGGGATCGGCGCGGGCGGGGTGCTGCTCGCCGCCGCGGTGTCGTCGCTCGTCATCGCCCTGTTCGGGTACTGAGCGTCGCTCGTGGACGGTGTCGGGCCCTGCCGCCGCTCCGCGTCCGGCAGGGCCCCCGCGCCTACTCCGGCACCCGGCGGTACGCGCCGTCGCTGGCCGAGGTCGCCATCGAGGCGTACGCGCGCAGCGCCGCCGACACCGGCCGTTCGCGGTCGACCGGGGTGTACGGCCGGTCGCGCTTCTCCTGGGCGATGCGTCGGGCCTCCAGCACGTCCTCGGCGACATTGAGCGAGATCGACCGGGCCGGGATGTCGATGACGATCTCGTCGCCGGGCTCGACCAGGGCGATCAGGCCGCCGGAGGCCGCCTCGGGGGAGGCGTGCCCGATGGACAGGCCCGAGGTGCCGCCGGAGAACCGGCCGTCCGTGAGCAGCGCGCAGGACCGGCCCAGCCCCCGGCCCTTGAGGAACGAGGTGGGGTAGAGCATCTCCTGCATGCCGGGGCCGCCCTTCGGGCCCTCGTACCGGATCACCACCACGTCCCCGGCCACGATCTGTTTGGCCAGGATCGCCGTGACGGCGTCGTCCTGCGACTCGTACACCTTGGCCGGGCCGCGGAAGGTCAGGCACTCGTCGGGCACGCCGGCGGTCTTCACCACGCAGCCCTCAGGGGCGAGGTTGCCGTGCAGGATGGCCAGCCCGCCGTCGGCGCTGTAGGCGTGGGCGAGGTCCCGCACGCAGCCGCCCGCCGCGTCGGTGTCCAGCGTGGACCAGCGGTTCGTGGTGGAGAACGGCTCGGTGGTGCGCACCCCGCCGGGGGCGGCGTGGAACAGCTCGACCGCCTCCTCGGTGGCCGAGCCGCCCCGCACGTCCCAGTCGGCGAGCCACCGTTGAAGGCTGGGGGAGTGCACCGAGCGCACGTCCCGGTGCAGCAGGCCGGCGCGGTCCAGTTCGCCGAGGATGGCCGGGATGCCGCCGGCCCGGTGCACGTCCTCCATGTGGTACTGCGGCGAGTTCGGCGCGACCTTGGCCAGGCAGGGCACCCGGCGGGAGACGGCGTCGATGTCGGCGACGGAGAAGTCCAGCTCCGCCTCCCGGGCGGCGGCGAGCAGGTGCAGGATCGTGTTGGTCGACCCGCCCATCGCCACGTCCAGGGCGACGGCGTTCTCGAACGCGGCCCGGTTGGCGATCTGCCGGGGCAGCACCGAGGCGTCGTCGCCGTCGTACCAGCGCTTGGCGATCTCCACGACGGTGCGGCCGGCCTCGACGAAGAGCGACCGGCGGGCGGCGTGGGTGGCCAGCGTCGAGCCGTTGCCGGGCAGGGCCAGGCCGATCGCCTCGGTGAGGCAGTTCATCGAGTTCGCGGTGAACATGCCGGAGCAGGAGCCGCAGGTCGGGCAGGCGGAGCGCTCGATCTCGCCGAGCTGGTCGTCGGTGACCGCGTCGTTGGACGAGGCGACCATCGCGTCGATCAGGTCGATCTTGGAGTGCACGATCCCCTCGATCGCCACCGTCTTGCCGGCCTCCATCGGCCCGCCGGAGACGAAGACGGTGGGGATGTTCAGCCGCAGTGCGGCCAGCAGCATGCCCGGGGTGATCTTGTCGCAGTTCGAGATGCAGACCAGGGCGTCCGCGCAGTGCGCGTTGACCATGTACTCCACCGCGTCGGCGATCAGCTCGCGGCTGGGCAGGGAGTAGAGCATCCCGCCGTGGCCCATGGCGATGCCGTCGTCGACCGCGATGGTGTTGAACTCCCGGCCCACCCCGCCGGCCTCGGCCACCGCGTCGGCGACGAGGCCGCCCATGTCCTTGAGGTGCACGTGGCCGGGTACGAACTGGGTGAAACTGTTGGCGATGGCGACGATCGGCTTGCCGAAGTCGTCGTCGGTCATCCCGGTGGCCCGCCAGAGGGCCCGGGCGCCGGCCATCGTCCGGCCGTGCGTGGAGGTCTTCGACCGCAGCTCAGGCATGCGTACCAGTCTTGCACCGCCGGCCGGCGCCCTCCCAGGGGTGCTGCGCGGTGTCCCAACAATTGCGCACCCGGCCCCCCACGCGAGGCGGGCATCCGGCACAGTTGAGGACGTGTACTCCACCCCGGTCATGATCGCCGTCGCGGCGCTGAGCGGGCTCGTCGCCGCCGGCGCCACCGCGCTGCTGGTCGTCCTCGCCCGCCGGGCCGGCCGCCCGTACGGGTGGGCCGGCACGCTGGTCGCCGCCGCGGCGGCCTTCGCGCTGGTCAGCCTGCTGACCGGGCTGACCGCGGCGCTCGCCGGCGGCAGCCACCTGGCGCACACGCAGGGGCAGCGTACGGGGTGGGCCACCCTGATCTCCGCCGGCACGACGATGAGCGCGTTCGCCTTCGGGGCGGGCCTGCTCCGGCTGCCCGGCGCGGGGGTCACCCGGGCGGCGACGGCCCGGCTGGTGCTCGACGGGCTGGTCGTGGCTGCCGCGCTCTGGTTCGTGGGCTGGGTGCTCCTCTCCGAGCCGAGCCGACTGCTGGCGAGCGCCACCCCGGTGGCCTGCGCGCCGATCCTGCTGGCCACGGTGGGCGTCGCGCTCACCGCCGGGCTCACCCTGATCGTGCTCGTGCGGGCCGCCGCGCCCCGCCGCCGGCTGGCCTGGCTCGGCACCGGGATCACGGCGGTCACCTGCGGCGGCCTCGGCCTCGCCGGGGGGCTCTGCCAGGGCGTGCCGGGGATGGTGCTGGGCGGCGCCGGGCTGGTCGCGGCCGGGCTGCTGGCCGCCGCGCTGGCCATGCGCGGGGCCGTCCCGCCCGGTCAGGTCGACGTCGACCTGATCCGCCGGGACGGCATGTACGCCTTCGTACCGATGGTCGCGATGGCCGCCTCGGCGATGTACCACCTCCTCCAGGGCGGCCGGTTCGACGCGCTGGGCATCGTCGCCGGCAGCGTCGAGGGGTTCGCCCTGGTGGCCCGGCAGTACCTCGCCCTCAACGACGTGCGCCGGTACGCGGGCCGGCTGGCCGAGCGCGAGGCGCACTTCCGGGAGTTGGCCCACACCGACCCGCTGACCGGCCTGGCCAACCGGCGGGGGCTGCTGCGGGCCCTGCAGGACAGCGCCGGCTCCGGCGTCCCGTGCGTGCTGCTCGGCCTGGACCTGGACGGCTTCAAGAACGTCAACGACATGCGCGGGCACGACGTGGGCGACGAGGTGCTGGCCGAGGTGGGCCGGCGGCTGCGCGGCAACCTGCGCCCCGGCGACCTGGCCGCCCGGCTGGGCGGCGACGAGTTCGCGGTGCTCATGCCCGGCCGCCCGGCCGACGCCGGCCGGGTGGCCGAGCGGCTGCTCGGGGTGCTCGGCCGCCCGTACGAGCAGCCCGGCGGGCCGGTCTTCCTCTCGGTCAGCATCGGGGTGGCCGGGCAGCCCGACGAGCCGGACACCGAGCTGTTGCTGCGGCACGCCGACCTGGCCCTGCGCTACGCCAAGCAGCGCGGCAAGAACCGGATCGAGCACTACGACGTCGCCTACGACCAGCTCCTGCGCCGCCGCACGACGGTGGAGCACGAGCTGCGCGGGGCGATCGAGCGCGACGAGCTGCGGTTGGCGTTCCAACCGGTGGCGTCGCTGCCGTCGGTGCGCCCGGTGGGCGCGGAGGCGCTGCTGCGCTGGCACCACCCCGAGCTGGGCAACGTCCGCCCGGACGAGTTCATCCCGCTGGCCGAGGAGTGCGGGATGATCGCCAAGCTCGGCGCGTGGGTGCTGCACCAGGCGTGTTACCAGCTCTCCCGCTGGCTGGCCGACGGGCACGACGTGTGGGTGTCGGTGAACGTCTCGCCCCGGGAGCTGCACGCCCCCGAGTACGTGGTCCAGGTCGCCGAGGCGCTCCGCGCCCACCACGTGCCGCCGCAGCGGCTGGTGCTGGAGGTCACCGAGCACGCCGTCGCGACCGACCTCGACGAGCTGATCCGGCGGCTGACCGCGCTGCGGCGCACCGGCGTCCGGATCGCCCTGGACGACTTCGGCGCGGGGTACTCGTCGCTCGGGCAGCTCCGCCGGCTGCCGATCGACATTCTCAAGATCGACCACAGCCTGGTCGCCGAGCACGAGCCGGTCCGCCCGGTGGGCACCGACGGCCCGGCCTTCGCCCCGATGGTCGACATCGTCATGCGGCTGGGCCACCAGCTCGGGATGGAGGTGATCGCCGAGGGGGTGACCACCCCCACCGAGCTGGCCGCGGTGGTCGCCGCCGGCTGCCGGTGGGGCCAGGGCGCGCTCTTCGGCTGGGGGGTGCCGGCCGAGCACCTGGAGGCGATGCTGGAGGCCGCCACGTCCGCCGGCGCGCGTCCCGCCCCGGTGTCGGCGCCGGCCGCCGGGCACCCCGCCGCCGTCGCGCCCCCGCCCGCGGCGGCGCGTCCCCGTCGACTGCCGTCGATGCCCGCCCCGCGCCCCGACGGGGAGGCGTCCGCGCAGCTCGGGACGGTCGGCAGCGGTGTGTCGGAGAGCACTCCGTCGAAGTCCGTGAACCAAAATGTGGGATCAGTTGACTCATCGCGTGAGATGCGGCAGGCTTGACCGCATGTCGTCGACCTCTCCGCGAGTACTTACCTGAGCGCACTCTCCGTCATCGAGAGTGCGCTGGCCCCGTGCATCTGCACGAGGGCCGTTTTTATTGCCGTCGGACCCATCGGGGCGGACCCCGCCCGCGTTGCACCGCCTGAAGAGCATCAGCCACTCCAGCCGAAGGCCTGAACCGCCATGACGAGACCCACGCCAGAGACCCTCGCCCACTCCGCCCGCCGGGCCCGCGCCGGCGCCGAGCCGGCGACCGCCGACCAGGTCGCGCCGGCCACCCGCGCCGCCGGCCCGGCCACCCCGGGGGTACGGCAGCCCGCTCCCGCGCAGACCTCCGGAGCCGGTTCGCTCGTGCGGTCCCTGGAGGCGCTCGACGTCGACGTCGTCTTCGGCATCCCGGGCGGGGCGATCCTCCCGGCGTACGACCCGCTCTACGACTCCACCGTCCGGCACATCCTGGTCCGGCACGAGCAGGGCGCCGGACACGCGGCCACCGGGTACGCCCAGGCCACCGGCAAGGTCGGGGTCTGCATGGCCACCTCCGGCCCGGGCGCGACGAACCTGGTCACCCCGATCGCCGACGCGTACATGGACTCGGTGCCCGTGGTGGCGATCACCGGTCAGGTGGCCCGGCCGGCGATCGGCACGGACGCCTTCCAGGAGGCCGACATCCAGGGCATCACCCTGCCGATCACCAAGCACAACTTCCTGGTGCAGACGCCCGAGGAGATCCCGCAGGTGCTGGCCGAGGCGTTCCACCTGGCCTCGACTGGCCGCCCCGGCCCGGTGCTGGTGGACATCCCGAAGGACGTCCTCCAGGCGCAGACCACCTTCTCCTGGCCGCCGACGCTGGACCTGCCCGGGTACCGGCCGACCCTGCACCCGCACGGCAAGCAGATCCGGGAGGCGGCCCGGCTGATGACCTCGGCCCGCCGGCCGGTGCTCTACGTCGGCGGCGGGGTGCTCAAGGCCGGCGCCACGGAGGGGCTGCGCCGGCTGGCGGAGCTGACCGGCATCCCGGTGGTCACCACGCTGATGGCGCTCGGGGCGTTCCCCGACTCGCATCCGCAGCACCTGGGCATGCCGGGCATGCACGGCACCGTCGCGGCGGTCTACGGCCTGCAGAAGTCGGACCTGATCGTGGCGCTCGGCGCCCGGTTCGACGACCGGGTCACCGGCAAGCTGGACTCGTTCGCCCCGGACGCGGCCGTCGTGCACGCCGACATCGACCCGGCCGAGATCGGCAAGAACCGGCACGCGGACGTGCCGATCGTCGGCGACGCCCGGCACGTGATCGACGAGCTGATCGCCGCGGTCACCACCGAGCGGGCCGCCGGCCACCCGGCCGACCTCGGGGACTGGTGGACCCAGCTCGACGACCTGCGCGAGCGGTACCCGCTGGGCTACGAGGAGCCGGCCGACGGCACCCTCTCCCCGCAGTTCGTGATCGAGCGGCTCGGGAAGATCGTCGGGCCGGACGCCGTCTACGTCGCCGGCGTCGGTCAGCACCAGATGTGGGCGTCGCAGTTCATCTCGTACGAGCGGCCGGCCACCTGGCTCAACTCCGGCGGACTCGGCACGATGGGGTACGCGGTCCCGGCCGCGATGGGAGCCAAGGTCGGCCGGCCGGACACGGTGGTCTGGGCGGTGGACGGCGACGGCTGCTTCCAGATGACCAACCAGGAGCTGGCCACCTGCGCGCTGGAGGGCATCCCCGTCAAGATCGCCGTGATCAACAACGGCAACCTCGGCATGGTCCGGCAGTGGCAGACGCTGTTCTACAACGAGCGGTACTCGAACACCGAGCTGGGCACCCACAAGCACCGCATCCCGGACTTCGTCAAGCTCGCCGAGGCGCTCGGCTGCATCGGCCTGCGCTGCGAGAACGCGGCCGACGTCGACAAGACCATCGAGGCGGCGATGGCGATCAACGACGCCCCCGTCGTGATCGACTTCGTGGTCGGCAAGGACGCGATGGTCTGGCCGATGGTGGCCGCCGGCACCAGCAACGACGAGATCATGTTCGCCCGCGGCGTCCGCCCGACCTTCGACGAGGACGATGTGTAGTCATGACCGAGTGCACCGAGCGGAGCGAGGGCCATGAGGGCATGACGAGGAAGGCTGTTTCGTGACCGAGTGCACCGAGCGGAGCGAGGGCCATGAGGGCCTGACGAGGAAGGCACTGTAATGAACCTGCACACCCTTTCCGTGCTCGTGGAGAACAAGCCGGGCGTCCTGGCCCGGGTCTCCGGGCTGTTCTCCCGGCGGGGCTTCAACATCAACAGCCTCGCCGTCGGCGAGACCGAGAACCCGGACGTCTCCCGGATCACCATCGTGGTCAACGCCGAGTCGTCCCCGCTGGAGCAGGTCACCAAGCAGCTCAACAAGCTGGTCAACGTGCTCAAGATCGTCGAACTGGACCCGCAGGTCTCGGTCGCCCGGGAACTGCTGCTGGTCAAGGTCCGCGCCGACCGGGCCGTCCGCGGCCAGGTGCTGGAGACGGTCGCCCTGTTCCGCGCCCGGGTGGTCGACGTCGCGCCCGACACGCTGACGATCGAGGCCACCGGCACCCCCGACAAGCTGGACGCGCTGCTGCGCGACCTCGAACCGTTCGGGATCAAGGAGATGGTCCAGTCCGGCACGGTGGCGATCGGGCGCGGCTCGCGTTCGATCACCGCCGGCCCGGCCCTGCGGGCCGCCTGAGCCCCTTGCCCGCCACACCACCCGCACAAGCCACGACGGGCCGCCCGGGCCGTCGTACGAAAGGGAAGTCAATGAGCGTTGAGGTGTACTACGACGACGATGCCGACCTGGGCCTGATCCAGGCCAAGAAGGTGGCGGTGATCGGGTACGGCAGCCAGGGCCACGCCCACGCGCTGTCGCTGCGCGACTCCGGCGTCGACGTGGTGATCGGCCTGCCGGCGGGCTCGAAGAGCCGGCCCAAGGCCGAGGAGCAGGGCCTGCGGGTGCTCACCCCGGCGGAGGCCGCGGCCGAGGCCGACGTGATCATGATCCTGGCCCCGGACACCGCGCAGCGGACCCTCTACACGGAGGCGATCGCGCCGAACCTGGCACCCGGCAAGGCCCTCCTCTTCGGCCACGGCTTCAACATCCGGTACGACCTGATCAAGCCGCCGGCCGACGTGGACGTCGCGATGGTCGCCCCGAAGGGCCCGGGTCACCTGGTCCGCCGCCAGTACGTCGACGGCAAGGGCGTGCCCTGCCTGGTCGCCGTCGAGCAGGACGCCACCGGCAGCGCCCTCGCGCTGGCCCTGGCCTACGCGAAGGGGATCGGTGGCACCCGGGCCGGCGTGATCCGGACCACCTTCAAGGAGGAGACGGAGACCGACCTCTTCGGCGAGCAGGCGGTGCTCTGCGGCGGCGCGGCGGCCCTGGTGCAGACCGGGTTCGAGGTGCTCACCGAGGCGGGCTACGCCCCCGAGGTGGCCTACTTCGAGTGCCTGCACGAGCTGAAGCTGATCGTCGACCTGATGTACGAGGGCGGCATCGCGAAGATGCGCTACAGCATCTCCGACACCGCCGAGTACGGCGACCTCTCCCGTGGTCCGCGCGTGATCGACGCCCGGGTCAAGGAGGAGATGCGCAAGATCCTCGGCGAGGTCCAGTCCGGCGAGTTCGCCCGGGAGTGGGTGGCCGAGGACGAGGCCGGCCGGCCCAACTTCGCCAAGTGGCAGGCAGAGGGCGCGGCGCACCCGATCGAGGAGACCGGTCAGAAGCTGCGGTCCATGATGAGCTGGGTCGACCGGCCGATCACCGAGACCGCCTGACTCCGGCGCGGACAGCGGCGACCCGCCCGACGCCGATCCGGCGCCGGGCGGGTCGTCGCTGTCTCTACACCCACCCGTAACGCCACTGACATGTCGGGTTTGTGAGGGCACTCACCCCGAGGTCCGGGGCCTGCCGGCCGGCCCGCGCCCTACGATCGCGGGTAGGTGCGTAGCCGGCACCTGACGGCCATGGCACGACTCGGCGCGGGGCGCAGCGCGGCGCCCCGACGTCCCGGCCGACCGCCACACGACCTCTACGAGGACCGATGAATCCTGTCGTACTGATCGCCGAAGAACTCGCCCCCGCCGCCATCGAGGTGCTCGCCCACGACTTCGACGTCCGGCACGTCGACGGCACCGACCGTCCGGCTCTGCTCTCCGCGCTCTCCGAGGCCGACGCGGTGATCGTGCGCAGCGCCACGCAGATCGACGCCGAGGCGATCGCCGCCGCCCCGCGGCTGAAGGTGGTCGCCCGGGCCGGCGTGGGCCTGGACAACGTCGAGGTGCCGGCCGCCACCGCGCGGGGCGTCATGGTCGTCAACGCCCCCACCTCCAACATCGTGTCCGCCGCCGAGCAGGCCGTCGCGCTGCTGCTGGCCGTGGCCCGCAACACCGCCAGCGCCAGCGCCGCGCTCAAGGCCGGCGAGTGGAAGCGGTCCAGGTACACCGGCGTCGAGGTGCAGGGCAAGACCGTCGGCGTGGTCGGCCTCGGCCGGATCGGGGTGCTCTTCGCGCAGCGGATCGCCGCCTTCGGCACCCGGCTGATCGCGTACGACCCGTACATCCAGCCGGCCCGCGCGGCGCAGCTCGGGGTGCGCCTGGTCGGGCTGGAGGAGCTGCTGCGGGAGAGCGACTTCATCTCGATCCACCTGCCGAAGACCCCGGAGACCGTGGGCCTGATCGGCGAGAAGGAGCTGGCGATCGTCAAGCCGGGGGTGCGGATCGTCAACGCCGCCCGGGGCGGGCTGGTCGACGAGCAGGCCCTCGCCGACGCGATCGCCGAGGGCCGGGTCGGTGGCGCCGGCGTCGACGTGTACGCCAAGGAGCCGTGCACCTCCTCGCCGCTGTTCGCCTTCGACAACGTGGTGGCCACCCCGCACCTGGGCGCCTCCACCGCCGAGGCGCAGGACAAGGCCGGCCTGGCCGTGGCCAGGAGCGTGAAGCTGGCGTTGCAGGGCGAGTTCGTGCCGGACGCGGTCAACGTGCAGGCCGGCGGCGTGGTCGCCGAGGACGTCCGCCCGCTGCTGCCGCTGGCCGAGAAGCTCGGCCGGGCGTTCACCGCCGTGGCCGGCGGGGTGGCCGCCAGCGTCACCGTCGAGGTGCGCGGGGAGATCGTCAACCACGACGTCTCGGTGCTCAAGCTCGCCGCCACCAAGGGGCTGTTCAGCTCCGTGGTCGAGGAGCAGGTCACCTACGTCAACGCGCCGCACCTGGCCGCCGAGCGGGGCGTCGAGGTCAACCTCGCCAGCCAGGGCGAGACCGCCGACCAGCCGACCCTGGTGACCGTGCGCGGCGCGCTGCCGGACGGCCGCACGGTCAGCGTCTCCGGCACGGTCTCCCACGCCGGCGCCCGCGACGTCCTCAAGCTCACCGAGGTGGACGGCTTCGACGTGGAGATCGGCGCGGAGGGCATCCTGCTCTTCCTGCGCTACGCCGACCGGCCGGGCGTGGTCGGCACCGTCGGCACCCTGCTCGGCGAGGCCGGCATCAACATCGCGGCGATGCAGGTGGCCCGCCGGGAGGCCGGCGGCGAGACGCTGATGACCCTCACGGTGGACCAGGCGCTGGGCGCCGACCTGCTCACCTCGGCGGCCGAGTCGATCGGCGCGACCTCGGCCAGCGCCGCCGACCTGCGCGACGAGTAAGGTCCCTCCAGGACCCGCGCGACGCGCGTCCACGCAGGACGGATCGGGGGCCCGGCCGAACGGCCGGGCCCCTCGTCGTACCCGGTCAGCGGCGCGCCGGGGCGGGCGGTGGGTAGACCGAGCCGTCCTGGTAGTCGAACAGCATCAGGTTGCACTCGCCGGCCAGCCGCTCGATGTCGAGCAGCACCTGGTCCTCGCAGGCCGGGTTGAGGTTCATCTCGATGTGGTCGTTGGCCGCGTGCAGGGGCGCGACCTCCCACGGGGAACCCGGTCCCGCCGGCCGGTCCGGATAGCTGGCCGTGATCGCCCGGTAGAAGGCGACGACCCGCGGGTCCGGGTAGCGGTCGCTGTGCTGCCCCTGGCGGCACCGTTGCACCGCTGCCCGCACGTCCGCGGGCGTGGCCCCGTCCGGGAGGGCCCACACGCTCAGATCGAAACTCACGGCGGACAGCGTGCCATCCCGGGCCCGCTAAGTCACCGCGACCCCGCGGCAGGTCAGCCGCGAAACTTCCGATCGTCCCCCGGAGACCGTCCGCTGTGGAGACTCTTGCGTTGAGTTGCGTCGATTCGCTAGCGTACTCGTGCGGTCACTGGCTGAGTTCGGCGTCGGCCCGTCTTCGGGTGGCGCGGTCGACGTTCGGCCGGCCCGGGTCCGTACCCCTCGATTGCGCGAGCCACGCGCACTCGTCGCTGACCGGCCCCCACAGTCGTTGCCGAGACCGTGGGGGCCGATCGCGGGTCCACCCACGGCCGGGATGCGAAGACCGGCCGCCGAGGGTGGCCCCGGTCGGGCTCTCAGCGTCGGCGGTGCGCGAACAACGCCCGGTAGTCCGACCCGGTGCGGAACCAGGCCAGGCCCGTCGGGCCCGCGGCGTAGAGCGCGGTGGCGTACGCGTCGGCCACCGCCAGGTCCGGCCCGATCACGGTGGCGGCGTCGAGCTGGTCGGCGGGCTCCCCGGTGTGCGGGTCGACCACGTGCCCCCGTCGGCCGGTCACCCCGGAGGTGCCCACCGCGCCGGCCGTCATCTCCAGCACGAGCGGGGGCCGGCGGGGGTCGGTCGGGTGGTGCACGGCCACCCGCCACGGGCCCCCGTGCGCGGCGTGCCCGCGTACCACCAGGTCGGCGCCGGTGAGGACGGCGTAGTCGTGGATGCCGGCGGTCCGCAGCCGGGCTGCGGCCCGCTCCACCGCCCAGCCGCCGAGCAGGCCGCCCGGGTCGAAGCCGCCGGGCACCGCCCACGCGTCGAACCAGCCGTCGGTCGCCGCCCGCATCGCGGCGCACCGGTCCACCAGGTCGGCCAGCGGCGGGTACGACTCGGGGCTGATCTCCCCCCGGCGCAGCCGGGAGACGAGGCTGTCCCGCCGGTTCGGGCCGTAGGTGAGGTCGATGGCGCGCAGCTCGGCGACGGCGTCGGCGAGAGCCTCGCCCACCCCGCGCCGGCCCAGCCAGTTCGGGGCGTTGAGCAGCAGGGAGTACTCGGCCGTGCTGGTGCGGACGGTGTGCTGCACGGCGATCCGGTCGACGGCGGTGCCGCCGGCCCGGTCGAGGCGGTGGCTGCGACTGCCCAGGCGCAGGTCGGGGCGGCGGCTGGCGATCGCCGGCTGCTCCACCCACCGGGTGCGCGGCTGCTCGTCGGCCCACCGGTGCCGGGGCTGCTCGTCGATCCGCATCACAGCTACTCCTTCGCTGACGGCGCCGCAGCGTGGCGGCGAATCCCGTCCGGGCCCCCGTGACCCGTTCGCCACCGACCCTAGGCAGCGAAGTTGACCGCATCATGAATCCCACCTGGGAGCCTGCTGTGCATCCCAGTTTCCCAGAATGCGGAAGGGTCGTACCGGGAGGCGGGACGGAGTCGTACCGTTGCCGAAGACGACGAGGCGAGGGAGCTCACGACGTGGCACGGATCGCGGTGGTGGCCGGGGACGGGATCGGACCCGAGGTGGTCGCGCAGGCCCTCAAGGTCGTCGACGCCGTGCTCCCCGGTGTGGAGGCTACCGAGTACGACCTCGGCGCGGCCCGCTACCACCGCACCGGCGAGGTGCTGCCGGACTCAGTGCTGACCGAGTTGGCCGGCCACGACGCGATCCTGCTCGGCGCGGTCGGCGACCCGACCGTCCCGCCGGGCGTGCTGGAGCGCGGCCTGCTGCTCAAGCTCCGGTTCGCCTTCGACCAGTACGTCAACCTGCGCCCGTCGCGGCTGTGGCCCGGCGTGGCCGGCCCGTTGGCCACCGTCAAGCCCGGCGAGGTCGACCTGGTCGTGGTCCGGGAGGGCACCGAGGGGCTCTACGCCGGCGCGGGCGGCTCGCTGCACCGGGACACTCCCGCCGAGGTGGCCACCGAGGAGAGCCTGAACACCCGGCACGGGGTGGAGCGGGTGATCCGCGACGCGTTCGCCCGCGCGTCCCGCCGCGAGCGGCGCAAGGTCACCCTGGTGCACAAGACCAACGTGCTGACCCACGCCGGGTCGCTGTGGGCCCGGGCCTTCGCGGCCGTGGCCGCCGAGCACCCGGACGTGGCCACGGAGTACCAGCACGTCGACGCCGCCGCGATGTTCCTGGTCACCCAGCCCCAGCGGTACGACGTGGTGGTCACCGACAACCTCTTCGGCGACATCCTCACCGACATCGCCGCCGCGGTCACCGGCGGAATCGGGCTGGCCGCCAGCGGCTGCATCAACCCCACCGGGGCGTACCCGTCGATGTTCGAGCCGGTGCACGGCTCCGCGCCGGACATCGCCGGCCAGGGGGTCGCCGACCCGGTGGCCGCCGTGCTCTCCGCCGCCCTGCTGCTCGACCAGCTCGGGCACGCCGAGGCCGCGGCCCGGGTGACCGCCGCCGTCGGCACGGAGCTGGCCGGCCGCGCCCCGGGGGTACCGCTGCGCACCGCCGAGGTGGGCGACCGCCTCGCCGCGCACGCGGTGGCCTGACGGCCCATCCCGCCCCGACGCCCCCGGAAGGGCGTCCGATCAGCCGGAACGTCCGCTCGGGACGTCCGTCCCGCCAGCACGCGGCTACCCGCTGAACGAGCGTTCGGGGTAAATTGCTGGCACCAGTGAATCCGGCGTGCGGTCCCGCGCGCCGTCGTCCCAGGGAGGTCCGCGCGATGAGCGGTGGTGACATGCTCGAATTCGAGATCCGTCCGAATCCCGCGCCGGTATCCGCCGCGGACCGGGCCGCCCTGCTCGCCAACCCGGGCTTCGGCCGGGTCTTCACCGACCACATGGTCACCATCCGGTACGCGGACGGCAAGGGCTGGTACGACGCCCGGGTCGAGGCGCGCGCGCCGATTCCGATGGATCCGGCCGCCGCGGTGCTGCACTACGCGCAGGAGATCTTCGAGGGCCTGAAGGCATACCGCACCGGCGACGCGGTGACCATGTTCCGGCCGGAGGCCAACGCCGCCAGGTTCGCCGCCTCGGCCCGCCGGATGGCGATGCCGCAGCTACCGCCGGAGACGTTCGTCGAGTCGCTGCGCCGGCTGGTGGAGATCGACCGGGAGTGGATCCCCGAGGGCGACGGGAGCAGCCTCTACCTGCGCCCGTTCATGTTCGCCAGCGAGGTCTTCCTCGGTGTCCGCCCGGCCAACGAGTACCTGTACGTGGTCATCGCCTCCCCGGCGGGGGCGTACTTCTCCGGCGGGGTCAAGCCGGTGACGGTGTGGGTCTCGCCGGACTACACCCGCGCGGCCCCGGGCGGCACCGGTGCGGCCAAGTGCGGCGGCAACTACGCCGCCTCGCTGGCCGCCCAGGCCGAGGCGATCGAGGCCGGCTGCGACCAGGTGGTCTTCCTCGACGCCGTGGAGCGCCGCTTCGTCGACGAGCTGGGCGGGATGAACGTCTTCTTCGTCTACGACGACGACACGCTGGTCACCCCGCCGCTGACCGGCACCATCCTGCCGGGCATCACCCGCGACGCGATCCTCACCCTCGCCGCCGAGGCCGGCCACCGGGTCGAGGAGCGGCCGGTCAGCTTCGCCGAGTGGCAGGCCGACGCGACCAGCGGCCGGCTGCGCGAGGCCTTCGCCTGCGGCACCGCGGCCGTGGTCACGCCGATCGGCGAGGTCCGCTTCCCCGACGGCGAGTTCCTGGTGGGCGGGGGCGAGCCGGGCCGGGTGACCACCGACCTGCACCGGCGGCTGGTGGACATCCAGCGCGGCCGGGCCGCCGACCCGCACGGCTGGGTCACCCAGGTCCACTGAGCGCGCCGGGGGAGCGGCCGGGCCGGGAAGTCACTCCAGCAGGTGGTCGCGGAGGGCGGCGAGCTGGGCGTCGGTGACGCCGGCGTGCCGCAGGTACTCCTCGGCGGAGCCGTGTCCCGCGCGCAGTTCGGTCAGGAACAGCGACATCGCCTCGGCCGGGGACGCCAGGAACGGTGCGGGGAGCTCCTCGGTCTCGGGGGTGGTGGCGGCCACCCAGGCGCTGAACCGCGCCGCCGCCTCCGTGCTCAGCGCGTAGTCGGCGGCGATGTCGGCGTCGCTCACGCCGAGCGCCGAGAGGGTCAGCGCGCAGACGATGCCGGTGCGGTCCTTGCCGGCCACGCAGTGCACGACGACCGGGGCGGCGGCACCGTCGGCGATCAGCCCGACCGCCTCGGCGAGCCCGGCGGCGCCGGTCCCGGCGAGGTCGGCGTACCGGTCGGCGAGGTAGCGGGCCAGGCTGGAGCCGGGCTCGTACTGCGACTCCGACCACGCGGTGTGCTCCGGGTGGATGTGCCGGTAGGTGAGCCCGTCCAGCTCCGGCACCCGGCCGTCCCGGGCCACCTCGAACGGGCGGCGCAGGTCGATCACCGTGCGGATGCCGAGGGCGACGAAGGCGTCCCGGTCGGCGCCGTCGATCCGGTGGGGTGAGTCCGAACGGTAGAGCCGGCCCCAGGCGACGGCGCGCCCGTCGCCGGTCGGGTAGCCGCCGACGTCGCGGAAGTTGAACATCGTGGAGAAGGAAATCCTGCGGTGTGCCTCGATCGGGTCCACCCCTGACACGGTAGCGGCCGGTGGGGTTGAACCCCACCGGCCGCGACGGTGCATCGATCCCGCCGGCCGTGCCGGTGGCGCGGCTCAGCGCGCGGTGCCCGGGGGCAGGCTGCCGTAGCTCTCGTCGTAGTAGCCACCGAGCTTGTCCCGGTACGCCGGGTCGCTGTGGCTGTCCTCGTCGTACTCGGGCGCGGCCTTGATCTGGTCCTTGGCGCGGTCGACGTACACCTTGCGCTCGTCGTGGTCGACGTGGTTGACCGTGCCGGCCGGCAGCATGACCTTCTTGCCGAAGATCCACGGGCCGGTGTCGACCACGAGGTAGCTGCCGCCGACCTCGTGACTCGCGCTGTCGATCTTGCCGATGCCGCCGTCGGTGGCCTCGATCTTGTAGCCGACCAGGTCGGCGTCGGCCACCGACGCCCGGTCGCGGTAGCTCCACGGGTCGAACGCGCCGGCGGGGGCGCCGCCGGCGATCGCGCCCTGCCCGCCGTGGGTCATGGGCTCCGGTGTGCCGTGCGTGGTGTGCGGGTCGAGCCTGTCCATGGGGTGCTCCTGCCTCGACTGTCGTAGTCGCGTCGGAGAGAAGGTGTTCTCGTGTCCGAAATACACCTACCCAGCCCGGTCGGCCCCTACACGCGTACGGCGCGAACGCCGACTCCGCCGGTGCCGCGACCGCGGCACCGGCGGAGTCTGGACGGCCGGTTCAGGCCAGCGCGGCCTGCGCATCGAGGGCCACCGCGGCGGCGTGCACCACGGCGGCGATCCGCAGCCCCTCGTGCACCTGCTCGCGGGTGTAGCCCGCCCCGCGCAGCGTCTTCTCGTGTGACTCCAGGCAGACGCCGCAGCCGGTGATCGCCGAGACGGCGAGGCACCACAGCTCGAAGTCGCCCTTCTCCACGCCGGGCCTGGCGATGATCTGCATCCGCAGCCGGGCCGGCATCGACGCGTACTGGTCGTCGCCGATGAGGTGCTTGGCCCGGTAGTAGACGTTGTTCATCGCCATGATCGTGGCGGCGCCCTTGGCCGCCTCGACCGCCTCGGGGGTGAGGTGCCCGGCCGCCTCGGCGGCGATCTCCCGCAGCACCACCGGGTTGCGCGCCGCGACGGCGCAGGCCAGCGCGGTGCCCCAGGCCTGCTCCGGCTTCAGCGTCGAGGTGCCGACGGTGGAGCCGAGATTGAGCTTGATGTCCTTGGCGTACTCGGGCAGGGCCGCCTTGACCGCGTCCAGACCCATCGTCAGGCCCCGGCGCCGGCGAGCAGCTTGGTGGCGTCGAGGGTGTCGCCGCCCTTGTTCCAGTTGCACGGGCACAGCTCGTCGGTCTGCAACGCGTCGAGCACCCGCAGCACCTCGGAGACGTTCCGGCCGACCGAGCCGGCGGTCACCATGGCGAACTGGATCTCGTTGTCCGGGTCGACGATGAAGGTGGCGCGCTGGGCCACGCCGTCCTCGCCGAGCACGCCGCAGGCGGCGGTCAGCTCGCGCTTGATGTCGCTGAGCATCGGGAAGGGCAGCTCGCGCAGGTCCGGGTGGTCCTTGCGCCAGGCGTAGTGGACGAACTCGTTGTCCACCGACACGCCGAGCACCTGGGCGTCCCGGTCGGCGAACTCGCCGTTCAGCCGGCCGAACTCGGCGATCTCCGTCGGGCAGATGAAGGTGAAGTCCTTCGGCCAGAAGAAGACCACCCGCCACTTGCCCTGGTGCGACTTGTGGTTGATCGACTCGAACGCGTTGTCGGCGTCGAGGGACACGCAGGCGGTGAGTTCGTACTCGGGGAAGCGGTCACCGACAGTGAGCACGGGGTCCTCCTTGACAGCGGCACGAGGCCGGTAACTGGATCGGTTCCAGATACTTCCGCAGCGGTGTTTCGGCTTGATAGCGGCCAGGTGACTTGTGAAACCGATCACCAACGGCGGGCTCTGCCCCGCAGGCGAGGGCGGTTGCGGTATCGCAACCCTGAGTCACCGTCCCGGCATGTGGATTGTGCCTCCCAAAACCGTGGGCCGAGTGGCAGAGTGGTGATCGTGACCAGCAGCGTCGTCATTATCGGCACCTAGCGCGCCCGGCCTCCCCTCCGCCGAGCGCGCAGACCTCCCGCATCCGCGGGGGGTCTTTTTGTTGGTCCCGCCCCCGCCGCCCGCCCCGTCCCACCCGCGCCCGAGAGGACTCCCCATGACGTTCCAGGTCTACGACACGACGCTGCGCGACGGCGCCCAGCGAGAGGGGCTCACCTACTCGGTGGTCGACAAGCTGGCCGTCGCCCGGCTGCTCGACGAGTTCGGGGTCGGCTTCATCGAGGGGGGCTGGCCGGGCGCCGTGCCGAAGGACACCGAGTTCTTCCGCCGGGCCCGCACCGAGCTTGACCTGAAGCACGCCCAGCTCGTCGCGTTCGGGGCGACCCGCAAGGCCGGCGTCGCGGTGGCCGTCGACCCGCAGGTCCAGGCGCTGCTGGACGCGGGGACCCCGGCCGTCGCGCTGGTCGCCAAGGCCGACCTGCGGCACGTCGAGCGGGCCCTGCGCACCACCGCCGCCGAGAACCTGGCGATGATCCGGGACACGGTGGCGCACCTGGTCGCCGAGGGGCGGCGGGTCTTCGTCGACGGCGAGCACTTCTTCGACGGCTACCGGCACGACCCGGCGTACGGGGCGGCGGTGGTCCAGACCGCGCTGGCCGCCGGCGCCGAGGTGATGGTGCTCTGCGACACCAACGGCGGGATGCTGCCCTCCCAGGTGACCGCCGCGATCGCCGACCTGGTCGCCCGGACCGGCGTCGACGCCGGGCGGCTCGGCATGCACGCCCAGAACGACACCGCCTGCGCGGTGGCCAACACCATCGCGGCCGTCGAGGCCGGCGTCCGCCACGTGCAGGGCACCGCCAACGGGTACGGCGAGCGCCCCGGCAACGCCGACCTCTTCGCCGTCGTCGCCAACCTCCAGCTCAAGCTCGGGCTGCCGGTCCTACCGGAGGGCTGCCTGGAGCAGATGGTGCGGGTCTCCCACGCCATCGCCGAGATCGCCAACATCGCCCCCGACACCCACCAGGCGTACGCCGGGGCCGCCGCCTTCGCCCACAAGGCGGGGCTGCACGCGAGCGCGATCAAGGTGGATCCGCTGCTCTACAACCACGTGGACCCATCGGTGGTGGGCAACGACATGCGGATCCTGGTCACCGAGATGGCCGGCCGGGCCAGCGTCGAGCTCAAGAGCCGCGAGCTTGGCCTGGACCTGGCCGGCCATCCGGAGACCCTGTCGAGGGTGACCAGCCGGGTGAAGGAGCTGGAGGCCGGCGGCTGGTCCTTCGAGGCCGCCGACGCCTCCTTCGAGCTGCTGGTCCGCTCCGAGCTGGCCGGCGCCGCGCCGGCCCGGCCGTTCGCCCTGGAGTCGTACCGGGTGCTGGTCGAGCACCGGGAGGACGGCGCGGTGGTGTCCGAGGCCACTGTGAAGATCCGGGTACGCGGTGAGCGGGTGATCGCCACGGCCGAGGGCAACGGACCGATCAACGCCCTCGACGAGGCGCTGCGGGTCGGCCTGTCCCGGCACTACCCGGAGCTGCGCGACTTCGAGCTGGCCGACTACAAGGTGCGCATCCTGGAGGGCAGCCACGGCACCGGCGCGGTGACCCGGGTGCTGGTGGAGACCGCCGACGGGACGGGCCGGGACTGGACGACCGTCGGCGTGCACCCCAACGTGGTGGAGGCGTCCTGGCACGCCCTCGTCGACGCGCTCACCTACGGCCTCGACCGCGCCCACGCCTGAGCGGGAGCGCCGTACCGAAGCGGCCGGGCCCGCCCGCTCACCCACCCGCCGGGGGCGGGGCGGGCAGCCGCAGCCCGGCGAGGACCGCGCGGTGGTCGCTGCCCGGCAGCGGGTGCACCGCCACCGACCGGACGGCGATCCGCCGGTCCACCAGCACGTGGTCGATCGTCACCGGCGGGATCGGGTCGCCGTCGTAGGGCCCCCAGGTGCCGGCGAGCCCGGTACCGGCGGCGTCGGCCGCGTCGGCGTACCCGGTGGCCAGCAGGGCGCGCAGCGGCGCGTGGTCGAGGGTGGCGTTGAAGTCCCCGGCCAGGATCGACAGCCCCGCCGCCGGGGTGGCCGCCGGCTGTGATTCCAGGTCGGCACGCCAGGGCCCGACCTGGTCGACCGCGTACGGGGCCGCCGGGTGGGCCGACTCGACCCGCACCGGCGGCCCGCCCGGCGGCGTCACCGTGCCGTACGCCTGGCTGAACCCCCAGCCGCCGCGGTTCTGCCGGATCCCGCCCCCGGCGATCGGGAAGCGGGCGTAGAGGCCCGAGCCGGTGGTGCCCACCTGCGGGTTGAGCTGCCGGTGGGGCAGCAGGCCGGCCAGGCCCAGCCGGTCCAGCTCGGCCGCCGCGTCCGGGGTGAACTCCTGCACCGTCAGCACGTCGACCCGGTGCGCGCGGACCAGGTCCACCACGGTGCGGGCATCGGCAGCGCCGGCCAGCAGGTTGGCGGTGAGCAGCCGCAGCTCCGGCCCCCGCGCGGCGGGCTGCCCGGCGGGCAGCGCCCGGGGCCCGACCGCCCCGATCAGCGCCACCGCGACGAGGGCCGCGACCGCCGCCGGCCAGCGCCGCCGCAGGGCGAGCGCGAGCAGCAGCGGCACGGGCGTCCAGGCCGCGACGTACGGGGTGAAGGCGACCGCCTGCACGAGCGGGCCCCGTTCCAGGCCGGGCAGCCGCACCGCCGCCCAGGCCAGCCCGGGCGCCACGGCCAGCCAGCAGAGTCCCGCGCGGACCCGGGCGCCCCGGTCGAGCCCGGGCGGCGCCTTCTCGGACGTGCTCACGGAGCCACGCTAACGCCTCCGGCCGGCGCCCGGCGCACTGGCGTCCCGAATGCCTTTCGTGAATTGTCCGGCGCTCACATCTCGCATTTTTCCGAAAGCCTGAACAAATCTGAAACGCCGCCGTCGGCTATTGACCCAGCACTTTTTCCGATGCTAGTTTCCACCTGGTTCCAGCCCTGGCACTCTCGGTAGTTATAGCTGTTCAGAGGCCATCTGGCGGCCCGTCCGGCAATCGTCAACGCGTCGGCGGCGGCTGTGCCGACGCCTTTCCGCAGCACCGGTCGGGCTCGGAAGCAATCCGGCTCGTTGCCTGACGAGCCGGTCGTGTCGACACGGTCAACAAAAGGGGGACCTGTCATGGCGAGATTCATTTCCGGTAGGGCGGTTGCGGTCACGTTCGGCGTGCTGGCGCTGACGCTGGCCGGTGGTGGCATCGCCGCCGCCCAGACGACGGCGGCGAAGCCCGCGGCCCAGACCGGGCAGCCGGGCGCCCGACCCGCCGCCCCGGCCGGCCAGCCGGCGTTGACGCCGGCCGAGGCCGCCCAGGCCAAGGCCGCGCTGCAGGAGGGCGCGAGCCCGTCGTTCGTGGCCGGCTCCACCTCCTTCGCGGTGGTCAGCGCCGCCGGCGTGCTGGTCCGCGGGCACGACGCGGTCTCCACGACCAAGTACGGCCCCGGCCAGTACCAGGTCGTGTTCAACCACAGCCTGACCCGGGGCGGCTACGTGGCCACCATCGGCGACGCCGCCGATTGCTGCATCCCGCCGACCGGCCAGGTCTCGGTCGCGCCGCGGCTCGGCACGCCGAACGGCGTGTTCGTGCAGACCTTCGACTCGACCGGCGCCGCGGCGGACCGACCCTTCCACCTGTCGGTGTTCACCCCCTGATCCGTACCACCGGACGACGCCGGCCCCGGACGGGCCGGCGTCGTCGCGTCCGTTACCGGACCTGGGGCGCGCTTCGCGGCGGATGGCGAGGGTCGTCCCGGTCAGGGGACAAAGGCACCCCGAGTGGCGTAGATTCCGACGTTTGCCGGACCGCCGCCACGGGAAGCAAGCACCGTGACGGACATCTCGGACACCCTGGCCAGCCTGCCCAGCCCGGTCGATCCCGATCCGACCGGCGCCGAGCTGCAACAGACGCTCTTCGAGGTCAAACGCGTGATCGTCGGGCAGGATCGGCTCGTCGAACGCCTGCTCACCGCGCTGCTCGCGAACGGCCACTGCCTGCTGGAGGGCGTCCCCGGCGTGGCCAAGACGCTCGCCGCGCAGACGCTCGCCACCGTGGTCGGCGGGACCTTCTCCCGGATCCAGTTCACCCCGGACCTGGTGCCCTCCGACATCGTCGGCACCCGCATCTACCGGGCCTCGAAGGAGAGCTTCGACGTCGAGCTCGGCCCGATCATGGCCAACCTGGTGCTCGCCGACGAGATCAACCGCGCCCCCGCCAAGGTGCAGTCCGCGCTGCTCGAGGCGATGGCCGAGCGGCAGGTCTCCATCGGCGGGCGGAGCTGGCCCGTCCCCGACCCGTTCCTGGTGCTCGCCACCCAGAACCCGATCGAGTCCGAGGGGGTGTACCAGCTTCCCGAGGCACAGCGCGACCGGTTCCTCCTCAAGATCGTCGTGGACTACCCGGGGGACGCCGACGAGCTGGCCATCCTCTACCGGATGAGCGCCGGCCGGCCGAGCCCCCGCCCGGTCCTCGACCCCGGCCGGCTACGCGCGCTGCAACGCCGGGCCGGCGACGTCTTCGTGCACCACGCCCTCGCCGAGTACGTCGTCCGGCTGATCCTGGCCACCCGGGACCCGGGCCGGTTCGGGCTGCCCGAGATCGCGCCGCTGCTGGCGTACGGGGCCAGCCCCCGGGCCACCCTCGGCCTGGTCGCCGCCGCCCGGGCCCAGGCGCTGCTGCGCGGCCGGGACCACGTGCTGCCCGAGGACGTCCGGGAACTGGCGGTGGACGTCCTCGCCCACCGGCTGGTGCTCTCCTTCGACGCGGTGGCCGATGGGGTCTCCGCCGAGGCGGTCGTGCACCGGCTGGTCGACGCGGTGCCGCCGCCCCGGATCGCCACCCAGCACACCGGGTACGCCACCGACCTGGCGGCGGCGTGAGGGGCCCCGCCGCCCCGCCGGCGCGGAGCGGGACCCCGCCGGCCGACCCGACCCTGGCCGACCTCGCGCCCGACGGGCGGCTGCGCCGGCTGGAGCTGACCGTCACCCGCCGCCTGGACGGGCTGCTGCACGGCCAGTACCGCGGGCTGCTGCCCGGCCCGGGCAGCGAGGTCGCCGGCAGCCGTGAGTACCGGCCGGGCGAGGACGAGGTACGCCGGATGGACTGGGCCGTCACCGCCCGGACCACCGTCCCGCACGTCCGCGAGGTCGACGCCGACCGGGAGCTGACCACCTGGCTGCTGGTGGACGCCAGCCCCAGCATGGAGTACGGCACCGCCGAGCTGGACAAGCGCGAGCTGGCGGTGGCGGCGGTGGCGGCGGTCGGCTTCCTCACCGCCGGCTCCGGCAACCGGCTCGGCGCGCAACTGCTGGCCCCGGACGGGCTGCGCCGGTTCCCCGCCCGCAGCGGCCGGACCCACCTGCTCGGTCTGCTCCGGGCGCTGCTGTCCGCGCCGCGCGTCGGCGGCTACGACCCGGACACCGCGCCGCTGGCGCCCCCGGACCTGACCGACGGCCTGGCCGCGGTGGGGCGGGTCGCCGCCCGACGGGGCCTGGTCGTGGTGGTCTCCGACTTCCTCGACGGGCTGCCCGACGAACCGGCGGCCCCGCCGCCGTGGGAGGCGCCGCTGCGCCGGCTCGCCGTGCGGCACCAGGTGCTCGCCGTGCAGGTGACCGACCCGCGCGAGCTGGAGCTGCCGGACGTCGGCCTGATCACCCTGGTCGACCCGGAGACCGGCCGGCGGCGGGAGGTGTGGACCGGCGACCCCCGGCTGCGTCAGCGGTACGCCGAGGCCGCCGTCGCCCAACGCGACCAGGTCCGCCAGGCGCTGCGCCGGTGCGGTGCGGGCCACCTGCCGCTGCGCACCGACCGGGACTGGTGCGCCGACATCGTCCGGCACGTGCACGCCCAGCGCCGGCTCGCCCTGGCGCCGGCGGCGAGCGGCGGCGGCCCGACGCCGCGGCCGGGCGCGGCCCGGGGAGGTGCCGCGTGACCTGGCAGTCACCCGCCCGGCTCTGGTTGCTGCTCGGAGTCGCCGCCCTCGCCGCCGGCTACCTGCTGGCCCAGCGCCGCCGCAGCCGGTACGCCGTCCGCTTCACCAACCTGCGGCTGCTCGACCGGGTCGCCCCGCACCGCCCCGCGTGGCGCCGACACGTTCCGGCCGGCCTCTTCCTGGCCATGCTGGGGCTGCTGGTGGTGGGCTTCGCCCGGCCGCACGACGAGGTGCGGGTGCCCCGGGAACGGGCCACCGTCATGGTGGCCGTGGACGTGTCCACCTCGATGCTCGCCTCCGACGTCGACCCGGACCGGCTCAGCGCGGCCAAGCACGCCGCCCGGCGGTTCGTCGACGGCCTGCCCGACGAGTTCAACGTGGGGCTGGTCGCGTTCGCCGGCAGCGCGGCGGTGCTGGTGCCGCCCGGCACCGACCGGGAGTCGCTGCACGAGGGGATCGACCGCCTCGCCGAGGGCGCCACCGGCGTGCAGGGCACCGCCATCGGGGAGGCGATCAACACCTCGCTCGGCGCGGTGAAGGGGCTGGACAGCCAGGCGGCCAAGCAGCCACCGCCGGCCCGGATCATCCTGCTCTCCGACGGGGCGAACACCTCCGGCATGGACCCGATGGAGGCCGCCGACGAGGCGGTCGCGGCGAAGGTGCCGGTGCACACCATCTCGTTCGGCACCCCGTCCGGGTTCGTCGACCGGGGCGGCCGGCCCATCCAGGTGCCGGTGGACGGGCAGACCCTCCGGGCGGTAGCCGACTCCACCGGGGGCGGCTTCCACGAGGCGACCAGCAGCGCGGAGCTGCGGGCGGTCTACGACGACATCGGCACCTCGGTCGGCTACCGCCGGGAACGGCAGGACGTCTCCGCCCGGTTCATCGGGCTCGGGCTGGTCCTGGCGATGGGGGCAGCGGCGGGGTCGATGCGGTGGTTCTCCCGGCTGCCCTGAACCGGCCGAGCGCGGGTCCCGGGGCGTCGGCGCGCCGACCCTTCCGGGTGACCGAGACGGACATCCGCGGTGACGAGGACGTGAGGAGCGCACGCATGGCAGTGCAGACCGGACTGGGCGAGCCGCGCGGACCGTGGTTCGTCTCGCCCGAACTCGACCCGGACGGACGCAGCCGGTGGGACGTACCCGGCCAGGAGGGGGGCGGGCGGCGGCGCGGCTGGCGGGACCGGCTGCTGGCCGCGGCCGGGGTGGTGGCCCTGTCCACCCTGTCCGGCGCGGCGGCCGGCGCGTGGGTCGCCGACCAGGCCGGCGCGCCGGGTCCGGCCGCGGCATCGGCGGCGCCGGTGCCCGCCGAGCTGGTCACCGCCGCCGAGCGGACCGTGCCGGGCGTGGTGTCGGTGCTGGTCGGGGGCGGCTCCGGCGCCGGGGCGACCGGCTCCGGGTTCGCCATCGACGACCAGCAACACCTGATCACCAACGACCACATCCTGGCCAAGGGGGGCGGGGGAGCGGTGACGGTGGAGCTGCCGGACGGCCGGCGGTTCGCCGCCGAGGTGGTCGGCCGGGAACCGGGCAGCGACCTGGCCGTGCTCCGGGTGCCCCCGGACGCCGGCCTGGCCCCGCTGCCACTGGCCAAGCCGGGCGCCACCCGGGTCGGCGAGCCGGTGCTCGCGGTCGGTTCCCCGCTCGGGCTGGCCGGCACCGTCACCGCGGGTATCGTCAGCGCGCTCGACCGTCAGGTGCGGCTCGGTACCAACCGGCACCGGGCCGTGCAGACCGACGCGTCGATCAACCCGGGCAACTCCGGCGGCCCACTGGTCAACGCCCGGGGCGAGGTGGTCGGGGTGAACACCGCCATCGCCACCATCGACGGCAGCGGCTCGATCGGCATCGGCTTCGCCATCCCGATCGACCAGGTGCAGCAGACCGCCGACACCATCATCGGCAAGGGTGGCTGAGCCGGGTCGTCCGCCCGGCCCCTCGGCTCCGCACCACGGGCGCGGGTGGGGCGCTAGCCTCGGGGCGTGGACGACGGACTGCGGGTGACCGACCGACTGGTCGTGCCGGACGCCGAGCTGCGGGAGCGGTTCTCCCGCTCGTCGGGCCCGGGTGGGCAGGGCGTCAACACCACCGACTCGCGGGTGGAGCTGAGCTTCGACGTGGCCGGCTCGCCGAGCCTGCCGGAACCGCTGCGCGCCCGGGCGCTGCAACGCCTGGCCGGCCGGCTGGTCGACGGGGTGCTCACCGTGGCCGCCAGCGAGCACCGGGCCCAACTCGCCAACCGGGAGGCGGCCCGGCAACGGATGGCGGCGCTGCTGCGCGAGGCGGTGGCCCCGCCGCCCCCGCCGCGCCGCCCGACCCGCCCGTCCCGGGGCGCCAAGGAGCGCCGCCTCGCCGACAAGAAGCGCCAGTCCCAGCGCAAGCGCGACCGCCGGGCCGAGGGCGACTGACCGTCCCGGGGCGGAAATCGGCGGCGGCGCGGCGGGGCCGGCCGTAGCGTGCCGGGGCGTGAGCACCCCACCGACGCCCGACTTCTCCGTCAAGCCCACCCTCACCGGGGACCGCGTGGTCCTGCGCCCGTTCGTCGACGACGACGTGGCGGCCCTCCGCGCCGCGGTGACCGACCCCGAGGTCCGCCGGCTGACCGGCAGCCCGCCCGACGAACTCGACGAGCAGCGGCTGCGCGACTGGTACGGCAGCCGCAACGCGCAGACCGACCGGCTCGACCTCGCGGTGGTCGACCGGGCCACCGGCGACTGCGTCGGCGAGGTCGTCCTCAACGACTGGGACGAGTGGAACCGCGCCTGCAACTTCCGCACCCTGTTCGCCGCGGCCGGCCGGAACCGGGGGCTGGGCACCGAGGCGGTGCGGCTGGTCGTCGGGTACGGCTTCGAGCGGCTCGGCCTGCACCGGATCTCGCTGGAGGTGTTCGCGGTCAATCCGCGGGCCCGGCGGGTCTACGAGAAGGTCGGGTTCGTCGCCGAGGGGGTACTGCGCCAGGTGCTGCGCGACGGCGACGACTGGGTCGACGCCACGGTGATGTCGATCCTCGCCCCCGAGTGGGCGACGCACCGCGGCCACCCCTGACGCGGGCCGCGCCCGTCCGGGGCGCCGGGCCGTCGTGGGCGACCCGGGCCGGCGGGTGCCGGCATGCCGCTGGGCGACTCGATCACCGGCTCGCCCGGCTGCTGGCGGTCCATCCTGTGGAACCGCCTCCAGTCCACCGGCCGCGGGCGTCGGGAGGGGCCCCTCCGCTCAGCCGAGCGCGGCGAGCAGCCGGGCGCGCAGGACGGCGGCCCGCTCGGCGAACCCGCGCTGCGCGGCGGCGTACTCGGCGCGGCCCTCCGGCGTCTCCACCCGCACCGGTGGGTACCCGAGCGCGGCCAGGTCGTACGGGCTGGCCCGCATGTCCAGCGCGCGGATCTCCCGGGCCAGGGCGAAGCCGTCGGCCACCAGCTCCGAGCAGACCAGCGGGGAGAGCTTGTACGCCCACTTGTAGAGGTCCATGTTGGCGTGTAGGCAGCCCGGCTGCTCCAGATCGTGCTGGCTCTCCCGGGTCGGGGCGAGCAGGTTCAGCGGCCGGGCCGGCGCGGTGAAGAACCGGTACGCGTCGAAGTGGCTGCACCGCACGCCCCGCTCCTCGACCACGGCTGCCGTCTCCGCCGGGCTGAGCCGCAGCGGCCACGCGTTGTGGCGTACCTCCTCCTGGGTCTGCCGGTAGACCATCGCCCACTCGTGCATCCCGAAGCAGCCCAGGTGCGCCGGCCGGCCGGCGGTCGCCGCGAGCAGGGCGCGGATCCAGTCGACCGAGTCGGCCCGCCGGGCGCGTACCCCCTCGGTGTCGAGGGTGAGCCCGCTGGCGGTGGCCCGGTAGTCCGGGCCGAACTCGGCCGGGTCCGCGCCGCGCAGCACCGCGCCCGCCCCGGGATGCCAGCGGCGGAGCTGGGCGGGGCGGTGCGAGTAGTAGGTGAAGAGGAAGTCCTCCACCGGATGCTTCGCGCCGGTGCGGCGGCGGGCCAGGTGCGGGGCCAGCCACCCGTCGACCCGCTTCTCGTGGGCGCGCCGCCGGGCCTGCCAGTCGGCCAGGTCGAGCGGTGCGGCGGGGGCGAGGGCGGCGGTCACCGACCCAGCGTACGACCGTCGCCCGCCCGCCCCCGCGGCCCCGGGTCAGGGCACGTCCACCCGGACCCCGGCGGAGAACACCCCGCTGCGCAGTTCGAGCTGCTTCGGCCGGGCCGGACCGTCGACCGTGAACACCAGCGGCAGCACCAGCCGGCTGCCCGCGGCGAGCGGCTGGGCGAACACGTCCCGCCCCTGGTTGGCCAGCCGGGTCGCGGTCTCGTCGGTGCTGACCCAGGTGCCGCCCGGCAGGTACGCCCGCTGCATCTGACCGTGCCAGGTCTGCTGCTGCGGGGTGACGTTGCGGACCCCGACGGTGGCCTGGCACTGCCCGCCGGCGAGCGGCGCGTTCGGGCAAACGACCCGGTAGACGGTGAACTCCAGCGCCTGCTCGCGCAGCGGTACGCCGACCACCCCCGTCGCGCTGCGTCCCACCCAGGCGCCGCTGGTCGGCTGCTTGGCCGTGTCGATGGCGGCCACCCGCCGGGTGGCGGTCAGCGTGGCGGCGAGGACCACCCCGGCCAGGAGCACCAGGGCCGCCCCCACCAGCAGCCAGACCGGGGGCCGGCGGCGGCGGGTCACGGCCGCCGGCGTGGCGGGCCGGGGGTACACCGTGCCCCGGTCGTCCGTCGCCGGCACGGTCGCCCCGACGGTCCCGGCCGGTGCGGCGGCCCCGGGCCGCCCGGCGCCGGAGCGCGCGTGCCGCTGCCACCACCACACCCCGCCGAGCCCGGCCAGGAGGACCACGGCCAGCGCGGCGAGCAGCACTGGGGGCCGACGCCACGGCGGGGCCGCGGTGGCCTGGGCCGCCGGCACCGCCAGCCCGCTCCAGGTCGCGGTCGCGCAGTCGTACGGCCGGCTGCCGTCGCTGGTGAAGGCGCAGGCCGGCGCGGTGAGCGGCCGGCCCGGCGCGGCGGCGGTGAGCGCGGTGTGCAGCGTGGTGGTGCTGCGGGCGGGCAGGTTGAGCTGCCAGGTCACCTCGGTGCTGGTCGCCGAGCGGGTGGCCCGCCCACCGGGGGTGATCCAGGTCGCGGACGTCCCGACCGGCAGCTCCTGGCGCACCGTGGTGGCCAGCGGCAGGCTCCCGGTGTTGCGGACCTGGACCTGGTAGCCCGGCGCGGGCGTGCCGGCCGGCGCCACCGCCACCGTCACCGGTGACGGCGCGCCCCGGGTCGGCACCACCACGGACGGCGAGACCAGCGGCGGCGGCGCGGGAGCCGCCGGCGTCGGCGCCGTCGCGGAGTCGGTGGGCGTCGGGGTCTCCGTCGGCGTGGCGACGGCCGCCGCCGGGCGGACCGCCGCTGCCGGCGTGGCCGCCGCCTCCGGGGCCGCCGTGGGCAGTGCCGGCACGGCGGCGAGAATGCCGAGGCAGTGTACGAACACTGCTAGGGCCCTGTGGTGTCGTGTCGTTGCAGGCATACGAACGAACCTCCGGTAGCCGACGCTAGGTGCGGCGGCACGTCGTGCGGGTACGAAGTGGCGAACCCGGCCCACGCCGGTGACGGACGACGTAGGGTGGCCGGCCCGGGGCCGTTCCGGGCCCCACCGCCCGCCGTCGCCGGGGCGTCCCCCGTGCGGCGCCGGCTGTCCGCGCCGCCCGTGGCGCGCGGCCGGCGCGGCCGGGCGCCGTCCCGGGGCTAGATTGGCCTGGTGCGTATCGCTCGTTTCGCTCATGCCAAGGGAATGTCGTTCGGGGTCGTCGAGGGCGAGTCGGAGGCAGGCCCGCAGGGCCTGACCATCGCCGAGATCGAGGGGCACCCGTTCGGCCAGATCCAGTTCAGCGGTGCCCGATGGGCGCTCTCCGACGTCCGGCTGCTCTCCCCGATCCTGCCCAGCAAGGTGGTCTGCGTGGGCCGCAACTACGCCGAGCACGCCGCCGAGCAGGGCAGCGAGGTGCCGAAGGAGCCGCTGCTCTTCCTCAAGCCGTCCACCTCGGTGATCGGCCCGCGCGACGCCATCCGGCTGCCGATCTTCTCCAAGCGGGTCGAGCACGAGGCCGAGCTGGCCGTGGTGATCGGCGCACCGGGCGCGCGGCGGGCCGACCGGGCAGCCGCCGAGCGGGCCATCTTCGGCTACACCTGCGCCAACGACGTGACCGCCCGGGATCTCCAGCGGTCCGACGGGCAGTGGACCCGGGCCAAGGGGTTCGACTCGTTCTGCCCCATCGGTCCCTGGATCACCACCGGCCTGGACGTCACCGACCTGGAGGTCCGGTGCGAGGTGGGCCGCAACCCGGAGGAGATGGAGGTGCGGCAGCTCGGCCGGACGCGGGACATGGTCTTCGACGTCCCGGCCCTGGTGTCGTACGTCTCGCACGTGATGACGCTGCTCCCCGGCGACGTGGTGCTCACCGGCACCCCGGCGGGGGTTAGCCCGCTCGTGGAGGGGGATACCGTCACCGTGCGTATCGAGGGGATCGGGGAGCTGACCAATCCGGTCGTCCCGGTCAGCTGACTCGTCGGGGGGCTCGCAACCGCAGCACAGCACGGGTTTCGGGTCCCCGATTTGGCCTGCCGGGGCCGGGAGGGTAGAGTTTCTCTCCGGTGCCGCAAGGTGCCGAACGGCACCGTGAGGTGCCAATGGGGTATGGGGTAATTGGCAGCCCAACTGATTCTGGTTCAGTTAGTCTAGGTTCGAGTCCTGGTACCCCAGCAACCGGTGGTCGCGAGAGCGCCGGTCGCTGGATGCGCTGGAGAGCGCTCCGGTAGCCCGCAAGGGGCCGGAAGGGATCTCTGGTAGAGTTCAGCGGCGTCGCCCGGTAGGGCGGCGCAGGGAAAGTTCTGGCCCCGTCGTCTAGTGGCCCAGGACGCCGCCCTCTCAAGGCGGTAGCGCCGGTTCGAATCCGGTCGGGGCTACAGTTCCGTTCAGCCCGTCTCACTCCGGTGAGGCGGGCTGTTTCGCGTACCTGGATCGTGCGCTCTGGGCCCGGTACGGGCCCGGCCGGCGAGGAAATCCGTGGCCGGGGCCGTGGTGGCGGGCGGTCTGCGCGACAGCCCACCCCCGGCGTGCCCCGCGCGGGGCACGCCGCTAGACTACAGCGGCGCCGCCCGGCAGGGCGGCGATGCAGGGAAAGTTCTGGCCCCGTCGTCTAGCGGCCCAGGACGCCGCCCTCTCAAGGCGGTAGCGCCGGTTCGAATCCGGTCGGGGCTACAGTCCCACTCGGCCCGTCTCACCAAGTGAGGCGGGCCGTCCCCATTCCCACCCCACCCCCCGCCGTCCCGCGAGGGGGTGGGGTGGGAATGGGTGGGTTAGAGGCCGGAGAGGCGTTGGCCGGCTCTGACCACGGCCATGGCGTGGCGTTCGCCGGGGCGGCGGCCGAGGCGTTCGATCGGGCCGGAGATGCTGATCGAGGCGATCACCCGGCCGGTGCGGTCGCGGATCGGGGCCGAGACGCTCGCCACACCCGCCTCCCGCTCGGCGACGCTCTGCGCCCAGCCGCGCCGGCGCACCTCGGCCAGGGTGCGGCCGGTGAACTTCGACCGGGGCAGCAGCGGCATCACCGCCTCCGGTGGCTCCCAGGCCAGCAGGATCTGCGCCGCCGAACCCGCGGTCATCGGCAGCACCGAGCCCACCGGCACGGTGTCCCGCAGGCCGCTGGCCCGCTCGGCGGCGGCCACGCAGATCCGCTCGTCGGCGCGGCGCAGGTAGAGCTGGGCGCTCTCCCCGGTGGCGTCGCGCAGCGCGGCCAGCAGCGGCTCCGCCGCCGTCAGCAGCACGTCCGGCGCGGCGTTGGCGAGCTCACCGAGGCGGGGGCCGGGGCGCCAGCGGCCCTGGGTGTCCCGGACCAGCATCCGGTGGATCTCCAGCGCCTGCGCCAGCCGGTGCGCGGTGGCCCGGGGCAGCTTGGTGCGTTCAACGAGTTCGGCCAGGCTGGCGCCGTCGACACAGGCGGCCAGGATGACCACCGCCTTGTCGAGAACGCCGACACCGCTCATACTGTGTCCCACAAGCCGAAATTTACCTCCCAGAATTTAGGATGTCCAGATGGTGGGAGTCACTCAACCGAGGACCCTGGCCGAGAAGGTCTGGGACACGCACGTCGTCCGGTCCGCCGAGGGCGAACCGGACCTGCTCTACATCGACCTGCACCTGCTGCACGAGGTGACCAGCCCGCAGGCCTTCGACGGGCTGCGGCTCGCCGGCCGCCCCGTGCGGCGCACCGACCTCACGCTCGCGACCGAGGACCACAACACCCCGACGGGGTACGCGGATCCGGCGTTCCAGCAGCGACGCGGCGATCTGCTCACGATCGCGGACCCCACCTCCCGCACCCAGATCGAGACGCTGCGCCGCAACTGCGCCGAGTTTGGTGTCCGGCTGCACCCGCTCGGCGACGCGAACCAGGGCATCGTGCACGTCATCGGCCCGCAGCTCGGCGTCACCCAGCCCGGCATGACGATCGTCTGTGGCGATTCGCACACCGCCACCCACGGCGCCTTCGGAGCCCTCGCGTTCGGCATCGGCACCAGCGAGGTCGAGCACGTGCTGGCCACCCAGACGCTGCCGCAGGCCCGCCCGAAGACGATGGCCGTGAACGTCACCGGCCAGCTCGGCCCCGGCGTCACCGCCAAGGATTTGGTGCTCGCCCTGATCGCCCAGGTCGGCACCGGCGGCGGTCGGGGGCACATCGTGGAGTACCGGGGCGAGGCGATCCGCGCGCTGTCCATGGAGGGGCGGATGACCGTCGCCAACATGTCCATCGAGTGGGGCGCCAAGGCTGGCATGATCGCGCCGGACGAGACCACGTTCGCGTACCTCAAGGGGCGGCCGAACGCGCCCCAGGGGGCCGACTGGGACGCGGCCGTCGACCACTGGCGGACCCTGCCCACCGACGAGGGGGCGACCTTCGACGCCGAGGTGACCCTCGACGCGAGCCGGATCACCCCGTTCGTCACCTGGGGCACCAACCCCGGGCAGGGCGCCCCGCTGGGCGCGGCCGTGCCGGACCCGGAGGAGTTCGGCACCGACTCCGAGCGCGCCGCCGCCCGCCGGGCCCTGGAGTACATGGACCTCACGCCCGGCACCCCGCTGCGCGACCTCTCCGTCGACGTGGTCTTCGTCGGCTCCTGCACCAACGGGCGGCTGGAGGACCTCCGCGCCGCCGCCGACGTGCTGCGCGGGCAGAAGGTCGCCGGCGGCGTACGGATGCTCGTGGTCCCCGGCTCCGCCGCCGTCCGCGAGGCCGCCGAGGCCGAGGGGCTGGACAAGGTGTTCACCGACGCCGGGGCCGAGTGGCGGTTCGCCGGCTGCTCGATGTGCCTGGGCATGAACCCGGACACGCTCGCCCCGGGCGAGCGTTCCGCCTCGACCTCCAACCGCAACTTCGAGGGCCGCCAGGGCCGGGGCGGACGCACCCACCTGGTGTCGCCGCCGGTCGCCGCCGCCACCGCCGTGGTCGGCCGGCTGGCCGCCCCCGCCGACCTGTAGAAGGGCAGCCGCGACAGATGGACAAGTTCACCGTGCACACCGGCACCGCCGTGCCGCTGCGCCGTTCCAATGTGGACACCGACCAGATCATCCCCGCCGTGTACCTCAAGCGGGTGACCCGGACCGGTTTTGCCGACGGGCTGTTCAGCGCGTGGCGGGAGGACCCGTCATTCGTGCTGAACGATTCCGTACATTCGGGCGCGTCGATTCTTGTGGCCGGCCCCGAGTTCGGTACGGGGTCGTCCCGGGAGCACGCCGTCTGGGCCCTGCGGGACTGGGGGTTCCGGGCGGTGATCTCGCCCCGGTTCGGCGACATCTTCCGCGGCAACGCCCTCAAGGAGGGTCTGCTGCCGGTCGAGTTGGAATTGAAAGCCGTCGAGGAATTGTGGCGCCTCGTCGAGTCCGACCCGACCACCGCTGTCACCGTCGACCTGGCCTCCCGAGAGGTCCGGGCCGCTGGCGCCGCCTGGCCCTTCCCCCTCGACGACTTCAGCCGGTGGCGGCTGATGGAGGGGTTGGATGACATTGGACTCACCCTCCGCCATGAGTCCGACATCACCGTGTACGAGGGCGGCCGGCTGCCGTTCCTGCCCTCCGTGGCATAGCCGTTCGCCCGATCCGCCATCGGTTTCCGCCCCCACCGGCCCGCCCGGTGGGGGCGAATCCGTTACGACACAAGGGCTTTTTTCCGCCGAATGTTTGTGTCCAGGCAGCACAGGGCATACCGTGCGCGCAGAATGGCTCGCGTCGAGTCAGTTGCACAATCGGGAGGAAGTCGTGAACAAGGCCGAGCTCATCGAGGCGCTCGCCGTTCGCCTGGGGGACCGGAAGACGGCGACGGCCGCGCTCGACGCGGTCCTCGCTGAGGTCCAGGCGGCGGTCACCAAGGGCGAGAAGGTGGCGATCACCGGATTCGGAGCGTTCGAGAAGCGCGCCCGGGGAGCCCGAACAGCGCGCAACCCGCGGACCGGCGAGGCGGTGAAGGTCAAGAAGACATCCGTCCCGACCTTCCGGCCCGGCGCCGGGTTCAAGGAGATGGTGGCCAGCGGCAAGGTGCCGAAGGCCACGGCGGCGGCGAAGAAGACCGCCACGGCCGCCACCAAGGCCGCCACCGCCAAGGCGACCACCGCCAAGGCGGCCGGGGCGAAGGCGACCACTGCCAAGGCGGCGGGTGCCAAGGCGGCCGGGGCGAAGGCCACCACTGCCAAGGCCACCACCGCCAAGGCGACCACTGCCAAGGCGACCACCGCCAAGGCGGCCGGGGCGAAGGCGACCACTGCCAAGGCGGCGGGTGCCAAGGCGGCCGGGGCGAAGGCCACCGCCGCCACCAAGAAGGCCGCCCCGGCGAAGGCGACCAGGGCGACGGCGACCAAGACCGCCACCAAGAAGGCCGCTCCCGCGAAGAAGACCGCGGCGGCGACCAAGTCGACCGCGGCGAAGAAGACCACCGCGGCGGCGACCAGGAGCACGGCGGCGAAGAAGGCGCCGGCGAAGAAGTCACCGGCCAAGAAAGCGGCCAGCAAGCGCTGACCGGCCGAGACCGCAGGAAGGGGCGCCGACCGCACCGGTTGGCGCCCCTTCCTGGTGTCGCCCGCCGCGCGGTCGGCGTCGGTTCCTCACGTCGCCCGCCCGTGCCGGTGGCAGCCCGCCTCGGGTCGCCCGCCGCCGCGGCTCGGTGACGGGTCTGGGGCGGTTCGGTCCGTTGGCCGGTGCGGGCCCGAGAGCTGGGCCGACGCGGCGGGGCCACGGACGGGCGTTGACCGACGCCGGACGGCGCGCGCAGAATCGCCGGACCCCCGCCGGTCGGCGAAAGGCAGCCCGTGCGCTACCGCCACCTCAGCACCGCCACCCTCGCCCTGGGCGTCGTCGTCCTGACCGACGTGCTGCGGGTCTTCCTCCCGTCGGTCATCACCATCTTCGGGCAGGCCGCCGCCACCCCCGCCGAACTGCTGGGAGCGTTCGCGCTCGGCTGGTTCGTGCTCGCCCTGGCCTTTCCCCCGCTGGTCCGCCGGCTCGGGGCCCGCCCGGTCGTCCTCGCCGCCGCCGTGCTGCTGGCCGGCGCCCGGCTCGCCCTCACCGCCGCTCCGGGCGGCCGGACCCAGCTCTGGCTGGCCACCGCCGGCCTCGTCGCCGGGCTGCTCTGGCTCGCCGGCCGCGCCGCCAGCACTGACCGCCCGGTGCCCGGGCTGGCGCTCGGACTGGCCGTCGCCGCGGTGGCGCACGGGGCACTCGGCACGTACGACCTGGTCTGGCGGGGTGGCTGGGCCGGGTGGGCCGGCAGCGTCGCCCTCGTGGCGCTGTTCCTGGCCGGGACGGCCCGCCCGGCGCCACCGGCCGAACCGGGCGGCGCCCGCGCCTGGCTACTCGCCGGCCCGGCGCTGCTGCTGGCCGGCCTGGTGGCGCTCTCCCCGGCGGTGACGTGGGCCGCGTCGTCCTACCGGCGCGGCCCCGCCGACGGGCTCGCCGGCTCGCCGGACGCCGGTGCGGTGCCTGTCCTGTTCAGCCTGGCCGTCGCCCTCTTCCTGTTCACCGCGCTGGCCCGGCCGCCCCGCGGGTACCCGCGGCTGGGCGGCCCGCTGGCGCTGCTGGCCGGTGCGGCGCTGTTCGCCGCCGGTGAGCCCGGCTGGCTGGGACCGGCGGTCCTGCTGACCGCCGCCGGCACCGGGGCCTGCCTCGGCCTCGCCGGGGCGGCTCCGGCCGGCGCTCCGGGCCGGCCCGACCGGTCGGCTCTCGCGGCGGTGCTGGGCATGCTGCTCTTCGCCGTCGCCGCCGTCGGCTACTACGCCGCCTACGACCTGGGCTACCCCAACGCGGCGGTGCCGGTCGCCGTGGCCGGCTTCGTCGCCGTCGTGGCGCTCACCGGTGGGCCCGGGGGTGAGGCGGCGCAGCCGCCGGCGTCCCGGGCGTGGGCGGTGCGGACCGCCGCGGCCTCGGCCCTGCTCGCCCTCGTGGCGACGAACCTGTCGTCCACCGAGGTCGTGCCGGTCCGCTCCGGCGGGCCGGCGGCGGGCGTCCGGGTGGTGGCGTACAACGTCCGGATGGGATTCGGCCTGGACGGACGGTTCGACCCGGACGAACTGGCCCGGGTGGCCGCCGCCGAACATCCCGACGTGGTGGTGCTCGGCGAGGTCGACCGGGGCTGGCTGCTCAACGGCGGCCACGACGTCCTCGGCCTGCTCGCGGCGCGGCTGCGCATGTCGTACGTCTTCGCGCCCGCCGCCGACCCGGTGTGGGGCGACGCGGTGCTCAGCCGGTACCCCGTGTCGTCGGCCCGGACCGTGGCGCTGGCGGCCCTCGGCGCGCCCACCGGCGCCCAGGCGCTCGGCGTCACCGTCGACATCGGCGGCGTCCCGCTCGCGGTGGTCGCCACCCACCTGCAACCGCCACCCGGCCGGGAACCGGTGGCACAGGCCCGCGCGGTGGCGGCGTTCGCCCTGGGGTACGCCGCCGGCCGGCCGCTCGTCGTGGCCGGCGACCTGAACACCGAGCCGGGCGCCCCGGCGTACGCGGAGTTCATCCGGGCCGGGCTGGTGGACGCGCTCGCCGCGGCCCGTCCCCTGCCGACCAGCCCCGCCGACGATCCGCGCGAGCAGATCGACCACGTCCTGGTCTCGCCGGGGCTGGTGGCCGCCGACCCGGTGGCGCCGCGCAGCACCGCCAGCGACCACCTGCCGGTCGCGGTGACCCTCGTCCTGCGGCCCGCACCGGCCGGCTGACCGCCCCGCCGGCCCCCTGGCTACAGGCGGTCGGCGGCGAGGAGGCGGTCGGCGGCGAAGGCGAGCAGCCAGCCGCCGCCCTTCGCGGTGGTGAAGTCGTCGGCCCGGCCGGTGAGGCGTGCCAGTGCCTCGGGGATCACCTTGCCCTGGCTGCACACCCCGGCGGCGGATCCCGTGGCGGCCAGCTCGGTCAGGCAGGCCGCCGCGGCCAGCGCCTGCTCGTGGAGGTCCTGGCCGGGCTGCGGCTCGTCGAGGTCGCCGGCCACCTCGATCGGCAGGTCCAGCAGGACCGCCGCCGGGTCCAGGGTCTGCACGCAGCGGCGGGCCGAGGCCGACAGCAGCCGGACCGGGCGGACCAGGGCCACCAGGGGCGCCAGGGCGTGCGCCTGTGCCCAGCCGGTGTCGTCCAGCGGGCGGCCGGCGTCCGGGCCGGACCAGGTGCCGCGGTGGCCGGCGTGGGCGTGTCGGACCAGCGCCACGGTCGCGGTGACCGGCGGCAGGGCGGCGAACGCGGCCAGCACCTCGGCGTCGTGCGGGTAGCTGACCAGGCGCGCCGCCTCCCCGGCGGGGAGCCAGCGGATCTCGTCGACCTCGGTGTCGGGCTGGAAGCCGCCGTCGCCGACCGCCCGCATCGACCAGTAGTCGACGGTCTTCGGCCGGCCCTCGCTGCGGTACCGCATGGTGGGCAGCCGGACCTGCGGCACCGCCCGCACGTCGGCCTCCTCGGCGACCTCCCGGACGGCGGCCGACAGCGGGTGCTCGCCCGGCTCCAGCTTGCCCTTGGGCAGCGACCAGTCGCCGTATCGGGGACGGTGCACCAGGCAGACCAGCACGTCGCCCCCGGCGGGGCGCCAGACGACCCCGCCCGCCGCCCGGATCATTTGGTCCCGCTCCGACATCCGCTCAGCCTAGGCTCAACCGGCGGTGCCACCGACGCGGCGCAGCAGCAGGTCCTGCAGATGGGTCAGCGGGGCGTCCGGCGTTCCCGTCCGCCGGGTCCAGGAGCCGTTCCCGGCCAGCTCGAACGCCTCCACGTCGGGGCTGAACGCCGCGACCAGCACGTGGTCCAGCTCGGCCCGGGCCACCGGGTCGCTCACCTGCACCAGCGCCTCCACCCGGCGGTCCAGGTTGCGGTGCATCAGGTCGGCCGAGCCCATCCAGAACTCGGCGGCCCCGTTGTTGCCGAACCGGAAGATCCGGGAGTGCTCCAGGAACCGGCCGAGGATCGACCGGACCCGGATGTTGTCCGACAGCCCCGGCACCCCCGGGCGCAGGGTGCACATGCCCCGGATCAGCAGGTCGACGTGCACCCCGGCCCGGGACGCCCGGTAGAGCGCGTCGGTGACCTCCTCGTCGACCAGCGAGTTCACCTTGAACTGCACCAGCCCGGGCATGCCGAGGCGGACGTGGGCGATCTCCCGTTCGATCCGCTCGACGAGCCCCCGCCGGATCCCCTGCGGGGCCACCAGCAGCCGCCGGTACGCGGTCTGCCGGCTGTAGCCGGTGAGCACGTTGAACAGGTCGGTGAGGTCGGCGCCGATCTCCGGGTCGGCCGTCAACATGCCGAAGTCCTCGTACAGCCGGGCGGTCTTCGGGTGGTAGTTGCCGGTGCCGATGTGGCAGTAGCGGCGGATCTGGTTGCCCTCCTGGCGTACCACCAGGGCGGTCTTGCAGTGCGTCTTGAGGCCGACCAGGCCGTACACCACGTGGCAGCCGGCGCGTTCCAGCGTGCGCGCCCAGCCGATGTTGGCCACCTCGTCGAACCGTGCCTTCAGCTCCACCAGCACCACCACCTGCTTGCCGGCGGCGGCGGCGTCGACCAGCGCGTCGACGATCGGGGAGTCGCCGCTGGTCCGGTAGAGGGTCTGCTTGATGGCCAGCACGTCCGGGTCGGCGGCGGCCTGCTCGACGAAGCGCTGCACGCTGGTCGCGAACGAGTGGTACGGGTGGTGGACCAGCACGTCCCCGTCGCGCAGGGTGGCGAAGACGCTGCGCGGCACCTCGCCCTCGGTGAGCCGGGGGTGGGTGGCCGGCACGAACGGCGGATCCTTCAGATCGGGGCGGTCGGCGTCGCCGTAGAGCTGCCACAGCGCGGACAGATCGAGCAGGCCGCGGACCCGCAGCACGTCGTGGCCGTCCATGTCCAGCTCGCGGACCAGCAGCTCCAGCATGTGGTCGGAGATCGAGGCGGCCACCTCCAGCCGTACCGGCGGGCCGAACCGGCGGCGGGCCAGCTCCCGCTCCAGGGCCTGGAGCAGGTCCTCGTCGCGGTCCTCGTCGACCTCCACCTCCGCGTTGCGGGTGACCCGGAACAGGTGGCACTCGACCACCTGCATGCCGGAGAAGAGCTGCCCCAGGTGCACCGAGATCAGCTCCTCGACCGGGAGCACCCGCACCCCGGGGGAGTCCCGGGCGACCCGGACGAACCGGGGCACGTTGTTCGGCACCTTGACCCGGGCGAACAGCTCCGAGCCGCCGTCGGGGTCGCGGACGGCGACGGCCAGGTTCAACGACCGCCCGGAGATGTACGGGAACGGGTGCGCCGGGTCGACCGCGAGCGGGGTGAGCACCGGGAAGACGTGTTCGCGGAAGTAGGTGCGCAGCCGCTCCCGCTCGGGCGCGTCCAGGTCCGACCAGCGCAGGATCCGGATGTCCTCGGCGGCGAGCTTCGGCAGCACGTCGTCGACGAAGCAGGCGGCGTGCCGGCCGACCAGGTCGGCGGTCCGCTCGGTGATCAGCTCAAGCTGGGTGCGCAGCGGCAGCCGGTCCCCGCCGCGCACCGGCAGCCCCGCCGACAGGCGGCGCTTGAGCCCGGCCACCCGGACCATGTAGAACTCGTCGAGGTTGCTGGCGAAGATGGCCAGGAACTTCGCCCGCTCCAGCAGCGGGGTGGCCGGGTCCTCGGCCAGGGTCAGCACCCGGGCGTTGAAGTCGAGCCAGGACAGCTCCCGGTTGAGGAACCGGTCCTCGGGCAGCGGCTCGGGCCGCGCCGGCTCGTCGTCGGGTTCGGGCCCGGGCCGCACCGCCGGCGTGGGCTGCTCCACGGGCGCGTCGAGCACCTCCTCCAGCCCGGCGGAGGCCGACGCGGCGGCAGGGCCGGACGCCGCCGGCTCGTCCTCGGCGGTCTCGCGGGCCCGGAAGCGGCCGTCGACGCCGCGCCGGGGGGACCCGTTGCGGGCGGGCGCCGGGTCGCCGGTCTCCCGTTCACCGATGGGGCGGTCGTCGACGGGTCGATGGTCGGTGGACGGGCCGGTGGGGTGCTCGCGAGGGGTGCTCACCCGCTCATGATGTCCCGGAACGGGTTAACGCAAAATGAACTTGGGCGGGTAGCTCAGGGCATCGTCGGCAACGTCACCCGGACGATCTCCCCGGCGCCGTCGGTCTCGACCCGGACCCGCTGGCCCAGCCGCAGCAGCCGCAGCCCGGAGGCGTCGAACGCCCGGGCCGGGAAGGCCAACTCGGTGCCGTCGTCGAGGAGCAGCACGCCGCTGCGCGTCGCCGCGTCGTAGGTGGCCACCGTGCCCTGCATGGCAGCACCGTACACCCCGCGCCGGGGCCGGGCGGGTCAGCCCGGACGGGCGGCCGGCCGGCCGACGCCGGCCAGGGCGGCGGTGCGCGGCCCGAGCCCCAGCCGGGCGGCGGCGGCCAGGTCGGCGGCGGTGTCGACGTCCCGGCGCAGGGTCGGCCAGGCACCGGTCAGCGGCAGCGCGCCGTCGGCCAGGTGGGCCGCCGCCGAGCCGACCCCGAACCGGGGGGCCAGCGGCACGCCGGGCGGCGCGGCGAGCAGCACGGTGCCGGTGCCCGGGGCGTCGGCCACGAACCGGCGTACCCCCGCCGGCCCGGCGGCGACCGCGTGCAGCGCGGCGGCCAGCTCGGCCGGGCGCAGCGCCGGCAGGTCCGCGGTGAGCCCGGCCACCCACGCCCCGCCGGCGGTGGCGACCGCGGCGCCCAGCCGGAAGGCGGCGTTCAGGCCGGCGCCGGGCGGGTCCGGCACCGCCCGCGCGCCCGCCGCGTCGGCCACCGCCGCCACCCTCGGATCGTCGGTGACCACCACCACGTCGGCCACCGCCGGGCACGCCCGTACCGCGGCGACCGTGTCGGCCGCCAGGGCCAGCGCCAGCTCCTCGTGGGGTACGGCGGGCAGCGCCCCGCGCAGCCGGCTCTTCGCCACGCCGAGGCGCTTCACCGGTACCACCACAGTCCAGGTCCGCTGCCGCACGGCACAATCCTGCCAGTCGGGCGGCGGTACCCTCACTGGCCGTACCCGGGGCGAGCAGGCATGATTTCGCTGCGGGCGACGCGCGGCGGTGCGGTGTGCGGGTCGGGGCCAGGAGGAGGCAGGGTGACACGGCGCAGGCTGGGATTCTGGCGACGGTTCGCCGTGGTGCTGGTGAAGCCCGTGATGACGGTCTGGACCCGGCGCACCTGGCGGGGCATGGAGCAACTGCGCCGCGACGGCGGGATCATCATCGTGCCGAACCACCTGTCGCACGCCGACCCGCTGGTCTCCGCGCACTTCGTCTACGACGCGGGGCGCTGGCCGCAGTTCCTCGGCAAGGCCAGCGTGTTCCGGGTGCCGGTGGTCGGCTGGATCCTGCACCGGTGCCGGCAGATTCCGGTGGAGCGCGGCACGGTGGACGCGGTCAAGTCGCTGGACTCCCTGGTCGCCGCGCTGGCCGAGGGGGGCGCGGTGGTGATCTACCCGGAGGGGACCACCACCCGTGAGCCGGAGCTGTGGCCGATGCGGGGCAAGACCGGCGCCGCCCGGCTGGCGCTGGCCACCGGGGCCCCGGTGATCCCCGTTGCCATGTGGGGCCCGGAGCGGATCTTCGACCCCCGGACCAACCGGCTGAGCCTGCGGCCCCGCATCCCGGTGACCGTGGTCGCCGGGCCACCGGTCGACCTGGACCGGTGGGCCGGCTCGACGCCCAGCAAAGCCATCCTGGAAGAGATGACGGACGCCATCATGATCCGCCTACGCGACCAGCTCGCCGAGATCCGTGGCGGGACGCCGCCCCCGCTCTGGGAACGGCCGGCCCGCCCCGCCGCCGCCCGCTCCCGGCAGGACGAGGGGGATGCGGCATGACCGGGCACGTGGCCGTGCTGGGGGCCGGCTCCTGGGGAACGGCGTTCGCCAAGATCCTCGCCGACGCCGGGCGGGACGTGACGATCTGGGCCCGTCGCCGGCCCGTCGCCGAGGCGATCCGGCGGGACCGGCGCAACCCGGAGTACCTGCCGCAGGCGCGGCTGCCCGAGCGGGTCACCGGGACCGCGGACGCCGCCGAGGCGATCACCGGCGCGGAGATCGTGGTGCTGGCCGTCCCGTCGCAGACGCTGCGCGGCAACCTCGCCGAGTGGACCGGCGACCTGCACCCGGACTCGACGCTGGTGTCGCTGATGAAGGGGATCGAGCTGGGCACCACCCGGCGGATGAGCGAGGTGATCGTGGAGACCGCCGGGGTCACCCCGGACCGGGTGGTGGTGGTCTCCGGCCCGAACCTCGCCCCCGAGATCGCCGCCGAGCAGCCCGCCGCCACCGTGGTCGCCGGCACCGACGACCGCCGCGCCCAGCTCGTCCAGTCGTCGATCCGGACGCCGTACTTCCGGCCGTACACCAACGACGACGTGATCGGCTGCGAACTGGGCGGGGCCGTGAAGAACGTGATCGCCCTCGCGTACGGCATCGCCACCGCCATGGGCTTCGGGGACAACACCCGGGCGATGCTGATGACCCGGGGGCTGGCCGAGACCGCCCGGCTCGGGGTGGCGCTCGGCGCGGACCCGATCACCTTCGCCGGGCTGGCCGGGATGGGTGACCTGGTGGCGTCCTGCTCGTCGCCGCTGGCCCGCAACCGGACCTTCGGCGAGCACCTGGGCCGGGGGGAGACCCTGGAGCAGGCCCAGGCGGCCACCCGGCAGACCGCCGAGGGCGTGAAGAGCTGCCTGGCCATCCGGGACCTGGCCCGGTCGCACGGGGTGGAGATGCCGATCACCGAGCAGATCGAGCGGATCTGTCACGAGGGGATGGACCCGCGGCTCGCGGTGGACGCGCTGATGAGCCGGACCGCCAAGCCCGAGTCGTACGAGTGAGGCCCGGATGAACGCGCCGACCAGCGACGGCGACGGCACCCGGTGCGTCCGGGCCGGCCTGCCGGAGCCCGTGCCGGGGGACCCGTTCCTGCCCGGCCCGGTACTGGCCGCCCCGTACCACCTCGATCCGTGGCGGGGGCCGGCGGCCAGCCCGAACGGCTACGGCCGGCCGGACAACCCGACCCGGCGGCTGCTGGAGGCGGCGATCGGCGAGCTGGAGGGCGGTGACGTCCGGGTCTTCGCCAGCGGTCAGGCGGCGATCACCGGCCTGCTGCTGGCGCTGCTGCGTCCCGGTGACACCGTGCTGCTGCCCGCCGACGGGTACTTCCCGGTAAGGGCGTTCGCCACCGACACCCTCGCCGGGATCGGCGTGCGGGTGCTCTTCGCGCCGACCGCCGGGCCGTACCCGTCGTTCGGCGGGGTCCGGCTGGCGCTGCTGGAGACCCCGGCGAACCCCGGCCTGGACGTCGCCGACGTGGCCGCGCTGGCCCGGGACGCGCACGCCGCCGGCACCCTCGTCGCGGTCGACAACACGACCGCCACGCCGCTCGGCCAGCGCCCGCTCGACCTCGGCGCGGACCTGGTGGTCGCCTCCGGCACCAAGGCGCTGACCGGGCACTCGGACCTGCTGCTCGGCTACGTCGCCAGCCGTACGCCGGAGCTGCTCGACCCGGTCACCGCCTGGCGCACCGTCACCGGCGCGGTGCCCGGGGCGTTCGACGCGTGGCTGGCGCACCGTTCGCTGGCCACGCTCGACCTGCGGCTGGCCCGGCAGTCCGCCAACGCCGAGGCGCTGGCCCGGCTGCTCGCCGGCCGCCCCGACGTGACCGGCCTGCGCTGGCCGGGCCTTCCCGGGGACCCCGCGTACCCGGTGGCGGCGGCGCAGATGCGCCGGCTGCCCGGGGTGCTCTCGTTCGACCTGGGCGACGCCGAGCGGGTCGGCCGGTTCGTCGACGCGGCCCGGCTGGTGGCCGCGGCCACCTCGTTCGGCGGCCTGCACACCACGGCGGACCGCCGGGCCCAGTGGGGCGACGACACCGCCCCCGGCTTCGTCCGGCTCTCCTGCGGGGTGGAGGACACCGCCGACCTGCTCGCCGACGTCACCACCGCCCTCGACGCCTGAGCCGCCGACGAGCGTTTCCCGGAGGCTGCGCATGACGTCCATCGAGTTCCACCCCGACCGTCCCGCCCTCGTGTCCCGGCTGCGCGCCGCCGGCTGCGTCTTCGCCGAGGAGGAGGCGGAACTGCTCATCGCCGCCGCCGACTCGGCCGGGCGGCTCACCGACCTGGTCGACCGGCGGGTCGCCGGCCTGCCGCTGGAGCACCTGCTCGGCTGGGCCGAGTTCTGCGGCCTGCGGATCGGCGTCGACCCCGGCGTGTTCGTGCCACGGGCGCGTACCGCGCTGCTGGTGTCGGCCGCTGCGGCGGTCACCCGACCCGGCGCGGCGGTGCTCGACCTGTGCTGCGGGTCCGGCGCGGCCGCGCTGGTGCTCGCCGGGCGGCTCACCCCCCGCTGGCTGGCCGCCGCCGACCTGGATCCGGCGGCCGTGGCCTGCGCCCGGCGCAACCTCGCCCACCTCGGCGTGCCGGTCTACCAGGGCGACCTGTTCGAGCCGTTGCCGGTGCGGTGGCGGGGCGAACTCGACCTGATCGTGGCCAACGCCCCGTACGTGCCGACGGACGCGGTGACGCTGATGCCGCCCGAGGCGCGGCTGCACGAGGCCCCGGTGGCGCTCGACGGCGGCTCCGACGGGCTGACCGTGCTGCGCCGGGTGGCCGAGGCGGCGGCGGACTGGCTCGCCCCGGGCGGGCACCTCGTCGTGGAGGTGTCCGCCGGCCAGGTCGACGCGTTGCGCGCGACGCTGACCGGACTGGGCCTGGAGCCGGCCGTGGTGCACGACGACGACCTCGACGCCACCGCGATGACCGCTCGTCGTCCGGGCTGACCCGCCCCGGCGACCGGCGGTGCGGTCGGCCGCGGCGGGCGGGGCGCCGTGGGGTGGTGGTGTGCGGTGGTGGCCCACCCGCCGGCCGGCGGTGCGGACCGGGCGGCGGGTGGACCACGACGAGGGGCCGGGCGGGTGCCGGCCGGGGCGGGCCGCGCCGGCCGGGGCGGGACCCCCCGGCCGGGGCGGGACCCCGGCCGGCGCGGCGGTCAGGGGCGGGGCGGGGCGGCGGCGAAGGCGGTCCAGGCTGCCGGCGGGAAGATCAGTGCCGGGCCGGCCGGGTCCTTGGAGTCGCGGACCGCGATCGCGCCGGGCACGACCGCCATCTCCACGCAGGCGCCTTCGTCGCCGCTGCGACTGCTCTTGCGCCATCGCGCCGCGGCCAGCGCCGTGCTCGTCGTCGGGGTCATGGTCCTACCGTCCCTTCAGGATGCGGAAAAGCTGTTCCCGGCTGGCCGAGGGGCTGAGCGCGACCGACCGTAGATGTTCCATGATCTTGGTACAGGTGCGCAGGTCGCCGGGCCGGTCCAGGACCATCTGCCCGGCCACTGTCTCCACCGACGCGATGATCGGATCCTCCGGGTCGGGGAACTCCAGGATGTGCAGCGAGCCCCGGGTGCCCCGGTGGTAGCCCGCGGCCAGCGGTATCACCTGGACGGTGATGTTGGGCAGCTCGGCCGTCTTGAGCAGGTGACGCAGTTGCCCCTCCATCACGTTCGCACCGCCCACCGGGCGCAGCAGCGCGCCCTCGTCGATGATCGCGTCGAGGATCGGTGGGTCCTCGTCGGTGAGCCGCTGCTGGCGGTCGAGTCGCAGGTGGACCCGCTGTTCCACCTGGTCGTCGCTGAGGGTGTGCGGGCCGCCCCGCATCACCGCCCGGATGTAGTCCGCCGTCTGCAACAGGCCGGGCACCACCGACGGCTCGAAGTTGGCGATGCCGGTCGCCTCCGCCTCCAGCGCGATGAAGTCGATGGTCCGCCGGTCCAGCAGGTACGAGTAGGACACCCACCAACCCGGCTTGCGGGCGTCCTTGGCGAGCTGGACGGCCGCGGCCAGCTCGTCGGCGCCGACGCCGTAGAGGGTGAGCAGGGCGCGCACCGTGGCCGGGCTGATCAACGTCTGGGCGTTCTCGTACCGGGACAGGGTGCTCCGGGTGCTGTTGATCTCGTCGGCGGCGGCCTCGAGGGTGAGGCCGGCCGCCTCCCGGTGCGTACGTAGCGCGATGCCGAGCCGTCGGGCTCTGGCGGTCTTCGGAGCCATGCATTGATGGTGACATACATCTTCGGGAAGGTGTACATGAGAGAACGCCGATGAGAGTTGCATTCACGCCCATCCACATGTCAATGTGTGACCAGTTCCTCACCACCGGTTGTCGTGGCGACGGCGGTGGTGAGTGACCGGAGGGGATGGGGCGCGTGGCGATCGGGTTTTCTCCCCCGTACCCGATCGCCGCGTGCCGCCACCCGGGACGCACCGGAAGGGAATCGCATGACGGTGACCGCCTCCTGGCCCCGGGTGTCGCGGTGCCGTTGGTGCACGCATCCGGTGCTTCGCGACAACGACGACGCGTGGATCCACGCGAGCCTGGCCTACGTGTGCCGGGACCCCTCGGGCGGCCTGGCGGCGACCACGGCGGAGCCGGAGCAGGCGTCCGCCCGGTCGGAGTGGGGCAGGGCTGGAGAGCGGCGATGACCCGGTTCCTGGTGGTGCTCACCGACGTCCGGCCCGTCGACGGGGTCGTCCGGGACGAGCGGCGCGCGCCGGAGCGGCGCCGGCAGGTGGTCGGCGCGAGCAGCCGGGAGGCGGCCGACCGGATCGCCGGCGCGTTCATGGCGCTGGGCATGGTGCGGGCCGGCCGGCAGCGGGTGAAGGTGATCGCGGTCGGCCGCCGCTACGGCCTCTGACCGCCGCTACGGTCTTTGATCGTTGGTCGACCGCCGACCGCCGACCGCCGACCGCCCCGAGCGTCCTTTGGAGCTGAGTCGTCTGCGACATCACGTCCCGGCCAGGGATGCGCTGCTCTCGCCCGTCCGCCCGGCCCGCGTCCTCACTCGTTGCCCTCGGCTCTTCGGTCCGTGGCGGCCGATGGGGTGAGTCGTCTGCGACATCAGCTCCAAAGGCTCCCGAATGCGCATCCTCGCCGGGAGTCGGGCGTGCGCAAGAGACGTGCGGGCGCAAGAGGCGTGCGGGCGAGTAGGCGTGGGCGAGCTGATGCGATTACGCTGCGTTTAGGCAATGTTGACCGGTTGCGGTGTATTGCCGCTCTCCCCGGGTATCGGCATCCATATCTCGCCACCCACAGTAAGGTCAACCGGGTGAGCACCACCGGCGAGCACCACCAGCCTCGCAGTCGCGGACGAAAGGGTGACCGAGTGACCACCCCAGGCAAGACCCGTGTGGCCCTCGTCTTCGGCGGTCGCAGCCCCGAACACGGCATCTCCTGCGTCAGCGCCGGCAGCGTCCTCGGCGCGCTCGACCCGGACGAGTTCGAGGTGGTCCCCGTGGGTATCACCCGGGCCGGCAAGTGGGTGCTGACCAGCGGGGACCCTCGCGACCTGGCGATCAGCGCCCGGCGGCTGCCGGAGATCACCGCCGAGGCCGGCGCCGACATCGTGCTGCGCGCCGACCCGACGGGCAACGGGCTGATGGTGCTCGACCCGGCCGAGGGCCCCCGGGCGCTGGCCGACGTCGACGTGGTCTTCCCCGTGCTGCACGGGGCCTACGGTGAGGACGGCACCATCCAGGGGATGCTGGAGATGGCCGACATCCCGTACGTCGGGGCGAACGTCTTCGCCTCCGCCGCCGCCATGGACAAGGAGTTCACCAAGAAGCTCTGCGCCGCCGAGGGCATCCCGGTCGGGCCGTACGCGGTGCTCCGCAACGGGGTGACCCTGTCCGAGGAGGACAAGCGGCGGCTCGGCCTGCCGGTCTTCGTCAAGCCGTCCCGGGCCGGCTCGTCGTTCGGCATCACGAAGGTCGACGACTGGGCCGGCCTGGAGGCCGCCGTCGCCGCCGCCCGGGAGATCGACCCGAAGGTGCTGGTCGAGGGCGCGATCGTCGGCCGGGAGATCGAGTGCGGCGTGCTGGAGGGCGAGGCCGGGGGCGGGGCCGAGGCGTCCCTGCTGGCCGAGGTGCGTGCCGGCGGCGCGCACGACTGGTACGACTTCGAGGCGAAGTACCTCTCCGAGCCCGAGTACGACCTCCCGGCGCCGCTGCCCGACCATGTCACCCGGCAGGTGCAGGAGTACGCCGTCCGCGCGTTCGCCGCGCTGGACTGCGCCGGGCTGGCCCGGGTCGACTTCTTCGTCACCCCCGAGATGGACATCTACCTCAACGAGATCAACACCATGCCGGGGTTCACCCCGACGTCGATGTTCCCGCTGATGTGGGCCGCCTCCGGGCTGGAGTACCCGAAGCTGGTCAACCGCCTGATCCGCACCGCGCAGCGGCGCGGCGTCGGCCTGCACTGAACCCGCGTCGGGTCCCGCCGCGCCGGGCGGGCACGGCTTGCGCTCAGCCCGTGCAGCCGGCCGGGACGGCGCCGCCGGAGGGCACCGAGGCGACCACCACGTCGGCGATCGGGCTCACCCACTGCAGGGCCGACCCGTACGAGTGGGGAACGGTGACCCGCACGGCGGTCTCCCGGTCCAGGGTGGTGAGCACGGTCGCGTCCGGCCCCTCGACCGCGTACCAGCAGACCTTGTTGACCACCCAGACGTCGTCGGTGGACCCGGGGGTGGGCTCGTCGCCGCCGCAGGCGACGGTGAGCGCCGGATCGCCGTACGCCGCGTTCTGCTCGGGGCCGGCGGTGACCGGCCGCTGGGCCAAATCCCGCACGGTCGGCGGGAGCTGCGACGTCAGCGCGCGGCACACGATCTCGGGTCGCTCGGCCAGCTTCGGGGCGGCCATCTCGACCGGCGCGGTGGACTGCGGCCGGGCGCTGGTCGCCGACGGGCCCGGCTCGGCGGCCGGGGTGTCCGGGGTGAGCTTGGCGAAGGTGAATCCGGCCACGGCCACGGTCACCGGGACGGCGACCAGCGTGGCCACCAGCGCCGCGCTCCGGTTGGTCCGGTTCCGGCGCGCCGGGCCCTGGGTCCGCCCGTCGGTCTTGTCGGCCCCGTCGGTCCTGTCGTCGGTCTTGTCCGAGGAGGAAGTGATCTCGTCCACTTACAGGCGCACCACCGAACACGTGAGGGTGCGGGTGATGCCGGGCACCATCTGCACCTTGCTGACGATGAGTTTGCCGAGCTCGTCGACCGTGTTCGCCTCGGTGAGCACGACCACGTCGTACGGCCCGGTGACGGCGTCGACCCGGACCACGCCGGCAAGGTCCGCGATCAGGCCGGCCACGTCACGCGCCCGACCGACCTCGGTCTGGATGAGGATGTACGCCTGTACCACGACTCGACCTCCGTCCGTCGCCGCCCGTGGGCGGCCCGAAGGGTGAAACTACCTTACGGACCAGGTCTGATCCCTATCGGTGGCCAAGGAGAAGCGGTGAGCGAGCGCGACGGGCGCGACAGCGGGTGCGGCGTGGGACGGTTCCGGGCCCACGGCGGGTACGGGCACGACGGGGGACGGGCATGAGCGTGGCCGGGATCGGCGAGTTCGGGTTGATCGACCGGGTCACCGCCCGGCTGCCCCAGGGGGCGGCCTGCCTGCTCGGGCCCGGCGACGACGCCGCGGTGCTGGCCGCGCCGGACGCCCGCGTCGTCGCGTCCACCGACGTGCTGGTCGAGGGACGGCACTTCCGGCGGGACTGGTCCAGCGCCCGGGACGTGGGGCACCGGGCGGCGGCGGCCAACCTGGCCGACATCGCGGCGATGGGCGGCACCCCGACCGCACTGCTGGTGGCGTTGTGCATGCCGGCGGACCTGGACCCGGCCTGGGCCGAGGAACTGGCCGACGGGCTGGCCGCCGAGGCGGCCACGGTGGGGGCGAGCGTGGTCGGCGGCGACATGTCCGCCAGCCCGACGCTGACGATCGCGGTCACCGCCCTCGGCGACCTGGGCGGCCGGGCCCCGGTGGTCCGCTCGGGCGCCCGCCCGGGAGACGTGCTGGCCCTGGCCGGCCGCAGCGGGTACGCCGCCGCCGGGTACACCGTGCTGTCCCGGGGCTTCCGCACCCCGAAGCTGCTGGTCGAGGCGTACCGACGGCCCGAGGTGGCGTACTCGGCCGGGCCGCACGCCGCCCGGCTCGGCGCGACCGCCATGATCGACGTGTCGGACGGGCTGCTGGCCGACCTCGGGCACGTGGCCCGGGCCAGCGGGGTCGGCATCGACGTACGCCGGGACGCCTTCGAGGTGCCCCGGCAGATGGGCGACGCCGCCCAGGCACTCGGGGTCGACCCGTACTCGTGGATCCTCGGCGGCGGCGACGACCACGCGCTGGCCGCGACCTTCCCCCCGGCGGTGGTGCTGCCCGCGCCGTGGCGGCCGGTCGGCCGGGTGGTCGAGGGCGCGGGCGTGACCGTCGACGGCGCGCCGTACGCCGGCCCGGCCGGCTGGGACCACTTCCGGTAGGCACTGGTCAGGGACGTACCCTTCACTCCGTGAGTGAGATCGAGATCCGCGCGGCCCGCTTCGACTCGCCGGAGGCGCAGGGGCTCATCCGGGCCGCCCTGGCGGACCTGGGCCAGCGGTACGGGGGCAGCGGGGACGACACCCCGGTCGACGCCGTCGAGTTCGAGCCGCCGGGCGGGGCGTTCCTGGTCGCGTACCTGGCGGGGGAGCCGGTGGGGTGCGGCGGCTGGCGCAGCCACGGCGACGCCGGGGACACCGCGGAGCTGAAGCGGATGTACACCAGCCCCGCGGCGCGCGGCCGGGGCGTGGCGCGGGCGGTGCTCGCGGCCGTCGAGCGGTCGGCGCGCGAGCACGGACGCAAGCGGCTCATCCTGGAGTGCGGGTACAAGCAGCCCGAGGCGATCGCCATGTACACCTCGGCCGGGTACGAGAGCATCCCGAACTTCGGGTTCTACCAGGACGCCCCGGGCTGCCTCTCCTTCGGCCGTACCCTCTGACCGGCCGCCCCGGCGCGGTGGCCTGCCGGGCCGGCGGGCGACGTTCGGGGCGGACACGAAAAGCCGGCGAGCCCTCAGGCCCGCCGGCTGTCCGGCGAAAATGGTGGGGTCGGCGCTACCGCGTCAGGCGCGGGTGACCTTGCCGGCCTTGATGCAGGAGGTGCAGACCTGCAACTTCTTGGTGTTACCACCACCGGCCGGGGTACGCACCGACTGGATGTTCGGGTTCCAGCGGCGGTTGGTCCGCCGGTGCGAGTGGGACACGTTGTGGCCGAAGCCCGGTCCCTTGCCACAGACGTCGCACACGCTAGCCACGGGATACTCCTGGGTTTGAAACGTTCATGAGGTCGCCGCCAGGCGCTGCCCGGGCAACCTGGTCAGGTTACCCGATGCCCCCCGTGCCTGGCCAACCGGCCCCTGTCGGGCATGACGGCGGGTGGACACGCCGGGGCGGGGCGGTCGGCCCGGGCGGGTGTCGGTGTGCGCCAGTAGGCTTCTCGCCGTGCTGGACACCCTCGACGCCGCCGCGGTGCGCCGCTGGTGCGCGGGTGGGCTGGCCGCGCTCCGCCGGCACCAGGGGGAGATCGACGACCTCAACGTCTACCCGGTCCCCGACGGCGACACCGGCACCAACCTCGTGCTCACCCTCACCTCGGCCCAGCAGGCCCTGGCGATGGACCTGGAGACCGTCGGCGACGGCGGGTCCACCCCGCACGGGCACGCGCTGCGGCTGATGGCGCGCGGCGCGCTGCTCGGCGCCCGGGGCAACTCCGGGGTGATCCTGTCGCAGATCCTGCGCGGCTTCGCCGACGCCCTGGCCACCGCGCCGGTGGTGCGGGGCCGCCAGTTGGCCGCCGCGCTGCGCGACGCCACCGACGCCGCGTACGCCGCCGTCGCCAGCCCGGTCGAGGGCACCCTGCTCAGCGTGGTCGCGGCGGCGGCCGGGGCGGCGGAGTCGGCGGACAGCGACGACCTGCGCACCGTCGCCCGGGCGGCGGCCGGGGCCGCCGCCCGGGCCCTGGCGCGTACCCCCGAGCAGTTGCCGGCGCTGGCCCGCGCCGGCGTGGTCGACGCCGGCGGCCGAGGGCTGTGCCTGCTGCTCGACGCGCTGGTCGAGGCGATCACGGGGGAGAGCCCGCACCGGCCGGCGCCCGCCCCGCGCGAGGCCCGCCCGCCGGCCACCGCCGTGCGGGAGACCGGCTCGGCGCAGTACGCGTACGAGGTGCAGTTCCTGCTCGACGCCGGGCCCGAGGCGGTCGCCCGGCTGCGGGAGATCCTGGCCGGGCTCGGCGACTCGCTGGTGGTGGTCGGCGACGGGGCCACCGATGCGGCGTCGACCACCTGGAACGTGCACGTGCACGTCAACGACGTGGGCGCGGCCGTGGAGGCGGGGGTGGAGGCCGGCCGGCCGTACCGGATCTCGGTGACCCGCTTCGCGGACCAGGTGGCCGCGCCGGCGCGGGACGGCCGGGCGGCCGTGGTGGTCGCCTCCGGCGCCGGCATCGCGGAGCTGTGCGCGGGCGAGGGGGCGACGGTGGTGCCGGGCAACCCGTCCACCCGTGACCTGCTCGACGCGATCCTGGCCACCGCGGCGGCCCGGGTGGTGGTGCTGCCCAACGACCCGAACACCCAGGCCGTGGCGAGCGCCGCCGCGCGGGAGGCGCACGCGCTGGGGGTGAAGGTCAGCGTGGTGCCCACCCGGTCGCCGGTGCAGGCGTTGGCCGCCCTCGCCGTGCGCGACCCGGAGCGCCGCTTCGCCGACGACGTGATCGCGATGGCCGAGGCCGCGGGCGCGTGCCGGTACGCCGAGGTCTGCTGGGCCGGCCGGGAGGCGCTGACGGTCGCCGGCCCGTGCCGCCCCGGCGACGTGCTCGCCCTGGTCGAGGGGGAGGTGCACCTGATCGGCGTGGATCTGACCGACACCTGCGCCGCCGTCGTCGACCGGATGCTCGGCGGCGGCGGTGAGCTGGTCACCCTGCTCTCCGGCGCGGACGCCCCCGACGGGCTGGCCGCCGCCGTCGCCGAGCACGTCGCCCGGCGCTGGCCGTTCGTGGAGGTCCAGGCGTACCCGGGCGGCCAACCGCACTATCCGCTCCTGGTGGGGGTCGAATGACGACGTCCGAGCCGGCCACGGTCGACACGCCGCTGAAGAAGCTCGTCGGGGAGAAGACGGCCAAGGCCCTGGCCGCGCACCTCGACCTGCACACCGCCGGTGACCTGGTCTACCACTTCCCCCGCCGGTACGACGAGCGCGGCGAGCACACCGACATCCGCTCCCTGGACGTCGGCGAGCAGGTCACCGTCCTGGCCCAGGTGCAGAAGACCGCCGTGCGGCCGATGCGCCAGCGGCGGGGCAACCTCCTGGAGGTGACCGTCGGGGACGACTCCGGCGGTGTGCTCACCCTGACCTTCTTCGGCAACCAGGCGTGGCGGGAGCGGGAGCTGCGTCCCGGCCGGTGGGGGCTGTTCGCCGGCAAGGTCACCGAGTTCCGGAGCAAGCGGCAGCTCAACGGCCCGGAGTACGTCATGCTCGGCGACGGCGGCGACGGTGAGGCCGCGGTCGACGAGGAGGTCGAGGAGTTCGCCGGGGCGCTGATCCCGGTGTATCCGGCCGCGGCGGCGGTGCCGACCTGGGTGATCGCCCGTTGCGTGCGGGTGGTGCTGGACACCTTCACCCCGCCGGAGGACCCGCAGCCCGCCACCGTCCGGGCCGACCGCAAACTGGTCGGGATCGGCACCGCGCTGCGCGAGATCCACCGACCGTCCAGCAAGGAGAACCTGTACCGGGCCCGCCGCCGGCTCAAGTGGGACGAGGCGTTCGCCGTGCAGCTCACCCTCGTGCAGCGCAAGCTCCGGGCCGCCGCCTGGCCGGCGAAGGCCCGGCCACCCCGCGCCGGTGGGCTGCTCGACGCGTTCGACGCCCGGCTGCCGTACGAGCTGACGCCCGGCCAGCGGACGGTCGGCGCGGAGATCGCCGCCGACCTGACCGTCCCGCACCCGATGCACCGGCTGCTCCAGGGCGAGGTCGGCTCCGGCAAGACGGTGGTGGCGCTGCGGGCGATGCTCCAGGTGGTCGACGCCGGCGGGCAGGCCGCGCTGCTCGCCCCGACCGAGGTCCTCGCCGCCCAGCACCACCGGGGGATGCTCGACCTGCTCGGCCCGCTCGCCCGCGCCGGTGAGCTGGGTGCCGCCGACGACGCCACCCGGGTCGAGCTGGTCACCGGCTCGCTCGGTGCGGCAGCCCGCCGGCAGGCCCTCGCCGAGGTGGCCGGCGGGCGGGCCGGGATCGTGCTCGGCACCCACGCCCTGCTGTACGAGGGGGTGGACTTCGCCGACCTGGGCCTCGTGGTGGTCGACGAGCAGCACCGGTTCGGCGTCGAGCAGCGCGATGCGTTGCGCTCCAAGGCCGACCAGCCGCCGCACGTGCTGGTGATGACGGCCACCCCGATCCCGCGCACGGTGGCGATGACCGTCTACGGCGACCTGGAGACGTCCACCCTGTCCCAGCTCCCGCAGGGGCGCTCGCCGATCGCCTCGCACGTGGTGCCGGCCGCCGAGAAGCCGGCCTTCCTGGACCGGGCCTGGCGCCGGCTGCGCGAGGAGGTCGCCGCCGGCCACCAGGCGTACGTGGTGTGCCCCCGGATCGGAGAGGGACCGGCGTCGGAGGAGGAGCCGCCCCGGGAGGACGACAACGGCCGACGGCCCCCGCTCGCGGTGACCGAGGTCGCCCCGCTGCTCGCCGAGGGGCCGCTGCACGGGCTGCGGATCGGCATCCTGCACGGGAAGCTGCCCGCCGACGAGAAGGACGCCGTGATGCGCTCCTTCGCCGCCGGCGACCTGGACGTGCTGGTGGCCACCACGGTCGTCGAGGTGGGTGTCAACGTGCCCAACGCCACCGTGATGATCGTGCTGGACGCCGACCGGTTCGGCGTCTCCCAGCTGCACCAGCTCCGCGGCCGGGTGGGCCGGGGCTCGGCGGCCGGCCTCTGCCTGCTGGTCAGCGAGGCGGCCGAGGGTTCCTCGGCCCGGGAGCGCCTCGACGCGGTGGCGTCCACCACGGACGGTTTCAAGCTCGCCGAGCTGGACCTGGAGCAGCGCCGCGAGGGCGACGTGCTCGGGGCCACCCAGTCCGGCCGGCGCTCGCACCTGCGGCTGCTGTCGCTGCTGCGCGACGCCGATTTGATCCGGGACGCCCGGGCCGAGGCGATCGCCCTGGTCGAGGAGGACCCGGAGCTGGAACGCCACCCGGCGTTGGCCGCATCGGTGGCCGCCCTGGTCGACGAGGAACGAGCGGAGTACCTGGAGAAGGGCTGATCTCGCCCCGGGCGGCCTGATCGACTCCGGGTGAGGCACCGGCGGCCCCCGTCGGGCGGTGCATGGTGCCGCACCCCGGGAGGAGCGGTGTCGCCGGCCGCGAGGGTCGTCGGCGGCCCCCCACCGGGGACGCGTCCGCGCCTAGGCTCGACCGATGTCGACCCCGTCTCTCCTTCGTGGCATGGTGCTGCTGGCCCAGGGCGACCGGCGCGCCGTCGAGCAGGCCACCGGCCTCGCCGACGACGCCACCGGTCAGCCCTGCTCCGGCCGGACCCGGTTCCAGATCGCCTCGATCAGCAAGAACATGGCCGCCGCGGCCGTCCTGCTCCTCGCCGAGCGGGGAAGGCTCGACGTGCACGATCCCGTCGACCGGTGGGTGCCGAACTGCCCGCCGGCCTGGCGGCCCATCACCCTGCACCACCTGCTCACCCACACCTCGGGCCTCGGGCACTGGGAGGAGTACCCGCTGCTCGACCTGGCCGGCGCGATCGACCCCGACGAACTGCTGGCCGTGTTCCGCGAGGTCCCGCCGCTGTTCGCCGCCGGTGCGGGCTGGCACTACAGCAGCCCGGGCTACGTTCTGCTCGCCCGCGCCGTCGAGCGGGCCGCCGACCGGGCGTACCGGGACTTCCTGGCGGAGGAGGTCTTCGCGCCGTTGGACATGACCGGCAGCTTCGCCGGCTCCGGCGCCGGACGCGCCGACGTGGCGACGGGCCACTCCGGCGGCCGTCCGGTGCTCTCCTGGGACCTGGACACGGTGAGCATGGGCGCGGGTGACGTCTGGTGCACCGCCGGCGACCTACTGGCCTGGCTCGACGGGCTGCGGGACGCCCGACTGCTCACCCCCGCCTCGGTCGCACAAATGATCACCGCGTACGCGCAGGCCGGCTCCGGACCGCAGGCGTACGGGTACGGCTGCTTCGTCGGCCCGCTGGCGGGGGAGCGGTCGGTCGGCCACTCCGGGCACAACCTCGGCTTCAAGGCGTTCGTCGCCTGGCTGCCGGACTCCGACCGCCGGCTGGTCGTGCTGACCAACGACGACGAGGACCCGGTCGCCCCAACCCTGATCGACCACCTCCTCACCACCAACTGACCACCCCCACCCACCCGCCGCGTCCCGCCGCGCCCCACGCGGGCGCTCTTTCACGGGATCAGTGGCCTCCGGCGAGCACGACGCCACTGATCCCGTGAAAGAGCGCGAACTCTGCGGGGCGGGGTGGGGGACGGCCGGCATGGGGCGAGGGCGCGTCGGCCGGGTGGTCGACGCGCCCTCGGGCCGTGCGGTTCGGGGGGACCCGGTCAGCTCAGCGGGTCGGGGTGGGTCGGTGGGTCAGGAGGTGAAGCGGATCCGTCGACGCCGGGCGACCACGAAGAGCACCGCGCCGGCCGCCAGCAGGGCGACCGCCCCGGCGGCGATGCCGCCGGCCGCCGCGCCGGTCACCGGCAGGCCACCTTCCTCGCCGCCGCCGGTGCCGCCCTCGTCGCAGCCGTTCAGCGGGGCGGTCCACTTGATCGGCTCGGCGGACTCCAGGTCCCCGGTGACGACGACGGTCAGACCCTTGGCGGCCGGGAAGCGCACGGACTTGTTGGTGCCCGGCTCGATGGTGACGGTCTGCGGCTTGCCGGTGCTCGGGGTGAAGGTCGAGGTCAGGCTGACGCCGTTCTTCGGGTTCTGGACCAGCAGGACCAGCTCGTCGCAGGTGGACTCGTAGGAGGTCTCCGGCTCGCCGACCTCGGGCTCCTGGCATTCCGCCGGGGCCTTCGGGGTACCGGTCCAGACGCTCTTCTCGTTGGCCGTGACGGTGATCTGGCCGTCCACGGCGGCGGCGTCCAGCTCGACCTTCTCGATGCTGCGCAGGGGGACCGTGACGGCCTTGCTGAAGCCCTTGTCGGTGGCGATCACGAAGTTCGCCGGGGCGTTGCCGTCGCGGTTGATCAGGCTGAACGTGACCTTGCCGGCGCAGTCGGACTCGACGACCGCCTCGGGCGCGGCCTCGCAGGTCTCACCGCCGCCGTTGTACCAGGCCTGCGGGCCCTTCGACTGGGAGCCGATGCCCTTGGGGCTGCCGACCTTGCGGTCGCCGTAGCGCGGACCGCTCTTGGTCAGCGGGTCGATGATCTTGTCACCGAAGACGAAGTCGACCTGGGTGTAGCAGGTGGGGACCTCGACCTTGAACTTCAGCGTCGACCGGGTGCCCACCTCGTCCTTGGCGACCGAGGTGAACTTGTCGACCGACTTGCTCAGCACGTACTGCGGGAACTCGACCTTCGCCGACGGGGCGACGTACGAGACCAGCGCGAAGGCCTGCTCCTCGCCCTCGCAGAGCGGGCCGTTGACCAGCGTGATGCTGGCCTCGCCGAGCTTGCCGCGGAATTTGTGCGTGTACCGCGCGTCGGCGGCGCTGACGCAGGTCGGCCCCTCCGGGGCGGGCGTGGTCGACGACTCGCTAGCAGGCGGCGTCGCCGTCGGCGCGGACGTGGCCGGGGAGGCCGACGGCTGCGGCGACGGGCTGGTGGCCAGCGCCGGAGACGACGCCGCGAACGCCGTGGCGAGGCCGGCCAGGGCGGCGGCGGCCACGACGACCGGCCGCCGTGGCGACAGCTTGGGACGGATCACGCGTACTCCCGGGGTGAAGAAGCGTCAGGGGGTGCGGCGCGGGGGCAACGGCGGTCGCGGCCGGGTGCGGCGCGCCCGCGACGACGCCTCCCGGCGCCGGTGGGCCGGCGGGACGCGGCCGGCACCCGGCAGACCCTAGCGAGAACGGGCCGGCCGGCACAGCGCACGGAAACCTCCGAGGGTGATGTTATGGATTTGAGATCATTGATGTACGTCCGGTGATCGCGGCGCGACGTCCGTGGCACGCACCGTGGCGGCCGGTGGGGTCGCGTAGCGTCGGGGCATGAGCAGGAGCAGGCGGTGACCCGGATCGTGGCCGGGACGCTCGGCGGCCGGCGGATCGCCGCGCCGCCCGGCGCCGGTACCCGACCCACCTCCGACCGGGTGCGGGAGGCGCTGTTCAGCGCGGTGCAGGCCGACGTCGACCTGGCCGGGGCGCGCTTCGTCGACCTGTACGCCGGCTCCGGCGCGGTCGGGCTGGAGGCGCTGTCCCGGGGCGCGGCGCACGTGCTGTTGGTCGAGTCGGATCCCCGGGCCGCCCGGGTGGTCCGGGAGAACATCACCGCGCTGCGGGCCGCCCCGGCCGCCCGGCTGGTCACCGGTCGGGTCGGCACGGTGCTGGCGGCCGGTCCGGACGGCGGGCCGTACGACGTGGTGTTCGCCGACCCCCCGTACGCCGTGCCCGACGCCGAGGTCACCGCGATGCTGACCGCGCTGGTCGACGGCGACTGGCTGGCGGCGGACGCCCTGGTGGTGGTGGAACGGTCCAGCCGGACCGGCCCGGTCGCCTGGGTGCGGGGCGTCACGGGGGAGCGCAGCCGCCGGTACGGCGAGACCACCCTTTGGTACGGTCGCCGCTCATGAGACGTGCGGTGTGTCCCGGCTCGTTCGACCCGGTCACCAATGGACACCTCGACATCATCGGCCGGGCCGCCCGGCTCTTCGACGAGGTGATCGTCGGCGTGCTGGTGAACCAGTCGAAGAGCGGCCTGTTCACCGTCGAGGAGCGGATCGACATGCTCCGGGAGGTGACGTCCTCGTACGACAACGTCCGGGTCGCGTCCTTCCGTGGCCTGCTGGTCGACTTCTGCCGGGCGCAGCAGGCCAGTGTCCTGATCAAGGGCCTGCGGGCGGTCAGCGACTTCGACTACGAGCTTCAGATGGCCCAGATGAACATCGGTCTGGCCGGCGTGGAGACGTTGTTCATGCCGACCAACCCGCTCTACTCCTTCCTCTCCTCCAGCCTGGTCAAGGACGTGGCCAAGTGGGGCGGCGACGTCTCCGCCCACGTCCCCGACCTGGTCCGCGACGCCCTGCGGTCCCGTCTCACCCCGCACCCCTGACCCGCGCGCCCGATCTCGCACCTCGGCCCCGGACCGTCCCGTAACGGGCGATTCGTCGGGCTCGCGCGTGCCCGATCGGCCCGCCGGTCGCGACACGACGCCCGCCGGGCGGGGCAGACCGGCGGGCGGTGGCCCCGGCGCGACATGATGGGTCGAGCGGGAACCCGGCCGTAGCCCGCATCATGTAGGTCGGCCGACGAACGACAGGAGTGAGGTACCGGTGGACCCGCTCGATCGCATCGACGAACTGATCGCCATGGTGGAGCAGGCCCGCTCCGTCCCGATGTCACGCAACAACTGCATGGTCGACCGGGGCGAGATGATCGCCGCCCTCGACGAGATGCGTGCCGAGCTTCCCGCCGACCTGCGCCGGGCCGCCGCCCTGTTGGAGGAGCGGGACAAGATCATGGATGCCGGCAAGCGGGAGGCCGACCGGATCATCAGCGAGGGTGAGGCGGAACACGCCCGCCTGGTGTCGGTGAACGAGATCACCGTCTCGGCCGAGCACGAGGGCGCCCGGATCATCGGCGAGGCCCGGGCCGAGGCGCAGCGGCTGCGCGAGGAGGTCGACGACTACGTCGACACCGCGCTGGCGAACTTCGAGCAGTTCCTCACCCGGGCGCTGGCCTCGATAGAGCGCGGCCGGGACAAGATGCACGCGCTGCGGGAGATCGGCACCTTCGGTGGGGACGAGGCGGATCGCCCGCTACCCTTCTGAGCGGCACCTCAGCAGCCGACAGGCGGGGCGGGCGTCGCCCCCGGTTCGACGGTCCGGCGGGCGTCCAGGTAACCTTTTTTGTCGGCCTCTCACCGGCCGGAGTCTGACTATGCCCAAACACTCGCCTTCATCACTCAACCCCAGGGCGCCGCTGGTCCTCGACACGAGGGACCTGCCGCGTCGCCCTGGCGCGTTGCGTACGCATCGGCGGGTCGTCCCGGCACCGGCGGACCTCGGCGTGGAGTTGATCGGCGTGCCGGAGGGCGCGGACCTCGACCTCGATCTGAGGCTGGAGTCGGTGTCCGAGGGCGTGCTCGTCTCGGGGACCGTGAGCGGTCCCGTCCGGGGCGAGTGCGGCCGGTGCCTGCGCGAGATCAACGAGTCGATGGTCGTGAACGTCCAGGAGCTGTACGCGTACGAGAACAGCACCACGGACATCACGACCGACGAGGACGAGGTGGGCCGGATGCAGGACGATCTGATCGACCTGGAGCCGGCGCTGCGGGACGCGGTGGTGCTCATGCTGCCGACCAACCCGCTCTGCCGGGAGGACTGCCCAGGCTTGTGCCCCGAGTGCGGGGTGCACTGGGACGATCTGCCGGCCGACCACAGTCACCAGCAGATCGACCCGCGTTGGGCGGGCCTGTCGCAACTGAACCGTACAGAGGAGTAGGAACCGTGGCCGTCCCGAAGCGCAAGATGTCGCGCAGCAACACCCGGTCCCGCCGGGCGAACTGGAAGGCGGCCGTGGTGTCGACCGTGGCCTGCCCGCAGTGCAAGTCCCCGAAGCTGCCGCACACGGCGTGCTCCGTCTGCGGCACGTACAACGGCCGCCAGGTCATCGAGGTCTGACCTGGACGCCGAGTGACGCCCCCGACCCCAGGTCGGGTGGCGCGCGCATCCTGGCGATCGCCCGGTGCCCCGGCTCCCGCCGTCGCCGGCCGGACCGTTCCGGCCGACGTTCCGGTGGAGCCGGGCACCGCGCGGATCGCCGTTGACCTCCTCGGCGGGGACGATGCTCCCGCCGTCGTGGTTGACGGCGCTCTGTGGGCCATGCGCGCCGACCCGGACCTGCACCTCCTGCTCGTCGGCCCCGCCGAGGTCGCCGACGGGCTGATCGGTGCCCTCGACCCGGTGCAGCGCACCCGGGTCACGGTCCGGCCGGTGCGGGCCGCCGTCGGCATGGCCGACCACCCCGTCGCCGCCCGTGCCGACAGCACCGTGCGGGCGGCGGTCACCGCCGTCCGCGACGGGATCGCCGACGCGGTGGTCTCCGCCGGTGCCACCGGCGCCACCGTCACCGCCGCCGCCCTGGGGCTCGGTCGTTGGCCGCACGTGCGGCGGCCGGCGCTGGTGGCCACCCTGCCGGCGGTCGTCGGCCCGGTGGTGCTGCTCGACGTCGGCGGCTCGCTGGAACCCGGCCCCGCCACGCTGGCCCGGCACGCCGTGCTCGGCGCGGCCTACGCGGCCGTCGCGCACGCGGTGGCCGAGCCCCGGGTCGGGCTGCTGTCCGTGGGGACCGAGGGCGGCAAGGGGGACCGGCTGCGGCGCACCGCCGCCCCGCTGCTCGCCGCCGCGCCGCTGCCCGACGGAGCGCGCTACGTCGGCCTCGTCGAGGGCTACGACATCGCCTCCGGCGCGCGCGCCGACGTGGTGGTGACCGACGGCTTCACCGGCAACGTGCTGCTCAAGGCGATCGAGGGCGCGTACGCGCTGGCCGGCGGGCCGCCCGCCAGCGGCGGTGCCCCCCGGGCGGCGGCCCTGCTCGGGGTGGCCGGGACGGTGGTCGTCTGCCACGGCGCGGCCCGCGCGGACGACGTCGCCTCCGGCATCGCCCTCGCCGCCCACCTGTGGCGTCGGCGAGCCACCGACACTGTCTCCACGCTGCTCGATCGTGCTCCGCAGGCCCCCGCGAAGCCCGGTGACCACGCCGATCGCACCACCGACACCGAGGTGAGCCTGTGACCGCCCGTCCCGTCCCGTCCCGGCCCGACCGGCCGCGCGCCCCGCGCCGGCCCCGGGGGGCCTGCCGCGCGCGGCCCGCCCGGTCGCGAACGAAGAGGTAACCGCATCATGACCAACGACAAGCGGCGGCGGGCCCCCGTCGGCCACCTGGAGTCCGCCTTCGGGGTCTCGCTGCACCCGGAACTGCTGGAGCGGGCGCTGACCCACCGCTCGTACGCGTACGAGAACGGCGGCCTGCCCACCAACGAGCGGCTGGAGTTCCTCGGCGACTCGGTGCTCGGCGTGGTGATCACCACCGCGCTCTTCCACAACCATCCCGACCTGCCCGAGGGGCAGCTCGCGAAGCTGCGGGCGAGCGTGGTGAACATGCGGGCGCTCGCCGACGTGGCGCGCGGGCTGGGCCCGGAAGGGCTCGGCGCGTACCTGCTGCTGGGCAAGGGCGAGGAGAGCACGGGCGGCCGGGACAAGGCGAGCATCCTCGCCGACACCCTGGAGGCCCTGCTGGGCGCGATCTACCTCCAGTACGGCCTCGACACCGCCGCGATCGTGATCCACCGGCTGTTCGACCCGCTGATGGCCGAGTCGGCCGGGCGGGGCGCCGCGCTGGACTGGAAGACCAGCCTCCAGGAGTTGACCGCCGCCCTGGGGCTGGGCGTTCCGGAGTACCGGATCGAGGGCACCGGCCCCGACCACCTCAAGACGTTCACCGCCTGGGTGGTGGTTGCCGGCAACCGCTACGGCGGGGCGGAGGGGCGCAGCAAGAAGGAGGCCGAGCAGCGGGCCGCCGAGTCCGCCTGGCGGGAGCTGACCGCACAGGCCGAGCGGGACCAGGCCGAGCGGGACCAGGCCGAGCAGGCGGCGGCCGAGTACGCGGCGGCCGACCAGGTGGCGACGCCGGCGGCGGTGGGGACGGGCGCCCCCGGCGGGCCGAACGGGTCCGTCGGGGACGCGACCGGCGGCACCGCGCTGGGCGCCCGAGCGGCCGACGAGGCGGGCCGTGCCTGAGCTGCCCGAGGTCGAGACCGTCCGGCAGGGCCTGGCCCAGTGGGTCACCGGCCGGCGGATCGCCGCCGTCGAGGTACGCCACCCCCGGGCGGTCCGCCGCCACCTCGCCGGGCCGGGGCACTTCGCCGACGTGCTGGCCGGGCGGACGGTGCGTGACGTGCGGCGGCGCGGCAAGTACCTGTGGCTGCCGCTGGACAGTGGCGACGCCGTCGTCGGTCACCTCGGCATGTCCGGCCAGTTGCTGCTCCAGCCGGCCACGGCGGCCGACGAGCTGCACCTGCGCGTCCGGTTCCGGTTCGCCGACGACGGCCCCGAGCTGCGCTTCGTCGACCAGCGCACGTTCGGCGGGCTGTCGGTCTCCGAGGGCGGGGCGGAGTTGCCGGGGGAGATCGCGCACATCGCCCGGGACCCGATGGACCCCGAGTTCTCCGACGAGGCCTTCGTCGCCACCCTGCGCCGCCGGCGTACCGAGGTGAAGCGGGCGCTGCTCGACCAGACCCTGATCTCCGGCGTCGGCAACATCTACGCCGACGAGGCGCTGTGGCGGGCCCGGCTGCACGGTGCCCGGCCGACCGACGCGTTGACCGGGCCTGCCGCGCTGCGGTTGCTCGGCCACGTCCGGGACGTCCTCGGTGAGGCGATCACCGAGGGCGGCACCAGCTTCGACGCCCTGTACGTCAACGTCAACGGCGAGAGCGGTTACTTCGACCGCTCGCTCAACGCGTACGGGCGGGAGGGTGAGCCGTGCCGGCGGTGCGGGACACCGATGCGCCGCGAGGCGTTCATGAACCGCTCGTCGTTCAGCTGCCCCCGCTGCCAGCCCCGGCCCCGGGGCGCGCTGCGGGGCTGACCCGGGAGCCGGTCAGGGGGCGGCCGGGCAGGGCGACCGCCACGCGTCGAGTCCGCGCTCCTTGCGGATGGAGGCGAAGCCGTACCCGACGGTGGTCACGCAGAAGTCGGCGGGGTCGCCGGTGTACTCGACGTGGAACACCGGCTTGCCGGCGTCGGTGAACGGCAGCAGCTTCGCGCACTGGCCCCGCCGGACGCACTCCTCGTTGACCGCGAAGTCGAAGTCGGGCGCCAGCGCGGCCACCTGCGGTACGTCGCCCAGCAGGCCGGGGGAGAGGCCCAGCGAACGGGCCAGCGCGGCCACCCGCCGGTTGAACAGCAACTGGTCGTCGAAGTCCAGGGCAAGGCCGGGCCGGTGGGCGTACCCGTCGGCGTCGGCCAGCGCCACCGCGCCGAAGCCCTTGCCCCGGCAGAGTCGGAACCGGTCGGCGAGGATCGGTGCCAGCACGTCCCACTGCCGGACGTCCACCCAGCGGGTGTCCGGCCGTGGCCCGGCCCCGCCGCGCACCGCCGCCGGGTAGCGGTCGGCGTCCGGGTCGGTCCGGGTGTACGAGCCGACGGCGACCTGACAGATCAGCCGGCGGTCCCGGGCGCGCAACGCCGAGGTCTCGGTGGCGGTGGTACGCACCGGGTCGAGCAGGAACACGTCCGCGTCCACTGTGCTGTCGAGCGGCCCGGTCAGTTGCCACTGCCAGCGCCAGTGTCGGGCCGAGCCGGCCGGCCACGGGGTGGGTGCGCCCGGCGGGAGCAGGTCCGCCCGGCAGCCGTACGCCGCCGTGAGCAGCGTCACCGCGACGAGTGACCGCAGCATCCGGCGCGGTCCACGCCCGATGCCGGGCGAGCGCAGCCGGATCCGCATCGGCAGCTCCCGGGTAGCGGGCGGCCCCCGGCCGCCCGGTCGGGTCCGCCGCCCCCACGTACCGCCTCGGCGGGCCTCACCCGGTGCAACGAGCGGGCTCCCGCGACGACTCGCCCGGGCCGCAGGGGGTCAGCGCCGCCGCCTCAGCGCGGGGTGCCGAAGTCCTGCGTCCAGTACGGCCCGTTGCTGCTGGCCACGCCGACGCCGATCTGGGTGAACGAGCAGTTCAGGATGTTGGCCCGGTGCCCGGAACTGTTCATCCAGGCGTCCATCACCGCGGCCGGGGTCTGCTGGTTCCAGGCCACGTTCTCGCCGTACGCCCGCCACGAGTACCCGACCCGGTCGAGCCGCTCGCCGACGTCGCTGCCGTCGCTGCCGTCGTGCGACATCTTGCGGTGGTCGGCCTGGTCCTGGCTGTGCGCCTGGGCGGCGGCCGTCAGCTTGCTGTTGATCTTCAGCGCGCCGCAGCCGGCCTTGGCCCGCTCGGCGTTGACCAGGTCGACGACCTGCTGCGCCTGGCTGCTGGCACCCATCCCGGCGGCGCTGCGGGACGTCGTCGCCGGGGTGCTGCGCTGGTTGCTCCGCGACGCGGCCGTGGACCGGCTGGGCCCCGGCGTCGGCTTGCCGGTCCGGCTCGGCGTGGCCGACGGGCGGGCGGTGGACGCACCCGGCGAGGGCGTGGCTGCGGCGCCACCCGGGCCGGACGCGGCGTCGGGGTCGGCCGGCGCGGCGACCGGAGCGTCAGCGGCGGCCCGGTCGGTCCGCAGGTCGTCCCCGCCGGGCAGGGGCAGGGCGCCGACGCCGAGGCTGACCACGAGCGTGGCCGCCGCGGCGGCCCCGCCGATCAGCAGCGGGCGCGGGAGCCGGCGGGCCGGCCGGTGCCGCCCCTCGCCGCCGGTCGGGGCGTCCCCGGCCCGGTCTTCCCGGTACGCCGTGCGGCCGGCCCGCGGCCCGTCGGCCGCCGACGCGGCGCGCCCGACGACCGGCACGATTCGGGTGCGCTCCGCCTCCCCCGCCCCGTCGGCCGGCTGGCCGTGCCACGGTCCGGTCGGCTGGTCGTGCCAGCGTCCGGCCGGTTCGTCCTGCCATGGTCCGGTCGGCTGGCCGTGCCACGGTCCGGTCGGCTGGTCGTACCGCCGTCCGGTCGGTTCGTCGCGCCACGGCTCGGCGTCGGGCCGCCACGGCTCGCCCGCCGGCCGTCGCGGCCCGCCCGCGGGCTGCCGCCGCCCGGTGGGCTCCTCCCGCCAGGGCTCGTCGCCCGGTCGCTCCCACCGCGCGGTGGGCGGCGGCGCCCAGGGCCGGTGGACGGGCTCCGCCCGGTGCGGATCGGCCGCTCGGCGGTCGCCCGGCTGGTCCGGCTCGTCCCCGAACAGGTACGCCGACCGCGGTTCGGGCCGGTCGGTCAGCCAGGCCGGCTCGCCGGCCGGGAAGTCCTGGCGGCGGCGGGCGCCCTCCGGGTCGGTCGGGTCGGTCGAGCCGTACACGCCTGTCGCCTCCACGGGTCGGTTGCGGACCGGGCTGAACCTACGGGTGCGGCGCGAGCTGCGGCAACGTGGCTAAGGAAGAGTTAAGCGAATCCGACTCGCACGAGTGGTCCCTTCCGGTGATCCCGGGCGTACAGTTAGCACGTCCGGACAGAGCGTGTCCGTGCCTGGTGGCAGCCCCCGACAAGTGGACCGGCCGACGTGGAGATGATCTACGGCCTGCGGCAACTTGACGAATGCGGGGTTGTCGGCTCAATATGTAGGTGTCGCCAGTCGCGCCCGGCCATGCCCAGAATCGCTGGGAATGGCAGCCGCGAACGAGTGGGCGCGCGTTGGACCGGCCTTTCCGGCAGCGCATATCAAGGAGTCAGCATGGCGAAGGCCCTCTACGGCCACGTAGGTGCAGCGCCCGATCGGCGTCTGCTCGACGAGGTCACCCGACTGCGGTCCAGGGTTCAGGCACTGGAGTTCGAGATCACGCGCCTGCGTGCCGAGAATGATCGGCTCGCGGCGGCTGCGGCGGAGGCGGACGATCTGCTCCGTCTGGCCGAGCCGGCGCTGACCTGATCTCCGGTTGTCAGACAACTGAATCGCACCACGCGAAATCGCGCGCCGACACTTATGTGCCGGCGCGCAGCCATGTCCGGGCCATTTTCCGGCCACCATTTCCCGATCTTGAATAATTGATCAAGGTGCGGCCCGGCGATCCGTCCGATCCGTACCGGTGACGCCCGGTGCCGGTCGTGAGCGCCGGTGGCCGACGGCCGCCCGGGGCGGGTCGCGTGCCCGGCCCCCGGCGACGCCGGGTTAGTCTGCGGGTTCAGCAGGTCCGCGCAGCCCACGACGGTCGGCGACCACCGACGAGGATCGAGAAGGTGTATCTCAAGAGCCTGACGGTGAAGGGGTTCAAGTCCTTCGCCTCCGCGACGACGCTGAAGCTGGAGCCCGGGATCACCTGCGTGGTGGGCCCGAACGGCTCCGGCAAGTCCAACGTCGTCGACGCCATCGCCTGGGTGCTCGGCGAGCAGGGCGCCAAGGCGCTGCGCGGCGGCAAGATGGAGGACGTCATCTTCGCCGGCACCGCCGGCCGGGCGCCGCTGGGCCGGGCCGAGGTCACCCTCACCATCGACAACACCGACGGCGCGCTGCCGATCGAGTACACCGAGGTCTCGATCACCCGCCGGATGTTCCGCTCCGGTGAGAGCGAGTACGAGATCAACGGCGACTCCTGCCGCCTGCTCGACATCCAGGAGTTGCTGTCCGACTCCGGCATCGGCCGGGAGATGCACATCATCGTCGGGCAGGGCCGGCTCGACGGCATGCTGCACGCCAAGCCGGAGGACCGGCGGTCGTTCATCGAGGAGGCGGCCGGCGTCCTCAAGCACCGCAAGCGCAAGGAGAAGGCGCTGCGGAAGCTCGACGCGATGCAGACCAACCTCAACCGGCTCACCGACCTCACCGCCGAGCTGCGCCGCCAGCTCAAGCCGCTGGGCCGGCAGGCCGAGGTGGCCCGGCGGGCCGCCGCGATCCAGGCCAACCTGCGCGACGCCCGGCTGCGGCTGCTCGCCGACGACCTGGCCACCCTGCGCGCCACCCTGGACAGGGAGATCGCCGACGAGAGCGCCCTGCGCGAGCGACGGGAGCAGGTCGAGGCGGAGCACACCGAGGTGCAGGGCCGGCTCGGTGAGCTGGAGGCGGCGCTGGCCGAGGACGCCCCGCTGCTGGCCGCCGCCCAGGACACCTGGTACAAGCTCTCCGCACTGTCCGAGCGGTTCCGCTCCATCGAGCAGCTCGCCCGGGAGCGGCTGCGCCACCTCAGCGCCACCGGCGACGACGAGCGCCCCGGCCGCGACCCCGACCAACTGGAGGCCGAGGCCGAGCGGGTGCACGAGCAGGAGGAGGAGCTGCGGGCGGCGCTGACCGACGACCAGATCCGGCTCGCCGAGGCCGTCGAGCACCGGCAGGAGCTGGAACGGCAGCTCGCCGCCGCCGAGCGGGAGCTGGTCGCGGCGGCCAAGGCCATCGCCGACCGGCGGGAGGGACTGGCCCGGCTCACCGGGCAGGTGAACTCGGCGCGGGCCCGCACCACCAGCGCCGGGGAGGAGATCGACCGGCTCGCCGCCGCGCATGCCGACGCCCTGGCCCGTGCCGAGCAGGCGCAGGCCGACCTGGACGCGGTGGCCGAGCAGTCCACCGAGGCCGACCGGGACAACGCCGACCTCGACGCCCGGCACGCCGAGGCCGTCGCGGTGCAGGAACGGGCGCAGGCCGCCGTCCGGGCCCTCGCCGACGCCGAACGGGCCGCCGAGAAGGACGCCGCCACGCAGAAGGCCCGCGAGGAGGCGCTCGCCATGGGCCTGCGCCGCAAGGACGGCGCGGGCGCGCTGCTCGCCCGCGCCGACGAGGTGCCCGGCCTGCTCGGCAGCCTCGCCGGGCTGCTCACCGTCGCCCCCGGCCACTCCGCGGCGCTCGCCGCCGCGCTCGGCGGGCTCGCCGACGCGGTCGCCGTCAGCGGCGTCGACGAGGCCGTCGAGGCGATGCGGCTGCTGAAGATCTCCGACGCCGGCCGGGCCGGACTGCTGGTCGGCAGCCCTGCCGGGCCGGGCATGACCGGGCCGGCCGACGCGCTGCGCCCGAAGCTGCCCGAGCACGCCCGCTGGGCCCCCGACCTGGTCGAGTGCTCCGCCGAGCTGCGCCCGGCCGTGCACCGGGCGCTGCGCGACGTGGTGCTGGTCGACGACCTCGCCGCCGCGTCCGAGCTGGTCGCCGGCAACCCCGAGCTGCGCGCGGTCACCGTGGACGGAGACGTGGTCGGGGCGTACGCGGCGGCCGGCGGGTCGGCCAAGGCGCCCAGCTTCATCGAGGTGCAGGCCGCCGTGGAGGAGGCCCGGGCCAACCGGCTCGCCGCCGAACGGGCCGCCGCCGAGCTGCGCGACCAGCTCGTCGAGGCGCGCGCCGAGGTGGCCGCCGCGAAGGAGGCGGTGCAGCACGCGGCCGCCGCGAAGCGGGAGGCCGAGAGCCACCGCAACGCCGCCGCCCGCCGGCTCGCCGAGCTGGGGGCCGCCGCCCGGTCGGCGCAGGCGGAGACCGACCGGCTCGGCGACTCCCGGTCCCGCGCCGAGGCGGCCCGGGAACGCGACCTGACCGCCCTGGCCGAGCTGGCGGAGCGGCTCCGGCTGGCCGAGGCCACCCCGATCGACGCCGAGCCGTCCACCGAGGAGCGGGACCAGCTCGCCGCCATGGTGCCGCAGGCCCGGCAGAACGAGATGGAGGTCCGGCTCGCGGTGCGTACCGCCGAGGAACGGGTCTCCTCGATCGCCGGCCGGGCCGACTCGCTGCGCCGGCAGGCCACCGCCGAGCGGGCCGCGCGGGAGCGCGCGGCGGCCCGCCGGGCCGCCCGGGCCCGGGGCGCTGACATCGCCCGCGCCGTGGCCGGCGGCGCCCGCGAGGCGTTGACCCGGCTGACCACCTCGATCGCGCGGGCCGAGGAGCACCGCGATGCCGTGGCGCGCGAACGCGCCGCCCGGGAGGCCGAGCTGTCCGAGGTACGCGGCGCGGCCAAGCGCCTCGGCGCGGAGCTGGAGCGGCTGACCAGCCAGGTGCACCGGGACGAGGTGGCCCGCGCCGAGCAGCGGCTGCGCATCGAGCAGCTGGAGGCCAAGGCCGCCGAGGACTTCGGCCTGGACGTGGAGACCCTGGTCGCCGAGTACGGCCCGCACCAGCCCGTACCGCCGACCCAGGCGGACGTGGCGGCGGCCGAGCGGGACGGGCTGCCGGTGCCCGAGCCGGTCCGCTACGAGCGCCCGGTGCAGGAGAAGCGGGCCGCCAAGGCGGAGCGCGAGCTGGCCCTGCTCGGCAAGGTGAACCCGCTCGCGCTGGAGGAGTTCGCCGCGCTGGAGGAGCGCTTCAAGTTCCTCTCCGAGCAGTTGGAGGACCTCAAGGCCACCCGGCGGGACCTGCTCACCGTGGTCAAGGACGTCGACGATCGGATCCTGGAGGTCTTCGCCAGCGCGTTCGAAGACACCGCCCGGGAGTTCGAGCAGGTGTTCACCGTGCTCTTCCCCGGCGGGGAGGGCCGGCTGATCCTCACCGAGCCCGACGACCTGCTCAGCACCGGCGTGGAGGTGGAGGCCCGCCCGCCGGGCAAGAAGATCAAGCGGCTGTCCCTGCTCTCCGGCGGCGAGCGGTCGCTGACCGCGGTGGCCATGCTGGTGGCGATCTTCCGGGCCCGGCCCAGCCCGTTCTACATCATGGACGAGGTGGAAGCGGCCCTCGACGACGTCAACCTGGGCCGGCTGATCACGTTGCTGGCCCAGTTGCGGGAGAAGAGCCAGCTCATCGTGATCACCCATCAGAAGCGGACGATGGAGATCGCCGACGCCCTCTACGGGGTGACCATGCGCAGCGGGGTCACCCAGGTGATCAGCCAGCGGCTCAACCGGGCCGACGACGAGCGGCACAGCCGCGGCGAGGAGAACGAGTAGTGGCTCGGGAACGTGCGACGGCGCTCCTGGTGGACCTCGACGGGGTGCTGCGGCGCTGGGACCCGGCGGTCGCCGCCGGCGTGGAGCGGGAGTACGGCCTCTCGGCGGGGGTGCTCACCGAGATCGCCTCGCAGTGGGGGCGGCTCCAGCCGGTGCTGACCGGCCAGGTCAGCCACGCAGACTGGACGTCCAGCGTGGCCGACGCGCTGGCCGAGTCGGTCGGCCCGCAGCGGGCCCGGGCGGCGGTGGAGCAGTGGCAGCGCTACCGGGGCGAGGTGGACCCCGGGGTGCTGGCGTTCGTGCGCGAGGTGCGGGCCGCCGGGGTGCGGGTCGGTCTCGGCACCAACGCCACCGACCTGCTCGACACCGACCTCGCCGCGCTGGGCCTGGTCGGCGAGCTGGACGTGGTGGTCAACTCCTCGGTCGTCGGGGTGCACAAGCCGGCGAAGGAGTACTTCCAGGCTGCCTGCGCGGCGCTGGAGACATCCCCGGCCCGGGTGCTCTTCGTCGACGACGAGGACTGGGCGGTCCGGGGCGCCCGGGCCGCCGGGCTGTCGGCGTACCGGTGGGACGGGCCCTCGGGGCTGCGCTACCTGCGGGCGGCGCTGGCGTATTGACCCCCGGCGGGCCGTCCGGCCGGACGGCCCGCCGGGCGCCGGTCGGTCACTCGCCGGTGACCCCGTCGAGGCGTTCCCGGATCAGGTCGGCGTGGCCGTTGTGCCGGGCGTACTCCTCGATCATGTGCACGTACACCCAGCGCAGGTTGAACGTCCGCTTCTTGGACCCGACCTCGGTGAACTCCTCGTCGAGGGAGCGGCCGGCGGCGGCGGCCCGGGCCAACTCGACCTCCCGGTGGTACGTGGCGAGGTCGGCCTCGGCGTCGGCGGTGCTGACGTCGTGGTCGGCGTCCGGGTGCTCGGGCGTGAAGTACGGGTAGTCGACCCGCTGGCCGGCGAGGTTCTCCCGGAACCACCAGGCCTCCACCTCGGCCAGGTGCCGCACCAGCCCGAGCAGGGTGAGCGCGGACGGCTCGACGCTCGGCGTACGCAACTGTTCGGCGGTCAGCCCGGCGCACTTGAGCAGCAGGGTCTGCCGGTGGTAGTCCAGCCAGCCGTCGAGCATGGTGCGCTCGTCGCCGACGTAGGGCTCGTTGGTCCGGGTGATCTCCGGTGCTGTCCAGGTCATCGGGTCATCCTGGCCGGTGCCCCGACAACCGGCGACCGGATTAACCGGCCGTCCCCGTGAGGTCGCCCGCCGCCCGGCGGCCGGCGTGCTGACGAAGACCACCACCAGCCCGGCGCCCTGCCGCCGGGCCAGCCCCGCCGCGTACGCGGCGGCCCGCAGCGAGGTCCGGGTGCCGTCGACGCCGACCAGCACCACCCGGGGCCCGTCCGTGCCGCGTTCGAAGGGCAGCGGTCGGACCCGCGGGCCGTAGTCCTCCCGGTCGAGGGGAGCTCCCAGGCTCATGGTCGGCTCCTCACTGTCGCTCGCCGGCGCGGACCACCGCCGCGCCCGTCCCGGCGTTCAGTCGATGGCGTCGTTGAACCGGCGCAACAACCGGCCGAAGTCCTCCACGTCCCGTTTCGGCCAGCTCTCCACGATCCGCCGGAACTCCGCGAGCCGGGACGACCGGGCGGCGTCGAACCGGTGCTGCCCCTCCTCGGTCAGGCTGAGCTGGAACGCCCGCCGGTCGTCCGGGTCCGGCTCCCGGCGCACCAGCCCGAGCCCCTCCAGGCCGTTGATCTGCCGGCTCAGCGTCCCCTTGCTGATGCCGAGCCGGGCGGCCAGGTCGGTCAACCGGATCGCGTCGGACCGGCGCAGCCACAGCAGCAGCCCGTACGCGTTCGGCTCCAGGTTGGGGTGCACCTCCTTGGCGACCTCCCAGGACAGCGAGCGGCCCCGGCGCAGCAGCGCGGTCAGTTCGTGCTCCACGGCCCGCAGGGTGTCCGGAAGGTGATCATCGTCCACGCCGCAAGGGTACGGCGTACGACAGCCGGATTCAGCGTTCGACGGCGAGCCGGCGCTGCGCCACCGTGCGCAGGTGCCCGTCCTCGGTGGTGCCCTCGATGATCACCTCGGCGGCGCGGCCCCGGTGGGTGAGGGTGGCCACCGCGTTGCCGAAGTACGGGCCGGCGAGCTTGCGCCAGCGCACGGTGGGGCGGCGCACCCCGGCCGAGCGGGCCAGCGCCCGGCTGGCCCCGGCCGGCCCCGGCGACCAGCCGAGCTTCATCAGCGGGCGCATGGCGGCCGGCACCTGGTTGTGGATCGGCGAGCAGGTGAGCTGGTGCACCGGCGTACGCACCGCCGGGTCGTCGAACCGGGCCCGGGCCACGTACGAGTGGTGCACGTCCCCGGAGAGCACGCTGATCGACGCCGGCGGCGGGTACGCCGGGCCGGCGCCGACCCGGTCCCCGGTGTGCCCGGGCGGACCGCTGCCGAGCCGGGCGAACAGCGCGCCGAGGGCGTCGAAGGACCGGCGGAACGCCGCCCAGTGCTCCAGGTCCAGCCCCCGGCGCATCTTCTCGGCCAGGCCCGCCAGCCAGGGGTGCCGGGAGTCGGCGAGCCGCTCGTTCCACGCCTCCACGTGGTGGATGCCCGGCGGCAGCAGCCAGGGCAGCGACGCGCCCACCACCAGGTGGTCGTAGACGCCGTGGGCCCGGTCGAGGAACCAGGACCACTCGCCCGGCGGCAGCATCGCCCGGTTGCCCGGCTCCAGCACCCGGCTGCACCGGTTGTCCAGCATCACCAGCCGGGTCCGCCCCAGGTCCAGGGCGTAACTCCACTGGTACTGCACGGCGCGCCAGCGGTCGGTGTCGTGCGCCTCGTCCGCCTCCCGGTCGACCCGCGCGCCGAACTCGCGCAGCACCTCGGTGGCGTCGCCCCCGGCGGCGGCGGTGACCTTCGCGTACACCGGGTCGGCGGCGATCTCGTCCGGGTCGAGGTTGCCCAGGTGCTGGTAGACCCAGTACGAGGCCAGCCCGCTGCCGATCCGCTCGGCCCACCACGGCTGCTCGCGCATGTCGGCGCGCCACGACGCGGAGGTGTTCCAGTCGTCGATCACCTCGTGGTCGTCGAAGATCATCACGCTGGGCACGGTGGAGAACAGCCAGCGGATCTCCGGGTCCCGCCACGACTCCAGGTAGAGCTTCGTGTACTCGTCGAAGCTGACCACCTGGGTCGCCGGGGCGCCCTCCGGCCGCCGCCGGCGCCGCTTGAGCAGCCGGCGTACGGTCGGCGAGGTCTCGTCGGCGTAGACCTGGTCGCCGAGCAGCACCAGCAGGTCGGGCTGGGCGGCGGCCCGGTCCGGCTCGGCCATCAACCGCCGGGCGTACGCGTCGAGCGCGTCCGGGGGCAGCCTGCGGGCGGTCGAGTGCTGGGTGGTCTCCCGGCAGGAACCGAAGACCAGGCGAACCGGCTGGTTCCGGTCGTCGGCGGCCCGGGTGCGGATCACGCTGGGTGGGAAGCCGCCGCGTGGCTCCGGCCAGGCCGTCTCGTCGTCGACCAGCACCTCGTACGTCGTCGCGCTGTCCGGGGTCAGCCCCTCCACCACGACGAGCGCGTAGTGGTGGTCGTACGCCGAGAAGGTGGCCGCGGTGCCCTCGGCGCCGCCGGCCGTGCGGACCCGGACCGTGGCGGGCGCGCTGGTCTCCACCCACACCGTGGCCCGAGTGCCGACGACCCGGCGCAGCAGCGGGCCGATCAGCAGGCGGGGAGCCGGCACGGGAACCTCCAGGGTGAGCCGATCTCATCATTTCTACCCGGTCGGCCACTCCGCCAGCCACCGCTGGGCGAGCGTACCCGCAGCTCGGGTGCGCGCCGGGTGCGGTGGCTGGGACGCCGTCGTCGGCATCTGACAGGATTTCGGCATGACGGAATACCTCCTCATCGCGCTCGCCCTGCTCGGCGTGCTGATCCTCGGCGGCCTCGGGCTGGTGGTGCCGCGGCTGCGCCGGCGCCCCGAACCGCCGCTGCCGCAGACGGAGGTGGACACCCGGGCCGAGGAGGACCTCGCCGGGCCGCCCGTCGAGGCCCCGGAGTCCGACCTCTCCACCGGGATCCTGGTCGAGCCGCCGCCCGTGGTGGAGGCGCCCGCGCCCACCGTCGAGGTGCCCGAGCCGACCGCCGGCCGGCTGGTCCGGCTGCGTTCCCGGCTGTCCCGCTCGCAGAACGCCTTCGGCAAGGGCCTGCTCGGCCTGCTCTCCCGCGACCACCTCGACGAGGACGCCTGGGAGGAGATCGAGGACAGCCTGATCACCGCCGACGTCGGCATCGACGCCACCCGGGACATCGTCGACCGGCTCCGGGAGCGGACCCGGGTGCTCGGCACCCGCTCCGCCACCGAGCTGCGCGCCCTGCTCGCCGCCGAGCTGGTCAACGCCCTCGACCCGAGCCTGGACCGGTCGCTGCGCACCGCCCCGAAGGACGGCGTCCCGGCCGTGCTGCTGGTCGTCGGGGTCAACGGCGCCGGCAAGACCACCACCTGCGGCAAGATCGCCCGGGTGCTGGTCGCCGACGGCCGCACCGTGCTGCTCGGCGCGGCCGACACCTTCCGCGCCGCCGCCGCCGACCAGCTCGAAACCTGGGGCGGCCGGGTCGGCGCGGAGACCGTCCGGGGCCCGGAGGCGGCCGACCCGGCCAGCGTGGCGTTCGACGCGGTCAAGCGCGGCATCGACACCGGCGTGGACACCGTGCTGGTCGACACCGCCGGCCGGTTGCAGAACAAGGTCGGCCTCATGGACGAGCTGGGCAAGGTCAAGCGGGTGGTCGAGAAGCACGGCCCGATCGACGAGACCCTGCTCGTCCTCGACGCCACCACCGGCCAGAACGGCCTGGAGCAGGCCCGGGTCTTCACCGAGGTGGTCAACGTGACCGGCGTGGTGCTGACCAAGCTCGACGGCACCGCCAAGGGCGGCATCGTGATCGCCGTGCAGCGCAAGCTCGGCATCCCGGTCAAGCTGGTCGGCCTCGGCGAGGGCAAGGACGACCTGGCCCCGTTCGACCCGGCGCAGTTCGTCGACGCGCTGCTCGGCACCGAGCCGCTCGCCCGGGACGCGTAACCTCGCAGTGACCAGTGACGATCGCGCCCACGCCGGATGGCGCGGGGACCGCCACCCGGCGCCGGGCCTCGGGAGACCGTACGTGACTTCGCAGGAGATCCCGCTGCACGGCGGGAACGTGAGCACCGTGGTCCGGGTGGGCGACACCGTCCGGCGCAACGCCGGGCCGTGGACCCCGTCTGTGCACGCCCTGCTGCGCCACCTGGAGTACGTCGGGTTCACCGGCGCCCCCCGGGCGCTCGGGATGGACGAGCGCAACCGCGAGGTGCTGTCGTACCTGGAGGGGGAGTGCGGGGAGTACCCGCTGGCCCCGCACTGGGTCACCGACGAGGCGCTGGTGACCGTCGCCACCATGCTGCGGATGTTCCACGACGCCCAGTACGGCTTCGCCCCGCCGCCCGGGGCGGTCTGGCGCTCGTTCGGCCCGCCGCCGCCGGACACCGAGGTGATCTGCCACCACGACGCCGCCCCGCACAACGTCATCTGGCGGCCGGACGGCACCCTCGGGCTGATCGACTTCGACCTCGCCTCGCCGGGCGCGCGGATCTACGACGTGGCGTACGCGGCGTGGACCTGGGTGCCGATCTTTTCCGACCGGGACTCGATCACCCTCGGCTGGAAGCGCCCGGACCGGCCGCGCCGGCTGCGCCTGTTCGCCGACGCGTACGGGCTGATCCCGCGCGACCGGCACCGGCTGATCCGGACCATCCGCAAGCGGATCGTCGACCACGTGGAGGGCATCCGCCGGATGGCCGCCGCCGGGGAGCCGGCGTTCGTCCGGATCGTGCACAAGGGCCACCTCCGCCGCCCGATGCGCGACCTACGCCTGCTCGACTACGAACGACACGCCCTGGAACACGCCCTCCGCTGACCCCGCCCCGCCCGCGCCGCGCGCGCACTTTCACGGAAAGAGTGGTCATTCCCGCCGGGATGGCCACTCTTTCCGTGAAAGAGGGCGGGGCTTTCCGTGAGAGGGCGGGTTGGCGGCGGTGAGGGTTTCTTCACACGTGCGAAACACAGCGTCACTGGTTGGAAATCGATCGGTGACGTTGGGGGAACAGGAGGCGGCCAAGCTTCCGCGCAACCGGCGTACGGGCGACGCTGCCCCGGAAGCCGCGAAGGAGGGAACCTCACCTTTAGGAGGCCAGCGTGCCTGAAGCACCGACGATCGACGGCGGCAACACCGTTTGGCTGCTGGTTTCGACCGCGCTCGTGCTGCTCATGACGCCCGGGCTCGCGCTGTTCTACGGCGGGCTCAACCGCGCCAAGGGCGTGCTCAACATGATGATGATGAGCTTCTCCGCCATCGGGCTCATCTCTGTTCTGTGGTGGTTCTACGGCTTCAGCGTCGCCTTCGGGACCGACGTGAACGGATTCTGGGGGGACCCGGGCGCGTACCTCGGCACCAGGACCTTCCTGGCCGAGACGGACCTGTGGGGTGCCACCGCGGAGAACCCCAGCGGCATCGGGGTTCCGCTCTACGTGTTCATGGCGTTCCAGATGGTCTTCGCGGTGATCACCGTCGCGCTGATCAGCGGCGCCATCTCCGACCGGGCCAAGTTCGCCGGCTGGCTGCTGTTCGCCTTCGGCTGGGCGACGCTGGTCTACTTCCCGGTCGCGCACTGGGTGTGGGGCGGCGGCATCGTCGGCGGTGACCTCCACGCGCTGGACTTCGCCGGTGGCACCGCGGTGCACATCAACGCCGGGGCGGCGGCCCTGGCCGTGGCGCTGGTGCTCGGCAAGCGGCTCGGCTGGCCCCGCGAGGGCATGAAGCCGCACAACATCCCGCTGGTCGCGCTCGGCGCCGGCCTGCTCTGGTTCGGCTGGTTCGGGTTCAACGCCGGCTCGGAGTTGACCGTCGACTCGGTCGCCGGCCTCGCGTTCATCAACACCCAGCTCGCCACCGCCGCGGCGGTGCTCGGCTGGCTCGCGGTGGAGTGGATCAAGGACAGGAAGCCGACCCTGGTCGGCGCGTCCTCCGGCGCGGTCGCCGGCCTGGTCGCCATCACCCCGGCCTGCGGCTTCATCGCCCCCTGGGCGGCAGTCCTGCTCGGCATCGTCGCCGGTGCGGCCTGCGCCTTCGCCGTCGGCCTGAAGTACAGGCTCGGCTACGACGACTCCCTCGACGTGGTCGGCGTGCACTTCGTCGGCGGCTGGATCGGCTCGCTCTGGCTCGGCCTGTTCGCCACCAACTCCGTCAACAGCGCGATCACCGACGTGATCGGTGCCTCCGACGGCCTGTTCTACGGCGGCGGCCTGACCCAGTTCGGCCGGCAGGCCGTGGCCGGCCTGATCGTGACCGTCTGGTCGTTCGCGGTTGCCTGGGTGCTCGCCTTCGTGATCGAGAAGACCATCGGCTTCCGGCTCAGGCCCGAGGCCGAGGTCGAGGGCATCGACATCGCCGAGCACGCCGAGAGCGGCTACGACCTCTCGCCGGCCGGTGGCGGCAGCGGCGGCGCGTTCGCGCTCGCCGGGATCGGGACGCCGAGCGGTACCGCCGGCGCCAAGCCGGCCCCGGAGGAGCCCGCCGAGCCGGTCAGCGAGAAGGTCGCCGGTTAACGTTCCTGGGATGGAGGGGTTGGACATGAAGCTGGTGACCGCAGTCATCAAGCCGTACCAGCTGGACGCGGTGAAGGAGGCCCTGCACGCCCTCGGGGTGGCCGGGCTGACCGTCAGCGAGGTCCAGGGGTACGGCCGGCAGAAGGGGCACACCGAGGTCTACCGGGGTGCCGAGTACACGGTCGAGTTCCTGCCCAAGATCCGGGTGGAGGTGCTCACCGACGAGATCGACGTCGACAAGATCGTGGACGCCATCGTCGGGGCCGCCCGGACCGGCAAGATCGGCGACGGCAAGGTGTGGGTCACGGGCGTCGAGGAGGTCGTCCGGGTCCGCACGGGCGAACGCGGCCTGGACGCCCTCTAGTCCGGAACACGGGAGATGACCTCGTTGATCAAGAGGAATGCGTCGGGAAGTACCGGCGACGGTGACGCAAACCTCTTGATCAACGGGGTCGTCGGCGTTCCCGGGGGGATCGGGGAAGGGGCTCGGGGGGCGCGGGCGGAGGCGTTCGACCGGTGGTTGGGCGGCCTGTCGGCCTGGCCGGAGGGCGTCGCGCTGGTCGCCGTGGGTGGGCTCGGGCGGCGGCAGTGTGCGCCGTACGGGGATCTTGACCTGGTGCTGCTGCACGCCGGGGTGGGCGGGGTGGACGAGCTGGCTTCGAAGATCTGGTACCCGGTCTGGGACGCCGGCGTGCGGCTGGACCACTCGGTGCGCACCCTCGCCGAGGCGCTCTCGGTGGCCCGGGACGACGTCAAGGTCGCCCTCGGCCTGCTCGACGCCCGGTTCGTCGCCGGGGACCGGGAACTGGCCGACACGCTGGTCCGGACCGCCACCGACCACTGGCGGCGCACCGCCGTGCGCCAGCTCCCGGGCCTGCGCGAGATCACCACCGCCCGCTGGCAGGCCCACGGTGAGCTGGCCTTCCTGCTGGAGGGCGACCTCAAGGAGGCCGCCGGCGGGCTGCGCGACGTGGGCATCCTGCGGGCCATCGCCACCGCCGGCGTCACCGACGCGCTGCGCCCCGCCGTCCGGGCCGCTCACCTGCGCCTGCTGGACACCCGCGACGCCCTGCACGAGCAGGCCGGCCGCCGGGTCGACCGGCTGGTCGCCCAGGAACGCGACGGGGTCGCCGCCCGGCTCGGGCTGCGACAACCCCAGTCCGACGCCGCGCACGGGCCGGAGGTCGTCGTGCGCGACGGCGACGCGCTGCTGCGCCGGGTGGCCGGGGACGCCCGCAGCGTCAGCCATGCCCTCGACGACGCCTGGCGGTCCGCCGACCGGCTGCGCTCCGGCCGCCGCCGGGGCGGCGACCTCCGGCCGGTGCGCCGTCCGGTCGCCCGGGACGTCGTCGAGCACGACGGGGAACTGGTGCTGGCCCGCACCGCCATCGGGGCCCGCCCCGACCCGAGCCTGTCGCTGCGGATGGCCGCCGCGGCGGCCACCACCCGGTTGCCGATCGCCCGGGCCACCTGCGAGTGGCTGGCCGCGTACTGCCCGCCGCTGCCGTCGCCGTGGCCCGTCGAGGCGCGCGCCGCGCTGATCACCCTGCTCGGGGCCGGTCCCGGCCTGGTGCCCGCCTGGGAGACCTGCGACCGGTACGGGCTGATCGACGGCTGGCTGCCCGAGTGGACCCGGCTGCGCAGCCTGCCCCAGCACAACCCGGTGCACCGTTACACCCTCGACCGGCATCTCGTGCAGACCGCGTACGAGGCCGGCCGGCACACCCGCGAGGTGGACCGGCCGGACCTGCTGCTGCTCGGCGCGTTCCTGCACGACATCGGCAAGGGGCTGCCCGGCGAGGGTGTCGCCGGGCGGGCCGGCGGTGCCGCCGACCACAGCATCGTGGGCGCGCCGCTGGCCGAGGCCGTGGCGGCCCGGATCGGCCTGCCCGGGACGGAGGTGGCGCTGATCGGCACGCTGGTCCGGCTGCACCTGCTCCTGCCCGACGTGGCCACCCGCCGAGACCTGTCCGACCCGGTGACCATCGCCCGGGTCGCCGAGCAGGTCGGCGACCCGGCGACCCTGGACCTGCTGCACGCCCTGGTCCGCGCCGACGCGGCGGCCACCGGCCCGGCCGCCTGGTCGGACTGGAAGGGCCGGCTCGTCGCCGAGCTGGTCACCCGGGTCCGCACCGCGCTGGACACCGGCGTGCTGCCCGCCCCGCCCGCCCCGGACCCGGCGCTGGTCGCCGGGCCGCTGCCGGTCGTACACCTGACCGGGGACCGGGTGGCGGTGGCCGCGGCGGACCGACGCGGCCTGCTCGCGACGGTGGCCGGCTGCCTGGCCCTGCACCGGCTGGAGGTGCTCTCCGCGGACGCCTCCACGGTCGACGGCCGGGCCCTGGTCGAGTGCCGGGTGCAACCCCGCTACGGTCTGCCGCCCGACCCGATCGCGCTCGGCGGCGACCTGCGCCGGGCGGTCGCCGGGGACGTCTCGGTCACCCGGCGGCTGCGCGGCCGGGCCCTCGCGGCGCGGGGGTCGGGCGCGGCGCCCCGGGTGGTCTGGCACCGGGAGGCGGCCACCGACGCGGTGCTGCTGGAGCTGCGCGCCGCCGACGCGGCCGGGCTGCTGTACCGGGTGACCTGCGCCCTCGACGAGGCCGGCGCCCAGGTCCGCGCGGCCCGGATCTGCACCCTCGGCGGCGACGTGGTGGACGCCTTCTACCTGGTCGGCGGCTGGCCGCCGGACGACGAGCGGGCCCGCCTGGAGGCCGCCGTCCTGGCCGCCGTGTGAGCCGGGGACGACCGTCCCCGCCCTGGGGCCCGCCGCCGGCCGCCGTGATCCCGCTGCTCGACGGCGGGGCCGGAGCGCGGGCGCGGGCGGCGGGGCCGGAGCGCGGGCGCGGGCGGCGGGCTACCCTAGCGATGGCCGGACACCTGCGCCCGGCCGCGTTGTGCCCGCCGGAACACTGACAAACGGGATGTTCGCGTGTTTGACACCTTGAGTGACCGCCTCTCCGGGATCTTCACCAAGCTCCGCGGCAAGGGTCGGCTCACCGACGCCGACATCGACGCCACCGCGCGCGAGATCCGCATGGCGCTGCTGGAGGCCGACGTCGCCCTGCCGGTGGTCAAGGGCTTCATCGCGAACGTCAAGGAGCGGGCCCGCAGCGCGGAGGTCTCCCAGGCGCTGAATCCGGCCCAGCAGATCGTCAAGATCGTCAACGAGGAGCTGATCAACGTCCTCGGCGGCGAGGGGCGGCGGCTCCAGTTCGCCAAGCAGCCGCCGACGGTGATCATGCTCGCCGGCCTCCAGGGCTCCGGCAAGACCACCCTGGCCGGCAAGCTGGCCCGCTGGCTCAAGGCCCAGGGTCACCAGCCGCTGCTGGTCGCCGCCGACCTCCAGCGTCCCAACGCCGTCGGGCAGCTCCAGGTGCTCGGTGGCCGCGCCGGGGTCGAGGTGTACGCCCCGGAGCCCGGCAACGGCACCGGTGACCCGGTGCAGGTCGCCCGCGCCTCGATCGAGCACGCGAAGCGGGCCGCCCGGGACATCGTCATCGTCGACACCGCCGGCCGGCTCGGCATCGACGCCGAGATGATGCGGCAGGCCGCCGACATCCGCGACGCGGTCAACCCGGACGAGGTCATCTTCGTCATCGACGCGATGGTCGGTCAGGACGCCGTGCGCACCGCCGAGGCGTTCCGCGACGGCGTCGGCATCACCGGCGTGGTGCTCTCCAAGCTCGACGGCGACGCCCGGGGCGGTGCCGCGCTCTCGGTCCGCGAGGTGACCGGGCAGCCGATCCTGTTCGCCTCCACCGGGGAGAAGCTGGAGGACTTCGACGTCTTCCACCCCGACCGGATGGCCAGCCGGATCCTCGGCATGGGCGACGTCCTCACTCTGATCGAGCAGGCCGAGCAGGCCTTCGACTCCGATCAGAAGGAGAAGATGACCGCCAAGCTGATGGGCGGCGAGCAGTTCACCCTGGAGGACTTCCTCGACCAGCTCATCGCGGTGCGCCGGATGGGCCCGATCGCCAACGTGCTGGCCATGATGCCCGGCATGGGGCAGATGAAGGACCAGCTCGCCGATCTGGACGACAAGCACTTCGACCGGGTCACGGCGATCATCCGGTCGATGACCCCGGCCGAGCGCACCAATCCGAAGATCATCAACGGCTCCCGCCGGGCCCGGATCGCGGGCGGCTCGGGCGTCACGGTGATGGACGTCAACCAGCTGCTCAACCGCTTCGCCGACGCGCAGAAGATGATGAAGCAGATGGGCGGCATGATGGGCCTGCCCGGCGGTGGCCGGCGCAAGGCGACCAAGTCGCCGAAGAACAAGCGCAAGGGCACCAAGGGCGGCAACCGGCCGCGCACCGGGGCGGGCGCCGGGCTGCCGGGCGGTTTCCCGGGCGGGATGCCGCAGCTCCCGCCGGGCCTGGACCCGAACGACCTGGCCGGTGGCCAGGGCCTGCCGCCCGGCTTCAAGCTCCCGAAGATCGACTTCAACAAGCTCGGCAAGGGCGGCGACAACCGCCCCCGCTGACCGGGTCGGCGACGGCGGGCGACGGGAGGTCCCCCGCGCGGACGCGGCAGTGATCCGGTAGGACTGTGCACATGGCTCTGCATGTGCGCGGTGTGCTCCTGCCGGACGACGAGGTCCGGGATCTCTGGCTGGTCGGCGACCGGGTCACCTTCGACCCGGTGCCCGAGGCGGAGACGGTGGTCGACGGCGGCTTCATCCTGCCCGGGCTGACCGACGCCCACTGCCACCTCGGCATCGCCCGGGGCGGCGCCCCGATCACCTCCCTCGACCAGGCCCGCGAGCTGGCCCGCACCGACCGGGACGCCGGGGTCCTCGCCATCCGGGACGCCGGCTCGCCGTACCCGTACCCCGAACTGGACGACGACCCGGAGCTGCCGCGACTGGCCCGCGCCGGCCGGCACGTCGCCCCGCCGAAGCGCTACCTGCGCGACATCGGCGTCGAGGTCGACGCGGCGGAGGTGGCCGCCACCGTCGCCGCCCAGGCCGCCGCCGGCAACGGCTGGGTCAAGCTGGTCGGCGACTGGATCGACCGGGGGGTCGGCGACCTCGCGCCCGCCTGGGACGCCGACACGATGGCCGCCGCCGTCGCCGCCGCGCACGCCGCCGGGGCGCGGGCGGCGGTGCACACCTTCTCCGAGTCCGCCGTCGAGACCATGGTGCGGGCCGGGGTGGACTCGGTGGAGCACGGCACCGGACTCAGCCTCGACCTGATCGACCTGATGGCCCGGCAGGGCACCGCCCTCGTCCCCACGATGATCAACATTCGGACGTTCGGCGGGATCGCCGAGCAGGCCCGCCCGAAGTTCCCCGGGTACGCCGACCACATGCTCGCCCTGCGGGACCGGTTCCCCGACGTGGTCCGGTCCGCGTACGAGGCGGGGGTGCCCATCTACGTCGGCACCGACGCGGGCGGCGGCATCGACCACGGGCTGGCCGCCGAGGAGATGCTGCTGCTGCACGAGCAGGCCGGCATGTCGGCGGTGGACGTCCTCGCCGCCGCCTCCTGGAAGGCCCGGGAGTGGCTGGGCTTCCCGGGCCTGGTCGAGGGCGGCCTCGCCGACCTGACGGTCTACCCGGAGGACCCCCGCCGGAACCTCTCGGTCGTCCGCACCCCCACCCGCATCATCCTCCGCGGCCACCCCCTCCCCTGACCCCCACCCACCCCGGTTCGCCCCGGTGATCAAGAAGTTGCGTCGGAGTTCCGGCGGCGGGGGACCGGTGCACCCGGGGCGACGGGCGAACGGCGCACCGCGCCCGATGACGGCGTCCCGGCGGGGGCCGCATAGGATGTGCGGTCATGGCACGCGTGCTCACTCCCCGTGCGGAGGACTTTCCCCGCTGGTACCAGGACCTGATCGCCAAGGCGAAGCTGGCCGACAACGGCCCGGTCCGGGGGACCATGGTCATCCGACCGGCCGGCTACGCCATCTGGGAGCGGATTCAGGCCGAGATGGACGCCCGGATCAAGGCGGCCGGCGCGGAGAACGCGTACTTCCCGCTGTTCATCCCCGAGAGCTACCTCAAGCGCGAGGCCGAGCACGTCGAGGGCTTCTCGCCGGAGCTGGCGGTGGTCACCCACGGCGGCGGCAAGCAGCTCGCCGAGCCGGTGGTGGTGCGCCCCACCAGCGAGACGGTGATCGGCGAGTTCATGGCCAAGTGGATCGACTCGTACCGGGACCTGCCGCTGCTGCTCAACCAGTGGGCGAACGTGGTCCGCTGGGAGCTGCGCCCCCGGATCTTCCTGCGCACCAGCGAGTTCCTCTGGCAGGAGGGGCACACCGCCCACGCCACGCGGGAAGACGCCCGCGCCTACGCCCGCCGGATCCTGCACGAGGCGTACGAGGACCTGATGGTCAACGTGCTCGGCATCCCCGTCGTGGTGGGCCTGAAGACCGCCCGCGAGCGGTTCGCCGGGGCCACCGCCACGTACACGTGCGAGGGCATGATGGGCGACGGCAAGGCCCTCCAGCTCGGCACCAGCCACGAGCTGGGGCAGAACTTCGCCAAGGCGTTCGACATCAGCTACTCCTCGGCCGAGGGCGGCCGGGAGCACGCCTGGACGACCTCCTGGGGCACCTCGACCCGGATGCTGGGCGGCCTGATCATGGCCCACGGCGACGACAACGGACTGCGGGTGCCGCCGAGGCTGGCGCCGATCCAGGCGTACGTGATGGTGGTCAAGGACGGCGAGGGCCCAGGCGGCCCTGCCGAGGCGGCGAGAGAGCTCTGCGACGCGCTGCGCGACGCCGGGGTCCGGGTCGCGCTCGACGACCGCACCGACACCCCGTTCGGCCGCCGGGCCGTCGACGCCGAGCTGCGCGGCTATCCGGTACGCGTCGAGGTCGGCCCCCGCGACCTGGCCGCCGGCAACGCGGTCGTGGTCCGGCGTACGGACGGCTCGAAGTCGCCGACCCCGGTGGCCGACGTGGTCGGCGCGGTGCTGGCCGCCCTGGAGGCCGACCAGCGGGTGCTGCACGACCAGGCCCTCGCGCACCGCGAGTCCCGCACCGTCGAGGTCGCCACGCTCGCCGAGGCGATCGGGGCGGCGGCCACCGGCTGGGCCCGGGTGCCGTGGTCGGCGGTCGGCGTGGCCGGCGAGGCCGAGGCGAACGGCCAGGGCGTCACCGTGCGCTGCCTGCTGCGCGCCGACGGCTCGGTCCCCGACTCCGAGGACGAGTCCGACCTGGTCGCCATCCTGGCCCGCGCCTACTGACCCACCGCCTGCGCGGGGCGGCCGGCACCCCCGGCCGCCCCGCCACGCGTTCCCGGTCACCGGAGCCGGGCCCGTCGGCGCGTCACCGCCCGGCGGCACGTCCGTTGGTCCGTTCGACACGACGCCGACGCCGAGCACGCCGCTGCCGCACACCGCCCCGGCCGCCGACGGCAGGACGAGACCGTAAGACGACGGCGCGAGCGGCACCCATCGTGACGGATCGGTCGCTATCATCGGGCACGCGGGTGGCGGTCGACGGTGGACGGTCACCCGTGACGCAGGCCCGGTCGCCGGCCGCTCGACGAGGCGGGTGACGCACCGCCTCGGCTGGCGAGGCATCGCTGGTGATGGAGTTGCCGATGAGCGGTAGCGGCGGGCCGGGTGGCCTGCGCCTGTGGGTTCCCCTCGCGACGCTCACCGGAGCGCTCTCGGGGCTGGCCGCCGCCGCGTTCGCCGAGCTGCTGCACCTGGGCAACGAGCTGCTGCTGCGCGGGATCGCCGGGCACCGGGTGCCCGGCCTGGTCGGCGAGGACGGCCCGGCCGAGGCGAGCGGCTTCCCGTACCCGGTGGTCGTCCCGCTGCTCGTCGCGGCCGGCGCGTTCGTCGCCACCGCCCTGGTGCTCCGGGTCGCGCCGGAGGCCAGCGGGCACGGCACGGACGCGGCGATCCACGCCGCGCACCACGACCCGACCGGGATGCGGGCCCGGGTGCCGGCGGTCAAGATGTTCGCCTCCGCGGTGCTGATCGGCTCCGGTGGGTCGGGCGGCAGCGAGGGGCCCACCGCGCAGATCACCGCCGCCCTGGCCTCGGTGGTGGCCCGGCGGTTCAAGCTCAGCTACCAGCAGGCCCGCACGACGGTGGCGATGGGCCTCGCCGCCGGGGTCGGGGCGATCTTCCGGTCACCGCTGGGCGGCGCGCTGCTCGGGGCCGAGCTGCTCTACCGGGCGGACGTCGCGCCCGGCGTGGTGGTGCCGGCCCTGCTCGCCTCGGCGGTGTCCTTCCTGGTCTTCGGGCTGTTCCACGGCTTCGAGCCGATCTTCGGCACGGTCGCCGGGACCGGCTGGGACCATCCCGCGCAGTGGCTGGTGGTGCCGCTGCTCGGCCTGCTCGCCGGGCTGCTCGGCCGGCTGTACGCGTGGACGTTCTACTCGACGGCCGGCTTCTTCGCCTCGGCGCGGCTGCGCCGGCTGCCCCGGGTGCTGCGTCCCACCCTCGCGGGGCTGGTGGTCGGGACGATCGGGCTGGCCGTGCCGGGCGTCCTCGGCACCGGGTACGGCACGGCGCAGCGCGCCTTCGACGCCGACGCGATGCTCGCCACGTCGGTGTGGGTGCTGCTGGCCATCCCGCTCGTCAAGATCGTGTCCACCTCGCTGTCGGTCGGCTCCGGCGGCTCCGGGGGGATCTTCGGCCCCGGGCTGGTGATCGGCGCGACCGCCGGGGCGGCGGTGTGGCGCCTGCTGGAGCCGCTCGGGCTGGCCCCCGGCTCCCCGGCCCCGTACGTGATCATCGGCATGGCGGCCTGCCTCGGCTCGATCGCCCACGCGCCGCTCGCGCTGGTCGTGATGGCCGCCGAGACGACCGGGAACCTGAGCCTGCTCTTCCCGAGCATGCTGGCCACCGGGATCGCCTGCCTGGTGGTCGGCGACCGGACGCTGTACCGCAGCCAGCTCCGCGACCGTTCGGCGGACCCCGACCCGGCGGCCGACCCGGGCAGCGCGCACAGTGGGCCGGCGGTCGTCGGCCCGCGCGTCCCGGCCTCGGGGCCGCCGGCCGTCCGGGCGGGCCGGCGGGCGGCGCGGCCCGGCGTCGGCCGGCCCCGCCAGGCGGGCGGTCGGCCCCGAGGCCGGGACGCTGGGGCGACCGGGGTGCCGCGGCGGTGGACCGCCCGGCTGTACCCGCCGCCCGAGCCCGTCGACCGTCCGAGCCCGTCGGCCGGGCGGGCGGGCTGAGCGCGCGGGGCGCGGCTCAGGCCGGCGGGGGCTCCACGTCGCAGTCCAGCCGGCTACGGGCCGCCGCGGCCTCGGCCTCCGGGTGGTCCGCGCCGAGGGTGCGCTCGTAGCTCGTCATGGTGTCCCGTAGCAGGTCGCGGGCGCCCTCGTGGTCCTCGTCGGCGCGCCGGTCCTCGCTGAGGTTCGACGCGCAGGCCAGGGTGTAGGGGTGCGCCTCGCCCCGGACCGTGCGCAGCCGCTCCAGCAGCTCCTCGCCGAGCCGCCGCGCCGCCCGGACCTCGCCGAGCGCCCGCAGGTCGCTGGCGAGGTTGGTGCCGCAGGCCAGGGTGTACGGGTGGTCCGGGGCGAGCGCCGCCGACAGCCCGGCCCGGGTGCGCTCGTTGAGCCGGCGCGCCTCCTCCGGCGCGCCGGTCAGCCGCAGGCAGATCGCGAGGTTCAGGGCGGCGCACAGCGCGTACGGGTGCTCCTCGCCGGCCGTGCGGCGAAGCCGCTCCAGCGCGTCCTCGGCGCGGGCCCGGGCCCCGGGCGCCTCACCGAGGCACCGCAGGTCGTTGGCCAGGTTGACGGCGGCGGCCAGCGTCTCGGCGTAGTCCGGCCCGAACCGGTGCCGGTGCTGGGCCAGGCAGCCGCTGGCCAACTGGTACGCGTCGAGGTACCGCCCGGCCTTGCGGCGGGTGACCGCGAGGTTCTTCATCGCCCGCAGCGAGTCCGGGTGGTCCGGGCCGAAGAGCACCCCGTAGCGCCGGTGGACCTCCTCCTGGAGTTCCCACGCCCGGGCGTACTCCCCGCACTCGCGCAGGTCCCGGGCGACGTTGTTGGCGGAGAACAGCGTCGACCGGTTCTCCTCGCCGCCGAACCGGATCCGGTACCGGCGCAGCGTGTCCTCGTCGAGGGCGAGCGCGGCGCGGAACTCGCCCATCATCCGCCGGGACACCGCGAAGTTGTGCGCGGTGAGCAGCGTGCGGGGGTGGTCGGGGCCCAGCGCCAGCAGCCCACGCTCGTGGGCCTGGCGGTCCAGTTCGTACGCCGCCTTCCAGTCGCCGAGCCGGCGCAGGCCCGCCGCCAGGCCGTTCGCCGCGCCGAGCGTCTCCGGATGCCCCTCGCCCAGGTCGGCGCGGGCCCGGGCCAGGTTCGCCTCGTCCAGCGACCGGGCCCGCTCGTACTCGCCCCGGCTGCGCAGCGCGTTGGCCAGCGTGACGCTCAGCGCCACCACGTCCGGGTGGCTCCGGGCGATCACCTCCACCCAGGCCGCCCGGGCCCGGGTGCCCAGCCGCTGGCACGCGGTGTACTCGCCCCGGGCGAAGAGGTACCGGCACAGGTTGATCACGAGGCCGCGGACCGCCGGATCGTCCGCGGCGACGGCCACGTCGGCGGCCTCCGCGTGCACCAGCAGGTCGGCGTAGCGGGGACGGTAGGCGATCTGGTCCGGATCGCCCGGGTCGGCGGCGGCGAGCAGCCGCCGGGCGGTGCCGGCGTACGTGCGGCGCTCGGCGTCGGTGAGCTGCTCCCGGAGGAACTGCTGGAAGACCCGGTGCAGTTGGACGGTCTCCCGGCCGTCGCGCTCGCCGATCCGGGCCAGCCCGTACGCGCCGATCTCGTGGAACATGCTCGCCCGGGACATGGTGTCCCCGATCTCCTCGCCGAGCGGGGCGGGCAGCTCGACCGCCGGCCGGCTGCCGTCGGGCGGGCCGAGCAGCAGGGACATCGGCACCGGCTCCGGCCCCAGGAACGCGCACAGCCGCAGGAGTTGGGCGGCGGACAGCCGGCGCTCCCGGAGCCGGTTCATCGGCAGCACCCAGGCCATCACCACCTGGCGCTCGTACGACGAGACCTGGGCCTGGTTGAGCAGCGCGGTCATCCGCTGCTCGCTCTCGACCAGGTAGTCCCGCACGGGCAGGTGCGAGGTCGACAGGTACCCGGCGCTGGCGTCGAGGGCGAGCGGCAGATCGCCGAACCGGTCGGCCAGCTCGAAGGCGTCGTGCTCGGTCAGCCGGGGCGCCCGTCGGCGCAGGAAGTCGACGCTCTCCACCCGTCGGTAGACGTCCAGCTCCAGCACGTCGGCGCGGGACCGCCAGTCCTCGTCCCGCGAGGTCACCAGCACGTGGCACCGCCCCCGCGGCGCCCGGCCGCTGGGCAGCAGCCGGGCCAGTTCGTGCGGGGCGGGCGCGTTGTCGAAGACCAGCAGCCAGTCGCGGACCGGCTCGCCCCGGCGCAGCGCCTCCAGCACCGCGTCGGCGGTCACCCCGAGGTCGTCGCTGATCCGCAGGCCGATCGAGGCGGCCAGCCCGGCCAGGTCGGCCCGGACCGTGGAGAGTTGCTCGCTGCGCACATACCAGACCAGGTCGTAGCAGGCCGCGAAGCGGTACGTGTACTCGACCGCGAGCTGGGTCTTGCCGATCCCGGCCGGGCCCAGCACCGCGGTCGGCACCACCGCCGTCACGTCCCCGGCGAGCCGGTCCCGCAGTTCCCGCAGCGCCTCCTCGCGGCCCGTGAAGTGCTGGTTGCGGGGCGGGAAGGGCTGGCGCCAGTACCGGGGCTGGTGCAGCGGCCAGGGCACGGCGGACGACCGGCGGGAGGTCGGTGCGGCCAGCCCGAACAGGGCGAGGACCTCGGCGCGGGCGTCGGCCTCGTCCAGCACGCCGAGCACCGGGCACTCGCCGGCGGAGAGGAACGTCGGCCGGCGCAGCCCGACCGCCACCGGGCGCAGCACGTCCCCCCGTTCGGCCCGCAGGGCGGCCACCGCCTCCGCCCACTCGGCGACCGAGCGCGTCCCGGCGCGCAGCAGCGCGTCACTCAGCACCAGCAGCAGCCCGGCGGCGTCGCCGGCCGCGTCCCGCAGCAGCGCGCCGAGGTCGTCGGCGGGCCGGGGTTCGAGCTGCTTCGGTTCGGTGCCGGCCCCGCCCTGTTCGAGCTGCTCGCCGAGCCACTCCGCCCACAGCTGGTCGGCGCCGGCGTGGGCCAGGACGATCCGCGGCCGGCCGTCGGCGGCGCTGCGCTGAGCACTCATCGAGCCTCCCTGGTCCCGGCCGCCGGACTCCCGGGGCCCGGGTGGCGCGGCCCGGCCGAGCTACGAGGATAGCCTTCCGCGCCGCCCACATCACCCTCCGTCCGTACTCTCCGGATGTCCTATCGGGATGCCGACACGGCCGGCGGGTCAGGCCGCGGCCGGGCCCGGCACCGTCCGCTCCGTCGCCGGGTCCGGGGGCCCGGCCGGCGGCGGTCCGGGCGCCCCGGCGACCCGCCGGGCCAGGTGACCGATCAGGCGGTACAGGTCCGCGCAGTACACCGACGGGTTGTCGAAGCCGCGTCCGGCGCGGAACCGGTGCGGGTACAGGCCGCCGCCGCAGACCTGGTGCGCCGGGCAGGCCCGGCACGCCCCCGGCAACCCGGCCACGCCGCGCTGGCCGGCCCGCACGGCGGGATGGGCCAGCGCCGCGTCGAACCGGTCGGAGTGCACGGTCAGCCCGGTCGCCGCGGCCCCCGGGTAGGCCGCCTTCAGCGTGTCCACCAGCTCGATCTCGCCGTCGGTCTCCACCACCACGAACGCGGCCGGGGACAGCCCGACGGACTCGACGCGGCTCGCCCCGCCGAGCAGCAGCACCAGAATCTCCTCCAGTATCCGCACGCCGGTCTCCCGGCGCGGCGCCGCGTACCAGCGCTCGAAGACCGCGATCAGCCAGTCCGCGTACGGGGTCGAGGCCGGGTCGGCCGACCGGCCCGGTGGCGGGTCGGTCCAGGTGCCGTGCGGCAGCAGGAAGTCGACCACCGGCGGGTCGAACTCCAGCAGCGCCTCGTAGGCGCGGACCGGGTCGGTGCGCAGGTCCACGGTGGCCAGCAGGCCGGCGAAGAGCGACCGGTAGCGCGGCCCGGACAGCAGGTCCAGGGCGCGGACGGTGGCCGGGTAGCTGCTGGCGCCGTCGGGGCGGCGGCGGTGCCGGTCGGTCGCGGCCCGGTCGCCGTCGAGGCTCACCCCGACCCGCACGTCGTGCCGCCGGAACACCTCCAGCATGTCCTGGTCGAGCAGGGTCCCGTTGGTCTGCACCACGAAGGACAGCGCGGTCCCCGCCCCGGCGAGCCGGCGCAGCTCCGTCACCACGTGTTCCAGCCGGCGGGCCCCGGCGAGCAGCGGCTCGCCGCCGTGCAGGACGACGCTGGCCTCGGTGACCCCGTGGTCGCGCAGGTGCTCGGCGATCCGCTCCCCGGTCCGCCGCACCACCTCGGCGCTCATCACCCGGGGCCGGCGGGCCCAGCTCTGGTCGGCCATCTCGTAGACGTAGCAGTAGTCGCAGGCCAGGTTGCACCGGCTGTGCACCTTCAGCACGAACTCCTGGAACGGCACCGGCGCCGGCCCGGCGTCCGTCACGGGCCCGCCTCGTCCGCGCCGGGCCCGGCCGGGGCGTCCCGGCCCAGGTACGGCGCGGTGGGCACGCCGCCGTTCTGGTTGTTGAACCGGGCCACGATCCGTCCCCCGGCGCCCGCCTCGGCCCGCACCCGCCGGATCACGTGTCGGAGCACGTCGGTGCCGTTCTCCGCCAGCTCGTCGAGCAGTTGGTCCGGCAGGATCGTCGGTGCGGACCCGAACTCGGCTTCCCTCATGCGCTCGGCCATCCCTCCGCCAAGTGCCGCAGGCCGCGCTCCGACGAGCGACCCAGATAAATGCGTCGATCCCAAGAGCCGAGGATAACTCGCGGGTGCCCGGTCGAAGGGCCCGCGCGAGCTGCGCCGACCACGCCGCTCGGGCGCCCCGCCCCGCCGACTGCCCGGGCCCCGAGCTACCCGTCCCCGGCCAGCCGGTCCAGCAGCCGCCGGGTCGCCGCCGGGTCCGCGTCGTCCGCGCCGAGCGAGCGGATCTGCCCGGCCAGCACGTCACGCAGCTCACGACCGGCCCCGCCGGGGTCGCCGAGGCCGGCCAGCGCCTCGGCCGCCGCGGACCGGACGGCCAGGGTGCGGCGGTGCCCGGGGCCGAGCCGCTGGGTGAGGATGTCGGCCACCGCCCGCAGCTCCTCCCGGGCCTCGGCGAACCGCTCCGCCGCCAGCAGCGCCCGGCCGAACGCGACCCGCACGTCGACGGTGGGGTCGCCGTCCGGGCCGTGCCGGCGGCCGTGCAACTCCACCGCCCGGCGGTAGACCGCCACCGCGGCGGACCGCTCGCGCAGCGCGAGCAGCACCTCCGCCAGCAGGCGGACCCGGTCGGGCAGCCGGGGGTCGTCGGCGGGCGTGACGTCGACCGCCCGGGTGAGGGACTGCCGGGCGGCGTCCAGGTCGGCCCGGGAGCCGAACCGGTCGGCCCGGGCCCGCAGCGCGTCGCCGAGGTCGGCCAGCCGCCGGCCGAGCTGTGCGCCGGAGGTCGGGGACGTCCGCACGGCCTCCTCGTACCGGGCGCACGCCTCCTGGATGTCGCCCGCGTCACCGCCCGCGTCGTACCGCAGGCGCAGGGCGTCGCCCAGCGCGGCGAGGTGGTGGTGCCGGTCCGGGTGGAAGCCGGGCACCGCGTCGAGCAGCCGGCGGGCGGCGTCGACCAGCGCGTCGAGGTCGCCGTCCCGACGGTCCCGGTCGACGCGCAGGCGCAGCACCCGGCCGAGGGTGGCCAGGCACTCGACGTGCGTCACGTCGTCCCGGCCGCCGGCCGCCACGGCGGCCCGTGCCGCCTCCACCGCCGCGTCCAGCTCGGCGGGGTCACCGGTGGCGACGGACAGCTCGCCCCGCGCCTCGGCGAGGCCGCGCAGGACCCGGGCGTCGCCGTCCGGCCCGGAACGCTCGGCGGCCTCGACGTACAGGGCCGCGGCGCGGCGCAGCAGGTCCGGCTCGCCGGTCTCCCGGGCGGCGCGGCGCAGCAGGTCCGCCAGGCGTACCCGACGACTGTGCCGCCCCGCCGTGGCCGGGGCGTCGCCGCTGACCGCGTCCGCCCGGGTCAGGGCGGTCGTGTCCCCGGTCAGCGCGTACCGGCGCAGCAGCGCGTCGACGGCCCGCAGCCGCAGGTCGTCCCCGCCCGGCCCGGGGGCCGTTCCGGCCGCCGCGAGGTAGAGCTCGACCGCCTCGTCGAGGTCGGGCACCGTGCCGAGCCGGTCGGCCCGGACCACCAGCGCGCGGGCCAGCCCGACGGTGCCGCGCCACCACTGCGAGCGCGGGCCGTCGGGCGCGGCGAGGGCGCTGCGGAACAGGGCCACGGCCTCGTTCAGGTCGGCCGTGGCGCCGCGCTCGGTGCACAGCGACAGCCGGACCTCGGCGAGGTCGAGCACCGCGTCGGGGTCGTCCGGCTCCGTGCCGCCGCCGGCCCGCCCCCGCACCTGCTCCAGGATCGACGCCGCCTCGACCAGGTCGGCGACGTCCCCGGTGAGCTGGAACCGGGCGCGCAACGCGTGGGCGAGACGGGTCAGGCCGGCGCGGTCCGGGCCGCCGGCCGTCGCCTGCCGTAACGCCCGGATGGTCGCGTCGAGCCCGTCGAGATCCTGCGCGTCCACGGGCGGGTCGGCGCCGGACGGGGCCGGCTCCGTCGTCACCCGGGGGTCCGGGTGGTGGCCGTTGGCCGGGGACGGCAGGCGGGCGTCCTGCTCCCGCTGCTCGACGAACTCGATCAGCTCCCGGTGCCGGCCGCCGAGCCGGGTCAGCACCGTGGCCGGGAGGCGGCCGAAGGACTCACCGAGCCCCGCGTCGCCGGCCACCCCGGCCGGGGCGCTCAGCGCCGCCGCGAACTCCCGCATGCTGATCCCCATCTGGCGGGCCAGGAACCGGGCGATCTCGTGCCGCAGGTGCAGCAGGTCGGTGTGCAGCAGCAGGTCCCGCAGCATCGGCCGGATGCCCTGGTGGAAGTCGAACCGCAGGTCGCCCGCCGGGTCGGGCTGCCGGACGAGCAGCCCGCCGAGGAGCACCTCCGCCAGGTGCGCCGGATGGGCCGGCACCGCCGACGCCTGCTGCACCAGGCGCATGATCGGCAGCGTCACCGGAAGGTCCGCGAGCTGGGTGGCCAGCCGCAGCGCCTCCGGGCTGGCGGTGGCCAGGAACCGGCTCAGCCGCCGGGCCGCCTCGTCCTGCGGGGGGCCGTCGACCGGCTCGGCGGGGGCCGGCGGCCCGGGCTGCGGCGGCAGCGTGACCACCGCGTCGATCGTGCCGGCGCCGGTGCCGGTGAGCCGTGCCCAGCCGGCCAGCCAGTCCGGCTGGATCTGCAACACCGGCACCGGGACGAGCCCGCGCAGGCCGGCGCCGGGCCGCCACTGCCGGGGTACGAACCGGAGCCGGCGGTTGGCGCTGTCGCCCTCGGTCGCGGTGAGCCGGCCGCGCACCGGCACCAGGCCGCTGCGCCGCCACATCCGCTGCGGCAACGGTTGCAGGATCGCCACGGTCTCGTGCCGGGCCCAGGTCTGCAGGGTGCGGAACATCGAGCCGTCGTGCCACTGCGGCCCGGCGCAGTCGCTGACCACGAGGATGAGCTGGCGCCCCCGCGGGTCGAGCAGTTCCCGCGTCGAGTGGCCGGGCCCGCCGGGCCCGTCGGCCGGGCCGATGGTGAGCCGGGGCTCGGCCCCGGACGGCAGCCGCACCCGCCGGACGTGCCGGAACGCCCCCAGCCGGGTCAACGCCAACTCCAGGTCGGCCACCAGCGGACGCCAGACGGCCATCGACGCCCCGGTGTCCACGGCGAGGGTCAGATCGAACCACGGCTGCGACGTCGGGCGCAGGACCGGCACCCACAGTCCCTGCTCGACGACCCGCGTCGCGGTCGCCTCCTCGTCGAGGGCGAGCGTGTGCGGGTCGGGCACCCGGCGGCGCAGCGGACGCAGGCTCCGGGCCAGCGCCCGGGTGTCCAGGGCGGGCGGTGCCGGGGCGCGGACCGGCAGGCCCGCCCCGCCGGTGCCCGCCGTGCGTCTTGCCGGCCCGGGCACGTGCAGGCGTACCCAGCGCACCGGGTCGGACGCGCCGTCGCTGTCCGGCGTCGGCGTGGACCGGGGCCCGGTCAGGGGCGTCCGGGGCGTGGGGAGCCGGTCGGGGGCCGTCCGCTCGGGCGTCGGGTCCGCCGGTTCGGTCGGCTCGGCGTCCGCCGGGTCGGTCGACGGGACGGGCGTCCGCGCCTCGCCCGGCGGGCCGCCGCCGGGCAGGAACCGGGCCAGCCAGAGGGCGTCCGCGAGCTCCCGCGGCTGCACGTCGAGGTCGAGACCGCGCAGCGCGCCCACCAGCCGGACCGTGTTCATCAGCTGTCCGGCCCCGCGTCGAGCTGCCGCAGCACCAGGTCCGCGAGCCGCTCCCGGTCCGGCCGCCCCCCGTCGGGTGCCTGGACGGTGAGGTAGATGGCGTTGAGGAGCTGGTCGGTGGCGAGGGTGCCGCGCTCCCGCCGGGACAGGAACAGCTCGATCAGGTCGGCCGTCTCGGCCGTCGGCTCGGTCCCGAAGTGCGCGGCGACGATCGCGGCGAGCTGCTCGGCGTCCGGCTGGCCCAGGTCCAGCCGCAGGCACCGGCGGTGGAACGCGGGGGAGAACTCGCGCTCGCCGTTGCTGGTCATGATGACCAGCGGGAACGCGTGGCAGCGCACCACGCCCTGGTGCACCGCGACCAGGTCCGTGCTGCCCTCGATCGGCAACTCGACCTGCGGCTGGCTGGCGGCGATCCGTTGCAGCTCCGGGATGCGGTACTCGCCGTCCTCGAAGATGTTGAGCAGGTCGTTCGGCAGGTCCACGTCGCTCTTGTCGATCTCGTCGATCAGCAGCACCCGGGGGTGCTCGTACGGCAGTAGGGCCGTGCCGAGCGGGCCCAGGTGCAGGTAGCGGCCGATCGGGAGGTCTCCCGGCGTGCCGAGCTGGTGGTGCAGGCTGGCCTCCTGGAGCCGGCCGATCGCGTCGTAGCTGTAGAGCCCCTCGGCGCGGGTGGACCGGCTGGTGATCGGCCAGCGCAGCACCGGGCCCAAAGCCAGCTCGTGCGCCACCGCGTAGGCGAGAGTCGACTTGCCCACCCCCGGCTTGCCGGTGATCAACAGCGGGCGCCGCAGGTAGAGGGCGGCGTTCACCAGCTCCAGCTCGTCGGGGCGGGGCTGGTAGCTGACCGCGCGGTGCAGCTCACCGAGCCGTCGGCCGGCCGCGTCGTCCGGGCTCGACGGCGGCGGCACCAGGGGGGCGCCGTCGAACACCCGCCAGGGCGGGGGAGGGGGCAGCCGGAGTATCCCGGAGTGGGGACTCCCCGTGCCCCGATAGATCCACCAGTCCTGCAAGGTCTCGTCCCTCCTGTCGGCCGGCCCGCGCCGGTCTCACCACTGCGCGTCGAGCGTCGAGGGGTCCCGGTAGCGCCGGAACGGGTTGTCCCAGAGCAGGACCAGCCGGTGCCCGCAGTGGTTGTCGTCGCGGGCCGCCACCGCCGCGGCGCGTAGCTGCCGGACCTCCAGCGGCAGCGCCCCGATCGGCCGGCGGCGCAGCCGGGACTCCAGGTCGGCCAGGAACGCCGCCCCCCGGCAGGCGCCGGCGCCCCCCGGGGTGGGATGCCGGTCGCAGCCCGCCCGGCTCCACAGGGCCACCGGCGCCCCGGCCCGCACCCCGACCTCCAGCAGCGTGCGCTGGGCCGGGTCCGTGGTCGGGCCGGGCAGCAGCACGCCCGCCGGGTTGGTCGTGGTGAGGTGGGCGTAGAACCAGGTCGGATCCGTCTCGGCGCGACAGTCGACGGTGGCGAAGGACATTCCCTCCGCCGCCGCCGACAGTGCCTCCCAGCGCTCCTGCGCCTCCGGCCCGGCCGCCCCGTCCTCGCCGTCGTCGGCGATGCGCACCAGCACGGGCCGGACCAGCCCGAGCGGGGCGACGTCGTGCGGGGCGAGGACCCACTCGTCGATCGGCAGGTCGAGCAGCTCCGGCGGCAGCGTCAGCTCGATCATCACGGTGCGGCCCCAACCGAGCTGGCGGAGCCCGACGTGCAGCTCGCGGCGCACGGCGGCCTCCAACTGGGGCAGGGCCATCGGTTCGTCGTGCTGGGCCAGGCAGCGTACGTCGTCCCGGCCCCGGTAGACGGACACGGACAACAGGTAGCGCCGCTGGTCGTGGCCGGCGGGGGTGACCTCGACCAACACCGACGACGCTTCCCCCGGCGGCACCCGCTGGGCGGGGAGTCGGGCGGGCCGGTGCTGCGCGAGCTGGGCCCGCTGGCCCAGCCGGAACGCCAGGTCGTCGACCCAGTCCTGGAGCCGGCCCCGCTCGGCGACCGGGCAGCGGGGGATCAGCGCGGTGGCGAAGACGAGCAGCGGGTGCAGCTCCCCGCGCCGGGCCCGCGCGACGTCGTCGAGGGCGCGGACCACGTCGCGCCGGTCCAGCAGCGGCTGGGCCGGTGTCGGCGACCACCGGCCGCACGCCCGCTCGTAGAGCTGGTGCGCGTCGTCGGCCGCCGGCAACCGGGCCAGGATGCCGCGCAGCTTCGCCTCCTCGGCGGCCCGCAGCACCGGCAGCTTCGCCCCCGGGTCGAGCAGCTCGGCCACCTCGGGCGGCGTGCTGGCGGCGCGCCGGGCCCGTAACCGGTCCACGGCGTGGGCCCAGGAGCCGTCGGCGCCGTGGTGCCGGTCGTGGCCGCGCCACAGCTCGCGCAGCAGGGCCACGGGCAGCCCGCGCAGTTCGCCCAGAGGAACGGCCAGCCCACCGTACGGGTCGCCGGGGCTGCGGGCGGTCTTCACCACCGCGCACACCTCGCCGCTGGTGAGGTCCACGATCGGGCTGCCGGAGCTGCCCTCGGCCAGCTCGTCGTCGCGGATCCGCAGCGCCGTGGCGCCCCGGACGCCCTGCCGGCCCGCCGAGGAGAGCCAGGCCGGGGTGGGCTCGGGCGTGCCGTACGCCCCGGCGAAGCCGAAGGTGTGCAGCGGCGCGCCGTCGGGCGGCGGCTGTTCGCCGAGCCACACGCAGGGGTGCTCGGCGGGCGCGTCGGCGACCCGGAGCACCGCGAGGTCGGGCAGGGGCCAGATCGGCTGGCCGCCGGGGGAAGCGGGGGCGGCGTGCACGACCCGGGCGCTCAGCGGCCGGCCGCCCCAGCGCACCGGCAGCGTGGCGCCCTCCCGGCCGTTCACGACGTGCGCGCAGGTCAGGGCGTAGCCGGGGGCGACGAAGAAGGCCGTGCCGCCGCGGATGCCGTCGCCCCGGGGCACCTCGATCACGGTGGACCGCAGGGCCCGGCTGATCTCGTCGAATCCGTCGGTGATCAGCGGGACCCCCATGACGCGCGGCCCCTCAGCCGTTCGTGCCCGTGGGCGCCGGGCGGTCGTCGGCCGGGCCGGTCTGCCAACCCAGGGTGATCTTCAGGTTGGCCTCGGCGCCGGCCTCGGTGAGCACGCTGAGCACCCGGCCGGTCTTCGCCGACATGGTGACCCCGAACTCCACGCTGACCGAGTCGGGCCGGGCCTCGTGCAGCCCGGCCCGGACGCTGCCCGCCACCCCCCGCACCGTCTCCAGCAGGCCCTCCAGGCGGTACACCTGGTCCTCCCGCCAGCCCACGTCGGCCGGGCCGGCGGTGCCGGCGACCCGGACCCAGACCGTCTCGCCGCTGGGCAGTTCGACCCGTACGTCCTCCGACACAGGCGGTCCTTCCCTCGGTGACCCGGCGTCCATCACACCGTAGCGATTCAGCGACGGGGATCGACAGCCCGAAACGGCCGATCGGGTGTCGGAACATCGGCGCCCGCCCTCCCCGGGCGCGCCCCGGTAGGGTCGGTGCCCATGACGTTCGCGCCCGGCCGGTTGATCATGCATCGCAACGTGCGGCACGGCCGGATCGGTTGGGTCCGGGCGGGGCGGGTGGTCAGCGACGACGAGCGCGGGCTGCTCATCTTCGTCGCCCGGGACTCGCCGGTGGCCTACGAGGTCACCGAGGCCGGCCTCGGGATGCGGGCGATGCCGTTCGCCGAGTGGGTCACGTCGTCGTACCGGCTGGCGCGCGGGTCGTGGAACGGCCCGTCGGTGCTGAAGTTCCTGCCCGTCGGCGCGGCCCACTCGGTCTGGTGGTTCTCCGACGCCGACGGGCGCTTCACCAACTGGTACGTCAACCTGGAGGAGCCGGGAGTCCGCTGGGACGACGGCGCCGTGGCCGGGGTGGACATGGTCGACCAGGACCTCGACGTGGTGATCCGGCCGGACCGCAGCTGGGAGTGGAAGGACGAGGAGGAGTTCGCCGAGCGGCTGGCCCTCCCCGACGACTACTGGGTTGCCGACGAGGCCGCGGTGCGCGCCGAGGGGCTGCGGGTGATCGCCCGGGCCGAGGCCGGCGAGTTCCCGTTCGACGGGACCTGGTGCGACTTCACCCCGCCGCCCGGGTGGGAGGTGCCGGAGAAGCTGCCGGACGGCTGGGATCGCCCGCCGGTCCGGTGAGCCGTCGCCGCGACGGGCCCGGACAGTCGGACAAAGGGCGCGAAGGGCGCCATCGGGCCGGCCGGCCGGGTGACCTGGCCCGCCGGTGTGAGGGATCCGGGCCCGATCTGGCAGAATGGGTCGCTGGTATCCGGCGCGCGTCCGGCGCCCTCTAACCCGGGCGCGTCGCCAGTCCACCGAGCAGTCTCCGGCCCAACCCCACTGTGCCGGTCGGCGCTCACCCGTGCACCGCCCGTGTTGGGCCGGTGAGATCGCAACAGGAGCGAAACAACTGTGGCCGTAAAGATCCGGCTCCTGCGGATGGGCAAGATCCGCAACCCGCAGTACCGCATCGTCGTCGCCGACGCGCGCACCAAGCGTGACGGTCGCGCGATCGAGTTCGTCGGTGTGTACCAGCCGAAGGAGGACCCTTCGGTGATCGAGGTCAAGTCGGAGCGGGTCCAGTACTGGCTGTCCGTCGGCGCGCAGCCGAGCGAGGCCGTGCAGCGTCTGCTGGAGCTGACCGGTGACTGGCAGAAGTTCAAGGGCCTGCCGGCCCCGCCGCCGCTGAAGGTCGCCGCCGAGCGCGCCGACCGCAAGGCGGCGTACGAGGCCGAGGCGAAGGCCGCCGCCGGCCTGACCGACGCCCCGGCGAAGCCGGCCAGGAAGGCCGCCAAGGCCGAGGCCCCGGCCGAGGCGCCGAAGGCCGAGGAGCAGCCCGCCGCGAACGCCGGCGAGCAGGCCTGACATGGCACTGCGTCCGGCGCTCGAACACCTGGTCAAGGGCATCGTCGACCACCCGGACGACGTCCGGGTCCGGATGGTCGACTCCCGTCGGGGCAAGCGGCTGGAAGTCCGCGTGCACCCGGAGGACCTCGGCACGGTGATCGGGCGGTCCGGCCGGACCGCCAAGGCGCTGCGCCAGGTGATCGGCTCCATCGGTGGGCGCGGTGTGCGCGTCGACATCGTCGATTCGTACTGATGCTGCTCATCGTCGGCAGGATCGGCAAGCCGCACGGCATCCGCGGTGAGGTCACCGTGGAGGTGCGCACCGACGAGCCCGAGGCACGCTTCGCTCCCGGCTCGGTACTCAGTGCCGAGCCGGGCGCGGCGCCGCCGGCCAACCCCGCCCCCGGTCCCGGCGTGCAGTTCCGGGTCCCGGCCGAGCTGACCGTGGAGTCCGCCCGCTGGCACCAGGGGCGGATGCTGGTCGCCTTCGAGGGCATTCTCGAACGCGACGTCGCCGAGGCGCTGCGCGGCACCCTGCTCGGGGTGGACAGTGGCGACGTCGCCCCGCCGGAGGACCCGGAGGAGTTCCACGACCACCAGCTCGTCGGGCTCGCCGTGGTCACCCCGGGCGGCGAGCACCTCGGCGAGGTGGCCCGCATCGACCACGCGCCCGCCTCGGACCTGCTGGTGCTGCGCCGCCCCGAGGGGCGGACCGCGCTCATCCCGTTCGTCAAGGCGATCGTCCCCCAGGTGGATCTCGCCGGCGGACGCGTCGTCGTCGACCCGCCGGCCGGTCTGCTCGACCTCTAGACCGCTGGAGCACCCGCGCATGCGCGTCGACGTCGTGTCGATCTTCCCCGAGTACCTCGCCCCGCTCGACCTGTCGCTGATCGGCAAGGCCCGGGCGAACGGGACGCTGCGGCTGGCCGTGCACGACCTGCGGAGCTGGACCCACGACGTGCACCGCACCGTCGACGACACCCCCTACGGCGGCGGGCCCGGCATGGTGATGCGGCCCGAGCCGTGGGGGGACGCGCTCGACGCCCTCGCCCCGCCGGAGCTGACCCCCGACGGGCTGACCCCCGACGGGCTGGCCCGGCCCCGGCTGCTGGTGCCCTCCCCGGCCGGGGAACCGTTCACCCAGGCCATGGCGCACGAGCTGGCCACCGAGTCGCACCTGCTGTTCGCCTGCGGCCGGTACGAGGGCATCGACCAGCGGGTGCTCGACCACGCCGCCACCCGGATGCGGGTGACCGAGGTGTCGCTCGGCGACTACGTGCTCTTCGGCGGCGAGGTGGCGGTGCTGGTGATCCTGGAGGCGGTCACCCGGCTGCTGCCCGGGGTGCTCGGCAACGCCGGCTCGCTGGACGAGGAGTCGCACGCCCACGGGCTGCTGGAGGCGCCGATGTACACCAAGCCGGCGGCCTGGCGGGGGCACGAGGTGCCGGAGGTGCTCCGCTCCGGCGACCACGGACGGATCGCCCGCTGGCGGCGCGACGAGGCGTTGGTGCGTACCGTGACCCGCCGGCCCGACATGTTCGCCGCGCTCGACCCGGCGAGCCTGGACAAGCGGGACAGAGCGGCCCTGGACCGGGCCGGATTTCAGGTGCCGCCGGGGGATGTGGCAAAGTAGGGAGGTTGCCGTATCCGCCTGCGCCGTGGGCGGTTGCGAGGATTCCCGACCGGGGCCGCCCGTCGGTCGCCACCCGGGGATCAGAATCACCCATCCGCGCACCGAGTGACGGTGCGCCGTGAGCCTCACGAGGACGCAGCGATGAACATCCTGGACGCCCTTGACGCCCAGTCGAAGCGGGTCGACATTCCCGAGTTCCGCGCCGGTGACACCGTCAAGGTGCACGCGCGGGTCGTCGAGGGCAACCGTTCCCGTGTCCAGATCTTCCAGGGCGTCGTCATCCGCCGCCAGGGTGACGGCCTGCGCGAGACCTTCTCCGTCCGCAAGATCAGCTTCGGCGTGGGTGTCGAGCGGACCTACCCGGTGAACAGCCCGGCGATCGACCGGATCGAGATCGTGACCCGTGGTGCCGTCCGTCGCGCCAAGCTCTACTACCTGCGCGAGCTGCGGGGCAAGAAGGCCAAGATCAAGGAGCGTCGCGAGAAGCAGCCGAGCTGACCGTTCGCTCGCCACACCGCCTGAGCTGCGCGGATGTCGTACGGGCCAGCCCCGGTTACGCTGTTCGCACGGGCGCAGGCGGGCATCGACGCGGCGCGGCGGCAGCCGCGACCACGGATCGTCCCACTACCGCCCGCGGGGCCTCGACGAGGCTCCCGGGCGGTAGTGTCGTTTCTGCGGACCGGGGAGTGGCCAGGTGCGGACGCTTGACGAGGACGGCTCCGTCGACCCGTGGCACCGGCGCTCCCGACGCATCCGCCGGCAGATGCCGCTCTGGCAGGAACTGCCCCTGCTGCTGATCGTCGCCTTCTGCCTGGCGTTGCTGATCCGCACCTTCCTGTTCCAGGCGTTCTTCATCCCGTCCGGGTCGATGGAGGACACTCTGCTCATCGGCGACCGGGTGCTCGTCAACAAGGTCGTCTACGACGTGCGGGAGCCGCGGCGCGGCGAGGTGGTGGTCTTCCGGGGCACCGACAGGTGGGTCCCCCAGCAGACTCAGGAGCCCGAGCCCGGCATCGCCGGGAGGTTCGCCCGCACGATCGGCGACCTGGTCGGGGTCAGCCGCCCCGGCGAGAAGGACTTCATCAAGCGGGTCGTCGGCCTGCCCGGCGACCGGGTGAGGTGCTGCGATGACCAGGGCCGGGTCACCGTCAACGACATCCCGCTCGACGAGCCGTACGTGATCCAGGACTCCCCGCTGGACCTTCCGCCGAACCCCCGGGAGTGCCGGTCGCGGCGCTTCGACGAGGTGGTGGTCCCACCCGGTCAGATCTTCGTGATGGGCGACCACCGGCTGGTCTCCCAGGACGCCCGCTGCCAGGGCCCGGTGCCGATCGACAACGTCGTCGGGCGGGCGTTCATGGTGGTCTGGCCGTCCTCCCGGTGGGCGTCGCTGCCGGTGCCGGAGACCTTCGCCGGGGTCGGCAGGACCGTCACGACGGCCGGCGACTCCCCGGCCCCGGTGCGACCCACCGGATCGGGCGGTGTGCTGCTGCTCGTCCCGGTCTCGGCCGCGGCATCCGTTCTCGCGCGTTCCGGACGGCCCGGGTGGTCCCGGCGACGTAGGCTCCACCCGTGATTGACGAGCAGACCGACAAGAAGAGCGGCTCCTTCTGGAAGGAGCTGCCCATCCTCCTGGGCGTGGCGATCCTGGTCGCGGTGTTGGTGCGGGCCTTCGTGCTGCAGACCTTCTACATCCCCTCGCCGTCCATGGAGAACACCCTCCAGATCAACGATCGGGTGCTGGTCAACAAGCTGGTGTACGACTTCCGGTCACCGCACCGGGGCGAGGTGGTCGTCTTCAAGGCGCCCACCGAGTGGAGCGGCAACCCCGACGGCGAGGACTTCATCAAGCGGGTGATCGGCGTCGGCGGCGACCACGTGGTCTGCTGCGACCCGCAGGAGCGGTTGGTGATCAACGGCAGGTCGCTCGACGAGCCGTACATCTACTCGGCGAACGGCCAGCAGGACAAGCCGGCCGACCAGGAGTTCGACATCACCGTCCCGAAGGGGCGGCTGTGGGTGATGGGCGACCACCGCTCGGCCTCCGGCGACTCGCTGGAGCACTGGCAGCAGTCCGGGCAGAACATCCAGAGCGCCACCATCCCCGAGGACCAGGTGGTCGGCCGCGCCTTCACCGTGTTCTGGCCGGTCAGCCGCGCCACCTGGCTCACCGTCCCGAAGTCGTTCGACGGCGTCCCCAACCCCTGATCCGCCGCGCCGTCCCCGCCGGCTCCCGGGTGGGCGTGGGCGACCCGGGACGGGTCTGGCAGGCTGGAACGGTGACGGTCTACACCCATCGACGCGCGGCGCGCGTGCTGCTCGTCGACGCCGCCGGCCGGGTGCTGCTCCTCGCCGGCTCAGACCCGGCGCGTCCCGAGCACCGGTACTGGTTCACCCCCGGCGGCGGGCTGGAGCCGGGGGAGTCCCCGGCCGCCGGCGCGGCCCGGGAGCTGGCCGAGGAGACCGGCCTGCGGCTGGCCCCGGCCGAGCTGGGCGAGCCGGTGTGGCGGGAGACGATCCGGTTCCCGTTCGACGGCCGCCAGTACCAGCAGGAGCAGGAGTTCTTCCTGGTCCGGGTGCCGTCCTGGCAGGTGGACACCGCCGGCTTCGACGCGGTCGAGCGGGCCAGCGTCTTCGGGCACCGCTGGTGGCCGGCCGACGAACTGGCCGCCACCACCGAGCGGTACTACCCGGCCGACCTGCCGGCCCTGCTGGGCCGGGTGCTGGCCGTGTGGCCCGACGCGCCGCCCCCGCCCGCCGGGTCCGCCGGGTCCGCCGGGGGCGTCCCCACCGCCGGCGGTACGTCGTGCTGACCCCGCCGCGCACGGTGGTGCGCCGGGAGGCCGGGCTGTACGCGTTGGAGCGCGCCCTGCAACGCCGCGGCTTCCGGCACGTGGCGGGCGCCGACGAGGCCGGCCGGGGCGCCTGCGCCGGCCCGCTGGTCGCGGCGGCGGCGGTGCTGCCCGAGGGACGGCGGGGCGAGATCGACGGGCTGGCCGACTCCAAGCTGCTCACCCCGGCCAGCCGGGAGCGGGTCTACGAGCAGGTGGTCACCCGCGCCCTGGCGTACGCGGTGGTGGTGATCCCGGCCGACGAGGTGGACGCCCGGGGCCTGCACGTGTGCAACCTCGCCGCGATGCGCCGGGCGCTGGCGTCGCTGGACACCCGCCCCGACTACGTGCTGACCGACGGCTTCGGCGTCGACGGGCTGGACGTGCCGGGGCTGGCGGTCTGGAAGGGCGACCGGGTGGCCGCCTGCGTGGCGGCGGCGAGCGTGCTGGCCAAGGTCACCCGGGACCGGATCATGGTCGAGCTGGACGGAACGTTCCCCGACTACGGCTTCGCCGAGCACAAGGGCTACATCACGGCGGAGCACACCGCGGCCCTGCGGGCGCACGGACCGTGCCGGGAACACCGTTTCTCGTACGTGAACGTGGCCGCCGTGTCCGGCCTGGACGGGCGGCCCCCCAGATCCCGTCGACCGGTGGGTGCGGGTCCGAACGAGCCGATGGCGCGCTTCGGCGCGTCAGGGGGTACCGTCGGCGTGGCGTTGGGCGAGCAGCCCCGACCTCCCGCGCCGGTGGGGGAAGATGTGGTCATGGAAGGCGGAGTGCGATGAGCGCGGAAGATCTCGAGAAGTACGAGACCGAGATGGAGCTCCAGCTCTACCGGGAGTACCGCGACATCGTCCGCCAGTTCTCCTACGTCGTGGAGACGGAGCGCCGCTTCTACCTGGCCAACCAGGTGGACCTGCACGTGCGCAACTCCGACGGCGAGGTCTACTTCGAGGTCGAGATGCACGACGCCTGGGTGTGGGACATGTACCGTCCCGCCCGGTTCGTCAAGAACGTCCGGGTGATGACCTTCAAGGACGTCAACGTCGAGGAGCTGGAGAAGCCCGACATCTCCCTGCCGGCCGACTCCGGCTTCGGCGGCTGACCACCTCCGACCCGTCCCGGCCCGTCCCCGCCGGGTCCAACGCTCACTCCGCCGGCACCACGACCTCGACCCGCTGCACCATGTTGTTGGCGAAGCCGCCCCGGTTCCACGGCTGCTCCACCGGCTGGCTCCGCCCCGAGGCGTCGGTCGCCCGCGCGCCCAGCACGTGCCGCCCCGGCTCCGCCGTCCACTCGAAGCGCCACCGACGCCACGCCCACTCCCCGCCGGTGGGCTCGTCCAGCACCGCCGGCGCCCACGTCACGCCGCCGTCAATGGTCACCTCCACCGAGGTCACCGGCGCGTGCCCGGACCAGGCCCGACCGTCCACCGTGCACCGCCCCGGCCGCAGCACCCGGGCGCGGGACATGAAGTCCGGGAAGCCCGGCGGCCGGACCAGGGCACGGGGCTCGATCCGGGTCACCGGCACGCCCGGGTCGTCGGCGTCGGCGCGCAGCCGGTAGGCCACCGCGTTCTGGTAGCCGTCGAACTCGCCGGTCAGCACCGTGATCGAGCGCAGCCACTTCACGTGCGCCATCCCGTACCAGCCGGGCACGATCAACCGCAGCGGCGCGCCGTGCTGCGGCAGCAGGAGAGCACCGTTCATCTCGTACGCCAGCAGCACCTCCTCGCGCAGCGCGTCGGCGACCGGTAGCGCGCGCCGGTAGTCCTGCTCGATCCCCCGCTCGAACCCGTGGTCGGCGCCGGTGAACACCACGTCCACGGCGTCCGGGGCGAGCCCCGCCTCGCGCAGCAGCGGCGCCAGCGGGGTGCCGGCCCACTCGGCGTTGCCCACCGCCTCGACCAGCCACGGCTGGCTCACCGGCCGAGGGCGCAGCAGCGCCCGACCGTTGCCGGCGCACTCCAGCGTGACCTGGTGGGTGACCCGGGGACGCCGGCGCAACTCGGCCAGGTCGACGGTGAACGGGGTGCCCACCGCGCCGTCGACGGTCAGCGCGTGGGTCGCCGGATCGACGTCCGGGATGTCGTAGTGGATGAGCAGGTAGTGCAGCCCGGCCGGGGTCACGTCGTAGCGCAGCGCCTCCAGCGGGATACCGTGGTTACGGGCGGCGAGCTGGAGCTCCTCGGCACTGATCGCCTCGTCCGGCCCGGCGACCCGGGAGGGCCGGCTGATGTCGTCCACAGTGGCCATCACGCTCTCCCTGGTCTGCGCCGGCACCGCTGGGCGGGTCGCGGGCCGGGGTGCCGGCCGCGACGCACCGGGTCAGCATAGGGCCGGCCCCGGCCGGCCGGGCCGTAGCAGATCATCGGTCCGGGCGGGGGCTGTCCACAGCCCGCGCGGCCGTCCACAGGCCGGCGGCCGGCGGTGGCGGCGCGTCCCGGGAACCCGGCACGCTGCCGGGCATGCGGACGAAAAGCGGGGCCGGAGGCCCGGGGTGGGGCAGTGCGCTGCTGGCCGGAGCGGCGCTGGGCGCGGTCGTCCTCGCCGCCGGGCACGGGTCCGGTCCCGGGGTACCGCCGCAATCCGGTGCCGCCGGCGCGGTGGTCGTGTCCGCCGTCGGGCCTGGCCCTGTCCTGCCGGGCCCTGTTCCGTCCGGCCCTCTCCCGTCCGGGCCCGTCCCGTCCGGCCCTGTTCCGTCCGGCCCGGTTCTGTCCGACCCTGTTCTGCCCGGGTCCGGGCCGGCGGCGGGAGCGCCGGGCGCAGCGGCCCGGACGCAGCCGTCCGCGCCGGACGTGCGGTTCCGGTGGCCGCTCGACGGCGCCCCGCGACTGGCCCGCCGCTTCACGCCGCCCCCGCAGCCGTGGCTGCCCGGCCACCGGGGCGTCGACCTGGTGGCCGCGCCGGGGGCCGTGGTCCGGGCCGCCGGGCCGGGGGTGGTGCTGTTCGCCGGCCCGGTCGCGGGTCGTCCCGTGGTCACGGTCGGGCACGACGCGGGGCTGCGGACCACGTACGAGCCGGTGCGGCCGGGCGTCCGCGCCGGGGACCGGGTGACCGCCGGAACGCCGTTGGGCTGGTTGCGGCCCGGGCACGCGGGCTGTCCCGAGCCGGCCTGCCTGCACTGGGGGCTGCGCCGGGCAGAGGAGTACCTGGACCCGCTGGCCCTGCTGGGGCTCGGCCCCCTCCGCCTTCTGCCCATCTGACCGGCGTGCCTGACCGGCCCGGCCGCACGGTTCAGCCCGGTACGGCCGCACGACCGGTCGCCAGGGGCCGCCGCCCCGGCGAGCCGCCGCCCCGGGGCCCACCGGTGCGGTTGGCGTCGGTGCGGTCGACGTCGGTGCGGTCGCCGATCAGCGCCGGGCGAGCAGGGCCGGCAGCCGCGCGGCGAGCCGCTCGTACTCGTCCGGCGTGTTGTAGACCTGGCCGCACAGCCGTAGCCAGCCACGGTCGTTCCAGGACATCACCGCCACCTCGGCGGACAGTTCCTCGGCGATCCGGCCCCGCAGGGCGCTGGCGTCGTCGATCGTGGTGGCCAGCCCGGCCGGCAGCGGAACGATCCGCATCGCCACCGTCGGTCCGCCCGGATCCGGCAGGTCGGCCGGCGCCACCCCCAGCGCGTCCCCCACCACCCGCTGCCCGTACGCGGCCAGCGCGGCGTTGTGCGCGCGCACCCGGTCGACGCCGAGGCTGCGCAGGGTCCAGACGCCGGCCGGCGCGGCCAGCCACGGGGTGTAGTCCAGGGTCGCCTGCCACTCGACGTTGCCCGGGAAGCCGGACGTTTGCTCCCAGGAGACCACCAGCGGCTCCATCCGGTTCCGCCACGACGGGGCCACCACCAGCGCCGCGGTGCCGCGCGGGGCGTACCCCCACTTGTGCAGGTTGCCCACCCAGAAGTCCGCGCCGATGCTCCCGACGGGGGTCGGCAGCATGCCCGGGGCGTGGGCGGCGTCGACGAGCACCGGCACCTCCTGCTCGTGGGCGACTCCGACGATCGCCGCGGCCGGGAAGAGGCGGGCGGTGGCCGAGGTGAGCTGGTCGACGACGAGCAGCTTCGTCCGGCCGGGCCGCAGCCCCGCCCGGACGAGCCGGACGACCTGCTCGTCCGTCGCGGCCAACGGAACGTGCAGGGTGCGGTGGGTGGCCCCGGTGCGCCGGCACTCGCGGTCGACGGAGAAGCGGACCGCGCCGTAGCCGTGGTCGGTGGTGAGCACCTCGTCGCCGGGGCGCAGGCCGAGCGACTGGAGCACCACGGCGACGCCGGTGGTGGCGTTGCCGACCAGTGCGGTGCCGTCAGGGTCGGCGCCGAGGAAGCCAGCCAGGTGCCGGCGGGTGTGGGCGATCCGGTCCACCAGGCCCGGCCCGAAGAAGCGCAGCGGGTTCGCCTCCATCTCGTCGCGCAGCCGCTGCTGGGCGCGTTGCACGCCGATCGGCACCGCGCCGAACGAGCCGTGGTTGAGGTGGCTCACCGCCGGGTCGAGGGAGAAGAGCAGCCGGGCGCCGGGGATGGGTTCGGGCGGCTGCGGCGCGCTCATCCCATGATCGTAGCCCGACATCCATCGACGGTGGCCCGCAACCACCATGCGACGGCGGCCCGTCGGCTCTCCCGGCTCTCCCGGCTTTCCCGGTCACGCCCGAAGGACCTGCGCGACGGTCGGTCCGAGGGGGAACATCGGTGCGGGACCGGGCCGGCTCAGGCATGCGGGGTGGGCAGTCGTGCGGCTCAGGCGCGCGGTGCTGTGCAGTTCAGGCACGCGGTGCTGTGCCGTTCAGGCGCGCGGGTGTGCCTGCCGGTACGCGGCCCGCAACCGCTCCACCGAGACGTGGGTGTAGATCTGCGTGCTGGCCAGCGACGAGTGGCCCAACAGCTCCTGCACCGCCCGCAGGTCCGCGCCGCCCTCCAGCAGGTGGGTGGCGGCCGAGTGACGCAGGCCGTGCGGGCTGGTCCGGGGCAGCCCGGCCGCCTCCGCGTACCCGGCGACGACCCGCCGGGCGGTGGTCGGGTGAAGTCGGCCGCCCCGTGCCCCGAGCAGCAGGGCGTCGCCGGAGCCCGGGCCGGCGAGGACGGGCCGGCCGGCGCGAAGCCACCCGTCCAGCGCCCGTTGCGCCGGCACCCCGTACGGCACGGACCGCTCCCGGGAGCCCTTGCCGAGCACCCGGACGACCCGGCGGGCGTCGTCCACGTCGGCGGTGTCCAGGCCGCACGCCTCACTGATCCGCACCCCGGTCGCGTAGAGCAGCTCAAGCAGTAACCGGTCCCGCAGCACCACGGCGCGCGCCTCCGCCCCGTCGGCGGGAGCCGGCGGCGGGGCGGTGGCAGGGCCCGGCCCCTCCGGGGGCCGTTCGTCACCAGGCCCTTCCGCCGTCGTGGCCGGAGCCCGGCCCTGGACCGGGCTCCAGGCTGGGTCGTGGGCTGGGCTCCGGGCTGGGTCGTGGGCTGTTCCCTGGACCGGGCCCTGGGCTGGGTCGGGGGTCGGGCCGGTGGCGGGGGCCGGGGTCGTCGGCTGGGGGGCCGGGGCCTCGATCAGGGCCCTCGCCTGGTCGACGCGGAGCACGGTCGGCAGGTCCCGGTGGGCCCGAGGGCTCGCCAGCGGGGCGGCCACGTCGGTGGGCAGCAGGCCGGCCCGGTGGGCCCACGCGCTGAACGTGCGCGCCGAGGCCGCCCGCCGGGCCATCGTGGTCCGGGCAGCCCCGGTCGTCCGCTGCTTCGCCAGCCAGCTCCGCAGCACGCCGAGGTCGAGGTCGGCCACCCCGACGCAGCCCATCCGGGCGGCGTGGTCGAGCAGGGAGACCAGGTCGCCGACGTACGCCCGGACGGTGTGCGCCGAGCGGTTGCGCACCCGGGCCAGGTGGTCGGCGAAGTCGTCCACCGCCTCCCGCAGCGCTGCCGGAAGGGCCGCGTGCGTCTCCCTCGTGCCGCGCCCGGCGCGGCTCACCGGGGGCCGCCCGGCGTGTCCTTCGTGGCCGACCACTCCGGCCGTGCCCGTCCGTCGCCTCGCACCGGCTCAGCTTACGAGCGCCCCGCGACCCGGGCCGAGCTCCGCGCCGATCCTGCGGCGGTGGCCCCTGCCGCCGGCGGGGGCCGGCAGGGTGAGACGGTGCCGTGCGACGTCTGCGGGCCACCCGGGTGTGCCCCGTCACGGCGGCGGTGCCGGCGCGGCGCGCGCCGGGCGGGCGGCCAGCGCGTACCCGTCGTCGCGGCGGCGCACCATGCCCAGCTCCTCCAGCAGGGAGAGCTTGCGCAGGGCGGTCCGGAGGTCCACGCCGGCGCGGGCGGCCAGCCGGTCCACGTCGACCGCTCCGCGCCGGGGCATCGACTCCAGCACCAGCGTCGCCTCGTCGTCGAGCAGGTCCCGGGGGCGTTGCGGGGCGCGGGGCGGTGGCGCCAGGTCGGCACCGATGCGGCCCACCTCCTCCAGCACGTGCGGCACGCCGGTGACCAGCCTCGCCGACGGTTGCTCGCGCAGCAGTTCGTGGGCGCCGACCGACATGGCGGAGGTGACCGGACCGGGCACCACCATCGGGCGCCGGCCGATCGCGAGCGCCCGGTTGAACGTCTGGGTCGCGCCGCTGCGCGCCGCCGCCTCCACCAGCACCGTGCCCAGCGTCGCCGCCGCGATCACCCGGTTGCGGATGAGGAACCGGGGACGATGCGGCTCGGCGCCCGGCATCCACTCGCTGACCAGCAGCCCGGTCTCGGCGATCCGGTCGAACAGGGCGGCGTTGCCCATCGGGTAGGGCTGGTCGATCCCGCAGGCGAGCACCGCCACCGTCAGCCCGCCGGCGTTGAGCGCGCCCCGGTGCGCCGCGGCGTCGATGCCGAAGGCGCCCCCGGAGACCACCGTCCAGTCCCGGTCGGCCAGCCCGTAGCCGAGCTCGGTGGCCACGTGCGTGCCGTACCCGGTGGCGGCCCGGGCACCGACCACCGAGACCGACCGGTCCAGCGCCTCCCGGAGCGGCCAACCGCCGCGCGCCCAGAGGCAGAGCGGGGGCGCCGTCTCCCGGTCCACCCGTCGGTTGGCGCCCGGCAGGACCATCCGGCGCAGGCCCTCGACGCGGGGCGGCCACTCCTCGTCGTCCGGGGTGACGATCCGGGCACCGAGCCGCTCGGTACGGGCCAGGGCGTCGGCGGCCACGGCCCGGGCGTCCCCGTCCCGGGACCGGGCCGCCACGGCGGCGCGTAGCCACTCCTCGGGCGCGCCGCCGTCGAGCAGCAGGTCCAGGGCGCCTGCCGGGCCCAGTTCGTCGACCAGCCGGTGCACCGACCGGGTGCCGGGCTCGGCGAGCCAGGTCAAGGCCACCCGGGCCAGCAGGTCCTCGTCGGTGTTCACGCCGCGTCCCCCGTCCTGAGCTGGATGGCCTCCCGGACGTCGTCGGAGTCCGGCCGGTCCCGCCCGTCGAGGTCGGCGACGGTCCACGCCATCCGGGTGATCCGGTCGAAGCCGCGCGCCGACAGCGAGCCGGAGTCGAGCCGGCCGCGCAGTTCGCGGGTGTCCCGCTCGGGCAGCCGCCAGGGTGGACGGCGCAGCCAGGGACCGGGGACCTCCGCGTTGACCCGCCAGCCGGTGCCCGCCCAGCGCTCGGCGGCGGCCCGGCGGGCGGCGGCCACCCGGGCCGCGACGGCGGCGGACCGCTCCCCGGTCGTCGTGCTCTCCAGCAACTCCGCCGCCCGCAACGGCGGCAGGGTGACCTGCACGTCGATCCGGTCCAGCAGTGGGCCGGAGAGCCGGCCGAGATAGCGCCGGCGGGCCAGCGGCGAGCATTCGCAGTAGGCGTCCCCGGCCGGCTTCGCACAGGGGCACGGGTTGGCGGCGAGCACCAGTTGCGTCCTGGCCGGGTACTCGGTGCCGCCCCGGCTGCGCGCGAGCTGCACCCGGCCGTGCTCCAGCGGCTGGCGCAGCGCCTCCAGCGAGCCCTTGCCGAACTCGGGCGCCTCGTCGAGGAAGAGCACCCCGCGGTGGGCCAGCGACACCGCGCCGGGGCGGGCCAGCCCCGACCCGCCGCCGACCAGCGAGGCCACCGTCGCGGTGTGGTGCGGCGCCTGGAACGGCGGCCGGCGCACCAGCCGGCCGCCCGGCGGCAGCAGCCCGGCGATCGAGTGCAGCGCGGTGACCTCCAGCGCCGCGTCGTCGTCCAACTCGGGCAGGATGGACGGCAGTCGCTCGGCGAGCATCGTCTTGCCGGCCCCGGGCGGCCCGAACAGCGCCAGGTGGTGCCCGCCGGCGGCGGCCACCTCCAGGGCCCGCCGGCCCAGCGCCTGCCCGGCCACCTCGGCCAGGTCCGGCCCGCCCGTGCCGGTGGACGGCGCCTCGGCGGGCGGCTCGATCAACGGCGTGCCGTCCCGGACGAACTCGACCAGCCGGTGCAGGGTGTCCACGGCGCGGACCCGGACACCCGGGACGACCGCCGCCTCGGCCGCGTTGCCGGCCGGGACGATCACCCGGTCCAGACCGGCCCGCGCCGCGGCGGCCACCATCGGCAGCACCCCGCGCACCGGCCGTACGGTGCCGTCGAGGCCCAGCTCGCCGAGGACCACCACCCGCTCCAGCGCCAGCAGCGGCAGCTCCCCGGAGCCGCCGAGCAGCGCCACGGCGATCGCCAGGTCGAAGGCCGAGCCGAACTTCGGCATCGTGGCCGGCAGCAGGTTCAGGGTGATCCGCCGGTTCGGCCACCGCTGGCCGGAGTTGACGACCGCGGCGCGGACCCGGTCGCGCGCCTCGTGCAGGGCGGTGTCGGGCAGCCCGGAGATCACCACGGCCGGCAGCCCCGGCGCGAGGTCCGCCTCCACCTCCACCACGTGTCCGGCCACCCCGACCAGGCCGACGCAGAGCACCTTCGCGTAGCTCACGCCCGGCCGCCCATCTCAGAACGCCCCCTTGAGGTGCTCGACCCGGGCCGCCCCGGCGTCGGGCAGCTCGACCGAGAGCACGTCGAACCGCACCTCGTCGGCGGTGGTGCGGGTCTCCGCGAGCCAGCGGGCGGCCAGCCCTCGCAGCCGCCGCGCCTTCGCCGGCACGACCGCCTCGGCCGGCGCGCCGAACTCGGCGGTGCGCCTCGTCTTCACCTCGCAGAAGGCGAGCACCGCGCCGTCCCAGGCGATGATGTCGATCTCGCCGGCCGGGCAACGCCAGTTCCGGGCGACCGGGCGCAGCCCGGCCCCGATCAGGTGTCGGACGGCGCACCGCTCCCCGTACGCGCCGACCGCCTGGTTCCGCTTCGTCATGCGCCGCACCATGCCCGGCCCGGCAGCCCGTCCGGGGGAGGCTGTGGACGACGGGGGCCGCTGTGGACGATCGGACGATCATGCTCCCTGCGTGCTATGGACGGCCGGGCCGCCGGTCCCCGCGACGGGGTCCGACGGCCCGGCGTCCCGGCTCAGAAACCGAGCGGGTTGTACGCGTGGATCGCCTGGTCGAAAGCCTGCCCGGCGGGCGGTGCCTGGCCGACCGGGAAGGTCGCCACGGCGCTGCCGTTCGCCACCGACAGGCCCAGGTACTCGCCGAGCATCCGGCCGAGCCCGCTGTTGGCGAGCTGGTCCGTCCGCATCGTCGCGAGCGTCTGCGGGTAGCGCCGCCAGGTGTGCCCGCCGTCGACGGACGAGGTGAACTGGGTGTCGATCCGGCCGTTGAGGTAGCTGTTCCAGAGGATGCCGATCCGGGCCGGGTCGTCCGGGTCCACCGCGACCGTCGGGGCGAGCCGGTCGGTGGCGGCGCACAGCCCCTGGTCGGGGCAGTCCACCGGCACCTCGGCCGGGTACGTCCAGTTCACCCCGTCGGGCGAGGTGCTGAACAGCACGTCGTTGACCTGGCAGGGGTAGCCGGCCCGGCAGCCGTGCCAGGTGGCGACGATCCGGCCGGAGCGGTCGGCCTCGGCCGAGACCACCGAGACGGCCCGCATCCCCGGCACGGGATGGTAGGTGCCCGCGTGGATCGTGCCGCTGTCGTTCCACACCGCGCCCGCGCCGTCGACGGTGAACGCCCTGGTGGACCCGTTCAGCCCGTACGCCACGACCAGCCGCCCGTCGGGCCGTACCACGGGGGCGGTGCCGTTGCCGGTGGGCGAGGAGGCGGCCCCGCGCGGGTTTGGCACGGTGGCCCAGGTGAGGCCGCCGTCGGTGGACCTGGCCAGCTCGATCCGGCTGCTGGCGCTGAGGTTGGTGATGGTGAGGTAGCAGGTCCCGTAGTGCGGGCTGGCGGTCCAGTTGTCGCAGACCACCCACTCCTTGTCCCGGTCCTGCCCGTCGTTGCCGACCGCCCAGCCGGGGGCCGACCAGGTCCGCCCGTCGGTGGACCGGTTGACCAGCACGCCGTCGTGCAGGTCGTTGATCACCAGGCTCGCCGTCAACCAGACGCCGTGCCGCGCGCTGTAGGCGACCACCGGGTCGCTGGCCCGCAGGTGCGGTCCGCCGCCGGCCAGGGTGATCCCCGGCAGCGTGCCGCTGGTCCAGGTCAGCCCCGCGTCGTACGAGGTGGCGAAGCCGATGTTGGTGGCGCCGCCGGGCGCGTCGGCGTCCCGCCCGACCTGGTACGCGGACACGATCGTCCGCCCCCAGGCGAAGGAGTCGGGTTCGACGGCGGTGGCGTGCTGGGTGTCGCCGGTCAGGTACGGGTCGCCGCCCACCCGCTGGCGGCCGGCCACGTAGTCGCGGCAGCCCAGCGATTTCTCGGCCGGCTGGCGTGGGAGGCTGCCGTAGACGTTCACCGCGGCCACGCAGACGGTGTGCCGGCCGTCCGGGGCGGCCGGCAGCAGCCGGTCGAAGCCGTGCGGCCCGACGTCGGGCCGGGACCCGTCGGCGGTGGCGGTCAGGACCAGCACGCCGTCCCGGCGGATCTTGACGGTGACCGCCCCGGGGGTGTCCCCGTCCGCCGCCCAGCCGACGACCCGGATGCCGCCGTTGCGGTGCTCGATCGCCTCGAACGAGCCGGTCGGGGCCTGGTCGGGCTCCCCCGGTTCGGAGCAGATCGGCGGCGGGTCGGGGACGTCGCAGTCGGGGGCGGCGGTGGCCGGTGCGGCGGCGAGCGCCGAGCAGGCCACCGCGAACAGGGCGGTGAGGGTGGCGGCGAGCCGGTGCCGTGCCGGGAATGTGAGTCGCATGGGACCTCCGTGGATCGGGTTCTCCGGAAGGCTGCCGGCGCCGCCCGGGCGCGGCTGCCGCCGATCCGACCGACGATCGTGACAACCGGAGGCGGTTGCCGGGGCAACCGCTGGTCGGGCCGCCGGTGGCCGGGCCGCCGCGGGGGCGGTCCCGCCGGAACGGTCCGGGCGGGGGAGCGTGGCCCCGCCCCGCCGTCCGGCGGCCGTGACCGGCCGTCGCGCGCGCCGCGCCGGACGGCGACGCGCAGGCCCGGCCCCCGGGACGTCCGACCCGCCGCCCCGGGCCGTTCCGCGTCCCGGCGTCCGGGTCCTGCCCACCGCCAACGGTGGGCGATCCAGTGGGGCGTCCGGTGCCGTTCGGGGGCAGTCGATCATCGGATGGCGCGGGGGTGCCCCTGTCACATACGGTGCCCGTCGTGAACGCACGACGGAGCTTTCCCGATGATCAGGAGTCGAGCTGGTACCCCGGCGAGCGGGGGTACGGCGAGCAGGACTGGCGCTCGCCGGGCGACGACCGCTACCGAGCGGACGAGTTCCCTGCCCCGGACCAGCGCGGGGACACCGGCGAGCGACGCTATGACGGGCTGACCGACCCGCCCGTCGGCCGGTACGGCGAGACCGGGCGGCACGGGGCGGACGACGCCTTCGGGCTCACCGAACCCGATACCGACAGTTACCGGCCGTCGCGGTCGAGGCGGGCCGACACGGGTTCGTTCGGGGTGTCGGTGGACGAGTTGGCCGCGGAGCGGGAGGCGCGCCGGGCGGCCCGGGCCGCCGAGGCCGGACTGGCCGCCGGGCCGCGGGGCGCCGACCCCGCCGTGCCGGCCGGCCAGCACTCCGCCGCGTTCCCGCTGCCCCCCGGCGAGCGCGCCGGCGAGTTCGCGCTGACCGTCGGCCAGCGGCCCACGCCGGTCTCCGGCGCCCCGTACGACGCGGCCCCCCGGGATGCTCCGCCCGAGCCGGACCCGCTCGGCGTCGACCCGGTCGGGCGCAGGTCGGAGCCGGTCCGTTCCGGGCCGCTCGGCGGCTACCCGGTCGTCGACCCGAACCGTCCCGGGGAGGCGGACCGCCCGGGCGGCCCGGACCGGGGCACGGGCCCCGGCCCGGCGGCCGAGGCGGGGCACGCGGGCGAGGCTGGGCGGGTGGGCGAGGCTGGGCGCGGGGCCGACGCGGGACCGGCGGTGGGCGCGCCGCACCCGCTGGAGATGCCGACCGGACCGATGCCCCCGGTGGCCGTCCGACCGGACCTGCCCCCGCCGGGCCTGGACCCGGCGTACGCCCAGGACGGGCTGCGCCGCCCCGGCCCGCCGCCGTCCGACGGCGTCTACCGGACCCGCCGTCCGGCGCTGGCGGTGCTGATCGCACTGCTGGTGGCGGTCTTCGAGGTCCCGGCCCTGCGGGTGCTGCGGCACGGCGTGCTCGGCGACCCGCTGTCCGCCGCCGACGTCGTGGTGGGCATCTTCCTGGTCGCCGGGTTGCCGATCTTCGGCGTCGGCCTCTACGGGCTGCGCACGGGCGGCCTCGCGCTCGCCGACGGCAGCCGGGGCTGGCTCCGGCCGCCGACGGCGTACCTCACGGTGGGCCTGGTGCTCTTCGTCGCCGCCGCGCTCGCCGCCCGCTGACCGGCGGGCCGGGCAGGGGCGTACACTGGGCGACTGGCGACCGCCTCGGCGGTCGACCTCGCGCGCCCTCTCCACGAATCGTCGTGGGGCGACGGCCTCCCTGGTCCCGATCTTGATCGGGAACACCATGGCCGGCGACCAGGCGCCAGGACGCCCGGCCACCGGCCGGGCGTGACAACCAGGGACCACAAGGAGTACCCACCATGGCCGTCGTGACCATGCGCCAGCTGCTGGAGAGCGGTGTCCACTTCGGGCACCAGACCCGGCGCTGGAACCCGAAGATGAAGCGCTTCATCATGACCGAGCGCAACGGCATCTACATCATCGACCTGCGCCAGACCCTCGACTACATCGAGAAGGCGTACGACTTCGTGCGCAACACCGTCGCCGAGGGCGGCAGCATCCTGTTCGTCGGCACCAAGAAGCAGGCCCAGGAGGCCATCGCCGAGCAGGCGACCCGGGTCGGCCAGCCGTTCGTCAACCACCGCTGGCTCGGTGGCATGCTGACCAACTTCCAGACGGTGTACAAGCGGCTGCAGCGGATGAAGGAGCTGGAGGCGCTGGGTGACCTGAGCGGCACCGCCGCCGGTTACACCAAGAAGGAGACCCTGCAGCTCTCCCGCGAGAAGATCAAGCTCACCCGCACCCTGGGTGGTCTGCGGGACATGCAGAAGCTCCCGGCCGCGATCTGGGTGGTCGACACCAAGAAGGAGCACATCGCCGTCGACGAGGCCCGCAAGCTGGGCATCCCGGTGATCGCGGTGCTCGACACCAACTGCGACCCGGACGAGGTCGACTTCCCGATCCCGGGCAACGACGACGCGATCCGCTCGGCCGAGCTGCTGACCAGGGTTGTGGCCGCCGCCGTCGCCGACGGCCTGATCGCCCGTTCCGGCCGTCGCCGGGGCGGCGACGAGAAGCCGGAGCCGGGCCAGGTCGGTGCCGACGAGCCGCTGGCCGAGTGGGAGCGCGAGCTGCTCGAGGAGCCGAAGAAGGCCGACGCGCAGCCGGCGCAGCCCACCGAGCAGCCCGCGCAGTCTGCTGAGCAGCCCGAGCAGCCCGCCGAGCAGCCGGCGGCAGCCGCCGCGGAGTGACCGCATCGCCGCGTCCCCGCCGTCCGGTTGCCCGGGCGGCGGGGCGCGGCGGGTAGGCCGGGCAGATCCGACCCGGATTTGGGTAACCGCCCCCCAGAACATCCCATCGCTGTCCCAACACCGAAGAGAGAGTCATGTCCAACTTCACCGCCGCGGACGTCAAGAAGCTCCGCGACCTCACCGGCGCCGGCATGATGGACTCCAAGAAGGCGCTGACCGAGGCTGAGGGCGACTTCGACAAGGCCATCGAGATCCTGCGGGTCAAGGGCGCGAAGGACGTCGGCAAGCGTGCCGGCCGGACGGCCGCCAACGGCCTGGTCGCGCACTCGGGCAAGGCGCTGCTGGAGCTCAACTGCGAGACCGACTTCGTCGCCAAGAACGACGCCTTCATCGTGCTGGCCCAGCAGCTCGTCGAGCACGGCGAGGCCAGCGGCGTGGGCACCGCCGAGGAGCTGCTCGCCAGCACGATCGACGGTAAGCCGGTCGCCGACCTGATCCAGGAGCAGTCCGCCAAGATCGGCGAGAAGCTGGTGCTCAACCGCTTCGCCAAGCTGGACGGCACCGTCGCGGTCTACCTGCACCGCAAGAGCCAGGACCTGCCGCCGGCCGTCGGCGTGCTGGTGGAGTACGCCGGCAAGACCGACGAGGCCGGCGACGCCGACGCCCGCGGCGTGGCCATGCAGATCGCCGCGATGCGGCCGAAGTACCTCACCCGCGACGAGGTGCCGGCCGACGTCGTCGAGTCCGAGCGGCGCATCGCCGAGCAGACCGCCCGCGAGGAGAACAAGCCCGAGGCGGCGCTGCCGAAGATCATCGATGGTCGGGTCAACGCCTTCTTCAAGGACTACGTCCTGATCGAGCAGGCATCGGTCGCCGACAACAAGAAGACCGTGAAGCAGGTGCTGGCCGAGGCTGGCATCGAGGTGACCCGCTTCCTGCGGTTCGAGGTCGGCCAGGCCTGAGCCGCCGCTCGGGCGTGTGACGCGCCCGCGGGCAGGGAACGTCGACGGGAGGTCGCTGGTGTACGTGACAGGCACCGCGGCCTCCTTGTCGCATAGGGTCAGCGACGGCAGGTACGCGGTAACCGGCGCACGTGGGGTGCGCGTGGGGAGGGGCGGGGCGGATGACGCAGGTTGTTGGTGACCGGAGCCGTGGGGCGGACGATCCGACCGCCCCACCGCCAGGCCGGGCCCGCCGGGTGGTGCTGAAGCTGTCCGGCGAGGTCTTCGGCGGCGGGGCGATCGGCGTCGACCCGGACGTCGTGCAGGCCATCGCCCGACAGATCGCCACCGTGGTCCGCCGCGGCGTGCAGGTCTCGGTGGTGGTCGGCGGCGGCAACTTCTTCCGCGGCGCGGAACTGCAGAAGCGCGGGATGGACCGGGCCCGCGCCGACTACATGGGCATGCTGGGCACCGTGATGAACTGCCTCGCCCTCCAGGACTTCCTGGAGAAGGAGGGCATCGAGACCCGGGTGCAGAGCGCGATCACGATGGCCCAGGTCGCCGAGCCGTACATCCCGCTGCGCGCCATCCGGCACCTGGAGAAGGGCCGCGTGGTCATCTTCGGCGCGGGCGCGGGCATGCCGTACTTCTCCACCGACACGGTGGCCGCCCAGCGCGCGCTGGAGATCCGCGCCGACGTGGTGCTGATGAGCAAGAACGGCGTGGACGGCGTCTACTCCGCCGACCCCCGGATCGACCCGACCGCCAGCAAGTTCGACTCGATCACCTTTTCCGAGGTGCTGCGCCGTAACCTGCGGGTGGCCGACGCCGCCGCGTTCAGCCTCTGCATGGAGAACGGCCTGCCGATGCTGGTCTTCGGCGCGCAGGGCGAGGACACGATCATCCGCGCGGTGGGTGGCGACAAGATCGGCACCCTGATCACCGCGTGAGCGGCCGGCGGCCGGCGAGCGACGGTCCCGACACGACAGCACAGCCCACGACGAACACAAGAAGGAGGCGAGGAGACCGGTGATCGACGACACCCTCCTCGAGGCCGAGGAGAAGATGGAGCGTGCGATCGAGCACGCCAAGGAGGAGTTCGGCGCGATCCGTACCGGTCGCGCCAACGCCGCCATGTTCTCCAAGATCATTATCGACTACTACGGCAGCCCCACCCCGCTGCCCCAGATGGCGTCCATCGGGGTCCCCGAGCCGCGCATGGTGATCATCAAGCCCTACGACACCTCGCAGATCAACGCCATGGAGAAGGCGATCCGCGACTCCGACCTCGGCGTGAACCCGAACAACGAGGGCACCCAGCTCCGCATCCTGCTCCCGCAGATGACCGAGGAGCGGCGCCGCGAGATGATCAAGGTCGCCCGGCACAAGGGCGAGGAGGCCAAGGTGGCCATCCGCAACATCCGCCGCAGGGGCAAGGAAGAGCTGGACCGGCTCGTCAAGGACGGCGAGGTCGGCGAGGACGACGGCCGCCGCGCCGAGAAGGACCTCGACGACCTGACCCAGAAGTACGTCGCAGGCGTCGACGAGCTGGTCAAGCACAAGGAGACCGAGCTCCTGGAGGTCTGATCCGCGTCCGGCCCGGGCCGGACGCGTGACCTGCCGTGGCACCGGTGTGCCGTCGCCGTCGGGCGGCGGCACGCCGGTGCCCTCGTCGTCGCGGGCCGCCGTGTCCCTGCGGGGCCGGCACCGGGCCCTGGCCGGCCGGGGAGTCCCGCGTACCGCCGCCGGTCGGCGCGGGTGGCCCATCGTCCGCCCTCTCCGGGCGGCCGGTGCAGTAGGCTCGGCACGATTCCGGCCACCACGCGGTGAACGGCCGGGATCGGCCGGCCGTCGGGCCGGTCAACCGGACGGAACAGTCGTTGTAGGGGATGGTCTTGGTCGTACGTCATGTGGTGAACCCCGTACCGCGTCCGTTCGGTGCGTGATGTCCCACCTCGACCCCTACCGCAGCGCCGGGCCCCGAGGCTGGAACCGGCCGGACGCCCCGGCCGCGCTTCCCTGGCCCGACCGTGACCTCGAACCGGGGCAGTGGGCCCGCAGCGCCGCCACCGACGCGTACGCGCCCTCGGCCCCCGACACACTCGGCGCCCCCGCGCCCGACCCGATCGCGCCGGACACGGCCGGGCCCGGGGGCCGGGCCGAGTCGCGCCGGCTGGAGCCGTTCGACGCCGACGCCACCGACCCGTACGGCGCCCGTCCGCTGCCCGGCGACGAGTCGAGCTGGCCCGGCCTGCCCGGCGTCGGGGACCCGGGCCACGCCGCCCGGGACCGGCCGGTCGGCCCCGGGCACCCCGCCGGGCCGGTCGACGAGCCCGTCGCCGGGCGCGAGCCGGCCCCGCCGCCGTACCTGCCGGAGGAGCCCTCCGCGACGGTGACCGGCGGCGACGCGGTGCCGGAGCCGCCCCGGGGCCGACGGGAGCCCGGGCGCCGGCGGGCCAGCGCGGACCGCCCGGCCACCCAGCAGGCGTCGCCGAGTCGCGCCGGGCGCAACCTGCCCGCCGCGATCGGGGTGGGCCTCGGTCTCGGCGCGGCCGTGCTGGTGCCGCTCTTCTTCTACCTGCCCGCCTTCCTGTTCGTGCTCGCCGTCGCCCTGGCGGTCGGCACCTGGGAGATGGCCCGGGCGGTCCGCCGTGGCGGGGCCCACCCGCCGCTGGTGCCGCTGATCACCGGTGGCGTGCTCACGGTCGGGCTGGCCTGGTTCGCCGGCCCCGACGCGCTCTGCCTCGGCCTGCTGGTGACCGTGCTCGGCACGATGATCTGGCGGCTGGGCGACGGCCCCGGCAACTACCAGCGTGACCTGACGGCGGCCACCCTGATCGCGGTCTACGTGCCGTTCCTCGGCGGGTTCGCGGCGATGCTCGCCGCGGCGCCCGGCGACGGGCACCTGCGGGTGCTGGTCACCCTGGTCGCGGTGGTGCTCTCCGACACCGGCGGGTACGCGGCCGGGGCCAACTTCGGCAAGCACCCGATGGCCCCCTCGATCAGCCCGAAGAAGTCCTGGGAGGGCTTCGCCGGGTCGGTCACCGCCGCCGCCGTCGGCAGCGCCCTGCTGATCTGGCTGCTGTTCGACGTGGCCCCCTGGTGGGGCGCGCTGTTCGGGGTGGCCGTCTCCTGCGCGGCGGTCCTCGGCGACCTGGCCGAGTCCATGATCAAGCGGGACCTCGGCGTGAAGGACATGAGCAACCTGCTGCCCGGCCACGGCGGCCTGATGGACCGCCTCGACTCGATCCTGTTCGCGGTTCCCACCGCGTACCTGCTGCTGGCCGTGTTCGTCCCGGTGGTGGGCTGAGGCATGGATCACGCCGGTCACCCCGTGCCGACCGCCTGGTCGGGGCCGATTCGGCACCTCCGGCCAGGCGCGTCGTCCATTCGGCGTGGGAGACTGGGAGCGCCATGACGAGCCTTCCGCTGATTCCCGCCGCCCCGGACGTCCCCGCCGCACGCCGCGCGGCCATGCCACCCCGGCACCTCGCCGACCTCGACCTGGCCGGTCGGCAGGCGCTGGTCACCGAGCTGGGCGAGCCGGCGTTCCGCGCGAAGCAGGTCTCCACCCACTACTTCGGCCGGCTGGTCCGCGATCCCGCGGGGATGACCGACCTGCCCGCCGCCACCCGGGACCGGCTGGCCGGTGCGCTGCTGCCCACCCTGCTCACCCCGGTCCGTGAGCTGGCCTGCGACGACGGGGCCACCCGCAAGGCGCTCTGGCGGCTGCACGACGGCTCGCTGGTGGAGAGCGTGCTGATGGGTTACCCGGACCGGGTCACCGTCTGCATCTCCAGCCAGGCCGGCTGCGGGATGGCCTGCCCGTTCTGCGCGACCGGCCAGGCCGGGCTGACCCGCAACCTCTCCACCGCCGAGATCGTCGACCAGGCGGTCTACCTGGCCGGGGTGGCCGCCTCCGGTGCGGTCGCCGGCTCCCCGCCGCGGCTGTCCCACGTCGTGTTCATGGGGATGGGTGAGCCGTTGGCCAACTACTCGCGGGTGACCGCGGCGATCCGCCGGCTGGTCGCTCCCGCCCCGGACGGGCTCGGGCTGTCCCAGCGGCACATCACCGTCTCCACGGTCGGCCTGGTCCCGGCCATCCGCCGGCTGGCCGGCGAAGACCTGTCGGTGACCCTTGCGCTGTCCCTGCACGCGCCCGATGATGAGCTGCGCGACGAGCTCGTGCCGGTCAACCAGCGCTGGAAGGTGGCCGAGGTGCTGGACGCAGCGTGGGACTACGCGGCCCGGACGGGGCGTCGGGTGTCCATCGAGTACGCGATGATCAAGGACGTGAACGACCAGCCGTGGCGGGCCGACCTCCTCGGCCGGTTGCTGGCCGGCAGGCTGACCCACGTCAACCTCATCCCGCTCAACCCGACTCCGGGCAGCCGGTGGGACGCGAGCCCCAAGCCGGTCGAGCGGGAGTTCGTCCGGCGCCTGCGTGCCGCCGGGGTGTCCACGACGGTGCGGGACACCCGGGGCCGTGAGATCGACGGCGCCTGTGGGCAACTCGCCGCCGCCGAGGACGACGACACCGACATGCCGCAGGAGGCGACGGCGTGACCGGGCGTAGCGAACGAGACCAGGAGACATAGTGGCGAGTCAGGGTCAGCGTTTCCGACGTAAGGCGCTCCGCCGGGGCTACAAGGTCGACGAGGTTGACGCTTTCCTGGACCGGGTCGAGGCGACGCTCGCCGGCCAGCCGATCGGCGCGCCCGTGGCCTCCCAGGAGGTCCACGACGTCGTCTTCCGGGTCCGCTTCAACGGCTACGACGAGTGGCAGGTCGACCTGCACCTCGACCGGGTCGAGCGGCAGCTGGCCGAGTTGGAGGAGCGCGGCGGCGTGCCCGGTCGCAGCACCGACTCCGGGATGCCCGACCGGCTCGGCCCGCCGAACCGGATGGGCCCGCCCGACCGGATGCCGCCGATGCGGGACGACCGTGGCCCGGTGCCGATGCGGGACGACCGGGGGCCCGGCCCGATGCGGGACGACCGTGGCCCGGTGCCGATGCGCGACGACCGGGGGCCCGGCCCGATGCGCGACGACCGTGGCCCCGTCCCGATGCGGGACGACCGTGGCCCGGTGCCGATGCGCGACGACCGGGGACCGGGGCCGATGCCGCCCCGACCGATGCCCGCGCAGGCCGGCCCGCCCGCCGACCGGTACGGCCGTTACGACGAGCCGAGCGGCGCCTTTCCCGCCGGGGGCTACGACGCGCCGCGCGGCGGGTACGACGCCCCGCGTGGCCCGGGTGGCCCGGGTGGTGCCGGCCCGATGGGTCCGGGCGGCCCGATGGGCCCCGGCCCGGGACACGGCGGCCCCCCGCCGCGGGGCCTGCCCGCCGGGCCGGGCGGCTACGGCCCGGACGACCGGTTCGACGGCTTCGAGGCGGGCCGGCACGGTCGGGCCGACATGACCGCCGAGATCCGGATGCCCGAGCGGGACCTGCGTGAGCTGCGCGGTCGTGGCCCGGGCGGGCCGCCGCCCCTGCCGCAGCAGCCGCTCGGCGGCCCGCCGATGAATGCGCCGCCCCCGGTCACCGGCCCGCCGGTCGGTGGCCCGCCGCCGATGGCCGGCCCGCCGATGGCCGGCCCCCCCGGCAGCGACCTCCACCGCGTGGACCAGATCCGCCGCAGCTTCCAGGTGCGCCGGTTCGGCAGCGGGTACGACCCGGAGCAGGTCGACCGGCTCTTCGACGAGCTCCTCGGCGGCATGGCCGGCCGAGGGCCGATGCCGGTCAACCCGAAGGACCTGGACACCCTGCGGTTCGGCCTGGTGCCCGGCGGCTACTTCGAGGCGGAGGTCGACGCGGCGCTGAAGGACGTCCAGGACATCCTCTTCGGTCGCTGACCCGGCGCCTCCTCCCCGGCCACCAGCCGTCCGCCGCGGGCGCCGGCCGGCGGTGCGGCGTTCGCCCGGCAGGGGCCGCCGCGACCTGCGCAGACGGCGAGGGCCCGTTCCCCTGGTCAGCAGGGGGACGGGCCCTCGGTACGTACCGGGGTCGGCGGGCCGCCGGCCAAGGTCAGGAGCGCAGGCCGTTGCGCCGCAGCACCGCGTCGCCGACGACGACGGCCAGCAGCAGCACGGCCAGGCCGACCAGCCAGATGTCCTCGACCCTGCCCTCGTGGTTGCCGCACAGCATCGCGAGCAACGCCAACGCGGTGAGCACCGCGCCGATCCGCCCTGCCTTCCGGTGCCCGGGCTTGTGCTGATCTGGCGACGTCACCGGCTCGCTTCCTGCCACTGTCGGTCCTTCCCTCGCGATCGGATCTCCGGTTAGTCTGGCACGCCCCGCGCCTGGCCTCGTCCGGTGGGGGTTTCCCGGTGTCCGGCCCCGGGCGAGCCGGAGCCGCCGCGACCCGGGGCCGCCGGCCGTCCGGCCCGGGGCCTCCGGGCCGGAGGGCACTACCGGCGTCGCGGGTCGCCGACCACACTGCCTCCGGTAGCGTTCTGACGTACACCTTGATTGCCTGTTTGAGGGGGACTGCGGTGCGAGTGACCGGTACGGGACATGCCAGCATGCGGATCGACACGGCCGCGGGCAGCATCCTGTGCGACCCGTGGGTCAATCCCGCCTACTTCGCGTCCTGGTTCCCGTTTCCCGACAATTCCCTGCTCGACTGGGAAGCCCTCGGCCAGGTCGACTACCTGTACGTGTCGCACCTGCACCGGGACCACTTCGACGCGGCGCACCTCAGGCGGTACGTGTCGAAGGACGCCACCGTCCTGCTGCCCGAGTTCCCCACCTCGGAGCTGGCGGACGAACTGCGCGAGCTGGGCTTCACGAAGTTCCTCAGGGCCCCGAACGAGCAGGTCGTCGAGCTCGACGGCGGCCTCAAGATCATGATTCAGGCGCTGACCAGCCCGACCGACGGCCCGATCGGTGACTCCTCCCTCTGGGTCGAGTACGACGGGGTCCGGCTGCTCAACCAGAACGACGCCCGCCCGACGGACCTGAGCGTCTTCGCCGAGCTGGGCCACGTGCACGCGCACCTGCTCCAGTTCTCCGGCGCGATCTGGTACCCGATGGTCTACGAGCTGCCGCAGTCGGCGAAGACGGCGTTCGGCAAGCAGAAGCGGGAGCGGCAGTTCGACCGCACCTGGCGCTACATCGACGACCTGAAGGCCGACCACGTCTTCCCGATCGCCGGGCCGCCGTGCTTCCTCGACGACGCGCTGTGGCAGTTCAACGACATCCACGGCGACGAGGGCAACATCTTCCCCGACCAGTCGGTGTTCCTGTCCGAGTACGCCAAGGTCGGCGGCAGCAACGGCATCGTGCTGCTGCCCGGCAGCGTCGCCGAGGTCACCACCGGCGGCGCGACGACCACCCACCCGGTTCCGGTGGCGGAGTTCTTCGCGAACAAGGTCGCCCACCTGGAGGAGATGCGGGAGCGCAAGCGCGGCGTCATCGAGGCGGAGAGGGCGTCCTGGCGGCACCCCGAGGTCGACGTGCTGGCCGGGATGAAGCGCCGCATCGAGCCGCTGCTGGAGGAGTCGATCTACCTGGCCAAGGGGGTCGGCGGCCCGGTCCGCTTCGATCTGGTGGGCTACGACGGGGAGAGCGTCGAGTCGATCGTGGTGGACTTCCCGGGCAAGGAGGTGCGCCCGTACGCGGACGAGAAGGTCCGCTACCGGTTCCGTACCGAGCGGGCGCTGATCGAGCACCTGCTGCACATCGGCGAGGTGGACTGGGTCAACTCGCTCTTCCTGTCCTGCCGGTTCTCCGCCGCCCGGATCGGCCAGTACAACGAGTTCGTGTACGCCTTCTTCAAGTGCCTGTCCACCGAGCGCCTCCAGTACGCCGAGGGCTGGTACGACGAGCACGAGCGGTCGAACGACGCCGAGGACATCACCCTCGGCGACTGGGTGGTGCAGCGCCGCTGCCCGCACCTGAAGGCGGACCTGACCCGGTTCGGCATCGTCGAGGGCGACCAGCTCACCTGCCAGCTACACGGCTGGAGGTTCGACCTGCCCAGCGGCCGGTGCCTGACCAGCGTCGGCCACAAGGTGCGCGCCCACCGCGCCACCGCAGAAACCCCCACCCCCTGACCCACCCGAGGGGGTGGGGTGGTGGGTCAGCGGGAGAGGTCGGTGAGGATGCGGCGGGCGGCGTTGTGGCCGGCGGCGCCGATGACGCTGCCGGCCGGGTGGCAGCCGGCGCTGCCCGCGTAGACGCCGTCGACGCCCGTGGCGTAGGGCATCCGGTCGGTGAACGAGACCGTGTTGTCGACGTGGTGGATGTGGCCGCCGGTGATGCCGAAGTGCGCCTCGATCCCGGGCGGCGGCAGCGGCACGGCGTCGGCGATCAGGTCGGCGGTGCCGGGGGCGTACCGCTCGCAGATGTCGACCAGGCGCGAGACGTAGCCGGGCAGGGCCTCGTCCCAGGTGGTGCCGGCCAGCTCGTAGGGGACCGACTGGACGAACAGCGCCGAGGAGTGGTGGCCGGCGGCGTCGGACAGCGACGGGTCCACGGTGGTGTGCAGGTACCACTCGATGGTCGGCTCGTCGGGCAGCCGGCCGGCCTGGACGTCCGCCCACATCGCGCGTAGCGCGGCCATCGGCGGCTCGCCTCCGCCACCGACCAGCGACGCCGAGCCGGGCAGCAGGTGGATGGTGGAGCCGAACGGGCTGGGCGCGTCCTGCGGCAGGCAGGAGAACCGGGGCAGCCCGGTCAGCGCCAGGTTGAGCTTGAGGGTGGTGCCGGGGCGGCGGGCCGCCGCCATCCGCTGCGCCAGCGGCGCCGGGAGCGCGCCGTCGGGCAGCAGGTCGATCAGCCGGTACGGGTCACAGGCCCCGAGCACCACCCGGGCGGCCACCTGCCGGCCGTCGGCCAGGGTCACCCCGCTGGCCGCGCCGCCGTCGAGGGTGATCGCGGCGACCGGGGCGCCGGCCAGGATGGTGGCCCCGGCGGCGCGGGCGGCCTCGGCGAAGGTACGCGAGACCGTGCCCATCCCGCCCTCGGCGATCATCCAGGTGCCGTCGGAGCCGGGCAGCCGGCACATGTTGTGCACGAGGAAGTTGTGCCCGGTGCCCGGGTCGTCCGGGCCGGCGTTCAGCCCGGACAGGCCGTCGGTGACCGCGTACATGCTGACCAGCAGCTCGGAGCGGAAGTCGAAGCGGGCCAGGTAGTCGGCGACCGAGCCGCGCACCAGGTCGACGAAGACCTGCCGCAGGGCCGGGCGGACGTGCCGTTGCGCGGTCTCCTCCACCGCCAGCGGCTCGGCCAGCCAGGCCGGTGCCAGGTCCTCGCGGAGTTGGGCCAGCTCGGCCTGCATGGCGTCGTCGGCGGCCACGTCGGCGGGGGAGAAGAACTCCGTGAGCTGCCGCCGGGTCGCCGCGTGGTCGCTGCCCATCAGCAGGTACGGCGAGCCGGCGCCGCCCGGGGTGGGCAGGAAGTAGTGCGGGTCGCGGCGAAGCACCGGGATGCGCACGTCGAGCGTGGCGAGCAGTTCCGGCGGCATCAGCCCGAGCAGGTACGACCCGGTGGAGTGGCGCAGCCCCGGCACCCTCGGGAACGGGTTCTCGGTGCGGGTCGCGCCGCCGATCACGTCGGCGGCCTCCAGCACCAGCACGTCCAGCCCGGCGCGGGCCAGCAGGATCGCCGAGACCAGCCCGTTGTGTCCGGATCCGACGATCACCACGTCGGCGCGGGACGGCAGCTCACTCGTATCGCTCATGCCCGGGCAGCCTAGTGCGGCGGGGCTGCCGGCGGGAGACCGTCGGGGGCCCCGGCCGGGGTTTCGCCGGCCCGGCGGGCGCGCCAGTCGCTCAGCGCGAGGGTGGCCGAGTAGCCGGCGAGCACGATCACGTGGAACACGTAGAGCCAGAGCAGCACGGCCACCCCGCCGCCGATCTGGTCGAAGCCGCCGAACGGCACGCCCAGGTCGAGGGGGAGCGAGGCGAACAGCACGAAGCCGTGCAGGAACCCGGACAGATTCGCCGCGGTGAACGAGCCCATCCCCAGCGTCGACAGCCAGTCCGGCGAGGCCGGGCCGACCACCCGGAACACCCAGAACAGCACCGGGGTGAGCACCAGCCACACCCCGAGGAACGACAGCACCACCCCGAGCGCGCCGGACCAGCCGCCCTGGCGGACCAGGCCGGTGGTGTACGGCAGCGCCAGCAGGATCGACAGCAGCAGCGCGGGGGCCGGGGCGAGCAGCGGGAGCAGCAGCAGCCGGCCCCGCCAGCCGACCAGCGCCCCGCCCGGCTCACGCGGGGCGGCCACCGAGACGAACGCCCGGCGCAGCCCCTCGCCGTACAGCGACGCCGGCAGCAGCGAGGCCAGGGCGAGCACCGGGGTCAGGTGGAGGCCGGCCTCCAGCAGCGCGGCCACCGCCCGGTTCGCGCCGATGTCGGTGGGCAGCGTGTCGACGGCGTACGAGGTGAGCCGCCGGACCCGGCCGCCACCGGCGAGCAGCCCGGTCAGCCAGATGGCCAGCAGCGCCACGGGCACCACGGCGACCGCCCCGTAGAAGGTGATCGCGGCGGCGTGCAGCGACAGGTCCCGGCCCCGTACCGGCCGGAACGCGGCGCTGGTGATCCGCTTCGTCCGCTGCCATCCGTCTCCCACCGCGATCATCTTCCCCGCGCCGCACCCCGGTACGCACTACGATCGCGCGACATGACCGTGCTCCACACCGAGCGACTGCTGATCCGTGGCCCGAGCCGTGGTGGCGCGGGTGGCGGGGAGAGGCTGTTCGCGGCCCTTTGGAGCTGACTCGTCTGTGCAGTCAGTCGTCTGCGCCCCCCTCTGCGCGATCTTCGGTGCGGCCGTCTGGGCGGTCGTCGGGGGCCGGGGACGCCGTGCTGAGGTGGTCACCCCGCCCCGGTCGACCGCGTACTCCTGGCTGTAGTGCGCTCCGGTCGGTGCTGAGGAACCCCTCGATCAGCGAGCCGAAGACCACATGGTGAAGCGCTGAATCGACTCCGGGGCGCGGCCTGCCGTTCGAGCAGATCGAGGCCGTGCCCAACCGTCGTTGGGCGATCCCTGATGATCGTCTGCTGGTTGGGGAGAACTTCGTCGGCGTGTCGTCTCTGTTCTGCGCAAACGATCATGGGTGGGTCGGCGGTGAGGCTCGCAGGGGACGCCCAGCGGCGGTGGGGAAGAATGGGCGGGTGAACTCTCCCCGCGATCTTGTGCTGCTCGGGTCGACCGGGTCGGTCGGCACCCAGGCCATCGACATCGTCCGGCGCAATCCCGACCGGTTCCGGGTGGTGGCGCTCGGTGCCGGGGGCGGCAACGTCGAGCTGCTCGCCGGCCAGGCCCTCGAACTCGGCGTCGAGGCGGTCGGGGTGGCGAAGGCGTCCGCCGCGCAGGACCTCCAGCTCGCCTTCTACGCCGAGGCGAGCCGGCGCGGCTGGTCCAGCGGCGACTTCAAGCTGCCCAAGATCGTGGCCGGCCCGGACGCGATGACCGAGTTGGCCCAGTGGCCCTGCGACGTGGTGCTCAACGGCGTGGTCGGCTCGCTGGGGCTCGCGCCGACCCTCGCGGCGCTGCGCGCCGGCCGTACCCTCGCCCTGGCCAACAAGGAGTCCCTCGTCGCCGGCGGCCCCCTCGTCAGGGCCGCGGTGACGCGCCCGGGGCAGATCGTGCCCGTCGACTCGGAGCACTCGGCGCTGGCCCAGTGCCTGCGCGGCGGCGCGCGGGGCGAGGTGCGCCGGCTGGTGGTGACCGCCAGCGGCGGGCCGTTCCGGGGAAAGCGGCGCGACGAGCTGACCGAGGTCACGCCGGAACAGGCCCTGGCCCACCCGACCTGGAACATGGGGCCGGTGGTCACGATCAACTCGGCCACCATGGTCAACAAGGCGTTGGAGGTGATCGAGGCGCACGAGCTGTTCGACGTGCCGTACGCCGACATCACCGTGATGGTGCACCCCCAGTCGGTGATCCACTCGATGGTGGAGTTCGCCGACGGGTCCACGATCGCCCAGGCCAGCCCGCCGGACATGCGGCTGCCCATCGCGCTCGGCCTCGGCTGGCCCGACCGGGTGCCGGACGCCGCCGCCGCCGTCGACTGGACGACGGCCCACACCTGGGAGTTCGCCCCGCTCGACGACGAGGCGTTCCCGGCGGTGGCGCTGGCCAAGGCGGCCGGGGCGGCCGGGCGCTGCCGCCCGGCGGTCTACAACGCGGCCAACGAGGAGTGCGTGGCGGCGTTCGTCGCCGGCCGGTTGCCGTTCCTCGGGATCGTGGACACCCTCCGGCGGGTGCTGGAGGACACTCCCGATTTCGCCGAACCAGGTACCGTCGAGGACGTGCTCGCCGCCGAGTCGTGGGCACGCGCGCACGCGCAGGAGATCATCGTGGCGTCGGTGGAAGGAGCTTGATGGCGTACCTGCTCGGGGTGGTGCTCTTCGCCCTGGCCATCCTCGTCTCGGTCAGCCTGCACGAGGCGGGGCACATGCTCACCGCCAAGGCGTTCGGGATGAAGGTCACCCGCTACTTCGTCGGCTTCGGCCCCACCATCTGGTCCTTCCGGCGCGGCGAGACCGAGTACGGCGTCAAGGGCATCCCGCTCGGCGGCTTCTGCAAGATCGTCGGCATGACGCCGCAGGACGACGACGTCGACCCGGCCGACGAGTCCCGGGTGATGTGGCGCTACCCGGTGTGGAAGCGCACGATCGTGATGTCCGCCGGCTCCATCACCCACTTCGCGCTCGCCCTGGTGGCGACCTGGATCGTCGCGATGTCCGCCGGCCTGCCCAACCCCGACTTCCCGACCACCGACGCCGAGGCCCGCCAGGAGCCCGCGGTGATCGCGCTGGCCAAGTGCGTGGTGCCGGAGAACCTGGTCCGGGAGTGCGCGGTCGCCGACCCGGCCAGCCCCGCCGCCCAGGCCAACCTGCGCGACGGCGACCGGATCACCTCGCTCAACGGCACCCCGGTCAACAACTACGGTGACCTGCTGGTCGCGCTGCGGGCCACCAAGCCCGGCGACAAGGCCGAGATCGGGTACGTCCGCGACGGCCAGCCGGGCAGCACGAGCACCGTGCTCGCCCAGACCCAGCGCCCGCCGCTGGACAACCCGAAGGGCCAGGTCGGCCCGGTCTCCGCGCTCGGCGTCGGCCTCCAGTTCAGCACCCCGACCCGGGTGTCGTACGGGCCGGTGGAGGCGCTCGGCGGGACCGCCCGGTTCACCGGCGACATGGCCGTCGGCACGTACGAGGCGATGAAGCGGATCCCGCAGAAGGTGCCTGCCCTGTGGACGGCGATCACCGGCGGCGAGCGGGACATGGACACCCCGATCAGCGTGGTCGGCGCGAGCCGGCTCGGCGGCGAGGCGGTGGAGAACAACGCCTGGCTGGTGTTCTTCATGCTGTTCATCTCGCTGAACTTCTTCATCGGCGTGTTCAACCTGCTGCCGCTGCTCCCGCTCGACGGCGGGCACATCGCGATCGCCTGGTTCGAGCGGGCCCGGTCCTGGCTGTTCGCCCGCTTCGGCAAGCCGGACCCGGGCCGCGTCGACTACCTCAAGCTCATGCCCATCACGTACGCGGTGATCCTGATCGGCGGCGCGTTCACGCTGCTGACCATCACCGCGGACGTCGTCAACCCGATCACGCTCTTCTCAAGGTGAGTGCCTGAAGTGACCGCAGTCAGTCTCGGTATGCCCGTCGCGCCGCCCCCGGCGCTCGCCCCACGGCGGCTCAGTCGCCAGATCATGGTCGGCTCGGTGCCGGTCGGTGGGGGTGCGCCGGTCTCGGTGCAGTCGATGACCACCACCCTCACCTCCGACGTCAACGCCACCCTCCAGCAGATCGCCGAGCTGACCGCGTCCGGGTGCCAGATCGTCCGGGTCGCCGTGCCGAGCCAGGACGACGTCGAGGCGCTGCCGGCGATCGCGCGCAAGTCGCAGATCCCGGTCATCGCCGACATCCACTTCCAGCCGAAGTACGTCTTCGCCGCGATCGACGCGGGCTGCGCGGCCGTGCGGGTGAACCCGGGCAACATCCGGCAGTTCGACGACAAGGTCAAGGAGATCGCCAAGGCGGCCGGCGACGCGGGTGTGCCGATCCGGATCGGCGTGAACGCCGGCTCGCTGGACAAGCGGCTGCTGGCCAAGTACGGCAAGGCCACCGCCGAGGCGCTGGTCGAGTCGGCGCTGTGGGAGTGCTCGCTGTTCGAGGAGCACGGCTTCCGGGACATCAAGATCTCGGTGAAGCACAACGACCCGGTGGTGATGATCCGGGCGTACCGGCAGCTCGCCGAGAAGTGCGACTACCCGCTGCACCTCGGCGTGACCGAGGCCGGGCCGGCGTTCCAGGGCACCATCAAGTCGGCGGTCGCGTTCGGCGCGCTGCTGGCCGAGGGGATCGGCGACACCATCCGGGTCTCCCTCTCCGCGCCGCCGGTCGAGGAGATCAAGGTCGGCAACCAGATCCTGGAGTCGCTGGGCCTGCGCGAGCGCGGCCTGGAGATCGTCTCCTGCCCGTCCTGCGGCCGGGCCCAGGTCGACGTCTACAAGCTCGCCGAGGAGGTCACCGCCGGCCTGGAGGGCCTGCCGGTGCCGCTGCGCGTCGCGGTCATGGGCTGCGTCGTCAACGGCCCGGGCGAGGCCCGCGAGGCCGACCTCGGCGTCGCCTCCGGCAACGGCAAGGGCCAGATCTTCGTCAAGGGCAAGGTCGTCAAGACCGTCCCGGAGGCGCAGATCGTGGAGACCCTGATCTTCGAGGCCCTGCGAATCGCCGACGAGATGGGCGCGGAAATCCCCGAGGACCTGCGCGACCTGGCCCCGGGAGCCACGGTCACGGTCCACTGACCCCACCCACCCGCCCACCCCCACCCGCCCACACCCGGGCCCACCCGCGCAAATTCAGAGAAAGAGTGGCCATTCCAGGCGGAGTGGCCACTCTTTCTCTGCATTTGCGGGCGGGAGGTCGTTGCGGGCGGGAGGTCAGTCGGATTCGGCGAGGATCGCGTAGAGCTTGCGCCGGGTCTCGGCCAGCACCTGCGCGGCCCGTTCCCGCTGGTCGTCGGTGCCGGTCGTCATCACCTGGCGCAGCGCCTGCATCGCCTGGTTGCCGGCGTCGCGGATGTCGTGCCAACTGTTGACCGTGTCCTCGGCGAACTCGCCCCACGGCGGGGCCTGTGCCGCCTCGCCGGCCTCGGCCCGGCCCGCCTCGGTGACGGTGAACCGCTTCCGGCCGCCGCCGGCGTCCTCGGTGGCGACGGTGACGACGCCCTCGTCCTCGAGGAGTTGGAGGGTCGGGTAGATCGATCCGGGGCTGGGCCGCCAGGCCCCGCCGGTGCGGGAGTCGATCTCCTGGATCATCTCGTACCCGTGCATCGGCCGCTCGGTGAGCAGGGCCAGCACGGCGGCGCGCACGTTGGGCCGGCGCCCCCGGCCGCGGCCCCGGTGGCCGCCCCGGCCGCCGCCGTGCCCGTGCGGGGGGCCGGGCGGGAACGGCGGGCCGGGGGGACCCGGCGGGAACGGGGGGAAGCCGAAGCCGCGCATCCGCGCCTCGGGTACGTGCATCCGTTGGTGGAAACCCATCAGGGCTCTCCCTTCCAAGCTCTGTCGCTGATGCATCAACGATATATCGGCAACGTGTCGACGACAAGGTGGCGTACTGTCGGATACGTCAGCGGTCGTCTCGGGGCGACCAGGGCGCCGCGGGTCACCGCGCGGGGTGCCGGGGGGATGCAGGGGACGCCGGGATGGATCATCGGGTGCGGGGCGTTCCCAGCGCGCTGCCCGCCCAGGGGCCGCCTTTCCGGGGTGCGGTCGGGCCGGTCTCGGTGGGCTCGGCACTCGGCCGGCGAGGCGGCGGGGTGATCTGGCAGGCTGGTAACCGTGCTGACGGTGCCGGTACGGCAACTCGGGGAATCGGAGCGGCGCGCGGTCGAGCGGCTGCTCGACCTCGACCCGTTCGCGGGCGCGCAGGTCGCCGAGCGGGTCGCCGCGCGCGGGCTGGCCTGGTGGCGGGCCGAGGGCCGGATCCTGGGGTACGGCGCGCGCCGCAGCCTGGAGTCCATCTGCTGGCTCGGCGGCAACCTCACCCCCGTGCTCGCCTCGGAGCCCGCCGTCGCCGCCTATGCCGAGCTGCTCGCCGCCGAGGAACGCCTCTGCTCCTCCATCGTCGGTCGGGCCGATGCGGTGCTCGGGCTCTGGGACCGGCTCTGCGGGCACTGGGGGCCGGCCCGGGACGTCCGCCCCAACCAGCCGCTGCTGGCCGCCGACGCGCTGCCGTTGGTGGCCGTCGACCCCGACGTGCGGCTGGTGCACGGCAACGAGGTCGACCGGCTCTTCCCAGCGGCCGTGGCCATGTACACCGAGGAGGTCGGCGTCTCGCCGCTGACCGAGGACGGTGGGCACGGCTACCGGCGGCGGGTCACCGACCTGGTCCGGGCCGGTCGGGCGTACGCCCGGTTCGTCGACGGCCAGGTGGTGTTCAAGGCCGAGCTGGCGGTGGTGACCCGGCGCACCGCGCAGGTCCAGGGGGTCTGGGTGGCGCCGGAGTGGCGCGGCAGGGGAATCGCCACGGCGGCGATGGCGGCGGTGACCCGGGACGCCCTGCTGCGGGTCGCCCCGACGGTCAGCCTCTACGTCAACGACTTCAACCTGGCCGCCCGCCGGGTCTACGAGCGCTGCGGCTTCCGCCCGGTCGGCACCCTCGCCACCGTGCTGTTCTGAGCCGCGGGGCAGCTCCCCCGCCGCCTGGCCGCTTCCTCCGGCGGGTCGCCCGGACCTGACCGCCGCCGTACCCGACCCCGATGGGGTAAATGCGTTGAACGGTCCGGCCGGATCACGCAGGGTGGAGGCACCGCCACCCCGGAGTCCGGAGGGACCGACATGCGCCTTTTCCGTGACCTGTGGGCCACCTCGGCACGCCGGATGACGGTCGTCGCCGTGCTGGTCGTCCTCGGCGCCGCCGGCCAGGCCGCCGCGTCGGCGCTCGCCGGCCCGGTGCTGGTGCACCGCTCGGGGGCGCTGTTCGTCGTCCTCGCGGTGGCGCTCTGCGCCGCCGTTCTCACCGACCTCGCCATCGGGCTGGTGATGGCCGGGCTGACCGCGGACTGGTCCGCCGACGTCCGGCGGCGGCTGTGCCGGGTGGCGCTCGGGCAGGACCTGCCCACCCTGGAGGGGACCCCGGTCGGCGAGCTGCTGGACCGGATCGACGGGGACGTCTACCAGGTGGCCTCCGAGGTGCGCGGGCACGGCGTACGGATCGCCCAGATGTCCGCCACCGGCCTGCTCTCCACGGTCGTGGCCCTGGTGGTCTGGTGGCCGGCCGGGGTGAGCATGCTCGTGCTGACCGCGCTGCTCGCGGTCGTGCTGCGCCGGCCGACCCGGCGGATCGCCCCGGCCCGGATGGCCGAGGAGGAGGCCTGGACGGACCTCGCCGCCGTCATGGAGGAGGCCGTCCACGGCCAGGACGACGTGCGTACCAGCCTGGCCCGGCCGTACGTGCTGCGGCTCTACGCCCGGCGGGCCGCCGAGGTGCTGGCCCGGGGGCGGCTGGTGTGGCGGATGTCGGCGGCGGTCACCACGGTCGGCGCCGGCGTCATCCGGGTCGGCATCGTCGGGGTGGTTCTCGGCGGGGCCTGGGCGCTGGCCGCCGGCCGGATCGACGCGGCCCGGCTGACCGCCGTCTGGCTGCTGGTGCTCGCCTTCGGCGCGACCGTCGAGCACGTCAGCCGGATGGTGCCCGAGTTGCAGTACGCGCTCGGTGCCTGGGGGCGGGTGCAGCTTCTCCAGGACGCCCGGCAGGAACCGACCGGCGGCCGGGAGCCCGTCGACGGTGACCTGGCCGTGCGGAACCTCACCTTCCGCTACCCGGCGGGCGGGGCGGAGGGCGACCGCGCCCCGGCGCTGCGCGACGTCTCGCTGACCTTCGTCCGGGGCCGGTCGTACGCCCTGGTCGGGCGGACCGGGTCGGGCAAGTCCACCCTGGCCAAGGTGCTCACCCGGGCGGTGGACCTGCCGCGCGGCACCGTCCTGCTCGGCGGGGTGGACCTGCTCGACCTGGACGTCGAGCGGCTGCGCCGGTGGGTGGCCGTGGTGCCGCAGCGCACCGAGATCCTGGCCGGCACCCTCGCCGAGAACGTCGCGCTGTTCGACCCGGCCCTGCTCGACGCCGCCGCCCGGGCGCTGCACGAGCTGGGCCTGGCCGATTGGATCGCCGAGCTGCCCGACGGCCTGCGCACCCGGCTCGGCGAGGGCGGGCACGTGCTGTCCGCCGGCCAGGAGCAGCTCGTCGCGTTCGCCCGGATCCTGGTCCGCGACCCGCACGTGGTGGTCCTCGACGAGGCCACCGCCCGGCTGGACCCGGTCACCGAGACGCTGGTGCAGCGGGCCACCGACCGGCTGCTCGCCGACCGGATCGGCATCGTCATCGCCCACCGGCTCTCCTCGGTGCGCCGCTGCGACGAGGTGGTGGTGCTGGCCGACGGGGCGGTGGTCGAGGCCGGGCCACTGCGCTCCTCGGCGCGGTTCGCCGAGTTGCTGGCCGTCAGCCACGCCGCCGCGTACGCCGAGGCGGGGGCGGCCGGGCGGGGCGGCGGCACGGCGCTGCTGACCGATCGGCCGCCGGCCCCGGCCCCGGGTGCCGGCCCCGGTGGGGCGGGCGCGCCGGCCGGCGTGGTCCGGACGAAGGTCGAGCCGCCCCCGCTGCCGCCGACGCCGCCCGCCCGGACGATGCGGGAGATCCTGCGCCTGACCACCAACGACCCCCGGTACGGCCTGGCCGCGATCGCCCTGTTCACGTTCGGCGGCCTGCTGGGCCTGGACGGCGCGGTGCTGCCCTGGCTCTGGGTGGACCTGGTGGACGGCGTCGGCGGGCCGTGGTGGCCGGCGGTCGGCATCGTGACCGCGCTGCTGGTGACCACGCCGGTGCCCTACCTGACCAGCGTCTGGTTCCCCAACTGGTGGGTCCGCCAGATGCTGCGGATCAGCCTGCGGCTGGTGCACGGGCAGACCGGCCCGCGCCGGATCAGCGGGCACACCCCGGCCGAGGTGGTCGCCCAGGGCGGCGACACCGAACGGGTGGTGATCCTCGCCGACAACCTGCTCGACCAGGCCATCGCCCTGGTCGCCGTGGTCGCCATGACGCTGGTCTCCGGCAGCCTGGTGCCGGCCGCGTTCTTCGCCGGGACGATGGTCGTCTCCGGGCTGGCGGCGACGCTGTTCGGGCCGCGCCTGGAACGGTCCGCCCGGGCCACCGTCGCGGCGCGGGCGGCGTTCGCCACCGCGCTGGTCTCGTCCCTGTCGGCCGCCCGCACGGTGAAGCTGGCCGGCGCCACCCGGCCGGTGCTGGGCCACCTCGCCGACCTGGACGCCAGCCGCAGCGAGCGGCAGCGCCGGGAGATCTCCGTGCAGGTCTGGTCGCGCTCGACGCCGGCCCTGGTCAGCGGCCTGCTGCCGATCGGCGCCTGGGCGCTCTACCTCAGCGGCGGGCTGTCCGCCGGGGCCACCCTGGTCGCGGTGTCCACCCTCGGCGCGGCCCGGTGGTTCGCGTGGACCACGGCGTCCCTGGTCTCCCAGCTCCCGTCGGCCCGGGTGTGGACGCGCCGGACGGTGGCGATGACCGGGGTGGGGACGTACTCGGCGCCGGTGGACGGGGTGGACCTGGCCGCCGGGCGGGCGCCCGCGCCCGAGCCCCCGCCCCGGCGTCCGCTGCGCCGGCTGGACCTGGTGGGCTTCGGCGCGTTGCACACCGACGGGACGCTCGCCGTCCGCGACGTCGACCTGACCGTCGAACGCGGCCAGCTCGTGCTCGTCGTCGGGCCGGTCGGCTCCGGCAAGTCCTCGCTGCTGCGCGCCCTGGCCGGGATCGTGCACCACACCGGGGCGCTGCGCTGGAACGACGAGCCGGTCACCACACCGGAGCTGTTCCTGCGCCCGCAGCAGGTCGGCTATGTCGGCCAGCTCCCCCGGGTGCTCTCCGGCACGGTCTCCGACAACATCGCGCTCGGCCACGACGTGGACGCGGCCGGCGCGGTGTCGACCGCCCAGCTCGACCACGACCTGGCCGCCGCCGGGGGCGGGCTCGGGCTGCTGATCGGGCACAAGGGGACCCGGCTCTCCGGCGGGCAGCTCCAGCGGCTGGCGCTGGCCCGGGCGCTGGCCCCGCGTACCGAGCTGCTGGTCGCCGACGACGTGTCGTCGGCGCTGGACGTCACGACCGAGCTGGGGCTGTGGGCGGCACTGCGGGAGCACGGGGTGACGGTGGTCGGCTCGACGTCGAAGCGGGCGGCGCTGGTCCGGGCCGACCAGGTGGTGGTGCTGATCGGCGGGGCGGTGGCGGCCCGGGGCCCGTGGCGGGACCTGGAGAACGACTGGGGGCACCTGGCGGGGTGACGCCGGCCGCCGTGATCAAGAGGTTTACGTCAGGAACGATCTCCGCAGTGACGCAAACCTCTTGATCAACACGGGGGGTCAGGCGGGGACGGGGCTCGGGTCGTCGGTGCGGAGGGGGGCGTCCGGTGCCACCGGGTTCCGGCGGCCGGCCGAGTCGTACGCGGCGCGGTCGAGGGTGCCCTCGCGGGCGGCGACGATGGTCGGGACGACGGCCTGACCGGCCACGTTGGTGGCGGTGCGGATCATGTCCAGGATCGGGTCGATGGCCAGCAGCAGGCCGGCGCCGGCCAGCGGCAGGCCCAGCGTGCTCAGGGTCAGCGTGAGCATCACGATCGCGCCGGTCAGTCCGGCGGTGGCCGCCGAGCCGACCACGGAGACGAACGCGATCAGCAGGTAGTCGCCGACGCCGAGGTCCACCCCGAAGACCTGCGCGACGAAGATCGCCGCGAGGGCCGGGTAGACCGCCGCGCAGCCGTCCATCTTCGTGGTGGCGCCGAACGGCACCGCGAACGAGGCGTAGTCGCGGGGGACGCCGAGGCGCTCGACGGAACGCTGGGTCACCGGCATCGTCCCGACCGAGGAGCGGGAGACGAAGGCCAGCTCGATGGCCGGCCAGGCGCCGGCGAAGAAGCGCAGCGGGTTGAGCCGGCCCGCGACAGCCAACAGCAGCGGGTAGACCACGAACAGCACGATCGCGCAGCCGACGTACACGGCGGTGGTGAACTTCGCCAGCGGGGCCAGCAGGTCCCAGCCGTACGAGGCGACGGCGTGGCCGATCAGGCCGAGGGTGCCGATCGGGGCGAGCCGGATCACCCACCACAGCGCCTTCTGCACGATGGCCAGCAGGGACCGGTTGAGCGCCACGAACGGCTCGGCGGCCTCGCCGACCAGCAGCGCGGCGGCGCCCACCACCAGGGCCAGGAAGACGATCTGGAGCACGTTGCCCTCGACGAACGCGCCGACCGGATTGGTCGGCACGATGCCGGTGAGGAAGTCGGTCCACGAGCCGGTGGTCTTCGGCGGGGTGGCCCCGCCGACGTCCAGGGTGACGCCCCGGCCCGGGTCGGTGAGCAGGCCGAGGCCGATGCCGACGGCCACCGCGACGAGCGCGGTGACGCCGAACCAGAGCAGGGTCTTCAGCGCCAGCCGGGCGGCGTTGGCCACGCCGCGCAGGCTGACCACGCTGACCACGATGGCGGTGAAGACCAGCGGCGGCACGGCCAGCTTGAGTAGCTGGACGAAGAGGCCGCCGACGGTGTCGAGGGTGCTGGCCAGCCAGCTCAGGTCGTTGGCGCGGGCGAGGAAGCCCAGCGCCACGCCGAGGACGAGGCCGAGCAGGATCTGTACGGAGAAGGGGAACTTGCGCAGGGCGGAAGCCATGAGGATGCGTCCAAGGGTCTGGGGGCGGTCGGTCGGGCGGGCGTCAGGAGACGGGCCGCGCCGGACAGATGCCGCTGGCCTGCCGTCGGAGGTCGACGTACAGGCGCACGGTGAGGTGCCAGACGTTGGTCATCGCCCGCCGACGATACGCCGCCCCCCGCCGCAGGTGGAAGGAGCGCCGACGGTGAGGCTCCTTACAGGGGTGGCCTGCGGGGTTCGCCGTCGACCGGAGGCCTCAGCGGCGGCGCAGGGCGAGGGCGGTGGCGGTGGCCAGGCCCCAGGCGGCGCAGACCGCGAGCAGCACCCGTTCCAGCACGCCGGTCAGGGCACCCCGACCGACGACGAGCATCGCCAGCCCCACCGCCCCGGCCAGCGGCAGCGACACCGCCGCGCCGGCTGCGGCGAGCCGCCGCAGCAGGGCCGCCGCGGCCGGAGAGAACAGCACCGCCAGCATCGCGAACACCACGGACGCCGTCGCCGCGATGCTCGCTCCGCCGTGCACCAGGTCGGCCACCGTGGCCCGTTCGAACGGCGGCAGCGGGCAGCCGGCGCTGCACGTCACCGCGCCGGAGAGCGCTGCGCACACGCCACCGGCGGCGAGCAGGCCGGCCGCGACCCGCAGCGCCACCGGCAGCGCCGCGGCGAGCAGCAGCAACGCGCCGGCCAGGGCGAACACCCCGATCCGGTACATCGGGGCGTACCCGCTGTCGGTGACGCCGGCCTCGCTGACGTACCCGGTCAGGCCCGGGCCCGGACCGGCGGCCACGGCGACGGTCACCGCGACCGTGCCGGCCAGGACGCAGCCGGCGGCGGCCGACGCGGCGGCGGCCCGGGGCGCGGGCGACGGGGCCGGCCGGTCGGATCGGGGTCCGGGGCCGGCCGGCCCGGTGGGCGCCGGCCGCCTCCGGTCAGCCACGCCCGTGCGGCGTCTGAACTGGGCAGGCCATGCCGACAACCTATCCGCTCACCGCGCGGATATCCTGGCCCCGCGTCGCCGTGACCCGGCGGGCCCGTGTCGACCCTCCCACCACCCCGAAGGACTACGTCGATGACCGTGGCATATCTCGTGGCCGGTGTCCGCACCCCGATCGGCCGGTACGCCGGCGCGCTGTCCGGGCTGCGCCCCGACGACCTCGCCGCGCACGTGATCCGCGAGCTGGTCGCCCGGCACCCGTCGGTCGACTGGGCCCGGGTCGACGACGTGGTTCTCGGCTGCGCCAACCAGGCCGGCGAGGACAACCGCAACGTGGCCCGGATGGCCGCGCTGCTGGCCGGGCTGCCCGGCGAGGTGCCCGGCAGCACCGTCAACCGGCTCTGCGGCTCCGGCCTGGACGCGCTGGCCACCGCCGCCCGGCAGGTCGTCGCCGGGGAGGCGGAGCTGGTCGTGGCCGGCGGGGTGGAGAGCATGAGCCGGGCGCCGTTCGTCATGCCGAAGGCCACCTCGGCGTTCTCCCGGGCCGCCGAGGTGTACGACACCACGATCGGCTGGCGACTGGTCAACCCGCTGATGGAGCGGGAGTGGGGCATCGACTCGATGCCCGAGACCGCCGAGAACGTGGCTGCCGAGTACGGCGTCGACCGCGCCGCGCAGGACGCGTTCGCGTACCGGTCGCAGCAGCGGGCCGCCCGGGCACAGGCCGGCGGCCGGTTCGCCGAGGAGATCGTGCCGGTGACCGTGCCGGCCGGGCGGCGCGAGACGAAGCTGGTCGAGGTCGACGAGCACCCCCGGGAGACCTCGCTGGAGAAGCTCGCCGCGCTGCCCACCCCGTTCCGGGAGGGCGGCACGGTGACCGCCGGCAACTCCTCCGGCGTCAACGACGGCGCGGTGGCGCTGCTGGTGGCCGGCGCGCGGGCGGTGGCCCGGTACGGGCTGACCCCGCTGGCCCGGGTGACCGGCGCCGCCGCGGCCGGGGTGCCGCCCCGGATCATGGGCATCGGGCCGGTGCCGGCCACCCGCCGGCTGCTCGACCGGCTCGGCGTGGGCCTCGACGGCGTCGACGTGATCGAGCTGAACGAGGCGTTCGCCGCCCAGTCGGTGGCGGTGCTGCGTGAGCTGGGCCTGCCCGAGGACGCCGAGCACGTCAACCCCAACGGTGGCGCGATCGCCCTGGGTCACCCGCTGGGGGCCAGCGGCGCCCGGCTGGCGCTCACCGCCGCGCTGGAGCTGCGCCGCCGGGGTGCCCGACGGGCGCTCGCCACCATGTGCGTCGGGGTGGGTCAGGGCATCTCGCTGATGCTGGAGTCGGCCGGCTGACCGGTGCCCGGTGGCCGAATCGGATCTCGCCTACCGTGGAGCCTGCGGCCTAGAGTGTGGAACACCACAGACCTGCGGGTCGGCCGGCCACCGGCGGGGTGCGCCCGAGCGCGCCCGGCGGCCGGCGCGGCCCGCGGCGCGGCGACGACTGGGCGGGAGCGACACACATGCCGGACGGACTTCCCACCGAGATCGATCTGAGCCGGCCGAGCGCGGCCCGGGTCTACGACTACTTCCTCGGCGGCGCGCACAACTTCGAGATCGACCGGAAGCTCGCCGAGCAGATCGCGGGCATGACGCCGAACCTGGCCGCCACGATGCGTTCCGGCCGGGAGTTCCTGCGCCGCGCGGTCCGGGCGCTGCTCGACGCCGGGATCGACCAGTTCCTCGACATCGGCTCGGGGATACCCACCGTCGGCAACGTCCACGAGGTGGCCCAGTCCGCGAACCCGAAGGCCCGGGTGGTCTATGTCGACATCGACCCGGTGGCCGTGGCGCACAGCCGGGAGCTGCTGGCCGGCAACGACCTGACCGGCGTGATCCACGCCGACCTGCGGGAGCCGGAGCGTATCCTCGCCGAGTGCCGGGCCGCGGGCCTGCTCGACCTCGGCCGGCCGGTCGGCATCCTGCTCGCCGGGGTGGTGCACTTCGTCCCGGACGCCGACCGTCCCGCCGACGTCCTGGCCACCCTGCGGGCCGCCGCCGTCCCCGGCAGCTTCCTGGTCGTCTCCCACTCCACGTTCGAGGACCAGCCGCAGGAGATGCTGGACGCGCAGCGGCTGTCGGCGCGCACCGACACCGAGATCACCCTGCGCTCCCGGGCCGAGATCACCGGCTTCTTCGGCGACTGGACGATCCTGGATCCGGGGGTGGTGCACATGCCGCTGTGGCGCCCCGACTCGCCGTCCGACGTGGACGACCACCCCGAGCGGTTCGGCGCGTTCGGCGGCGTCGCCCGGTACGACCAGCCCGCCGGCTAGGCGGCCATGACAGCCGTGCCGGGGCCCGGCGGTGAGCAGCTCAGCCGCGCCGGTGCCGAGGCGTACGCCGCCGGGTGGGCCCGCGCGGCGCGTCGGCTCGGGTTCGTGCCGCTGAGCGCCGTCGAGACCGAGCGGCTGCTGTTCGTGCACACGGTACGGCTGGCCCAGGCGTTGCTCGCCGAGGCGTTCTCCGCCCGGCCCGCCGAGGACGTCGGCCGGGCGCTGGTCGAGGCACACCTGATCGAGCCCGGGTTCCTGGACTGGTCGGTCACCGCCCTCGGGGAACGGTTCGTCGCCCAGGTGCTGCCGGGCCACCCGGCCCGGCCCGGCACGGCCGACCGGGTAGCCGCCCTCCAGGGCGCCTTCGCCGGCGGGTTCGCCCGGGCGCTGCGCGACCGCACCTTCGCCCAGCAGGAACGCATCGCCCGCAGCGCCTGGCAGGCCCGGGACCGCGTCGAGCAGGCGCTGCGGGACAGCGAGGCGCGGTTCCGGGCGGTCTTCACCGGGGCGGCGACCGGGATCGGCATCGCCGGCATCGACGGGCAGATCATCGAGGTCAACCAGCCCTTCGCCGACATGCTCGGCTACTCCGCCGAGGAGCTGCGGCAGACCAACGTGGCGGGGCTGTTCCACGCCGAGGACGCGGCCGGGATGTGGGAGCTGTACCAGGAGCTGATCGAGGGCAAGCACGACTCGGCCCGGGTGGAGAAGCGCTACCACCGCAAGGACGGCAGCGTGGTGTGGACGGACCTGGCCGTCTCGCTGATCCGGTACGACGACGGCCGGCCGCGCTTCACCGTGGCGATGATCGAGGACATCACCGAGCGGTACGAACTCCAGCAGCGGCTGCGCTTCCAGGCGCTGCACGACCCGCTCACCGGCCTGCCCAACCGGACGCTGTTCTTCGAGACCCTCGGCCAGGTGCTCGGCGACGCCGGCCCGGACCACCGGATCGGGGTCTGCTTCCTCGACCTGGACGGCTTCAAGGCGGTCAACGACGGCCTCGGGCACGACCTCGGCGACCGGCTGCTGGTCGTGATCGCCCGCCGGCTGGCCGAGTGCGTCGCCGGGCACGGCCACCTGGTCGCCCGGATGGGCGGCGACGAGTTCGTCATCCTCGTCGACGGCGGCGACGGCATCGACGACGCGGTGGGCGTCGCGGAGATGGCGCTCGCGGCGGTCTCCGTCCCGGTGCACGTCGGCGACCAGCAGCTCGTGGTGTCGGCCAGCATCGGCATCGTGGAGTGCCCCAGCGCCGAGACCAGCGCGTCGGAGCTGATGAAGGCCGCCGACACCACCCTGTACTGGGCGAAGGCGGAGGGGCGCGGCCGGTGGGCGGTCTACGACCCCGAGCGCAGCGCCCGCGACATCGCCCGTTCGGCGCTGGTCGCCGGCCTGCCCGCGGCGCTGGACCGGGGCGAGTTCGTCGTCCACTACCAGCCGATCGTGTCGCTGCTGGACTCCTCGATGGTGGCGGTCGAGGCGCTGGTCCGCTGGCAGCATCCCGAGCTGGGGCTGGTCGGGCCGGACCGGTTCATCGGGCTGGCCGAGGAGACCGGCCTGATCGTCCGGCTCGGCGAGTGGGTGCTCCGGCAGGCGTGCCGCGACGCCGAGGCGTGGCGCCGGCAGTTCCCCGGAACGGAGCTGGTGGTCAGCGTCAACCTGGCCGCGCGGCAGGCCAACGACCCGGCCATCGTCGATACGGTGGCGAGCGCGCTGAGCCGCAGCGGGCTGCCCGCCCGCCTGCTCCAGCTCGAACTGACCGAGAGCGCCGTGATGGGCACCACGGGGGAGCCGCTGCGGTCGCTGCACCAGCTCGCCGACCTCGGCGTACGACTGGCGATCGACGACTTCGGCACCGGGTACTCGAACCTGGCGTACCTGCGGCGGCTGCCGATCCACTGCCTCAAGCTGGCCGGGCCGTTCGTGGAGGGGATCCGGGCGGACGACCCACTGGACCCGGCCGACCACCGGGACGAGCGGATCGTCGACGCGCTGGTCCGGCTGGCGCACGCCCTTGAGCTGTGGGTCACCGCCGAGGCGGTGGAGACCCAGGCGCAGGCCGAGCGGCTGCGCGCGTTGCGCTGCGACACCGGGCAGGGGTGCTGGTTCGGCGGCCCCGTGCCGGCCGCAGCGATCACCGCCCGGCTGCGCGGCGACGATTCTCCAGAGGGAATGGCATGAGCCTGACGGACTCGCAGGCGGTCGTCTCGGTGGTGGCCGCGCTGGCCATCGTGGCGGGGCTGGCCGGGGTGGTGGTGCCGGGGCTGCCCGCGCTGCCGCTGTGCTGGGGCGGGGTGCTGGTGTGGGCGCTGTTCGGCGACGCCGGGGCGGGCCGCTGGCTGGTGCTGGCCGCCGCGACCGTGGTCGCGGCCGGCGGTGCCGTGGTCAAGTACCTCTGGCCGGGGCGCAACCTGCGCAGCGCCGGGGTGCCGACGTCGTCCCTGCTGGCCGGCGGCGTGCTGGGGCTGGTCGGGTTCTTCGTGATCCCGGTGGTGGGGCTGGTGGTCGGCTTCGTCGGCGGGGTGTGGGGTGCCGAGCGGCTGCGGCTGGGCAGCAACCAACTCGCCTGGCCGTCGACGGTGCAGGCGCTCAAGGCCGCCGGCCTGTCCATGCTGGTCGAGTTTCTCGCCGGCCTGGTGATCGGCGTGCTCTGGGTCGCCGGCCTGCTGTTCGCCTGAGTGCGGGAGTTCGGTGTCCTGTGGTGTGGGGCGGCGGCGCGGGGCGGGTTCGCCGCAGTGAGAGAGAGGTGAGTACCCCGCGCCGCCGCAGGCCGGGCGTTGCCGAGCGCCCGGCGGGGCCCGTCCGGATCGGGCCTGGTCACAGGCTCAAGGATGCGGTCCGCCGACGGTGCGGGCAAGGCAATTAGGCAGCCCGGGAAGACGGCCGTGGACCGCAACCGGATCACAACCGCCGGCTGGTAGGCCCCCGCCGACCCGACCCGACCCGACCCGACCCGACCCGACCTCGGCGTCGGCGACGGCGGAGGCGGGCGCCGGACCCGCCGCCGACGAAGACCCTGACTGAGCTGGGGCGTTGAAGACGGGCGTCGCTTGATCAACTTCATGTCCGTGACATGGCGGTATTCAGTGGCAGGTAGACCGCCATGTCACGGACATGTAGTTGATCAGCCACCCGGCCGGATACCAACGGCACCAGCAACTGATCGACGAGTAGTGCGTCAGCGGTGCCTGCCTGCCCCGGGCGGAAGGCGGGCCCGAAAAAAGCCCTCGGCGTCGCGCCGAGGGCCTTCTTCCACGCTTCCGGGTCAGCCCACGGGGCCGATCTGCTTGGCCAGGTCGACGAACGACTGCCAGGCGCCGGGGGTGAGGTGGAGGGTGCCGCCGTCGCGGTCCTTGGTGTCGCGCACCAGCACGATGCCTGGCATGTTGTCGGCCACCTCGACGCAGGACCCGCCGTTGCCGCCGGACCTGGTCGACTTCCGCCACTGCGGGGTCATCAATTCCATGACTTCGCCACTTCCTTGATCAGCTCGATGGACTGGCGTCGGGGGAGCGCCTCGTTCCGCACGATCTCCCACGTCTTCGCCAGCCTAGCAACATCGGCGGGCGCATCGACGATCTGCGCGCTGAGCTGGTTGTCCGCGTGGGCCACCCGGGCGCCGTCGGGCAACTCGGCGATGATGAACTGACCGGCCAGCCCCAGGTACATCCCGGCGTCCACCGGCACGACGTGCACCTGGATGTGTTCCCGCAGCGCCTGCCCGGCGAGGTGGTCGAGCTGCTCCGCCATGAGCCCCGGCTGGTCGAGCACGGGCCGGCGCAGCACGCTCTCGTCCACGACGGCGATGAGCTGCGGCGGGCGCTCGCGCTCCAGGACCTCCTGCCGTTCCAGCCTGGATGCGACGATCCGCTCGACCTCCTCGGCGGTGAACCGGCCGCCGGCCAGCGTCGCTCGCGCGTACCGCTCGGTCTGGAGCAGGCCGGGGAGGTAGGACAGCTCGAACCACCGCAGCGTGGTCGCCTCGCGCTCGAACTCGATCCATTCGCGCAGCCAGGCCGGCTCGGCGTCCAGCTTGGCCAGCTCGCGGAGCATCCGACCGAACCGGCCGCCGAGGTTGTACTGGTCGTCGATCGCCTTCATGTACTCCTTCGTCGGTGGGCGACCGCCTGTCTCCACCGAGCTGACATGAGACCCGGAGTAACCGATGGCCCGGCCGAATTCCTCCTGGCTGGCCCCGAGTGACGCTCGGAACAGCCGCAGCTCTCCGAGTACGTAATTTGTGGCGGTACCCATCAATCCCCCAGTTCTTGCCCAGCTTCGTCGGTGTGTCTCGCGTGGCCGCTCGACCAGCCCTCTGACCTGCGCGGATTGGGTGAGCGCATATCGAGAGTAGCGGTGTCCTCACCAGACTGTCACCTACGCGGATCTGCTCCTGGCCAAAGGCGGCGGCGGGTTCTGCGCCGGGGGGTCGCCCGGTCCTTCCAAGAGCTGGCGACCCCCCACCTGCCGAGAGGAGGGCGAGGGGATGAGCAGACATCATGGAGGTTGGCACCGGTCCCGCCGACCAAAGCCGAAGCCGGAGCCGGACACAAGGCCGGAGCCGGAGCCGGACACGAAGCCGACTCAGCCGTCCCGGCCCGCCCCGTACATCCCCGGCCCCATCGGGCCGATGGTGCCGCCCCCGATCTTCCCGAGGATCGGCGGAGGTTGGCAGTGAACCCGCTGGTCATCACGGGCGACGTGCTGACCCTTCAGCCGTGCGACTACTGCATCGGGCAGACGGTGCTGTGGCTGAAGGTCACGTACGTCCCTCGGTACGCGAACTTCCTGGCGTCCCGGTGGGTGCGGCTGGAGGGGTTGGAGCTGCGCCCCGACGGCACGCCGTGGCGGGAGCGCGTCGTCATGGTCCGGGTGCAGGCGATCATCGACGACCCGCCGGCCCGGCTGGAGCCAGGGGTGCGGGAGCGGTGACGGCCCGGCATCCGCCGAGGTACGCCGGCGGACCGTGCCTCACCTGCGGCAAGCCATGGCCCTGCTTCGATCGCCAGGTGGCGAGCCTCGTCGAGTTCGCCGGCCGGGGGAGCCTGCTCGTCGCGTACATGGGCGACTGGCTCCGCCTGGGGGTCGAGGAGCGGGAGCGACGCGGCCTGCCGTTCGACCCCGAGATGGAGACGCGGCATCTCGGGTGGCTCGACATGGTCCTGCCGGCGCAGGGGGAGCACCGGAGCGGCGATGACTGAGGCCGGGCCGCCCAGGAAGCCGAAGTGCGGGGATCTCCTGTACGTCAACCGGGCCGCCAGCGTCCAGTTCGTCCGGCCCATCGTCTTTCGCGTCATCCGCGTCCACGACGACTGGCACACCTACCACGGGTGGCTGTGGCTGGACGGCTACGAGGTCGACGCCAGGGGCGACGCCGTGGCCCGCCGCTCGATCTACGTCCAGCCGGCGGGGCTGCGGTGGCTCACCACCCGGCTAGTGCCCCGTCATGCAGCCTTGAAGGGGTAATCCGGGTGCCGGATCTTGGATTCGGTGGCGAATCCGGTGGTCAGTTCCGTGACGTGGCCGACCTCGACGAGAACAGCGCCACGATCGCCCGCCGCAGCGCTTACCGGATCCTTCTACTCACCGGCCACCGCCCCCACAGCCTCATGCGTGGGGAGGCAGCCTGCCCGACACGTCCTCGGCACCCACGGCGGTGGCAAAGAATTCGGGCGGGAGCGCTTCGGTCACGGAGTCCGGGGGTTCCTGGCGTGGGCGCCGCTGCACAGCAGGTGTGCCTTCCGGGTGCCTATGGAGCTGAGTCGAATACGACATCGGCCATGCCCGTCGCCATCGACCACGCCCGTCGCCATCGGCCACGCCCGCCGCCATCGGCCACGCCCGCCGCCGTCGGCGACCGCCAGCCACGACTGCCAGCCGCGACCCGACGGGGCGGTGGGTGACCGCGAACGGTGGTGGCCCGACCGACGGTGATGACGTGAACGACTCAGCTCCATAGGCACCGCCGCCCACGTCATCGACCGCCGCCCACAGTTCCGCCCGGGCCACCGTTCCCCGCCGGCCGGGGACCGCACCCACGACCAGGCAATGGTCTTGCCCCGCGTCACCCTTCAGCCAGGCCACGCATCGCGTACGCCCAGGTCAGACATACCTCAATCGACTACGTAAAGACCCTGCCTCAGAACCGACGGATTACACGATCAACGTTCAAAGACGACTAGGACCTCTGGTTCGCGTCGCGCCGGTAGCTGTAGTGGATGAGCCCCTCGTGGAATGTGGCCACCTTGTCGTACAGCGCGCGAGCTGGGGAGTCGTCCAGCGTGTTCCAGTAAAGGCGTGGGGCGCCGTGCTCCTCGGCGTCCCACGCCATCCACTTGAGCATTGCCGTCGCGACACCCCGCCGCCGGACTTCCGGGTCCACGAACAGGTCCGCTAGATAGCATCTCCCGACCCCCCAGATGGCGGCGTGGAACACGTAGTGCGCGATGCCGACCATCTTGCCGTCGAGCCGCGCGGCGATCCCGCGTCTCTGCTCCCCATCGAGCAGGCGTTGCCAGGTCTGTTCGTAGCCGTCGTCGCTGATCTCGGTCCCGAAGTACGCATTCTGCCCACGGGCCAGCACTTCCCAGTTGGCGCGATCGGATCCGGTCAGGGGGCTGATCTCCACCATGGCGCCCCATCGTGCCGTACGGCTCAGGTCAGCGGTGGGCACCTTCCCTGCCTCCGGGTTTGCCGGCACGCCGTGGCCGGGCATTGACGGTGATCCGGTCAGGCAGTAGACCTTGGTGATGGAAGCCCGCGGATGAGCAGAGCTCCCCTGTCCCTCGAAGAGCTACGGGCCGCCGTCGCCGCCGGCAAGCTCGACACGGTGGTGCTGGCGCTGGTCGACATGCAGGGCCGGTTGCAGGGCAAACGGTTCCACGCGCCGTTCTTCCTCGACCAGGTGGTGGAGCACGGCAGCGAGGGGTGCGACTACCTGCTCGCCGTGGACGTCGACATGAACACCGTCGACGGGTACGCGATGTCGAGCTGGGAGCGCGGCTACGGCGACCTCGCCATGGTGCCCGACCTGGAGACCCTGCGCCGGGTGCCGTGGCAGCCGGGGACGGCGATGCTGCTGGCCGACCTGGCGTGGCCGGACGGGTCCGGGCCGGTGGTCGCCTCGCCCCGGCAGATCCTGCGCCGCCAGCTCGACCGGCTCGCCGCGCACGGGCTGACCGCGTACGCCGGCACCGAGCTGGAGTTCGTCGTCTACCGCGACTCGTACGAGGACGCCTGGCGGCGCGGCTACCGCGAGCTGACCCCGGCGAACCAGTACAACGTGGACTATTCGCTGCTCGGCACCGCCCGGGTCGAGCCGCTGCTGCGCCGCATCCGCACCGAGATGGCCGGCGCTGGCCTGACCCCGGAGAGCGCCAAGGGCGAGTGCAACCTCGGCCAGCACGAGATCGCCTTCCGCTACGACGAGGCGGTGGCCTGCGCCGACCACCATGTGATCTACAAGAACGGGGCGAAGGAGATCGCCGCCCAGGAGGGCATGTCGATCACCTTCATGGCCAAGCCGAACGCCCGGGAGGGCAACTCCTGCCACATCCACTTCTCGCTGCGCGACGCCGACGGCCGCTCGGCGATGCTCGGCGACGGCCCGGCGCACCTCAGCGTCACCGGCCAGCGGGTGCTGGCCGGGCTGCTGGACACCATGCGCGAGTTCAGCCTGCTGTTCGCCCCGAACGTCAACTCGTACAAGCGGTACCAGCCCGGCTCGTTCGCCCCGACCGCGCTGCGCTGGGGCACCGACAACCGCACCTGCGCGCTGCGGCTGGTCGGCCACGGCGAGGGGATGCGGGTGGAGAACCGGGTGCCCGGCGCGGACGTCAACCCGTACCTGGCGATCGCCGGGCTGGTGGCCGGGGCGGTGCACGGCATCGAGCGCGAGCTGGAACTGGGCGCGGAGTGCGCCGGCAACGCGTACGACGACCCGGCCGCCGAGCGCGTCCCCGCCACCCTCCGCGACGCCCTGGCCCTCTGGGAGTCCTCCACGATCGCCAGAGCCGTCTTCGGCGACGAGGTGCACGCCCACTACGCCAACCACGCCCGCGTAGAGCTGGCGTCCTTCGACGCCGCGATAACTGACTGGGAGCTGACCCGTGGCTTCGAACGCCTCTGACCGCGTCGATCATGGACTGGTGGTGGGCGAAGTGTGGCGGTACGGGGTTTTCGTGGGGCGCCACGACTCCATGATCGACGAGGAAAGGGTGGGAAGGGTGGGAGGTGGGGGGCGTGATGGAGGTGGTTGATCCCGCTAGCGGGGTTGTGGTGGGGGAGGTGTCCGCGTTCTCGCTGGTGGAGGTCGATGAGGCGGTTGCGCGGGCGGGGGCGGCGTTCGAGTCGTGGCGGAAGGTGGGGCCGGGGGAGCGGGCGCGGGTGTTGCGGCGGTTCGCCGGCCTTGTCGACGCGCACCTGGAGGAGCTGGCGTCGCTGGAGGTGCGCAACTCCGGGCACACCATCGGCAACGCCCGGTGGGAGGCGGGCAACGTCCGGGACGTGCTCGACTACTACGCGGGCGCGCCCGAGCGGCTGACCGGCCGGCAGATCCCCGTGCCGGGCGGGCTTGACGTCACCTTCCACGAGCCGCTGGGCGTGGTCGGGGTGATCGTGCCGTGGAACTTCCCGATGCCGATCGCCGCCTGGGGTTTCGCCCCGGCGCTCGCCGCCGGCAACACGGTGCTGCTCAAGCCGGCCGAGCTGACCCCGCTGACCGCGCTGCGCCTGGCCGAGCTGGGCCGCGAGGCCGGGCTGCCCGAGGACGTGTTCACCGTGCTGCCCGGCGAAGGGTCGGTGGTGGGGGAACGGTTCGTCACCCACCCGGCCGTACGCAAGGTCTGCTTCACCGGCTCCACCGAGGTCGGCACCCGGATCATGGCCGGCTGCGCCGAGCAGGTGAAACGGGTCACCCTGGAGCTGGGCGGCAAGAGCGCCAACCTGGTCTTCGCCGACGCCGACCTGGAGAGGGCGGCGGCCACCGCGCCGTACGCGGTCTTCGACAACGCCGGCCAGGACTGCTGCGCCCGGTCCCGGATCCTGGTCCAGCGCACGGTGTACGACCGGTTCCTGGAGTTGCTGGAGCCCGCTGTGCGCGGCTTCCGGGTCGAGGACCCGGCGCTGGAGACCGCCGAGATGGGCCCGCTGATCTCCGCCGGCCAGCGCGACCGGGTCGCCGGGTACGTCGACGGGGCGACGGTGGCCTTCACCGGCTCCTGCCCGGAGGGCCCCGGCTTCTGGTACGCCCCGACGGTGCTGCTCGCCGACTCGCCGGCCGATCGGCACTGGCGGGAGGAGGTCTTCGGCCCGGTGGTGTCGGTGCTCCCGTTCGACGACGAGGCGGACGCGGTCCGGCTGGCCAACGACACCGAGTACGGCCTGTCCGGCTCGGTCTGGACCCGGGACGTGGGCCGGGCGATCCGGGTGGCCCGGGCGGTGGAGGCGGGCAACCTCAGCGTCAACTCGCACTCCTCGGTGCGGTACTGGACCCCGTTCGGTGGGATGAAGCGTTCCGGGTTCGGCCGCGAGTTGGGCCCGGACGCGCTGCACGCCTTCACCGACGTCAAGAACGTCTTCATCGCCACGGAGGAGTGACAAGGTGCAGGGTCGGTTGGCGGGGCGCGTCACGGTGGTCACCGGGGCGGGCAGCGGGATCGGGTTGGCCACCGCGCGGCGGTTCGCCGCCGAGGGGGCGCGGGTGGTCTGCGTCGACGTCGACGCGGCGGCGGGTGGGCAGGCCGCCGAGGAGGTCGGGGGAGAGTTCGTCGCCTGCGACGTGGCCGACGAGGCGGCGGTGCGGGACCTGTTCGACGGGGTGGTCGAGCGGCACGGCCGGGTGGACGTGGCGTTCAACAACGCCGGCATCTCCCCGCCGGAGGACGACTCGATCCTTCAGACCGGCCTGGACGCCTGGGAGCGGGTGCTGCGGGTCAACACCACCAGCGTCTACCTGTGCTGCAAGCACGTCATCCCGCACATGCGCCGGCAGGGCAAGGGGTCGATCATCAACACCGCGTCGTTCGTGGCGCTGATGGGGGCGGCCACCTCGCAGATCGCGTACACGGCGAGCAAGGGTGGGGTGCTGGCGATGACCCGCGAGCTGGGCGTGCAGTTCGCCCGGGAGGGCATCCGGGTCAACGCGCTGTGCCCCGGCCCGGTGGCCACCCCGCTGCTGCTGGAGCTGTTCGCCGCCGACCCGGAGCGGGCCGCCCGCCGGCTGGTGCACGTGCCGATGGGCCGGTTCGGCCGGCCGGAGGAGATCGCCGCGGCGGTGGCCTTCCTGGCCAGCGACGACTCCTCGTTCATGACCGCCGCCCAGTTCGTGGTCGACGGCGGGATCACCGGCGCGTACGTCACCCCGCTGTGACCTCCGGCCAGCGCGTCCGCCGGGCCGCCGCCCGTCCTGTCTGACGGGAAGGGCCATCCCATTTTCCGGTAGGTGGTGCGACGATGGCGGCATGGGGAAGGTCTATCCGGCCATCGACGGGCGGCTGCGCGACTTCATCGAGGAGCAGCCCGTCTTCTTCGTGGCCACCGCGCCCTCCGGCGCCGACGGGCACGTCAACCTGTCGCCGAAGGGGATGCGCGGCACCTTCGTCATCCTCGGCCCGCACCGGGTGGCCTGGCTCGACTTCCACGGCAGCGGGGCGGAGACCATCGCCCACCTGCGGCAGAACGGTCGCATCACGCTGATGTTCTGCGCCTTCACCGGCCCGCCGAACATCGTCCGGCTGCACGGACGGGGCACGGCGGTGACGGTGGAGGACGCCGGTTTCGCCGAGCGGCTCGGCGACTTCCCCGACCCGCCGGACCTGCACTCCGCCCGCGCGGTGATCACGGTCGACGTCGACCGGGTCAGCGACTCCTGCGGGTACGCGGTGCCCCTCATGGGCTATCAGGGGGACCGGGACCTGTTGGTCAGGTCACACTCCCGGCGCACCGCCGAGGACCTGGTCACCTACCGGGCCACGAAGAACGCCGCGAGCATCGACGGCCTGCCGGTCTTCTGACGCCGGACGCCGCCGTCCCCGCCGTTTCCGCCGGTGGTGGGCGGCGGCTGCCGTCCCCACCGTCCGCCGGCCGTGGGCGTGCGGGTGGCACGCGGGTTACCAGCGTCGTTCCCGACCGACGCGTTACGTTGCTGGTCCGTCTGGGTAGAAGGCGGGGCACGGCGACGATCATCGGTCGTCGGGGGGCGACGATCTGGCGGTCGTCGGGGGGACACGGCCCGGTGCGGGAGGGTGTATGAGCTCGACCCAGGGGGGCGAGGACGGGCTGCACCCGTCCGTCGGGACCATCGACGAGACCATCCCGCCGCTGCTCACGGCCGCGTTCGACGCCGGCGGCGAGATGGGCGAGCGGCTGGGCGGGTTCGACTGGACCAGCAGTCCGCTCGGCTCGCCGGCCGGCTGGCCGGCGGCGCTGTGCCACGCGGTCGCCACGATGCTCTCCTCCCGGGCGCAGATCGTGATGTTCTGGGGGCCGGAGCACCGCGCCTTCTACAACGACGCCTACCTGCCGACCATCGGCGCCAAGCATCCGCACGTGATCGGCCAGCCCGCCCGGGAGCACTGGGTGGAGACCTGGGACGTGCTCGGGCCGCTGCTCGACTCGGTCCGGGAGACCGGCGAGCCGTACCGGGGCGAGAACCACCCCTTCGTGCTCGACCGGCACGGCTTCCTGGAGGACGTCTACTTCGACGTCTCCTACGACCCGATCCGGGACGCCGACGGCGGCATCAACGGGATCTTCTGCATCGTGAGCGAGACCACCGGCCGGGTGCTCGGCGAGCGCCGGCTGCGGGCCCTGGCCGAGCTGGGCGCCGGCTTGGCCGAGGCGGAGCAGTCCGGCGAGCTGGGGACGGTCCTCGCCCGGGTGCTCGACCGGCACCGGGCCGACGTCCCGTTCGACCTGGTCTACCTGCGCGACGGCACCGGCCGGCTCACCCTCGCCGGCCGCAGCGGCGGCGGTGCGGCGGTCGACCTGCCACCGCTCGGCGAGGCCGCCACGGCCGTGCTGAGCCGGGTCGCCGACGGCGGGGCCGCCGGCACGGTCGACGTCGCCGACCTGTTGGCCGAGGTGCCGGACGGGGTCGCCGGGCAGGCGCTGGTGCTGCCGCTCACCGCGACCAACGAGCCCGCGGGGGCCCTCGTGGTGGGAGTGTCCGCCCGGCTGCCGCTCACCGACGACTACCGCACGTTCCTCGACCTGGTCGCCGCCCAGCTCTCCCGCGCGGTGGGCCGGCAGCGGGCGTACGAGCAGGAGCGGGCCCGGACCGCCGAGCTGGCCGCCCTGGACCGGGCCAAGACGAGCTTCTTCGCCAACGTCAGCCACGAGTTCCGCACCCCGCTGACCCTGGTGCTGGGGCCCCTGGAGGACCTGCTCGCCGACCCGGTGCTGCCGGCGCCCTACACCGACCAGCTCACCGTGATGCACCGCAACGCGCTGCGCCTGCTCAAGCTGGTCAACACGGTGCTGGACTTCTCCCGGTTGGAGTCCGGCCGGCTGGCCGCCCACTACGAGCCCACCGATCTGGCCGACTACACCTCCCGGCTGGCCAGCACCTTCCGCTCGGCCACCGAACGCGTCGGCCTGCGCCTGGTGGTCGACTGCCCGCCGCTGCCCGGGCCGGTCTTCGTCGACCGGGACCTGTGGGAGAAGATCGTCCTCAACCTGGTCTCCAACGCGGTGAAGTTCACCTTCGACGGCGAGGTCCGGGTCCGGGTCCGGGCGGTCGACGGCGCGGCCCGCCTGGAGGTCACCGACACCGGCGTCGGGATCGCCCCCGAGGAGCTGTCGCACGTCTTCGAGCGGTTCCACCGGGTGCCCGGCGTCCGGGCCCGCACCCACGAGGGCACCGGGATCGGGCTCGCGCTGGTCGGCGAGCTGGTGGAGATGCACGGCGGGCGGGCCGAGGCGCACAGCCGGGTCGGCGAGGGCAGCACCTTCACCGTGACCCTCCCGTTCGGCTCGGCCCACCTGCCCGCCGCCCGGGTCGCGACCGCCGCCGTACCGGCCGCCCCTGCCGAACCGGCGCAGGCCCGGCTCTTCGCCGCCGAGAGCTCGCTGTGGGCCGACGCGCCGCCGGCCACCTCGGCGGCGGTGTCCGCCGGCCCGCTCGACCGGCGCCCGGCCGGCCGCATCCTGCTCGCCGACGACAACGCCGACCTGCGCGAGCACGTCGCCCGGCTGCTCTCCCCGACCTGGGAGGTGGTGGCCGTGCCGGACGGGGTGGAGGCCCTGCGTCAGGCCGTGCAGACCCCGTTCGACCTGGTGCTGACCGACGTGATGATGCCCCGGCTGGACGGGTTCGGCCTGGTCACCGCGCTGCGCGCGGACCCGCGTACCCGGCACGTGCCGATCGTGCTGCTCTCCGCCCGGGCCGGCTCGGCCGAGGCGGTCGCCGGCCTGTCGGTCGGCGCGGACGACTACCTGACCAAGCCGTTCTCCAGCGAGGAGCTGATCGCCCGGGTCCGGGCGAACGTCGAGCTGGGCCAGCTACGCGGGCAGATCATCCGGCGGCTGCACGCGCTGGCCGACGCCGCCGTCGAGGTGAACACCGCCCGGACCACCGCCGAGGTGCTCCAGGTGGCCGCCCGGCACGCGCTCGGCCTCGCCGAGGCCGCCCGGGTGGTGGTCACCGCCACCGGGGCCCGCTACGAGGCCGCCGGCGGCGGCCCGGCCGCCGTCGAACCGTCCGTCGTGTTGCCGCTGACCGGCACCGCTGGCGAGCAGCTCGGCGAGCTGCGGGTCTGGGGGCGCGCCGACGGGGCCACCGACACCGTCCGGGCCGCGCTGACCCAGCTCGCCCGGCTGATCGGCGTACGGCTGGAGAACGCCCAGCTCTACGAGGCCGAGCACCGCATCGCCACCACCCTCCAGCACAGCCTGCTGCCCCGCACGCTGCCCCGGCTGCCCGGCGCGGTGGTGGCCAGCCGCTACCTGCCCGGCAGCGCCGACGTGGAGGTCGGCGGCGACTGGTACGACGTCGTCGAGCTCGACGACCACGAACTCGTCCTGGTCATCGGCGACGTGGTCGGCAAGGGCGTCCGCGCCGCCGCCGCGATGGGTCAGCTCCGCAACGCGCTGCGGGCGTACGTGCTGGAGGGTTACGACCCGGGCGAGTCGCTGACCCGGCTCAACCGGCTGGTCGGCTCGACCGAGCAGCCGTCGTTCGCGACGGTGGTCTGCCTGTGGTTCTCCTCCCGCACCGGGCGGCTGCGCTACGCCAGCGCCGGGCACCCGTCTCCCCTGCTGATCCGAGGAGACGCGGTGGGCTTCCTGCACGACCGCGCGCTCGGGCCGCCGGTCGGTGCGATTCCCGCCGCCTCGTACCGGACGCTGGAGGACGAGCTGGCCCCCGGCTCCCGGCTGCTGCTCTACACCGACGGCCTGATCGAGGACCGCCAGCTCGGCATCGACGCCGCCCTCGGGCAGTTGCGCGCCGACGCCACCCGGCACGCCGGGCACGTCGCCGACCTGGTCGACGCCGTCGTCGAGCGGGTGGCCTCCCGGCCCCGCCGCGACGACGTCGCGGTCCTCGCGCTGGAGGCGACCGAGCCGAACCGGTTCGCGCTGCGGCTGCCGGCCGACCCGGCCCGGCTCAGCGTGCTGCGCCGGCGCCTGGAGGACTTCCTCGTCGCCCACCGGGTTGGCGAGACCGACCTGTTCGACCTGACCGTGGCGGTCTCGGAGGCCGCCGCCAACGCCATCGAGCATCCGGTCGAGCCGACCGAGCCGACCATCGGCGTGGAGGTGACCATCGCCGACCGCACGGTGGTGGCCACCGTCCTGGACACCGGGCGGTGGCGGGAGTCGACCGGCGCGGGCTTCCGCGGCCGGGGGCTGGAGCTGATCAGGGCGCTCGGCGACCTGACGGTCAGCCGGACCGCCGAGGGGACGGAAGTGACGCTGCGCCGGCGGCTCCAGGACTGACCGCGGCCGGCCGTCGGGGTGGACCGGGCGCGGCCGGCGGGTTTCAGGCCGGGCTCAGGCCGGGGCGACCCAGGTCTGCTCGGCCAGGCCGGAGATCTCCAGCACCCGCCGGACCTGGCGGGACGGCAGCACGGTCAGCGCGTCCGGGTAGCGCCGGGAGAGCTGGACCACGGCGTGGATCGCGACGGAGTCGAAGAAGGTGACCGCCCGCAGGTCGAGGGTGACCCGGCCGGCCGGCTCGCGCAGGACGCTCTGGAGCATCGTGTCGGCCGTGGCCATGTCCACCTCGCCGGAGACCACCACGCGGACGTGTTCGCCGTCGGTCTCCGCCCGGGCGGCGAAGACGGGAGGTGTTCCCCCTTGATCCACGCAGCACACGATCGCACAGCGGTTGTCGCCCGGCAACAACCGGTAGGTCGTCGTCGTGGGAGAGGTCACGGCCGCCGCCGGGCACCGCGCCCGCGCGTCGTGAGCCGGGCCGGCGATAGGCTTGCGCCATGACCGTCCGTGCGCCGCTGACCCCCGGCACGCTCTCCCCGATGCGACCGGTGCCGGGTCACATCGTCCGACCGGAGTACGTGGGCAAGAAGCGTCCCCAGGAGTGGCGCGGCTCGCACGTGCAGACCCCGGAGACCATCGAGAAGATGCGGGTGGCCGGCCGGCTCGCCGCCCAGGCCACCCAGCTAGCCGGGGAGCACTGCAAGCCCGGGGTGACCACCGACGAGATCGACCGGGTGGTGCACGAGTTCCTCTGCGACCACGGGGCCTACCCGTCGACGCTCGGCTACAAGGGCTTCCCGAAGTCCTGCTGCACCAGCCTCAACGAGGTGATCTGCCACGGCATCCCGGACTCGACGGTCCTGGCCGACGGCGACATCATCAACGTGGACGTCACCGCGTACCTCGACGGGGTGCACGGCGACACCGACGCGACCTTCTGCGTGGGGGAGGTCGGCGAGGAGGCCCGGCTGCTGGTCGAGCGGACCCACCAGGCGATGATGCGGGGAATCAGGGCGGTCGCCCCGGGCCGGCAGATCAACGTGATCGGCCGGGTCATCGAGTCCTACGCCAAGCGGTTCGGCTACGGCGTGGTCCGCGACTTCACCGGCCACGGCATCGGGGAGTCCTTCCACAGCGGGCTCTACGTGCCGCACTACGACAGCCCCCGCCCCACGGACGTGATGGAGCCGGGGATGACCTTCACCATCGAGCCGATGATCACCCTCGGCACGTACCAGTACGACATGTGGGACGACGGCTGGACGGTGGTCACCAAGGACCGCAGGTGGACGGCCCAGTTCGAGCACACCATCCTCGTGACCGAGGACGGTCACGAGATCCTGACCCTGCCATGACCGAGACCCCCGCGGCCCTTCGTGAGGCGCACCACGCGGACGTGTCCGGCGGTTGGCTGCGGCCGGCCGTGTTCGGCGCGATGGACGGCCTGGTCACCAACATCGCCCTGATCGCGGGCGTCGGCGGCGGCGGGGTGTCGCCGCGCAGCATCGTGCTCACCGGTGCCGCCGGCCTGGTCGCCGGGGCCATCTCGATGGGCCTCGGCGAGTACACCAGCGTCCGGTCGGCCAACGAGCAGGTGGCGGCGGAGGTGGCCAAGGAGCGCCGGGAGCTGGAACGGCACCCGGAGGCGGAGGCCCGCGAGCTGGCCGACGCGTGGGTGGCCCGGGGCCTGCCCCGCGACCTGGCCACCCAGGTCGCCGAGGCGGTGCGGCGCAACCCGGAGGAGGCGCTGCGCGTGCACGTCCAGGAGGAGCTGGGCGTCGACCCGGACGTGCAGCCGAGCCCGTGGGCGGCGGCGACCTCGTCGTTCCTGTTCTTCTCGGTCGGTGCGCTGGTCCCGCTGCTGACGTACCTGTTCGGCGCGACCAGCCTGTGGCTGGCGCTGGCCGTCGGCGGGGTCGGGCTGTTCGTGGCCGGGGCGGTCGTGGCCCGGTTCACCAGGCGCCCCTGGTGGTCCAGCGGCCTGCGGCAGCTCCTGCTCGGCGGGGCGGCGGCCGGCGCGACGTACCTGGTCGGCAGCCTGATCGGCATCCAGGGCGGCCTGTAGGCAGGGGCGCCCTCCCGACCGCCGGCGGCGCGGGGCCGGCGAACCACCGCCCGTGCGGCCGGGATCAGCCGGCGAGCAGGTCGTCGATGGTCCCGTCGACGGGCCGGCCCCGGGCGGCCAGCTCCTCGGCCTGCCGGGCCAGCACCGCGCCGACCTCGGTCATGTCCGCCCCGGCCAGCCCGGTACGCCGGACCGCGTCCCCCGGGTCCCGGAAGTAGGTGCGGCTGAGCAGCCCGTTCACCGTGGCCGCCGCGAGCCGGGCCTCGCCGAGCATCAGCAGCGCCTGGTCCGTCTCGTACCAGGCGGCGAGCCGGGCGGCCCGGGAGTGCGCGGCGCAGCCCCGGTACCACGCCTGCCGGGCGGCGTCGGTGAACTCCGCCGGCCGGGCCCGGGCCAGCCGGGCCAGGTGCTCGTCGCGCAGCGTCGGCAGCCACCCGGTCGGGTCGTGCACCGGCCGGGTGGTGACGTACCGGTCGGCGGTGAGCGGCCACAGCGCGGTGATCGCCCGCGCCTGGCGGAGGTGCTCGTCGGCGGCGGCGACGCTCAGGTCGACCAGGACGCCGTCCACCCGGCGGGTCGCCGGGGCCGGGCCCGCGCCGGCCCGGTACGTGGCGATCAGCAGCCCGACCTCGCCGTCCCCGCCGCCGTCGTCGTCACCGTGGGCCAGCGGGCCGTGCGCCGCGACCGCGAGGACGTCGGCCGGGAAGCGCCGCCTCGCGGCGTCCGCGACCCGCTCCGCCACCGACCACCGGGGATCGTCCTGGTACGGGTCCACGAACCACCTCTGCCTCGCCGACTGCCCGCCGGGCCGGCCGCCGGGAGGGCCGCCGCGACGCCGGCTCCACCCTAGTCACCGGGCGGCGGCGCCGCCCGGTTCGCCGCGCCCGGCCGGCACCAGCCGGAAGACGCGGATCTCCCGCCCGCCGGCCCGTTCGACGTACGTCCGGTACGCCGGCCACTCGGTGACCAGCAGCGTCCAGAGCCGGTCGCGTTCCGCGCCGGTGGCCACCTCGGCCCGAACGGCCACCCGCCGGCCCTTGACGTCCACCTCCGCCTCGGGGCGCGCGAGCAGGTTCATCGCCCAGCCGGGCTGGTGCTGCTGCCCCCAGTTGGAGCCGATCACCACGTAGGCGTCGCCGTCCGGGACGTACAGCAGGGGGTTGCTGCGCGGCAGCCCGGAGCGCCGGCCGGTGGTGGTGATCACGAGCGAGGGGATCAGGCCGAGCGCGACCACCCGGCCCCGGGTGAGCCGGCCGACCACCCGGTCGGCGGGGACGAGCAGCCGGGCCACCGCGCCGAACCAGCGGTGGTGGCCGAGGCGACGGGTGAGGCTTCCGAGTGCGGGCACCCGACCAGTCTGCCGCCCCGGGGCCGGCGGCGGCACCCCCGATCCGGACCCGCCGCCGGCCCGCCGGCGCAGTCAGTCGAGGCGGCGCTCGACGGCCAGCCGGGACCGGGTGAACAGGCCCGCGCCGAGCATCGCCACCAGCGGCACCACCACCAGCACCCCCAGGGTGGGCCAGGGCACCACGACCGGGTACGGCTCCTGCACCGGCCAGGCCGTGGCGTACCGGCGGTTCGTGGCGGCCAGGACGATCACGGCGGTGCCCAGCCCGGCCACGATGCCCAGCGCCGAGCCGAGCCCGGCGATCACCCCGGCCTGGCAGAGCGACAGCACCCGGCGTAACCGGGGGCTGGCGCCCACGGCCGCCAGGGTGGACAGGTCGGCCCGTCCCTCGGCCGCGGCGAGGCCGGTGGCGACGGCCGCCGCGCCGACGGTGATCAGGCCGGAGGCGATGGCCAGCAGCAGCAGGACCGGCCGCCGGTCGATGTCCGGACGCCCGCGCTCGACGACCACCTCAAGCGGGGCGAGGCGCCGCAGCTCGGCGTCGAAGCGGTCCCGCTGGTCGGGGGTCGGCGCCGCGTCGGTGGCCAGGACATAGCCGACCTGGCGCGCGGCGAGCCCGATCCGGGCGGCGGCGGCGTGGGACAGCACGAGCTGGTCCACCTCGACCTCGCCGCGCAGCACGTACCCGGGCACGGTGGACCGGACGGTGCCCCTCGACTCCGGCTCGTCGGGCGTCCGGGTCGCCGCCAGGGTGACCCGGCCGTCGAGGACGTAGCGCGGGTCGGTCACCACGGCGCCGCCGGCCCGCAGCACTCGCCGGGCAGCCGCGACCTCCTGCGGGGCGGCGCCGGTGAGCGCGGCCAGCGCGTCGCCGTCGTCCACCACCGACGGCAGCGAGTAGCCGGAGTATCCGCCCGACAGCCATCCGACGCAGCGCGGATCGGCCCGGGCGCGCAGCCGGACGGCGGCGTCCCGGAACTGCGGCACCTCGTACGGGCAGGCCTGCCCGGGCGGCAACTCCGCCCGGACCTCGCACCACTCTCCGGCGGTGGCGGCGGGCGCGGCGCAGGCCGGGGCGTCGACCCGGGCCACCGTGCTGGGCGGCAGCTCGGCGGCAGCGACCTCGGCGACCCGGGCCACCGGCGGCAGCGGCCCGGTCGCGGCGCCGGAGTCGAGGACCAGGACGTGGCCGTACGGCAGGCCCGGCCGGTAGGTGGCCGTCGTGCGCGCGTCGTCGCTGGCCACGTACACGCCGAGGGCGACACTGCCGGCGACCGCGGCCATCACCGCCGAGATGGCCGGTGCGGCGGAGGCGCGGTTGCGGCTCGCGTCCCGCAGCGCGACCCGGGGGGCCAGCGGCAGCCACCGGCCGGCCCGGGCGAGCAACCCGACCAGCGTCGGGGTGGCGAAGACCAACCCCAGCTCGCCGAGGACCAGGCCGGCGAAGAGCACCGGCGTGACGCTGCGGGCGGCACCCAGCGCCGCCACCGCCGCGCCGCCGGCGGTCAGCGCCGCCCCGAGCAGCGGCCAGCGCCGCCGGTGCGGGGGCGGGGTGCGCCGGCCCGCCAGCCCGGCCACCACGTCCTGCCGGGCGGCGGTCCAGGCCGGCGCCAGCGCCGCGAGCACCCCGGCCAGCACCGCGACCGCGGCGATCGCCGCCAGGGCGGCCGGAAAGATCCGGTACGCCCCGAACCGCGCCTGGACGACGTACTCCTCCGTCAGGGGCCGGGCGGCGACCGCGGCGGCGATGCCCAGCGCCAGCCCGGCGGCGGCCCCGGCGCAGCCCAGCACCACCCCGTCGGCCAGCACGATGCGGCGCAGGTGGGCGGCGTCCCCGCCGGCCACGGCGACCAGGGCGAGGTCCCGCCGTCGGCGGCGCACCCCGACGGCGAACGCCGGCCCCACCAGCAGCACGACCTCCAGCAGACCGAGGCCGCCGATCAACACCGCGTTGCCGGCGTCCTCGGCGCTCACCGACGCGCCGAGCAGCCCGACGTCGACCCCGGGGTGGGGCGCCGGGGTGCGGGCGACCACCGCGATCCCGCGCGCGTTGAGCCGGTCGGTCAGTCCGGGGTCGACGTCGTCCGGCAGGTCGGCGAGCCACCTCGTCTCGCCCCGCGAACCGACCGGCGCGCGGGCCGTCGGTGGCAGGGCCACCATGGGACCCAGGTCGTCGGGGAACTCCACCACCCCGACCACGGTCCGGTCGCCCGAGCCGTCGGCCGGGGCGACCCGGTCGCCGGGCCGGACGTGCAGCCGGCGCAGCGCCGCCCGGTTCAGCCCGATCTCGTCGGCGGCCGTCGGCGGGCGGCCGGCGAGCTGCCGGGCCTGCCCGCGCAGCAGTGGATCGCCGAGGTCGAGCTGCCGGCCGTCGAACATCTCGCGCCGGTTGCCGACGCGCACCTCGAACGGCACCCACCACAGCACCTCGCCGACCCGGCTGCCGGGCGGCAGTTGGGCGGTCAGCTCGGTGGCGGTGACCGGCCGGGTCCGGTGCTGGACGCCGTCGCGGGGGTAGCTGTTGTCGCCCCAGGCGTCCTGCGTCAGCGGGCCGTCGGCCAGCCAGCGCAGCTCCGCGTCGGCGGTGCCGAGCTGCCGGTCGATCCGCTCGGCCCGGGTCAGCCGGGACATGTCGTAGCTGACGGCGGCGAAGGCCAGCGCCAGCACGGGAAGGGTGATCATCGCGAGCACCAGCGCGGTGCGTCCGCGGGCCCGCCCGGCCTCCCGCCGCGCGATACGCAGCGCGGCCCGCCAGGAGCGCAGGGCCGCCACGATCCGCCGTTGCCGGGCGCGGGCGTCGCCCCCGCCCGCCGGGGCCGGCCGCGGCACGTCGGCCGGGCGCCGGCCCTGCCGGAGCGGGGCGGTGGCCGCCCGCTTCGGGCTCACCGACCGCTGCCGGCCAGGAGCTGCTCGACGCCGCCCAGCGGCGCCGTCGAGTCCACCATGACCCCGTCGCGCAGGAACACCACCCGGTCGGCCCAGGCAGCGTGTCGGGCCTCGTGGGTGACCAGCACGGCGGCGGCGCCCGCGTCGACCCGGCGGCGCAGCAGGCGCAGCACCGCCTCGCCGGTCTGCGAGTCCAGCGCGCCGGTCGGCTCGTCGGCGAGGACGAGCCGTCGCTCGCCGACCAGGGCCCGGGCGATGGCCACCCGCTGCTGTTGCCCGCCGGACAACTGGTCCGGGAAGCGCCCGCCCAGCTCGGTCAGCCCCACCTCGTCGAGCGCGGCCCGGGCCGCCCGCCGCGCCTGCCGGACGCCGACGCCGTCCAGTTCGAGGGGGAGCGCGACGTTCTCGGCGGCGGTGAGACTGCCCAGCAGGTTGAGGTCCTGGAAGATGTAGCCGATCCGTCGGCGGCGCACCCGGGCCAGTGCCCGGCGGTCGAGCGCGCCCAGTGGCTGCCCCTCGACGAGGATCTCGCCCGCGGTCGGCCCGTCGAGCCCGCCGGCCAGGGCGAGCAGCGTGGACTTGCCGGAGCCGGAGGGCCCCATCACCGCGACCAGTTCGCCGGGGCCGACGGTGAGGCTGACGCCGCGCAGGGCGTGCACGACTGCCTCGCCGCTGCCGTGGGTACGGTGGACGTCGCGCAGGTCGAGCACCGCCGTGCCCACCTCCGGCGCGTCGTCCGGTCCGCTCACCGCCGTGCCTCCTCGCCGTTCCGACCCGCCGTCTCCGCCGTCCGGCCTGCCTCCGCCGGCCGGCCGCCGGGCCCCGTCGCCGGCCGGTGCCGCACGAGGCTCGTCTCGCAGTGGTCCAGCCAGCGGATCTCCGCCTCGGCCTGGAACACCATCGCGTCCAGCACCAGCCGCCAGGGCAGGTCCTCGGGACGGTCGCTGGCGTACTTCAGCCGGGTCAACTCCTGCAACGCCCGCATGGTGGCGGTGCGCTGGGTCTGCACCACCGAACGCACGTCCACGCCGGGGGTGGTCAGCGCCAGCGCCAGCTTGATGGCCAGCTCGTCGCGGGGCCGGTCGGTCCGGCTGATCGGGGTCGCGAACCACAGCGCCAGGTCCGCCCGCCCGGCGTCGGTGATCTCGTACGGCCGCTGCCCGCCCTCGTTCTCCGGCAGCGGGCGCACCAGCCCGTCCCGCTCCAGCCGGGACAGCGTGGTGTAGACCTGCCCGATGTTCAGCGGCCACGTCGAGCCGGTCGACTCCTCGAACGCGGCCCGGAGCTGGTAGCCGTACATCTGGCCGCGTTCGAGCAGCGCGAGCAGACCGTGACGGATGGACATGGCTCCGGAGTATGCATACCTGGTATGCCGTCCGCAACCGGGGGCGGTGGCCCGCGGCTCCACGGTGAGCAGCGGAAACGCTCCGCAGCCGGTCAGTCGGGCCGGCCGGGGAACGCGACGGTGACCGGGGTCACCCCGGCGGTGCGCCGCCAGCGGGTGGCCCGCACCGCGCAGTCGGTCAGCGCCGCGAGGGCCCGGTTGCGGTCCGCGCCGGTGGTGTGCGGCAGCGCCGCCCGCCAGAACGCGGCGGTGCGCTCCTCCACCTCGACCGCCAGCCGCAGCGCGCTGGCCGCGTCGGTGACGGGGAAGGGCAGCGCGTACCCGGCCTTGTCGGCGGGGACCGGGCCGCCGGCCGCGCTGAGCTGGAGCACCAGCGCGTCGCGCCGGGCCCGGTGCGCCGCCTCGGCCCGGCGGGCGGCCGTGCGGGCGGCGTCGGTGAGCCGGACCCCGATCGGCGCGTACGCGAAGACCGCGGCGTACTCGGCGGCGAGCGCGTCGGCCAGCGCCTGGGCCGGCCCGGAGGGTGCCTGTCGGTGGATCATTTCAGCGCCTCCACGTGGGTGGCCCGGGCGGCGGCGATCGAGCCGAGCAGCGCCGCCCGCCCGGCCGGCGCCCCGGCGCAGAGCTTCGCGGCCGACTCGCGCCCGCGCTGCTCCGCCTGCCGCAGGTCGGCCAGCGTCGCCGCCCGGTCGCCGCCGGCGCTGGCCCCGGCCGACGGCCCGCCCGGGGACGCGGACGCCGGGCGGCCGAACAGCGTCGCCAGTTCGGCGGCGTGCGCCTCGTGGGCCTCGGCGATCGGGGTGAGCAGCCCGGCCAGGCCCGGGTCGGCGGCCAGCGCGGCGCGGTGTCGGGCGGCCAGTTCGCGCGCCTCGGCGGCGAGTGGTTCGAGCGGATCGGGGGCCGGGTCCGGTTCCTCGCGGTCGAAAAGATCACAGCCGGTCAGCGGTGCGGCGGCACCGCCGAGCGTCAGCAGTGCGCCGGCCCGCAGCAGGTTTCGTCGGGAATGTCCTGGTGCCCGGTCGTGCTGTGTCGTTCTGCCCCTCGCCACCGGACAAGTCAACACCATCCGAGCACGGACGGGGGCGACCGGCGTCGGTGCGCCGCCCGGCCCGTCGCGCGGTGGGCGCGTTACGCTCTGCGCAGCCACCGGGGCGGAGCGCCGGTGGCGTGCCGGCATGGCGTCCGACCGGGCGCCGTCGATCACGAAAGGGTGCGCCAGATGACGCAGCGTGGCCGTGCCACCAGGTCGACGGGGCCGACGGGGAGACCCCGGCGCGCCGACGGCCCCCGGGGCGGTGACCGCGTCGGCGGCCCCCGGGGCGACCTCGCGGCCCGGCGGGCCCGGTTGCGCGCGGTGGTCGAGCCGGTCGTCAACGAGGCCGGGTACGACCTGGAGGACATCTCCGTCTCCCGGGCCGGCCGCCGGCACGTGGTGCGGGTGATCGTGGACGCCGACGGCGGGATCAGCCTGGACGCGGTGGCGGACGTCTCCCGGGCCGTCTCCGCCGCGCTCGACGCGGCCGAGGAGGCCGGCGGCGACATCCTGGCCGGTGAGTACCAGCTCGAGGTCAGCTCCCCCGGAGTGGACCGCCCGCTCACCCTGCCCCGGCACTGGCGGCGCAACGTCGGCCGGCTGGTCAAGGTGACCGCCAGGGCCGCGCTGCCCGGGCCGCGCGCCGAACAGCCCGCGGGCGACCGCCAGGTCACCGGCCGGGTGGTCGAGGCCGACGACGAGCGCGTGGTGCTGGAGACCGACTCCGGCCGCGCGGAGTTCCGTCACACCGAGCTCGGCCCCGGCCGGGTTCAGGTCGAGTTCCACCGCCTCGACGAGGCGGGCGACGACGAACTCGACGACATCGAGGACATTGACGACATCGACGACGAAGATGATGTGGAGGACGAGGAGAGGTGAACATCGACCTCGCGGCGCTGCGCGCACTCGAGCGCGAGCGGGAGATCCCGTTCGACACGATCCTCGCGGCGATCGAGACCGCGCTGCTGACCGCCTACCGGCACACCGACGGGGCCGAACCGCACGCCCGGGTGGAGATCGACCGGAAGTCCGGCGCGGCCCTGGTCTACGCCCAGGAGCTGGACGACGACGGCAGCGTGGTGCGGGAGTGGGACGACACCCCGCACGACTTCGGCCGGATCGCGGCCATGACCGCCAAGCAGGTGATCCTCCAGCGGCTGCGGGAGGCCACCGACGAGGTGCACTTCGGCGAGTACGTCGGCCGCGACGGCGACCTGGTCACCGGCGTGGTGCAGGCGCACGAGGCGCGGTCCGAGAAGGGCATCATCACGGTCGACCTGGGCAAGCTGGAGGGCGTGCTGCCGCAGTCCGAGCAGGTCCCCGGCGAGCAGCCCAAACACGGCGAGCGGATCCGCTGCGTCGTGGTGCACGTCGCCAAGGGGATGCGCGGCCCGCAGATCACCCTCTCCCGGTCCCACCCGGCGCTGGTGAAGAAGCTGTTCGCGCTGGAGGTCCCGGAGATCGCCGACGGCACCGTGGAGATCGGCGCCATCGCCCGCGAGGCCGGCCACCGCACGAAGATCGCGGTGCGTTCCACCACGCCGGGCGTGAACGCCAAGGGCGCCTGCATCGGCCCGATGGGCCAGCGGGTCCGCGCGGTGATGAGCGAGCTGCACGGCGAGAAGATCGACATCATCGACTGGTCGGACGACCCGGCCACCTTCGTCGGCAACGCGCTGTCGCCGGCCAAGGCGCTGCGGGTCGAGGTGGTGGATCTGGCCACCCGCACCGCCCGGGTGACCGTGCCGGACTTCCAGCTCTCGCTGGCGATCGGCCGGGAGGGGCAGAATGCCCGACTTGCTGCCCGGTTGACCGGTTGGCGGATCGACATCCGGTCGGACGCGGAGCAGACTTCCACGGCCGCGCGGAGCGGGGCCGATCACGTCCGGGAGCCGGGCGGAGCGATCTCGGGCAGCTAGGGGTAGACTTCTTCCGGTGGTACGACGCGCGCTGCCGGAGCGCACCTGTGTGGGTTGCCGGCGACGTGCGCCGGCCAGCGAATTGCTGCGGATGGTCGCGGTCGGGGACGAGGCTGGTCACAGCCTCCGGCCCGATCCGGCTCGCAGGCTGCCGGGTCGGGGAGCGAACATGCACCCAGATCCGGCCTGCTTCGCGCTGGCGGTGCGACGCCGCGCCTTCGGGCGTGCGTTGCGGGTCACCGGGGTCGTCGATCACGGTGAGCTGGCCGAGCATCTCGATGCGCCAACCACTACGTCCGGTCATCCCGACCGGGCGAGGGTCGCTAGCAAGGTAGGACGACCGACATGAGCACACGATGAAGTCCCTGAAATGACCAGGCTTCAAGTGCACGAGTGAGGTCGCTGCGGGTGCTGCCCGCACGACCTCGGAGTGAGGAGTGCAGTGGCAGGTAAGGCCCGCGTACACGAGCTTGCTAAGGAGCTCGGGGTCGAAAGCAAGACCGTTCTCGCCAAGCTGAAGGAAATGGGCGAGTTCGTGAAGTCCGCGTCCAGCACCGTCGAGGCGCCCGTCGCCCGGCGGCTGCGCAACGCATTCGTCGCCTCCGCCGGTTCCCCGGCGCCGGCCGCCCCTCCGGCGGTCGCACCGAGTCCGACGCCGACCCCGTCCCCGTCCCCGACCCCGGGTGCCCCCCGGGTCGCGGCGAAGCCGATGCCGCCGCGGCGGCCCGGCCCGCCGACCCCCGGCCCGAAGCCCAAGGGGCCACTTCCCGGCCCGCCGCAGCCGGTGACCCCGGTCGCCAAGCCGGCGAGCGCCCACGACATCGAGGTGGCGGCCGCCGAGGCGCGCGCCGCCGCGCTGAAGGCCGAGCAGGAGGCGGCGGTCAAGGCCGCCCAGGCCGCCCGGCAGCAGCAGCGGGAGAACGTCCGTCGGGAGCCCCCCACCGAGGGTGGTCCCCGCCCCGGCCCGCGTCCGGTTCCGGGCACGGGTCCGGGTGCGATGCCGCCCCGGCCGGGCTCCCCGGCCGCCGGTCGCCCCGGCGCGCCGGCCCCGGGCCCGGGTGCCCGTCCGGGCGGTCGTCCGCCGGCGCGCGGCGCCGGTAACAACCCGTTCGGCATCCAGGGCGGTCAGCAGCAGCGGCCCCCGGCCGCCGGTGGTGGCGGTCCCCGCCCGAGCCCGGCGTCGATGCCGCCGCGGCCGAGTCCGGCCTCCATGCCGCCTCGGCCCAGCCCGGCCTCCATGCCGAGCCAGCGCCCCGGTCGCCCCGGCGGCCCCGGCGCGGGTCGCCCCGGCGGCGGCGGTGGCGCGGGTCGTCCCGGTGGCGGCGGCGGTGGCTTCCGCGGCGGTCCCGGTGGTGGCGGTGGCGGCGGCGGTGGCTTCCGCGGCGGTCCCGGTGGTGGCGCCGGCGGTGGCGGTGGCTACCGCGGTGGTCCCGGTGGTGGCGGCGGTGCTCCCGGCGGCGGTTTCCGTCCGGGCGCCCCGGCCGGCGGCGGTGGTCGTCCGGGTGGTGGCGGCCGTGGCCGTGGCGGCGGCGCCGCGGGTGCCTTCGGGCGTCCGGGCGGTAAGCCGACCCGTGGCCGCAAGTCCAAGAAGCAGCGCAGACAGGAGTTCGACAACCTGTCGGCCCCGACCATGAGCTCGGGTGCCCCCCGGGGTCAGGGTCAGGTCGTCCGGCTCTCCCGTGGCGCCTCGCTGTCGGACTTCGCCGACAAGATCAACGCCAACCCGGGTTCGCTGGTCCAGGAGATGTTCAACCTGGGCGAGATGGTCACCGCGACCCAGTCCTGCTCCGACGAGACCCTGCTGCTGCTGGGTGAGCACCTCGGCTTCGACGTGCAGATCGTCAGCCCGGAGGACGAGGACCGCGAGCTGCTCGCGCAGTTCAACATCGACCTCGACGCCGAGGTCGCGGAGGACCGCCTGGTCAGCCGTGCGCCGGTGGTGACCGTCATGGGTCACGTCGACCACGGTAAGACCAAGCTGCTCGACGCGATCCGCAAGGCGAACGTCGTGGCCGGCGAGGCGGGTGGCATCACCCAGCACATCGGGGCCTACCAGGTCCACGTCCCGCACGAGGGCGAGGACCGGGCGGTGACCTTCATCGACACCCCGGGTCACGAGGCGTTCACCGCCATGCGTGCCCGTGGTGCCCAGGTCACCGACATCGTGGTGCTGGTGGTCGCGGCCGACGACGGCGTGATGCCGCAGACGATCGAGGCGTTGAACCACGCCAAGGCGGCGGACGTGCCGATCGTGGTCGCGGTCAACAAGGTCGACAAGCCGGAGGCGAACCCGGACAAGGTCCGCCAGCAGCTGACCGAGTACGGCCTGGTCGCCGAGGAGTACGGCGGCGACACGATGTTCGTCAACGTGGCCGCGAAGCCGGGCATCGGTATCGACGAACTGCTCGAAGCGGTCCTGCTGACCGCCGACGCGTCGCTGGAGCTGACCGCTCCGATCGACGGGCCGGCGCAGGGTGTGGCCATCGAGGCGCACCTGGACAAGGGCCGTGGTGCGGTGGCGACGGTGCTGGTGCAGAAGGGCACCCTGCGGGCGGGCGACTCGATCGTCGCCGGCGGGGCGCACGGCCGGGTCCGGGCGATGCTCGACGAGAACGGCAACCAGGTCGCCGAGGCGGGCCCCGCCCGTCCGGTGCTGGTGCTCGGTCTCACCGCGGTCCCCGGGGCGGGCGACACCTTCCTCGCGGCGGCGGACGACCGTACGGTGCGCCAGATCGCCGAGCAGCGGCAGGCACGACGGCGGGCGGCGTCCTTCGCCAACTCCCGCGGCCGGGCCACCCTCGAAACGCTCATGGAGCAGCTCAAGGAGGGCGAGAAGACCTCGCTCAACCTGGTGCTCAAGGGCGACGTCTCCGGTTCCGTGGAGGCCCTCGAGGACGCGCTGTTCAACCTCGACATCCCCGAGGAGGTCCAGCTCAGGATCATCCACCGGGGTGTGGGTGCGATCACCGAGAGCGACGTCATGCTCGCGAGCGCCTCGTCCGAGGCGGTCACGATCATCGGCTTCAACGTGCGGGCCGCCAACAAGGTCCGCGAGATCGCCGACCGCGAGGGCGTGGAGATCCGGTACTACACGGTCATCTACCAGGCCATCGAGGAGATCGACGCCGCGCTCAAGGGGCTGCTCAAGCCGGAGTACGAGGAGGTCGAGCTGGGCAGCGCGGAGATCCGCGACGTCTTCCGCTCGTCCAAGGTCGGCAACATCTCCGGCTGTATCGTCCGGTCCGGCATCATCCGCCGCAACGCCAAGGCGCGGCTGCTGCGGGACGGGTCGGTCGTGGCGGACAACCTCACGATCAGCTCCCTCAAGCGGTTCAAGGACGACGCGACGGAGGTCCGCGAGGGCTTCGAGTGTGGTCTGACCCTGGGCGGGTACAACAACGTCCAGGTCGGCGACGTCATCGAGACCTTCGAGATGCGGGAGAAGCCGCGCGCCTGATCCGTTCGACACCCTGATCAAGGGGTTTACGCCCGCAACGGCGTAAACCCCTTGATCATGTGGGGGCCACAGCGGGTATCGTCCGGGGCGATGTTCACCGGAACCGCGGTCTTCGACCTGCTGCTGCCGGGCGACTCCCGGTCGCTCAAAGCCAAGAGATCATATGTACGGCCGATCGTGGCGGCGCTGCGCCGCTTCGAGGTGTCGGCCGCCGAGGTGGGAGCGCTCGACCTGCACGGTCGGGCGGAGATAGCCGTGGCCGTGGTGGCCGCGGAGGGCGCGCACGTGCGCGAGGTGCTCGACTCGTGCGAGCGCCTGGTCGCGGGCCGTCCCGAGGTCGAGCTGCTGTCGGTGCGCCGTCACCTGCACGGCGACGGCGACGACTGAGCGGCGCCGGGCGTTGCCGCCCGTGCCCGGCGGTCGACCCGACCGCGAAGGTAGTGTTCGAATTGTCGGCCGGTCGGATCCGGCGGCGCTCCGCGCCGCCGCTCCGGCCGGGAGCAGGACGCCGTGGAGGTGGGCGAGATGACGGATCCGGCCAAGGTACGCCGGCACGCGGAGCGGATTCGCGAACTGGTCGCGTCGGTGGTGCGGAGCCAGATCAAGGACCCCCGGCTCGGCATGATCACCATCACCGACGCCCGGATCACCGCCGATCTGCGCGACGCGACGGTCTTCTACACCGTCCTGGGCGACGCGGCGGCGCAGTCCAGCACGGCGGCGGCGCTGGAGAGCGCCAAGGGGATGCTGCGCAGCACGGTCGGCAAGGCCCTCGGGCTGCGCCACTCGCCGTCGCTGACCTTCGTCCTCGACGACGTGCAGGACCAGGTCAAGCAGATCGACGACCTGCTGGCCCAGGCCCGCAGCGCCGACGCCGAGGTGCAGCGCCTCGCCGCCGGTGCCCGGTACGCGGGCGACGCCCAGCCGTACCGGCTGGAGGACGAGGAAGACGCCGACTCCGCCGACGGGGCGGACGCCGACGCCGAGGACGCCCCCCGCGGCACGGACCGGCGGTGACCGGTCCCGACGCCGGGCCGGCCGACACCGGCCCGGGCGAGGCCGACTGGGCCGCCGCCGTCGCGGCGGTGCGCGGCCTGTCGCCCGACGCCCGGGTCCTGCTGATCTGCCACGTCAACCCCGACGGGGACGCGCTGGGCAGCATGCTCGGCTTCGGGCTGGGCCTGCGCCAACTCGGCGTACGCCGGTTGCAGGCGACCTTCGCCGGCCCGCCGGAGGTGCCCGAGCCGATCCGCGGCCTGCCCGGGATGGACCTGCTGGTCCCGGAGGCGGACGCGGACCCGGCGCCGGAGCTGGTCGTCTGCTTCGACGCGGCGAGCGAGTCGCGGCTCGGCGGCCTGGTCGACCGGCTGGAGACCGCCGGGGCGGCGCTGGTGCTCGACCATCACGCCTCGAACACCCGGTTCGGCGGGATCAACCTGGTCGACCCCCGGGCGGCGGCCACCTCGGTGGTGGCCGAGGAACTGCTGGCCCGGCTCGGGGTGACCCTGGACGCCGCGATCGCCGAGTGCCTCTACGTGGCCCTGACCACCGACACCGGGTCGTTCCGGTTCGAGGCGACCACGCCGGCGGTGCACGAGCTGGCGGCCCGGCTGCTGGCCACCGGCATCCGGCCCGGCGACATCTCGCGCCGGGTCTTCGACACCCGGCCCTTCGGCGCGGTGCGGCTGTTCGGCGAGGTGCTCTGCCGGGCCCGCCTGGAGCCGGCGGCGGCCGGGGGCCACGGCCTCGTCTGGACGTACGCCACGCTCGACGACCTGGCCCGGCACGACCAGCGACCGTACGTGCTGGAGGCCCTGATCGACTCGGTCCGGTGCACCGCCGAGGCCGACGTGAGCTGCGTGGTCAAGCAGGTCCGCCCGGCGGAGTGGGCGGTGTCGATGCGCAGCAAGGGCGCGGTGGACGTGAGCCGCGTCGCGGTCGCCCTCGGCGGCGGGGGGCACCGGCTCGCGGCCGGCTTCACCGGTCGCGGCACCGCCGAGGACGTGCTGGCCGGCATCCGCGCCGAGCTGGACAAGGCGTTGATCGCTTCGTAGATCAGGGAAGACTCCGGGGGGTGCTGGTCTTCCCGCGCTCCGTCACGGCGGGGAGAATTGCGGGATGGATCACCCGCGCGAGCTCGCCGGCACGGAGCCCCGGGTCTGGGACCGTCCCGTGGTCTCCGTGCCGATGCTGGTCTGCCTCTCCCTCGTCGGCGGGCAACTGCCCTCGTTCTCCGCCTCGGCGAACCTCTACACCCTCGGCACCGGGGGCGCGTTGATCTGGCTGGGCCTGGGCGCCCGGGTGCCGCGCCGGCCGGCACCCCGCCGGCTCGGCACGGGCGCGGTCTGGTGGCTGCTCCCGGTGGCCGTGTTCGGCGTGTTCGAGGGGACCACCTTCGTCCTGCACGCCGGCGACGACTTCCCCACCTTCTCCCGGCTGGCCGACCCGTTGCTGGAGGACGAACTGGTCCGCTCGGCGGCTTGGTTCGCCTGGCTCGCCGCGTTCTGGGGGCTGGTGCGGCGATGATGCGGGCACTCGCCATCGGCGGCTTCGTCATCGCCCTGGCCCTCTTCGCCGCGGTCGAGTGGGCCGCCCGTCGCCCCGGCTCCCGGATCCCGTCGCTGGCCGACGTCTGCGCGTACGTGATGCGCTACGAGGTGGGCCCGGTGCCCGTCGGCCGGATCGGCCTGTTCGGCTTCTGGTGGTGGCTCGGCTGGCACTTCCTGGCCCGCTGACCCGGTTACCGTTCCGTGATCCTCGCCCGCTCGGGGGCATCCCAACGTGTCCAGATGGCGGGAACAGTGGGCAGCATGTGGACCTGAACGATAGCTTGGGAATCGATCGGCGCCGTGCGTCATGGCGCAGGTCACCGGTGGTGGTGCCGCACCCGGTGCCGCCTCCCTCCAGGGTCCGACCGACCCGGGCCAACGCGCCCAGACCGGCCGCTCCGGTGATCCCGGGCCGCCCGGCGGGTGCCAGCACGACCGGCCGCAGGGCCACCACGTCGCCGTGGCCCGCACCCTGGAAGGACCGAGCCATGCCGAGCAAGCCCAAGCCCGAGAACACCGACGAGGCGCGCGAGCAGGCTCGCCGCGCGCTCCAGACGTCGATGGACACCCGTCAGTGACCCAGGCCGACCCGCGGTGATGCCGACCACGTCCCACGACGCCGGCGTCACCGACCGCCGGGTGCCACCCGCCCGGCCCTGATCCACCCCGCACGCCGCGCCCGTGCTCTTTCTGGGAAAGAGTGCCTTCGGGGCGCCGTGAGGCCACTCTTTCCGAGAAAGTGCATGGACGCTCGGCGGGGGCGGTAAGTTGTCGGGGGTGTTGCGGTCCTTACGGGATCGTGCCAGGATCGGCGGCGATGAGTCCTTCCGCCCCGTCCGTCGTCGCCTCTCCGCGACGGATCGCCGCGCTGGCCCTGCCGGCTCTCGTGGTGCTGGCCGCCGAGCCGCTCTACGTCTTGGTCGACACGGCCGTGGTGGGGCACCTCGACCGGGTGGCGCTCGCCGCGCTCGCCGTCGCGGGCACCGTGATGACCCTGATCGCGTGGCTGGGCACCGTGCTGGCGTACGGGATCACCGGGCGCGCCGCCCGCCGGTTCGGCTCCGGCGACCGGGCCGCCGCCGTGGCCGAGGGCGTGCAGGCGTCCTGGCTGGCCCTCGGCGTCGGGGTGCTGGTCGCGCTCGGCATGCAGCTCGGTGCCGGCCCGCTGGCCGACGCGCTCGCCGGGCCCGGCGAGGTCGCCGACGCGGCTGGGCGGTGGCTGCGGGTCGCGGCGCTCGGGGCCCCCGGGCTGCTGCTCGCCGCGGCGGGCAACGGGTGGCTGCGCGGCGTGCAGGACACCCGCCGGCCGCTGTGGTTCGTGCTCGGGCCCAACCTGCTCTCCGCGCTGCTCTGTCCGCTGCTGGTCTACCCCGTCGGGTGGGGGCTCACCGGCTCGGCGGTGGCCAACGCGGTGGCCCAGAGCATCTCCGGCGGGCTGTTCGCCGCCGCGTTGGTGGGCGAGCGGGTGGCGCTGCGTCCCCGCCCGGGGGTGATCCGCCAGCAGCTCGTGCTCAGCCGGGACCTGCTGGTCCGGGGCGTCGCCTTCCAGGCCAGCTTCCTGTCCGCCACCGCCGTCGCCGCCCGGTTCGGCGCGGCGGCGGTCGGCGCCCACCAGATCGCCGTACAACTGTGGTTCTTCACCGCCCTGGTGCTCGACGCCGTCGCGATCGCCGCGCAGGCGCTGATCGGCGCGGCGCTCGGGGCCGGCGACGACGACGGGGCCCGCGCCCTGGCCCGGCGGGTGGCGTTGGTCGGCGCCGCCTGCGGCGTGGCGTTCGCGGCGCTCATCGCCGCCGGGGCCGGCGTCGTGCCGGGGCTGTTCAGCTCCGACGGGCAGGTCCGCGACCAGGCCATGGTCGCCTGGCCCTGGCTGGTGGCGTTGCAGCCGATCGGTGGCGTGGTGTTCGCCCTCGACGGGGTGCTGATCGGCGCGGGTGACGTCCGCTACCTGCGCAACCTCACCATCGTCGCGGCGTTCGGCGGCTTCCTGCCGGCGATCTGGCTGACGTACGCCTTCGACCTGGGCCTCGGCGGGATCTGGGCCGGGCTGACCCTGTTCGTCCTGCTCCGGCTGGTCGCCCTGCTGCTGCGGCTGCGCTCCGGCGGCTGGGCGGTCGTCGGCGCGGTCCGCTGACGGCTCACCAACCCTCGCCGTCGTCCGCCCACCGGCCCTGTCGTAGCTGTCGCCGGTGGGCCCGGCGCGGCGGCTGTCCGGGTCCGCCCCGGGCGGTGGCGTCGTGCCGGCGACAGGGCCCGCGCGCCGGTCTGGCAGGCTTGGCGATCGTGAGCGCAGACGGTCTGATCGTGGTCGACAAGCCCGGCGGCATGACGTCGCACGACGTGGTGGCGCGGATCCGCCGGCTGGCCCGGACCCGCCGGGTCGGGCACGGCGGCACGCTCGACCCGATGGCCACCGGCGTGCTGGTCATCGGGGTCGGCCGGGCCACCCGGCTGCTGACCTACGTCATCGGCGCCGGCAAGAGCTACGCGGCCACGGTCCGGCTGGGCCAGGCCACCGTCACCGACGACGCCGAGGGCGACGTGCTGGCCACCACCCCGGCCGGGACGGTCACCGACGAGGCGGTCCGGTCGGCGTTCGCGGCGCTGACCGGCGAGATCGACCAGGTGCCGAGCGCGGTCAGCGCCATCAAGATCGACGGCCAGCGGGCGTACAAGCGGGTACGCGAGGGGGAGAGCGTCGAGCTGCCCGCCCGCCGGGTCACCGTGAGTCGCCTCGACGTGCGGGCCATCCGCCGGGACACCCCCGACGTGGTGGACGTGGACATCGACGTGACCTGCTCGTCCGGGACGTACATCCGGGCGCTGGCCCGGGACGCGGGCCTGGCGCTCTCCGTCGGCGGCCACCTGACCGCGCTGCGCCGCACCGCGGTCGGCGGCTTCACCCTGGCCGAGGCGGCGACCCTCGACGAGCTGGAGCGGCGCGCGCCCGAGGTGGTGAACCTGCCGCTCGACGCGGCGGCCGACCGGTTCTTCCCGCGCCGGGAGGCCGGCGCCGACGAGGCCAGGGTGCTCTCCCACGGCGGCCCGCTGGACCCGGCCGGCATCGCCGGGCCGTACGCGGTCTTCGGACCCGACGGCGGCCTGATCGCTATCGTCAGCGAGCGGGACGGGCGGGCCCGCGCGGAGATCGTGCTCGCCCCGGCCTGACCGGCGGGTGGGGAGCCGCCGGCCGGCCGGCGGGAAGACGGCCGGCCGGCCGTCGCCGGGGTACGGCCGGTCGCGAAAGGCAGGGGAGGAGCGTCATGCAGCGGTGGCGGGGGTACGACGCGGCGCCCGGCGGCTGGGGCCGTTCGGTCGTCACCATCGGCGTCTTCGACGGCGTGCACAAGGGGCACCAGGCGACCATCGGGCACGCCGTGGCCCGGGCGCGGGAGCTGGGCGTGCAGTCGGTGGTGGTGACCTTCGACCCGCACCCGGCCGAGGTGGTCCGCCCCGGTTCGCATCCGGCGGTGCTCACCGAGCCGGCCCGCAAGGCCGAGCTGATCGAGGCGCTCGGCGTCGACGCGCTCTGCGTGGTGCCGTTCACCCCGGAGTTCTCCCGGGTGCCGGCCGAGGCGTTCGTGCACGACCTCCTGGTCCAGCACCTGCACGCCGCCCTGGTGGTGGTGGGGGAGAACTTCCGGTTCGGGCACAAGGCGGCCGGCGACGTGGCGCTGCTGGAGCGGCTCGGCCGGACGTTCGGCTTCTCGGTCGAGGGGGCGCCGCTGGTCGCCGAGGACAGCACGGTCTTCTCCTCCACGTACATCCGGGCCTGCGTCGACGCCGGTGACGTCGCCGCAGCGGCTGCCGCGCTGGGCCGTCCGCACCGGATCGAGGGGGTGGTGGTCCGGGGCGACCAGCGCGGCCGGGAACTGGGCTTCCCCACCGCGAACCTGCTCTGCCACCGCTACGTGGCGGTGCCCGCCGACGGCGTCTACGCCGCCCGGCTGGTCCGCCGGGGGCACCGGGAGCGGCTGGCCGCCGCCGTCTCGGTCGGCACCAACCCGACGTTCTCCGGCCGGGAGCGGCGGGTCGAGGCGTACGCGCTGGACTTCTCCGGGGACCTGTACGGCGAGTGGCTGGCCCTGGACTTCGTCACCCACCTGCGCGGCCAGGTGCGCTTCGACTCGGTCGAGCCGCTGGTCGCCCAGATCACCGAGGACGTCGAGCGCGCCCGCCGCGCACTCGGCTGAGCCGAGTGGCGTGCCTCTCGGCGTCGCCCGTTGGCCCCGGCCCGGGGGCCGGCCCGGCTCTTGATCCACACGAGGTCAGTGACGTCGTGGCTTCTGGGGCCCGGGATGCCGCGATGTCAGTGACATCGTGCTGGCCGCTCGGCCCTGCCCCTCTCGCCCTGCCCCGCGTTTCGCGTTCCGGCTCGCGTTTCGCGTCGGCTCGCGTTTCGCGGTCCGGCCTCGGCCCAGGCCAGGCCGGGTCCCGTCGGTCGGTCGGGCCGCCCTTGGCGGGCGGTTCCGGCGCGGGCTGGTAGTCTGGCGGGGACGTCGACTAGCCGACGTGGGGCCTCGCGTGCCTGCACGACGCCGCGGGTGCGAGGTGCCGGTCCGTCTCCGGTCCACCGACCGACACGACGGGCAGCAGTGACCAACCCATCGAAACAGGGAGAACATGGCGCTCGACCAGGAAGCCAAGGCCAAGATCCGCGCGGAGTACGCGACCGCCGAGGGCGACACCGGTTCGCCGGAGGTGCAGGTCGCGGTCCTCACCAAGCGGATCGCCGAGCTCACCGAGCACCTGAAGGTGCACAAGCACGACCACCACAGCCGTCGTGGGCTGCTGCTGCTGGTCGGCCGTCGCCGTCGGCTGCTCAACTACGTCCAGAAGAAGGACATCAACCGCTACCGGTCGCTCATCGAGCGGCTCGGCCTGCGCCGGTGACGTGACGGGGGAGCGACCCAGCGGGTCGCTCCCCCGATCGGCGTCCACCACCTGACGAAACAGGGGCCGCGCGACCACCCGACAGGGAGCCGGTCAGCGTACCGGTCTCCGGTAGTGGCCCCCGGGAACCCCGGCAGCTCGCCGGCACCCCGGGCGCTTCGATCGAAGACCGGCCGTCTGAGCAGCTCCCCGCGTCGTGGGCCCCCCGATGCGAAGGAGCACCACCGCACCATGACCGAGCACAACCTCGGCACCGAGTCCCGCACCGCCGTGATCGACAACGGGTCCTTCGGCACCCGGGAGATCACCTTCTCCACCGGCCGGCTGGCCCGCCAGGCCGCCGGCTCCGTCGTCGCCCAGCTCGGCGAGACGGTCGTCCTGTCCGCCACCACCGCCGGCAAGCAGCCGAAGGAGCAGTTCGACTTCTTCCCGCTGACCGTCGACGTCGAGGAGCGGATGTACGCCGCGGGCCGGATCCCCGGCTCGTTCTTCCGCCGCGAGGGCCGCCCCAGCGAGGACGCGATCCTCACCTGCCGGCTGATCGACCGGCCGCTGCGCCCGTCGTTCGTCAAGGGCCTGCGCAACGAGGTCCAGGTCGTCGAGACCATCCTCGCGCTCGACCCGAAGCACCCGTACGACGTGGTGGCCATCAACGCCGCGTCGATGTCGACCAAGCTGTCCGGCCTGCCGTTCTCCGGCCCGATCGGGGCGACCCGGGTCGCGCACATCGACGGCCAGTGGGTCGCCTTCCCGACCCTGGAGGAGCTGGCCCGGGCCACCTTCGACATGGTCGTGGCCGGCCGCACCCTCGCCGACGGTGACGTGGCGATCATGATGGTCGAGGCCGAGGCGACGCCGAACGCCGTGACCCTGATCGCGGGCGGCGCCACCGCCCCGACCGAGGAGATCGTCGCCAGCGGCCTGGAGGCCGCCAAGCCGGCGATCCGCGAGCTGTGCCGCGCGCAGAGCGAGCTGGCCGAGGTGGCCGCCAAGCCGGTCGCCGAGTTCCCGGTCTTCCTGGACTACCAGGCCGACGCGTACGACGCGGTGGCCGACCTGGCCCGCGCCGAGGTCGCCGAGGCCCTGAAGATCGCCGGCAAGGCCGACCGCGAGGAGGCCCTGGACCGGGTCAAGGCCAAGGTCGCCGAGGAGCTGGGCGGTCGCTTCGAGGGCCGGGAGAAGGAGCTGTCCGCCGCCTTCCGGTCGCTGACCAAGTCCGAGGTGCGCAACCGGGTGCTGCGCGAGCAGGTCCGCATCGACGGCCGCGGCCCGCGCGACATCCGCCCGCTGACCGCCGAGGTCGGCGTGCTGCCCCGGGTGCACGGCTCGGCGCTGTTCGAGCGGGGCGAGACCCAGATCCTGGGCGTCACCACCCTGAACATGCTGCGCATGGAGCAGATGGTGGACACCCTCTCGCCGGAGAACCGCAAGCGCTACATGCACAACTACAACTTCCCGCCGTACTCGACCGGTGAGACCGGCCGGGTCGGCTCGCCGAAGCGGCGCGAGATCGGCCACGGCGCGCTCGCCGAGCGGGCGCTGATCCCGGTGCTGCCGTCGCGCGAGGAGTTCCCCTACGCCATCCGGCAGGTCTCCGAGGCGCTCGGCTCCAACGGCTCCACCTCGATGGGCTCGGTCTGCGCCTCGACGCTGGGCCTGCTGTCGGCCGGTGTGCCGCTGAAGGCGCCGGTCGCCGGCATCGCCATGGGCCTCATCTCGGACGAGGTGGACGGCAAGACCCACTACGTGACGCTGACCGACATCCTCGGCGCCGAGGACGCGTTCGGCGACATGGACTTCAAGGTCGCCGGTACGCCGGAGTTCGTCACCGCGCTCCAGCTCGACACCAAGCTCGACGGCATCCCGTCGGACGTGCTGGCCGCCGCGCTCCAGCAGGCGTACGAGGCCCGGCAGACCATCCTCGACGTGATGCAGCGGGCCATCGAGGCCCCGGCCGAGATGTCGGACTACGCGCCGCGGGTCACCACCGTGAAGATCCCGGTCGACAAGATCGGCATGGTGATCGGCCCGAAGGGCCAGACCATCAACGCCATCCAGGACGAGACCGGCGCCGAGATCTCCATCGAGGACGACGGCACCATCTACGTCGGCGCGACCAACGGCCCGTCGGCCCAGGCCGCGGTCGAGCGGATCAACGCGATCGCCAACCCGACCCTGCCGAAGATGGGCGACAAGTTCCTCGGCACGGTGGTCAAGACCGCCGCGTTCGGCGCGTTCGTCTCGCTGCTGCCGGGCCGCGACGGCCTGCTGCACATCTCCAAGGTGGGCGACGGCAAGCGGGTCGAGCGGGTCGAGGACTTCCTCAACGTCGGCGACAAGGTCGAGGTGGAGATCGCGGACATCGACGCCCGCGGCAAGATCTACCTCGACAAGGTCCGCCCGGAGGGCGCCGAGGCGCCGGCCGCCACCGGCGAGGTCGCCGGCGACGAGCGGCCGGCCGGCCGGGGCGGCGACCGGGGCCCGCGCGACCGGGGCGACCGCGAGCGCGGCGGCGACCGGGGCGGTCGTGGCCCGGGCGGCGGCGAGCGCGGCCCGGGCGGCGGCGAGGGTGGCGAGGGCGGCGAGCGTCCGCGCCGCCGGACCCGGCACAGCTGACCCGCGTACCCCAGCACCACCCACCCCTCGTCGAACTGAGAGCAGGTTTCTGTGAGTCGGGCCCAGCGCGCGTCTTTTCCTGCGGTTCGACGGGGGGTGGCGCCGTCCGGGGCCGTCCGGCACGCCACCGGGGCACAGCCCGGGCGGGCCGGCGGGTCGACCCGGGCGGTCACCCGCACGCTGAGTGACGACCCGCTGGGCGGCACGGTACGCCGTACCGTGCTGCCCAGTGGGCTTCGCGTGCTCACCGAGGCGATCCCGGCGATGCGCAGCGTCTCGTTCGGCATCTGGGTCTCCGTCGGTTCCCGCGACGAGACCGGCCCGCAGGCCGGCGCCGCGCACTTCCTGGAGCACCTGCTGTTCAAGGGCACCCACAAGCGCACCGCGCTGGACATCTCCGCCGACATCGAGGCGGTGGGCGGCGAGACGAACGCCTTCACCACGAAGGAATACACCTGCTACTACGCCCGCGTGCTGGACGAGGACCTGCCGCTGGCCATCGACGTGATGTGCGACGCGGTCGCCGACTCGCTGCTGGAGCCGGCCGACGTGGAGACCGAGCGCGGCGTCATCCTCGAAGAGATCGCCATGCACGACGACGAGCCCGGCGACGAGGTGCACGATCTGTTCGCCCGCGCCGTCTACGGCGACCACCCGCTGGGCCGGCTGATCTCCGGCACCGAGGAGACGGTCACCCCGATGACCCGGCGGCAGATCCACGGCTTCTACCGCCGCCACTACACGCCGGCGCAGATCGTCGTCGCCGCCGCCGGCAACCTCGACCACGGCGCCGTGGTCAAGCTGGTCCGCCAGGCCCTGGCCGGGACCCCGCTGGACACCGACCCGGCCGTGCCGGCCCCGCACCGCCCGGCCGCCCCGGCGGTACGCGTGCAGCCGGCGACCACCCTGGTCGAGCCGAAGGAGACCGAGCAGGCGCACGTCATCCTCGGCTGCCCCGGCATCGACCGCCTGGACGAGCGGCGGTTCGCCCTCGGGGTGCTCAACAACGTCCTCGGCGGCGGCATGTCCAGCCGGCTGTTCCAGGAGATCCGGGAGCGGCGCGGCCTGGCCTACTCGGTCTACTCGTACGCCAGCCAGTACGCCGACAGCGGCCTGTTCGCCGTCTACGCCGGCTGCGCGCCGGGGAAGGTGGACGAGGTGCTGGAGCTGACCCGCGCCGAGCTGGCCCGGGTGGCCGCCGACGGGCTGACCGGGGCCGAGGTGGCCCGGGGCAAGGGGATGAGCAAGGGCTCGTTCGTGCTCGGCCTGGAGGACACCGGCTCCCGGATGAGCCGACTGGCCAAGGGGGAGCTGCTCTACGGCGACCTGATGCCGGTCGACGAGCTGCTGGCCCGGGTCGACGCGGTGAGCGTGGACGACGTGAACACCCTCGCCGCCGAGCTGCTGGCCCGGCCGATGTCCCTCTCGGTCGTCGGTCCGTTCGAGGGGCGTGACTTCTCCGCCTGACCGCCGGAAGCTCCCCGTCCCGCCGGGGCCCGACGCGACGTGCGGGATCTCGCGGTCCGCGTGGTGGTGGAAGCCGCGACCTGCCGCAACCGGAATCGATCACCCGCCGTCCCGTGGGACGGCGGGCGGTCCCGTCCGCTGACCGCGTCCCGATTGGGATAGGTTGTGCCCCGTGACTGACGAGCAGGAGAAGGGCCCCGAGGAACTGGTCCGGGTCGGCGTGCTGGGCGCCCGGGGCCGGATGGGCATCGAGGTGTGCGGGGCGGTCGACGCGGCCTCCGACCTGGAGCTGGTGGCGATGGTCGACCAGGGCGACGGCCTGTTCGCCGCGTCCGACGCCGGCGCCGAGGTGGTCGTCGACTTCACCACGCCCGACGTCGTCATGGACAACCTGCACTGGTGCATCGACCAGGGCATCAACGCGGTGGTCGGCACCACCGGCTTCACCGAGCAGCGGCTCGACCGGGTGCGCGGCTGGCTGGCCCGCAAGCCCGGGGTCGGGGTGGTGATCGCCCCCAACTTCGGCATCGGCGCGGTGCTGATGATGCAGTTCGCGGCCCGGGCGGCCCGGCACTTCGAGTCCGTCGAGATCATCGAGCAGCACCACCCGCGCAAGCTGGACGCCCCCAGCGGCACCGCCACCCACACCGCCCGGCAGATCGCGCGGGCGCGCGCCGAGGCCGGCCTCGGGCCGGTTCCGGACGCCACGAAGGACGAGGTGCCGGGCGCGCGGGGCGCCGACATCGACGGGGTGCGGGTGCACGCCGTCCGCGCCACCGGCCTGGTCGCCCACCAGGAGGTGCTGTTCGGCACCCTGGGCGAGACGCTGACCATCCGGCACGACTCGTACGACCGGGCGTCGTTCATGCCGGGCGTGCTGCTGGCCGTCCGCGCGGTGCGCCACCGTCCCGGCCTCACCGTCGGCCTGGATCCGCTGCTCGACTGACTGTGACCGCGCCGGCCGGCCGGCCCGGTCCTAGGCTTGCTGGATGATCGACTCGAACCTGCGCGACCGGGCCGGCCGGCACCTCACCCTCCGGCCCGTCGACGACGACAACTGGCGGGCCGTCGCCGACGTGGTGCCCCGCGACGACCAGCGGGCCTGGGTGTATCCGATGGCGGCCCGCTACCTGCTGCTGAGCATGCGCGGCGGCGGGTGGACCTCCCTGGCGGTGTACGCCGACGAGAACGTCGTCGGGCACGTCATGTGGGGGGTCGACGACGACGGTTCCCGGTGGATCGGCGGCATGGTCGTCGACGCCGCCGAGCAGGGCCGGGGCGTGGGGGCGGCCACGGTCACCACCCTCGCCACCTGGCTGGCCGCCCAGCCCGGCTGCCTCGCCGTCCGCCTCTCGTACCACCCGGACAACACGGTTGCCGCCGCCCTCTACCCCCGCCTCGGGTTCGCCCCCACGGGCCTGGTGGAGGACGGTGAACTGGTCGCCGAACTCACCCGCACCCCCTGACGACTGCGCTCACCAGGTGACCCGAGCGGCGTGTCCCAGCGGCAACCTCATGACCGACGTGAGTGGTCGGGGTCGGGGGAGCGGCGGGGGGACGGGACCGGGACGGGGCGGGCCAGGGCCAGGGTCGGCGGGAGGTGGTCGATGCGGGCGGCGCCGGTGGCGGTCACCGTGACGTCGACCGAAGCGTCCGCGACCCGCAGGTTGCGCGCCGCGAGGGTGCCCAGTTCCGGGCCGGCGAGGGGGGCGAGGAGGACCCGGCCGGCCGGCACGTCCGGGTAGAGCCCGACCCCCGCCTGGAGCAGCAGCACCGCCGACGCCGCCGACCACGCCTGCGGCCGGCACGCGGCCGGGTAGGGCACCGGCCGGCCGGCCAGTGCCCGGTCGTCGCCGCCGTACAGCTCCGGCAGCCGGTGGTCGAACGCCTCGGCGGCGGCGAGCAGCCCCTCGGCCAGGCCGAGGGCCGCCGCGCGGAAGCCGCCCCGGGCCAGCCCGGCGAGCACGATCGCGGTGTCGTGCGTCCAGATCGACCCGCAGTGGTACGACAGCGGGCTGAACCCGGCGTCGTCGGTGGACATGGTGCGCAGCCCGAACCCGCCGGCCAGCGCGTCGGTGGTGAGCAGGCGGGCGACCTGCGCCGACTCGTCGTCGTCGAGCAGGCCGGTGCCGAGCAGGTGGCCGATGTTGCTGGTCAGCGAGTCGACGGGGCGCTTGTCCCGGTCCAGGGCCAGCGCCGGCTGCGGGCCGTGCGGGCCGTCGACCCAGAAGGCGGCCCGGAACCGCTCGGCCAGCCGGGCCGCGTGCTCCCGCCAGCGGTCGCCGCCGGGGCGGTCGAACGCGTCGAGCAGCGCCGCCCCGCCGATCGCCGCCTCGTACGCGTACCCCTGGACCTCGGCCAGCACGATGGGCGCCCGGGCCTGGCGGCCGTCGCGGAACCGGACGGCGTCGCCGGAGTCCTTCCAGCCCTGGTTCGACAGGCCGTGCCCGGTGGTGTCGACGTACTCGACCAGGCCGTCGCCGTCGGCGTCGGCGTGCTCGCCGAGCCAGGCGAGCGCGGCCTGGAGGTGTGGCAGCAGCGGCTCCACCTGGTCGGCCGGCAGCCCCCAGCGCCAGGCGTCGTGCAGCAGGGACACCCAGAGCATGGTCGCGTCGACCGTGCCGTAGTACGCCGGGGGCAGCCGCAGCCCCTCGCCGGCCCCGAACTCGTGCCGGCGCAGCTCGTGGAGGATCTTGCCGGGGGCCTCGCCGGTGGCCGGGTCGACCCGGGCGCCCTGCCGGCGGGCCAGCACCCGCAGCGTGCCGGCGGCCAGTTCGGTGCCCAGCGGCAACAGCATCCGGGCGGCCCAGAGGCTGTCCCGGCCGAAGAGGGTGAGGAACCAGGGCACGCCGGCGCCGAGGAAGACGTCGCCGGGGTGGGCGGGCTCGGCGAGGCGCAGCGCGTGCAGGTCGTCCAGCGAGCGGTCGAGGAACCGGACCAGCCGCCGGTCGTCGGCGGTGACCTCCGGCCGGGCCCAGGTCCGCGCGGCGGGCGGGGCGACCACCACGGCCCGCGGGTCGTCGACGGCGAGCCGCCAGGACAGGGTGACCGCGCTCCGTGCCGGCAGCTCGACCGGCCAGCTCAGCCGGGGCGAGCGGGACCGGTCGGCGTCGGCGTCGACCGTCGCGCCGTCTGCGGTGACGGTGACGGTGATGCCATCGGCGGCCCAGGCGAGCTGGCCGGGGCGGCCGGCCTTCGCCTCCAGGGGCTCGGCCGTGCCGCCGGACTTGACCACCTCGATCGGGGCCAGGTCGCAGCCGAGGTCGACGCTGACGGTGGCGCGTACCAGGTCGGCGGCGGTGGAGACGACGTGCAACTCCTCGGTGAGCCCGGCCGGGTCGAGCCGGCGGATCCGGTCGACCCGGACGGTCGGGTCGGGGCCGGGGTCGCCGAGCCAGCGGGCCAGGCCGACGAAGCGGGCGGCGTGCGGGCCGACCGGGCCCTGGGTCAGCGCCTCGGGCTCGCGGTCGTCGACGCGCAGCTCGGCCCGGGACAGCACCCGGGCGTCGGCGTGGAAGACGCCCTGCACGCCGGCCGGGCGGATCTGCCCGGCCGCGTCGCCCAGCGCGCTGGTCGGGGCGCGGACCACCCCGACGAGATCGTGCAGCAGGGGTTGCAGGCGGCGTTCGGTCACGGCGGCTCCAGGTGCTTCTCGGGGGGACGTCCTGCCTCGACGGTGGCGGCGGCCGGTCGGGGTGACCGGCGCCCGGCGTGGTGACGGAGGGCCGCCCGCGCCGGGTCGGCGGTGTCTTGACAGATCGTCCGGGGCGGTGCAAAGTGCGAAACATTCCGGCAACTTGAACGTTCTAATCCTGCCGCATCGGCATTTGATCGTTCAAGAAGGCGAGGGGGATTTTGTGGCACAGAAGGTGACCATCGCGACGGTGGCCCGGCGCGCCCAGGTGAGTCGGCAGACCGTGTCCAACGTGCTCAACGCCCCGCACATCGTCCGCGAGGAGACCCGGCGCCGGGTGCAGGAGGCGATCGACGCGCTCGGCTACCGGGCCAACCAGGCCGCCCGGCAGATGCGCACCGGCCGGTCCCGGCTCATCGCGGTACGCATCGAGCCGACCCGGGACGGCATCAACGGCTCGGTGCTCGACCGGTTCCTGCACGGGCTCACCGAGACCGCCGAGAGCGCCGGCTACCGGGTCATGCTCTACACCGCCACGGACGCCCACCAGGAGATCGACGTGTTCGACGACCTGCTCGGCGCGTACGACCTCGACGCGTTCGTGCTCACCGGCACCGAGCACGGCGACCCGCGTACCGCCTGGCTGGCGGGGCGGGGCGTGCCGTTCGTGACGTTCGGCCGGCCGTGGGGCGTCCCCGATCCCCACCCCTGGGTCGACGTCGACAACGCCGACGGCACCGCCCAGGCCACCCGGCACCTGCTGGCCACCGGCCACCGGCGGATCGGCTACATCGGCTGGCCGCTGCCCAGCTCGGCGGTCGGCGGGGAACGCCGCTCCGGCTGGTACGACACGCTGCGGGCGGCCGGCATCGACCCCGGCGGGCTGCACCGGGAGACCGTCGACGGCATCGCCGAGGGCGAGTGGATGATGCGCGAGCTGCTCGCCGAGCCGACGCCGCCGACCGCCGTCGTCTGCGCCAGCGACTCGCTCGCCCTCGGCGCCCTCCAGGCCGTCGGGGCCGCCCCCGGCGGGCCGGGCCGGCCGGCGGCCCCCGTCGCCGTCGTCGGCTTCGACGACACCCCCGTCGCCGCCGCGCTCGGGCTGACCAGCGTCAGCCAGCCCCTCGGCACGGCCGCCGCCCGCTGCGTCGACCTGCTCACCGGCGTGCTCGACGACCACCCCACCGACTCACCGGTGCTGCTCCAGCCGTCGCTGGTGCTCCGCCGGACCGCGTGACACCCCCTTTCCCCCACTCACCACCATCCCCACCAGGAGAATGAGATGGCACCTCGATCCCTGCGCCGCGCGGCGGTGGCCGGCGTCGCCGCCGTGGCGCTGTTCGGCTCCGCCGCCTGCGGCAGCGGCTTCGACGACGACTCCGGCGATTCCGCCCAGTCCGGCGGGCCGGCCAGCCTGCAAATCCTGATCGGCTCCTCCGGCGACGCCGAGACCAGGGCGGTGCAGGACGCGGCGGCGAAATGGGCCGCCGCCTCCGGCAACAGCGCCACGGTCACCCCGGCCCAGGACCTCACCCAGCAGCTCGGGCAGTCGCTGGCCGGCGGCACCCCGCCGGACGTGTTCTACGTCGACGCCGCCCGGTTCGCCGACTACGCCAGCGTCGGCGCGCTGGAGCCGTACGGCGACAAGATCAGCAACCCGGACGACTTCTACGGGAGCCTGCGCACCACCTTCACGTACGACGGCAAGCTGTACTGCGCGCCGAAGGACTTCTCCACCCTCGCCCTCCAGATCAACACCGAGCTGTGGACGAAGGCCGGACTGACCGACGCCGACGTGCCGACCACCTGGGAACAGCTCACCGCCACGGCGCGGAAGATCAAGGCCAAGGGCCTGGTCCCGCTCGCCCTCGGCGACACCCGGGACCGGATCGGCGCGTTCCTGGTGCAGAACGGCGGCTGGCTGGTGAGCCCCGACGGCAAGCAGGCCACGGCCGACACCCCGCAGAACCTGGCCGCCCTCCAGTACGTCCGGACGATGCTCGACGACGGCCTCGCCCGGTACCCGAAGCAGCTCGACGCCGGCTGGTCCGGCGAGGCGTTCGGCAAGGGCAAGGCGGTGCTGACCATCGAGGGCAACTGGATCAAGGGCGCCCTGCAGAACGACTTCCCCAACGTCAAGTACAAGGTCGTCGAACTGCCCGCCGGGCCGAAGGGCAAGGGGACGCTCTCCTTCACCCAGTGCTGGGGCGTCGCGGCCAAGAGCAGGTACAAGGAGCAGGCGATCAAGTTCGTCGAGGCGATGACCGCCGGCGACCAGCAGATGGCCTTCGCCAAGGCGTTCGGTGTCATGCCGTCCCGGCAGTCCGTCCGCGACCAGTACACGAGCGCCTTCCCGGCCGACAAGCCGTTCATCGACGGCGCCGAGTACGCCCAGGGTCCGGTGAACGCCCCGAAGATGGACAGCGTCCTCGGCGACCTGGACACCGGCCTGCAGGGGCTGACCAACGGCGACCCGAAGGCCGTCCTCGCCCGCTTCGACGCCAACGCCAAGGCGGCGCTCGGCGGCTGAGGTGGAAGGAGGGGCCAGGGAGGAGGGGAGATGGCGATCCACGTGGCCCGCCGGGGGCGGAGCGTCCGGGGCAACGAGAACGTCGCCGGGTGGCTCTTCGTCGCCCCGGTGATCGTGATCCTCGGGCTGTTCCTGCTGCTGCCGATCCTGATGGCGCTCTGGGTGAGCCTCACCGACTGGAACGGCCAGGGCAGCCCGTTCACCGCGAAGGTGCCGTTCGTCGGCGCCGACAACTACACCAGGCTGTTCACCGAGGAGGGGCTGGCCCGCCGGGACTTCATGACCAGCATCCGCAACAACGCCTACTACGTGGCGATCGTGGTGCCGACCCAGACGGTGCTCGCCCTCGGGCTCGCCCTGGTCGTCAACAACCGGATGCTGCGCGGCAGGGGGTTCTTCCGGACCGCGTTCTACTTCCCCTCGGTGACCAGCTCCGTGGCGATCAGCGTGGTGTTCCTGTTCCTGTTCGCCAACTCCGGCGCGGTCAACGCCCTGCTCGGCATGGTCGGCGTCGAGGGGCCCCAGTGGTTCGCCGACTCCCGGGGCGTGCTGCACCTGCTGCTCGGCGCGGTCGGGGTGGACTCGCCGCCCGCCGCGCTCGCCGCCGGCGGCCCGTTGGGGCTGAGCTGGTGGGAGTGGCTGTCCGGGCCGAGCGTCGCGATGATCTCGATCATCTCGCTTGTCGTGTGGACCACCTCGGGCACGTTCATGCTGATGTTCCTCGCCGCGCTCCAGAACGTCCCGTCGGCCCTCGACGAGGCCAGCACCCTCGACGGGGCGAGCCGGTGGCAGCGCCTGCGGCACGTCACCCTGCCGATGATCAAGCCGACCATGTTCCTCGTGCTCACCCTCGGCCTGATCGGTTCCTGGCAGGTCTTCGACCAGGTGTACGTGATGAGCCAGGGCGAGCCGGCCAAGACCACGCTCACCCCGGCGTACCTGTCGTACCGGACCGCGTTCCGGGACTTCGACTACGGCTCCGGCGCGGCGATCTCGTTCGTGCTGTTCCTGATCATCATCGGGCTGACCCTGCTCCAGCGCCGGCTGATGGCCGACCGGGAGCCGGACGCGCCCCGGCGCGGCCGGTGGTGGCGTCGGCGCGTACCGGAAGGGGGTTGAGATGGCCGTGCTGACCGACCGGCCGGCGCCGGCCGCCGCACCCGCCCGGCCGCGCCGCGACCGTGCGCCCCGCGCCCTGGCCAGCCGCCTCGCCGGGTACGCGGTCCTGGTCTTCTTCGCGCTGGTGTTCCTCTACCCGTTCGTCATCCAGATCGGCAACTCGCTCAAGACCGAGCCGGACGCGGCGGCGAACCCGCTGTCGCCGGTCCCCGACCCGCTCACCCTGGCCGGCTTCGAGCGGATCTTCGCCGGCACCAACTTCCCGCTCTGGCTCGGCAACTCGCTGCTGGTCACCGTGCTGGTCACCCTCGGCCGGGTGTTCTTCGACTCGCTCGCCGGGTACGCGCTGGCCCGGCTGCGCTTCCGGGGCCGGTCCGGGCTGTTCGCCGCGATCATCGCGGTGCTGGCGGTGCCCGGCGTGGTGCTGCTGATCCCGAAGTTCCTGGTGCTCAACCAGCTCGGCATGTACGACAGCTACGCCGGGCTGGTGGTGCCCCTGCTCGCCGACGCGGCCGGCGTGTTCATCATGAAGCAGTTCTTCGAGTCGATCCCGGTGAGCGTGGAGGAGGCGGCCCGGATCGACGGGGCCGGCGTCTTCCGGACCTTCTGGTCGGTGGTGCTGCCGATGGCGAAGCCGGCGCTGATCACGCTGACCATCCTGTCGTTCCAGGGCTCCTGGAACGAGTTCCCGCACAGCCTGGTCTCGGTGCAGGACCCGGGCCTGTTCACCCTGCCGCGCGGGCTGGCCGACCTGGTCAGCGGCTCGCTGGGCAAGGGCACCCAGTACCCGCTGAAGCTCGGCGCGGCGCTGCTGGCCACCATCCCGGTGGCGGTGCTCTTCGTGATCTTCCAGCGGTACTTCGTCCGGGACGCCAACGACGGCGCGGACAAGGGCTGACCCGTCCGCCCGGCTCCTCCGGCTCGTCCGGCGGGCCGGGGCGGCAGGCCCGCGGAGGTCGGCCGGTCAGCCGTCGGCGGGACGCTCGACGGGCACCGCGACGTGCAGCCGGAGCTGGTTGACCAGCATGTCGTCCACGTCGAGGGCCCGGGCCGCCCCGTCGGGCTCCCAGCCGGCGGCGGTGAGGAACTTCCGGGTCGCCGCGTCGGCGTCGAACGCCCACGCCAGCGCCCGGGCGAAGCCGTCCTCCCGCCACAGGTCGACGCTCGCGGCGAGCAGCCGGCTGCCGTGCCCACGTCGGCCCCAGCGCGGCTCGACCAGCAGGTCCGTCACCGCCACCACGTCCGGGCCGAGCGCCTCGGCCGGCTCGTTCGGGGCGAGGGACTCGGCGTCGGCCGGACCCGAGGCGACGAAGCCCACCAGATACGATTGCTCGGCCTGTTCGACGGCGACCAGCACCCGGTGCGCGCCCGAGGGCGGCTCCTGCACCGCCGTGCTCCACCGCCGGGCGAGGTACGCCTCGTCCAGGTTGTCGAGCACGTGCCGGGGCAGGATCCGGCGATAGGCGACCCGCCAGGTCGCGAGCTGGATGCGTGCGATCTCGCCGGCGTCTTCCGGACGCGCCGGGCGGACGTACCCGAGAGCCATGGGACGTGAGCCTACGCAGGGCGAGGGAGGCGACGGTGGCGCAGGGTGCCAAACGGACGACCGGGCAGGTCGTCGGCGTCTGCTGCCTCGCCGTCGCGGTGGCCGCCTTCCTGGCGGTGGCGGCCGTGCGGCACGGCTTCTTCGACCTCAAGGTCTACTACGGCGCGCTGAACTTCTGGGTGCACGACGGCGGGGAGATCTACGACTTCCTCAAGCCCGGCACCCAGTACGGCTTCACCTACCCGCCGTTCGCCGCCCTGGCGATGCTGCCGATGGCGGTGCTGCCCTGGACGGCGGCGATCGTGGTGAGCGTGGCCGCGTCCGTGGTGGTCAGCGCCGTGCTGATCTGGTGGCTGGTCGACCCGATCGCCCGCCGGGCCGGCTGGACCCGCTGGTACGCCCTCGCCGTGGCGCTCCTGCTGGCCGCCGCGTTCGAGCCGATGCGCGAGACGGTCAACTTCGGCCAGGTCAACATGCTGCTGCTGTTCCTGGTCGCGGTGGACCTGCTGCGGCTGCTGCCGGCCGGCAACCGGTGGGCCGGGGTGGGCATCGGCCTGGCCACCGCGATCAAGCTGACACCGGGGATCTTCATCGTCTACCTGCTGGTCACCGGGCGCTGGCGGGCCGCGCTGACCGCCGTCGGCGCCGCCGCCGGGGCCACGCTGGCCGCCGCCGCGCTGTTCCCCGACGCGTCCCGGGAGTTCTGGACCTCGGCGCTGTGGAACACCGGCCGGGTCGGCGAGCTGGCGTTCGTGTCCAACCAGTCGCTGCGCGGCGTGGTGGCCCGGCTGAATCCCGAGCACCCCAGCAGCCTGGCCTGGGCGGCGCTGGTGCTGGCCACCCTCGCGGTCTGGGCGTGGCGGTCCCGGGCCGCCGCCGCGGTCGGCGACGAGGCCATCGGCCTGGCGCTGACCGGCGCGGTGATGTGCCTGGTCAGCCCCGTCACCTGGGTGCACCACCTGGTCTGGCTGCTGCCGGGGCTGATCCTGCTGGTCGACAACGGCATGGCGGCCCCCGCCCGCAGCCGTCGGCGCGGCGTCCTGCTGGCCGCCGCCGCGCTCGGGTACGGCCTCCTGATCAGCCGGATCGTCTGGGCCTGGGAGAAGGACTTCACCGGGGTCGGGGGCTTCCTCGGCAGCAACACCTACGTCTGGATCAGCCTGGCCCTGCTGCTGTTCCTGCCGGTCCGCCGGTGGGCCGGACCCGGGGCGGCCGGGGTCTGGTCGGCCGGGGGGCCGCCGCCGGCCGGGTCAGTCGTCGAGGCGCCCGGCGTAGCGCAGCTCGACCAGGCCGAGCGGGGGCGCTCCGCCGGCCAGCGGCACGCGGTAGGTCGCCCGCTCGCCGTCCGGTGACAGTCCGGCCCGCTCGTAGAAGCGGCGGGCCCGCCGGTTGTCCCGGAGCACCCAGAGCCGGTACGCGCGCCAGCCTCGCCCGGCCAGCCGCTCCTTCGCCGCCGCCAGCAGCCGCCCGCTCGTCCCGTCCCCCCAGTACGCCTTCTCGACGTACATGGTCAGCACCTCGCCGAGGGTCTGGTCCAGGTCGGCCCGGTCCTGGTTGTTCCGGTACGGCCCGAACGTGGTGAACCCCACGACCGTCCCGTCCCGCTCGGCCAGCAGGGTGGTGAACGGGTGCTCCGGGTCGGCCGTGCCGGTGTCCCGGCGGCGCTGCGCCCAGGCGGCCACGTTGAGCCGGTCCAGCACCTCGTCCGGCATGAACCCGGCGTAGCCGTCCTGCCAGCCGTGCACGTGCACCCGGGCGACAGCCTCGGCGTCGTCCGGCTCCTCGGGGCGGATGATCAGCATGCGTCCGTTCTATGCCCCCGTGGGCGCGTCGTCCAGCGAGCCGCACCGGTGTCGTACACCTGGATTAGGGTGCCCACGATGGCCGCACCGGAATCGCTCTCGCTCGCCCAGGCCCGGCGGGTGGCACTGGCAGCCCAGGGCTTCGCCGACCCGGCACCCGCAGGGGCGCCCACCCGTCGACACCTGCGCCGGGTGCTCGACCGGGTCGGTCTGATCCAGATGGACTCGGTCAACGTCCTGCAACGCGCGCACTACCTGCCGCTCTACAGCCGGCTCGGGCCGTATTCGACGGCGCTGCTCGACGCGGCGGCCTACCGCCGCCCCAGGGAACTGTTCGAATACTGGGGGCACGAGGCGTCGCTGGTCCCGGTCGGGCTGCACCCGGTGCTGCGCTGGCGGATGGCCCGGGCGCACGACGACGCCTGGGGCGGGATGCGCCGCATCGCCCGGGAACAGCCGGGCCTGGTCGCCTGGGTCCGCGACGAGGTGGCCGCCCGGGGGCCGCTGACCGCCGCCGAGATCGAGCACGACGCCCCCCGGGAGACCGGCAACTGGGGGTGGAACTGGTCGGCCGTGAAGAAGGCCCTGGAGTTCCTGTTCTGGGCCGGCGAGGTGGCCGCCGCCGACCGCACCACCTCCTTCGCCCGCCGCTACGACCTGGCGGAGCGGGTGCTGCCCCCGGCCGTGCTGGCCGCGCCCACCCCGACCGACGCGGAGGCGTACCGGGCGCTGGTCGGGGTCGCCGCCCGGGCGCTGGGGGTGGCCGCCGAGCCGGAGCTGCGCGACTACTTCCGCCTCCCGGCGGCCGGGGCCCGGCAGGCGATCGCCGAGCTGGCCGAGGCCGGCGAGCTGACCCCGGTGACGGTGCGCGGCTGGCGGCAGCCGGCCTGGCTGCACACCGCCGCCCGGCTGCCCCGCTGGGCGCGGGGCGCCACCCTGGTCAGCCCGTTCGACCCGCTGGTCTGGGAGCGGGGCCGCACCGAGCGGCTGTTCGACCTCAGCTACCGCATCGAGATCTACGTGCCGGCCCCGCAGCGGGTGTACGGCTACTACGTGCTGCCCTTCCTCCAGGGCGAGCGGTTCACCGCCCGGGTCGACCTGAAGGCCGACCGGAAGGCGGGCGTGCTGCTGGTCCCAGCCGCCTGGGTGGAGCCCGGCGCCGACCCGGGGGAGACGGCGCTCGCCCTGGCCGCCGAGCTGTACCGGCTGGCCGGCTGGCTCGGGCTGGACGCGGTCGCCCCGCCCGCCGCCGGTGACCTCGCCGTCCCGCTGGCCGCCGCGCTGAGAAGCGTGTCCGGTGTACCGTGAGCGGCGTGACGAGCGTTGACAGCCCGGCCGGTACGCCGCCGGGCGAGTGGCCGCCGGGCGAGTGGCCGCCGGGGGCCTACCCGATGGCCGAGCCGGACCGATTCACCCGCTTCGTCATGCGGGTCTACGCCCGTTCGCCGCGCTGGGCGGTGCCGCTGGCCGCGCTCGGCTGCGTCGGCCTCGGCATGGCGTACGCGCTGCTCAGCGACCCGACCCGGGCCGCGCCGGACGCCGCCCCGAGCTGCCTGTTGAAGCTCACCACCGGGCTGGACTGCCCGGGCTGCGGCGGCACCCGCGCGCTCTGGTACGTGCTGCACGGCGACCTGCCGGCCGCCGCCCGGCACCACTTCCTCTTCGTCTTCGCGCTGCCCTTCCTGACGTACCTCTTCGTGGCCTGGGCCGGGAAGCAGGCGTTCGGCTGGCGGCTGCCGGAACCACAGATCAGCTCGAAGCTGATCGGCGGGTTCCTGGCCCTCTGGCTGGTCTTCTCGGTCGCCCGTAACCTCCCCTGGGCCCCCTTCACCTCGATCTACGTCTGACGCCCGCCGGCCCCCGGGCCGGTCGGGTGGGGCTCGGGTACTGTCCCGCGGGCCCTTTGGAGCTGAGCCGTTCGCGTCATCACGGGCCACCGGGACCGGTGACGACGCGAACGACTCAGCTCCAAAGGACCGGCACCCCCGTACCGCCCGCCCCCGCCCGCTTTCCCCGGCGGCGCAGAGGGGTGACCGATGTTGCACCGGGCGAGCCTGGCTTGGGCGCACCGGCGGGCGGCCACTACAGTCCCAGGAATGCCGGAGATGGTGCAGCCCCAGGTCAAGCTGATCGCGTGGACCCAGTTCCAGCCCCCGGACGACGTGCCGTGGTCGACCGACGCCGACGGCGGCCAGGCGCTCGCCGAGTTCGCCGGCCGGGCCTGCTACCAGAGCTGGAAGAAGCCGAACCCGGCCACCGCCACCAACGCCGGCTACCTGGCGCACATCCTGGAGGTCGGGCACCTGTCGGTGCTGGAGCACGGCTCGGTGAGCTTCTACTTCACCGGGGTGTCCCGCTCCTTCACCCACGAGCTGATCCGGCACCGGCACTTCTCGTACTCCCAGCTCTCCCAGCGGTACGTCCCGGAGCGCGACGCCGCCATGGTCGAGCCCCGCGCGATCGCCGAGGACCCGGAGCTGCACAAGCGGTTCGTCGAGGCCGCCGAGGCCAGCGTGCGGGCGTACACGGAGCTGCTGGAGGGCCTCGAACAGCGGTTCGCCGACGAGGCCAACCCGACGCTGCGCCGCAAGCAGGCCCGGCAGGCGGCCCGCGCGGTGCTGCCCAATGCCACCGAGACCCGGATCGTGGTCACCGGCAACTACCGGGCCTGGCGGCACTTCATCGCGATGCGGGCCACCGAGCAGGCCGACGTGGAGATCCGGGAGTTGGCGGTGGAGTGCCTGCGTCAGCTCCAGGGGGTCGCCCCGAACGTCTTCGCCGACTTCTTCGTCACCACCCTGCCCGACGGCACGCAGGTGGCGGCCAGCCCGCACGGCGAGTGAGTCCTGAACCCTTCCCCGCCGACGCTCCGGTGGTCGTCCGCTAGGTTGTGAGCATGACGCACGACCACCCTGTTGCCACCGAGCGGGCGGTGTCCCGCCCGTTCGGCCGACTGCTCACGGCCATGGTGACCCCGTTCACCGCCGACGGCTCCCTCGACCTCGACGGCGCAGTACGGCTCGCGAACCACCTCGTCGACGAGCAGGGCAACGACGCGCTCGTGCTCAACGGCACCACCGGCGAATCGCCCACCACCACCGACGCGGAGAAGGAATGCCTGATCCGGGCCGTGGTGGAGGCGATCGGCGACCGGGCCAGGGTGGTCGCCGGGGTCGGCACCAACGACACCCGGCACACCATCGAGCTGGCCGCGGCGGCCGAGAAGGCCGGCGCGCACGGCCTGCTCGTGGTGACCCCGTACTACAACAAGCCGCCGCAGAGCGGGCTGGTCCGGCACTTCACCGCGGTCGCGGACGCCACCGGACTGCCGATCATGCTCTACGACATCCCGCACCGCGCCGGGGTGCCGATCGCCACCGAGACCCTCGTGCGCCTCGCCGAGCACGGCCGCATCGTCGCGGTCAAGGACGCCAAGGGCGACCTCACCGCCACCTCGTGGGTGACCAGCCGCACCGAACTGGCGTACTACAGCGGCGAGGACTCGCTCACCCTGCCCGCCCTGGCGGTCGGCTGCGCCGGCGTGGTCGGCACCTCGACCCACTTCACCGGTGCGCAGACCCTGCGGATGATCGAGGCGTACGACGCGGGCGACACCGGCACCGCGTTGGCGCTGCACCGGCGGCTGCTGCCCCTGTTCACCGGCATCTTCCGTACCCAGGGCACCATCCTGGTCAAGGCGGGACTGGCGGCCAAGGGCCTGCCGGCCGGCCCGGTACGACCCCCGCTGGTGGACGCCACCGAGGACGAGATCGCCCAGCTGCGCACGGACTGCGCGGCGGCGGGTCTGGAGCTCCCCTGATGAACGAACGACACGACGGACGCCGAGTGACGGCGTCGCAGAATGAGGTGGACGCGTGACCGAGGCGCACAACGAGGGGGAAATGCCCCCGCCGCTGCCGGAGGGCGGCCTGCGGATCATCCCGCTCGGCGGGCTCGGCGCCATCGGTCGGAACATGACCGTCTTCGAGTACGACGGCAAGCTGCTGATCGTCGACTGCGGGGTGCTCTTCCCCGACGTCGAGCAGCCCGGCGTGGACCTGATCCTGCCCGACTTCGGGCCGATCCTGGACCGGCTCGCCGACGTGCAGGCGATCGTGCTCACCCACGGCCACGAGGACCACATCGGCGCGGTGCCGTACCTGCTGGCCCACAAGCCGGACATTCCGCTCGTCGGCTCCCAGTTCACCCTCGCCCTGGTCGAGGCGAAGCTGGCCGAGCGGCGGATCCAGCCGTACACGCTGACCGTGCGGGAGGGCGGCCGGGAACGGCTCGGCCCGTTCGAGTGCGAGTTCTTCGCCGTCAACCACTCGATTCCGGACGCCCTGGCGGTGGCCATCCGCACCCCGGCGGGCCTGGTGCTGCACACCGGCGACTTCAAGATGGACCAGCTCCCGCTGGACGGCCGGATCACCGACCTGGCCGGCTTCGCCCGGCTCGGCGCCGAGGGCGTCGACCTGCTGCTGTCGGACTCCACCAACGCGGAGATCCCCGGCTTCGTCACCCCGGAGCGGGAGATCGGGCCGGTGCTCGACTCGATCTTCGCCAAGGCGAAGGGGCGGATCATCGTCGCCTCGTTCGCCTCGCACGTGCACCGGGTGCAGCAGGTCTTCGATTCGGCCGTCGAACACGGCCGCAAGGTCGCGCTGATCGGCCGCTCGATGGTCCGCAACATGGGCATCGCCCGGGACCTCGGCCTGCTCAACATCCCGGCCGGCCTCGTCGTCGGCATCGAGGAGGCGACCACGCTGCCGCCCGAGCAGATCGTGCTGATGTCCACCGGCTCGCAGGGCGAGCCGATGAGCGCGCTGGGCCGGATGGCCAGCGGCGACCACCGGCACATCACGATCGCCCCCGGCGACACGGTGGTGCTGGCGTCCTCGCTGGTGCCGGGCAACGAGACCTCGGTGTACCGGGTGATCAACCGGCTGGCCCGGGCCGGCGCGGTGGTGGTGCACAAGGACGTGGCGAAGGTGCACGTCTCCGGCCACGCCCCCGCCGGCGAGCTGCTCTACCTGCTCAACGTGGTTCGCCCGAGCAACCTGATGCCGGTGCACGGCGAGTGGCGGCACCTGCGGGCGCACGCCCGGCTGGGCATCGAGTCCGGGGTCGCCCCGGACCGGGTGGTGCTCTGCGAGGACGGCGACGTGGTCGACCTGGTCGAGGGCCGCGCCAGCCTGGTCGGCCACGTCAAGAGCCGGTACGTCTACGTCGACGGCCTGGCCGTCGGCGACGTCAGCGAGTCGCTGCTCACCGAGCGGCGGATCCTCGGTGACGGCGGCTTCATCGCCACCACGGTGGTGGTCGACTCGGTCACCGGCAAGGTGGTCGGCGGCCCGACCCTATCGGCGAAGGGCTTCTCCGAGGACCCGGAGGCGTTCAACCCGGTGGTCCCGCTGGTCACCGAGGCGCTGAACCGGGCCGCGGCGGACGGCATCACCGACCCGCACCAGCTCCAGCAGATCGTCCGGCGCACCGTCGGGCGCTGGGTCAACGACAAGTACCGGCGCCGGCCGATGATCGTCCCGACGGTCGTCGAGGTCTGACGGCCCGACCCCGCACCGCGTCCCGACGCCGGTCCGCCCCGAGTGGCGGGCCGGCGTCGGCCTGTGCGGGCTGCCGGGTTCCGGTCCCGGTCAGGGCAGCGCGGCGACTGCCTCCGCGTACGCGACGCCGGTGGTGACCGCTGCGGTGACCAGCACGTCGAGCTGCGCCGGCGCCACCCCGTGGGCCAGGTCGGTGGTCACGTCGCCGGCCAGCACCAGCTCCCCGCCGTCGTCGTGCGCGTACGCCTTGGGCAGCAGCCGGTCGTGGTTCCAGGCGTTGCAGAACGCGTACGCCTCGGCGCGCCGGTCCGTTGGCAGTCGCCGGGTGGCCAGCACCCGCACGTGCAGGATCTCGCCCCGCTCCCCGGCCTGCCGGAACTCGATCACCGCCGGATCCCACCGCCCGACCACCGTTCCGCCGCCCCGCACCGTCCAGGCGTCCCCGCGCCGGTCCAGGGCCGCCGTGACCATGGCGACGGTCAGCGCCCCCGGCTCGTCCTCGGCCAGCCCGTCGGGTCCGCCGTCCGTGCCGTCGCCGTCCGCGCCGCGCTCCATGTCCCCGCCGTCCACCTCCTCGGCGGGCAGCGGGACCGGGGCGGCGACCGGCCGTTCGGCCAGCCGGGCGGCGATCCGGCCGGACTGGTGACCCGTGCCGTTGCGGGCGTCGAAGCTGCCGGCGAGCCCGGTCGCCCGCTCGGCCAGCAGCCCGCCGAGCCGGGCCACATCGACGTCGACGTCGACATCGACATCGACGTCCGCCCGGCCGACGGCCCCGGCGGCGGGCATCCGCCGGTCGCCCCGCCCCGCCTCGGTGGCGAGGGCGCACAGCAGCGCCCCGGCCGCGGCGAACTCCATCGCCGCCATGTCGTCGGCCGGGTGGCCCAGCCTGGGCAACTGCTCGGCGAGGATGTCCAGACCCCGGTCCAGGTGCCCGCCCAGCGCGCAGAACCGCAGGTGCGCGGCGAGGTACGGGAAGGCCGCCCGCTCCCGCCGGTGCCGCCGGTACGCCTCGACGTGCGCCTGGGCGGCTCGCTCCGGCTCACCGGCGCGCAGCAGCGGCAGCAGCGCCCCGGCCAGCGCCCGCTCGGGCTGGTCGGTGCAGTACACCGAGTACACCGAGCCAGGCCCGTCCGTCGGCCCGCTGGTCCCGCCTGGCCCGCTGGTCCCGCCCGGCCCGCTGGTCCCGCCCGGCCCGGTGCCCTGGTCGGGCGGCCGGTCGCCGAGGAGCGGGCGCAGCTCGGCCAGCGCCGCCGCCCAGTCGCCCCAGCCGGCCAGCAGGTCGGCGCGGCGGGACGGGGCACAGCCCGGACAGCCGGCGGCCGGGTCGGCCGGGGCGGTGCGCCAGCGGTCGTACCAGCGGCGGGCCGCCGGCTCGTCGCCGAGGTGGTCGGCGAGCCGGCAGCGCAGCTCGGCCACCAGGTCGCCCGGGGCGTCGTCCGCGTCGCCCGACCCGCCGGGGGAGCGGGCGAGCTCGTCCAGCGCGGCCCGGGCCTGGTCCAGCCCGACCCGGGGGGTGGTGAACACCGCCTCCACCGCGAAGCGCTGGTAGCGGCGCAGCTCGGCACCCTGCTCGTCGGTCAGCTCGGGCACCCGGTCGAGGAGCTCCCGGCAGCGGCGGACCGGTTCGAAGAGCCGCCACCGCTCACCCTGCCGCAGGTACGCGTCGATCAGCGCGAACCGGGCGTCCAGGCCGGTGCGGAGGTCACCGGACGCCTCGGCCGCGGAGACGATCCGTTCCAGCTCGGCGACGCGCGGCTCGGAGTCGGGCAGGTCCCGCGCGGCGGCCAGCGCCTCGGCCGGGCCCCGGTCGCCGCGCCCCGGATCCCGGGACCGGCCCGCCGGTCGGCCCTCCCAGCGGCCCCCGAGCCGGCCGTCCCACGGGCGCGGCTGCCCGGCTGCCCTGGTCATGGCCGTGCCCCGCCCGCGAGCTGCCCGACGGCGGCGGCGAGCTGGCAACCGGTCGAGATGCCGCAGTCGAGGAGCTGGTCGAGCTGGTGCGGGGTCACCCCACGTTCCAGGTCGGTGATCACCTCGCCGCAGACCAGCGCGCGCCCGTCGTCGTCCACGTGCACGAAGGCCTTCGGCCAGTACCGGTCGTGGTTCCAGGAGTTGCAGAAGGCGTGCAGCGTCGGCACGTACTCGATGGGGAAGGTCGGCGTGGCGACGGTGCGCACCTGGAGGATCTCGCCGGCGGCGCCCATTCGCAGGAACCAGATGAGGCTGTCGTCCCAGCGGCCGAGCAGCCGGCCCTGCGGGTCCACCGAGACCGCGTACCCCCTGGTGCGCAGCACGGCGGCGATCAGCTCGCCGGTCAACGGGCGCAGCGCCCGGCCGGGCCCGGCCGGGGGGCCGTCCGGACCGTCCTCGATCTCCGGCGACGCCATCGGGCATCCCTTCTGAGGCGAATAACACAACAGGCGGCTCCGTTCGCGCTGCGACGCGCGGACACGACCCGGAAAAGCGGCGATCCGCCGGGTCCCGCCGTTACGGTGACTCTATGGCGGGCCGTACCTCTCAGGCGAGCCGGCGACGCGGCGCGTCGCCGCGCGGCACCACGAACAGTCGTGCCCGTCAGCCGGCGAAGAAGACCAGCAAGGCGGCGCCCCGGCGGCGCACCGCCGCCGCCCGGCCGGGGCCCGCCGTCCACATCGGCCGCGCGATCGGCACGGTGTGGATGGGGCTGGCACACGGCGTCGGCTGGGCGGTGCGGGCCGCCGGCCGGCAGGCCGCCTCGGCCCGCGACCTCGACCCGGAGCACCGGCGTGACGGCGGCGGTCTGTTGCTGCTCGGCCTCGCCCTGCTCAGCGCGGTGGCCATCTGGTTCTCCGGGGCCGGCCCGCTGGGCGCCCGGCTCGCGGACACGGTCCGGCTCTTCCTCGGGGCGATCTCGGTCGTCGTCCCGGTGCTGCTGTCGATCGGCGCCTGGCGGCTGATGCGTACGCCGGCCGATCCGGAGCACCGCGGCCGGGGCCTGGTCGGCTGGGGGTCCATGCTGGTCGCCACGGCGGCGATGCTGCACATCGGACAGAACCCGGTGGACTCGGTCCAGCGCGACTATGCCGGCGGCCTGATCGGCGCGGGCATCGGCGACCTGCTGGAGTCCGCCGTCACCGCCTGGGTGGCCGTGCCGCTGCTGCTCCTGCTGCTGGTCTTCGGCCTGCTGGTGGTCACCGCCACCCCGATCAACAAGATCCCGGAGCGGCTCGGGCTGCTCGCCGGGGCGGTCGTCGGCACGCCGCCGGCCGCCGACGAGGCCGAGGCGGTGGAGGCGGTCGAGAAGAAGCCGGCCCGCCGCCGCCCGGCCAAGCGCGCCGCGCCGCCGCTGCCGGACCCGGACGACTTCGAGGAGGCGTACGAGGGCGTCGACCTCCAGGAGACCGTGGTCCTGCCCCGCAAGCCCCCGGCGAAGGTGCCCGCCACCCGCAAGCCGGCCGAGCCGCCGGAGCACTCGCCCCCGCCCACCCGGGCCGAGCAGCTCGCGCTCAGCGGCCTGTCCGGCGACTACACGCTGCCGCCGGCCAACATGCTCAGCGGCGGCGCCGCGCCGAAGACCCGGAGCAAGGCCAACGACGAGATCATCGCGGCGCTGACCGGCGTGTTCGACCAGTTCGGGGTCGACGCCGAGGTGACCGGCTTCACCCGGGGCCCGACGGTCACCCGGTACGAGGTCGAGCTGGGGCCGGGCGTCAAGGTCGAGCGGATCACCCAGCTCTCCCGCAACATCGCGTACGCGGTGAAGTCGCCGGACGTGCGGATCCTCAGCCCGATCCCGGGCAAGAGCGCGGTCGGCGTGGAGATCCCGAACACCGACCCGGAGAACGTGGCCCTCGGCGACGTGCTGCGCTCGCGGGTGGCCACCAGCGACCACCACCCGATGGTGGTCGCCCTCGGCAAGGACATCGAGGGCGGCTTCGTGGTGGCCAACCTGGCGAAGATGCCGCACATCCTGATCGCGGGCGCCACCGGGGCCGGTAAGTCGTCATGCCTCAACACCCTGCTGGTGTCCATCCTCACCCGGGCCACCCCGGACGAGGTGCGGCTGCTGCTGATCGACCCGAAGCGGGTCGAGATGACCGGCTACGAGGGCATCCCGCACCTGGTCACCCCGATCGTGACCAACGCGAAGAAGGCGGCCGACTCGCTGGACTGGGTCGTCCGCGAGATGGACATGCGCTACGACGACCTCGCCGCCAACGGGGTCCGGCACATCGACGACTTCAACCGCAAGGTGCGCAACGGGGAGATCAAGGCCCCGCCGGGCAGCGAGCGGGAGATGCGGCCGTACCCGTACCTGCTGGTGATCGTCGACGAGCTGGCGGACCTGATGATGGTCGCGCCCCGCGACGTGGAGGACTCGGTCGTCCGGATCACCCAGCTCGCCCGCGCGGCCGGCATCCACCTGGTGCTGGCCACCCAGCGCCCCTCGGTCGACGTGGTCACCGGCCTGATCAAGGCGAACGTGCCGTCCCGGCTGGCGTTCGCCACCTCGTCGCTGGCCGACTCGCGGGTCATCCTGGACCAGCCGGGCGCGGAGAAGCTGCTCGGCCGGGGCGACGGCCTCTTCCTGCCGATGGGCGCGTCGAAGCCGATCCGGATCCAGGGCGCCTGGGTCACCGAGCGCGAGATCGCCGACGTGGTGAAGTTCTGCAAGGACCAGCGGGAGCCGGAGTTTCGCCCGGACGTGCTGGCCCCGGCGCAGGACACCAAGAAGAAGATCGACGAGGAGATCGGCGACGACCTCGACCTGCTGGTGCAGGCGGTCGAGCTGGTGGTCACCTCGCAGTTCGGCTCGACCTCGATGCTCCAGCGCAAGCTGCGGGTCGGCTTCGCCAAGGCGGGCCGGCTGATGGACCTGATGGAGACCCGGGGAGTGGTCGGCCCCTCGGAGGGCTCCAAGGCCCGCGACGTGCTGGTCAAGCCGGACGAGCTGGAGGAGGTCCTGGCCGGACTGGGCGGTGCGGGGGACTGACCGCGCCGGCGGGGTGGGCACCCCGTGGCGTCAGTGGAAGACCTTCAGGCCGACCACCCCGGCCACCACCAGCAGCAGGCAGAGGATCCGGGGCAGGCTGGTCGACTCGCCCAGCGCCAGCATCCCGACCAGCGCGGTGCCGACCGCGCCGATGCCGACCCAGACCACGTACCCGGTGCCGACCGGGATCTCCCGCAGCGCGTACGCCAGCCCCAGCATGCTGAGCACCAGCGTGCCGGCGAAGACGAGCGAGGGGAGGGGGCGGCTGAAGCCGGCGCTGCGGTCGAGCGAGATCGCCCACGCGGTTTCCAGGAGTCCGGAGACCACCAACACGATCCAGGCCATGTGACATCACCTCTGCGGGGGCCCGGACCACCGGGGACCGGGACGAGTGGGCACAACTCGCGGGCGTCTTGCCTGACCGGGTACGCCCACCCTCGTCCGGGGCGGCCGTCGTCGTGCCTCGGCCCCCACCCCTGACGCTAGCACCGTCGCCCCCCACCCCACCCACCCCGTCGATCATGGAGTCGTGGTGGGTGAAACGGCCCTGATGCCCGTTGTGTGGGGCAGCACACCTCCATGATCGACGGGGTGGGGGGGTTGAGGTGAAGGTGAGTTCAAGTTTCAGTATTGGGGGCATGGCTCTGTTTGTGTCCGACCGGGAGGTCTCCGCCGTGCTCGACGCGTCCACCACCGTGGCCGCGATGCGCGACGCCCTGCTCGCCGCCCACGCCGGCCGGCTGGTCGCGCCGCCCCGCGCGTCCGCCCCGCTGGGCGGGGGCCGGATGGTGCTCACCGCCGGGCAGCTCACCGACGAGTGGTACGGCTACCGCTCGTACGACACGTTCGGCCACCCGCAGGGCGAGCAGCTCGTCGTGCTGCACGACGGGCGGACCGGGGCGGTGCGGGCGGTCGCCGTCGGCGAGGAGCTGGGCTCCCGGCGTACCGGGGGACTGGGCGGGGTGGCCGTCGATGCGCTGGCCCGGCCGGACGCGGCCACCCTCGGCGTGATCGGCTCGGGCGGGCAGGCGTGGACCCAGGTCTGGGCCGCCGCCGCGGTCCGCCCGCTGCGCGAGGTGACCGTGCACAGCCGCTCGGCGGCCCGCCGGGAGGCGTTCGCCGCCCGGGTCCGCGCCGAGCTGGGCGTGCCGGCCCGGGCCGTGGACACCGCCCGGGCCGCCGTCGCCGGCCGGGATGTGGTGGTGCTCGCCACCACCAGCCCCACGCCGGTGCTGGCCGCCGCCGACCTGGCCCCCGGCGCCCACGTCAACACGGTCGGCTTCAAGCAGCGCGGCCGGGCCGAGTTCGCCGCCGACCTGCTGGACGCCGCCGACGTCCTGGTCACCGACTCGGCGGCACAGGCGAGGGCGTACGACCCGCCGATGCTCGCGGCGCTGCCCCCGTACGCCGGGCGGCTGGCCGACCTGGGCGCGGTGCTGGCCGGGGCGGTCCCCGGAAGGACCGGCGCGGACCAGGTGTCGGTGTTCTGCTCCACCGGCCTGGCCGGCACCGAGGTCTTCCTGCTCGACCGGCTGCTGCGGGTCGGCGCGGCCCGGCGCTGACCGGCGGGCCCGGCGTCCGGCGGGGCTGTGCCCGGCGCCCGGCGGGCGGCGACCGCCGTTGCCGGGCCGGTCTGCCGCGCCCGGTACCCTCGGATGGTGTCTGCCACCTCCCCTTCCGACGGCTCCAGCTCGGCGCGTCTGGCGCCGCGCCGCGACCTGGAGCCGTCGTCCACCGCCACCGCCACCGCCACCGCCGGCCGCCGCGTCGCCCTGCTGACGCTGGGCTGCGCCCGTAACGAGGTCGACTCGGAGGAGCTGGCCGCCCGGCTGCACGCCGACGGCTGGCAGGTCACCACCGACGGCGAGGGCGCCGACGTGGTGGTCGTCAACACCTGCGGATTCGTGGAGAAGGCCAAGCAGGACTCGATCCAGACGCTGCTGGCCGCCGCCGACACCGGCGCGAAGGTGGTCGCCGCGGGCTGCATGGCCGAGCGGTACGGCCGGGAGCTGGCCGACAGCCTGCCGGAGGCTCAGGCGGTGCTGAGCTTCGACGACTACCCGGACATCGCCGCCCGGCTCGACGCGGTCGTGGCCGGCGAGGCGATCGACGCGCACACCCCACGCGACCGGCGCGAGTTGCTGCCGCTGACGCCGGTCGCCCGGCGCGACAGCGCGGTCTCGCTGCCCGGCCACGGCACTGCGCGGACGGCCGTGCAGACCGACGAGCACACCCCGGCCCACCTGCGCCAGGTGCTGCGGCGCCGGCTCGACACCGGCCCGGTGGCGTCGCTCAAGCTGGCCAGCGGCTGCGACCGGCGCTGCGCGTTCTGCGCCATCCCGGCCTTCCGCGGCGCCTTCGTCTCGCGTACGCCCGACGAGCTGCTCGCCGAGGCCGAGTGGCTGGCCCGCGGCGGCGTCCGGGAACTGGTGCTGGTCAGCGAGAACTCGACGTCGTACGGCAAGGACCTGGGCGACCCCCGGGCGCTGGAGAAGCTGCTGCCGCAGCTCGCCGCCGTGTCCGGCATCGTCCGGGTCCGGGTGAGCTACCTCCAGCCCGCGGAGACCCGGCCCGGGCTGGTCGAGGCGATCGCCGGCACGCTGGGCGTCGCGCCCTACTTCGACCTGTCGTTCCAGCACTCCAGCGAGCCGGTGCTGCGCCGGATGCGCCGGTTCGGCTCCACCGACCGGTTCCTGGAGCTGCTGGCCTCCGCCCGCGCCCTGGCCCCGGCGGCGGGCGCGCGGAGCAACTTCATCGTCGGCTTCCCCGGCGAGACCCGGGGCGACGTCGAGGAGCTGGTCCGGTTCCTCACCGAGGCGCGGCTCGACGCGATCGGCATGTTCGACTACAGCGACGAGGACGGCACCGAGGCCGCCGGCCTGCCCGGCAAGGTCTCCGCCGCCACCATCAAGCGCCGGTACGACCGGCTCAGCGCGCTCGCCGACGAGCTGTGCTCGCAGCGCGCCGAGGAGCGGCTCGGCTCCACGGTCGAGGTGCTGGTCGACTCGATCGACGACGGCGTGGTCGAGGGCCGGGCGGCGCACCAGGCCCCCGAGGTCGACGGCTCGACCACGCTGGTCGCCCCGGCCGAGGGTGGCGTTGACCTGGCCGCGTTGCGCCCCGGCGACCTGGTGCGGGCGACGGTCACCGCCACTGAAGGGGTGGACCTGGTCGCGGTGCCGGATGAGATGATCTCGGCGGCGCCCGGCGCGGAACGGTGACGGCGGGCCCTGAGGAAGCGGGGGAGCCACGTGGTGCGGTGCCAGGTTCGCCACAGCGGCCCGATCGGGGCGCGCCGGTGACTCCGGCGGCGGAGTCGACGCCGTCGCCGGTGGTCGCCCGGGTGCCGGTGCTCAACGCGGCCAACGCGCTGACCCTGCTGCGGCTGGTGCTGGTGCCGGTCTTCGTGGCGATGGTCGTGGTGTCGCAGATGAGCCAGGCCGGCTGGCGGATCGTGGCCTGCCTGATCTTCGTCTTCGCCTCGGCCACCGACCTGGTGGACGGCTGGATCGCCCGCCGCTTCGGCCTGGTCACCTCCGTCGGCAAGGTGGCCGACCCGATCGCCGACAAGGCGCTGACCGGCGCCGCCCTGGTGCTGCTGTCCTGGTACGACCTGCTGCCCTGGTGGGTGACCGTGGTGATCCTGGCCCGCGAGCTGGGCATCACGGCGCTGCGGTTCTGGGTGATCCGGCACGGCGTCATCGCGGCCAGCCGGGGTGGCAAGATCAAGACCGCGCTCCAGGTCCTCGCGATCACCTGGTACCTCTGGCCGATGCCGGCTGCCCTCGCCGCCGTCGGCCCGTGGATCATGGCCGCCGCGGTGGTGGTCACAGTGGTCACCGGCTTCGACTACATCGCCCAGGCCCTCCGGCTGCGCCGGCCCCGCTCCTGACCCCGGCCCCCCGGTGAGCACGGGTGGGTCGCGTCCCGCCCGGCGGGTCCGGGCGAGCACCAACCGACCACCGGTGGCGGGCGGGAGGATGCGGGGGCGGGAGGATGAGGGGCGGCAGCGGCGGGGAAAGGAACGTGGACATGGGGACGGACGCGAACGGGCTGCGGCCGGTCGGCAACCCGGCGGCCGGGGTGGTGCACCGCCTCGCCCTGCGGCACGAGACGCTGGCGACCGTGGAGTCGCTCACCGGCGGGCTGCTCTCGGCCGCGCTCGTGGAGATCGCCGGGGTGAGCGGCGTCTACCGGGGCGGGCTGGTCGTGTACGCCACCGAGCTGAAGGCGCGGCTGGCCGGCGTACCGGAGGACCTGCTGGCCGACCGCGGACCGGTCGACCCGGACGTGGCCCTCGCCCTCGCCGAGGGCGGCCGGCGGCGCTGCGGCGCCGACTGGGGGCTGGCCACCACGGGCGTGGCCGGGCCGGAGCCGCAGGACGGCAAGCCGGTCGGGCTGGTCTACGTCGCCGTCGCCGGGCCGACCGGCGCCGAGGTCACCCGGCTCGACCTGGACGGCGGCCGGGACCACATCCGTTCCGCCGCGGTGATCGAGGCGTTCCGGATGCTGGCCGAGCGGATCCACGCGGCGGGCCCGGCGACCGGGCCGGGTGCGCCCGCCGCCGACGACGGCGATCCCGCGACCGCCGCGACGGACGGGCGTTGAACGGCCACCGCCAGATGGTGGGGCGGGGTGGGATGTCACCGGGGCCGGCAACGGGTACGGTTGCGGGAAGGCTCCGACGCGCGTCGTCGGCACCGGGGCGGTGCACCGCGCCGGGAACGACGACCGTCGGAGGGTGAGACACGTCAGGGGAGGTGCGATGGTCCTGCTACGCCGGGTGATCGGTGACGCACTGCGGGCGCGCCGGCAGGGGCAGCACCGCACCCTGCGCGAGGTCTCCTCCGCGGCGAACGTGAGCCTGGGCTACCTGTCCGAGATCGAGCGCGGTCAGAAGGAGCCCTCCAGCGAGCTGCTGGCCGCCATCTGCGACGCCCTCGGCGCCCGGCTCTCCGAGCTGCTCCGCGACGTCAGCGACACGGTCGCCCTCGCCGAACAGCTCCCCGGGGTGCTGGTGCCGGTGCAGGACGAGACCGCCGGCCCGGCCGAGCCGACGCCGGTGGGCCGCGCGGCCGTCCGCAACGCCGCCGGCCGCGGGGTGCGCCAGGTCACCACGGGCGGCCCGGTGTCGGTCGCGGTGCACCAGGACTCGCCGCTGAAGGCCACCCTGCGCACCACGCGGGTGCGCTCCGCCGAGCGCGACCGCGACGTCGTCTGCGCCGCCTGACCCGGTCCTGCGCGCGGCCACCCCGGCCGGCGCGTCGCCGCCCGCCGGCCCGACCGCGCGCGGCCCAAACCCCGGCCGCCGACGACGTGGCCGGGCTTTCCCCCGCCGCGTACTGTTGATCAGACGGTGGCGCGTGCCGCTCGTGGCGTACGGACGGCCGGGCTGGCGCCCGGCTGGGACGATGGGGCCACTGTCGCGCGCGACCACCGGACCGCCCGGCACGGCCGAGGCGGCGCGACTCTAACTGAGGGGATACCGCGGAGATGGCGAACCCGTTCGTCAAGGGCTGGAAATACCTGATGGCGCTCTTCGGTGCCCGGATCGACGAGCACGCCGACCCCAAGGTGCAGATCCAGCAGGCCATCGAGGAGGCGCAGCGCCAGCACCAGGCGCTGGTCCAGCAGGCGGCGGCGGTGATCGGTAACCAGCGTCAGCTGGAGCTGAAGCTGTCCCGGCAGATGTCCGAGGTCGAGCGCCTCCAGGGCAATGCCCGGCAGGCCCTGGTCCTCGCCGACCAGGCCCGGGCCCGTGGCGACGAGGCGGAGGCCGGCAAGTACGAGCAGTCCGCCCAGGTGCTGGCCACCCAGCTCGTCTCGGCCGAGCAGGCCACGGAGGACCTGAAGACCCTGCACGACCAGGCGCTCGGCGCCGCCGCGCAGGCCCGCCGGGCGGTGGAGAACAACTCGATGATCCTCCAGCAGAAGCTGGCCGAGCGCACCAAGCTGCTCAGCCAGCTCGAGCAGGCCAAGATGCAGGAGAGCGTGGCCCGCTCGCTGGAGTCGATGTCCTCGCTGACCGCGTCCGGCAGCACCCCCTCGCTGGACGAGGTGCGGGACCGGATCGAGAAGCGTTACGCCACCGCGATGGGCCGGGCCGAGCTGGCCGGCAACTCCGTCGAGGGCCGGATGCTGGAGATCCAGAAGGCGACGCTGGACTCGGCCGGCTCGTCCCGGCTGGAGCAGATCCGCTCCAGCATGGCCGGCGAGCAGCTCGCCGGCCGGCAGGACCGCTCGGCGGCGGGGCAGCAGGGCCAGCCCGCGCCGGCCGCCGACCCGGCCGCCGCGGCCCGGCTCGACCAGATCCGGGCCAGCATGGGTCAGGAGCGCGGCACCGGGGACAGCACCGCCGCCGGCTGAGCGGCAGCAGCGCCGCTGGTCGGGCGGCACCAGGGCCGGTCGGGGCCGGCGGCGGGCGCGCCGAAGGCCGGGGCGGCCGGATCGAGGAGGCACGGGTGGCAGACGAGCGAGCACGGTACTTCCGTCAACTGAGCCGGCTGCGGCGGTCCGCCCGGCGGTGGAGTGTCCTGGGCGGCGGCCTGACCGGGGCGGCGGCCGTGCTGACCCCGTACGCGGGGCTCGGGCTGCCCGACGCGGCCTGGGCCGGCGCCGCGGGCAGCGCGGTGGCGCTGGCCGCCTGGCGCTGGCTCGACCTGCGGGCCCACGCGGCCCGCCCCGCGCCCCCGGCGCTCGACCCGGCCGAGGCCGCCGCCCGGTCCCGGGCCCGGCTGGTCGCCGCCGTCGAACGGCTCCCCGCCGGGCAGGGGGTGCTGGCCGAGGTGCGCCGGGTGCGGTCCCGGTTGACCCTGCGTGGCACCAGCGTTGCCGAGCCGTGGGCCCGGCTGGACCGGGCCGCGCTGACCCTCGGCGGGATGGCCGGCCGGCTGACCGGGCTGGCCGAGCCGGCCGTGTTGGAGGCCGCCGCCGCGGACCGCTCGCTGCGCGAGCTGGCCGGGCGGGTGGCCAGCGTCGAGCGGGCCCTGCAACTCGCCCCGGCCGACGCCCGGGCACCGCTCGCCGACGCCCACCGCGAGCTGTCCGCGCAGCTCCAGAGCGGGGTCACCGCGTACGAGCGGCTGGTGGTGGCCGCCGCCGGCTACCTGGCCGAGGACGCCCGCCCCAGCACCGAGCACGCCGCCGCGTCCCGGCTCGCCGAGGCGACCGACCTGCTGCACGGGGTGGCCTCGGCGCTGGCCGAGCTACGCACGGTCGGCGACCCGCTGCGCGCCCCCCGCTGACCGCTCAGCCGGGGGTGGTCACCGCCACCGGCGAGGTGAACGGCGAGCTGCCGACCACGTTGAACGACCGCACCCGGTAGTGGTACGTCACGCCCCGGGCCAGCCCGGTGTTGGTGAACCCCCGCCCGTGCACCGTGAACGCGACGACCTCCCGCTCGAACGCCGGGTCGAGGGCCCGCTGCACCACGAACCCGGCCCCCGGCCCACCCGGCGGCCCCGCCGCCCAGGTCAGCGCCACCGTCGCCGTGTCCGGCGCGGGGGCGCTCGCGGCGCCGGCCAGCGCCGTCGGCGGCGTGGGCCGGGGCGGAGTGGTGACGGTGGCGACCGTCGACCACGGCGACGCCGCGCCCAGGTAGGTGGTGCGCACCCGGTAGTAGTAGGTGGTCTCCGGGGCGACCACGGCGTCCACGTGCTGCTCGCCCACCCCGATCGCCGTGGTGACCGGCCCGCTGGTGAAGGTGGGGTTGGTGGCCCGCTGCACGTCCACGCCCGTGGCGAAGGAGCGGTTCGCCCAGCGCAGCGCCACCCGTGGCGGCGCGGCCGGCGGGACCGCCGCGACCAGCCCGGACGGGGCGGCGAGCCGCACCCCCGCCGGCACCCCGTTGGACCAGGCTGAGCAGCTCACCTCGTTCTCCGCCCGGATCCGGTAGTGGTACGTCACCCCCGGGGTGACCGTCGCGTCGGTGTACCGGGAGGCGGCGGCGGCCACCGTGATCGCGGTGACCCCCTCGGTGAACGCGGCGTCGGTGGCCCGCTGGAGCAGGTGGCTGCGGGCCGGCGGGTGACTGCCGTTGCCGGTCCAGGTCAGCGCGATCGCCGGCAGCACGGTCGCCGAGCCGGCCACCGGCGTGGCGGTCAGCCCGGTCGGGGCCTTCGGGGCGACCCGCAGCACCAGCGGGCGGCTCATGCCCTGGTCCCGGTGGCCGCCGAGCTGGCTGTGCCAGCGGTACTCCCAGCCCATGTTGACCAACTGGTTCACCACCGCCGCCGGCCGGCCGTCGAGCGGGCTGACCGCGGTCGAGCCGATCCGGGCGCCGGCCGGGCGGGTCGGGTCGAGCAGCCGGACGCTGTCACCGAGCTTGAACGGCAGGGCGGGCGCGACGGGACGCAGCGCCACGATCACGTCCTCCCGGGGGTTGACCCGGATCGTCTCCTTCCACCCCAACTCGTTGGCCTCCGGCAGGCGGATCGTGCCGTCCCGGCCGACCCGGTTGACGAGTTGCACGTCGCAGCCGCCGACGTGCACGGGGTGGGTCTGCCCGGCGTCCCCGGTGATCCGCCAGAGCTGGGTGCCGTCCGCGGGCGCGCCGATCGGGACCGTCGGGTCGGCGATCACCAGGGTCTCGGTGGCCGGGTCGACCGGCCCGAGTGGCAGGGTCACCGGGCCGAGCGGGCCGGCGTTCGGGTGGGCGACCCCGAGCCGGCCGGCCACCCGCCCGTACGCCGGTTCGAACACCTGCTCCACCGCCTTCACCGCCAGCGGCAGGGTCACCGGGGCGGCGGCCCCGGCCGGGGTGAAGCTGACCGAGGTGGCGTACGCCGTGACCACGGTCTCCCGGGCCGTGCGGGTGCCGAACGCGGCGTCGTACGCCGGCTGGGGCACGATCGGCGGGCGCTGGCTGGCCGCGTACGCGGCGGGCAGCCGGTCGGCGAGCCGGGCCAGGTCGAACGGCTCGGCGGGCTCGCCCGCCACCCGGAACTGGAGCAGGGTCCGGGTGTTCGGCCCGTACCCGGGGCGGGTGCCGGGGGCCCCGCCGACGGCGGTGCGGTCCGGCGCGCCGGTGTGGTGGTCGTAGCGGGGGTCGAACCGGGGCAGCGGGGCCGGGCAGTCGTTGTACAGGAGCACCGTGGCTCCGGGCGGGACGGCGGAGAAGTCGACCACCACGTCGGCCCGCTCGCCGGGGGCGAGCAGCAGGGCGTGCCCGTCGACGTTCAGTACGGTCGGGTCCTGCCGGTCGTACCGGTAGCCGACCGGGCGGTTGGGCAGCACCACCGGGGCGGGCAACAGCCCGCACTCGTTGCCCACCTGGACGAACTCCGGCCCGGTCGCGGCGGGGTCCGGCACCCCGCCGTCACGGCCGTCGGTGGGCCAGTGCGCCGGGCGGCCGGGGCAGCGGACCGCGTCCACCATCGGCACCTCGCCCGCGTCGGCGTCGCGCAGCTCGCCGTCCGGGCCCCACATCGGCCCGTCCGAGCGGGCCCGGTAGAGCTGGAGGTTCAGGCCGCGGTCGGCGCAGGCGTTGAGGATCCGGAACCGGTACGCCTTCGGCGCCACCGTCAGGTACGGGTAGGCGACCCCGTTGACCAGCGGGGTGTCCCCGTACGCCTCCGGCACCGCCGACGGGTGCGGCACGCCCGGGGCCAGCGGCGGCTCGTCGGGGGCGGCGACCGGGTCGTGGTGCGGGTTCGGCGCCGGTCCGACGGGGTGGCCGTCGGGCTCCGGGTCCGGCCCCGGTCGGGCCGTCGCCTCCCGGCCCGGCGGGGGACCGGTCCACGGGCCGTAGTCCCAGCGGCCGGTCGGGTTGCCGCCCGAGGCCCGGTACGGGTTCTGCCGGGGCTGGTAGACGTGCGGATGCCACAGGCTGCCGCGGGCCCCCCAGCGGTCCCGGTCCCAGGTCGGGTCCTGGGCGGCGAGCTGGGTGTCGTCCGGCACGAAGGTGCGGTCCTGGATCACCAGCGGAAGCTGTTCGGCGGGCAGCACGCCGTCGGCGACGAGGCGCTCCTCGGCCGGGTCGGTGAGCAGGTAGAGCGCGAGCTGACCGGAGTGGACGGTGAGCCGGGACAGGCCGAGCGTGTTGTCGTGCAGCCACATCAGCCGGCCGCTCTGCTCGTTCGGGTAGTACAGGGTCGTCGCCCCGGGGCCGGGCGGCGGCATGTCCGGCACGTGGGTCAGCCCCACCCCCGTCGGGTACGGGGTGATCTCACCGGCCGGGGTCACCCACTGCCACGGGTTGCCGGCGCTGATCCAGCCGGTCTGCCCGCCGTACAGGTGGGGCACCGCCCGGTTCTGCGGGTACGGCGCCGGACCGTCCAGCGGACCGACGCCCGCGCCGTCGAGGGACGGGTCGACGGGCAGGAACAGGTCGCCGGCCTGCCCGGTGGGAAGCTGGTTGATGAACTTGATCCGTACCGGCCGGCCCCGCCGGGCCACGATCACCGGCCCGAGCAGGTACGGCCGGTCGGGCGGGGCGACCGTGTTGTGCCCGGAGCCGTCGGTGCCCAGGTTGAGCTGCCGGTAGCCGCGCAGCCGGGTGGCGGGCAGGTCGCGGTGCAGGCGCTGGGCGTACTCCTGGAGGCCGATCTCGTAGTAGTCGCAGCCCGGCCAGGTGATGGTGTCCGGGACGCCCACCGGCAGGTACCCGCCCAGCTCGGTGCGGCCCGCCTCGCCCGGGCCCGGCAGCGCGTCGACGAACTTGCGCAGGCCGGTGCCCGGCACCGTCCCGCCCCGCCCGTCGGGGACCGGCAGCGGGCTGGTGGCGAAGTTGGGCACCGGCCCGAAGCAGCGCGGGGCCGCCGCCGGGTCGAGGCTGGCCGGGGCGGGGGTCGCCGCCTCGGCGGCCCGGGCCCCCGGCACGGTCGGCCCGGCCTCCCGGCCGGTGCGGACGGCCCGGTCGGTGCGGTCGGTGCGGTTGGTGCGGTTGGAGCGCAGTCTGCGGAACAGCACCATGGCTCTCCCCGGGATCGAGGCGCGGCAGCCGCCACCCCCTCGGGGCGGCCGTCGCGCCTGTTGACGATCGGTGAGCACTCAACCGCAGCATGCGACGTCGGACCCCGGGTTAGGAATTACCCAATCGTCCCTATCTGTCGACGTCCCGGACCGTGGGACGGGTGCGTCGGGGCAGGTCAGGGCGTCGCCCGGCCCCGGCCGTCGGGGTCAGCGGGGCGCGGGTCGGGTCAGCGGGGCGCCGGTGCGGGCGGCGCGTCGCCCGGCGGGGCGGGCTGGCAGGCCGGGCACCAGTAGGTGACCCGCTCGCCCAACTCCTCCCTGCGGATCGCGGTGCCGCACCGGCGGCAGGGCTGCGCCCGCCGGCCGTACACGTAGCTGGTCCGCCCCCGGTGCAGCGAGCCGGTGGTGCTCTGGGTCCACCGCCCCCGGTTGGCCGCCAGCAGCTTGCGCGCGAGCGTCACCGTGCCGGCCAGGTCGGGCACCGCGCCGACCGGGGTCCACGGCGAGATCCCGCGCAGGAACAGCACCTCGCACTTGTACAGGTTGCCCACGCCGGCCAGGTTGCGCTGGTCGAGCAGCGCCTCCCCGATCGTCGCCGCCGGGTGCGCGGCGAGCCGGCGGACCGCCTCGGCCGGGTCCCAGTCCGCGCCGAGCAGGTCCGGCCCGAGGTGGCCCACCAGCGCGCCCTCCTCGGCCGTCGGCACCAGCGCCAGCTCGTGCAGGTGGTACCCGACGGCCACGGCCTCCGGGCCGCGCAGCACCGCCCGGATCAGGTGCGCGGGCCGGGCGGTCCAGCGTTCGCCCGGCGCGTACGCCCGCCAGGCCCCGTCCATCCGCAGGTGCGAGTGCAGCGTCCAGTGGGTGGTCCCGCCGGCCGGGTCTGCGGGCAGCGGCTCCGGGGCGGCCAGCCGCAGCAGCAGGTGCTTGCCCCGGCTGGCCGACTCGCGCACCGTCCAGCCGGTCAGGTCGGTGGTGGCCAGCCCCGGCACCCGGAAGTCGGAGCCGGTGAGCCGGGCCCCGCCGAGGGCGCGGTGCAGGACGCGGGCGGTGTTCCAGACGGTGTCGCCTTCGGGCACCCCACCATTCTCCCTCCCCGAGTGGGATTCGCATGTATCGCTATTTGTACTGAGGTTCCCATCTATCCAGCGAAACGTAACGATCGGGGTGTTCTGAGGAGGAACAACGTGAATCATCCGCGAAGTCGTACCCGTACCCTCGTCCTCGCCCCGCTGCTCGTCGGCGCCCTCGCCGTCGCGCTCTCCCCGGCCGCCACCCCGGTCCCGCCCGCCCTCGCCCTGCGGCCGGCCGCCGCCGTACCTGCCACGTCCGCTCCCGCCGCCGACGCGGTCGGGCCGACCGAGCGGTGGGACGCCGACCTGTCCCGCACCGGCGGCCTCAACGCCCGCTGGGCCGACGGCGGGCTCCGGCTGGCCGACCGGACGCCGCGTGCCGTCACCTCCGCCGCCCTGGACCGGCACGCGCCGGTCGCCGAGGGCGCGTACCTGAGCCCGGAGCACGCCCTGACCCGACCCGCCACCCGGGTCCGCGCCGAGGTGGCCGCGGACGCCGGCCCGGACGCCGCGGTGGAGGTCCAGGTGCGCGGCTGGCGCGCCGCCGGCTGGACCGAGTGGCGGACGGCCGTGCCGGCCGCCGTCTTCGACCAGCCGGTCACCCGGGTCCAGGCCCGGGTGCTGCTCACCGCCCGCGCCGCCGGGGCCACCCTGGCGGTACGCGCCGTCCGGCTCACCGCCGACCGGGCGGCCGTCGCCGCCGCCACCCCGGGGCGCAGCTACCGGGTCTACGCCACCCGGATCGGGCTGGTCGGCCAGACCACCGCCAACGGGCACGTCGTCACGTCCCGCGACCACTTCGCGGCGCTGCCGTCCCGGCGCTCACTGTCCCCGCTCGGCACCGGCGACTACACCGTCCGGGTCTGCACCACCAGCGGCAGCCGCTGCGAGTACGCGCCGGTCTGGGACGTCGGGCCGTGGAACACCCGGGACGACTACTGGAACCCCAGCGCCGTCCGGGAGAACTGGAAGGACCTGCCCCAGGGCCGCCCCGAGGCGCAGGCCGCGTACCAGGACGGCTACCACGGCGGGCGGGACCAGTTCGGCCGGACCGTGCTGAACCCGGGCGGCGTCGACCTCGCCGACGGCACCTTCTGGGACGGTTTGCAGCTCACCGGCAACGCCTGGGTGGACGTCGCGTACCTGTGGACCGGCACCGGCCCGCACGGCGTGGTCGGCTCCGGCCCCCTCAACCTCCGCGCCGGTCCCGGCACCGGGTACGCCGCCCGTGGCCTCGCCGCCACGTACGCCCACGTGCCGATCGAGTGCTACGTCACCGGTCAGACCGTCAGCGGTCCCTACCGGACCACGAACCGGTGGAACCGTCTCGCCAGCGGGCAGTACGTCAGCCACGCGTACATCTCCGCCGTGTACGGCGGCACCGCGCCGCGCTGCTGACCGCCGTCCGGCGTGCCCCGATCCGGTGCGCCCCGGTCAGGGGCGTTCCTCGGGGCGCGCCGGGCGCACGATGTCCTGGTAGCGGGGGTGGCTGGCACCGTAGATGGCGAAGTTGAGCCGCGCGAGGGACAGGCTCAGGTCGCCGTTCGGGCCGCCCCGCACCACGTCCGCGTCGGCGTCACCCTGGCCGTCGTCGGTCCAGAAGCAGACCGGGCACGTGCCGCCACCGGTCCTGGACGCGCAGCAGGGGCATGCCGACGGAACCCATTGATCACCCACCGGAAGAGCATTCCACAACCGGCCACCGGGCATCAGTCCGGCAGTGGTCCGATTTCGGCACCCGCCGGACGGCCGGGCGGCTCCTCGGCCGTCGCGGTGACGGACACCAAGTCACCCGGGCCGACCGCGAGCACGTCGGCGGCCCGGCCGCCGTTCACCGCCACCGCGACCCGGCCCGCGGAGTCCACGTGCACCACCAGCTCGCCCGGCGGGGCGTCGCCGAAGGTGCGCCCGTGCGTCGCCGGGCGGCCGGCCACCCGCAGCCGGGCCGGCAGCGCGGCCAGCAGCCCGCCCGGCGCGGCGAGCTGCACGTTGCCGAAGTGGTCCACGGTCAACACCTCGGCGGTGAGGCCGCCGTCGCCCGATCGGACCACCGGCTCGGGGAGCCGGACCAGGCCGGCGGGGTCGACCGCCGGGCCGGCGCCGGCCAGCGGGGCGCCCAGCGCCAGCCGGGCCGCGACCGGGGCGAAGACGTCCCGGCCGTGGAAGGTGCGGGACACCTCGGGGGCCAGCCAGTGCGGGTTGGTCAGCTCGACGGCGGACGTGACGCCGCCCAGCGTGGTGGCGGCGTCCAGCAGCAGCCCGTTGTCCGGCCCGACCAGCAGCCCGCCCGGGGTGGCCAGGGCGATCCCGCGCCGGGCGGTGCCCACCCCCGGATCGACCACCGCGACGTGCACCCCGACCGGCAGGTACGGCACCGTCTGGGCGAGCACGGCGGCGCCCCGGCGCACGTCGGCCGGCGGGACCAGGTGGGTCACGTCGATCACCCGGGCGGCCGGGGCGAGCCGCCCGATCACCCCGTGGCAGGCGGCCACGAACCCGTCGGCGAGGCCGTAGTCGGTGGTCAGCGAGATCCACGCCGGGGCATCGCCGACGCCGTCTCGCGGCCCGCCGGTCACCTCCGCCCCCGGCTCCCGCTCGTGCGGCACGTCCGTCGCCGCCCGGTCCGTCGGCTCCGCCCGTCGTACGCTCACCACGCCGTACCCCTCCCGCCCGCCGCGAGGGCGGCGGGCTGCCGGCTCGACGCTAACCTCTCGGGCATGACCCGCGTGCTGCTGGTGCCCGGCCGCAACGAGCCGCTACCTGGCCGCTGGCAGGAGTGGCTGCGCGGCCGGGACCCGGAGCGCCCGCGCCCGCCTGATCGCCCCCTGGTCGGACGGTCGGACGACGCCGCGAGCGGGACGGTGACTCAGCACCGCACCGCGTAACTGGATCCGTAGGCCCACCGCAGGGTGGCGTACGAGAACCACTCCTGGTGCCAGTACCGGAACGTGAGGATCGCGAGGTACGGCCGCTGCCAGGAGGTGCGTTGCCCGACGAACCGTTCGGCCTCCGACTCCGCCGGGTAGCGGTCGGCGGTGCTGGTGCAGGCCGCGGTGCCGAACCCGTCGGTCGTCGGGATCTCGGTGCTGGAGAGCAGCGAGTCGCCGGAGCAGCTGGCCACGTAGCTGTTCCGGTAGTACCACGTCGACCCGCTCAGCTCCTGCACCATCCAGTACCGGTAGGTGTAACTGCCGTTGGACCGGCTACCGACGTGCGACCAGGTCAGGGCAAGTGGGCGACTGATGTCCGGAGGCTGGCTGAAACCGCTGGCGTAGCAGAGAGGGTCGGCGGCCTGCGGGGTGGGCCGAGCCGATGCTGGGGTCGTCAGCGCCGTGGGGGCGGCCAGGCCCAGCATCAGGCTGAGTACCAGGAGCAGGGTCGAGGGACGACGGCGGCGGAACGTGGGCGGGGCGTGGTTGGGGGACACGGGTCACCTCCGTGGCGGAACGGCAGGCGCGGGCGACGGTGCCGGGAACAACGACAAGCATAGGGATTTCTCTATTCGCCTGGCGGTTCTGGCAGCGATGCGACAGCGGCCGGCCCTCCGGGGTGGCCGGAGAGACCTACGAGGCCAACCGCTCACGTGCGTTGTGACCAGAGCCGGTCGGTTCGACACCACGTGCGGGCTGGTTGATCTCGGCCCACACCGCATCGAGGGAGAGGCCGAGGACATCGGCGATCGCAGCGATGGTCGGGAAGGCGGGGGTCGCTACGCGGCCCGACTCGATCTTCCGGAGGGTCTCCGGTGAGACACGTGCATCGAGCGCGGTCACGAGCATCGAGCGCTCTCCCCTGGCGCGACGCAACAGGGCGCCGAGGCGCTGTCCGCGCTCGACCTCTGCGGGTGTGAGCGGCAACCTGACCATGGCTCCGATTCTAGTACCGGGATAGTATGGCCGGGATAGTTATTGGTCCGCGTGGAAGGCGTCGCATGATCGAGATCCTGAACCCCACCGAACTGCCCCGAGCCAGGGAGGCGGGTGCCCTGGTCGCTGACATTTTGCAGACGCTGAAGAGCCGCAGCGCAGTAGGCACCAACCTCCAGGACATCGACCGGTGGGCCGAGACCATGATCGTCGAGGCTGGTGCGGTGTCCTGTTACGTCGACTACGAGCCATCCTTCGGACGCGGGCCGTTCGGCCACTACATCTGCACGTCCGTCAACGACGCCGTGCTCCACGGACTGCCGTACGACTACACGCTTGCCGACGGCGATCTGCTGTCACTCGACCTCGCCGTCTCCAAGGGTGGGGTCGTTGCGGACTCTGCCATCAGCTTCATCGTGGGCGACTCAAAGCCCCCGGAGAGCGTCGCGATGATCAGCGCGACCGAACGCGCGCTGTACGCGGGGATAGCCGCTGCCGGCCCTGGGGCTCGCGTCGGCGACATCTCCCATGCCATCGGCTCAACCCTGTCCGAAGCGGGGTATCCGATCAGCACCGAGTTCGGAGGTCATGGCGTCGGGTCAACGATGCACCAGGACCCGCACGTGTCGAACACCGGACGGCCCGGTCGTGGATACAGACTGCGCCCGGGGCTGCTGCTGGCACTGGAACCGTGGGTCATGGCGGACACCGCTGAACTCATCACTGATGCCGACGGGTGGACGCTCCGAAGTGCGACCGGCTGCCGGACGGCACACAGTGAGCACACGATCGCCATCACCAGCGACGGAGCCGAAATCCTCACCTTGCCGAAGCAGGCGCACTCGTGAGGACCCCGTTTCAACGGCTGCACCCGTCAGGTCACCCTCGATCTGCTTGACGGGCCCGAGAACCTCACCCATCCTGCACCGCAACGCTCCGTGGCTTTCCCTCGCGATATGCGGCGGGTGGCTCTGGGTCGATGTCGTGGTTCGTCAGGGTGTCAGCATGGTTCGGAACTCTTGAGCTTCGGGCAACGTTCGAAGGTGTGCCGGCATCTCCCGGTACAGGTCCAGGGCGCGCTTGCGGGTCAGGTCGGTTCGGAAGCGGGCTGGAAGGTCGATCAGTGCCAGGGTGGCGGCGTGGCAGCCGTCGATGGAGTTGCCGTCGCGGTGGTCGCACATGGCGGCGTCGAGCCGGATCAGGGTGCGGGTGAGGGCGCTCGTGGGTGCCGACAGCGCCAGTGCCTGGGCCTGGTTCTGCCGGGCCCGGGTGGTCTCGCCGAGCGCGGTGAGGGCGTGGGAGAGGTGCACCCGGTGCTTCTGTTCGCAGTGGCCGAACCAGGAGTCGGTACGTTCGCCTGCGGGCAGATGCTCGGCGAGGCGGTCGGCTTCGGTGAGCGCGGCCAGGGCTTTGTCGCGTTGGCCGCTGATGGCGTAGGCGCGGGCGGCGACGGCGGAGGCGAGGGTGGCCGCCGCGGTGGTGCCTTTGCCGGCGACGTGTCGGGCTTGCTCGGCGAGGCCTGCGGCTGTACGCGGTGCGCCGAAGTTCAGGGGCACCATGGCTTCTCGGGCCAGCACCCAGGCGTGCAGCGCTCGGTCGCCGGACTCCTCGGCGGCCCGAGCGGCGGTGCGAAACCAGGCGTGCGCTTCGCGTCGGTTGCCGAGGTCGTGGAGCACGATGGCGGTCATTCCCGCGATCATGCTGGTGAGGTGGGACAGCCGGGCCCGGGCTGCCGCGTGTTGCGGCCGGCGTAGCAGGGGGGTCATCTCGCTGAAGTCGGCGACGAGGTCGGCGAGCACGTCGGTGGGTGGGCGTCCCCGGTAGCCGTAGCTGTGCTGTTCGGCGGCTGACTCGATGTGGGCCAGGTCGGTGGTGCCGGTAACGGTGAGGGCCCTGTCGCCACTCTGCCGCGCCTCGGTGATGTGCGTCAGCGAGGCGGTGGTCAGGCCGGCGGCGAGAGCACCCCGCAGGAGTTGACGGCGCTTCATGAGATCGTCTCCTGTCCTGCTCGACGGATGGCGTGCAGGCTGCTTCTCCCAGCATCGCTCAGCGAGACCGACCATCCCACCCGGAATGTGCAAGCCGTCAGCGATCCGTTCAACGGTGTCGATGCTCGTGACGGTGGCGCTGCCACGTGCGATTAGGCTGACCCGCTCGGTCTTCATTCCGCACGCGGCGGCGATCGCGTTGTAACTCAACCCGGCCGCCTTCGCCGCGGCGAACACCGGGGTGAAGTTTCGCTGGGTGAGCGCGTGGACGATCTGCGGATCGTTGAGCAGGCGCCGGGGAAGCACGCGGTCTGTCCGTGCGTCCACGTGGCTCCCTCCGTCAGGGAAGCTGGTAGACGGTCACGTTATCGCGTCCATGGCCGGCAGCGAGGTCCCCTGGGGACCCCATGGTGGGGTTACCGTGCTGGGCCGCCTTGGCGTGGAGTGTCGCTATGGCGGCGACAGGAAAAGGCCGATCGTCCGGCGCGGGTTACTCGGCGACGAACACGCCGACGCCCGGCAGCGTCTCGGTCATTTGCTTGATGCGTAGGACCTGCATGGCGCGGTCGATCACTGGCTCGGTGACCCCGTAATGCTCGATCAACTCTCGTCGGCTGGGCAGTTTGGAGCCGGGCGGGAACTCTCCCGCCGCGATGCGTGCGGCGAGGTCGTCGGCGATCTGCTCGTAGCGGTAACGCGGTGGCACGGTGCTTCTCCTCGGTTGGCAGCACGAGTAGACCACCTACCTCGTCCCTTGACTACCCAACGGTACCTATGGGAGGTTTCAAGGGGGGGCGATTCCTCGGTTGGCGCTGTCGGACCGTCCTCGCCAGCGTGGATGCCCGGGCGAACTTCCTACGTTCGGGCATCCACGCCTTCCGGAAAAGTCGCGGCACAAGGAGGAAGCCGTGCTCTCTTCGACGTGGCCAGCATGAAGACCGTTGGCCCGGGTGCCAGCGACGAGCCGATTACGCACATCTCTTATGACGAGTACGTCTTGGCGGTGGCCCGCACCCTGGCTCGCCGGCACCAGCCGGTCTGGTCTTGGCGGAAGTGGCGGCGGGTGTGCCGGTGTGGAGCCGACCTGCCCTGCCGTGTCCGGCACCGCATCCCAATCAACCGCGATCACTGGCCGGGCGCGGCGGTGTCGGTCCTTCCAGGAGCACGCCGCGCCCCTACCCGGAGGCGGGGATGAGTGGCATGGCATCCAGCAGCGGTGACGAGTCGACGTCCAGCCGTGGTGAGCAGGCCGAGGCCGCCGAGCGGGAGGCGGCGAGGCGGCGCATCCTTGCGCAGGCCGAGGCGGATCGGATACCGGTGGACGAGACCACGCGGGCGGTGCCGGACCGGCGGTGGCGTCGTGGGCAGTGATGAGCTGCCGATAGGCCGGCGGGTGGCGCAGTGGCGGGCCCGGCGCGGGATGACTCAACAGATGCTGGCCGACCGGTTGGGCAAGTCCAAGAGCTGGGTCGACAAGGTCGAGCGCGGCGTCCGTGCGTTGGACCGGTTCTCGGTCATCCAGGACATCGCCGAGGTGCTTCGGGTGGACCCGTCGGTGCTGGTCGGCGGGGACGCCCGGCCGTCATCGATCACCGCTGCCGTTGCGGGCGTGGACGGAGTGCGGGCCGCGCTCGCGCGTTATCCCACCCTTCTGGACGGGCCGGGTTCCCGACCGGTCCTGCCGGTCGGCGAGCTGGGCCGACGGGTGGAGCATGCCTGGTTGACCTACCAACACGCGCACTACCCGCAGGTGGTGCGGATGCTGCCGGACCTGCTCGGCGACGCCCAACATGCCCACGCCGCCGGCGCGGGGGACGAGGCGGCGAACCGGCTGGTGCAGGTGTACCGAATCATGGCGTCGGTGCTGGTGAAACTGGGGGACGCAGACCTGGCGTGGCTGGCGGCCGACCGGGCGATGGCGGTGGCCGCCGGTGACCCGCTGCTGGGGGCGGTCGCGGCGGTGCCGTTGGGGCAGGCGCTGCGGGCGGCGGGGCGGGGCCGGTTGGCGATGGCGGCGACGGTCGCCGCCGCGCACCGGATCGCACCTCCTGTGCCGCACGACGGCCCGCTCCGGGAACTGTCGTTGTGCGGGACGTTGCTGGTGGAGGCCGCCCTTGCCGCCGCCGTGTGCGGTGACGCGCGCAGCGTGGGGGAGCTGATCGAGCAGGCGGCCGAGATCGCCGAGCGGGTCGGCGAGGGCCGGGGCCAGCACAATGGAACCAGCTTCGGACCCACGACGGTCGAGCTGGCCCGGGTGGCGGCGGCGGTGGAGCTGGGTGACGGTGGTGAGGCCGTGAGCTGGCACGAGAAGGCCACCGGCCGTAGCGGGTGGGGGCGGTTGCCGGTCGAGCATCGGGCCGCGCACCTGGTGGACGCCGCGCGGGCGTACCTCCAGGTCGGTGACCTGCTGCGGGCGGGCCGTGTCCTGGTCGACGCCGACCGGACCGCGCCGGCGGAGATCCGGTGCCGGCCGGTGGCGCGTACGGTGATCGCCGACGTGGCGCGCGGCGGCCCGACACCGGCCGACGTGGCACGCCTGGCCGCCCTGGTCGGCCTGACCCGGTGACCGCGCCGTTCCTCTCCCTGGCCCAGATCCGCAACCGGATCGCCCTGGCGGCCCGGACGGTTCTGCGTCAGCATCGGCCCGGCCGGTCGTGATCCACACGGTGTGCGGTATGTCGTGCTCTGTTGGGGGCGGGAAACCGCGTTGTGCCGCACAGCGTGTGGATCATGGCCGGGCCGGGCCGGGCCGGGCCGGGCCGGGCCGGGCCGGGCCGGGCCGGGCCGGGCCGGGTCAGGTCGGGTCAGGCCGGGTCAGGTCGGGCCAGGTCGGGTCGGGTCGGGCGGGTCAGCGGCGCAGGCGTAGGCCCCGGGGGGTGGCCCGGAAGCCGGCGGCGGTGAGCGCGTCGCGCAGCGGGGACGCAGAGACCGCCTCCCCGTCGGCCCGCTCCACCGACATCGCCCCGAGCGCGCCGGAGTGCACCGCGTCGGCCAGCGCCCTGCCGGCCGCCGCCAGGGCGTCCGGGTCGTCGGCGAAGGAGAGGATCGTCCGGCCGCCGCGCTCGACGTAGAGCAGCAGATCGCCGCCGACCAGGACGACCAGCGCGCCCGCCTTGCGGCCGGCCCGGTGCCCGGTGGCCGGGGCCGCCCCGTCGCCCGAGTCCACCACCCGCTCGGGCCAGGGCAGCGCCGCGCCGTACGGGTTGGCCGGGTCGGTGGCGGCGAGCACCAGGGCGGGCCCGCCCCGGCCAGGCCCGGCCGGGTCGGCGAGGGCGCGGATCCGGTCCACCGCCCCGGGCACCGCGAACTGGGCCGCGCCCAGCCCCTCGACGAAGTACCCCCGCCGGGCCGCCCCGCGCTCCTCCAGCGCGGACAGCACCGGGTAGACGGCGGCGAAGCCGCCGGTCACCTGCTCGGCGACGACCGCGCCCCGGGTGACCACGCCGTGCCGCTCCAGCAGCACGTCGGCCAGGGCGGCGGCCCGCCGGGTCGGGTCCAGGTCCCGTTCCGGCAGGCGGGACCAGCGGCCGGCGACGGTGGGCGGGCCGCTGCGGCTGGGCAGCGCGACCCGGCCGGGGCGGCGGTACCGGGTGCGCGGCGCGGTCGGCCGGGACCGGTGCGCGCCCCCGCCGCCGAGCGCGGCCCGCAGCGGGGCGAGGGTGTCGTTGGTGAGGTGCCCGGCCCAGACCAGGTCCCAGAGCGCGGCGGTCAGCGCGGCGTCGTCGGTGGCTTCCACCCGGTCGGACAGCGACCGGAAGAACAGCGCCTGCCCGCCGGCGAGCGCGTCCAGCACGGCGTCGTGCAGCGGGGTACGGGTCAGCGCCTCGTCGGGTGGCGGGAGCAGCAGCGGCGCGGCGTCGGCGTACGCGAGGGTGACCCAGCCGTCGCCGCCGGAGATCGCCCCGGAGCCGGCCCACAGCACCTCGCCGCTGGCGCACAGCTCGTCGAGCTGGGCGGGGGAGTAGTCGGCGACCCGCCCGGGCAGCACCAGGCGTTCCAGCGCGGACGCCGGAACCGCCGCGCCCTGCAACTGCTCGACGGCGGCGGCCAGGGCCTCCACCCCCCGCGCCGACGCCCCGACCTGCTGCCAGCGGGGCAGGAACGCCGCGAGCGCCCGGGGCGGCACCGGCTCGATCTCCCGGCGCAGCGCGGCCAGGGACCGGCGGCGCAGCAGCCGCAGCACCTCGGCGTCGCACCACTGGGTGCCCACGCTGTCGGGGGTGAACTCGCCGGACACCACCCGCCCGGTCGCGGCGAGCCGGCGCAGCGCCTGCTCCACCACGAACACCCCGAGGCCGAACCGGGCCGCGCAGGTGGCGGCGGCGAACGGGCCGTGGGTGCGGGCGTACCGGGCGACCAGGTCGCCGAGCGGGTCCGCCACCGGGGCGAGGTACGCCTCGGCCACCCCGACCGGCAGCGCCACGCCCAGCGCGTCGCGCAGCCGGGCGGCGTCCTCGACGATCACCCAGCGGTCCTCGCCGGCGATCCGCACCCGCAGCACCCGGCGGGCCGCCGCCAGCTCGGTGAGCCAGTCGACCGGCGCGCCGCGTTCGGCCAGCTCCGCCTCGGACAGGTCGCCCAGGGTGCGCAGCAGCTCGACGACGTCCTCCGCGTCGCGGGGCCGGCGCTGCTCGGTGCGCCAGCGTAGCTGCCGCTCGGTCTCGGCGAGCACCGCCGGGTCGAGCAGTTCGCGCAGGTCGACCCGGCCGAGCAGCTCGCCGAGCAGCGCCGAGTCCAGCGCCAGGGCGGCGGCCCGCCGCTCGGCGAGGGGGGCGTCGCCCTCGTAGAGGAACGCGCCGACGTACCCGAAGAGAAGCGACCGGGCGAACGGCGACGGCTGGGTCGTCTCCACCTCCACCAGGCGCACCTTGCGGGCGGTCAGGTCGCGCATCAGCGCGGCGAGCGCCGGCTGGTCGAAGACATCCTGGAGGCACTCCCGGGCGGCCTCCAGGGTGACCGGGAAGTCGGCGTACTCGCGGGCCACGTCGAGGAGTTGGGCGGCGCGTTGGCGCTGCTGCCACAGCGGCTGCCGGCGGCGCGGGTCGCGGCGGGGCAGCAGCAGCGACCGGGCCGCGCACTCGCGGAACCGGGACGCGAACAGCGCGGACGTGCCGACCGACTCCTCGACGAGCTGGGTGATCTCGTCGGGCTCGAACACCACCACGTCGGCCCCGGGCGGCTCCTCGGCGGTGTCCGGCAGCCGCACCACGATCCCATCGTCCGACGGCATGACCTGGGCGTCGACGCCGTACCGCTCGGTTAGCCGGCGGCCGATCGCCAGCGCCCAGGGGCCGTTGACCCGGGCGCCGAGCACCGAGTGCACGGCGAGCCGCCAGTCGCCCAGCTCGTCGCGGAACCGCTCGACCACCACCGTCCGGTCGTCCGGCAGGGACCGGGTGGCGGCCTGCTGCTCCCGCAGGTACGCCATCAGGTTCCCGGCGGCCCAGTCGTCCAGCCCGCCCGCGCGCAGGGCGGCCACCGCCGCCTCGTCGCCCTGGCGCAGCAGGGCCCGCACCCGGCCGCCGATGGCCCGGCCCAGCTCCACCGGCCGGCCGAGCTGGTCACCCTTCCAGAACGGCATCCGGGCGGCCTGCCCGGGGGCGGGCGACACCAGCACCCGGTCGGGGGTGATGTCCTCGATCCGCCACGAGGACGAGCCGAGCAGGAACACGTCGCCGATCCGCGACTCGTAGACCATCTCCTCGTCCAGCTCGCCCACCCTTGCGGCCCGCTCCGCGCCGGCCAGGAAGACCCCGAACAGGCCCCGGTCGGGGATGGTGCCGCCGCTGGTGACGGCGAGCCGCTGCGCGCCGGGCCGGCCGGTGAGCACGTCGGCGGCCCGGTCCCAGACCAGCCGGGGCCGCAGCTCCGCGAAGGCGGTCGACGGGTACCGGCCGGAGAGCATGTCCAGCACGGCGTGCAGCGCGGAGTCGGGCAGTTCGGCGAAGGGCGCGGCCCGGCGGACCAGGACGGCGAGGTCGCCGACCCGCCACGGCTCCAGCGCGACCATCGCGACGATCTGCTGGGCCAGCACGTCGAGGGGGTTGCGCGGGTGGTGCAGTTCCTCGATCGCGCCGTCGGCCATCCGCCCGGCGACCACGGCGCAGGACAGCAGGTCGCCCCGGTGCTTCGGGAAGACCACGCCCCGGGAGACCACGCCGACCTGGTGCCCGGCCCGGCCGACGCGTTGCAGGCCGGCGGCGACGCTGGGCGGGGCCTCGATCTGCACCACCAGGTCGACCGCGCCCATGTCGATGCCCAGCTCCAGGCTGGAGGTGGCCACGACGGCGGGGAGCTGACCGGACTTGAGGGCCTCCTCGATGTGCTTGCGCTCCTCGCGGGAGACGCTGCCGTGGTGGGCGCGGGCGATCACCGGGGCCGCCCCGGCCGCCGCGCCGGACTGGGCCATCACCTCGGCGGGCGGCCCGGTCGGTCGGCCGCCGGCGGGGGCGGCGGTCAGCTCCTCGGCGGCCAGCTCGTTGAGCCGGGCGCAGAGCCGCTCGGCGCTGCGCCGGGAGTTGGTGAAGACGATCGTCGAGCGGTGCGCCCGGACCAGGGCGAAGACCCGCTCCTCCACGGCCGGCCAGATGGAGGCCCGGCGCGGGCCGGGGCCGCCGAGGTCGTCGGCGGGCTGTTCCCGCTCGTCGAGGCGGGTCATGTCCTCCACCGGGACCTGGACGCTCACCTCGATGGTCTTGGCGCTGGGCGGCTGCACCACGTCGACGGGCCGGGCCCCGCCGAGGAACCGGGCGCACGCGTCGACCGGCCGGACGGTGGCGGACAGACCGATCCGCTGGGCGGGGGCGGGCAGCAACTCGTCGAGGCGCTCCAGGGAGAGCGCGAGGTGCGCGCCGCGCTTGGTGCCGGCGACCGCGTGCACCTCGTCGACGATGACCGTCTCCACGCCCCGCAGCGAGTCCCGCGCGGCGGAGGTGAGCAGTAGGAACAGCGACTCGGGGGTGGTGATGAGGATGTCCGGCGGGGTGCGGGCGAAGGCCCGCCGCTCGTCGGCGGGGGTGTCGCCGGTGCGCATCCCCACGGTGATCTCCGGCGGGGGCACGCCCAGCCGGGTGGCGGCCTGCCGGATGCCCGCGAGCGGGGCGCGCAGGTTGCGCTCGACGTCGACGGCGAGCGCCTTGAGCGGGCTGACGTAGAGCACCCGGCAGCGCTGCCGGGCCTCGGCCGGCGGCGGCGACCCGGCGAGCCGGTCCAGCGACCAGAGGAACGCCGCGAGGGTCTTGCCGGATCCGGTGGGCGCGACGACCAGGGCGTTTCGGCCCGCTGCCACGGACCGCCAGGCGCCGACCTGGGCGGCCGTGGGCGCGGCGAAGGCCGCGGTGAACCACTCCCGGGTCGCCGCCCCGAACCCTGCCAGCACCCGCGCCGCGTCTGCCGCGCCCGGGCCGGCCGTCACCTCCGCCACGCCCCCATCCTGCCTCGGGGATGGGACATCCGCGCCCGCCGCAGCGGCGCGGAGGCCCACCGACCCTGGGATCTGTCCGACTGCGGGTTTTACGTAATGGAAAGGTAGGCTAATTACGTTAAGTCTTACTTAACTGCTTGCTTGTATCGGACAACATAAAGTAACTTCACTCGCAGCGCGAGCGGTGGAGGAGGGCGGATGGCGGTCGAGGGGCGAGACTTCGGGCCAGGCATCGACGTGCTCATCCGCAAGGTCGACGGTCACCTCGCCGCGCTGCGGACCGGCCTGCACGGCCCCGAGCTGGAGCTCGCCGAGCGGCTCGCGTTCTGCCTGCGGGAGCTGGTCCGGCAGACGGCCCAGTCCAGCGCGGCCGACCGGGGGCAGGTCCGCGCCGCCGTGCACTACTTCGTCCTGCGCCGGGAGAGCCGGGGCCGGCTGCTCTCCGTGCGCTCCCTCGCCGCCGCCCAGCGCGTGGTCAACAAGGTGGTGCTCCAGCTCGGCCGCCCCGACCTGTTGGTCGAGGCCCACCGTGACCTGCTGGCGGAGGTTCGCCGTGACGGGCCCGTCCTGGAGCCGGCGCTGCCGGCCGGGGACGCCGCCCTGCGCTGACCGTCCGGCGGGTGTCGGGGCGGGCCGCGTCAATTCCGGCAAAACCGCCCATCAGGCTGCGAACTGGCGTCTGATCGCTCCTAGGCGCTTCCTCCGGGGCGCGCACTGCTGCCACCTCGACCGGGAGCGCGGGTGCTCGTACTGCTGATCCTCCACCTCGTGGTGGCGCTCGTCGCGCCGCTGCTGGTCCGGTGGTGGGGGCCGCGGGCCTGCTATCTGCTGGCGCTCGCACCGGCCGCCGCGTTCGGCTGGGCGCTGGCCCGCACGCCCGCGGTGCGCGACGGTGGCGCGGTCGTCGAGACGTACCCCTGGGTGTCGCAGCTACGCCTGGAGCTGGCGTTCCGGATGACCACCCTGTCCTGGCTGATGACCCTGCTGGTCGGCGGCGTGGGGGCGCTGGTGCTGGTCTACTGCGCCCGGTACTTCGCCACCGGCTCGGTGGGGCTGGCCCGGTTCGCCGCCGTGCTGGTCGCCTTCGCCGGCGCGATGCTCGGCCTGGTGCTCTCCGACGACCTGTTGCTGCTCTACGTCTGCTGGGAGCTGACCACGGTCTTCTCGTACCTGCTGATCGGGCACAGCACCGAGCGGCGGTCCAGCCGCTGGGCCGCCGCCCAGGCGCTCACCGTGACCACCCTCGGCGGGCTGGCCATGCTGGTCGGGTTCCTGATGCTCGGCCGGCACACCGGGGAGTACCGCTGGTCCGCCCTCGCGGCGGCCGACCTGCCGTCCGGTGGCTACCTGACCACGGCCGTGCTGCTGGTGCTGGCCGGGGCGCTGAGCAAGTCGGCGGTGCTGCCGTTCACCTCCTGGCTGCCGGCGGCGATGGCCGCGCCCACGCCGGTCAGCGCGTACCTGCACGCGGCGGCGATGGTGAAGGCCGGCGTCTACCTGCTCGGGCTGCTCGCCCCGGTGCTCGCAGCGGCCGGCCCGTGGCGCCCCGTGGTGCTCACCGCCGGGCTGCTCACCATGCTGGCCGGCGGATGGGCCGCGCTGCGCCAGACCGACCTGAAACTGCTGCTGGCGTACGGCACGGTCAGCCAGCTCGGCCTGCTCACCGTGGTGCTCGGGGCGGGCACCCCGCAGGCCGCGCTCGCCGGCACCGCCATGCTGTTCGCCCACGCCCTGTTCAAGGCGGCGCTCTTCCTCGTCGTCGGCGCGATCGACCACAGCACCGGCACCCGGGACCTGCGGGAGCTGTCCGGCCTGCGCCGGCACGCCCCACTGCTGGCCACGGTCGGGACGCTCGCCGCGGCCTCGATGGCCGGGGTGCCCCCGCTGGTCGGCTTCGTCGCCAAGGAGGCGGTGCTCGCCGCGTTCGCCGACCGTCCGCTGGTCCTCGCCGGGCTGGTCGCCGGGACGGTGCTGACCGTCGCCTACAGCGCCCGCTTCGTCTGGGGCGCGTTCGCCGACCGGCCGCCCGCCGCGCCCGTCGAACCGGACCCGGTCCCCGTCGCCATGCTGGGGCCGCCGGCCCTGCTGGCCGCCGCCGGGCTCGTCGTCGGGCTGCTCGCCGGCCCGCTGGGCCGCCTGCTGCGCCCGTACGCCGAACTGCTCGGCCCGGTCGACGAGGGCCTCGCGCTGTGGCACGGGCCGACCGCCGCGCTCGGGCTCTCCGCCCTGGCGCTCGGCGGCGGCGCGGCGCTCTTCGCGCTGCGCGGCCCGCTCGCCGGCGTGGTGGAACGGGTCCGCGCGCCGGTGGACGGCGCCCGGGGGTACGAGTGGCTGACCCACCAGTTCGACCGGCTCGCCATCGAGGTCACCAGCGTCACCCAGCGCGGGTCCCTGCCCCAGTACCTCGGCACCATCCTGATCGTCCTGGTGGTCGTGCCCGGCGGGGCGATGCTGGCCGCCCGCCCCTGGCGGCAGGGGATCGACCTCTGGGACAACCCGTTGCAACTGGTCGTGGGGCTGGTCATCGCGGTGGCCGCGCTGCTGGCCGTCGGCGCCCGCCGCCGGCTCACCGCGATGCTGCTGGTCGGGGTCACCGGCTACGGCCTCGCGATGCTGTTCGTCCTGCACGGCGCGCCGGACCTGGCGCTGACCCAGTTCCTGGTGGAGAGCGCCACCATCGCGGTCTTCGTGCTGGTGCTGCGCCGGCTGCCCGAGCGGTTCTCCGCCCGGCCGCTGCGCCGCAGCCGCTGGGTACGCCGGTCGCTCGGCGTCGCCGTCGGCGTGGTGCTCGGCGGCTTCTCCCTGGTCGCGGCCGGGGCCCGGACCGCGCCGCCGATCTCGCTGGCCTTCCCGGACCTGGCGGTCGCCGCCGGGTACGGGCGCAACGTCGTCAACGTGACCCTGGTCGACATCCGGGCCTGGGACACGATGGGCGAGATCTCGGTGCTGGTGGTGACCGCGACCGGGGTGGCCAGCCTGATCTTCGAGCGGTCCCGGACCGGTCCCCGCCCGCGCCGCCCCCGCCGCACCGAGGCGCTCCGCCACCCGGGGCCGCAGCGGCCGGTCTGGCTGCGCGGCGGACCGACCCTGCGGGAGCACCGCCGGTCGATCGTCTTCGAGGTGGTCACCCGGCTGCTCTTCCACACCATCGTGCTGTTCTCCCTGTACCTGCTCTTCTCCGGCCACAACGCGCCCGGCGGCGGCTTCTCCGGCGGCCTGGTGGCCAGCCTCGCCCTGGTCGTGCGCTACCTGGCCGGCGGCCGGTACGAGCTGGCCGATGCGGCCCCGGTCTCCGCCGGCACGATCCTCGGCGCGGGCCTGGCGGTGTCGGTCGGCACCGGCGTGGCCGCGCTCGTCGCCGGCCGGTCCGTGCTGGACAGCGTGAAGGTCGACCTCGCGCTGCCGGGCGTCGGCGACCTCCACCTCGTCACGTCGCTCTTCTTCGACGCCGGCGTCTACCTGATCGTGGTCGGGTTGATGCTCGACATCCTGCGCAGCCTCGGCGCGGAGGTCGACCGGCACATCGAGGCGACCGGCAAGCGCGAGCGCGGGCTGGTCGTCGACCCGGAGGGGAACCGGCGGTGAACGGGACCGGGACGACCGTGGTGCTGGTGGTGGTCGTCGGCGTGCTCGCCGGCACCGGCGTCACCCTGCTGCTGGAGCGCAGCCTGACCCGCATCCTGCTCGGCGTCATCCTGCTCGGCAACGGGGTGAACCTGCTGATCCTGCTCGGCGGCCGGCCCGGCGGGGCCCCGGTGGTCGGCACCGGCCCGGTCGACCGGATGAGCGATCCGCTGACGCAGGCGATGGTGCTCACCGCCATCGTGATCACCTTCGGGTTCACCGCGTTCCTGCTCGCGGTCGCGTACCGCAACTGGTACCTGGAGGGCAACGACGAGGTGCAGGACGACCTGGAGGACCGCCAGGTCGCCGAGCTGGCCGCGCGCCACGAACTGCCCGCGCCCGACCTCGGCGGCGAGGGGCCGGACGACGACCCGGAGCAGGTCGCCCCGGAACCGCACCTGCGCCGGCCGCGGCGGTCGGGGGAGCCGTGACCGGTCACCAGGCGCTCGTGCCGCTGCCGGTGGTGGTGCCGCTGCTGGGCGCCGCGCTCACCCTGCTGCTGGCCAACCTGCCCCGGCTGCAACGCGCCGTCAGCATGGTCGGGCTGAGCACCAGCCTGGTGGTCGCCGTGGTGCTGCTGGTCGAGGCGTACCGGCACGGGCCGGTGGTGGTGCGGATCGGCGGGTGGCCCCCGCCGGTGGGGATCGTGCTGGTCGCCGACCAGCTCGCCGCGCTGATGGTGGTGGTCTCCTCGGCGGTGACGCTGTGCGTGCTGCTCTATTCGATCGGCCAGGGGCGGGGGGACATCGGCGAGTCGGCCCCGCTGACCATCTACCACCCCACCTACCTGGTGCTCACCGCCGGCGTGACCAACGCCTTCCTCGCCGGCGACCTGTTCAACCTCTTCGTCGGTTTCGAGATCCTGCTGGCCGCGAGCTTCGTGCTGATCACGCTCGGCGGCACCGGGATCCGGATCCGGACCGGTTCGACGTACGTGGTGGTCAGCATCCTGTCGTCGATGATCTTCCTGGCCGGGGTGGGCCTGGTGTACGCGGCCACCGGCACCCTCAACATGGCCCAGCTCGCCCAGCGGCTCGACGAGCTGCCGGCCGGGGTACGGCTCAGCCTCCAGCTCATGCTGCTGCTGGCGTTCGGGATCAAGGCGGCGGTGTTCCCGCTGTCGGCCTGGCTGCCCGACAGCTACCCGACCGCGCCCGCGCCGGTCACCGCGGTCTTCGCCGGCCTGCTCACCAAGGTCGGCGTGTACGCGATCATCCGTACCGAGACGCTGCTCTTCCCCGGCGGCCAGGTCACCGGGCTGCTGATGGTGGTGGCCGGGCTGACCATGGTGGTCGGGATCCTCGGCGCGGTGGCCCAGTCGGACCTGAAGCGGCTCCTGTCGTTCACGCTGGTCAGCCACATCGGTTACATGATCTTCGGGGTGGCGCTGAGCACCGTCGCCGGGCTGTCCGCGGCGATCTTCTACGTGGTGCACCACATCACCATCCAGACCACCCTGTTCCTGGTCGCCGGGCTGGTCGAGGCGCGGGCCGGCAGCACCGACCTGCGCCGGCTCGGCGGCCTGGCCCGGGTGGCCCCGGTGCTGGGGGTGCTCTTCTTCGTCCCGGCGATGAACCTCGCCGGCATCCCGCCGTTCTCCGGGTTCCTCGGCAAGCTGGGCCTGCTCCAGGCCGGGGTGGCGGTCGGCGGCCCGCTGCCCTGGGCGCTGGTCGCCGCCGGCACGGCCACCAGCCTGCTCACCCTCTACGCCGCGTCCCGGGTGTGGAACATCGCGTTCTGGCGGACGCCCCGGCTGGACACCGCCGAGCCGGCGGTCCGGCTGCCACCCCTGATGGTCGGCGCCACCACGGCCCTGGTCGTGCTGGGTCTGGCGCTCACCGTCGCCGCCGGCCCGCTGTTCGGGGTGACCACCGACGCGGCCACCGACCTGCGCGCCCGCACCCCGTACGTACGCGCCGTGCTTCCCGGCGGCGTGCCGTGACCGGGGCCCGCCGCCCGGCCTCCGGCGACCCGCGGTCCGTGGGCGGGACGGCCCCGGGGCCGCCCGGCCCGGCGGCCCGGGGCAGCCGGGCCGCGCGGTGGCGGGACCGGCTGGTGGCCCTCGCCTGGATGGTCGTGGCCTGGAACCTGCTCTGGGGCCGGTTCTCCTGGGGCAACCTGCTCGGCGGGCTGCTGGTCGGCGCGGCCGTGCTGGTGTTCTTCCCGCTGCCGCCGGTCACCTTCGGCGGCCGGCTGCGCCCCCGGGCGCTGCTCGTGCTGGCGGGCCGGTTCGTCACGGAACTGGTCAGCGCCAGTATCCACGTGGCCCGCATCGCCGTGCAGCCCGGCTACCTGCCCCGGGGCGCGATCATCGCGGTACGCCTGCGGGTGCGCACCGACCTGAACCTCGCGCTGACCGCCGAGGCCATCTCGCTGGTCCCCGGCACCCTGATCGTCGAGGTCGACCGGGAGCGCGGCGTGCTCTACGTGCACGTGCTCGACGTCCGCGGCCCGGCGGACCTGACCGACAGCCGGGACCGGACCCTCGCCACCGAGGCCCGGATCGTCCGCGCGATCGGTTCCGCCGCCGAACTCCGCCTGCTGGACACCCCGGCCCCGGACGTGCCCGCCCCCGCCGCCGCAGATCCCGACCCTCCCACCGACAGGGGGCCAGACCAGTGACCGTCCTGCTCGCCGCCGTGCTCACCGTGCTCTTCTCGGTGACCGCGCTGCTCGCGCTGACCCGGCTGTACCGCGGCCCCTCGCTGCTGGACCGCGTGATCGCGGCCGACGTGCTGCTCAACACGATGGCCGGCGCGGTCGCGGCGGAGGCGGCGGTCAACCGGCACGCCACCACCCTGCCCGTGCTCGTGGTGCTGTCCCTGCTCGGCTTCGTCGGCGCGGTGGCCCTGGTCCGCTTCGCCGTCCGGGAGGAGTCGTGAGCGCGGGTACGGTCGTCGACTGGCTGGGCGCGGCCTGCCTGGTCGCCGGCGGCCTGCTCAGCCTCGCCGCCGGGATCGGCGTGCTGCGCTTCCCGGACGTCCTGGACCGGATGCACGCGGCCACCAAGCCGCAGGTGCTCGGCGTGCTGCTGCTGCTCGCCGGGGTGGCGCTGCGGCTGCGCACGACGTCCGACATCGGCATGATCGTCCTGGTCGCGCTCTTCCAGTTGGCCACCGCGCCGGTCGCCGCCCAGATGGTCGGCCGGGCCGCGTACCGCTCGGGCCGGGTGGACCGCTCCCTGCTCGACGTCGACGAGCTGGCGCAGGAGCGGTGAGGACGTCCTTCAGCGGGCACTCAGCCGACGCCGATAAAATGGGCCACATGATCGACTCTTCTGCCCAGGAGGGCAGCAGTAGCCAGCCGGGTCGTGCCCGGCATCTTCCCGTCCCGACGGCCCCGGGAGCCCTGAGCGACCCGTGTTGATCGTCGTCGGACTTGTCCTCATCACCGTTCTCACCGCCGCCACGGGATACTTCGTGGCCCAGGAGTTCGGCTACGTCGCCGTGGACCGGGGGCGACTCAAGCAGCTCGCCGACGAAGGCGACCAGGCCGCCGCCCGGGCGCTCATGGTGACCGGCCGGCTCTCCTTCATGCTCTCCGGCGCGCAGCTCGGCATCACGGTGACCGCCCTGCTGGTCGGTTACGCCGCCGAGCCGTACCTGGGCGCGGGGCTGGCCGAGCTGCTCGGCGGGGCCGGGGTGTCCACCGCGGTCGCCCTCCCGCTGTCCGTGGCGCTGGCCCTGCTCATCGCGACCGTCGTGCAGATGGTCCTCGGCGAGCTGGCCCCGAAGAACCTGGCCATTGCCCGCGCCGAGCAACTGGCCCGGGCGTTGAGCCGGTCCACCCTGATGTACCTGAAGGTCGCCGGGCCGGTGATCACGCTCTTCGACAAGGCCGCCGTCCGGCTGCTGCGCCGGGTCGGCATCGAGCCGATCGAGGAGCTGCCCAGCGGCGCCACCCCGAAGGACCTGGAACAGATCATCGCCGAGTCCCGGGAGGAGGGGCACCTGGACGCCGAGATGTCCGACCTGCTCGACCGGGGGCTCGACTTCCGGACGCTGACCGCCGGGGAGGCCATGGTGCCCCGGGTCGACGTGCACACCGTCCGGGCGCACGAGCCGCTGAGCCGGGTGGTGGAGCTGCTCGACACCGGCCACTCCCGGTTCCCCGTCCGCGGCACCGAGGGCGTCGACGACCTGGTCGGCGTCGTCGGCATCGCCGACGTGCTGGCGGTGCCCCCGGCCGAGCGCGCGACCACCCCGGTCAGCGCGGTGGCCGGCCCCCCGCTGCTGGTGCCGGAGACGCTGCCGCTGCCGACGGTGCTGGACCGGCTCCGGGTCGGGCACCGGCAGCTCGCCTGCGTGGTCGACGAGTACGGCGGCTTCGCCGGCGTGATCACGCTGGAGGACATCGCCGAGGAGTTGGTCGGCCCGATCCGGGACGAGGACGACCCGCCGGAGCGGGCTCCCGCCCGGCAGGACGACGGCTCCTGGGTGGTACCCGCCCGCTGGCGGATCGACGAGGTCGCCGACAGCACCGGCATCGCCCTGCCCGAGGCCCCCGAGTACGACACCCTCTCCGGGCTCGTCATGCGCGAGCTGGGCCGGGTGCCCGAGGTGGGCGACCGGCTGGAGATCGCGCTGGTGGTCGACGGCGACGCCCAGACCGAGCCGCATGCCCTGGTCGAGGTGCTCGCGGTGGACCGGCATGTCGCCGACTCGGTGCGGCTCCGGCTGACCGGGGCCACCGCCGGCAGGGCGGGCGGCCGGCGCGGCGAGGGGGAGGCGGCATGAGCCCGGGAGTGGCGCTCTTCGTCTCCGTGGTGCTGCTGGCGTTGAACGGGTTCTTCGTGGCCGCCGAGTTCGCGCTGGTGGCCAGCAAGCGGTACCGGCTGGAACAGGCCGTCGCCGGTGGCGGCGGCCGGGGGGCCCGCGCGGCCCTGGACGGCGTACGCGAGCTGTCCCTGATGCTGGCCGGCGCGCAGCTCGGCATCACGCTGTGCACGCTGGGGCTGGGCGCGCTGGCCGAGCCGGCGATCGAGGGTCTGCTCAGCCCGCTGCTGCACGCCGTGGGCCTGCCGACGGCGGCCAGCCACGTCGTGGCGCTGGTGTTCGCCCTGGCCCTGGTCACCTTCCTGCACCTGGTGGTCGGCGAGATGGCCCCGAAGTCCTGGGCGATCACCGACGCGGAGCGCTCGGCGACCCTGCTGGCGCTGCCGTTCCGGGCCTTCGCCCGGGTGGCCCGGCCGGTGCTGTCGGCGCTCAACGCGCTGGCCAACGCGATCCTGCGACTGGTCCGGGTGCATCCGCAGGACCAGCTCGCCCAGGTGCACGGCCCGGCCGAACTGCGGATCCTGCTGGAGCAGTCCCGCGAGCACGGGCTGCTCGGCGCCGAGCAGCACCAGATGCTCACCAGCATGTTGGAGCTCCAGGGCACCACGGTCGCCCAGGTGATGGAGCCGTTCGACCAGATCGTCACGGTCCGCCGGGACGAGCCGGCGGAGCGGATCGAGCAGGTCTCCCGGGACAGCGGCCGGTCCCGGCTGGCGGTGCTGGACTCCGGCGGCGAGGTGTGCGGCCTGGTGCATGTCCGGGAGGCCGTGCGGGCCACCACGGCCGGCCGGACGGCCACCGCCGGCGAGCTGATGAGCCCAGCGTTCACGCTGCCGGGGACGGCGTCGGTGACCGAGGCGGTGGCCGCGATGCAGGGCCGGCAGGCCCAGCTCGCCCTGGTCCGCAACGGTGGCGGCCCGACCCGCCCGATCGGTTTCGTGGCGCTGGAGGACCTGCTGGAGGAGGTCATCGGCGAGTTCGACGACGAGACCGACCCGGTGCCCCGGGGCCGCCGGATGCGCTGAGGCCCGCCCGGGGGCCGGTCCGGCGACCAGCCGGGCCGGCCCCCGGCGTCCGTGCCGGTCCGGCAGGACTGTCCGGCCGCCGACCGGGAATGCCGTGCCACCACCGAGGGGTACGGGGGGAGCGGCGTGCGGCTGACCGGGGTGTCGCCGGAGTCCGGCCGGACCGGGCTCGCGGTGCACACCACGCTGGCGAACCCGAGCAGCCGACCCGGGCTGCGGCTGCCCGGGCGGGTGACGCTGCACGCCGGCCGGTACGACGTCCCCGTCCGGCGGCTCCGGCTCGGGCTGGTCACCCAGGTCGAGCCGGACGACCCGGGCGCGCCCCGCCGGCTCGTCCAGTTCCACCAGGTGCCGATCGCCGGGGCGTTCGTGGTGCCGGCCGGGCGGCGGCGGGCGGTCGACTTCGCGCTGCCGCTGCCCTGGGAGACCCCGGTCACCATCTTCGGCGGGGTGCCGCTGATGAGCCTGCGGATGGGCCTGCGCACCGAGGCGTCGGTCGACGTCGACCTGGAGCAGGGCGCGATGGTTCCGATCTTCGTGCACCCCCTGCCGACCCAGCAGCACATCCTGGCCGCGCTGGACACGCTCGGGTTCAGCCTGCGCCAGGCCGGCCTGGTCGCCGACCGGCTGCCCGGGGTGGAGCAGGCGTTGCCGCTGCACCAGCGGCTCGGCTGGTGGGTCGCGCCGCTCTACGCCGGTCCGATCACCGAGCTGGAGGTGATCTTCGTGGCCAACTCCGCCGGCCTGGAGGTGATCCTCTGGGCCGACCGCCGGCTCTCCCTGGCCGGGGTCACCCACCAGAGCATCAGCCGGTTCCGGGTCTGGCACGCCGGGGCGGACCGGGCCGACTGGGTCGCCGTGGTGGACGGCTGGCTGCGGCACGCGATCAACCGGCACGCCGCGGCGGCGGCACACGGCGTCTGGTCGGCCCGGATCAGCGAGTCGGCGCACGTGAGCCGCCGGCCGGACGAGCCGGTCCGGCCGGGCTACGGCCTGGGCGGCACCGCCGGCGGCGCCGGCATCGGCGGGGGCGGCGGCGACGGCACCTGAGCCGGTGCGCCGCCCCGGGTGGTGCCGCCGTACCCGCCCGCCGGGTGCGGACGGGCACGGCGGCCCATGCTAGATCGAGGCGGTGGCGAGCTTGACGCTGAAGCCGAGGAAGAGCGCGGCCACCCCGGTGGTCGCCCCGGCGGCCAGCCGGCGGCGCTGGCGGAACTGGGCGGCAAGGTACGTCCCCGCGAAGATCAGCATCGTCAGGTACAGCACGCTGGTCGCCTGGGCGATCAGCCCGAGCAGCAGGAACGACACCGCCGGCCAGGCGTACCCGGGGTCGACGAACTGGATGAAGAACGAGATGAAGAACAGGATCGCCTTCGGGTTGAGCAGGCTGACCACCAGCGCCCGCCGGAACGGGCTGCGCAGCTCCGCCGGCTCGGCGGCGTCGATCAGGCGCGGCGCGGCCGGGTCGTTGCGGTCCCGCCAGCGCCGCCACGCGCCGCGCAGCATGGTCAGCCCGACCCAGCCCAGGTACGCCGCGCCGGCGTACTTCACCACCAGGAACAGCGGCGGGTACGCCTGGAGCAGCGAGGCCACCCCGGCGGCGGAGAGGATCATCAGCACCGAGTCGCCGAGGAACACCCCGGCGGCGGCCCGGTAGCCGGTCCGCACCCCGCGCTTGGCGGCGGTGGAGAGCACGAAGAGTGAGTTCGGGCCGGGGAGCAGGATGATCGCCACGGTCCCCAGCAGGTACGTCCAGATGTCTGTGATGCCCAGCACGCCCGCCATCATCGCGCCGACGACTGCGCGGGGAGAAGCCGTTCCTGCAGCCTGGCCTGTGCGTTCGGCCACTCTTCGACGATCATCGAGTACTGGACGGTGTCCCGCCAGGAGCCGTCGGGCCGGACGCGGTGCCGGCGCAGCACCCCCTCCCGGGTGGCGCCCAGCCGCTCGATGGCCCGCTGCGAGCGCTCGTTGCGCAGGTCGGTGTGCCACACCACCCGCTCGGCGCCCAGCTCCTCGAAGGCGCGGGCGAGCAGCAGCAGCTTCGCCTCGGTGTTGATCCCCGTCCGCCACCAGGGCCGGCCCAGGTAGGTGTGCCCGATCGCCACCGCCCGCTGGGCCGGATCGACCTCGTAGAACGACGTGGTCCCGACCACCGCCCCGGTGACCGCGCAGCGCTGGACCCAGGGCACCCGCTCGCCCCGGTGGTGGGCCGCGAGCGCCACCCGGACCAGCTCGGCCGTGCCGGCCGGATCGGTCGGCTGCGGGCTGCCCAGGTGCTGCCACACCTGCGGGTCGGCGGTGGCGGCGTGCAGCTCGTCGACGTGCGCGAGGTCCAGCGGTTCGAGCACGACGTGCGCGCCCCGCAGGGTGGCCGGCTCCAGCCACGGCGACCGGCCCGGCCGCAGGTACGCCGGCACCGGCACGCTCACCCCCGCGTCCGGCTCGGGCGGCCCGGCGGTCAGCGCCAGCGGCACCACCCCGGCCCAGTGCGGCAGGTGCAGGTCGGCCTCGTCCTCGCGGACCCCGCCGGCCCGGACGCGCGTCGACACCTCGCGCAGTGGCAGCGCCAGCACCGCCGTCTCGGCCAGTTCCCGGCGGCTCGGCGGGCGGGCGTCCGCGCTGCGCCCGGGGGCGACCTTCTCCACCAGGGCGGTCATCGCGGCGGCCTTCTCCCGGGCATCGGTGACCAGGTGCGCGGTGCCGTGCGCGACCACCGAGCGGTAGTTGGCGCTGTGGTGGAACTGCGAGCGGGCGTAGACCAGGCCGTCGAGGAGGGTGACCGCGACGCAGACCGGCAGGCCGTCGCCCCGGGCGGCGAGCAGCGGCCGGCTGCCGGTGGAGCCGTGCAGGTAGAGGGTGTCGCCGATCCGGACGTGCAGGGTGGGCAGCACCCGGGGCTCGCCGTCCACGGTGAACCCGAGCGCGCAGTGGTACGCCTCGTCGAGCACGGCGTGCGTGGCGGCCCGGTCGTAGCTCATCCGGTCGCGGGTGCGGCTGGCGGTGGTCCGGGGCGTGGGTGGGTACATGCGACGTCCCGCCTTCGTTCTAGTACAATATCGAAATTGTGTCAGCACGTTATCAGGTGAGCGGCGGGACGGCCGCCGAGATCTCGGCCAGCGTGGAATCGGGCATCCGGTCCGGCGAGCTGCCGGCCGGGGCCCCGCTGCCGCCGGTGCGGGCCCTCGCTGCCGAGCTGGCGGTCAGCCCGGCCACGGTCGCCCGGGCGTACCAGGAACTGCGCCAGCGCGGTCTGCTGGCCACCGCCGGCCGGCACGGCACCCGGGTGCGTCCCCGGCCGCCGGTGGCCACCCGCCGCGCGATCCGCCCGCCCGCCGCGCCCGGCGCCCGCGACCTGTCCCTCGGCGAGCCCGACACCGGGCTGCTCCCGCCGCTCGGCCCGCACCTGGCCGCCCTCGCCGCCGACCTCGGCGCTCCCGCCGGGTACGCGTCGGTCGGCGTCGTGCCCGAGCTGGCCGCCGCCGCCCGGGAGCGGCTCGCCGCCGACGGCGTGCCCGCCGACGAGGTCACCGTCACCGGGGGCGCGCTCGACGGCATCGAGCGGCTGCTCGCCGCCCACCTGCGCCCCGGCGACGCCGTCGCCGTGGAGGACCCGGGCTGGGCCAACCTGCTCGACCTGGTCGCCGCGCTCGGGCTGCGCCCGATCGGCGTCCCGGTCGACGACGACGGGCCGGTCGAGGCCGGGCTGCGGGCCGCCCTGGCCGCCGGGGCCCGGGCCCTGGTGGTGACCAGCCGGGCGCAGAACCCTACCGGGGCGGCCGTCTCCGCCGACCGGGCCGCCGCGCTGCGCGCCCTGCTCGCCGGACGCAACGACCTGCTGCTGATCGAGGACGACCACGCCGCCGAGCTGGCCCGGGTGCCCCTGTGCCCGCTCGCCGGGGCCACCCCGGCCTGGGCCTTCGTCCGGTCGGTCAGCAAGCCGTACGGGCCCGACCTGCGGCTCGCGGTGCTGGCCGGCGACGAGGCGACCGTGGCGCGGGTCGCCGGCCGGGCCCGGGTCGGCGCGGGCTGGGTATCCACCGTGCTGCAACGCCTCGTGCTGGAACTCTGGCGCGACCCGGCCACCGCCGCGCTGGTGGACCGGGCCGGCGAGAGCTACGAGCGGCGTCGGGGCGATCTGCTCGCCGCCCTGGCCGCGCGGGGCCTGACCGGGCACGGCCGCACCGGCATCAACGTCTGGCTGCCCGTGCCGGACGAGACCAGCGCCCTCACCGCGCTGCGCGACGCCGGCTGGGCGGTGGCCCCCGGCGCGCTGTTCCGGATCGCCGCCGGGCCCGGGCTGCGGATCACGGTCAGCTCGCTCGCCGCCGCCGACATCCCGGCGCTGGCCGACGCGCTGGCCGCCGCCCTCCACCCCGCCCCCCCGTCCGGCTTCACGGCCTAACCCCCACCGGCCCCCACCCGGCTTTCGCGGTTGACCAAGAGGTTTGCGTCGGGGATCCGCCCTTGGCGTGACGCAAACCTCTTGATCAACCGGGTGGGGGTTGGGGGTGGGTGGGGTGGGGACACGCGGGGGTGGGGTGTTCGCTTGAGGGGGTGGGGGCGGGTAGGAAGATCGTCATGTCCGAGGAGACCGACACCGCCCCCGGTGCGCAGCAGTTCATCCCGCCGCAGGCCGACACCATCGACGAGCTGCGCGTCGCCGCGGGCGGCTGCCGGGGCTGCGAGCTGTACCGGGACGCCACCCAGACCGTCTTCGGCCGCGGCGGCGAGGACGCCCGGGTGGTGCTGGTCGGCGAGCAGCCCGGTGACCTGGAGGACCAGAAGGGGCTGCCGTTCGTCGGGCCGGCCGGCCGGCTGCTGCGCCGGGCGGTCGACGACGCCGGGCTCGACCCGACCCAGCTCTACCTGACGAACGCCGTCAAGCACTTCCGCTTCGAGCTGCGCGGCAAGCGGCGCATCCACCAGACCCCGGACCGGGTGCACGTCACCGCGTGCCGGCCGTGGCTGGTGGCCGAGTTCGCCCGGCTGCGCCCGGACGTCGTGGTGGTGCTCGGCGCGACCGCCGCGAAGGCGCTGCTCGGCCCCACGTTCCGGGTAACCCGGCAGCGGGGCACGCTGATGCCGTGGCCGGCCTGCGCCCAGCACCCGGAGGACTTCGCCCGGGTGCCGGTCGACTCCGCCGGGAAGGTCGCCGACGCCCCGGCGGCCCGGCTGCTGGCCACCATCCACCCGTCGGCCGTGCTGCGCGCCGACGACCAGGACATCGCGTACGCCGGCCTGGTCGCCGACCTGACCGTCGCCGCCCGCGCCCTGTCCGCCTGACCTCGCGGCGCGCCCGCTGGCCGTGCCCGGCACCTGCCCTGACCACGGCCGGGCGGTCGGAGCGGCGGTTGGCGGGCCCTGGGCAGGGCGGGTGCGCGGTGCCACACTTCTCGCCATGGAGCAGCATCTCTACGAGCCCGTCCACGAAGAGTTCCGGGACCTGTGCCGAGAGTTCCTGGCCCGCGAGGCGGTGCCGCACCACGACCGGTGGGAGGCGGCCGGGATCGTCGACCGCGAGGTGTGGCGCAAGGCGGGTGCGGCCGGGCTGCTCGGCACGGACGTCGACCCGGAGTACGGCGGCGGCGGGCAACGCGACTTCCGGTTCAACGCGGTGCTGGTCGAGGAGATCGTCGGGGCCGGGTGCACCGGGCTCGGCTTCGGGCTGCACAACGACGTGGTGGCCCCGTATCTCACCGAGCTGACCTCCGCCGGGCAGCGCGAGCGGTGGCTGCCGGGCTTCTGCTCGGGCGACCTGGTGACGGCGATCGCGATGAGCGAGCCCGGCGCCGGCTCCGACCTGGCCGGCATCCGCACCAGCGCGGTCCGCGACGGCGACGCGTGGGTGCTCGACGGGCAGAAGACCTTCATCACCAACGGCGAGCTGGCCGACCTGGTGATCGTGGTGGTGCGCACCGCCCCGGACCGGGGCGCGCACGGGGTGAGCCTGGTCGCCGTGGAGACCGGCGCCCCCGGGTTCAGCCGGGGCCGCCGGCTGGCGAAGGTCGGCCTGAAGGCCAACGACACCACCGAGCTGTTCTTCGACGGCTGCCGGGTGCCGGCGGAGAACCTGATCGGCACCGAGAACCACGGCTTCTACCACCTGATGGCCAACCTGCCCCGCGAGCGCCTCGGCATCGCGGTGTCGGCGGTCGCCGCCGCCGAGCGGCTGCTCGCCCTGACCCTGGAGTACGCCCGGTCCCGGGAGGCGTTCGGCCGGCCGGTCGGCGCGTTCCAGCACAACCGGTTCCTGCTGGCGGAGCTGGACACCGAGGTCACCATCGCCCGGACGTTCGTCAACCACTGCGTCGCCGAGTTCAACGCCGGCCGGCTGTCCGCCACCGACGCCGCCAAGGCGAAGTGGTGGACCACCGAGTTGCAGAACCGGGTCGCCGACCGCTGCGTCCAGCTGCACGGCGGGTACGGCTACATGCTGGAGTACCCGGTGGCCAAAGCCTGGCTGGACGGGCGGGTGCAGACCATCTACGGCGGCACCACCGAGATCATGAAGGAGATCATCGGCCGGGGTCTCGGCCTCTAGCAGAACCCGGGTGCCGGCCCGGCCGGGGGTGCGCAAGGATGGGTCGGCCCCCCACCCCTTACCCGGGAGCCGCCGTCCCCACCGAGGAGCCCCGATGGCCACCGACCTCACCGCGCCGGCCCCGAGCCGGACCGACGTCGCCCCGATCCAGCGTCGGACGGTGCGGCTGCTCTTCGTGACCCAGATCATCGGGGGCGTCGGCGTCACCATCGGCGTCACGGTCGGGGCGCTGCTCGCCGCCCGGATCGCCGGCACGGCGGTCGCCGGCCTGGCGCAGAGCGCGGGGGTGGTGGGCGGCGCGCTGCTCGCCGTCCCGGTCACCCGGATCATGACGGGGTACGGCCGCCGGCCGGGCCTGGTCACCGCGTACCTGGTCGGGGCGGCCGGGGGCGCGCTGGTGGTGCTCGCCGCGGTGACCCGTCAGGTGCCCCTGCTCTTCCTCGGCATGCTGCTGTTCGGCGGCGGCACGGCCGCCAACCTCCAGGCCCGCTACACGGCCGTCGACCTCGCCGAGCCGGCCCGCCGGGGCCGCCAGCTATCCGTGGTCGTCTGGGCCACCACGGTCGGGGCGGTGGCCGCGCCGAACTTCGCCGCGCTGGCCGACCGGACCACCCGGGGCTGGGGACTGCCGCCGCTGGCCGGCCCGTTCGCGTTCAGCGCCGTGGCGTTCACGCTCGCCGCCGGCGTACTGCTGGCCCTGCTGCGGCCCGACCCGCTGCTCACCGCGCGCCGGCTCGCGGCGGCCGAGGCCCCCGACGCCGCCGGGACCGCCGGCACGGCGACCGCCCGGCGCGGGACGGGCATGCGGGCCGCCTGGCGGGTGGTCCGGGCGCGGCCGGCGGCCCGGCTGGGCATCGCCGCCGTCGCGGTCGGCCACCTGGTGATGGTCGCGGTGATGTCGATGACCCCGGTCCGCCTCGGCGAGTACCACTCCGACGCCGCCGTGCTCGGGGTGGTCGGGGTCGTGCTCAGCCTGCACATCGCCGGCATGTACGCGCTGTCCCCCGTGGTCGGCTGGCTCACCGACCGGCTCGGCCGGCGTCCGGTGATCCTCGGCGGCCTGGCGGTGCTGCTGGCGGCCTGCGCGGTGGCGGGCGCCTCCGGGCACCACACGCCCGGGCTCTCGGTCGGCCTGGTCCTGCTCGGGCTGGGCTGGTCCGGGACGATGGTGGCCGGCTCCACCCTGCTGTCGGAGTCGGTGCCGACCGCCGTGCGGCCCAGCGTGCAGGGGCTGTCCGACCTGACGATGGGCCTGGCCGGGGCCGCCGCCGGCGCGCTGAGCGGGTTCGTCATGCAGGTGGCCGGGTATCCGACACTCACCCTGCTGGCGGCGATCGCGACGGTGCCCCTGCTGGCGCTAGCGTTGCGTCCGGCGCGCGGACCGGCGCCGGACGAGGAGGACTGACAGTGCGGCTGACCGACTTCTGGACCCGGCTGGAGGAGGCATTCGGGCCGGGCTACGCGGCCAGCATCGCCTCGGACCAGGTGCTGTCCCAGCTCGGCGGGCGGACCATCGAGCAGGCGCTGAGATCGGGTGAGCAGACCCACGTCGTGTGGCGCGCGGTGGTCGCCGCCTACCCTGACCGGGTGCCCGCGCGGCTACGCTGAGCAGCCTTTTCGCTCCTTCCGCGTGTCGCTTGTCGAGTCGTACACCTGTTCGGCTATTGTCCACAGCGGGGTACTCGTCCACAGCTCGCGGCCGGTCGGCTGGTGTTCTGTCAGACCCAGCGCCTAGCGTGTCCGCGTGACGAGAAGCTCAGCAGCAAAGACGCCGGCGAAGGCAGGGGTGGCAACGATGGCGGCAGGTCCTGACCGGGAGAAGGCGCTCGACCTTGCTCTCGCTCAGATCGACAAGCAGTTCGGCAAGGGATCGGTGATGCGGCTGGGGGAGCGGCCGGTCGTCCAGACCTCGGTCATCCCGACCGGGTCCATCGCGCTCGACGTGGCGCTCGGCGTGGGCGGTCTGCCCCGCGGCCGGGTCGTCGAGATCTACGGTCCGGAATCCAGCGGTAAGACGACGGTGGCCCTGCACGCGGTGGCCAACGCCCAGCGGGCCGGCGGCATCGCCGCCTTCGTCGACGCCGAGCACGCGCTCGACCCGGATTACGCGAAGGCCCTCGGCGTCGACACCGACGCCCTGCTGGTCTCCCAGCCGGACACCGGTGAGCAGGCGCTGGAGATCGTGGACATGCTGGTCCGCTCCGGCGCGATCGACATCATCGTGATCGACTCGGTCGCGGCCCTGGTGCCGCGCGCCGAGATCGAGGGCGAGATGGGCGACAGCCACGTGGGCCTCCAGGCCCGGCTGATGAGCCAGGCGCTGCGGAAGATCACCGGTGTGCTCAACAACACCGGCACCACGGCGATCTTCATCAACCAGCTCCGCGAGAAGATCGGCGTGATGTTCGGCAGCCCGGAGACCACCACCGGTGGTCGGGCGCTGAAGTTCTACGCCTCGGTCCGGCTCGACGTGCGCCGCATCGAGAGCCTCAAGGACGGCACCGACGTGGTCGGCAACCGCACCCGGGTCAAGGTCGTGAAGAACAAGGTCGCCGCGCCGTTCAAGCAGGCCGAGTTCGACATCATGTACGGCAAGGGCATCTCCCGCGAGGGCTCGCTCATCGACGTGGGCGTGGAGCAGGCGATTATCCGCAAGTCCGGAGCCTGGTACACGTACGACGGCGACCAGCTCGGCCAGGGCAAGGAGAAGGCCCGCGAGTTCCTCCGGGAGAACCCGGACGTGGCGGCCGAGATCGAGAAGAAGATCCTGGAGAAGCTCGGCGTCGGGGTCGGCGCGGGCGACGCCGCCGGTGGCCCGGAGCTGCCGCCGGTCGACTTCTGACCGGGCGCTGACCCGTGGCAGGACGACGCGCCCGGACGGGGCGGGGTTGGGATGCCAGCCCGCCCCGGGCGGGCGACGCCGACACCCCGCCCCGTTCCCGGCGCGACCGGCGTGATCGGCCCGATCCGGAGTCCGGCGGGCAGGCCACGCCCCGGGACGAGGCCGAGGTGGCCCGGGAGATCTGCCTGCGCCAGCTCGCCCTGCGCCCGCGCACCCGGGCCGAGTTGGCCACGGCGCTGGCCAAGCGGGGGATCTCCGAGGAGGTCTCCGCCGGAGTGCTCGACCGGTACGACGAGGTCGGCATCATCGACGACGCGGCCTTCGCCCGGGCCTGGGTGTCCAGCCGGCACGCCGGCCGGGGGCTGGCCCGCCGGGCGCTCGCCAACGAGCTGCGCCGGCGCGGCGTGGACGGCGAGGTGGCCACCGAGGCGCTCGGCGAGCTGGACGAGGAGACCGAGGCCGAGACGGCCCGGGCGCTGGTCGAGCGGAAGCTCCGCACCGCCCGGGGCGAGCCGGACGCGGTGTTCCGCCGGCTCGTCGGCATGCTCGCCCGCAAGGGCTACCCGCCCGGCGTGGCGATCCGGGCGGTGAAGGACGCGCTCGCCGCGCAGAGCGCCGAGGCGGCGGAGTTCGCCGACCGGATCGACGCCGACGCGCTCGCCGACGCGGAGGGCGACATCGACCGGGACAGCCGCAGCCTCGACTGACCGGGCGCGGCCCTCGCGCGCGGGGCGAGCCGAGCGGCGCCGATGCCCCGATGGCGGGTGCGCCACGCCTCCTTTGTCCGCCGGTGTCCGAGGCCGGATCAGCTTTCGGTGACCCCTCAACTTCGCTCCGTTCGGGGGGTTTGATCATGAGTCCTTGACCAGACGGCCCCCGGAGACCTAGCCTCGCCATACAGGCTCACATTGCCCGACCAGCGCAGGCTAAGCGCACAACATAGATCGCGTAACAGAACAGCATCACTTTGGCCGGCTCGCCGGCCTGCGGTGCCAGCTCCGGACAGGCCGGTCCGGAGCTGGTGCGACAACTGCACCCGGCCGCCGACGATGCCCGTGGGCACCGCCGGCGGTGAGAGCTACCCACGGCCAGCCGCTCAGGTCGGGCGTCTCAGAGCCGCAGCGCGCGTGCCACCGGCACGATCACTGCGGCGCGACGTTCAGGGGGAGGCGGCCATGACGGGGCGGCACAGGTACACCGGTGGTCCCGGCAGGACGGCCGTCGGTCGCGGCACACCGACGGGCGGCCGGGTCCGCCGGCACACCCCGACCCGTCGGTTCGGTTCGGCCCGCGTCGACGCGGCGGTCCGGCCGTGAACGCCTTCGACGTCGTCATCCTCGCCGTGGTGCTGGTGCTGGCCGCCGTGGTCGTCGGCGCGGTGCTGGTGGGGCTGCGCACGATGCGCCGGATCAGCGCCGCCCCCCGCCCCGAGGACCCGGCCTTCATCGCCGAGAAGGACCGCCAGGAGCAGTCGCTGGCCGCGCTGCGCACCGCCGCCGACGAGGCGAACAGCACCATCGACGTGGCCAAGTCCGCCGCCGCCGCGGCCCGCGCCGAGGCCGCCGCCGCGAAGGCCGAGGCGAAGGCGGCCCGCGCCGAGGCCCGCCGGGTGCTCGACGACGCCCGCGCCGAGGCGGACACCGTCCTGGAGCGGGCCCACAAGCAGGCCGAGGCGGACGCCGAGCAGTTGCGCACGACGGCCCGGCGCAGCGGCGAACGCGAGGTGGCGGTGCTCGCCGCGACCACCCGGGAACAGGCCGCAGAGGTGGAGCGGCGGGCCGCCCGGATGGACGAGCGGGAGCGGCTGCACACCGAGGAGGTGGAGCGGCTCGCCGACCGGGAGCGGCAGCTCACCGCCACCAGCGCCGCCCTGGCCGTCCGGGAGTCCGCGCTGGCCGAGCGGGAACGGGCGCTCACCGAGGCGGAGGAGCAGCGCCGGCGGGAACTGGAGCGCGTCGCCGGGCTGACCGCCGACACCGCCCGCAGCGAGCTGATCGAGGCGATCGAGACGCAGGCCAAGCGGGAGGCCGCGCTGCTGGTCCGGGACATCGAGTCCGACGCCCGCAACACCGCCGAGCAGCGCGCCCGGCACATCGTCGTGGACGCCATCCAGCGGGTGGCCAGCGAGCAGACCGCGGAGAGCGTGGTCAGCGTCCTGCACCTGCCCGGGGACGAGATGAAGGGGCGGATCATCGGCCGGGAGGGCCGCAACATCCGCGCCTTCGAGTCGGTCACCGGGGTCAACCTGATCATCGACGACACACCCGAGGCGGTGCTGCTGTCCTGCTTCGACCCGGTGCGGCGCGAGGTCGGCCGGCTCACCCTGGAGAAGCTGGTGCTCGACGGGCGGATCCACCCGCACCGGATCGAGGAGGTCTACGACCTGGCCCGTCAGGAGGTGGAGCAGCTCTGCCGCCGGGCCGCCGAGGACGCCCTCGTCGAGGTCGGCATCACCGAGATCCACGACGAGATGGTCACCCTGCTCGGCCGGCTGCGCTACCGCACCTCGTACGGGCAGAACGTGCTCAAGCACCTCGTCGAGACCGCGCACATCGCCGGGATCATGGCCGCCGAGCTGCGGCTGGACGTGCCGACGATCAAGCGCTCGGCGTTCCTGCACGACATCGGCAAGGCGCTCACCCACGAGGTGGAGGGCAGCCACGCCATCATCGGCGCCGACCTGGCCCGCAAGTACGGCGAGAGTGAGGACGTCGTCCACGCCATCGAGGCGCACCACAACGAGGTGCCGCCGCAGACCATCGAGGCCGTCCTCACCCAGGCCTCCGACGCCTGCTCCGGTGGCCGGCCGGGGGCGCGGCGGGAGAGCCTGGAGGCGTACGTCAAGCGGCTGGAGCGGATCGAGGAGATCGCGGCCGGGAAGCTCGGCGTGGAGAAGGTCTTCGCCATGCAGGCGGGCCGGGAGATCCGGGTGATGGTCAAGCCCGACGACGTCGACGACATCGGTGCGGCGGTGCTGGCCCGGGACGTGGCCAAGCAGATCGAGGAGGAGCTGACCTACCCGGGCCAGATCCGGGTGACCGTGGTGCGCGAGTCCCGGGTCACCGAGATCGCCCGCTGAGAGCGGGAACGGGTGAGGGGCCCAGCCGGCACCACGGCTTCCCCGCCCCGTCCACCGCTCCGGGCGGGAGTGGCGGCCTCGGGTGGAGTGGTGGAGTCGCTCGGGGCGCCCCTGCGCGGTCAGGGGCACCGAGCGCGCCCGGCCGACCAGTCTCCAAGGCGAGTCGGGCGACGCGCGAGTCCTCGCGCGTCGCCCGACTTGCTGCTGGAGCCCTCAGCCCTGTGGCTCGACCACGGCCGGTCCGCCCACCTGGTTCGAGCTCGGGGCGGCCTGCTTCGACACCCGGAAGGCCCGTCGCCGGGCCCGGCCGTCCAGCCAGTTCGCCAGCAGGGTGAGCAGCGTATTGATCACGATGTAGATCGCGGCGACGACCATCGCGGCGGCGACCACGTTGCCGTAGTTGGCGGCAAGGTCGTTCACGCCGCGTTGCAGCAGCTCGGGGAAGGCCACGATGTAGCCGAGCGCGGTGTCCTTCAGCAGCACCACGAGCTGGCTGACGATCACCGGCAGCATCGCCCGGGCCGCCTGGGGGATCAGGATCAGGCGCATCACCTGGGCCTTGCGCATACCCACCGCGTACGCCGCCTCGGACTGGCCTCCTGGGATCGACCGGATGCCGGCGCGGAACGCCTCGGTGAGGACCGATCCGTTGTACAGCGTCAGACCGATGACCACGGACCAGAACGCCGAGACCGGACGCTGGATGAGGAACGGCACGCCGTAGAAGATGAAGAAGATCATCAGAAGCAGCGGTACGGCGCGGAAGAACTCCACGACCGCACCCGAGGGCACCCGGATCCACCGGTGGTCGGAGAGCCGGCCCACGGCGAAGACGATGCCGAAGGCGAGGGACAGGACCATCCCGGTGCCGGCCGCGAGCAGGGTCTGCTGGAGGCCGGGGACGATGAACTGGGTCCAGGTCTTCGCCTCGGTGAACGGCTTCCAGAGGTTGGCCTCCCACTGGCCGGCCTCGTCGAACTTGCGGTAGATCCACCAGAGCAGCGCGACCAGACCGACGCCGAAGACCACGCTGAGCACCGCGTTGCGGATACGGGCCCGCGGCCCCGGGTGGTCGTAGAGGACGTTGCTGGTGCTCATCAGCGCTTCACCGCCAGTCGGTTGGCCAGCCAGCCGAAGAAGTAGCCGGTGGGAATCAGGAGCGCGGCGAACGTGCCGGCGAAGACCGCGAAGATCGCGATGACCGCGTCACCGTTGCTGTTGATCAGGTCCTTCATCACGCTGGAGGACTCCATCAGCCCGATCGTGCCGACGATCGTGGCGTTCTTGCAGAGCGCGATGAGGACGCTGCCCAGCGGGGCCACGACGGCCCGGCCGGCCTGGGGCAGCACCACGATCCGCAGGGTCTGGAAGAAGGTGAGCCCGATCGCCCGGGCGGCCTCCGCCTGTCCGTTCGGCACCGTGTTGATGCCGGAACGCACGGCTTCGCAGACGAACGACGCGGTGTAGACGGAGAGGCCGACGACGCCGAGCCAGTAGTTGTTCAGGTCCAGGTCATCGGCCAGGCTGAGCCCGAGCGTGGAGAAGAGGCCGAAGTAGCAGAAGAAGATGATCAGGGTCAGCGGGGTGTTGCGGAAGATGTTGACCCAGGCCGTGCCGAAGCCGCGCAGCACCGGCACGGGGGAGACCCGGAACGCGGCGAGCAGCACGCCGAGCAGCAACGCGAGGACCGCCGCGGCACCGGTCAGCTTGAGGATCCAGAGAAAGCCCGACACGTACGCGTCGAAGTTGGCCTGGTCAGCGAATACGTGCATGCGTCGACTCCCGGGGCACGTTGTCGGCGTCGTGACAGACCGGGGCCGGCACCGTCACCGGTGCCGGCCCCGGAACCAGTCAGACGCTGCCGCAGTTGGTCAGCTTGGTGGTGTCCAGCTCGGGCGCGGCCTTGCCGCTCTTGCCCAGCGTGGAGTCCCAGGCGGTCTTGTAGGTGCCGTCCGAGGCGGCGGCCTTGAGGATTTCGTTGACCTTCTCGCAGCCTTCCTTGTCGTCTTTCTTCAGGCCGATGCCGTAGGGCTCGGAGGAGAAGGGCTTACCCACCACCTTGAACTTGCCGACGTACTGCGTCTGCGCGGCGTAGCCGGCGAGGATGATGTCGTCGGTGGTGACGGCGTCGACCTTGCCGTTCTCCAGCAGCGGCAGGCACTTCGAGTACGAGTCGAACTGCTGGAGATCGGCCTTCGGGTGCTCCTGCTGAATCCGCTTGGCCGGGGTGGACCCGGTCACCGAGCAGACCGTCTTGCCGTCCAGCGCCTCCGGGCCAGCGAGGGTCGAGTCCGCCTTGACCAGCAGGTCCTGGCCGGCGATGAAGTACGGGCCGGCGAAGTTGATCTTCTGCTTGCGCTCGTCGTTGATCGTGTACGTCGCCACGACCAGGTCGACGGTGCCCTGCTGGATGAAGGGCTCGCGGTTGGCGGAGACCGTGGTCTTCCACTCGATGTTGGCGGCCTCGACACCCAGGCCCTTGGCGATGATCTTGGCGATCTCGACGTCGAAGCCCTCGTAGGTGCTGCCCGTCTGCAGGCCCAGCCCTGGCTGGTCGGCCTTGACGCCGATGACCAGCTTCTTCTGGCTCTGCGCCTTGCCGACAAGGCCCTTGCTGCCCGAGCCGCTGCCGTCGCCGTCGTCGCCTCCGCAGGCGGTCATTCCCAGTGCAAGGGTGGCCGCCGCGGCTACTGCCGCCACGCGCTTGATACGCATACTCATCTCCTTCTCGACGGAGCCCGCCGGGGGGCGGAGTGCTCCGGTACGGACGCCTAGTGCGTGAGGATCTTGGAGAGGAAGTCCTTGGCCCGCTCGCTGCGCGGGTTGCCGAAGAACTCGGTCGGCGAAGCGTCCTCGACCAGCTTGCCGTCGGCCATGAAGATGACCCGGTTGGCCGCGTGCCGGGCGAAGCCCATCTCGTGGGTGACCACGACCATGGTCATGCCCTCGCGGGCCAGCGAGGTCATCACGTCCAGCACCTCGCCCACCATCTCCGGGTCGAGCGCGCTGGTCGGCTCGTCGAAGAGCATCGCCTTGGGCTGCATGGCCAGTGCGCGGGCGATCGCCACCCGCTGCTGCTGGCCGCCGGAGAGCTGGGCGGGGAACTTGTCGGCCTGGTTGGCGATGCCCACCCGGTCCAGCAGGGCCAGCCCGCGCTCGCGCGCGCTGGCCGCCTTCTCCTTGCGGACCTTGACGGGGCCCAGGGTGACGTTCTCCAGGATGGTCTTGTGCGCGAAGAGGTTGAACGACTGGAACACCATGCCGACCTCGCTGCGCAGCCTGGCCAGCGCCTTTCCTTCGGCCGGCAACGGCTGGCCGTCGAAGGTGATGGTGCCGGAGCTGATCGGCTCCAGGCGGTTGATCGTGCGGCACAGGGTCGACTTCCCGGAGCCGGACGGGCCGATCACCACGACCACCTCGCCCTTGCCGACGGAGAGCGAGACGTCGTCCAGCACGTGCAGCGGCCCGAACCACTTGTTGACCGAGTCCAGCACGATGAGCGGTTCGCCCGTCGTCACGTCGTCCACCGTCCCTGTCGTCACGTACGCCAGTGGAGTCGGATGACCCCCGGTCCGGCCACTGTAGGCGGGGTGACATGGTGGAATGCCGCTGATCTGGTCACGGTGCGGTAACACCGGTAACGATCGTCGTCAGGGGCCCGAATTCCGGAGCCGGTCGGCCGGTCCGGTGGCGGGGGCCCCGTCGCGTGGGGATCATGTGGGGATGACCGAACCGGTGCGCCTGACCGACTACGCCCGCGGCGGCGGGTGCGCGTGCAAGATCCCGCCCGGCGAGCTGGAGGCGATGGTGGCCGGGCTCGGCCCCGCCAGCGGCACGGCCGAGCTGCTGGTCGGCCTGGACCACGGCGACGACGCCGCGGTGGTCCGCCTCGACGAGCGGACCGGCCTAGTCAGCACCGCCGACTTCTTCACCCCGGTCGTCGACGACGCGTACGACTGGGGCCGGATCGCCGCCGCGAACGCGCTCTCCGACGTGTACGCCATGGGGGGCACCCCGCTCGTCGGGCTCAACCTGCTCTGCTGGCCCCGCGAGCGGCTGCCGCTGGAACTGGCCCGGGAGGTGCTGCGCGGCGGCCAGGACGTGGCCCGGGCGGCCGGCTGCCACCTGGCCGGCGGGCACAGCGTCGACGACGACGGCCCGAAGTACGGCCTCGCGGTCACCGGCGTGGTCCGGCCCGAGGAGCTGATCACCCTGGACGCCGGCCGGGCCGGGCTGCCGTTGTCGCTGACCAAGCCGCTCGGCGTCGGGGTGCTCAACACCCGACACAAGGCCACCGGGGAGCGGTTCGCCGAGGCGGTCGCCTCGATGGCGGCGCTGAACCGGGACGCCGCCCGCGCGGCGGTCGCCGCCGGGGTCCGCTGCGGCACCGACGTGACCGGGTTCGGGCTGCTCGGGCACGCCTCGAAGCTGGCCCGGGCCAGCCGGCTCACGGTGGCGATCGACGCCGCCCGGGTGCCGTACCTGCCAGGCGCGCGGGAGGCCGTCCGCGACGGGTACGTCAGCGGCGGTACCCGCCGCAACCTGGACTGGGTCGTGCCGTGGACGGACTTCGGCGCGGCCGGCGAGGCGGAGCGGCTGCTGCTGGCCGACGCCCAGACCTCGGGCGGGCTGCTGGTCGCCGGCGAGCTGCCGGGGGCCACGGTGATCGGCGAGTTGCTGCCGCGCGGCGAGCACCTCGTCGTGCTGCGCTGAGCCGGGCCGGGCAGGTCGCCGAGCCGGGCAATGGTGCCGGGCCGGGCCTAGCCGGGCCGGGTAATGGTGCCGGGCCGGAGTGGAGTGGGTGGGGTGTCGGGGTGCCGGACGGGCAACAATACCCGATAAACTGTCATCTTCCCGCCACTCTCCGCGATGGCGGGTCAGGAAATTTTGCCCGGAATGGTCACAGACCGGTAACTTGCCCCCGGCTGAGGTCATATGCCCCCCACCATCGTCATTAAGGCCCGATCCGGAGGCCGGTGGGACGAACGCAGCGAGGAGGCGGCATGACCGAGCTGTGGAACTGGAGAATCGACGGGGTACCCCCGGTGGAGGTCTACCCGGCGCTGGCCGAGGCCCTGGGGCGGGTGGTGATGCCGCTCGCGGTGGCCGACCCCGCCCGGCTGCCCACGTACGCGGTGATCTGCGACGTCTGGGAGGCGCCGGGGGAGTTCGGCACGATCGTGGACTGCTACGGGGTGCCCGAGAGTCTGCCCGAGCTGCCCGGCGTCGCCGCGCTGGCCCGGCTGCTCGGCCGCAACTGCCTGCTGCGCGACGACACCCTCGACGCCGGCCGGCACCTGCTGGTCGCGCCGGACGGCACGATCCGCCCGGTGCACTTCGACGTCGCCGAGACCGACGACGGCGAGGTGCTGGGCAACCAGCGCCTCTGCACGCTGGCCCACCCCGGTTGCCGGGGCTGGTCGCGGTGCCACCGCTCCAGGTGGGCCCCGGACTCGGTCGTCCCGGCCCTGGCCGCCGCCTGACCGGGCCGGGCCCCGCCGGGTGGACCGGGAGGCGGCCGTCGCCGCCCCTCGACACCGTGGCCGGGAGCCCGGCACGCCCCAGCCGGCCGTCCGGCGGCACCCTGCCGGCTCCCGGCGGCACCGCAGCCGGGTCGCGGCGAAGGGCCCGGCCCGGGTGCGGCCCGCCCGGGGCGGGCCCCGTCCGGCTCAGCCTCGGGCGGCCGGCTGCTGGCCACCGCCGCGGACCACGAGCTGGTCCAGCAGGGTCGCGGTGGCCTCGGCGACGGCGGCCACCGCCGCGTCGAACGCCGCCGCGTTGTGCGCGGCCGGCGCCCGGAAACCGGAGATCTTCCGGACGTACTGCAACGCCGCCGCCTCGACGTCGGCCCGGGTCACCTCCGGCACGTACGGCTCACGCAAGGTCTTGATGCTTCGGCACACGGCTCCTCCTCGTTCGGATCGATCGGCTCGCCCGGATACGCTGTCCGGGTCATGACTACCGCAGCCGCGGGCAGCCCGCGCACCTACCAGGTGCGTACGTACGGCTGCCAGATGAACGTGCACGACTCCGAGCGCATTTCCGGCCTGCTGGAACAGGCCGGCTACGTGCGTGTCGCCGAGGCCGACGACAACCCCGACGTGGTGGTGTTCAACACCTGCGCCGTCCGGGAGAACGCCGACAACCGGCTCTACGGCAACCTGGGTCATCTGCGCCCCGTGAAGGACCGGCATCCCGGGATGCAGATCGCCGTCGGCGGCTGCCTCGCCCAGAAAGACCGCGGCGACATCCTCCGCAAGGCCCCCTGGGTGGACGTGGTCTTCGGCACGCACAACATCGGCTCGCTGCCGGTGCTGCTGGAGCGGGCCCGGCACAACGCCGCCGCCGAGGTGGAGATCCTCGAATCCCTCGACGTCTTCCCCTCGACGCTGCCGACCCGGCGCGAGTCGACGTACGCCGGCTGGGTGTCGATCTCGGTGGGCTGCAACAACACCTGCACGTTCTGCATCGTGCCCGCCCTGCGCGGCAAGGAGAAGGACCGCCGCCCCGGCGACATCCTCTCCGAGGTCCGTGCCCTGGTCGACGAGGGCGTGCTGGAGGTGACCCTGCTCGGGCAGAACGTCAACTCCTACGGCGTCGAGTTCGGCGACCGGTACGCCTTCGGCAAGCTGCTGCGCGCCTGTGGCGAGATCGACGGGCTGGAGCGGGTCCGGTTCACCAGCCCGCACCCGAAGGACTTCACCGACGATGTGATCGCCGCGATGGCCGAGACCCCGAACGTCTGTCACTCGCTGCACATGCCGTTGCAGTCCGGCTCCGACGACGTGCTGAAGGCGATGCGCCGGTCGTACCGGTCGGAGCGGTACCTGGGGATCATCGAAAAGGTGCGGGCGGCGATGCCGGACGCGGCGATCACCACCGACATCATCGTCGGCTTCCCCGGCGAGACCGAGGCGGACTTCCAGCGCACCCTGGACGTGGTCCGCGAGGCCCGGTTCTCCTCGGCGTTCACCTTCCAGTACTCCAAGCGCCCCGGCACCCCGGCCGCGACGATGGACGGCCAGCTCCCCAAGCAGGTGGTCCAGGAGCGGTACGAGCGGCTGATCGCCACGGTCGAGGAGATCACCTGGGCGGAGAACAAGCGGTTGGTCGGCGAGGCCGTCGAGGTGCTGGTCGCCGTCGGCGAGGGCCGCAAGGACGAGCGCACCGGCCGGATGTCCGGCCGGGCCCGCGACGGCCGCCTGGTGCACTTCGCGACGGGCGTAGCCGGAGCGAACGGCCAACTCGGCGCGACGGGCGTAGCCGGAGCGAACGACCAGCCCGGCGATGCGGGGTCCCTCGCCGGGCGGATCCGCCCGGGGGACATCGTGCACACCACCGTCACGTACGCCGCCCCGCACCACCTCAACGCCGACGGCGAGCCGCTGTCGCACCGCCGTACCCGGGCCGGCGACGCCGCCGAGGCCGGCCGCTCCCCGCGTACCCCCGGGGTGTTGCTCGGGCTGCCCACGATCGGCGCGCCGGCCGCGGCGCCCGCGCCGACGACCGGCTGCGCCGCCCACTGACGCGGTCGGGGCCCGCCGCGCCGGCGGGCCCCGACCAACGTCCGGAGGGCCAGACCGTGATCTTGCCGGCGCCCGCGCAAATTCTCAGAAAGAGGGCCTAACAGCGCTGGCGAGACCACGCTTTCTCTGAATTTGCGGGTGCCGCTGCCCGGGCGCGGGGTGGGCGCGGGGTGGGCGTGGGACGGCGGAAGCCCCCGGTCCGCGAGGGCGGGCGGGGGCTTCCGGGGGTGAGGTTGGGTCAGCCGGCCTGCTCGGCGAGCTGGAGGAACTGGCGCTTCGAGGCGAGCGCCTGCTCGGCCTCCTTGACCCGCCGGGCGTCGCCGGCGGCCTGGGCCCGGGCCAGCCGATCCTCGGCCTCGGCGACCTGCACCCGCATCTGGGCGAGCAGCGGGTTGTCCTCCTTGGTGGTCCGCCGCCACGCGGAGTCCATCACCTCGCGGACCTTGTCGTCGATCGCGCGCAGCCGGCGCTCCAGCCCGGCGGCGGCCTCCCGTGGCACCCGGCCGGCCTCGTGCCACTGCGCCTGGATGTCCCGCAGCTTGGCCTGGGCGCCCTTCGGGTCGCTGTCGATGTCCAGCGCCTCCGCCTCGGCGAGCAGCGCCTGCTTGCGCTCCAGGTTGGCCCGCTGCTCGTTGTCCCGGGCCGAGAAGACCTCGCTGCGCCGGGTGAAGAACGCGTCCTGGGCCGCCCGGAACCGTTCCCAGAGCTTCTGCTCGGCCTCCTTGGAGGCGCGCGGGGCCGCCTTCCACTGGGTCATCAGGTCCTTGAGCTGGTTGGCGGTGGCCGCCCAGTCGGTGGACTCCTTCAGCTTGTCCGCCTCGGCGACCAGCTCCTCCTTGACCTGCTGCGCCTGCTTGCGCTGCGAGTCCAGGGTGGCGAAGTGGGCGCCCCGGCGGCGGGTGAAGGCGTCCCGCGCGGCGGCGAAGCGCTTCCACAGCTCACCGTCGGTCTTCTTGTCGACCCCACGGACGGTCTTCCACTCGTCGAGGATCTCCTTGAGCCGGTCGCCGGCGGTCTTCCAGCCGGTCGACTCGGCGGCCAGCTTCTCCGCCTCCTCCACCAGGGCGGTCTTGCGGGCCAGTGCCTCGACCCGGGCCGCGTCCTTGGCGGCGCGGGCCTCGCCGGCCTTCTCCTCGGCGACCGCGGCGAGCTTCTCCAGCCGCGCGGCCAGCGCGTCGATGTCGCCGACGACGTGCGCCTCGGCCAGCGAGGCGCGGATTCGGCGGATGGTGGCCAGCGATCCGCCGGCGTCAGCCGCACCCGAGTTGAGCCGTGCCTCGGTCAGGTCCACCTCGGTGACCAGGTCCGCGAAGCGGCGGGCGAAATGGGCCAGCCCCTCCTCGGGGGCCCCCGCCTGCCAGGATCCGACCACCCGCTCGCCCTCGGCGGTCTTGACGTAAACGGTGCCGTCCGCGTCCACCCGTCCGAAGGCCGTCCAGTCGCTCATGTGCCCATCCTCGTTCTCCCGGCGTCGACGGGACAGACCCGCGATCGCCGCCACGGCGCAGCCAAGTTACTCCCGGCATTGTCACAGGTCCGACCCCGTCCGCGTCGAGCGCCTGTCGTCGACCGTGACCATACGGTGTCCTAGGCCCCGGACGACCGGATCGGTGCGGGGACGCACCGGTGGGTCCGGCTACGGTGAACGGGTGCCTCTGGTCGCCGCCGCAGTCTGTCCCCACCCGCCCCTGATCGTGCCGGAGGTGGCCGGCGCCGCCGCCGGCGAGCTGGACGGACTCCGCGCCGCCTGCGCCGCGGCGGTGGCCCGGCTGCTCGCCGCCGGGCCGGACGCGATCACGCTGGTCGGCGCCGGGCCGCGGACCCTGTCGTTACGGTCCGCCGACTACGGCTCGCTGCGGCCGTACGGGGTGGACCGGCACGTGCGGCTGTGGCGGGTCAACTGCGCGGGGGGCGAGCGCCTCCCGCTGAGCCTGACGATTGGCGCGTGGCTCCTCGGCCGCACCGGCACCAAGCTGCCCCGGTTCGCGCACGCGATCGCCGCCGACGCGTCCCCGCAGGAGTGCGCCCGACTCGGCGCCGAGCTGGTCGGGGCGGCGGACCACCGGATGGCGCTGCTGGTGCTGGGGGACGGTTCGGCCTGCCGCGGGACGAAGGCGCCCGGCTACGACGACCCGCGCGCGCGGGTGTACGACGACGGGGTGGCCGGGGCCCTGGCCGACGCGGACGCCGAGGCCCTGCTCGGCCTGGACCCGGCGCTGTCGGCGGAGCTGAGCGTCGCCGGCCGGGCGCCCTGGCAGGTGCTGGCCGGAGCGGTCCGCGCGGCGGGCGGCGACTGGCGCGGCGAACTGGGCCACCACGAGGCGCCCTACGGCGTCGCCTACCTGGTGGCCAACTGGGAGCCGGCGTGAGTGCGGCGGACCCGGGCGGCGCACCGGGCGGCACGGTGGTGGCGGTGGTCGGGCCGACCGCCGCCGGCAAGTCGGCGCTGAGCATCGCCCTCGCGCACGCCCTCGACGGCGAGGTGGTCAACGCCGACTCGATGCAGCTCTACCGGGGGATGGACATCGGCACCGCGAAGCTCACCCCGGCCGAGCGGGAGGGCGTGCCGCACCACCTGCTCGACATCTGGGAGGTGACCGAGCCGGCCAGCGTCGCCGAGTACCAGCGGCTGGCCCGCGCGGCGGTCGACGACGTCCTGGCCCGGGGCCGGGTGCCGCTGCTGGTCGGCGGCTCCGGCCTGTACGTGCGGGCGGTGCTGGAGCGGTTCGAGTTCCCCGGCACCGACCCGGCCGTGCGGGAGCGGCTGGAGGCGGAGCTGGCCGAGGCCGGCCCGGCCCCCCTGTACGCGCGGCTGCGCGCGGCGGACCCGGCCGCGGCCGAGGGCATCCTGCCCGGCAACGGCCGGCGGATCGTCCGAGCCCTGGAGGTGATCGAGCTGACCGGGGCGCCGTTCACCGCGTCCCTGCCCGAGCCCACCCCGTACTACCCGTCCGTGCAGCTCGGGGTGGACCTGGACAGCACGGCGCTGGACGAGCGGATCGCGCTTCGGGTGGACCGGATGTGGGCCGACGGCCTGGTCGCCGAGACCCGGGCCCTGGCCGGGCGCGGCTTGCCCGAGGGCCGCACGGCCAGCCGGGCGCTCGGCTACCACCAGGTGCTGCGCCTGCTCGCCGGAGAGCTGACCGAGACCGAGGCGCACGACGAGACGGTCCGGGCCACCCGCCGGTTCGTCCGCCGGCAGCGCTCCTGGTTCCGCCGCGACCCCCGGATCCACTGGCTGGACTCGGCCGCCCCGGGCCTGGTCGCCGACGCCCTGCGGCTCGTCTCCGCCGCTGCGCGATGATGGGGGCGTGGAGTTCACCAAGGGGCACGGCACCGGCAACGACTTCGTCATCCTTCCCGACCCGGACGGCGCACTCGACCTGACCCCGGGGATGGTCGCGGCGCTGTGCGACCGGCGGCGGGGCCTCGGCGCGGACGGCGTCCTGCGGGTGGTGCGGGCCGCCAAGCACCCCGAGGGCGCCGCGCTGGCCGGCGACGCCGAGTGGTTCATGGACTACCGCAACGCCGACGGGTCGGTCGCCGAGATGTGCGGCAACGGCGCCCGGGTCTTCGTCCGCTACCTGCTGGAGACCGGGCTGGCCACGCCGTCCGGCGCGGCGCTGCCGGTGGCCACCCGGGCCGGCGTCGTGCGCGCGCTGGTCGAGGGCGACACGGTCTCGGTCGAGATGCGCCGCCCCCGGCCGTACGCCGCGGCGACCGCCGCCCTGGGCGGGCTGACCCTGCCCGGCACCGCCGTGGACGTCGGCAACCCGCACCTGGTCTGCGCCCTTCCCGGCGGCCTGGACCTGGCCGGCCTGGACCTGACCCGGGCGCCGGTGTTCGACGCCGGGGTCTTCCCCTGCGGGGTGAACGTCGAGTTCACCGCCCCCGGCGACCCCGTCGGCGGCACCGACGTCCACGTGCTCATGCGGGTCTACGAGCGGGGATCCGCCGAGACGTTGTCCTGCGGCACCGGCGCGTGCGCGGTCGCCGCGGTCGCCCTGCGCGACGCCGGCCGGGACACCGGCACGGCGACGGTCGACGTCCCCGGCGGTCGCCTCACGGTCACGGTCACCGACGACTCCTGCTGGCTCGCCGGCCCAGCCCTCCTGATCGCCACCGGCACCATAACCCTCCCCCCCTCCTGACCCCCTGCCCCCTTTGGCCGGGCCAAAATTGGGGGCAGGGGGGTCAGGAGGTCAGGGGGTGGCGCTGGCGGTGGCGGCGATCTCCGGGAGGTCGGACGGGCCCGGGTCGGCGGCCGGGGGCGGGGCCGGGGACTGGGCGGCGGCGCGCACGGCGGCGGCCACCGCCGGGGCGACCCGGGAGTCGAAGACGCTGGGGACGATGACCGTCGGGTTGATCTTGTCCTCGCCGACCACGTCGGCGATCGCCCGGGCCGCGGCGATCGCCATCTCCTCGGTGAACTCCTCGGCGTGCGCGTCCAGCATGCCCCGGAACACGCCCGGGAAGGCGAGCACGTTGTTGATCTGGTTCGGCTGGTCGGAGCGGCCGGTGGCCACCACGGCGGCGTGCTTGCGCGCCTCCCGGGGGTCGACCTCCGGGTCCGGGTTGGCCAGTGCGAAGACGATCGAGCCCTTGGCCATGGTGGCGATGTCGTCGCCGGTGAGCAGGTTCGGCGCGCTCACCCCGATGAACACGTCCGCGCCGCGCACCGCCCCGGGCAGGTCGCCGGAGTAGTTCTCCTTGTTGGTGTTCTCGGCCAGCCACTGCCAGGCCGGGTTGAGCCCGGTCAGGCCGCGGTGCAGGGCACCCTGCCGGTCGTACGCGATGATGTCGCCGACGCCCTGGCGCAGCAGCAGCTTCATGATCGCGGTGCCGGCCGCGCCGGCCCCGGAGACGACCACCCGGACGTCCGCGAGTTGCTTGCCCACCACGCGCAGCGCGTTGGTCAGCGCGGCCAGCACGCAGATCGCAGTGCCGTGCTGGTCGTCGTGGAAGACCGGGATGTCGAGCAGTTCGCGCAGCCGGGCCTCGATCTCGAAGCAGCGCGGGGCGGCGATGTCCTCCAGGTTGATCCCGCCGTACGCGGGCGCGATCGCCTTGACGATCGCCACGATCTCGTCGGTGTCCTGGGTGTCCAGCACCACCGGCCAGGCGTCCACCCCGCCGAACCGCTTGAACAGCGCCGCCTTGCCCTCCATCACCGGCAGCGAGGCGGCCGGCCCGAGGTTGCCCAGGCCGAGCACGGCCGAGCCGTCGCTGACCACCGCGACCGTGTTGCGCTTGATGGTGAGCCGCCGGGCGTCCGCCGGGTTCTCCGCGATCGCCATGCAGACCCGGGCCACCCCCGGGGTGTACGCGCGGGACAGCTCGTCGCGGTTGCGCAGCGCCACCTTCGAGCTGACCTCGATCTTGCCGCCGAGGTGCAGCAGGAACGTGCGGTCGGAGACCTTGCGGACGTCCACCCCGTCGAGCGCGGTGAGCGCGTCGACCACCTGGTCGGCGTGGCTGGCGTCGGCGGTGTCGCAGGTCAGGTCGACGAGCACGTGCGTCGGGTCCGAGTCGACCACGTCCAGCGCGGTGACGATCGCCCCGGCCTCGCCGACCGAGGTGGTCAGCCGGCCGATCGAGGAGGCGTCCGCGGGCACCGCGATCCGGATGGTGATCGAGAACCCGGCACTCGGAAGTCGGGTGATGGCCACGGGAATGCCTCCGTCAACGCTGATCGGCCGGTCGTATGTCGCCCCGCATTTCTACTCGCCCGCACAGGTCGCGTCGCATTCGCCCCCACTTTTGGTGGTCTTCGCTACGGGCATATAGCGGGTGCGTCCGGCGTTGTCACGTGTCAGGATTGCTCGTACGCGACGGAAAGCCGTCGCTCCGCTACAGAACGGTCAGGAGGCGCAGCTTGCGCGACCAGGAGACCTACGTACCCTTCTCGGACGATGAGCTCGACGCCACCACCGGCGAGTTCGAGCTGTCAGAGCGGCAGGCGCTGCGGCGGGTCCCTGGCCTCTCCACCGAGCTCACCGACATCAGCGAGGTCGAGTACCGCCAGCTCCGGCTGGAGCGGGTCGTCCTCGTCGGGGTCTGGACCGAGGGCAGCCAGACCGACGCCGAGAACTCCCTCACCGAGCTCGCGGCGCTGGCCGAGACGGCCGGATCGCAGGTGCTGGAGGGGCTGATCCAGCGCCGCAGCCGCCCCGACCCGGCCACCTACATCGGCCGGGGCAAGGTCGACGACCTCGGCTCGGTGGTGCTCTCCACCGGCGCCGACACGGTGATCTGCGACGGGGAGCTGTCCCCGTCCCAGCTACGGAACCTGGAGCAGCGCACCAAGGTCAAGGTGGTCGACCGCACGGCGCTGATCCTCGACATCTTCGCCCAGCACGCCAAGAGCAAGGAGGGCCGGGCGCAGGTCGAGCTGGCCCAGCTGCAATACCTGCTGCCCCGGCTGCGCGGTTGGGGCGAGACGCTGTCCCGGCAGACCGGTGGCTCCGGCCGCGGCGGCGGCGCGGGCGGCGGCGTGGGCGTGCGCGGTCCCGGTGAGACCAAGCTGGAGACCGACCGGCGGCGCATCCGCCACCGCATCTCCAGGCTGCGCCGGGAGATCAAGGGCATGCGGACGGTACGCCAGACCAAGCGCGCCCGCCGCTCCCGCAACTCGGTGCCCGCCGTGGCCATCGCCGGCTACACCAACGCCGGCAAGTCCAGCCTGCTCAACCGGCTCACCGGGGCCGGGGTGCTGGTGGAGGACGCGCTGTTCGCCACCCTGGACCCGACCACCCGCAAGGCCACCGCCGCCGACGGCCGGATCTACACCCTCTCCGACACGGTCGGCTTCGTCCGGCACCTGCCGCACCAGATCGTCGAGGCGTTCCGCTCGACGCTGGAGGAGGTCGCCGAGTCCGACCTGGTGGTGCACGTCGTCGACGGCACCCACCCGGACCCGGAGGAGCAGGTCCGGGCGGTCCGCGAGGTGCTCGCCGAGGTGGGCGCCGACCGGCTGTCCGAGCTGCTGGTGGTCAACAAGACCGACGCGGCCGACGAGGAGACCCTGCTGCGGCTCAAGCGGCTCTGGCCGGACGCCGTCTTCGCCTCGGCCCGCTCGGGGCGGGGGATCGACGGCGTGCGGGCGGCCATCGAGGAGCGGCTGCCCAGCCCGGCGGTGGAGGTCCGCGCGGTGCTCCCGTACGACCGGGGCGACCTGGTGGCCCGGGTGCACCGGCAGGGCGAGGTGCTCAGCACCGCCCACCTGCCCGAGGGCACGCTGCTGCACGTGCGGGTCGGCGCGGCGCTCGCCGCCGAGCTCACCCCGTACGCGGCCGACGAGGCACCCGTCGTCGCCCGCACCCGGTGAGCGGTGTCCCGGGAGCCGGCGCGCCGGCTCCCGGGATGCGCCCGGCGTGCGGGCCGGTGGCGGCGCGCAGGCCACGTCCCTGATGCGGCGGCGGGCGTGAGTGGCGACTCAACGTCGGCGTCCCGGCGTGACCCTGCTGTTCATCCAGACATGCGACACTGACTCCATGCGCCGTGCTGTTTCCTCGGTCACGGTTGCCCTCGGCCTGATCGGGGCGACCGTGGCGCTCTCCGGAGCCGCCCTGGCCGCGCCCGCACCGGGGGCCGCCGCACCTCAGCCGACCCCCGGCAAGAAGCGCTGCACGGTGACCGACGAACGACTGCGGGAGCTCTCCGGCCTGGTGGCGACCAAGAGCGGCTACGTCGTGATCAACGACGGCACCGACGTCGAGAGCCGCAAGCGGGTGTTCTTCCTCGACACCAAGTGCAAGCTGGCGAGGGAGCCGGTCCGCTACTCCGGCAACGGCCCGTTCGACACCGAGGACCTGACGCTCTCGCCGGACGGCAAGAAGCTGTGGATCGCCGACACCGGCGACAACATCACCAGCAGCCAGCGGCGGGAGCGGGTGGCGGTGTGGAGCATGCCGGCCGACGGGTCGGCCAAGCCGGTGCTGCACCGGCTCTCCTACCCGCAGGGCAAGCCGCACGACGCCGAGGCGCTGCTGATCGGCGACGACGGAAAGCCGCTGATCATCACCAAGGTGGCCAGCGGCAAGGCCCAGATATTCGCCCCGTCGGGCGCGCTCAGGACCGGCGACACCGAGCCCGTGCCGATGACCGGGGTCGGCGAGGTCTCGTTGCCGAAGACGAACACCCCGAACGTGCTGAACACGATCGGCCGGGTCGCGATCACCGGTGCCGCCCGGTCCCCGGACGGCACGAAGGTGGTGCTGCGCACGTACGCGGACGCCTTCGAGTACGACGTCTCCGACGGCGACATCGTCGGCGCGCTGACCGGCGGCAAGCCCCGGGTGACCCCGCTGACGGACCCGTTCGGCGAGGCGATCTCCTACACCCCGGACGGCAAGTCGTTCGTCACCGTCTCCGACGGCGGGGAACTGGCCCCGGACGACCCGATCGACATCCTGGGCTACACCCCCGCCAGCACCGGTGCCGAGGCGCTGACCGGTGGCGACGGCGGCCCGCCGAAGCCGGCGGCGGAGAAGTCCTGGATGGAGGGGCTGAGCCTCGACGAGATCACCTACCTGATCGCCGCAGTCGGCGTGGTCGGCGCGCTGATGGTCGGCGCGGGCATCGTCGGCATCGTGCGGGCACGCAAGCGCCCCGCCCCGGCCGACGACCCGAAGGCCGGCCCCGACGGGCCGGAGCGGGACGAGTTCCCGCTTGACGACGGCCCGGCCGAGCGCGGCTACGGCCGCCCCGCCGACGGCCCGCCGCCGGGCGGGGGCCGTGCACGGGACGGGGACCGTTCGCGGGGCGGGTTCTACGGCGGCGCGCCGGCCGGCGGTGGCGGCTACGGCGGGGCCCCGGCGACCGCCGGCCCGGCCCGGGCCTCCTCCGGCGGGGTCTACGGTGGCGGTGGCGGCCGGCCCGCCGGTGGCGGTGGCCGTCCCCAGGGCGGCGGGGTCTACGGCGGCGGTGGTGGGGGCCGCCCGGCCGGCGGCGGCGTGTACGGCGGCGGCGGACAGCCCGCCGGCGGCCCCCCCGGCGGGGGGCAGCAACCCGGCGGGAGGCAGCCCGGCCGGGACGGCCGGCCGGTGCGCGGCGGGGCCTACGGCGGCGGGCGGGCCGAACCCGGCGGCGGGCGGGCCGAACCCGGCGGCGGGCGGGCCGAACCGCCCCGACGGGGGCGGGACCCTCGGGATCCCCGCGACCCCCGCGCGGGCCGGCACGGTGAGGGCGGGCCTGACGACGGGCCGGGCGGCTACGGTGGCCCGCCGCCCGGCAGCGGTCGCGAGTATCGCGGCGACCGCTACTGACTGACCACTGACTGACCACTGACTGAGTGACCGCCCGGTGCGGCCACGGATCCCGGGGGGCCCGGTCGTTCGGCCGCATGGTCGACGATCGTCGCCGAGGCCCCGTCGGGGGCGGCGGTCGCCCGGGCAACGGCCGCCGTGGCGACCGCTGCCCGGGGGCGGTCAGATCCGGCGCAGGACGGCGACGACCCGGCCCATGATGGTGGCGTCGTCGCCGGGGATCGGGTCGAAGGCCGGGTTCTGCGGCATCAGCCAGACGTGGCCGTCCCGGTGGCGGTAGGTCTTGACCGTCGCCTCGCCGTCGAGCATCGCCGCGACGATCTCGCCGGAGTCGGCGGTCGGCTGCTGCCGGACCACCACCCAGTCCCCGTCGCAGATCGCGGCGTCGAGCATCGAGTCGCCCTTGACCTGGAGCATGAAGACCTCGCCCTCGCCCACCAGTTCGCGGGGGAGGGGGAAGATGTCCTCCACCGCCTGCTCGGCGAGGATCGGCCCACCGGCGGCGATCCGGCCCAGCATCGGCACGTACGCCGGGGTGGGCCGCTGCGAGCGGCTGGCCTCGTCGTCGATCACGTCGCTGGGGGCCCGGACGTCCACCGCGCGCGGCCGGTTCGGGTCGCGGCGCAGAAAGCCCTTCTTCTCCAGCTCCTTGAGCTGGTAGGCGACGCTGGACGGGGAGACCAGGCCGACGGCCTCGCCGATCTCCCGCACGCTCGGCGGGTATCCGTGCCGCTCGACCCAGTTGCGGATGAACTCCAGGATGCGGCGCTGCCGGGCGGTGAGGTCGACCGTGGCCGGGTCGGGAAAGCTGCTGACCACCGGGGTGACCGGGCGCACGGCCGGCTGCCCGGTCCGGCTGCGCGCGGCGCGGGGGCGCCGAGTGGCCGGCGGACCCGCCTCGGCGATCTGCTGCGGGTTCTTCGGCCGGCTGGCCCGGTCCTCGGTCACGTCCGTCCTCCCTGGTCGGCGCTGGGTGCCTCGGCGGCTCGTGGTGCGTGCGGGGGTATGGCGACCGGTCGGGATGGAACCACCCGCGCCCGGTTGTTCTTGACCGTATAGGTGGGATCGGTCATTTTCAAACATCTGTACGACCTTCACCGGCGTGTCGGAGCGGGAAAGCAGGAAATCCGAACGCCTGTTCTGGTAAATGGTACGCGGCTCTCGAACGTCAGTTCGAGTCCCGGCGTTCCCGGCCCGGGTTTCCCGGGCCTCGGCGGGTCGGCCGTGACCGGGGGGAGCGGTCCCGCGTTGGGGCTTTCGGCGAGCCGGGGAGGGGGAGTGTGCGACGTGATCCTGATGACGCGCCGGGCATGCCGGCGAACTTGATTTCGGTTCGCCGGGCGCATACGGTCGACCCCTAGATGTAGTAGTCACATGGGCGTAAGTCGCCTACAGGTTGGGTTCGACTACCGACCGCACTCCCTGCTACCGCACCCGGTGGCGGTCCCCGCGCGGGGACCGGTGCCGTGGTTCCGCGCGTCCGGGGGTGCCCGGTGTGCCCGCCGTCGATGAAGGAGGTCAGGCGATGCGGTGCCCGTACTGCCGGCACGCCGACTCCCGGGTCGTCGACTCGCGGGAGGCCGACGACGGCCAGTTGATCCGTCGACGGCGGTCCTGCCCGGAGTGCGGCAAGCGGTTCACCACCGTCGAGGAGGCGGTGCTCGCGGTGGTCAAGCGCAGCGGGGTGACCGAGCCGTTCAGCCGCACCAAGATCAGCGGCGGGGTGCGCAAGGCGTGCCAGGGGCGACCGGTCGACGAGGACTCGATCGCCCTGCTCGCCCAGAAGGTCGAGGAGACCGTCCGGGCCAGGGGGGCCGCCGAGATCCCCAGCCACGACGTGGGGCTGGCGATCCTCGGCCCGCTGCGGGACCTGGACGAGGTGGCGTACCTCCGCTTCGCCAGCGTCTACCGCTCCTTCGACTCGCTGGCCGACTTCGAGCGCGAGATCGAGACACTGCGGGCCGCCGCCCGCGCCCGGGAGGGCGCCGGGGCGGACGGCGACGCCGGGGCGGCGGCGGGGGCCGCTGGCCGTACCAACTGATTTCTTCTGGTTTTTGACAGTTCGACGCGCGGCGGGTGACCGCGCAGACGAGGGGGCGGATGAGATGGCGGGGGACGGCGTGACAACCAGCCGGACGCGGACGAAGGCCGGCGCGGGGCTGAAGATCGAGCGGGTGTGGACCACCGACGGGGTCCACCCCTACGACGAGGTGACGTGGGAACGTCGCGACATCGTGATGACGAACTGGCGGGACGGCTCGATCAACTTCGAGCAGCGCGGGGTCGAGTTCCCCGAGTCCTGGAGCGTCAACGCGGCCAACATCGTGACCACCAAGTACTTCCGGGGCGCGGTGGGCACCCCGGAGCGGGAGTGGTCGCTGCGGCAGCTCATCGACCGGGTGGTCAGCACCTACCGCAAGGCCGGTGAGGAGCACGGCTACTTCGCCACCCAGGCCGACGCCGAGGTGTTCGCCCACGAGCTGACCTGGATGCTGCTGCACCAGGTGTTCAGCTTCAACTCGCCGGTCTGGTTCAACGTCGGCACGCCGTCGCCCCAGCAGGTATCCGCGTGCCTGCCGTACGACTCGCTGGTCAGCACGCCCAGCGGGCTGGTGCCAATCGGCAAGCTGGTCGAAGAGAACGCCGTCGGGACCAAGGTGTACGACGGCAACAGCCTGACCAAAATCGTCGCCGTCAAGGCCAACGGGGTGCGCGAGGTCATCCGGCTGCACACCAAGGCGGGTTACCGGCTCGACGTCACGCCGGACCACGTGGTGTGGAAGAGCACGGGTGACGGGACGGGCCGTTGGGTCGAGGCCGGCACGCTGACGGCTGGCGACCAACTCGAGTGGCACCGCACGTACGCCTACGGCGAGAGCGAGATCGACCTGCGGGAGATCCGCGAAGCCGCGCTCGCCGGCTGGTTGCAGTCCGACGGGTTCGTGGGTCAGTACGACGAGGGCACGAACCGGTCGTTGACGATCGAGGCGATGACGGTCAACGACGACGAGTTGGACTGGGTCACCGGTACCCTCGACGAGATCTTCGGCGGCGCTCACCGGCACGAGCGCACGGTGGCGACGCAGAGCGACGAGCTGGACTGTCGGCGTACCCGCCTCTACGGCGAGCGCCTGCGTCCGTTCGTGGAGAAGTGGGACCTGCTCACGCGCGGCGTCGGGATGGAGGTGCCGGAGCAACTCTTCACCGCGCCGCTGCCGGTCGTGGCGGCGTACCTGCGCAGCATCTTCCAGGCCGAGGGCTACGTCTCGGCGCGCGAGCAGTCGACGCTCGTCGCGGTGGACATGATCTCGGAGAAGCTGATCCGTGGCGTGCAGAGCCTGCTGCTGCGCTTCGGGATCTTCTCCCGCGTCGGGCACAAGCCGGACCCACGTCCGGACCGCAAGGACTGCTGGTCGGTCCGGATCCAGAACGACGGCGACCGGGACCTGTTCGCCACGCACATCGGGTTCATCGGCGCCGACAAGATGGCCAAGCTCGAACAAAGCTTCGCCAAGCCGGGTCGGCCGGCCAACGACGTCAAGCGGCTGGAGATCGACCACGTCGAGCCGCTCGGCACGATGGAGGTCTACGACATCCAGACGGAGAGCGGCGAGTTCCTCGCCGGCAACCTCCGGGTGCACAACTGCTTCATCCTCGCCGTCGACGACTCGATGGACTCGATCCTCGACTGGTACAAGGAGGAGGGGCTGATCTTCAAGGGCGGCTCCGGCTCCGGGGTCAACCTGTCCCGGATCCGCTCCTCCCGCGAGCTGCTCTCCTCCGGCGGCACCGCCTCCGGCCCGGTCAGCTTCATGCGCGGCGCGGACGCGAGCGCGGGGACCATAAAGTCCGGCGGGGCCACCCGGCGCGCGGCCAAGATGGTCATCCTCGACGTGGACCACCCGGACATCGAGGAGTTCGTGATCACCAAGGCGCGCGAGGAGGACAAGATCCGCGCGCTGCGGGACGCCGGCTTCGACATGGACCTCGGCGGCAACGACATCGTCAGCGTGCAGTACCAGAACGCCAACAACTCCGTCCGGGTCTCCGACGAGTTCATGTCGGCGGTGGAGAGCGGCGGCGGCTTCGACCTGCGCGGCCGGCTCGACGGGCAGACCATCGAGACCATCGACGCCAAGAAGCTGTTCCGCACCATCTCGCAGGCCGCCTGGGAGTGCGCCGACCCCGGCCTCCAGTACGACGACACCATCAACGACTGGCACACCTGCCCGGAGACCGGCCGGATCACCGCGTCGAACCCGTGCTCGGAGTACCTGCACCTGGACAACTCCTCGTGCAACCTGGCCTCGCTCAACCTGATGAAGTTCCTCCGCGCCGACGGCAACTTCGAGGTGGAGAAGTTCGTCAGGTCGGTCGAGTTCGTCATCACCGCGATGGACATCTCGATCTGCTTCGCCGACTTCCCGACCGAGAAGATCGGCGAGACCACCCGCGCCTACCGGCAGCTCGGCATCGGGTACGCCAACCTCGGCGCGCTGCTGATGGCGTCGGGCCTGCCGTACGACTCGGAGCAGGGCCGCTCGGTCGCCGCCGCGATCACCTCGCTGATGACCGGTACCGCGTACCGCCGCTCGGCCGAGCTGGCCGGCATCGTCGGCGCGTACGACGGCTATGCCCGCAACGCCGAGCCGCACAAGCGGGTCATGCGCAAGCACGCCGCCGCCAACGACGCGATCAAGCCGGCCGGCACCGTGGCCACCGCCATCCAGCGGGAGGCCACCAAGCAGTGGACCCAGGGCAACAAGGTCGGCGACAAGTTCGGCTGGCGCAACGCGCAGGCCAGCGTGCTCGCCCCGACCGGCACCATCGGCCTGATGATGGACTGCGACACCACCGGCGTCGAGCCGGACCTGGCGCTGGTCAAGTTCAAGAAGCTGGTCGGCGGCGGCTCGATGCAGATCGTCAACCAGACCGTCCCGCGCGCCCTGCGCAGCCTCGGCTACCCCGAGGAGCAGGTCGAGGCGATCGTCGAGCACATCGCCGACCACGGCCACGTGGTGGACGCCCCCGGCCTCAAGCCGGAGCACTACCCGGTCTTCGACTGCGCCATGGGCGAGCGGTCCATCGCGCCGATGGGGCACGTGCGGATGATGGCGGCCGTCCAGCCGTTCATCTCCGGCGCCATCTCCAAGACGGTCAACATGCCGGAGCAGGCGACCGTCGAGGACGTCGAGAAGATCTACTTCGAGGGCTGGAAGCTCGGTCTCAAGGCGCTGGCCATCTACCGGGACAACTGCAAGGTCGGCCAGCCGCTGTCCGTGGCCAAGCCGAACAAGGCCGTGGCCGAGGCCCCGGCCGCGACCGCTGCCGTCGAGCCGGTGGTGGAGAAGGTCGTCGAGTACCGCCCGGTGCGCAAGCGGCTGCCGAAGAAGCGCCCGTCGCAGACGGTCAGCTTCTCCGTCGGCGGTGCCGAGGGGTATCTCACCGCGTCGTCGTACCCGGACGACGGCCTCGGCGAGGTGTTCCTCAAGATGTCGAAGCAGGGCTCGACCCTGGCCGGCGTGATGGACGCCTTCTCGGTGGCCATTTCGATCGGCCTCCAGTACGGCGTCCCGCTGGAGACGTACGTCAGCAAGTTCACCAACATGCGCTTCGAGCCGGCCGGCATGACCGACGACCCGGACGTGCGGATGGCCGCCTCGGTGATGGACTACATCTTCCGCCGCCTGGCCCTGGACTTCCTGCCGTACGAGCGCCGCGCGGAGCTGGGCATCTTCACCGCCAAGGAGCGGGCCGCCCAGTTGCGGGCCGAGGCGGAGGCGGAGAGTGCGTCGGTCAGCGGTGCGGAGCTGACCGCGATGGCCTCCTCCGCCCCGGTCGAGGCGCCGGAGACGAAGACCGGCCCCGTCGCCCAGCCGGCGCGGGAGGTCGCCGACGTCGCCGCCGCCAAGCCGGCGCCGTCGGTCGGCTCCAGCACCGAACTGCTGGAGGCCGTGATCGGCAAGGCCGCCGACGCGCCGCTCTGCTTCACCTGCGGCACGAAGATGCGCCCGGCGGGTAGCTGCTACGTCTGCGAGGGCTGCGGCTCCACCAGCGGCTGTAGCTGAAACTGGGCCGAATTGCGTCTGAGGCAACATTCGGCACTCACTGATCGAGTGTGAGAGTTGTTGGAACGGAAGGGGAGTCGGGTGTTGTCCCGGCTCCTCTTCCGTGGTGGAGCAAGGGATCCGCTGTAGGCCCGCGTAACTGATTCAACGATGTTGCGTTGAGTGCAACGTGCGGGGTAGTGCTCACTTGCCGGGTTCTGCGGCGGCGCTGCTGCCTGATGGGGTTGTCCCATCTTGATCCGGCGGCGGCGGTGTTCGTCGCGATGGTGGAGGGCTGGGAGACGCAGCAGCGTGCTCGGTTTTTGAAGGCGGACACCATCGCGGCGCGGGTGGCGTTGGTGCGCCGGCTGGTCGAGTTTTCCAACCAGTACCCGTGGCAGTGGCGCCCCGCGGAGGTTGAGGCGTTCTTCGATCATCTGCGGTCCGGGCCGCGGCCAATCGTGGTGTCCACCGCGCGCGGTTATCAGACCACGCTTCGGCTGTTCATGGAGTACGTCACGGATGCGCGGTACTCCTGGCCGATGGTATGCCACCAGCGTTTTGGCCAGGCACCGTCGCAGATCTTCCATGAGGCCAACACGATCGTGCATGTCACCGAGTACGAGGGGCAGCCGCACCGCCGTCCCTTGACCTATGACGAGGTGCAGGCACTCTTCGACGCCGCCGATGCGCGGGTGGGAGTGATCCGTTCGCGGGGCGCAAGGGTGCGCTGGCCGCGCTGCGGGACGCCGCGCTGTTGAAGACAATCTACGCGTTCGGCCTTCGTCGTCGAGAGGCGTGGGGCCTGGATCTGGCTGACTTCCGGCACAACCCGAAGGCACCGGCATTCGGGCGGCACGGAGCGGTGTTCGTCCGGTACGGGAAGTCTTCGAACGGCAGCCCGCCGAAGCGCCGGACCGTGTTGACCATTCCGGAGATGGACTGGATCGTTCCTGTGCTGGAGCACTGGCTGGGTGAAGCTTCGGCCGGCCTTCTCACCCGGTGCCCATCCCGCCATGTGGGTTACGGAGCGCTGAGGTCGATTGGCGCGGCGGAGGATCAACGCGGCGTTCGAGGCCGCCCGTGACGCCGCCGGCCTGCCTTCCGAGCTTGACCTGCACTGCCTACGCCACAGTTACGTCACGCACCTGGTGGAGTTCGACGACTTGGCTGCCGACCCGGAGCGGCCTTGCCGTTCGCGGGTAGGGACGGCATCATTCCAGCCATGATCGAAAGAATCGAACCCGCCTCTGTCCGGTGAGCGCCTTCGAGATCCGGACGGATCGAGTCTTGGGCGCTGGTCCGTTCCGTGAGATCGGCCAACCACGCGTCGTCGCCACTCACCCTGACGGCGAGGTCATTGTGGTCGCTGGCGCGCTCGTCCGACCCCAGTGGCAGGGACGTGACGTCTCCGGCCGGTCCCGACCACATTCAGGCTGGTATCCGGCGGCGGTGTACCGGTCCGGCGACCTGGCCTGTGTGACCCACTTCACGACTCGCTGGCCCGCGAACACGATCGCATTCCACCCGACGCTGCCATTGGTGGCCATCGGCACCGGCGCGTATGACGGTGGATGGGCCTACGAGGGTGAACTGCTCCTGCTGAACCTGAGCACCGGTACCACGGTGTCGGTGCTCACCTATCCCCGTGAGGTCCGACAGGTCACGTGGGGCAATCCGCAGACACTTGATCTGGTGCTGGCCATTCCCTGCGACGAAGACGAGCAGCGCTTTGGGACGACGTCCCTCGCGTGTTCGATTCAGCGCGACGATTGGGATCGCGCAACCACCGCCATGCTCCGGATGCCCTACGGGGAGACGCCGGTTCCGGATGGACCGCGGACCGACCTGGCGCTCGCCGCCACCATCATCGAGCGGCTCTGCCGGCAACGTGGACTGAATTGGAAGGTCCGACGCGGGGTGTGGGCGGTGGATTCGCTACCCGACGGTCGGATCATCGCCGCGCTTGAGGGAGTCCGCCTTGAATCCTGGTCTCCGGCAGCGGAGGAACCGCTGTGGCGACTGCCGACCGATGGGGCGGGCTGCCAGGTGAACGTGCTGCCGGACGGGCGGACGGCGTTGGCGGTGACGCAGACAGCGCGCCGATTCGAAGACCGGCGGTGGACGATCGATCCGAGCGTCGTGGCCCAGGTCGATTTGGATACCGGTGCGGTCGAGACGATCCACGAGCCCGCCTGGCCTGCGATCGTGGTGTCCCGGGCCGACGGTTGGTGGGCGCTGCGCGGCACCGAGCACACCGGCCAGGCGACGCCCGAGGAGATCACGCTTCGATCGCCGGACGGTGCGCCTGCAGCAACCGTCAGTCTCGGCCGGTATGACCTGTTTAACCACTTCTTCGACATCCGGTATGCGCCGGACCTGCCGTTCCTCCAGGGCCGGGCAGACAAGCCCTGGCAAGACAAGTGGGTGGTCGCCGTCGATGTACCCGAGGGCTCAGTACGACGCCTGTTCCCACTCGAATGGGATGCCTCGCGCGCAGGCCACCTGTTCGGCGGCTGCGGTGCGTACCTCGACGACCGGTCCGGACCGGCGCTCGTGCACACCGGCGCAGTCCACGACGGTGCGGGCCTGCTGCCGGGGAAGGCCTTCGTGGTTCGCCGTGCCTACCCGACCGGTGAGCTGCAATGGGTTTTCACGGCCGACCATCAGGCCACTGCGCTCGACGCCGACGGCGACTTTGTCTACGTCACGTTCAATTCAGGGGAACTTGTGCTCCTACGCGCGGAGGACGGCGCGGTGCAGGCTCGGCAGGAGCTGCGGGTCAACGGCCACCGCGTCGTCCCGCTCTCACTTGTCCGGCTGAGTCCAGGCCGCCTCGCGATCGGCACCCTGGACGGTCGTGTACTCGTCTGCTCCCTCGCTGCGTCACCGGACCTGGCCAGCGACCAGGAATAGTGCATACCCCGAATATTTTCACTGCACCAGTACAGAAGGTCGCGAGCCCCGGGCGATGGCGCGCCCGGGGCTCTCGACACGAGGTCAGTGACATCGGGGTGTCCGGAGGCAACGGAAGCGCAATGTCGATGACATCGTGCCTCCGTTGGTCTCTTGATCGACTCCGGGTCACTGACATCGGGCGGCCCGCCGCCCGGGAGAAGCCGCTGGAGCGGGCCATGCTGGCCACGTTCGCCGAGCTGGTCGGTGACGCCGGGCGTGGACCGAGGCCTTTTCCTACACTGCTGCGGTGAGTGGAGAGCGGCTGCCGCTGGCGCCCCGGCCGTTGACCGAGCCGCACCCGTCCCGGCTGTCGCCGGAGCACCCGCACCGGGAGCGGGTGCTGGCCGCGCACGCCGCCGCGCTGGCCACCGGCGAGGCCGGCTATCTCGACCCGGACACCGGGCTGTTCGTGCTCACCGCCGGCTTCCTGGCCCGGCGGGGCACCTGCTGCGGACGCGGCTGCCGGCACTGCCCCTATGTGACCGACTGAGGGCTTCCGTCCAACGCGGACAGCCCGTACGGTGTCCGACGACAAGCGGCGGGAGCCCGCCGGGGACTGCGGAGGTGGCGCGTGCGCGGTCGGATCTGCCTCGCGGGCGTGGCGGTGCTGATGGTGGCGGGGTGCGCCGCCCAGGACCCCGAGCCGGTGGCGGTGCCTCGGGCCGAGCCGGTCGTGCTCGACGTCCCGGCGGCCTCCTCGGGCGGCGCGTGTCGGCTGCTCGACTTCGCGGTGATCGAGGAGCACACCGGGGAACGGTTCGACGTGGCGGCGTCCAGCTCGCGCGGCGACACGCACACCTGCGTGGTCCGCGCGGAGCGGGTGCTGCTGCCCGAGCTGGCCCTCACCGTCAGCGACACCTCGATCGACGCGGCGGGCTTCACCGCCGACGTGCTGCCGGGCGGGGCCCGCAAGGCCGGCAACCTGGGCCAGGCCGGCTACCGGCGGACGGCCAACGCCGCCGACGGCCACGGGCCGGTCGCCGAGGTCGGCTGGCTGGCCGCCGGGGGCCGGCTCGCCACGTTGCGCTGGACGCTGCCGAAGGGCGCCGACCGCGCCGCCGCGGACGAGCTGGCGGACCGGCTCGTGGGCCTGGCGAAGACGGTCGACACCCGGGCCCTGTGAGCCCTCGACCCGGGCGGGCCGGCGGCGTGGGGCCGCCCGGCAACCGACCGGGCGCGGCAGGGACAGCGCAGAGGGCCAGCGGCAGGGGGATCAGCGGGCGGCGACGAACACCCGGGACGCGACCTCGCGGGGCAGCCGGATCCGGTCGCCGGAGCGGTCGATGAAGACGCCGTCGCGCTCCTGGGCAACGGTCACCGTGGCCCCCGGGTCGACCCCGGCGGCGTGCAGTTGGCGTAGCACCCCCGCGTCGGTCTGCACGCTCTCGCAGATGCGTCGCACCACCACCTGGCCGGACAGCCCGGGGAAGGCCAGGTTGCGCTCACCCTCGCTGCCGTCGGCCTGCGCCTCCGGGGTGCCCAGCTCCTCCAGCCCCGGGATCGGGTTGCCGTAGGGCGAGCGGGTCGGGCGGTTGAGCAGGTCGTAGACCCGCTTCTCCACCGCGTCGCTCATCACGTGCTCCCACCGGCAGGCCTCCTCGTGGGCCTCCTCGTAGGGCATCCCGATGACGTTGACCAGCAGCAACTCGGCGAGCCGGTGCTTGCGCATCACCGACACGGCGGCGTTACGGCCCAGCGCGGTCAGCGTCAGGTGCCGGTCGCCCTCGACGGTGAGCAGCCCGTCGCGCTCCATCCGGGCGACGGTCTGGCTGACGGTGGGACCGCTCTGGCTCAACCGTTCGGCGATGCGGGCACGCAGCGGCGGCACCCCCTCCTCTTCCAGCTCGAGGATGGTGCGCAGGTACATCTCGGTCGTGTCGACCAGGTCATTCACGGCAGCGGACCTCCCGAGGTCGATGGTACCCCGGCCGTCGGACATCCCCCGCAGGTGAAACGCGAGGCGGCTGCCCGGATGGTGTTGACTGGACGGCATGTCCGGTACCGAGGAACCGTTGGTCGAGGCCGACCGGCTCGCCGCCGAGCTCGACCACGCCGACCCGCCCACCCTGCTCGACGTCCGCTGGCGGCTCGCCGGCCCGCCCGGCCGCGACGACTACGCCGCCGGCCACCTCCCCGGCGCGGTCTTCGTCGACCTCGACACCGACCTGTGCGGGCCGCCCGGAGCCGCCGGCCGGCACCCGCTGCCCGACCCCGCCGCCCTCCAGGCCGCGCTGCGGGCCGCCGGGGTCCGCGCCGGTCACCCCGTCGTCGTGTACGACGGCGGCGACGGGATGGCCGCCGCCCGTGCCTGGTGGACGCTGCGCTGGGCCGGGCACCGGCCGGTGCGGCTGCTGCACGGCGGCTTCCCGGCCTGGGTGGCCGCCGGGCTGCCCGTGTCCACCGAGGTTCCCGCCCCGGTGCCCGGCGACGTGCCGGTCCGGCCGGGGGAGCTGCCGGTGCTGGACACCGGCGCCGCCGCCGCGCTCGCCGCCGCCGACTCCGGGGTGCTGCTCGACGTGCGGGCCGCGGCGCGCTACCGGGGCGAGGCCGAGCCGGTCGACCCCGTCGCCGGGCACGTCCCGGGCGCGGTGAACCTGCCCGCCGGCGGGTACGTCGAGCCGGACGGGCGGTTCCCCGCCGCGGCGGTGCTGCGGGACCGGTTCGCCGCCGCCGGGGTCAGCGACGCCGCGCCGGTCGGGGCGTACTGCGGCTCCGGGGTGACCGCCGCGCAGGCCGTGCTCGCCCTGCACCTCGCCGGCCGCCCGGACGCCGCGCTCTACGTCGGATCGTGGAGCAACTGGGTGGCCGACCCGTCCCGCCCCGTGGCCACCGGCGGCTGATCGCCGGGGCTGCGGCCCACCCGGTCGGTCGGCTCGCCCGGCCGCCCGCCGCCGCGCCGGGCCGTCAGCTCGCCCGGGGCGGCGCTCCGGCCCGGCACGACACCGGCCGCGGGCCAGCGCGTGTGATGGGCTACCGCCGGTGCTCGTGCGACGATGAGCCCATGTCCGAGGACACGGTGGTGGTGTGGGACGAGGCCCTGCTCGCCTACGACATGGGTGACCATCCGCTCGACCCGGTCCGGGTGGAGCTGACCGTCGCGCTCGCCCGCGAGCTGGGTGTCCTCGACCGGCCCGGGGTCCGCCTGGTCGCCCCGCAGCCGGCCGACGACGCACTGCTCACCCGGGTGCACGACCCGCGTTACCTGAACGCGGTCCGGCGCGCCCCCCGCGACCCGCTCTTCGCCGGCTACGGGCTGGGCACCTCGGACAACCCGGTCTTCGACGGGATGCACGAGTCCAGCGCGCTGATCGCCGGGGCCACAGTGGCCGCCGCGGAGGCGGTCTGGCGGGGCGAGGCCCGGCGCGCGGTCAACGTGGCCGGGGGGCTGCACCACGCCATGCCGGACCGGGCCGCCGGCTTCTGCGTCTACAACGACCCCGCGGTGGCCATCGCCCGGCTGCTCGACCTCGGCGCGCAGCGGGTCGCGTACGTGGACGTGGACGTGCACCACGGCGACGGCGTGCAGGAGACCTTCTACCACGACCCCCGGGTGCTCACGATCAGCCTGCACGAGACCCCGCTGGCCCTGTTCCCCGGCACCGGCTTCCCCGACGAGACCGGCGGCCCCGGCGCGGAGGGCAGTGCCGTCAACGTGCCGCTGCCGCCCGGCGTCGACGACACCGGCTGGCAGCGCGCGTTCCACGCGATCGTGCCGTCGGTGCTGCGTGTGTTCCGGCCGCAGATCCTCGTCACCCAGTGCGGGGCCGACGGGCACCGGATCGACCCCCTCGCCGACCTGCGCCTCTCCGTCGACGGTCAGCGGGCCACCTACCTCGCCCTGCGGGCGCTCGCCGACGAGCTGTGCGAGGGTCGCTGGGTGGCCACCGGCGGCGGCGGGTACGCCCTGGTCGAGGTGGTGCCCCGGGCGTGGACCCACCTGCTGGCGGTGGCCACCGGCGACCCGGTCGACCCGGCGACGCCGACCCCGCCCGGCTGGCGGCGGCTGGCCGCCGAGCGCCGGCCCGGCCGGGAGGTGCCGCTGCGGATGACCGACGACGTCGACCCGGCGTACGAGCCGTGGCAGCCGACCGGCGAGCCGAACTCGGTGGACCGGGCCATCGCGGCCAGCCGCAAGGCGGTGTTCCCGCTGCTCGGGCTCGACCCGCACGACCCGCGCGACTGAGCCGGCGCACCCGGGGAGGGGACCGAAGGCGTGACCACTGTGGACCAGCCGGTGGACGTGCTGCTCAGCGACGGCACGACCGTCGGGCTGCGACCGATCCGCCCGGACGACGCGCCGGGCATCGTGGCCATGCATGCGCGGTTCTCGGAGCGCACCCGCTACCTGCGCTACTTCTCGCCGTATCCGCGCATTCCGGAGCGGGACCTGCGCCGGTTCGTCCACGTCGACCACCGGGACCGGGAGGCGTTCGTGGTGCTGGCCGGGGAGCGGATCGTCGCCGTCGGCCGGTACGAGCGGCTCGGCCCGCAGGGCCCCGAGGCCGAGGTGGCGTTCGTGGTGGAGGACGCCTACCAGGGCCGCGGCATCGGCTCGGTGCTGCTGGAGCACCTGGCCGACGCCGCCCGGCGGGCCGGGATCGTGCACTTCGTCGCCGAGGTGCTCCCGGCCAACGGGGCGATGCTGCGGGTCTTCGCCGACTTCGGTTACCAGGTCCAGCGCCAGTTCGCCGACGGCGTGGTGCACCTGAGCTTCCCGATCGCCCCGACGGAGCAGACGCTGGAGGTGCAGCGCGGCCGGGAGCACCGCACCGAGGCGCGCTCCATCGCCCGGCTGCTCGCCCCCCGGGGCGTCGCCGTCTACGGGGCCAGCGCCACCGGCCAGGGCGTCGGCGCGGCGCTGCTCGGGCACCTGCGCGACGGCGGGTTCACCGGGGCGGTGGTGCCCGTGCACCCGAGCGCGGCGACGGTCGCGGGGCTGCCCGCGTACCCCTCGGCGGTCGACGCCGGCCGGGCGATCGACCTGGCGGTGGTCGCGGTGACCCCGGAGGCGGTCGGCGCGGTGGTGGCCGACGCGGCGGCGGCCGGCGCGCACGGCCTGGTGGTGATCTCCGCCGGTTTCGCCGAGGCCGGCGCGGCGGGCGCGGCGGCCCAGCGGGCCCTGGTCCGCGCGGCGCACGCCGCCGGCATGCGGGTGATCGGCCCGAACTGCCTCGGCGTGGCCAACACCGACGAGACGGTACGCCTCAACGCCACCCTCGCCCCGGCGCTGCCGGCCCCCGGCCGGGTGGGTGTCTTCAGCCAGTCCGGGGCGTTCGGGGTGGCCCTGCTCGCCGAGGCGCACCGGCGCGGCCTGGGCGTGTCGAGCTTCGTCTCGGCCGGCAACCGGGCCGACGTCTCCGGCAACGACCTGCTCCAGTACTGGCGCGACGACCCGGGCACCGACGTGATCGTGTTGTACCTGGAGACGTTCGGCAACCCGCGCAAGTTCGCCCGGCTGGCCCGGCGGATCGGCCGGGACAAGCCGGTGGTGGCGCTCGCCTCGCCGGCCCGCCCGCCCGGGCTGAACGCCGACGCCCCCGGCCCGGACGCGGTCGCGGTCAGTGCCCTGTTCGCCCAGTCCGGGGTGATCCGGGTGGACACCGTCGCCGAACTGCTCGACGTCGGCGTGCTGCTGGCCCACCAGCCCCTGCCGGCCGGCCGGCGGGTCGGCGTGGTGGGCAACTCCTCGGCGCTGACCGGGCTGGCCGCCACGGCCTGCGCCGCGCAGGGGCTGACCGTGGCCGCCGGCTACCCGTCCGACGTGGGACCCCGGGCCGGGGCGGCCGAGTTCGCCGCCGCGCTCGGCGCCGCCGCCGCCGACGACGGCGTGGACGCCCTCGTCGCGGTCTTCGCCCCGCCGCTGCCCGGGCAGCTCACCGACACCGAGGCCGACTTCGCCGCGGCCCTGCCCGGGGCGCTCGGCGTCGGCCGGCCGGTGGTGGCCACCTTCCTCGTCGGGCGGCCCCCGGCCGGGGTGCCGGCGTATCCGAGCGTGGAGGAGGCCGTACGTGCCCTGGGCCGGGTCGCCACGTACGCGGACTGGCTACGCCGCCCGCCCGGCGCGTTGCCCGAGCTGCCCCGGATCGACCTCGCCGCCGCCCAGGCCGCGCTGCGGGCCGACGGTGCCGACCCGGCCGGCCTGCTCGGCGCGTACGGGATCGACGTGGTGCCCTCCGCGCCGGCGCGCTCGGCCGACGAGGCGGTGGCCGCCGCCGGGGTGCTCGGCTGGCCGGTGGCACTGAAGGCCGCCGCTGCCGGGCTGCGGCACCGCCTCGACCTCGGCGCGGTCCGGCTCGACCTGGCCGACGAGCCGGCCCTGCGCCGGGCGTACGCGGAGCTGGCGGCGACCTTCGGCGCGGACGTCCTGGTGCAGGCGATGGTCCCGCCCGGCGTGCCCTGCGTGGTGGAGCTGGTGGAGGACCCGGCGTTCGGGCCGGTGGTCGGGTTCGGCCTCGGCGGCGTCGCCACCGAGCTGCTCGGCGACCGGGCCTGGCGGGCGGTGCCGCTGACCGACTCCGACGCCGCCGAGCTGGTCGACGCGCCCCGGGCCGCGCCGCTGCTGCGCGGGCACCGCGGCGCCGCCCCAGTGGACCGGGCGGCCCTGGCGGAGCTGCTGCTGCGGGTCGGCCGGCTCGCCGACGAGCAGCCCCGGGTCCGCTCGCTCACCCTCAACCCGGTGCTGGCCCGCCCGGACGGCGTCTCCGTGCTGCACGCCGCCGTCCGCACCGGTGCCGCTGGCGCCCGTCCCGACACCGGCCCCCGCCGGCTGTGAGGGGACGGCGTCCGACGCCTCCGCGCCGCAGGAGCCCGGCCGGCGGAGCCGCCCACGCGCGAGGGCCCCGGCGAACCGCCGGGGCCCTTCTTCGACGCGACCGTTCAGCAGGCGTACGCCTCCAGGCGCTGTGCCCGCTCCGGGGCGCGCAGCTTCAGCAGCGTCACCTTCTCGATCTGCCGGATCCGCTCCCGGGACAGGCCGAACTCCCTGCCCACCTCGTCGAGGGTGCGCTGCCGGCCGTCGTCCAGGCCGAACCGGAGCCGGATCACGGCCTGCTCCCGCTGGGACAGGGTGGCCAGCACGATCCGCACCTCGTTGCGCAGCTCGCCGTCGGCGGCGGCCTCGCCCGGCTCGGCGGCCGGGTCCACGGCGGCGACGAAGTCGCCGAGGGCGCTCTCGCCGTCCTCGCCGACGGCCTGGTCGAGGCTGACCGGCTCCCGGTCGTAGGAGATCAGCTCGATGACCTGGAACTCGGGGACGCCCATGGCCCGGGCGACCTCGGCCACGTTGGGCTCGCGGCCCAGCGTGACGGCCAGCTCGCGACGGGCCCGGACCATCCGGTTGACCTGCTCGACCATGTGCACCGGGATGCGGATGGTGCGGGCCTGGTCGGCCATCGCCCGGGTGATCGCCTGCCGGATCCACCAGGTGGCGTACGTGGAGAACTTGAAACCCTTGGTGTAGTCGAACTTCTCGACCGCCCGGATCAGGCCCAGGTTGCCCTCCTGGATCAGGTCCAGGAACGCCATCCCCCGGCCGGTGTACCGCTTGGCGATGCTGACGACGAGGCGCAGGTTCGCCTCCAGCAGGTGGTCCTTGGCCGCGCGGCCCTCGGCGACGATCAGCTTCAGGTCGGAGCGCAGCTCGGTGGACACCGGCGTGCAGGTCGCCAGCTTCTCCTCGGCGAACAGCCCGGCCTCGATCCGGCGGGACAGCTCGACCTCCTGCGCGGCGGTGAGCAGCTTGGTGCGCCCGATCCCGTTGAGGTAGGCGCGGACCAGGTCCGTGGAGACGCCGCGCTCGTCGGTGGCGTCCAGGTCGGTCAAGGTGTCGGTGCCGAGTTCGGCGTCGATGGTGACGGCCGGGCCGATCTGGTTCTCGATCATCTGCAGGACCATCTCTGTTCTCCCCGTGTCCACGTCGGTGCCGCGTCGCCGGCCCAGTGGCGCCGGTGACACACACTCTGGCAAGCCGGGCGTGAAACGGGAGTGAGGCGATCGGGGAACCGACACGGGATAGGGGTGTCCGTACCCCTGTTGGTTGCCGAGCCCGGTTACCGTGCCAGCGGTCGGCCGTTCGGGCCGGTCACACGGTCGGTCGCCGCGGCGGCCGGTCACCGAGGAACTGGAGGGTGTCGTGGTCTTCAAGCGGCTCATGCAGGCGATGGGCGTGGGCGGCCCGTCGGTGGAGACGATCCTGGCGAACCCGAACTGCCGCCCCGGCGGGCAGTTGGAGGGCACCGTCCACGTGGCCGGCGGCGAGCACCCGGTGGACATCGAGTATGTCGCGCTGGGCCTGGTCACCCGGGTCGAGGTGGAGAGCGGGGACAGCGACTACGAGACCACCCAGGAGTTCCACCGCCGCCAGGTGACCGGCGCGTTCCGGCTGGAGCCGGGGCAGCGCTACGACGTGCCGTTCCGCTTCGACGTGCCGTGGGAGACCCCGCTGACCGAGCTGTACGGGCAGCACCTGCACGGGATGACTATGGGCCTGCGCACCGAGCTGGAGGTGGCCCGCGCGGTGGACAAGGGCGACCTGGACGCGGTGGCGGTGCACCCGCTGCCGGCCCAGGAGGCGCTGCTGGAGGCGCTGCTGCGGCTGGGCTTCCGGTTCGCCCGCGCCGACAACGAGCGGGGCCACATCTACGGGGTACGACAGACCCTGCCGTTCTACCAGGAGATCGAGTTCCACCCGGCGCCGCAGTACGCCCGGGCGATCAACCAGCTCGAGGTCACCTTCGTCACCGACCCGCAGCAGGTGCAGGTGGTGCTGGAGATCGACAAGCGGGGCGGCGTCTTCACCGAGGGCCGGGACGCCTTCGGTCGCTTCACCGTCCCCCACGCCACGGCGCACAACACGGACTGGGCCGCCCAGCTCGACGGCTGGCTCCGCCAGTCCATCCAACGCCGCGGTCTGTTCTTCTGACCCCCGGCCCCCACCGACCCCACCCGCCCCAGCCCCGTTGATCAAGAGGATTGCGTCAGGATCCGGGCTCCGGACGACGCAACCTCTTGATCAACCTGGGCAGGGGGTGGGTGGGGGGTCAGAGGTCCAGGAGGAGGGTGCGGGGGCCGATGTTGGTGCTCTCCACCAGCATGTGGGCGCGGAAGCGGCCCGTCTCGACCGGCGCGCCGCGCTCGCGTAGCGCCTCGACGACCGTCGTGACCAGGGGTTCCGCCACCTCTGCCGGGGCTGCCGCGGTCCAGCTCGGCCTTCTGCCCCGTCGGGTGTCGCCGTAGAGGGTGAACTGGCTGACCACCAGGATGCCGGCGCCGGTGTCCGCCGCGCTGCGCTCGTCGTCCAGGATGCGCAGCTCGTGGATCTTCCGGGCCATGGTCCGCGCGGTCTGCGGGGTGTCGGTGTGGGTCACCCCGAGCAGCACCAGCAGCCCGTCGGCGACCGCGCCGACGACCTCGCCGTCGACGGTGACGCTGGCCCGGCCGACCGTCTGCACCACCGCCCGCATCAGGCGGTGACCGGCTCGACGATGCCGCGCTCCACCAGGTGCGCCACGATCGGGCCGGCCGCCTCGGCCAGTTCCTCCGGCGGCACGTCGTGCGCGGCGGCGAGCAGCGCGAGCTGGTCGCGCAGCGGCAACCGGCCGTCCGCTCCGCCGACCAGGGCCAGCACCAGCGGGTCGATCTCCTCGGTCCAGCGCAGCCCGTGCGGCATGGCGAGGACCTGCCGGTCCACCGCCCAGCCCTCGTCGCCCATGGTGGCCTCCTGGCGTAGCTGGAGCCCCTCGGCGGCCCGGTAGCGCTCGGCGAGCAGCCCCTCGGTGTCGCGTACCCGCAGCCAGTCCTGGCGGTCGAACCAGGCGGCGATCCGGTCGCCCATCGGCGGCTGCACCCGCTGCCGCAGGTCCTCCACCCGGACCACCGGGTCGGCGTGCCCGGCGCGGCGCAGCGAGACGATGCCGAAGCCGATCGCCTCCACCTTGTGCGCGTCGAACCAGTCCAGCCAGGCCGCCATCCGGTGCGGGTCGGCGGCCTCGCCGACGTCGGTCAGCCACAGGTTCACGTACGCCATCGGGTCGGCGACCTCGCGCTGGATCACCCAGGCGTCCAGGCCGGTACCGGCGAACCAGCCGGCCACCCGCTCGCCCCAGTCCTCGCCCGTCACGTGCACCCAGTTCGCGAGGTACTGCATGGTGCCGCCCTCGGTGAGCAGGCCCGGGGCGGCGGCGGCCAGTTCGGACCCGATCGCGTCGCCGGCCCGCCCGGAGTCCCGGTAGACGTGGGTGGTGGTGCCGGGGCCCACCACGAACGGCGGGTTGCTGACCACCAGGTCGAACCGCCGCCCGGCCACCGGGGCGACCAGGTCGCCGCGTAGCAGCTCCCAGTCCTGGCCGTTGAGCGCGGCGGTGGTGGCGGCGAAGCGCAGCGCCCGCGCCGAGAGGTCGGTGGCGGTGACCCGGCGGGCGTGCTCCGACAGGTGCAGCGCCTGCACCCCGGAGCCGGTGCCCAGGTCCAGCGCGGTCTCCACCGGCCGCCGCACGGCCGCCCCGATCAGCGTCTGGGTCGCCCCGCCGATGCCGAGCACGTGCTCGGAGTGCAGCGGCCGGCCGGGCCGGGAACTGGCCGGCAGGTCGGCGAGGACCCACCAGTCGTCCCCGTACGGCTCCAGGTCGACCCCGGCCCGCAGGCCGTCGCCGTGCCGCTCGACCAGCCCCCCGGCCAGTGCCTCGGCGACGGTCAGCGGGGCGAGCGCGGCGGCCACCGCGGCCTCCGACTCGGTCTGGTCGCAGATGAACACCCGGATCAGCGTGCCGAGCGGGTCACGGTCCTCGGTGGCCCGCAGCGCGGCCCGGAAGTCGTTGCGGGCCACCCCGCCGGTGGCCTGCGGGCCGAGCCGGTCGGCGATCCCGTTCGAGGTGTACGCGGCGCGGCTCAGCGCCGTCCGGAGCGCCTCGACGCCGGCGGGGGAGAGCAGCATGTCGTGTTCGTCCACGTTGCCATCCTGCCCCCCGTGCCCGGGCGACCCGTCACCGCCGCCCGCAAATCCGCCCGCCGGGGAGCGGGCGCGGCTCGGCGTCGGCGTCGTGAGGCGGGGCGCCCGGGGAGTCGCCGTCGCTTCCGGGGCGGCTGCGGGCAGGATGGACGGCATGACGGTTTCGCTCCCCATCGACCCCGAGGCCAACCGGCTGCTGGAGCGCAGCCCGCTGGCCCTGCTGCTCGGGATGGTGCTCGACCAGCAGGTCCCCATGGAGAAGGCGTTCTCCTCGCCGTACGTGCTGGCGCAGCGGCTCGGGCACGAGGCGGACGCCCGCGAGCTGGCCGGGTACGACCCGGACGAGCTGGTCGCGGTCTTCGCCCAGCCGCCGGCCCTGCACCGGTTCCCGAAGGCGATGGCGGCCCGGGTGCAGGAGGTGTGCCGGACCCTGGTGGACCGGTACGACGGCGACGCCGCCCGGCTCTGGGCCGACGCCGCCGACGGGCGGGAGCTGCTGGCCCGGATCGCCGGGCTGCCCGGGTTCGGCCGGCAGAAGGCGCAGATCTTCCTCGCCCTGCTCGGCAAGCGGTTCGGCGTCAACCCGGACGGCTGGCGCGAGGCGGCCGGCGGGTACGGCGACGCCGACGCGTACCGGTCGGTCGCCGACGTCACCGACCCGGAGTCGCTGCGCCGGGTGCGGGAGTACAAGCAGCGGATGAAGGCGGAGGCGAAGGCCGCGAAGGGCTGACGCGACCCGCCCACCGGACTCGTCGCCCGTACGGCGGGCGGGGTCGGGCGTGGGTCTCGTCCCGTCGGTGGCTACCCGTAGGGGCGCTGACGTGGCATTCTGCAACCAGAGCAGCGGGTATCGGGCGACGCCCATCCCGCCGCAACGGCGCAGCGGGTGGTCGTCCGGCACGCGACGGCACGGGCCTGCCGGTCGGGTGCGTCCACCGGGAAGGGTGGGCGGCCCGCGGCTGACCCCGATCGCCTGGGCTCAGGCCCGCAGCCGCCCCCGGAGGGCATCATGGCCAATCCCGTCATCCGGTCGATCACCGCGACCCCCGGCACGCTCCAGCCCGGCCAGACCGCCCAGGTGGTGATCGACGCCTACGACCCGGACGCCCGCACCGTCACCGTGACCGGGAAGGTCACCGACGTGGCCGGGCACGTGGCGACCGCCACCACCACGCTGACCGTCGGCGACCCGCTGAAGTTCGAGTTGACCACGACCGATCCGGCCGTGACGATCGTCGCCGACCCGGCGGCGCCCGGGCGCTTCTCGGTCCGGGTCTGATGTTCACCCGTACGGTCACCCTGACCGCGCGGGTGGCGGACGCGGTCGGCAACACCACCAGCGTCAGTGCCGCGGTCAGGGTGGAGGTGCCGACGGCCCTGGGCTGGGCACCCCCGGCGAGCTCGGTCGCCGCGCTCCAGGCGATGCTTGCCCGGTACCCCCGCCCGAGGACGGTGCGGCTCTACTCCGGCCCCGGCGCCGGCCTGGAGTCCTGGTCGTCGGCGCTCCTCGCCCAGGTACCCGCCGACTGCGCGCTGCACTACAGCTTCAAGGACTGGACCGCCGGCACCTCGGCGGCGGCCGTCCGCGACTGGCTCTCGGCGCGGCCGGCCAACCGCCGTCGGGTGGTGGACCTGGTGACGCTCGGCCACGAGCCGGAGCAACAGTCCGGGGGCGACGCGGCCCCGGCCGCGTTCCGGCAGCAGTGGCAGGAACTGGTCGGCGCGCTCGCCGGGCACCCCCGCCGCCGTGAGGTCTGGCTGGTGCCGGTGTTCACCGAGTACGCCGCCCGGCGGCAGGCGTCCTGGTGGGCCGACTTCGGGGTGGTCGCCAGCCACCCCGGGGTGGACGCGGTGGGGTTCGACATCTACGACACCGGCTACGAGCGGTACCGCACCCCGGTCGAGCGCAACGAGTTCGCGCTCGCCCAGGCGAGGCGGGTCGGCAAGCCGCTGGTGGTCCCGGAGTGGGGCATCAGGCGCAAGCCCACCCTCAACGACGGGACGTCGTACGACCCGGACGGGGTCGTCTGCGCGCAGGCGATGCGGGACAACATGGCCCACCTGCGGGCGCAGCCCGACGTGCCGTACGTCGAGTGGTTCTACCGGGGCGACTGCGACCTGGACGCCACGCTGACGTACCCGTCGGGGCGGACGTACGTGCGCGACGCGGAGCGGGCCGCGTTCGGGCAGCTCACGGGCTGAGGCGCGGCGCCGGACGGCTCAGGCGGCGGTGGGTCGGGAGAGCGCGGCGAGGGCCCGCCGGACGTCGGCCAGCGAGACCGTCGCCGAGTCGTCCAGCTCGGCCAGGCCGGCCTCGATCCACTGCCGCATCAGGGTGGTCACCCCGATGCCACGGGCGTCGGCGGCGGCCCGCACCCGCTCGTACGTCTCCAGCGGCAGCCGCACGGAGCGGCTGACCATCGGCACGTCGGTGTCGGGGGTGGGCAGCTCCACCGGCTGGCTGGAGTCGACCAGCTCGGCGAGCCGGTCGTCGCCGCTGTGGAACTGCTTGGTCGCGTCGTTGCGGTTCATCGCCACGCCTCCTCATCGGCGGGATCTGCGGACGGCCTCGTCGTAGCGCTTGGCCTCGACGTCGCTCAGCTCCCGGGCGGACAGGACGTCCCAGTCGTTGTCGGCGCCGTCGGCCTCGGCGAGCAGCACGGCCAGCCGCCGCCCGTGGCGGGCCGCGGCGTAGACCACCATCACGTCGTCGCCGAGGTGCCGGATCACCCGGCGTGGGCTGTGCAGCGCCTCCCAGACCTCGCCCGGCGTGACGCCGTAGACGCGCAGGTTGGCCAGCGCCTCGTCGGTGAAGCTGAACCGGCTGCCCACGGGGCGGAGCGTACCACGTGCGTAACACGGGCCGGAATGACGCGATTCTCGCTGATCATCCGGCGGGAGTGACAGGATGGGGGCAATCCCTCTTGGAGGTCCGTGGTGAAGCGTCAGGCGTACCAACCGATCCTGATCACCGACGCGGCCCGCAGCCAGGGCGACCAGCTCAACAGCCGGCAGCGGCGCTACGTCGTGATGATGGCCGTCCGGGTGGCGTGCGTGATCGGCGGCGCGATCCTGGTCGGCGCGCAGGCGCCCATGCTCTGGCTCTGGCTGCCGCTGTGCGGCCTCGGGATGGTGCTCATCCCGTGGCTGGCGGTGCTGCTGGCCAACGACCGGCCGCCCAAGGAGCGGCACCGGTTGGCCAACCGGTTCCACCCCCGTAGCCGGGACGAGACCCCGCCGATGAGCCTGACCGCCGAGGACCGGCCGCACAAGGTCATCGACGCCGAGCCCTGACCGGCCCGGCCGAGCCGCCGGCGCGCCCGTCCCGGACCCGTCCCGTCCAGGCCGGCGCGTCCGGTCAGGGCGCGGGCCGGGCGCCGACCGTGGAGACGGCCAGCGCGCCGAGGTCGCCGGCCCGGTCCAGCGCCGCCCGGGGCCCGGCCCCGGCCAGCCAGGCGGACAGCAGCCCGGCGGCGAAGGCGTCTCCGGCCCCGGTGACGTCGGCCACCGCCACCCGCCGCGCCGGGGCGACGCTGACCGTAGCCGTCCGGTCGGCCCAGACCGCCCCGGCCGCGCCCCGCTTGACCACCACCCGCCGGGCCGTCGCCGACAGCGCCCGGGCCTGCGCCGCCGGGTCCAGCCCGCCGGCCAGCACGGCCGCCTCGTCGGCGTTGACCAGAAGCAGGTCGACGTCGCGTACCCAGGCCAGGAAGACCGACGCGCCGACCTGCCGCAGCGGCGCCGCGGACGCCGCGTCGACGCTGGTGCTGAGCCCGCGCTCGCGCGCCGCGGCCAGCGCGCGCAGCCCGGCCCCGCGCGACCCGTCGTCCAGCAGGCAGTACCCGGACAGGTGCAGGTGCCGCGCGTCGGGCACCCCGGCCAGGGCCTGCTCCACGTGTCCGGCGGCGAGCCACAGGTTCGCGCCCCGCTCGGTGACCATCGTGCGCTCCCCGGCGCCGGTGAGCACGATGACGGTGCCGGTGGCGCGGCCCGGGTGCCGCTCGATCGCGCAGTCCACGCCGGCGCGCTCCAGCTCGGTCACCCGGTCGCGTCCCGCGTCGTCGTCCCCGACCGCGCCGACCATGGTCACCGGGACGCCCTGGGCGGCGAGCCAGGCGGCGGTGTTGGCCGCCTGCCCGCCGCCGCTGACCCGGATGGTGGCCGGGGTGTCCGAGCCGGTCGCCAGCGGCCCGCCGAGCACCGCGACCACGTCGGTGATCAGGTCGCCGACGACGACGATGCGGGACGGAGCGGTCATGCGGCGGAGTCGCCGCGGCCCGCTGCGGCGACCGCGACCCGGGCGGCGAGGTCGGCGTTGCGCAGGATGATCCGCACGTTCACCGCGAGGCTGGCGCCGGCGGTGGCGGAGTGGAAGTACGCCAGCAGGTACGGCGTGACGGCCTTGCCGGTCACCCCGTCGCGCTCCAGCCGGGCCAGGCCCTCGGCGAGCGTGCGGTCGTGCAGGTCCGGGTCGAGCTGCTCGTCGACCGGGAGCGGGTTGGCCACGATCAGCCCGCCGTGGTGCACGCCGTGCCCGGCGCGGGCGGCCAGCACGTCGGCGACCTGCTCCGGGGAGTCGACCGACCAGTCCAGGTCGAACCCGGAGTCGGTGCGGTAGAAGCCGGGGAACCGTCGGGTGCGGTAGCCGACGACGGCGACACCGAGGGTCTCCAGCCGCTCCAGGGTGGCCCCGACGTCGAGGATCGACTTGACCCCGGCGCAGACCACCGCGATCGGGGTCCGGGCCAGGGTGCCCAGGTCGGCGGACTCGTCGAAGGTCTGCGCGGCCTCCCGGTGCACCCCGCCCAGCCCGCCGGTGGCGAAGACCCCGATCCCCGCGGCGGCGGCGACCGCGCTGGTGGCGGCGACCGTCGTGGCCCCGTCAGCCCCGATCGCGGCGGCCACCGCCAGGTCGCGGACCGAGAGCTTGCTCACCCCGTCGACGGTGGCGAGCCGGGTCAGCTCCGCGTCGTCGAGTCCCACCACCAGTTGGCCACCGACCATGCCGATGGTCGCCGGGACCGCGCCGGCGTCGCGTACCGCCTGCTCGATCTCGCGGGCCACCCGCAGGTTGTCCGGCCGGGGAAGGCCGTGCGAGACGATTGTGCTCTCCAGGGCGACGACCGGGCGGTGCTCACGCAGGGCGTCGGCCACCTCGGCGCCGTGACGAATATGGAAGCTGTTCACGTCATTAACGTTACGGGCCGTCGCGCGGTGGCCTCCGGTGGACCCGGTCAGGCCGACCTGTCAAACTGCAAAGTTGGAGGTGCAGTCGTGAGCACAGAGGTTCTCGAGCGTCCGGAACTGAAGGACGCCGACACCGGTCCCGAGATGTTCCACTACGTCCGCAAGGACAAGATCGCCGAGAGTGCCGTCATGGGCACCTTCGTCGTCGCGCTCTGCGGGGAGAAGTTTCCGGTGACCAAGGCGGCCAAACCGGGCTCGCCGGTCTGCCCGAAGTGCAAGGAGATCTACGACTCCTGGGGCGCGTGACCACGGGGGGCCGTTCCGGCCGCCCACGTAACCTTCGGCGGTGACCACCTCCACCGCCCTGCTCCTCGCCGACCTGGCCGGGGTGACGGTCTTCGCCGCCTCCGGCGCTTCCGCGGCGGTGGTCAAGCGGCTCGACCTGTTCGGCGTGGCCTTCGTCGGCTTCATCGCCGCGCTCGGCGGCGGGATCTTCCGCGACCTGGTCATCGACGAGGTGCCCCCGCTGGCCTTCGCCGACTGGCGGTACGCCGCCACGGCCGCGGTCACCGCCGCCGCCGTGTTCTGGCTGCACCCCCAGCTCGCCCGGCTGCGCACCACCGTGCTGGTGCTCGACGCCGCCGGCCTCGGGCTGTTCACCGTCACCGGCACCCTCAAGGCGCTCGACGCCCAGGTGCCGCCGGTCGGGGCCTGCCTCATCGGCATGCTCACCGCCATCGGCGGCGGGCTCGCCCGGGACCTGCTCACCGGCGAGATCCCCGTGGTGCTGCGCCGGGAGATCTACGCGGTGGCCGCGCTCGGTGGCTCGGTCGCCGTGGCGGCGCTCGACGCGTCCGGGCACGCCAACGCCGCTGGGCTGACCGCCGCGGCGGTGTTCGTCTTCGCGCTGCGCCTGGTGGCGCTACGGCGGCGCTGGTCCGCGCCGGTGGCCACGCTCCGCCCGCCCCGCACCGGCACCCGCGGCCCCCGCTCCTGACGCACGGTGAGGGCGGAGGCGCAATCGGTACGGGTGCCGGGCGGTGCGGATGTGACCAGCGTGGCGTCGCCTGGGCCGACCGGCGCGCGCTGGTTATGCTGATTCGGCCTTCGCGGCAACCGATGCGCGAGGGTCTTTTCATGGGCGGCGGTACCCGTGGCCCTCGGCCGGGGTCCGCCGTCGTGGCGGTCGGAGAGGAGCCTGACGCGTGGCAGCCCGGACGCCGGTGCTCGAGACGTTCCCACCACTGCGCGCCTGGCAGCGCAAGGCGCTGGTGGAGTACCTGCGACGACGCACCGACGACTTCACGGCCGTCGCCACCCCCGGGGCCGGCAAGACCACCTTCGCCCTGCGGATCGCCGCCGAGCTGCTCGCCGACGGCACCGTCGAGGCGGTCACCGTGGTCGCCCCCACCGAGCACCTGAAGACCCAGTGGGCACAGGCGGCGGCCCGGGTCGGCATCCAGCTCGACGCGGCGTTCCGCAACGCCGACCTGCACTCCTCGGCCGACTTCCACGGCGCGGTCATCACGTACGCGCAGGTCGGGATGGCGCCCCAGGTGCACCGGCGGCGCACCATGACCCGGCGCACCCTGGTCATCCTCGACGAGATCCACCATGCCGGCGACTCCCGGACCTGGGGCGACGGGGTGAAGGCGGCGTTCGAGCCCGCCGTGCGCCGGCTGATGCTGACCGGCACGCCGTTCCGCTCCGACGACAACCCGATCCCCTTCGTCACCTACGAGCGGGGCGGCGACGGCCTGCTCCGCTCCCGCGCCGACGCCGTGTACGGCTACTCCGACGCGTTGCGCGACGGCGTGGTCCGGCCGGTGCTCTTCCTGGCGTACTCCGGGGAGACCCGGTGGCGGACGAACGCCGGCGACGAGCTGGCCGCCCGGCTGGGCGAGCCGATGACCCAGGACCTGATCGCGCAGGCCTGGCGTACCGCCCTGGACCCGGCCGGCGACTGGATGCCGCAGGTGCTGCGGGCCGCCGACGCCCGGCTGACCGTGCTGCGCAACGCCGGGATGTCCGACGCCGGCGGGCTGATCATCGCCAGCGACCAGCAGACCGCCCGCTCGTACGCGCGGCTGATCGAGCAGGTGACCGGTGAGAAGGCCGCAGTGGTGCTCTCCGACGACCAGGGGGCCTCCGCCCGGATCGCGACGTTCGCGGAGTCCGGGCAGCGGTGGCTGGTCGCGGTCCGGATGGTCTCCGAGGGCGTCGACATCCCCCGGCTCGCCGTCGGCGTCTACGCCACCAGCGCCAGCACCCCGCTCTACTTCGCCCAGGCCATCGGGCGGTTCGTCCGGGCCCGCCGCCCGGGGGAGACCGCCTCGGTCTTCCTGCCCAGCGTGCCGCACCTGCTCGGGCTGGCCAGCGAGATGGAGGCCGAGCGGGACCACGTGCTCGGCAAGCCGAAGGACCGCGAGGGCTTCGACGACGACCTGCTGGAGCGCGCCCAGCGCGACGACCAGGCCAGCGGCGAGCTGGAGAAGCGGTTCCTGGCCCTCTCCGCCACGGCCGAGCTGGACCAGGTGATCTTCGACGGCGCCTCCTTCGGCACCGCCGCCCAGGCCGGCACCCCCGAGGAGGAGGAGTACCTCGGCCTGCCCGGGCTGCTCACCGCCGACCAGGTCTCCCTGCTGCTCACCAAGCGGCAGGCCGAGCAGTTGGCCGCCCAGCGTCGCCGGACCGCCGAGCGGACCGCTCAGCCGGCCGCTACGGCCACGGCGGCGCCCCCGCCGCCGATGAGCGCGGCCCAGCGTCGGGTGGCGCTACGGCGGCAGCTGAACGCCCTGGTGGCCTCCCGCCACCACCGCACCGGCCTGCCACACGGCAAGATCCACGCCGAGCTGCGCCGCCTCTGCGGCGGCCCGCCGAGCGCCCAGGCCACCATCGAACAGCTAGAGGAACGCATAGCCACGGTCCAAACCCTCTAACTTCACCACCCCCGGGGGTCTTTTGCGGTGACCAAGAGGTTTGCGTCGTCCCGGGACCCCACCCGCGACGCAAACCTCTTGATCCACGCGGCGGGCCGGGGTGGGGTGGGTGGGGGCGGAGTGCCGAAAGCCGGCCGGAGGGGCCCCGTAGGGCACCTCCGGCCGGCTATGTCGGTTTTGGTGTTACGCGTTTTCAGTTCGCCATAAGATCGGCGCCACGCCAGCTGAACTCGGGGTCCGTCGCGAACCGCACGGTGATCTTCACGAGATCCTCCGCGTACTTGTTCGCGTGGTGCCCACAGAACACCAGCTCGCTCCCGCCCGCCAGAGTGATACGGAGCTTGCCGGCAGCGTTGCAGCGGTCGCACCGTTCATCGGCGGCTGGGGGAGCCACCGTCTCGGGCGGCGGCGTGAGGGTCGGGGTCATCGCCTTCCTCCTCTGGTCGTCACCGATGAACAATCTCTTCGGTCGTTGCTCACCTATCGTGCAACACCCAACTCGGGCCCTGCCTTCCCTGTGTGCCCGCGGGGGACCGAGGTCACACATGGCAGCAACAGTGTGCCGTGCACCAAGGGTGCCACGTCAACGATCACAATCGTGCAACCGACCGATCACCATCGGGTGTTGTACGGCTGGTGATCAAACCGACACGCCTGGTTGACGAAACGGCTCAGTCCAGGTAGTCACGGAGTACCTGTGAACGGGACGGGTGACGCAGCTTCGACATCGTCTTGGACTCGATCTGCCGGATCCGCTCCCGGGTCACCCCGTAGACCTGGCCGATCTCGTCCAGCGTACGTGGCTGGCCGTCGGTCAGGCCGAAGCGGAGCCGGACCACGCCCGCCTCGCGCTCGGAGAGCGTCTGGAGCACCTGCTGGAGCTGGTCCTGCAGCAGCGAGAAGGAGACGGCGTCGACCGCGACAACGGCCTCCGAGTCCTCGATGAAGTCGCCGAGCTGGCTGTCGCCCTCGTCACCGATGGTCTGGTCGAGCGAGATGGGCTCCCGGGCGTACTGCTGGATCTCCAGCACCTTTTCCGGTGTGATGTCCATCTCCTTGGCCAGCTCCTCCGGGGTGGGCTCGCGGCCCAGGTCCTGGAGCAACTCGCGCTGGATGCGGCCGAGCTTGTTGATGACCTCGACCATGTGCACCGGGATGCGGATGGTGCGGGCCTGGTCGGCCATGGCCCGGGTGATCGCCTGCCGGATCCACCAGGTGGCGTACGTGGAGAACTTGTAGCCCTTGGTGTAGTCGAACTTCTCGACCGCCCGGATCAGGCCCAGGTTGCCCTCCTGGATCAGGTCCAGGAACGCCATCCCCCGGCCCGTGTACCGCTTGGCCAGCGACACCACCAGCCGGAGGTTGGCCTCCAGCAGGTGGTTCTTCGCCCGCTCGCCGTCCCGGGAGATCCAGCCGAGGTCGCGGACCATCTCGCGGACCAGCTTCTCCTCGCCCTCCTCGGCGGCGCGCAGCCGCTCGGCGGCGTAGAGGCCCGCCTCGATCCGCTTGGCGAGCTCCACCTCCTGCTCGGCGTTGAGCAGGGGCACCTTGCCGATCTGCTTGAGGTACGCCCGGACGGAGTCGGCGGAGGCGGTCAGCTCGGCGTCGCGGCGCGCCTGCTTGAGCGCCTCGGACTCCTCGTCGTCCCACTCGAAGTCGTTGTCGGTGGCGGAGCTCGCGGCGTCGGCCGCGGCGGCCTGGGCCAGCTCGGCCGGCTCCTCGACCACCACGTCCTCGATCTCGGCGGCGAGTTCCTCCGGGTCGATGTCGCCCTCGGCACCCTCGCCCTTGGCCTTGCCGGCGGCCTTGGCGGGCTTGCCGGCGGCCGTGGCGACGGTCGCCTTGGTGGCCCGGGTGGACTTCGCGGCCCTCGCCGGGACGGCCGCCTTGGCGACCGCCTCGGTGGTGGCCTTGCGCGCGGCGACCTTGCGCGCCGGCGGGGGGGCCTCGTCGGCGGCGGCGGCCTGCTTCGGGGCCGGCGCGGCGGCCTTCTTGGTGGTCTTGGCGGTGGTGGCCCGGGACGCCGGGGTGGCCGACCGGGCGGCGGCGACCCGGCGGCGGGGGCCGACCGAGCCGTCCACGACCACGGTCACCCCCGCTTCCGCGAGCGCCCGCAGGATCTTCTTGGCCTGGGCCGGAGTCACCTCGGCGGACTCGACGGTGCGCGCGAGCTGGGCCGACGTGAGCTGGCCACCCGCGCTCTGCGCGTGGGCGATCAGGGTGTCGGTGAGCGAGCGAACGTCGGCGCCGGTCTGGCGGGGTTCTGTCACGAATGACCTTCCGGAGGCGAAGAGCGAGCACGGCCGGGTTGTCCGGCGCAGCACGGTGCACGGTGCCGGACGATGTGGTTGAGGAACCCCCGTGTCCCGGGCCGGCCGGTCGTCGGCGGTCCGTGGCGCGTGGGCAGGGGTGAATTGTAACGCCGTCTGCGGCGATCATCCTGCGCCGCACGGCGTACCAACGATCGGGACCGCCGATTCGACGTAGATGTGGACTTTGTAAGGAGGATACCGGCGCGCGAAGGGGGGTTCCACCTGTCGAGGCCGGCGGAGAGTGGGCTGCGCCCGAACTGCCGGTTGAACAGCCAGTACCAGGCCGGCACGGTGGCGGCGAGGTCGAGGGCGAGGATCGTGATCGCCCGGCCGTTCGAGTCCCGCCAGAGCCCGACTGGTCGCCCGCCCTGCGAGGCTTGGTGCGACGGTCGCGGGTGGGCCGCGGTGGTGTGGGCGGGCGCGGGCGGGCGCGGGCGCCACGGACCGGGAGGTGGGCACGTGACGGACAATACCAACTGCGACCGGACGTATCGGTCAAACTCTGCCCTAAAGGTGCAAGGAAGGGCGACGGCGCGGTCACTGCACCCGTTGCCAGGATAGTGACCGCGCCGACGATTAGCGGTGCGTCATGTTGCTCGAATCGATTGCTCGAGCAGATTTGTCAGCTTCAGTCGATGTAATCGTTCATCAGGTTGTTGCACCATTCGACGCCACCGCTCACTAGGGTGCAGGCCTTCCAGTGGATGACGGCGCGTGCGACGTTGTTGGACTCAATGCTGAAGGTCTCCTCGTTCCCCGCCCCGTCCGGCAAAGTGTAATTGCCGGTCCGAGCGCCACTCCAGTAGACCTTGATCCGGGTGCCATCCGCGACCCGGTCCTTGACCGTAAAGGAGTTGCGCTGGGGGATACAGCAAGCACCACTGTTGAACCACACCTCACCATAAATCTTGGTCTGGTTGCCGTAGTACGCGTACTGGTGCGTTGTGGCGGCGCTGGCTGCGGTCCCCGTTCCGAGGATCGCCGCCAGCGCCACTCCGGCGCCGACGGCAGTCCTTTTCCCCCACAGTTGAGCATTCTCGAGCCGCGTCTCTGCCACTTCATCCCCGTTTCTCGAGTTGTCTGCCAGGTTGGCATCGGGCATCAACTAGTGATGATCGAGACCGTACTCTGCATACTCGAATGTGTCAATGCATAGGCCTGTATCGCTCTGGCGTGGGAGGTTGATGCCGGTGGCGGTGGTCAGGCAGCCGGCATGGTGTTCGTTGCGGCCGTGACCGTTACTGCGGTCGATTCCGGTACGGGGTGGTCGGCCTATTGTCCATCGGTCAGGCGAGCAGCGGTGTCATGCTCTGCGGGAGGCTTGCCCAGTTGGCTATGCGGGGCAGTGAATGGTCGCGCCGTCGCTGCCTGCCCGCGGCGAGCAGAGTGACCGGGTGTCACCGCGTCGCTAACCGCGTGAGACTCAACGCCGTGGCGTCGTCCAGTCCCGCCGGACCGGCGTTCGGTGTCACGGCGGGGATGGTCAATGATGAGACAGCGGGCGCGTTTCCTCCAGGACTTCACATGGCGTCGACAACCGTTGATCTTCGAAGACCTGGCCGGTCATCCATTCACGCGGCCGGCGTGCGGGAAGGGAGCGAACCATGACCAGTTTGGCGCCGACGCCTCAGGAACTTCTCAAGATCGCGATCGACGCGGCTCGGGACGCGGCGGGCACCGCGTACCGGATGCGCGCCGAGGGGGTCTTCGTCGCCGCGACCAAGTCCACCGTCACCGACGTGGTGACCGCCGCCGACCGGGCCGTCGAGCGGCAGGTGGTCGACGCGCTGCGCCGGGTCCGCCCCGACGACGCGGTGCTCGGCGAGGAGTACGGCGCGGGCGACGGCGCCCCGGCGGCCGGCGCGGCCCGGGTGCGCTGGATCGTCGACCCGATCGACGGCACCGTCAACTACCTCTACGGGCTGCCGTACTGCGCGGTGTCGCTGGCCGCCGAGGTGGACGGCGAGGTGGTCGCGGGCGTGGTGCGCAACGTGGCGACCGGCGAGGAGTGGACGGCGACCGCCGGTGGCGGCGCGTACCGCGGCGGGAGGCGGCTGCGCTGCTCGGGCGAGACCGACCTGGGCCAGGCGCTGGTCGCCACCGGGTTCGGCTACGACGCCGGGCGGCGGGCGCACCAGGCCCGGGTGCTCGCCGAGCTGATCCCGCACGTGCGGGACATCCGCCGGCAGGGCGCCGCGGCCCTGGATCTCTGCCTGGTCGCCGAGGGCCGGCTGGACGCGTACTACGAGAAGGGGCTGGCCGCCTGGGACCAGGCGGCGGGGGCGCTGGTCGCCACCGAGGCCGGGCTGCGGGTCGGTGGGCTGGGCGGGCGGGCCGCCGGGCCGGACCTGGTGATCGCCGCCCCGCCGGCGTTGTTCGGGCCGCTGCACGACCGGCTGGCCGCCCTGGACGCCTCGGGCGGGCCCTGACCGCCGCCCGGCCCGCCGTCGCCCCGTGGCGGGCCCTGAGCGGGCCGCCGCGTCCGGTGGATGGTCGGGCGTCCGTCAGGGCCCGGCGGGCGGGCGGCGGCCGGGGTCAGCGGGTCACTTGTCGACGGGCATCGGGCACGAGCCGGGCGGCGCGACCGGGGCGCCCAGATCGCCGAGGGACTGGTTCACCTCGGTGGTGGTGGCCAGCTGCTGGAAGCTGTTGCCCAGCACCACGTCGACGGTGTCGTCCTTGCGCTTGGCGTCGTACCCGTCCTTGGCGTTGTTGAGGAAGTACGCGCGCAGCAGGTGCGCGGAGCCGACGCCCTTCGGGCCGTACCGGAGGATGGCGACGTCGTCGATCTGCTTCTTCTCGGTGGCGGTCTTCTTGACCTGGAACTGCCGGTTGCTGAACTCGTCGGCGACCTGGGAGGCGAGGCCGGGCCGGTCCGTGCCGTTGAGTACGTTGATCTTCACGTCCTTGCGTTCGCGCAGGGTGACGTCCGCGAGCGGGGCGTCCTCGGGACAGCCGCCGGCCAGCCCGGCCTCGCCCTGGGTGTCGCGGACCACGGCGACGACCACGAAGACTAGGGCGACGACCGCCAGCAGACCGACGACAACGAGTGCTCGCACTCGCGCAAAACTCATCTGGGCGCTCCCGGACGATGGGTGGGTGGCGGCGGCCGTCGGCGGTCGGGCCGTCCCGCCGGCCGTCGAGTACGCCGCTGAGGTTAACGGTTGTCCGGCGGTCGCGTGGAAACAGTCCGACATGCCGGCGCGCCAACCGGGAAGCGGGTACTACTACCCCTATCTTCGTGTCGCCTGAGTCACATTGGGAACAACTTCGACGGCTGGGGCGTACATCTGAGCCACGAGGGCGGTATACATGCCTCGCCCAGAGGGGGGTAAGGTACCGCGCTCGCTGGGGGAGTTCCTTTGGCGACCCCGTCCCGACCGGCCGTCGGGTCGGGTGACCGACACAAATTGGTGGCCGGCCAGCGGAACCGAAACAGCGTCGTCCGGCGTTACAACCGGAAGCGACCATATCGATATGGGAGAGTGAAACCGATGGCCACCGACTACGACGCCCCGCGTCGCGACGAGGTCGACCTCGGCGAGGACAGCCTGGAAGAGCTCAAGGCCCGGCGGGTCGACTCACAGTCGGGCGCCGTGGACGTCGACGAGGCAGAGGTGGCCGAGAGCTTCGAGCTTCCCGGTGCCGACCTGGCCGACGAAGAGCTCACGGTCAAGGTGCTACCGATGCAGCAGGACGAGTTCCGGTGCGCCCGCTGCTTCCTGGTCCACCACCGCAGCCAGCTGGCGGTCGAGCGCAACGGTGAGTTGATCTGCCGCGAATGCGTCTGACCTCGACGCGGCATCCCGGCGGCGGCCTCCTTGACGAGGCCGCCGCGGGGAGAGCCGCCATCTCACGTACGCCCGCCAACGCCCCGCCCGCGCACGGCGCCGCCGTGCGCCGGTAGCGGGGAACTGCTTGACTCGTCTCGGCAGCTTCCACCCAGACGGACCGGGGAGGTCGACGCATGGGCGAGCGCAGCGACGACGGCACGGGCGGTCGCCCGGTCACCGGCGGCCCCACCACGCCTGACGTCGACGAGCCCGGCGGGTCCGGGCGTCCGGGGGCGGGCCCCGGGGCGGGCCGACCCGGCGGGACGGCACCCGGCGCCGACGACCGGGGCCGGGCCGGCAGGGACAGCGGGGACGGGCCGACCGGCGGTGCGGAGCCGACCGGCGGGGACGGGCCGACCGGCGGTGGGGCCGAACTCGGCGCCACCGTGGCCGCGCTCACCGCCGACGACATCGAGCCGGCCCGGCGGCGACAGTTGTTGACCCGGCTCGTCGGGCAGGTCCGCGTCCGGGGGCTGGCCGACCTGTTCAAGCCGAGGGCCGCCGTGCGGTGGATGACCGACGCCGTCGCCGAGATCGCCCCGCACGTGCCGGTCCGTGACCTGGCCACCCTGCGCCGGCACTTCCCCGGTCTGGACGACGAGGCGCTGGCCGACCGGCTGGTCCGCAACGCCGCCCGGACGACCGCCGGGATCGGCGCGGCCGGCGGTGGGGTCGCGGCCGTGGAGTGGACCGTCGCCCCCACGCTTCTTTCCGCGCCGGTGCTGCTGGCCGCCGAGACGGTCGCGGTCGTGGCCGTCGAGCTGAAGCTGATCGGCGAGCTGCACGAGGTGTACGGTGCCCCGCTGCCCATCGGCGGCAGCCAGCGGGCGGTGGCCGTGGTCCAGTCCTGGGCCAGCCAGCGCGGGATCAACCCGATGCTGCCCGGGGTGGGCGTCGGCGCGGTGCTCGGCACGGCGGCTCGCAAGGAACTGCGGGACACCCTGCTCAAGCGGTTCGGCCGCAACCTGACCACGCTCGGCCCGTTCCTGACCGGGGCGGTGGTGGCCAGCTACCTCAACCGGCGGGCCACCCGCTCCCTCGCCGGTGAGCTCCGCGCCGACCTGCGCCGGCAGCGCCGGACGCTGCCTGGCGGAGGGCGCACCCCACCCGCGCTGCCCTGAACCCCGCGCTGCCCTGAACCCCGCGATGCCCTGAAGCCCGCGCGGCTCAGGCGGCGGCGCGGGCGGCGAGGAGCGCCGCGGCGAGGCGTACCGGGTCGCGGGTGCTGATCACCCAGAACGGGGTGGGGTCGGCGGGGTCGTCGAGCACCACCTGCACCGCCCCGGCGATCCACGGGCGCTGGACCACGAAGGCGAGCGGGTCGGCCCCGACGCCGAGCACCTCGCGGCGGCCTGCGGCGTCCAGCGCGACGGCGTCGGCCACGAACCGCACCGGCAGCCGGGCGTCGTCGACCCGCAGCTCCCCGTCGGCCACCGCGACCCGGATCCGCCCCAGCCACCACAGGACGGCCGCCGCCGCCGGCAGCAGCACCACGAACGGCAGCCAGCCGCGCACCCCCGTCGCGCCCATCCACAGCTCCACGGCGAGGAAGCCGCCGAGCGCCAGGCCGGCCAGCCAGGCCCACCAGGGCAGGCCGAGCCGCTCCGCGTAGGCGGTGGTCAAGGTGGCGGCGGGCGGCGAGGACGGCGATCGGCTCACTCCTGCCAGGGTACGGCGCACGACGGGCGGCCGACCCGGCAGGATGGCAGGGGCACCCCACGAACCGGACGGAAGAAGGAGATCGTGACCGACGACGTACCCGTGCCCGTACGGCAGCTCGACCCGGAGCTGCCGCTGCCGGCGTACGCCCATCCCGGCGATGCCGGGGCCGACCTGATGTCCGCGGCGGACATGGAGCTGCCCCCCGGCGGGCGTGCCCTGGTCCCCACCGGCGTGGCGATCGCCCTCCCGGAGGGCTACGTCGGTCTGGTGCACCCCCGCTCCGGCCTGGCGGCCAGGCTCGGCGTGACGGTGCTCAACGCGCCCGGTACGGTCGACGCCGGCTACCGGGGTGAGATCCTCGTCAACCTGATCAATCATGATCGGGAGGCGCCGGCGAAGATCTCCCGTGGCGATCGGATCGCGCAGCTCGTTGTCCAGCGGGTGGAGCGGGTCGATTTCCGGCCGGCGGCCGAGCTGCCGCCGTCCCGCCGGGGCGCCGGCGGGCACGGCTCGACCGGTGGACACGCCGGGCTCGTCCCGCCGCCGGCGGACCGGGCCGGCGGCCAGTCGGAAGAGGTGGCAGGGTGAGTGCGAACAGCGGAGGGCGGGCGCAGTGATCTTCTCCCGAAAGCGGGCCGGTGGCGGTCGGCAGGGCCGTGACGAGCGGGCCACCGAGGTCCTGGACGGGCACGACGCCGAGGGCTCGTCGGGGCCGGAACGCGGCCCGTACGACGTCGCCGAGGCCCCGGACGGGGTGCAGCGGCTCGACCTGGGCAGCCTCCAGATTCCGGCGGTGGCCGACGTCGAGGTGCGCGTGCAGGCCGACCCGCAGGGCGTGATCCAGCAGGTCGTCCTCGTGCACGGCGAGAGCGCCCTGCAACTCGGTGTCTTCGCCGCGCCCCGCTCCGAGGGCATCTGGGACGAGGTACGCGAGGAGATCCGCCAGTCCCTGTTCAACGACGGCGTGGCGGCTCAGGAGGTGCAGGGCGAGTACGGCCCCGAGCTGCGCGCCCGGGTGCGCACCCCGGACGGCCTGACCGACCTGCGGTTCGTCGGCGTGGACGGCCCGCGCTGGATGGTCCGGGGCGTCTACCAGGGCGCCGCCGCCACCGACCCGGCCACCGCCGGCCCGCTGGCCGAGTGCCTGGACGGGCTGGTCGTCGACCGCGGCCAGGAGGCCAAGCCGGTGCGCGAGCCGCTGCCGCTGCGGCTGCCCCGCGAGGTCGCCGACCAGGCCGGCGAGGGTGACCCCGGCGCCCCGGGCCCGATCGGGGCCTGACCGGCGTCCCTCCGAGCCCGGGCCGGCCCGTCGGCGCGCTGCCGGCGGCCCGTCCCGGGCGGCCGGGTGGTCCCCCCGGTACGCCGCGCGGCGTACGCTGGCGGGACGGCCCGGCACGCTCGGGGCCGCACCGGTGCCGACGCGTGCCGGCCGGCGGAGGAGAGGGTGACGCGGAGGTCATGACGACCGACGAGGGCAGCAGGGTGTCGCTGCGGCGGCTCCTGCACCGGCTCACCGCGAGCGAGGCCGAGATCGAGGCGCAGGAGCTGCGCCGGGAGAGCGCGCAGTCCGGCGGCACGCCGGCCCGGCAGTGCACGCGCGGCCAGGTGGTCTCGGTCACCGGCCGGTTGCGTACCGTGGTCTACACTCCGCGGACGAACCTGCCCACGCTGGAGGCCGACCTGTACGACGGCAGCGACGTGGTGACCCTGGTCTGGCTCGGCCGGCGACACATCGCCGGCATCGAGCCGGGGCGCCACCTGACCGCCCGTGGACGGGTGGCGGTGCGGGACGACCGCAAGGTCATCTACAACCCGTACTACGAGCTGGAGTCGCCGAAGTGACGGCGCGGACGCCGGGAACGGGAGAGACGCGATGACCACCGGACAGCACCGGGCGACCGAACCGGGAACCGGCCCGGAGGACTCCGAGCAGCTGCCGAGCCTCGCCGAGCAGATGGCCGACCAGCTCGGCGGCTGGCGCGGGCTGGTCGAGTCCAGCATCCCGGTGGTGGTCTTCGTGATCGCCAACATCATCGGCGAGCTGCGCCCCGCGGTGATCGCCTCGGTGGCCGTGGCCCTGCTCATCGCCGGGCTGCGGCTGGCCCAGCGCCGGCCGGTGCGGCACGCGGTCAACGGCCTCGTCGGCGTCGGCATCGGCGCGGCGATCGCCTGGCGCACCGGCGACGAGCGCGACTTCTACCTGCCGGGCATCCTGTACGGCATCGGGTACGGCCTGGCTCTGCTGGCGTCGGCGGCGATCCGGCAGCCCCTGGTGGGCTGGATCTGGTCGGTGCTGGTGGCCAAGGGGCGCTCGGAGTGGCGGGACGACCCACGCCTGGTGCGCACCTTCACCCAGCTCACCGTGCTCTGGGGCGTGGTGTGGCTGGCCAAGGTCGGCGTGCAGGCCGGGCTCTACCTCGCCCACCAGGACACCGCGCTCGGCGTCGCCCGGCTGGCCCTGGGCTACCCGCCGTACGCGCTGCTGTTGCTGATCACGGTGTGGACGGTACGCCGGGTGACCCGCGAGACCGCCCCGGAGCCGCTGCCCGGCGCCTGAGCCGCCCGCGACCCGCGCCGGCGGGACCCTGGCCCCGAGAACCCGCCGGCCGCCCCGCTCGGCCCCCCAGAGAGCCCGCTCAGCCCGCGCTGCGGGTCCGCTCGACGCTGTCCGGGCCCAGGATCACCACGCGGACGTCGTCCTCCACCTCGGCGGTGCAGACGAAGACCAGCTCGTCGCCGGCCTCGATCGGGTCGTCGGGGCTGGGCACCAGCACCCGTTTGCCGCGCAGGATCGCCACCAGCGCGGCGTCCCGGGGGATCGGCACCGCGTGGATCGGCTGCCCCACGTACGGGGCGGTCGGCGGCAGGGTGATCTCCACCAGGTTCGCCTCGCCCTGGCGGAACGTCATCAGCCGCACCAGGTCGCCGACGGTGACCGCCTCCTCGACCAGGGCCGCCATCACCCGCGGCTTGCTCACCGAGACGTCGACGCCCCACTGCTCGGTGAACAGCCACTCGTTCTCGGCCCGGTTGACCCGGGCCACCACCCGGGGCACCGCGAACTCGGTCTTCGCCAGCAGCGACACCACCAGGTTGACCTTGTCGTCCCCGGTCGCCGCGACCACCACGTCGCAGCCGGCGATGTTGGCCTCCTCCAGGCTGGCCAGCTCGCACGCGTCGGCGAGCACCCAGTCGGCGGCGGGCACCCGGTCCGGCCGCAGCATCCGGGGCTGGCGCTCGATCAGCATCACCTGGTGGCCGTTGTCGATCAGCTCCTGGGCGATCGAGCGGCCCACGTTGCCGGCGCCGGCGATGGCGATCCGCATCTTCAGTGCGCTCCTTCCGGCGGGCTGCCCGCCACCGACGTGACCGACGCCACGATGTCGTCGGTGACCAGCATGAAGACCTGGTCGCCCTCCTGTACGGCGGTGGACCCGGTGGGCAGCGTGCCGATGCCGAAGCGGGTCAGGTACGCCACCCGCGTGCCGGCCGCCTCCTCCAGGGCCCGCAGCGGCCGGCCGATCCAGTCCTTGTGCACCGGCACCTCGACGATCGAGACGGTGCTGGTCGGGTCCCGGAAGACCTCGACGTTGCCCTCGGGGACGAGGTGCCGCAGCATCCGTTCGGCGGTCCACCGCACGGTGGCCACGGTGGGGATGCCCAGCCGCTCGTAGACCTGGGCCCGGCGCTGGTCGTAGATCCGGGCGGCCACCCGGGAGACGCCGAACGTCTCGCGGGCCAGCCGGGCCGAGATGATGTTGGAGTTGTCGCCGCTGGAGACCGCGGCGAAGGCGTCCGCCCGCTCGATGCCGGCCTCCCGGAGCACCTCGCCGTCGAAGCCCGCCCCGGTGACGGTGACGCCGGCGAAGTCCGGGCTGAGCCGGCGGAACGCGTCGGCGTCCTGGTCGATCACCGCCACCGAGTGCCCCCGGGACTCCAGGCTCTGGGCCAGGGTCGAGCCGACCCGGCCGCACCCCATGATCACGACATGCACGGTGTCCCTCCCAAGGTGCGCGCACCCGCCGGTGACCTGTCGACTGCGAGCCTGCCACGTCCGGGTCACCGGCGGGGCACGACGGTACCGCGCCCGGTCCCCACCCCACGCTCAGCCACCCCGGGCGACAGCGGGACGGTGGTCGTACCCTTAGCGCTTGTGGCCAGTCCCACCTCGCTGCTGAAGCGGCTGCTCGTCGGTCGACCGTTCCGGTCCGACCGGCTCCAGCACACCCTCCTGCCGAAGCGCATCGCGCTGCCCGTCTTCGCCTCCGACGCGCTGTCCAGCGTCGCGTACGCCCCGGACGAGATCCTGCTGACGCTGTCCATCGCGGGCGCGTCGGCGTTCTTCTTCTCGCCGTGGATCGCCCTCGCGGTGGTCGTGGTGATGCTGACGGTGGTGGCCAGCTACCGGCAGAACGTGCACGCCTACCCCTCGGGCGGCGGCGACTACGAGGTGGCCACGGTCAACCTCGGCCCCCGGGCCGGCCTCGCGGTGGCCAGCGCCCTGCTGGTCGACTACGTGCTCACCGTCGCCGTGTCGGTCTCCTCCGGGGTGGCCAACCTGGGCTCGGTGGTGCCGTTCGTGGCCACCCACAAGGTGCTCGTCGCGGTCAGCGCGGTGGTGGTGCTCACCGCGATGAACCTGCGCGGCCTGCGTGAGTCCGGCACCGCGTTCGCCATCCCGACGTACGGCTTCGTGATCGTGATCGGCGGGATGATCCTCACCGGCCTGGTCCGGGTCTTCGTCCTCGGCGACGACCTGCGCGCCCCGAGCGCCGGCCTGGAGATCCAGGCCGAGCACAGCGTCACCGGGTTCGCCCTGGTCTTCCTGCTGCTGCGCACCTTCTCCTCCGGCTGCGCCGCGCTCACCGGCGTGGAGGCGATCTCCAACGGGGTGCCGGCGTTCAAGACGCCGAAGAGCCGCAACGCCGCCACCACCCTGCTGCTGCTCGGCACCATCTCGGTGGGCATGCTGGTCGGCATCATCTGGCTGGCCCGGCTGACCAGGCTCCAGTTCGTCGAGGACCCGGTGCAGCAGATCCTCTCCGGCCCGGACGGGTACGTGCAGAAGACCGTCACCGCCCAGCTCGGCGAGACGGTGTTCGGCTCCGGGTCGGTGCTGCTGTACGTGGTCGCCGGGATGACCGCGCTGATCCTCTTCCTGGCCGCGAACACCGCGTTCAACGGCTTCCCGGTGCTCGGCTCGATCCTCGCCCAGGACCGCTACCTGCCCCGGCAGCTACACACCCGGGGCGACCGGCTGGCGTTCTCCAACGGCATCGTCTTCCTGGCCGTCTTCGCCGTGGTGCTGATCGTCGGCTTCCAGGCCGAGGTGACGAAGCTGATCCAGCTCTACATCGTCGGCGTCTTCGTCTCGTTCACGCTCTCCCAGGCCGGCATGATCCGGCACTGGAACCGGCACCTGCGCACCGAGCGGGACGTCCAGGCCCGGCGTCGGATGATCCGGTCCCGGGCGATCAACACCTTCGGCATGGCGATGACGGGCGGGGTGCTGGTCGTCGTGCTGCTCACCAAGTTCCTGCTCGGCGCGTGGATCGCCATCGTCGCGATGGCGCTGATCTACGTGCTGATGCTGGCCATCCGGCGGCACTACGACCGGGTCGCCGCCGAGCTGGAGCCGACCGAGGCCCGGGGCGTGCTGCCCGCCCGCAACCACGCCATCGTGCTGGTCAGCAAGCTGCACCAGCCGACCCTGCGGGCCGTCGCGTACGCCCGGGCCACCCGGCCGGACACGCTGACCGCGGTGACGGTGAACGTCGACGACAAGGACACCCGGGACCTCCAGGCCGACTGGGAGCGGCGGGAGCTGCCGGTGCCGCTCACCGTGATCGACTCGCCGTACCGGGAGATCACCCGGCCGATCCTCGACTTCGTGGCCAACACCCGCCGGGAGTCGCCGCGCGACGTGGTCACCGTCTTCATCCCCGAGTACGTGGTGGGCCGCTGGTGGGAGAACCTGTTGCACAACCAGAGCGCGCTGCGCCTGAAGGGCCGGCTGCTGTTCGAACCGGGCGTGATGGTGACCAGCGTCCCGTGGCAGCTCGCCTCCACCGCCGGCAAGAACCTCGACCGGCTGGACGCGACCCTGAGCCGGGGCCCCGCCCGGGGCCCCCGGGTCGCCCCGCGCAGCACCCTGCCGCCACCGGTGGCGCCGGTGGTCCCGGCCCCGCCCGGCGAGAGCGGCCCGACCGAGGGGAGCCAGCGATGACCGCACCGGTGGACGACGGCGACGACCGGCGGGGCCCGGGGGAGACCGGGCCGGCCGGTGGCGACCGGCGCGGGCTGGAGGAGGCCGAGCGGGTCGAGCTGACCGTCGACGCGGTCGCGCCCGGCGGGCACTGCGTGGCCCGGGTGAACGGCCAGGTGGTGTTCGTCCGGCACGCGCTGCCCGGGGAGCGGGTGGTCGCCGAGGTGACCGAGGTGCACCGGGGGTTCGTCCGGGCCGACGCGGTGACGGTGCTCGACGCCGCCCCGGAGCGGGTCGAGCCGCCCTGCCCGTACGCGCGGCCGGGCCGCTGCGGCGGCTGCGACCTCCAGCACGTCGCGCCGCAGGCCCAGCTCGACTGGAAGACGGCGGTGGTACGCGAGCAGCTCAGCCGGCTCGCCGGACTCACCGACGCCGAGATCGACCGGCTCGGAGTCCGGATCGCGGCGCTGCCCGGCGGGCCGCTCGGCTGGCGCTCCCGGGTCCGGTACGCGGTGGACGCCACCGGCCGGGCCGGGCTGCTCAAGCACCGCTCGCACGAGGTGGTGCCGGTCGACCGCTGCCTGATCGCCCATCCGGCGATCCAGGAGCTGCCGGTGCTCGCCCCGAGCGGGGCCCGCTGGCCGGCGGCGGACGCGGTGGAGACGGTGGCCTCCACCGGCGGCGACGTCGCCGTCACCGCCCTGGCCGACGGCCTGCCCACGCCGGTCGACGGGCCGACGGCGGTGCGCGAGGTGGCCGCCGGCCGGGAGTGGACGCTGCCCGCGTCCGGCTTCTGGCAGGTGCACCCGGCGGCGGCGGACACCCTGGTCGACGCCGTGCTCGACCTGCTCGACCCGAGGCCGGGCGAGTCGGCCTGGGACCTGTACGGCGGGGCGGGGCTGTTCGCCGCCGCGCTGGCCGGCCGGGTCGGCCCGGACGCCCGGATCACCGTCGTCGAGTCCGCCGCGTCCGGCGTCGCCGCCGCCCGGGAGAACCTGCGGGACCTGCCCCAGGTCGAGGTGGTGGCGGCCCGGGTGGAGACCGCGCTGGCCCGCCGCCGGATCACCGGACCGGTGGACCTGGTGGTGCTGGACCCGCCGCGCACCGGGGCGGGCGCGCAGGTGGTGCGCGACGTGCTGGCCGCCGCCCCGCGCGCGGTGGCGTACGTGGCCTGCGACCCGGCCGCCTTCGCCCGGGACGTGCGCACGTTCGCCGGGGCCCGGTGGCGGCTGGCGGAGCTGCGGGGCTTCGACCTGTTCCCGATGACCCAGCACGTCGAGCTGGTCGGGCTGCTGCTGCCCCCGGCCGTCGGGAGGTAGCGGCCGTGCGGATCGTCGGGCTGATGTCGGGGACGTCGTACGACGGGGTGGACGTGGCGGCGGTGGAGTTCGCCGCCGAGGGGGACACCCTGCGGTTGCGTCCGCTCGGGTTCGCCAGCGTGGACCACGACGACGGGCTGCGGGCGGAGATCGGGGCGCTGCTGCCGCCGAACCCGACCACGATCGAGGCGGTCTGCCGGCTGGACAACCGGCTCGGCGAGGTGTTCGCCGAGGCGGCGGCGCGCGGCGTGGAACTGGCCGGCGGACGGGTCGACGCGGTCGTCTCGCCCGGGCAGACCGTGTTCCACTGGGTCGACGGCGGCCGGGCCCGGGGAACCCTCCAGCTCGGCGCGCCGGCCCGGGTGGCGGCGCGGGTGGGCGTACCGGTGCTGTCGGACCTGCGGTCGGCGGACGTCGCGGCCGGCGGGCAGGGCGCGCCCCTGGTGCCGGCCTTCGACGCGCTGCTGCTGGGCGGCCGGGCCGGGCCGCCCCGGGCGGCGCTCAACCTGGGCGGCATCGCCAACCTCACCGTGGTCGCGCCGGGCGCCCCGGTCCTCGGGTACGACGTGGGCCCGGCCAACGCCCTGCTCGACGCGGCGGCCCGGCGGTTCCTCGGCCGCCCCTGCGACCTCGACGGGGCCCGGGCGGCGGCCGGCCGGGTGCATCAGCCCCTGCTGGAGCTGCTGCTCGCCGAGCCGTACTACGCCGCGCCGCCGCCCAAGTCCACCGGCAAGGAGTTGTTCCACGCCGGCTACCTGGACGACCGGCTGGCCGCGCTCGGCGAACCGGTGGCCGCCGACGACGTGCTGGCCACGCTGACCGAGCTGACCGCCCGGACGGTGGCCGCCGAGTGCGACCGGCACGGGGTGGCCGAGGTGGTGGCCGCCGGGGGCGGGGTGCGCAATCCCACACTTCTGGGCCGGCTGGCCGCGCTCGGCGGGGGCCGGTGGCGGCTGCGGGCCAGCGACGAGCTGGGGGTGCCGGCCCAGGCCAGGGAGGCGTACGCGTTCGCCCTGCTCGGTTGGCTCTCCTGGCACGGCCTGCCAGGGGCGATCCCGTCGGTCACCGGGGCCCGGGAGGCCACCGTGCTGGGCTCCTGGACGCCGGCCGGACCGGCCCGCCGCGCGCCGCCGGCGGTGCCGCCCCGCCGGCTGGTGATCACGGGCTGACTGTCCCCCGGGTCAGGCGGGTGGTTGCCCGGCCAGGCTGCGGACTACCGGACGGCCGATAGACTCTTCGCTCATGAGCGTTGAAGAGGACACGGCCATCCACGGCCGGCTGCTGGGCACGGTGCGGGGTCCGCAGGACGTGAAGCGGATGACCGCCGAGCAGCTGGACATCCTCGCCGCCGAGATCCGCGACTTCCTGATCGCCAAGGTCTCCCGCACCGGTGGGCACGTCGGGCCCAACCTGGGCGTGGTGGAGCTGACCCTGGCGATGCACCGGGTCTTCGACTCCCCCCGGGACCGGCTCCTGTTCGACACCGGCCACCAGGCGTACGTGCACAAGATCCTCACCGGCCGGCAGGACGGCTTCGACCGGCTGCGCCAGCGCGGCGGCCTCTCCGGCTACCCGAGCCAGGCCGAGAGCGAGCACGACCTGGTCGAGAACTCGCACGCCTCCACCGCCCTGTCCTACGCCGACGGCCTGGCCAAGGCGTACGCGCTGCGCGGCGAGCAGCGCAGCGTGGTCGCCGTGGTCGGCGACGGCGCGCTGACCGGGGGCATGTGCTGGGAGGCGCTGAACAACATCGCCACCGCCGGCAACTCGCTGGTGATCGTGGTCAACGACAACGGCCGCTCCTACTCGCCGACGATCGGCGGCCTGGCCGACCACCTCTCCTCGCTGCGGCTCAACCCCGGCTACGAGAAGATCCTCGACACCGTCAAGGACGCCCTCGGCTCGACCCCGCTGGTCGGCCGGCCGATGTACGAGGTGCTGCACGCGGTCAAGAAGGGCATCAAGGACGCGGTCGCCCCGCAGGCGATGTTCGAGGACCTGGGCATCAAGTACGTCGGCCCGGTCGACGGCCACGACCTGGAGGCGGTCGAGTCCGCGCTGCGGGCCGCGAAGAACTTCGGCGGCCCGGTGATCGTGCACGCGGTGACCCGGAAGGGCTACGGCTACCGCCCGGCCGAGGAGGACGAGGCGGACTGCCTGCACGGCCCTGGCGGCGCGTTCGACGTGGAGACCGGCAAGCTGGTCGCCGCCCCCTCGGTGAAGTGGACCCACGTCTTCGCCGACGAGCTGGTCGCGATCGCCGACTCCCGGCCCGACGTGGTGGGCATCACCGCCGCGATGGCCGAGCCCACCGGCATCGCCAAGCTGGCCCGCAAGCACCCCGGGCGGGTGTACGACGTCGGCATCGCCGAGCAGCACGCCGTCACCTCGGCCGCCGGGCTGGCGCTCGGCGGGCTGCACCCGGTGGTGGCGGTCTACGCGACCTTCCTCAACCGGGCCTTCGACCAGGTCCTGCTGGACGTGGCGATGCACAAGCTGCCGGTGACGTTCGTGCTGGACCGGGCCGGGATCACCGGCCCGGACGGGCCGAGCCACTACGGCATGTGGGACATGTCCGTCTTCGGCGTGGTGCCGGGCCTGCGTATCGCCGCGCCCCGGGACGCCGCCAGCCTGCGCGAGGAGCTGCGCGAGGCGGTCGCCGTGGACGACGGCCCGACCATCGTCCGGTTCCCGACCGGCACCGTCGCCGCCGACCTGCCGGCCGTGCGCCGGGTCGGCCCGGTCGACGTGCTGACCGAGTCGGCCCGCGTCGACGTGCTGCTGGTCGCGGTGGGCTCCTTCGGCCAGCTCGGCATGGAGGTCGCCGCCCGGGTCGCCGAGCAGGGCTACGGGGTGACCGTGGTCGACCCGCGCTGGGTCCGCCCGGTCCCGGCCGAGCTGGTCGAGCTGGCCGCCGCCCACCGCCTCGTCGTCACCGTCGAGGACGGCGTCCGGGTCGGTGGGGTCGGCGACGCCCTCGCCCAGGCGATGCGGGACGCCGACGTCCGGGTGCCGCTGCGCGACCTGGGCGTGCCGGCCGACTGGCACCCGCACGGCACCCGCGCACAGATCCTCGCCGACCTGGGTCTCACCGCCCAGGACGTGGCCCGGGACGTCACCGGGTGGATCTCCCGCCTGGACGCCCAGCAGGACGAGCCGGTGAGCCTGCCGGCCGGCGGGAGCGGCGCGCACAACTGATCCGACCGTCCCGGTTGATCAACTCGGTGTGCGGCATGTTGCGGTCCCCCTGTGCTGGGATGCCCCGATGTGCCGCACACCGATTCGATCAAGCCGACGACCGGCGAGGGGGACGGGCCGGGATCAGCGACCGCCGACCGAGCGGTAGTAGGTCTTCTCCGCGCCGGCCAGGCTGAAGGTGGCCTTGCTCACCGGCTGCGGCACCACCACCAGCCCGGGCCGGTCGACCAGCCGGGGGGTGCCCGGCGGCACCGACAGCGAGCTGTACCGGCTGGACCGCCAGCTCAGCACCACCAGCGGCTGCCCCGGCACGGGCAGCACGTAGGTCTGCAACGTGTTGGCCCGGTCGGCCGGCGAGACCACCGGGTCGCCGCCGTCGGCCGGCCGGTACACCACCGCGGTCATGGTGCCCGCGTCGGTCTCCCAGCTCAGTTGCTCCAGGTCGGCCGGGTCGCCCCCGCCCAGTGCCACCTCGCCCAGCGCCCGGACGCTCAGCTTCGCCATCGGCCAGGACTCGGGCACGGAGCGGGGCGCGTCCCGGTCGCCGATCCGGCGGGGGACGCTGCCGAATGGGCCCTGCTCGTCGGCGAGCACGCAGGTGTCCAGGCCGTCCAGCGCCCGCCGACCCGAGCCGGTCTCGTCCCGGACCAGGGGGTACCGCGGGTCCGTGGTGGCCGTGCCGAGGTCGAGCAGGCGGTCGGCGGCCCGGCCGCGCGGCAGCGACCGGGTGGCCCGCAGCGTCGCGGTCAGCGCCACGGCCCGGCAGGCCGGCACGTCCACCGGGTCGGTCAGCCCGTCCCGGCTGGCCAGGGCCCGGCCCTTGGGGCCGAGCAGCCGCTCCACCCGGCCGGAGAGCAGGTACCGGCGCCCGTCGCCGGTCTGCACCGGCAGCACGTCGGAGTAGACGAGGTAGCCGGGCTCGGTGTACTCGCTGGCCCGGTCGACCACGTACCGGTCGCCGTCGCGGGTGAGCTGGAGCAGCCAGGAGGCGCTCTCCCCGGGGACGTCGGCGGCCACCAGGGCCAGCGGGGCGCCGTCCACCTCACCGGACCACAGGATCCCGGACGAGGGCAGGTGCGCGCGGTCGTCGGCCGGCGTACGCCAGGCCCGGACCGCCTCGGTGACCGCCGCCGTCGCGGTGCTGTCGCCGGCCAACCGCCCCCGCGCGGGCCACACCCGCAGCGTCCCGTCCAGGCTGTCGTAGCCGACGGGAAGGACGTCCGGCTTCCGGTCGGCCACCGGCCCACAGGCGGCGGCGGTCAGCAGCACGGTGAGCAGTGCGGTGGCCGTCATGCCGCGCCGGCGGACTGAAGCCACCTGTACGCCCCCGATCGCGTCGTCCGGTCGTGTTCGCGCCCCACATGGTACGAGACGTCCGGACCGCGCGGACCGGCACCTCGCACCGTCCCGTGAGCTGCGGCGGGACCGACCACATAGGACCGCCCGGTGATTTCAGGGCTTTCGCCGGCTCCGGTAGACTCCGCCGACTGTGACCCCTGCCGAGCCCCGTGGAGAATTCCCCCCGGTTCCCGACGCTCCCGTGGGGCCCGCCGCCCGGACGACGGTGGCGACCGCCGAGCGGCCCGCGGCCACGGAGGCACCGACCCTCGCCCCGGCCCCCGCCGCTGAGGCCCCCCCGGCTGCCGCCGCTGTCGCCGCTCCGGCCGTCGCGGAGCCGGCCCCCGCCGACGCCCCGGCCACGCCGGCCCCGGCTGCCGACGCCGTCCCGCCCTCCGCCGGGCCCGCGGAAGTGTCCCGGAGCGCGGCGGAGCCGGGCGGGGCCCGTAGGCGGCGCTGGCGGTGGACCACCCGGCGGCGGGACCTCGCCGTGTACGGCCTCTTCCTGCTCGCCGCGCTCTGGGTGACCAGCCGGATCTGGGTCGACCCGGCGGGCCGGGTCGCGTCGCTGTACAGCAGCGACCCGGCGCAGGTGCAGTTCTTCCTGGCCCACAGCGTGCGGGTGGTGCTGCACGGGGAGTTCCCGTTCTACACCGACCAGTTCAACTTCCCCGACGGGGTCAACCTGATGGCCAACACGGCCATCCTGGCGCTCGGCATCCCGATGGTGCCGGTGACCCTGCTCTTCGGGCCGGCGGTGTCCTTCGTGGTGCTGGTCACCCTCGGCCTGGCCGGCACCGCCGCCGCCTGGTACCGGGTGCTCTCCCGGCACGTGGTGCGCACCCCGCTGGCCGCCGCCGTCGGCGGCTGGTTCTGCGGCTTCTCCCCGGCGATGCTCTCGCACGCCAGCTGGCACCCGAACATCATCAGTCAGTTCCTGCTGCCGTTCATCGTCTGGCGGGTGCTGGTGATCACCCGGTCGCGCCGGCCGGTCCGGGACGGGGCGCTGCTGGCCCTGCTGGTGACCGTGCAGGCGTTCATCAACGAGGAGATCCTGCTCTTCACCGCGCTGGCCTGCGGGGTGTTCCTGATCGCCGTGCTGGCGCAGCGGCCCGCGTTGTGGTCGGCGGCGTGGCGACCGCTGGGCGTCGCGGTGGCGGTGTGCGCCGGGCTGGCCGGGGCGCTGCTGGCGTACCCGCTCTACGTGCAGTTCGCCGGGCCGATGGCGTACCACGGGCTCAGCGACGCGGTCCGGGACTACGGCAACGACATCGCGGCCTTCTTCGCCCCGGGCTCGCCCACCCTCGGCGGCAACGAGCGGGCCAACATCAACCTGGCCCCGAACTACTCGGAGGAGAACGCCTTCTTCGGCTGGAGCCTCGCGCTGCTGTCCGTCGGCATCGTGCTCTGGCTGCGCCGCGAGCCGGTGGTCCGGGCGCTCGCCGCGACCGGGGCGTTCTTCGCGGTGCTCTCCCTCGGCGAGCGGGTCTCCTGGTGGGACCGGGAGCTGTTCACCGGCCCGTGGGAGCTGCTGGTGCGGGTGCCGCTGCTGGACGCGGTGGTGCCGACCCGGTTCGGGATGATCACCACGGTGGTGATCGGCGTGCTGCTGGCGCTCGCCGTCGAGCGGATCTGGTCGTTGCGGCCGGCCGAGGCCCGCACCGTGCGCACCCTCGGTGTCGGCGCGCTGGCGCTGGCGCTGCTGCCGATCGCGCCGATGCCGCTGGCGGTCACCTCGCGCCCGCCGGTGCCGGAGTTCATCACCGCCGACCGGTGGCGCGAGTACGTCGGGGCGGACCAGACCCTGGTGCCGATCCCGGTGCCCAGCATGGGCAACACCCACGGGATGCGCTGGGCCGCGTCCACCAACCTCGACTTCAAGATCCCCGGCGGCTACTTCCTCTCCCCGCGCAACGGCAACACCGGCGACCCGGGGCGCTTCGGCGGCCGGCCCAGCGGGGTCGGCAAGCTGCTGGAGGAGGTGGCCACCACCGGTCGGACGCCGAAGCTGGACGACCGGCAGCGCCGCCGCTCCCTCGACGAGCTGCGGCACTGGCGGGCCGCCGTCCTGGTGCTGCCGGTGCGCCAGCACAACGCCGAGCCGCTGCGGCGTACCGTCGAGGAGTTGGTCGGCCCCGGCCGCCGTGAGCTGGACGTGTGGGTCTGGGACGTCCGGGCGCTGACCGACCCGCCGGCCTGATGGCAGCCCCGGCCGCGCCCGTCTCCCGCGGTCCCGCACCGGAGCCGGGCCCGGCGTCCGGCCGGGCGCCGGCGGACGCGCGGCCGGCCCGCCGGCGGTGGCGGCCGCGCGGCGTGGACGTCGCGGTGGTCGCCGGCTACCTGGGCCTGGCCGTGCTGCTCACCGGCGGGCAGTGGGGACGCCCCGACCGGCTGTTCCACCAGGACAACGACCAGATGCTGTTCGAGTGGATGCTGGCCCGGGCGGCCCGCGCGGTCACCGGCCCGGAGAACCCGTTGCACAGCACGGCCCTGAACGCGCCGGACGGGGTCAACCTGATGGCCAACACCTCGGTGCTCGGGCTGGGCGTGCCGTTGACCCCGGTGACGCTGCTGTTCGGCACCCAGCCGGCGTTCCTGGTGGCGGTGGTCGCCTGCCTCGCCGGCACGGCCACCGCCTGGTACGCGCTGCTGGCCCGCCGGCTCGTCGGCTCCCGGGTCGCCGCCGCCGTCGGCGGCCTGGTCTGCGGCTTCGCCCCCGGCATGGTGGCCCAGGCCGGGGCCCACCTGCACATGGCCGCCCAGTTCCTGGTGCCGCCGATCCTGGCGCTGGTGTTCCGGCCGACCGTCGGCCGGGTCGGCCGGCGCGGGGTGGCGCTCGGGCTGCTGGTGGCGTACCAGGTCTTCCTCGGCGAGGAGGTGCTGGTGTTCCTGGCGCTCGCCGCCGGCGTGCTGGCGCTCGCGTACGGTCTCGCCGACCGGGCGGCGGCCCGCCGGCTGGCGCCCGCGCTGCTCGGCCGGATCGGGGTGGGGGCGCTGGTGGCGGGGGCGCTGCTGGCGTACCCGCTGTGGTTCCAGTTCGCCGGGCCGGGCCACTACCGGGGGATGCCGTTCGACGCGCCGGGGTTCCGGCTCGACGCCGCCTCCTTCACCGCCTCCGCCCGGCAGACGGTGCTCGGCGACGACCGCCTGCCCGGGCTGCTGGCCCCGAACCCGACCGAGGAGAACTCGTTCTTCGGGCCGGGCCTGCTGGTGCTCGCCGTGGTGATCGTGGTCTGGCTGTGGCGTCGCCCGCTGGTCCGGGCGCTGGCCGTGGTCGGCACGCTCGCCGCGCTGCTCTCCCTCGGCACCACCGTCCTGGTGGACGGGGCGTCGACCGGGCTGCCCGGGCCGTACCGGCTCGTCGCCGGGGTGCCGCTGCTCGACCTGGTGGTGCCGGCCCGGTTCGCGCTGGTCTGCGTACCGGTGCTGGGGGTGCTGGTCGCCCTCTCCCTGGACCGGCTCCGGTCGGCCGCCGCCCCCGGCGGCGACGGACCGGCCGGCGGGCCAGCGGTGCCGGTGCGGCTGCTGTGGGGTGGTGCGGTGGCCGCCGCGCTGCTCCCGCTCGCGCCCACCCCCATCCGCACCGTGCCGGCGTGGCCGGTGCCGGCCTTCGTGGCCGACGGCGGCTGGCGGGCGTACGTGCCGGCCGGCCGGACGCTGGTGCCCGTGCCGCCGGTGACCGGGGCCGGGGTCAGCCCGGCGACGTTCTGGTCGGCCCGGACCCGGCTGGCGTTCACCGCGCCGGGCGGCTACTTCATCGGCCCGCGCGCCGCCGACGACCCGACCGCCCGCTGGGGCGCCCCGGACCGCCCGACGGCCCTGCTGCTGCGCCGGGTGGCCGAGACCGGCCAGGTCCCGGTGCTGACCGACGCGGACCGCCGGCAGGCGGCGGTGGACCTGCGGCACTGGCGGGCCGCCGTGCTGGTGCAGGGCGGGCTGCGCCGGGGCGACCCGGTCCGGCGCACCGTCGACCAGCTCGTCGGCCCCGGCCGCGAGATCGACGGAGCCTGGGTCTGGGACGTTCGCGGCCTGGTCGGCTGACCCGCCCGCCGCCGGCTCGGCCGGGCGGTGGGGTGGCTCGCCCGGGGCGCGGGACGGACCCCGGGGGCACGGGGAGGAAAAGGGGGCCGCTTCGTCACCTTTCGACACCACCTCCGCACCTGGTTTCCTGACCATCGACCGACCGGGTCCACCAGAGAAAGCAGGACGTCATGTCGACCCTCCGCCGTACCCTCGCCGTGTCCACCGCGCTGGCCGCCGTCGGCGCCGCGTCGCTGGTCAACGCCTCGCCCGCCCTGGCCAGCACGCCGGCCAGCTGCTCCAACGTCCGTCAGATCGGCACCACCCGGGTGCTGACCGTCGGCGGGATGGAGGCGGCGTCGGTGAAGCAGTACTACGGCTGCGGCTACAACTACGCCTACATCTACGTGTGGCAGCAGTACCGCGACACCCACTCCAACTGGGACCTGTACGTCCACGTGATCGACCATTCGGACAGCGGCTCGGACTACGGGGTGGGCCAGCTCAACAACACCACCCGGGCGGAGCTGTGGGGCGCGCCGGCCAACACCGCCGCGCACTGCACGCACGTCACCGGCTACCTCAACTCCACGGGTGGCTCGACCAGCAAGGTCTGCTGACGTCGTCCCGCCGGGGCGCGGTCGACCGCGCCCCGGCCGGCCCCCGCCACGCGTCGGCGGGGGCCGTTCCGCACACTGCCCGAGCACCAGCGCGAACGCGGTGCCCGACCTCACCCGACGAGCGGACGGACGTCCCAGAGCCAGACGTCGTCGACCCGCCGCGCCGGGCCGAGCAGGGCGGTCATCAGGTCACGCAGGACCGCCTCGCGGGGGTGCGCGCCGAGGACGACCACCGACGCCTTCCAGTAGCGCAGGTCCTCGACCACCTGGCGGCGGTTCTCCGGGGTCAGCGCCGGCAGCGTGCCCGAGTCCATGGTGGAGTAGACCAGGGTGCTGGTCGGCCGGTTCGGGGCACCGAAGACGCCCTCGCCGTCGACGTTCGGGCCGATGAAGTAGCCGCCGGGGACCGGGAAGGCGTGCCCGGTCAGCGCGCTCCACCGCAGGGTGGGCAGGCCGTGCACGTTGCTGGGGATCGGCACCGGCACCAGGGTCCGGCCCGCTGGCACGTAGGGCCGCCAGCCGCCGGCCGTGATGAACCTCGGCGGCGGGTCGATCTGCTGGGCCGGCAACGGCCGGGGCACCAGCGGCAGCACGGCGAGCGCGATGGCGGCGTACCCGACCGGGCGGAGCCAGCGGCGCGACCGGGCGGGCGCGGCGGTGGGGCCGGTCCGGGTCCCGGCGGCCCGCGCCGGGGCCGCCGAGCCGGTGGTGCCGGCGGCCGAACGGGGGGCCGGCACCACCGGCGAGGGGGCCGGTGCGGTGCGGGCCAGCGCGTCCCAGGCCAGGGCGAGCAGCACGCCGAGGGCGGCGGCCACCACCAGGGCCAGCCGGGTGGGCATCATCATCTCCACCAGCGGCAGGTCGTCCGGGATGTACGCCCAGGGACCGTCGATCGTGGTCTCCGCGCCGTCGAAGCGCACCACCGGGCCGATCGAGGCGACGGTGAAGACCACCACCAGCACGGCGACGATCCGGGCCGCCAGCGACCGGCGGACCAGCAGCACCAGGGCGACCAGCGCCAGCAGCACCAGCGGCCAGCCGAACCAGGTGTTCTGCTCGGTCAGGCCGATGGTCTTCTCCACCGCCTCGTCCCCGGCGGCGGTGTCCCGGGCGAACGTCACGAAGGCCACCAGGTCCTCGCCCCAGTTGTGGAACACCCCGCCCTGTAGGCCCCGGTAGGACTGCGGGCCGTTGAACTGGAACCAGATCGGGTACGCGGTGAGCAGCAGCGTCAGCCCGCCGCCGAGGCCGAGCGCGGCCAGGAAGCCGCCGGCCCGCTGCCGCGTCGCCCGGGGTCGCTGCGCCGCGTACGCGGCCACCACCACCAGGCAGCCCAGCGCGGTCAGCAGCAGCATCTCCTCGTTGATGAAGACCTGGTACGCCACCAGCAGGCCGAGCACCACCCCGTCGCGCCGCCAGCTCCGCCCCGGCTCACCCAGCCGCAGCACCCGGGCCACGATCACCGGCAGCAGGTAGTTCGAGACGAAGTTCGGCTGCCCGTTGGCGTGGTGCACGATGCCGGGCGCGAAGCCGAGGAACGCGCCGCCGACGAACGCCGCCGCCCGCGAGCGCACCAGGTGCCGCGACAGCATCCAGTACGCCGTGCCGGCCGTCGCCGCGAGCGCCCCGCCGAGGTAGAGGGCGTACGTCACCTGCGGCCCGAACAGCCACGTCACCGGGGCCAGCGGCAGGGTGGCCCCGAGCAGCGACGTGTTCGCCATCATGTTCACCCCGTCCGGGGCGTTCTGCCGCATGGAGAACAGCGGGTTCTCCAGGTGGCGCAGCGAGTACGCGCCGTGCGAGAAGAGCCACTCGAACCAGCTGTGGTCGGTCGGCAGGTGCGACGACACCCGGTGCTGGACGTCCCCCCAGTAGTTCAGGCACACGAGGACGCCGAGCAGCACATAGGCTCCGATGGCCAGGACGTCGGCGCGGGTCGGTCGCCGCCGGGGCCGACGCGGTGTGCCTGTGCCCGCCCCGTCGGGTCCGGTCGGCGCGGCCTGCGCCGCGACGGGTGCGGAGTCGGAGTTCAGCGAGGGGTCTACCACCGGCACAGCCACGACGGGCCATCGTACAGACGTCGCCGCGTGGCGCCGCCCGGCCGGTGCGCCCCGGTGCCGACCGGGTGGGCCGGCAGCCAGCTCGGGGAGGAACACCAGTGACCGTCATCGACCTCGGTGAGCTGCGCGGCGCCGTCGAGCCGGAGCCGCCCCGCCCGCCCCGGGCGGTGGGCCGGCCGCTGCGGGTGGCGCTGGCCGGGGCCGTCGCGCTGCTCACCCTGGCCGCGTCCGCGCCGGTCGCGCGGCCCGTCTCGGCGGTCGTACCCGGCGGCCCCGGCGTCGAGGTCTTCCTCATCGGCGACCGCATGTACGTGGTGGAGCAGGTGGCCGCGGGCTCGGACGGCACGCGCGAGGTGGCCGCCTACACGACGCCGGCCGGTCCCGGTGGCTCCCTCCGGCCGCTGTGGCACACCACGGCGCCCGGCGGCACCGGCCCGTTCCAGGTACGGGAGCACGGCGGGTTCGTGCTCCTCACCGGAGGCCCTGACGGGCGGGCGACCGAGACGGTCGTCGTGGACCTGGCGACCGGCCGGCAGCGGTGGCGGCAGCCCGGCTTCCCGGCCCCCACCGTCGATGGTGGGCTGCTCCTGCTCGGGGGCGGCGACGACGAGACGGCCGGCTCCGTGCACGTGGTGGACCTGGCGTCGGGGCGGGCCCGGTGGTCGGCGCCGGCCACGCCGGGCCTGATGGCCGAGCGCCGCCGGGGCGCGGAGACCGACCGGGTCGTGTTGATCAGCGGATCCGGGCGGACCGAAGTGCGGGACGCCGGGTCCGGGGCGGTCCTGGTCGCCCGCGAGGCCGGTCCCGCCGGGCGGGGGTACCCGAGCGCCAACGTCGTCGGGGACCTGCTGCTGGTGACGGTCGAGGACAGCGTCGACGCCGGCCGGGTCACCGCGTACGGGCTGGACGCGCTGGACCGGCGCTGGGAGCTCGACCTGTCGGCGTACGTGACGTGGTGCGGCGACCTGCTCTGCGCCGCCGTCCGCGACGTCGGGGTCTCGGCGCTCGACCCGGCGACGGGCCGGACCAGGTGGGCCAACCCGCGCTGGCCGTGGTTCGTCGCGGCTCCGGGCGGCCGGCTCCTCGCGGCCGCTCCCGGCAGCGCGGCGGCCCTGGAGTTCGCCGTGCTGGACGCCGCCACCGGGCGGACGGTCGCCGAGCTGGGGCGCTGGGAGCTGGTGGACAACCAGGCCCCGGACGAGCCGCGGTTCGGCGTCCGGCAGACCCGGGAGGGCGGGCTGCTGGTCGCCGAGCTGGACCCGGCGCGCGCGGTGGCCCGACGGCTCGACGTGCTGCCCGACGCGGCGGGGGAGTGCCGCTCCGCCGGCCGGGGCCTGGTCTGCCGCCGCCCGGGCGGGACGTACGGCTGGTGGCGGCTGCCCCGGTGACCCGGGTCCGGCGCGGGCAGCCGGGCCGCGCCGGGTCGCGACCGGTGGTCCGGCGCGCCCGGGTTACCAGTTGGGCTGGTCCGGCGGCGGGGGCAGTGGCACGTCGGGCGGCCGGATGACGTAGACGATCCCGCCGCTGCCGCCCAGCCAGGCCGCCTCGAACCGGTCCCGGTCCACGGTGCGGCGCACGTCGGCGTCGTCCGGGGCGTACGGGTCGTTGAGCACCGGGTCGCCGTCGGCGGTGAACCCGACCAGCACCATCAGGTGCCCCCTGGTGTCGTAGTCCAGCCCCGGCACCTCGCCCCGGCGGAACGCGGCGGAGAGCACCAGCGGCACCCCGGCGGCCACGAACGCCCCGGCCTCGGCCAGCGACCGCAGCCGGGTGACGAACGCGTCCACCCCGTGCCCGCCGGCGTACGCCGCGTTGAACGCCCAGTTGCCCGCCCCGTCGAAGGCCGGGTCGTAGCAGTGCCGGGCGGCGTGCACCACCACCGGCCGGGGGCCGGGCGGCGTGACCCAGGCGTACCGGTCGGGGGCCGGGCCGGCGGCCCAGAAGTCCAGCACCATCGAGACGCTGGTCGGGCTGCACCAGGAGTGCCCGCCGCCGCCCCAGCGTCGCTCGGCCCCGCCGTGCAGCCGCTGCGAGTACCGGGGCACGTCCAGCACCCGGCCCCAGCCGGCCCGGTCGCCCTCGGCGGCCCGGTGCGCGCCGACCGGGGTGGCCGGCCGCGGGCCGGAGGCGACCGCGCCGAGCGCGCGCAGCAGCGGGGTGGCGGTGCCGCCGGCCGGCCGCAGCAGCGTCACCCGGGCCTGCCAGCCGGTGACCGTCGCGCCGGTGACGACCAGGGTGTCCGTGTCGACCCGGGCGTCGGCGTCCCGCTGGCCGGGCACCGAGGTACGGCCGAAGGGCTCGTCGTCGGCGGCCCAGCGGCCAAGCTGGTACCAGCCGGTGGCCGGGGCGTCGGCGTGCCAGCCGCGCAGCTCGACGAGGATCCCGCAGCCGTCGGGGGTGTCGGCGGCCCAGGAGGGGACCACCTCGGCGACGGCGAACCCGGTGGACACCGGCGGCGAGGTCCAGCTCGCCGCGTCGTACCGGCGGGTGGGGTCGTCGGGGTGGGCGAGCCGGCCGGTCGGGGCGGCGAGGACCGCGCCGGCGGCGTCCGCGCGGACCCCGTCGCCGGCCCCGGCGGCCAGGTCGGCCGGGAGCCGGAAGCGCCGGTGGACGACGTCCCGCCGGGTGGTCGGGGCCGGTCCGGTCATCGCCGCTCCCTCCGCCGCACATCAGCGCCGGGAAGCATCCCCTACCTGAAGGTTTTTTGCAATGACGGCCCCGGTGCGGGCGGCGCGACGCCGGTTTGGTGGCCGGCACTAGGTTTGTCGGCAGGTCAGCCGGCGAGGAGGTCGGGCATGCGGGTACTGGTGGTCGAGGACGAGCGCAACCTCGCCGACGCGATCGCGCGCGGGCTGCGCAAGCGTGGCATGGCGGTCGACGTCGCCTACGACGGGAACTCGGGCCACGAGCTGGCCTTCGTGACCCGGTACGACGTGGTGGTGCTGGACCGGGACCTGCCCGGCATGCACGGCGACCAGATCTGCGCCGAGCTGGCCGCCTCCGGCACCCTGACCCGGGTGCTCATGCTCACCGCCAGCGGCACGGTCGCCGACCGGGTCGAGGGGTTGCAGCTCGGCGCGGACGACTACCTGCCCAAGCCGTTCGCCTTCGACGAGCTGGTGGCCCGGGTGCAGGCGCTCGGCCGGCGGGCGACCCCGGCGGCCCCGCCGTTGCTCGCCGTCGCCGACCTGGTGCTCGACCCGGCCCGCCGGCTGGTGACCCGGGGCGGCGAACCGGTCGACCTGACGAACAAGGAGTTCGGGGTGCTGGCCGAGCTGCTCAAGGCGCGCGGGGCGGTGGTCTCCAGCGAGGAGCTGCTGGAGCGGGTCTGGGACGCCAACACCGATCCGTTCACCACCATCGTCCGGGTCACCGTGATGACCCTGCGCAAGAAGCTGGGCGACCCGCCGCTGATCGAGACGGTCGTCGGGGCCGGCTACCGTACCGCCGAGGGGTCGGCGTGAGCGCCCCGCCCCGCCCCGCGGCCCGCCGCCGCACCCTGCCCCGGCCGTCGCTGCGCCGCCCGGCCGTCCGGCTGCGGCCCACCCTGCGGCTGCGGCTGACCCTGCTCAACGGGGTGCTGCTGGTGGGCGCCGGGGCGATCCTGGTGCTGCTGGCCTGGCTGCTGGTCCGCGACGCGCTGCGCCCCACCGACGAGCTGGTGCCCGGCACCACCGTGCTGCTGGCCGACGGCCGGTTGCTCGACGCCGGGCAGTGGCAGCAGCAGCTCGTCGACGCGGCGTCGCAGGAGCTGCTGGCCAAGGGCCTGGGGGCGCTGCTGGCGATCAGCGTGGTCGGGGTGGCCGGCGCGTACGCGGTGGCCGGGCGGGCGCTGCGCCCGCTGCACCAGGTCACCGCGACCGCCCAGCGGCTCGGCGAGGCCACCCTCGACCAGCGGATCGGCTGGTCCGGGGCGGACGACGAGGTGGCCGAGCTGGCCAAGACGTTCGACGCCATGCTGGACCGGATCGCCGCCGCGTTCGAGGCGCAGAAGCGTTTCGTGGCCAACGCCTCGCACGAACTGCGCACCCCGCTGGCGGTGATGCGGACCGAGATCGACGTGACGCTCAGCGACGACGAGGCCGACGCCGCTGAATACCGTCGGATGGCCACCGTGGTCCGGGACGCCTCCGAGCGGGCCAACGGGCTGGTCGACGCGTTGCTGGTGCTCGCCCGCAGCGAGGCCCAGGCCGGCCGGCGGCTGGGTCGGCGCACCGAGTGCGACCTGGCCACCGGCACCGTCAACGCGCTCTCGGCCGTGCGCCGGGAGGTGGAGCGGATCGGGCTGCGGGTGCAGACCTCCCTGGAGCCGGCCCCGGTCGTCGGCGACCCCGGGCTGCTGGACCGGCTGGCCGGCAACCTGATCGAGAACGCGGTCCGCTACAACCACCTGCACGGCCGGATCCAGGTGCGCACCGGCACGGACGGCTGCACGTCCTGGCTGGTCGTCGCCAACACGGGCTTCGAGGTCAGCCAGGCCGACGTGCCGGGGCTGTTCGAGCCGTTCCGCCGGGGCGGGCAGGAACGCACCGGGGCCCGGGGCTCCGGGCTGGGGCTGTCCATCGTCCGCGCGGTCTGCGACGCGCACGGCGGGACCGTGCGGGTCGTCGCCCAGCCCGGCGGCGGCCTGGAGGTCACGGTGACCCTGCCCGCCGCCGACGCCACGCCGGTGCTGACCGGCCCGACCCAGGGCGGGCGGTCCGCGACCGACCGGTGACCCGCCGGCCGGCGGTCAGCTTTTCGTGGGCCCGGCCCGGCTGACCCGGCGCGGCCGGTGCCGGGTGGGCGGGGCGGCGGACGTCGGGCGGTCGGGGCGGCGTCGGGTGCTCGGGTGGGGCCACCACGCGGTCGGGCAGAGCCACCACGCGGTCGGGCAGAAAGCGCCACCCGTGCTGGACGGCCGCCCACCGGTGGGTGAAAGTGTGGTGGCGCCATGTCACCCGCGGCGCGTGCCCCGGACCGGCCGCGCCTCAGCCCGTCCAACGTACGTGGTCGCCTCCCCCGTCCGCCCGTGCTCCGGGAGTTGCCCGTGACCCATCCCTCGGCCCTGCCCCGCCGAACCCTGGCTGCGCTCGCCGCGGTCGCCCTGACCGCCGGCGGACTCGCCGCCGGCGGTGCCGCGAGCGCCGCGCCCAACCACGGCACGGTGGTCTCCGCCGTCCCGTCCGCCGCGTCGCCGAACATCCAGGACGGCACGGTGTTCGCGATCCACGACGCCGGCACGAAGATCGTCGCGGCCGGCTCGTTCACCCGGGTGCGCAACCGCAACTCCGACGTGGACATCACCCGCAACTACGTGCTCGCCTTCGACAAGGCCACCGGCGCGGTGGACACCGCGTTCGCCCCGGTCGTCGACAACGAGGTGAGCGCGGTGGCGGCCGGCCCGACCGCCGACACCGTCTACCTGGCCGGCAAGTTCAACACGGTCAACGGGGTCACCCGGCGCAAGCTGGCCCTGGTCAACCTCGCCACCGGCGCCACGGTCACCAGCTTCGCCGGGCCGGCGTTCAACGGCCTGATCGACGACGTCGCCGTGGCCGGCAACCGGCTGCTGGTCGGCGGGATCTTCACCACCGCCGGCAACGCCAACCCGCGCGGCGGGCTCGCCTCGCTCAACGCCACCACCGGAGCGCTGGACGGCTACCTCACCACCGCCCTCACCGAGAACCACAACTACGACGGGGTGAGCGGCGCCAAGGCCGGCGTCGGCGCGGAGAAGCTCGCGCTGTCCCCGGACGGCACCCAGCTCGTGGTGATCGGCAACTTCCGCAAGGCCGACGGGGTGCTGCACGACCAGATCGTGAAGCTGGACCTCGGCGCCACGGCGGCGACCGTCGCCGACTGGAACACCAGCCGGTACACCCCGCGCTGCTCGCACTGGGCGTTCGACACGTACATGCGGGACGTGGCGTTCGCCCCGGACGGCAGCTACTTCGTGGTGGTCACCACCGGCGGGGCGTACGGCGGGACCCTGTGCGACACCGCCGCCCGCTGGGAGGCCGCCGCCACCGGCGACGGGCAGCAGCCCACCTGGGTGGACTACTCCGGCGGCGACACCTTCCTGTCGGTGGGGATCAGCGAGCAGGCCGTCTACGTCGGCGGGCACCTGCGCTGGCTGAACAACAGCTTCGGCGGGGACTCGGCGCAGGCCGGCGCGATCGGCCGGGCCAGCATCGCCGCCCTCGACCCGCGCAACGGGCTGCCGCTGTCCTGGAACCCGGGCCGGCACCCGCGCGGCTACGGCGTGGCCGAGCTGCTGGTCACCCCGCAGGGCATCTGGCTCGGCTCCGACCAGTCCTGGATCGGCAACTTCACCTACCGCCGGGAGCGGATCGCGTTCTTCCCGCTGACCGGCGGCAACGCCCCGCACCCGAGCACCACCGCCGGCCTGCCGGGAACCGTCTACCAGGCCGGGGTGCCGGCACCGACCAACGTGCTGTACCGGGTGAACGCCGGCGGCCCCACCGTCGGGTCCACCGTGGGCGGGCCGGACTGGAGCGCCGACGACCCCGGCAGCCCCAGCCCGTACCACAACGCCGGCAGCAGCGCCTCGGGCTTCGCGCCGGTCGGCAACCTGGACGCCACCGTCCCGGCCGGCACCCCGGCCGCCCTCTACACCGACGAGCGGTACGACTCCGGCGGCGGGCCGGAGATGGAGTGGAACTTCCCGGTGCCCGTCGGCACCGAGGTCGAGGTCCGGCTCTACCTGGCCAACCGGTACGACGGCACGTCGGCCCCCGGCTCGCGGGTCTTCGACGTGACCCTGGACGGCACGCTCGTGCTCGACGACCTGGACCTGTCCGGGACGGTCGGGCACAACGTCGGCACCATGCGGTCGTTCACCGTGGTCAGCGACGGCACCGTGGACATCGACTTCGGGCACGTGGTGGAGAACCCGCTCGTCAACGCGATCGAGATCGTCAAGACCGGCCCGCCGCCCACCGGCACCGGCGACGAGGTGCAGGCCCGCGCGTACGACGGGGCGGGCACGGTCGGCGCGCCGGCCCCGGTGGCCAACCCGGACAACACCGCGTGGTCCACCGCCAGGGGCGCGTTCTGGGTCGGCGGCACCCTGTTCTACGCGATGAACGGGGCGCTCCAGCGGCGCACCTTCGACGGGACCACCTTCGGCCCGCCGAGCCTCGTCGACCCGTACCACGACGCGTACTGGGACACCGTGCAGACCGACTCCGGGCCGGCCGGACAGACCTACGTCGGGGTGACCAGCAACTTCTACCCCGAGATCGGCAACGTCACCGGCATGTTGTACACCGCCGGCCGGCTCTACTACACCCTCGCCGGCCAGGGCGGGCTGTACTGGCGCTGGTTCACCCCGGACAGCGGCGCGGTCGGCGCCGAGAAGTTCACCGTCGCGGGGGTGACCGGATTCGCCGACACCGGCGCGGTCCTCCTGGCCGGCGGCACCCTGTACCGGGTCAGCCGCTCGACCGGCGCGCTCGCCTCGACCGCGTGGGCCGGCGGCGCGCCCACCGGCGCGTTCACCACCGTCAGCGGCCCCGACGTGGACGGGGTGGACTGGCGCGCCAAGGCCGTCTTCGTCGGCCCGTAGACCCCCGTCGCACCACGGGGGCATCCCGGCCCGGTCCCGCGTCCGCGCGGGGCCGGGCCGGTCCGGTTCCCGGGTACGCCGCAAAGGCGTTGCAGGGACCGCCGGAGGCTGGCAGGATCAGCCGCGTCAGCCCGACGGCCGGAGGGAGGTGCGGTTGATGTCCACGACCAGTCCCGCGCCCCGCTCCACCCGCCGCTGACCTCTGACGATCATGCGGGGCGCTCCACTCCACCACGGAGGAAACACCGTGAGCGCACGGATCAGGAACATCAGCTTCGACTGCCACGACACCTACGCCCTGGCCGGCTTCTGGGCGCAGGTGTTCGGCTCCGAGCGGCAGCCCGACGACTTCCCCGGTGACCCGGAGGCGATGGTGCTCACCCCCGCCGGAGAGACCGTGCTGTTCCTCCAGGTGCCGGAGGACAAGACGGTGAAGAACCGGGTCCACCTGTGCCTGGAACCGGCCGACCGGCCCCGGGACGCCGAGGTCGAGCGGCTGCTCGCGCTCGGCGCCACCCAGGTCGACGACCGGCGACAGTCGGACGGCACCGGCTGGGTGGTGCTCGCCGACCCGGAGGGCAACGAGTTCTGCGTGCTGCGCAGCGCGGCCGAGCGGGCCGCGACGGCGTGACCCGCCCGGCGGACCGGGCCCCGTCGGGGTGATCCGCCGGACGGTACGGGCCCCCCGCGCCGACGGCGCGGGGGGCCCGGTCACGCGTGGCTCAGGACCGCTGCTCGATCTCGCCGCGCAGGACGACGAACTCGGCCCTGGCCTGAGCGGGCTGGGTCAGGCGGGCAGGCTGGCCGCGCCGGGCGGCAGGAACCGCTGGCCGGTGACCCGCTCGCTGGTGCCGGTCCGGTCCAGGTACGGCGTGACGCCGCCCAGGTGGAACGGCCAGCCGGCGCCGAGGATCATGCACAGGTCGATGTCCTGCGCCTCCGCGACGACGCCCTCGTCGAGCATCAGCCAGATCTCCTGCGCCAGCGCGTCGAGCGCGTTCTGCCGCACCTGCTCGGCGGTCAGCGGCTGGTCGCCGACCACGAGCAGCTTGGCCACCTCGTCGTTGATCTGGTCGTCGACCACGATCGGCTGACCGGACTCGGCGATCCGCTTCAGGTTCTCGCTGACCCCGAACCGGTCGGGGAACGCCGCGTGCAGGGTGCCGCCCACGTGGTACGCGACGGCCGGGCCGACGAGCTGGAGCAGGGCGAGCGGGCGCATCGGCAGGCCCAGCGGGTCCAGCGCGGCGTTCGCCACGTCCAGCGGGGTGCCCGCGTCCACGGCGGCGAAGACGGTGCCGAGGAAGCGGGTGAGCAGCCGGTTCACCACGAACGCCGGGGCGTCGGACACCAGCACCGAGGACTTCTTGAGCTGCTTGCCGACCGCGAACGCGGTGGCCAGGGTGGCGTCGTCGGTCCGCTCGCCCCGGACGATCTCCAGCAGCGGCAGCACCGCGACCGGGTTGAAGAAGTGGAAGCCGACCACCCGCTCCGGGTGCGCCAGCTCCTCGGCCATCGCGCTGACCGACAGGCTGGAGGTGTTGGTGGCGAGCACCGCCTCCGGGGAAACGATCTTCTCCAGCTCGGCCCAGACCTGCTTCTTGACGTTCAGATCCTCGAAGACGGCCTCGATGACGAAGTCACAGTCGGCGAACGAAGTGAGCTGGCCCGGCGTCGACGCGGCGAAGGCCTCCGCCTTCGGCGAGCCGCCGACCAGGCCGTACAGCCTGGCGGCCGTGCCCTTGTCCATCCGGCCCTTGGAGACGGCCTTCTCGATCTGGGTGTGCACGTAGGCCACGCCCTTGTCGACCCGGCCCTGGTCCAGGTCGGTCATGACGACCGGCACCTGGAGGCGGCGGGCGAACAGCAGCGCGAGCTGGCTGGCCATCAGGCCGGCGCCCACGATGCCGACCTTGGTGACCGGGCGGGCCAGGCCCTTGTCCGGCGCGCCGGCCGGCCGCTTGGCCCGCCGCTGCACCAGGTCGAACGCGTACAGCCCGCTGCGCAGCTCCTCGGAGAAGACCAGGTCGGCCAGCGCCTCGTCCTCGGCGGCGGTGCCGGTCGCGAAGTCCGCGTCCTTCGCCGTCTCCAGCAGGTCCAGCGCCCGGTACGCGGCCGGGACCGCGCCGTGCAGCCGCTGGTCCAGGGTCTGCCGGGCGAAGTAGAGCACGCCGGCCCACATGTCCTTGTCGACCTCGGGCCGGGTCACGGTGACCTCGCCGCGGACCACGCCGGCAGCCCACTCCAGGGACCGCTCCAGGAAGTCCGCCGGCTCCAGCAGCACGTCGGCGATGCCCAGCTCGGCGGCCTGCTTCGGCTTGAGCATCTTGTTCTGCATCAGTGGGTTCTGCAGGATCACCTGGGTCGCGGCCGGGATGCCGATCAGGTTCGGCAGGAGCTGGGTGCCGCCCCAGCCGGGGACCAGCCCGAGGGAGACCTCGGGCAGCGCGAGCGCGGAGGCCCCGCCGGACAGGGTCCGGTAGTGGCAGTGCAGGGCCAGCTCCAGGCCGCCGCCCATCGCCGCGCCGTTGACGAAGGCGAAGGTCGGGACCTGGCTGTCCTTCAGCCGGGCGAAGACCCGGTGGCCGAGCCGGCCGATCTCCAGGGCCTGCGCCCGGTCGGCGAGCTGCGGCAGGCTGGTGAGGTCCGCGCCCACGCAGAAGACGTACGGCTTGCCGGTGACCGCGACGAACGCCGGATCGGCCGCGAGGGCGGCCGTGATCGCCTCGTCCAGGCTGGTCAGGCCGCCCGGGCCGAAGCTGTTCGGCTTGGTGTGGTCGAAGCCGTTGTCCAGGGTGATCAGGGCGGCCGGCCGGTCCAGCCCCGGCACGTTCACCTGGCGCAGCAGCGCCCGGGTGACCACCTCGTTCGGTGCGGCGAGCGCGCTCACTTGTTGCCCTCCTGTGCAGCCTGCGCGGCGGAACCGGTCCAGTGCGGGTTCTCCCAGACGACCGTGCCGCCCATGCCGATGCCGATGCACATGGCGGTGAGGCCGTAGCGGACCTCGGGGTGCTCGGCGAACTGCCGGGCGAGTTGGGTCATCAGCCGCACGCCCGAGGAGGCGAGCGGGTGGCCGATGGCGATCGCGCCGCCCCACTGGTTGACCCGGGGGTCGTCGTCGGCGATGCCGAAGTGGTCGAGGAAGGCGAGCACCTGCACGGCGAACGCCTCGTTCAGCTCGAACAGGCCGATGTCGCCGATGCTCAGGCCGGCGATGCGCAGCGCCTTCTCGGTCGACGGGATCGGGCCGACGCCCATCACCTCGGGCTCGACGCCGACGAAGCCGTACGACACCAGCCGCATGGCGACCGGCAGGCCCAGCTCGCGGGCGGTGTCCTCGGCGGCGAGCAGGCTCGCGGTGGCGCCGTCGTTCAGGCCGGCGGCGTTGCCCGCGGTGACCTTGCCGTGCGGGCGGAAGGGGGTCTTGAGGGTGGCGAGCTTCTCCAGCGAGGTGTCCCGGGGCGCCTCGTCGACGGCGGCCAGCCCCCAGCCGCCGTCGGCGTCACGGATCGCCATCGGGACCAGGTCGCCCTGGAGCTTGCCGTTGGCGTACGCCTTCGCCGTCTTCTGCTGCGAGGCGAGCGCGAACGCGTCGGCGCGCTGCTTGGTGACCTGCGGGACCCGGTCGTGCAGGTTCTCCGCGGTGGCGCCCATGACCAGCGCGGACGGGTCGACCAGCTGCTCCGCGACGATCCGCGGGTTGGGGTCGACGCCCTCGCCCATCGGGTGCCGGCCCATGTGCTCGACGCCGCCGGCGATCGCGATGTCGTACGCGCCCATGGCGATGCCGCCGGCCACGGTGGTGACGGCGGTCATCGCCCCGGCGCACATCCGGTCGATGGCGAAGCCGGGGACGGTCTTGGGCAGGCCGGCCAGCAGGGCCGCGGTGCGCCCGATGGTCAGGCCCTGGTCGCCGATCTGGGTGGTGGCGGCGATGGCGACCTCCTCGACCCGCTCCGGCGGTAGCTGCGGGTTGCGGCGCAGCAGCTCGCGGATGCAGCGGATCACCAGGTCGTCGGCGCGGGTGTTGGCGTACATGCCACCCGCCTTGCCGAACGGGGTGCGGACGCCGTCGACGAAGACGACATCCCGGACTTCACGGGGCACTTGTGAGCCTCCTTTTCGACCACGATTCGGCCTCCGCGCCGACAGGCGGCGCTGCGGACCGAACGAAGGTCGCCGGCACGGGCGTGGTCCCTCGGATGCTACTCGCCAGTAACCACCGCTGGCACCCACCCCACTGTGTCCCACCCCACACCCACCCCCCAACCCCCGCCGGGCGGCCGTAGGCCGGCCGGCGGGGGTTGGGGGTCAGGGGTGGAGGTCGGGGGGTGGGAGGTGGGGGGTCAGGGCTGGGGTGAGGTCGTCGACCAGGAGGGCGATCTGCCACTCGCGGGCGCCGAAACCGCGCAGCGTCTCGGCCACCGTGTCCTCGGTGACCTCGTCGGGCGGGGTCCAGGCGAGGCGGCGGATCGAGTCCGGGGCGATCAGGTTCTCCGGCGGCAGGGTGTGCGCGCCGGCGATCCGGACCACGACCTCCCGGCACCGGGCCAGCCGGCCGGCCGCCACCGGGTCCCGCTCCGCCCAGCGGTGCGGCGGGGGCGGCCCCTCCACCGCCGGGGTGACCGGCAGCGCGTCGTCCGGCAGCCCCCGGGCGTCGTCGAGGGCCGTCAGCCAGGTGCGGGCCAACCGGCGCACCGACCGGCCGCCGAACCCGGGCAGGGTGAGCAGGGTCTGCTCGTCCCGCGGGTCCAGCTCCGCGGCGGCCACGATCGCCGAGTCCGGCAGCACCCGGCCCGGCGCGGCGTCCCGGCGGGCGGCGATCTGGTCCCGGGCGTACCAGAGGGAGCGGACCCGGGCCTGGGCGCGGGCGCCGCGCACCCGGTGGATGCCCGAGGTGCGCCGCCACGGCTCCGCGCGGACCCGGGGCGGGCGGGCGCCGTTGCGCACCAGCGCGGCGAACTCCTCCGCCGCCCACGCCGACTTGCCCTGCCGGGTCAGCTCCGCGTCGAGGGCGTCACGCAGGTCGGTCAGCAGCTCGACGTCCAGGGCGGCGTAGGTGAGCCACGACTCCGGCAGCGGCCGGCTCGACCAGTCCGCCGCCGAGTGGTGCTTCTCCAGGCTGAAGCCGAGTAGCTGCTCGGTCAGCGCGGCCAGGCCGACCCGCTCGAATCCGGCCAGCCGAGCGGCCAGTTCCGTGTCGAACAGCCGGCGCGGGCGCAGCCCCACCTCGGCCAGGCAGGGCAGGTCCTGGCTGGCGGCGTGCAGCACCCACTCGGTGTCGGCGATCGCCGCGTCCAGGGTGCTCAGGTCGGGCAGCGGCAGCGGGTCGATCAGCGCTGTCCCCGCACCGGCCCGCCTCAGCTGGACGAGGTACGCGCGCTGACTGTAGCGGTATCCCGAGGCGCGCTCGGCGTCCAGGGCGACCGGGCCGGTGCCGGCCGCGAACCGGGCCACCACCTCGGCGAGTTCGGCCTCGGTGGACACGGGCAGGGGGGTGCCGTCGTGGGGGGCGGTCAGCGGCACGGGCCCGCCGTCGGTCGGTTCGGGCCCCGCGTCCACCGGCTCCGGTGCTGCCGACGGCGGGTGGTGCGGCTCGTCTCCGGTGCGGCTTGCGGCGGCCCGACGGCGCAGGGGTGGTTCGTCGGTCACCTGACAACCCTAGTGCGCCGGGCGATCCGGCGCGCGTAGCCGGGTACGGCGCGTGTCGGTGCCGGCGGCTTGACCCGGCATGGCAGGGTCGGACACCGGGGGAGACAATGCGCGACAGCGCAGGTACGGTCTTCGGGCCGCCGACCGGGGACGAACCCGCGCCGGCGCGGCACCGGGGGCGTCTACGGGGAGGGCGTGGCGATGACGACGGCTGGGTACGGTCCGACGGGCGCGGGGCAGGGGCCCGGCGATGGTTCCGGGGGTGGCTGGCCGGACCCGGCCCGTGCCGCCGAGGCGCGGGACGCCGAGGCCCGGCCCGGCCCGCTGCCACCACGGATCGTCCCGCCCCGGGGCGCCGCCGCCCCGTACCCGCCCGCCATCCCCGGCCAGGCCCCCGTCCAGCCCCCAGCCCCCGGTCAGGCCCTCGCCCCCGGTCAGGCTGCCACTCCCGGTCAGGCCGCCTGGTCCCCGCCGCCGAACGCCGGCCAGTGGGGCGGGGGGGCCGCCCCCGCCGCCGGCCAGTACCCGCCGGTCCACGGGCAGCAGCCGGCCCCGTCGGGCGTTCCGGCCGGGCCGCCCCCGGGCCCCGGTCCGGCGTACCCGCCGCAGGGCGCGCCGGCTCCCCACCCCGGGCCGGCCTGGCCCGCACCGGCCCCGGCCGCCGCCCCGGCCCCGCGCGCCCGGGGCCGCGCACTCACCCTGGTCGCGCTCGGGCTGGCCGTGGTGCTGGCCGTGGTGGCCGGCGTGCAGGCGTACCAGCTCAACCGGCTCTCCGGCCGGCTCGCCGACACCGACGGGCGGCTGGCCGCCGCGCAGCAGGGCGACGGCACCCGGCTCGACGACCTCGACCAGCGGACCCAGGTCCTGGAGAAGCAGGCCGGGGCCCAGTTCAACCCCGAGGCGGTGGCCAGCGCGGTGCTGCCCAGCGTGTTCCGGGTCCGGGCCGGGCAGTTCACCGGCACGGCCTTCGCGGTCGGCAAGCCGGCCAGCGGCGGCGGGACGAACCTGTTCACCAACTTCCACGTGGTCGAGTCGGTCTGGCAGGGCGGCGGCCGGGAGGTCTTCCTGGAGCGCACCGACCAGCGCTACCCGGCCACCATCGTCCGGGTCGACGAGGCCAACGACATCGCCCAACTGCGCACCACCAGCAAGTTCACCGGCCTGGTGACGGCGTCCACCGCGGTCAAGTCCGGCCAGCAGATCGTCGTGGTCGGCGCCCCGCTCGGCCTCCAGGACAGCGTCACCACCGGTGTGGTCAGCGCCTTCCGCGAGGCCGGACAGGGCTCGGGACCGGTCATCCAGTTCGACGCACCGATCAACCCCGGCAACTCGGGCGGTCCCGTGATCAACGGCCAGAAGCAGGTCGTCGGGATCGCCACCGCCAAGGCCCGCGACGCCGAGGGCATCGGCCTCGCCGTACCCATCAAGGTCGCCTGCGACGGCTTCCAGATCTGCTGACCCGGCCGTCGCCCTCGTACCAGCCCGCTCCGTCGCCGTCGTCCGAGAGCGGGCCAGTCACCTGGAGGAAGAAAACATGTCCCAGCCACCGACCGGGTCCGGGGACCAGCCGCCCTACCCGCCGCCGGCCGGCCCCGGCCAGCCCGTGCCCCAGCAGTACGGCCCGACCGGCCAGCCGGCCGACCAGACCCGACAGTTCGCCCCCGGCCAGTACGGCACCCCCCAGCCGCCGGCCGAGCCGACCCAGCAGTTCGGCCAGTACGGCAACCCCCCGCCACCCGCCGAGCCGACCCAGCAGTTCGGCCAGTACGGCGCGCCGCAGCCGGGCCAGTACGGCGCCCCGCAGCCGGCCCCGCCCGCGCCGGCCTACGGCGCCCCGCAGTCGGCCCCGCCCGCGCCGGCCTACGGCGCCCCGCAGTCGGCCCCGCCCGCGCCGGCCTACGGCGCCCCGCAGTCGGCCCCGCCCGCGCCGGCCTACGGCGCCCCGCAGTCGGCCCCGCCCGCGCCGGCCTACGGCGCCCCGCAGTCGGCCCCGCCCGCGCCGGCCTACGGCCAGCAGCCGCCGCAGTCCGCCCCGCCGTTCGGCCCGCCGGTCTCCACCCCGCCGGTCTCCGCCCCCGGGTACGCCCAGCCGATGTCGGTGCCCCCGGCCTCCGGGCCGGGCTTCGGCCAGCCGATGTCCGGCCCGCCCGGCGCGCCGCCGTACGGCCCGGCGGCGCCCGCCGCCGGCAAGGGCCGGCGCAGCGTGCTGGTGCTGGCCCTGGTGGCCGGGCTGCTCTTCGTCCTCGGCGGCGTGATGACCGGCCTCTACGTGACCAAAGGCAACGAGCTGGACCGCACGGAGAAGCGGCTGACCGCCCAGGTCAGCGAGCGGGACGGCACGATCACGGCGAACAAGACCGAGATCGAGAAGCTCAAGAAGGACCTCCAGGGCGTGCGGGACAAGCTCTCCACCACCGAGCAGGACCTCACCGGCACCCGCAACGACCGCGACGAGCAGGCCCGGCAGAAGAAGGTCATCGCCACCTGCCTGGACAAGCTCACCAGCGCGCTGGCCGCGGCGGCGGCGAACAACAAGGCCGCGTACGACAAGGCCACCCAGGGGATGAACAAGGTCTGCGACGAGGCCGAGGACTACCTCTGACGGGTAGGCCCGCCCGGGCCGCGCCGCCGGACCCCGGTCCGGTTGGCGTGGCCCGCGTCGTCTCCGGCCCCGTCCGTCCCGCCGGGTCGCTCACCGGCCCAGCGCGGGTCAGGCGGCGCCGGCCGGGCGGCGCTCCGGGAGGGCCGTCACCCCGGGCGGCGGCAGGCCCGCCGTGGAGGCGAGCAGCGCGCACCAGGCCAGCAGGTGCGGGCTCAGGTCCTCGCCGAGCGGCGTCCAGGAGGCCCGGATCTCGATGTCGGCGACGGTCGGCGGCCCGGCCAGGTCGCCGAACCGGGTCGACATCGTCTGGGTGATCGTGCCCCCGATCGCCCGGTGCGGGGCGTCCTGGGCGTCCAGCGCGTCGGTCAGCCAGGTCCAGCCCACCCCGAGCAGCAGCGGGTCGGCGGCGAGGTCGGCCTCCAGCTCCGCCGTGACGTAGGTGACCAGCCGCAGGGTGCCCTGCCATGCCTCGTGACCGGCCGGGTCGTGCAGCAGGATCAACCGCCCGGTGGCGACCTCGTCGTCGTCGCGCAGCACCGTCGCGGAGAGCGCGAACGCGTACGGCGCGAGCCGCTGCGGCGCGCCGACCTCCTCCAGGACGATCTCCGACCGGGGCGCGGCCGACCGCAGTCCGGCGACCGCGCGGGCGAAGGTCTCCGGGAGCGCGATCGGGGGGGCCATGCGGGCAGCCTATGCCGCCTGCCGCCCCCGCCGCCGTAACGGCACGCCGACGGGCCGCCCCGCCGGGCGGGGGTGGGTCACAAAAGGTGGCGGGGGTGGGGGAGCGGCACCGGGGGCGTGGCACGATTGCCGCGATGACCACCGACACCACGGGCACCGCAGCCCGAGACGGAGAACCCCGCCGCGGCGGACCGGCCGACTCCCCGTTCGTCCGGGCCAGCCGGCGCGAGGACGGCCCGCACACCCCGGTCTGGTTCATGCGCCAGGCCGGCCGGTCGCTGCCGGAGTACCGCGAGATCCGCAAGAACGTGGGGATGCTGGAGTCCTGCCGCCGCCCCGACCTGGTCGCCGAGATCACCCTCCAGCCGGTGCGCCGGCACCGGGTCGACGCGGCGATCCTGTTCAGCGACATCGTGGTCCCGGTGGCCGCCGCCGGGGTGGACCTGGACATCGTCGCGGGCACCGGGCCGGTGGTGGCCGAGCCGGTGCGCACCCCCGCCGACGTGGAGCGGATCCGGCCGATCAGCCGCGACGACGTCTCCTACGTGGACTCCGCGGTCCGGCTGCTCGTCGCCGAGCTGGGCGACACCCCGTTGATCGGGTTCGCCGGCGCGCCGTTCACCCTGGCCAGCTACCTGGTCGAGGGCGGCCCGTCGCGCACCCACGCGAGGACCAAGGCCCTGATGTACGGCGAGCCGGAGCTGTGGCACGCGCTCTGCGCCCGGCTGGCCGAGGTGACGCTGTCCTTCCTGCGGGTGCAGGTCGACGCCGGGGTGTCCGCGGTGCAGCTGTTCGACTCGTGGGCCGGCGCGCTGTCCGAGGCCGACTACCGGCGGTACGTGCTGCCGCACTCGACGAAGGTGCTGTCCGGGCTGGCCGACGCGGGGGTGCCCCGGATCCACTTCGGGGTGGGCACCGCCGAGCTGCTCGGCGCGATGGGCGAGGCCGGGGCCGACGTGGTCGGGGTGGACTGGCGTACCCCGCTGGACGTGGCGACCCGCCGGATCGGCGCCGACAAGGCCGTACAGGGCAACCTGGACCCGGCGGTGCTGCTCGCCCCGTGGCCGGTGGTGGAGGCCGAGGTGCGGCGGATCCTCGCCGAGGGCCGGTCCGCCCCCGGCCACGTGTTCAACCTCGGTCACGGCGTGCTGCCGGAGACCGACCCGGACGTGTTGACCCGGGTGGTCGCGCTGGTGCACGAGGTGTCCGCGCGTCCGGCGGAGTGAGGGAGTGACCGTGCGGCAGCCGTGGCGGGTGGCGATCGTCGGGGGCGGGATCAGCGGGCTGGCCGCCGCCGTCCGGCTGCGCGCCCGCGCGCCCGCCGGCACCGAGATCACCGTGTACGAGCAGTCCGGCGCGCTCGGCGGCAAGCTGCGCACCGGTGAGCTGGCCGGGCAGCCGGTGGAGTTCGGCGCCGAGTCGTTCCTGATGCGCGACCCGGCCGGCGGGGAGTCCGCCGCCGTCGCCCTGGCCCGCCGGCTCGGGCTGGCCGGCGAGATCGTGCACCCGACCGTCGGGCAGGCCGCCCTCGCCGTCGACGGGGGGCTGCGCCCGGTCCCGGGCGGGACGCTGGTGGGCGTACCCGGGGATCTGGCGAAGGTGACGACGGTCGCGCAGCCGGCCGCGGACGCCGACCGGGACGCCGGCCGCCCGCTGCTGGCCCCCGGCGCGGACGTCTCCGTCGGGGCGCTGGTCCGCTCCCGGCTCGGCGACCAGGTGGTGGACCGGCTGGTCGACCCGATGCTCGGCGGCGTCTACGCCGGCCGGGCCGACGACCTGTCCCTGGTCACCACGATGCCGGCGCTGGCCCGCGCGGCCCGCACGGAGCACACCCTGGTCGGCGCGGTCCGGGCCGCGCAGGCCGCCGCGCCGCGCGCGCCCGGCGCCCCGGTCTTCGGCACCCTGGCCGGTGGGCTGAGCCGGCTGGTCGAGGCCGCCGCCACGGCCAGCGGGGCGACGATCCGCCGGGACGCGGCGGTGCGCGAGCTGACCCCGACGGCGACCGGCTGGCGGCTGACCGTCGGCCCGACCCGCGACCCGGAGCTGGTGGCGGCGGACGCCGTGGTGCTGGCCGTGCCGGCCCGCCCGGCCGCCCGGCTGCTGGCCGGCGTCGCGCCGACGGCCGCCGCGACCGTCGGCGCGCTGGACTACGCCAGCGTCGCCCTGATCACCCTGGCCCTGCCCGAGCCGGCGCTGCCGGCGCTGTCGGGGTTCCTGGTGCCGGCCACCGAGGGGCTGCTGATCAAGGCGTCGACGTTCTTCACCACCAAGTGGGGACACCTGGCCCGGCCGGACGGGCCGGCCCTGGTGCGCGCCTCCGTCGGCCGGTACGGCGAGGAGGCGTCCCTCCAGGTCGCCGACGCCGACCTGGTGGACACGGTGCACCGGGAGCTGTCGAAGGTGCTGGGCGCCGCGCTGCCCGCGCCGGTGGCCAGCCACGTGCAGCGGTGGGGCGGGGCGCTGCCGCAGTACACCCCGGGGCACGCCGACCGGGTTGCCGCCGTCCGGGCGGCACTGCGCGGCGCGCACCCGACGCTGGCCCTGGCCGGCGCCGGCTACGACGGCGTCGGCATCCCGGTCTGCGTCCGCTCCGGCGCGACGGCGGCCGAGGAGATCATCACAGCACTGGGAGGATCGGCAGCATGACCGAGCAGACCAACGCGGCACGGCTGCGGGAGCTGAACGACAGCATCCGCTACACCATGTGGTCGGTGTACCGGGCCACCAGCCCGCTGCCCTCGCTGCGCGAGAACGTCACCGGCGAGGTCGAGGCCCTGTTCGAGGAGCTGGCCGGCAAGGACGTGACAATTCGCGGCACGTACGACGTGGCCGGGCTGCGCGCCGACGCCGACCTGCTGATCTGGTGGCACTCGTCGTCGAGCGACGCGCTCCAGGACGCGTACCTGCGGTTCCGCCGGACCACGCTGGGCCGGGCGATGACCCCGGTGTGGTCGCAGATGGCGCTGCACCGCCCGGCGGAGTTCAACAAGAGCCACATCCCGGCGTTCCTGGCCGGCGAGGAGGCCCGGGCGTACCTGTGCGTCTACCCGTTCGTCCGCTCGTACGAGTGGTACCTGCTGCCGGACGCCGAGCGGCGCGAGATGCTGGCCGAGCACGGCAAGATGGCCCGGGGCTACCCGGACGTGCGGGCCAACACGGTCGCCTCGTTCGCCCTCGGCGACTACGAGTGGATGCTCGCCTTCGAGGCCGACGAACTGCACCGGATCGTGGACCTGATGCGCGACCTGCGGGGGTCCGGCGCCCGCCGGCACGTCCGGGAGGAGATCCCGTTCTACACCGGCCGCCGCCGCCCGATCGCCGACATCGTCTCCTGCCTGATGTGAGCGCAGGCCCTGGCCGCGACACCTGAGGCCACCACCAACCCCGCCGACCGTGCGGTCCGTGCAAATTCACGGAATCAGTGGCTGTCCCGGCCGGGACAGCCACTGATTCCGTGAATCAGGCGCGATCTTGCCGGTGGGGGGCGTGGATCCCAGCCCGGCTGGGGCGGTCGTGCCTGGTCGGTCGGTGGGGATCAGACGGTCGCCGTGCAGGTCGGCGTCGGCGCGGTGTTGGTGCCCGTCGAGGAGCCGAGGAAGCCGAAGGCGGTCTTCGCCCCGGCGGCCAGCGTCCCGTTGTACGCGACGTTGCGGGCGGTCACCGTGGACCCGCTGCTGGTCACGGTGGCGTTCCACGACGAGCTGACCTGCTGGCCGTTGGCGTACGTCCAGGTCACCGTCCAGCTCTTGATGGCCGACGCGCCGGCGGTCACCTCGACCTCGCTCTGGAACCCGCCGGCCCAGGAGGAGGTGACCCGGTAGGCCGCCGCGCAACCACCGGTCGCCGGGGGCGTGGTGGGCGGGGCCGTCGTGGGCGGGGCCGTCGTGGGCGGGGTGGTCGTCGGCGGCGGGGTGGTCGGGCCGCCGCCGAAGTCCACGTCGCTGCACAGGTAGTACGACTGGTCCAGGTGGCTGGCCTGCCAGATGGTGTAGACGACGTGCCGGCCGGTGCGGCCCGGCGCGTTCGCCGGCACCTGGATCGACACGCCCTGCGTCTCCGGCGTCCACTGCGCCGCCGGGGTGTTGCCGATCTGGCCGGCCAGTTCCAGGTCACTCCAGGCCAGCGGCTTGGTGAGCGCGTTGAAGCCCTGCTTCGTCACGTACACCCGGATGTAGTCGGCGCCGTGGCTGGCCTGGTCGTACAGCTTGATGCGGAAGTTGTTCGTGGCCGGCGCGGTCTTCCACGCGCCGACGGTGTCGAGCGCGTCGTACCGGCCGCTGGAGGTGTGGCCGGCGCTGCACAACTGGCCGTCCGGGATGGCGGCCTGGTGGTTGCCGGCGACGCCCTCGCGGAACAGGCCGTTCCAGTTCCACATGGCGTTCGGGTCGGCCTGCCAGGCCTGCCAGCACATCGGGTCCTGGGTGGCCATGTTCGGGTTCTGGAAGTCGCCGCCCCAGCGCTGCCAGCAGCCGTAGTTGCGGGACGCGGGGTCGACGACCGAGCCGTGGGCGGACGCGGAGTTCGCCAGGGCGGTGGTGAGCAGCAGCGCGACGACCGCGCCGGCGGCGAGCAGCCAGGCTGCCAGGAGCGGCGTGGACCGCCTGCGGACAAGGGTGGGCATGGGAGCCTCCGGGTGAGAGGTTCGGACTGCGACGACGCCCGGACGGCGGGAGTTGCCCCTCCCTGCCGGCTCGTGCTGATCCCGTGGCGGCTCCTGCTCGCGCAGATTTCCACATCCATTCGCTTATGTCAATGGATGGCGCTTTCCCGGCGCATCGGGGTGTGCGGAATGCCGTCCTCGACGTACTCGGGCCCGCTGACGGCGAAGCCGTGCCGGGCGTAGAAGCCGGCCAGGTGGGACTGCGCGTCCAGCACGCACGGCCGGTCGCCCACCACGGCCAGCGCCTCGGCCATCAGCCGCCCGGCGTACCCGCCGCGCCGGGCGTCCGGCGCCACCACCACCCGGCCGATCCGCGCCACGCCGCCGGGGTCGGCCAGGATCCGCAGGTACGCCACGACGGCGCCGTCGCGGGTCAGCCACAGGTGCCGGGTGCCGGGCTCGATGTCCCGGCCGTCCAGTTCCGGGTACGGGCACGCCTGCTCCACCACGAACACGTCGACGCGGAGCCGGAACAGGTCGTGGAGGGTGCGGGCGTCCAGCTCGGCGAAGGAGGCGAGTCGGGCCTCGACGGTCTGCGGCGGCATCCGGTGATGGTAGGTGCCCGGGCCCGGCGGGACGCGGTGGCCCGCTCAGCGGGGGCGGCCGCCGACGGCGTCGCGGATCTCCGCGCCCCGGTCGCCCTCCTCCTGCCGGGCGCAGTGGGCGCAACAGAAGAAGCGCCCCGAGACCTCGACCCCGTGGCCGACGATCTTGACCTGGCAGTGTTCGCAGATCGGCGCCAGACGGTGCGCCGCGCATTCGAAGCAGTCGAAGGTGTGCACGTCGCCGCTGACCGTACGCACCTCGAACGCCATCCAGTAGTCGTTGCCGCAGACTTCGCACGTCGCCATGGCCGGACCCCCCGAGAAAGGACATGTGTGTCCCCACAGCGTGCGGCAGCGGCCCGATCCGGGCGGCCGGAACGGCCGAAGCCGACCGTCGCGGCGGCGTGTCGGGCCGGCGTGTCGGCCGTTGAGCCTGGTGGGAGCCCCGAACCCCGGAGGATGACATGATCAGGCGCAGCAGGCTCTCCGGCAACCAGACCCGCGTCACGTTCTGCCTGCCCCGGGACGCGCCGGCCGGCCGGCGGGCGCCCGCGCCTCAGCCCTGCGCCGGCTCCAGCCGGACGGAGATCGAGTTCACGCAGTGCCGGGTGTTCTTCGGGGTGAACCCCTCGCCCCGGAAGACGTGGCCGAGGTGGCTGTCGCAGCGCGCGCAACGGATCTCCGTACGCCGCATGCCGTGGCTGTCGTCCTCGATCTCCTTCACCGCGCCCGGGAGCGCGTCGTCGAAGCTCGGCCAGCCGCAGTGCGAGTCGAACTTCGTGTCACTGGGGTAGAGCTGTGCCCCGCAGGCGCGGCAGTGGTAGACGCCGGGGGTCTTCGTGTCCACGTACTCGCCGGTCCACGCGGGCTCGGTGCCGGCCTCGCGCAGCACCCGGAACTCCTCCGGGCTCAGCCGGACCCGCCACTCGTCCTCGGTTCGGGGCAGCTCGTTCTCGTCAAGACTCACCCGACAACGGTACGCCGGGTGTCGGTGCCGTGGCATATGGTCTCGGAATGGGCGGCAGCACGAAGGCAACGGCCACGGAGATCGAGGTGGCCGGCCACACGGTTCGACTGACCAGCCCGGACCGGGTGATCTTCCCGGAGCGGGGCTTCACCAAGGCGGACGTCTTCGGCTACTACGTCGCGGTGGGCGAGGGCATCCTGCGCGCCCTGCGGGACCGCCCCACCACGCTGCAACGCTTCCCCGACGGCATCGCCGGGGAGATGTTCTTCCAGAAGCGGGTGCCCACCCGGGGTGTGCCGCCGTGGGTGCGCACCGCCCGGATCAGCTTCCCCAGCGGCCGGACGGCCGACGAGCTCTGCCCGGCCGACCTCGCCCATGTGGCCTGGGCCGCCCAGATGGGCACCGTCGTGTTCCACCCGTGGCCGGTGCGCGCCGACCACGTCGACCACCCCGACGAGCTGCGGATCGACCTCGACCCGCAGCCGGGCACCGACTTCGCCGACGCGACGTCCGCCGCCGCCGAGGTGCGCGCCCTGCTCGGCGAACTGGGCGCGACCGGCTGGCCGAAGACCTCCGGCGGCCGAGGCGTGCACGTCTACCTGCGGATCGCGCCCCGGTGGACGTTCACCGAGGTGCGGCGGGCCACCATCGCGCTGGCCCGGGAGCTGGAGCGCCGCCGCCCCGACCTGGTCACCACCGCCTGGTGGAAGGAGCAGCGGGGCGAGCGGGTGTTCGTCGACTACAACCAGATGGCCCGGGACCGCACGATCGCCTGCGCGTACTCGCTGCGGGCCAACGCCCGGGCCACCGTGTCCACCCCGGTCACCTGGGACGAACTGCCCGACGTGGACCCGGACGAGTTCCACCTGGGCAGCGTCCCGGCCCGGCTGGCCGAGCGGGGCGACCCGCACGCCGGCATCGACGACGCCCCGTGGGACATCACCCCGCTGCTGGAGTGGGCCGACCGGGACGCCACGGCGGGCCAGGGCGACATGCCGTACCCGCCGGACCACCCGAAGATGCCGGGCGAGCCGAAGCGGGTGCAGCCCTCCAAGGACCGCGACCGCCCGCGCTGACCGCCTGCGGAGCACCCGGGCCGCTCACGTCGACCGGGTGGACGCCCGTCGCTCACGTCGTCCGGCCCCGGCCCCGGCTCAACGGAGCGGGCCCATCATCGCCTCCACGGCCTCCTTGGCCGTCCGCAGGTCCGTGCCCGTCGCCGCCCGGTACGCCTTGATCGCCTTGAGCTTCTCGCCGCGGGCCAGGTACTCGCGGACCCCGGGCGGCGCCGGCCGCTCGTCCACCACCCCGAGGTGGTCCATCACCAGTTGCAGGCGTCGCTCGATCTCGGCCAGCCGTCGGGGCGTGCTGCGGTCCTGCCGGGGCCCGACGAGCTGGGCGGCCAGCAGCAGTACGACGGCGATGATCAGCACGGCGAGGGCGATGTCCATGACCGCCATCCAAGCAGTTCGACGCCCGGACCGGTGACCACGGGCGGGGCAATACGGTCGGCCGCGCCGCACCACCACCATAACGGTCGGATAACGGGCGCGAACCTTTCCGGGCCCGCAGCGGGTCATTGTGATCGTCGGCCCGCTGGGCCCAGGGAGGCGGCGCGATGGCGATGGTGTGGAGGCGGGCCCGGGCGGCCCGGGGACTGCTGCTCGCCGCGGTGGCGGCGGCCCTGGTGGCGATCGCCCTCGTCACCGGGCTGGCCGACTACAACCGGCGGGCCGTCGACGCGGGGCAGCGGGCGGTGCTCGCCGCGTCCCCGGCGCAGGAACGCAGCCTGCTGGTCAGCGGCTCCGGTGGCGCGGACCGGGCAGCCTACACCGCCCGGGACCGGGCCGTCCGGGAGCGTTTCGCCGCCGGGCTCGGCGGTGCGCCCGTAGCGGTACGCGGGGCCCGGTTCGGCACCGGGCGCGAGCTGACCGGCGACCTCGGGGCGGCCCGGGTCGGCACCGATCCGGTCTTCGCCGCGCTGGCCACGCTGGAGGGCCTGACCGGCCACGCGGACCTGGTCGCCGGGCGGCAGCCCGAGCGCGGGGCCGAGCCGATGCAGGCCCTGCTGCCGGAACGGGTCGCCGGCCTGCTCGGCCTGACCGTCGGCGAGCGGGTGCCGCTGCGGGACCGGGCCAGCGAACGGACCAGCCAGGTGGAGGTGGTCGGGCTCTTCCGGCCCCGGGACCCGGCCGAGTCGTACTGGCGGCTCGCGCCGGGTGCCGTCGCCGCCGGCTCCGCCACGTCGTACGGGCCGTTCCTGCTCGACCCGACCGACTTCGACCGGACGTTCCCCGGCACCACGTCGGCGTCCTGGCTGGTCGAGCCCGACCTGGCCGCCGTCGAGCCGAGTCGGTTGGAGGCCGTGAAGCGGGCCGTCGCCACCCAGGTCGCCGAGCTGCCCGAGGCGAGCGGGCTCGGCTCGTCCGCTCAGACCGTCACCACGATGGACCGGCTGATCGACCGGCTCGGCCGCGCCGACCTGGTGGGCCGCTCCTCGCTGCTCACCCCGCTGCTGCTCATCCTGGTCCTCGGCGGCTACGCGCTGGTGCTGGTGGCCGCCCTGCTCAACGAGGACCGCCGCGCGCAGACGGCGCTGTTGCGCGCCCGGGGCGCGGCCCGGCGGCAGATCGCCGGCCTGGCCGCCCGGGAGGCGGCCCTGGTGGTCCTCCCGGCCGCGCTGCTCGGGCCGCCGCTCGCCGCCGAGGCCCTGCGCCACGTCGGCCGGGGCCAGGCGTGGGCCGACCCGTCGGCCGCGGGCAGCACGCTCACCTGGGCGGTCGCCGCCGCCACGGCCGCCGGCTGCCTGGTGGCGATGGTGCTGCCGGCGATGCGCCGGGCCGGCACGTACGTCGCCGACCTGGCGGCCCGGTCCCGCCCGAGCCGGGCCGCCACGGCCCAGCGGGCCGGCGCCGACCTGGCCCTGGTCGGCCTGGCCGTGCTCGCCTGGACCCAGCTACGGCAGTACTCCTCCCCGCTGGCCGGCGCGGGCGGCCGGCTCGGCGTCGACCCGCTGCTGGTGGCGGCGCCGACGCTGGGCGTGCTGGCCGGCGCCGTGGTCGCGTTGCGCCTGCTGCCGCCGGCCACCCGGTTCGCCGAGCGGTTCGTCGACACCCGGCCCTGGACCGCCACGATGCTGGGCATGTGGCAGGCCGGCCGGCGTCCGCACGCCGGCCCGGTGCTGCTGCTCGCGCTCGCCGTGGGCGGCAGCACCCTGGCCTGGTCGCTGGTCACCACCGGGGAACGGTCGCACGTCGACCAGGCCGACCACAGCGTCGGCGCCGACCTGCGGCTGGTCGAGCGCTCCGGCGCCGCGCCGGCCGACCGGGCGGGACGGCTGGCCGGGGTGCCCGGCGTCGACCGGGTGCTGCCCGCCTGGCGCGACGACATCCGGGTGGGCCGCGAGGACCTGCCGGTGAGCGTGCTGAGCCTGGACGCGGCGGCGGCACCGGACGTGGTCCGGCTCGCCGACGAGCCGGCCCGGGCCCTGCTCGACCGGCAGGCACGCGGCCGGGCCGCCCCCGCCGGCGTCGAACTGCCGGCCACCGCCCGCCGGCTCGCCGGCACCGTCCGTACCCCGGTGGCCGGCGCGCTGCGTCCGCACCGGATCGCGGTGTCCGTGCTGCTCACCACCGCCGACGGCGATGCCTGGGCGCTGCCGCTGGCCGACGCGGGCAGCGACGGCCGGCCCGTACCGGCGGCGGTGGACCTGCCCGACACCGGCGGCCGGGCCTTCCGGCTGGCCGGCTTCGAGGTCACCGGCGGCCCGGCGCTGGGCTCCGGCTACCGGCTGGAGGTGACCGGGCTGAGCGCGCTGGACGCCGCCGGGACGGCCAGCCCGGTACGGCTGACCGGCGACTGGACGACCCGGACGGACGGCCCGCAGCAGGGCGAGCCGGTCCGGGTCGGCGACGGGGAGCTGCGCGCCGGCCGGAGGATCGACATCGTCGCGGGCGGCCGGTTCGCGTCGCAGCCATCCAGCCGGTTCGCCGTCGTGCCGGCTGGGGACGGCTCGCCCGTTCCGGCGCTGATCACCCCGCAGGTGGCCCGGGCGCTGAGCGTCGGCCGGGGCGACACGATGCAGGTCAGTCTCTCCGGGGCCACCCTGCCGGTCCAGGTGGTGGGCGAGGTCGAGGCGGTGCCGGCCACCGGATCGGCCGCCGGCATGCTGCTGGACCTGCCCGCCGCGGTCGACTGGCTGATCCGCGCCAAGGGTGCGGTCCGGCCGGTCTCGGAGTGGTGGGTGCGCACCGACCCCGGCGGGTACCCGGAGGCGGTGCGGGCGGTCGCCGACCTGCCCGGGGTCACCGTGCTGGACCGGCGGGCGACGGCGGCGGAGGCCGACCGTGACCCGTACTGGCTCGGCACCCGCACCGGCCTGCTCGCGGCGGCGCTGGGCTCCGTCCTGCTCGCCCTGGTCGGGCTGGGCGTGGACGTCTGGGCCACCGCGCGCCGGCGGATCGGGGAGCTGACCGTTCTGCACACTCTGGGCGCGACGCCACGGCTGCTGGCCCGCGCCCTGCTTGCCGAACAGACCTTCCTGGCGGGGATCGGCGTCGGCGTCGGGCTGCTGGTCGGCGCCGGGGTGGGTGCCACCATGGCCCCCCTCGTGGTGCTCACCCGGGCGGCGGACCGACCGGTGCCGGAGGCGGCCTTCGCGCTGCCCTGGCTGCCGGTCGTCGGCACCGCCCTCGGCCTGCTGCTGGCGGCGCTCGCGTTCAGCACGGCGCTCGCCGCCGGCCTGCGCCAGCGGGTGGCGGCGGCGCAGCTGCGGTTCGGCGGTGACCAGTGAACGGCGATGGCCTGGTCGCGGCCCGGCGGGGGCCGGCGCGGTCCGATGGCCTGGTCGTGGCCCGGCGGGGGCCGGCGCGGTCCGGCGGTGCGGTCGCGGTCCGGCGGGGGCCGGCGCGGTCCGGCGGCGCGGTCGCGGTCCGGCGGGGATCAGTCAACAACGTCGGCGCGGTCGCGGCCCGGCGCGGGCCGGTGGGCCGCGGCGGCGCGGCCCCGGATCGGGGGAGAGCAGTGAGTGCAGCGACCGTGCGTCCCGGGGCGGGCAGCCGATGACCGGGGCCGCCCGCCGGGTGCGGGCCTTCGGCGGGCAGTTCCTGCTGCTGGGGGTGCTGGCCCTGGTGGCCGTCCTGCTGGTGACCGGGATCCCCCGCGTCGCCGACGGGCTCGCGCAGCAGGGCCTTCGGGAGTACATCGCCGGCCGCCCGGTCGCCGAGCGGGACCTGACCCTGAGCACCGCCGAGGAGCCGGTCGACCGGAGCCAGGGGCCGGTCAGCGCGGCGCGGGGCCGCGACCTCGACGCGTTCCAGGCGGGCATGCCGCCCCCGGTCCGGAATGCGGTGGACAGCCGCTGGTACGTGGCGGAGACCGCATTCGGCGGGCTGACCGGGCCGGACCTGGCGGCGAAGAACCTCTTCGTCGTGTCCCGGCTGCGCGCGATGCACGGCGTCGCGGAGGCGGCCACCCTGGTCGAGGGGCGCTGGCCGGCCGAGGCGGCCGGGCCGGGCCGGCCGGTCGAGGTCGCGCTGGCCGCCGACACGGCGCAGAAGGTGAACCTGCGCGCCGGCAGCCGCCTGGGCTGGGCCGGGGAGGGGACGGCGCCGCTGTCGCTGCTCGTGGTCGGCGTCTTCGAGCCGACCCGACCGGCGGACGGGATCTGGGACACGCTGCCGCCGGTCCTGCGGGTGACCGAACCGGCCGGCGACGGGGAGCCGTACGAGATGGTGGCGGTGACCGGCGACGCCGGCCTGGACGCGGTGGCCGCCACCGGCGGGCCGGTCCGGTTCTCCTGGCGGTACCGGCTGGCCGGGGACGGCATGGACGTCGCCGACCTGCGCGGCGTCATCGACGGCGTGCGGCTGCTGGTCCGCGAGCCCCCGGCGGGGCTGAACGTCACCCAGGCGGTGGACGTCCCGTTGCAGCAGTTCCTCGACGCGCTCTCCGCCGCGCGGACGCTGCTCGCGGTGATCGCCGCCGGGGTGCTCGCCACCCTGGCCGGGCTGATCGGGCTCGCCGCCCGGCTCGCGGCCCGCCGCCGGGAGACCGAGTTCGCCCTGCTGGTCGCCCGGGGCGGCGCACCGACCAGCGGCGCGCTGCGCAGCCTGGCCGAGTCGCTGCTGGTCGTCCCGCCGGCTGCGGCGCTGGGCTGGCTGCTCGGCCGGCTGCTGCCCGGCTCCGGCGGTGGGACGGGTTGGCTGGTCCTGGCCACGGCGACCCTGGCCACCCTGGCCCTGCCGCTGGCCGCGCTGGCCGTCTCGGCCGTCCCGGGCGGCCGGCGCGACCTGGTTTCCGCCCGCCCCGGTGTCCGCCGGCTCACCGTGGAACTGCTGGTAGTGGCGCTGGCCGTGCTGGCCGTCGTGCTGCTGCGACGCCGGGGCCTGACCCCGGGGTCGGTCGATCCGCTGCTCACCTCGGTCCCGGTGCTGCTGGCCGTCGCGGCGGCGGTGCTCGCGCTGCGGCTCTACCCCTGGCCGCTGCGGCTGCTGAGCCGGGTCGCCGCCCGGCTGCGGGGCAGCGTGACGTTCCTCGGCGCCGCCCAGGCGAGCCGGTCGGCCGCCACCGCCCCGGTGGTCGTCGTGGTGGTGGCGATCGCGACGGCGGCGTTCTGCGCCGTCGTGGCCACCGGGATCGAGGCCGGCCGGGACCGGACGGCGACGCTGGCCGTGCCGGCGTCCGCGCTGGTCGACGGCGAGCGGCTCGCCCCCGACACCGGCGCCGCCCTCCGGGAGCTGCCCGGCGTCCGGCGGGCCACCCCGATCGTGCGGGACACCGCGCTGCGGATCGCCGACCCGCGCGGCGCCGACGCGGGCCTCGCCGCCGTCTCCGTGCTGCTGGTCGACGGGCCAGGGCTCGCCGAGGCGGCCCGGGACGCCGGGCTGGCGGTCTCGGTGCCGCCGCTGCTGCGGGGCGACCCCGCACCCGGGCCGGCGCCCGCGCTGGTCTCCCCGGCGCTCGCCGCGGACCTGGCCCGCAGGGGCCTCGACTCCTCGGCCCTGGTGTCCGTGCAGGGACGCGGCTACCCGTTCCGGGTGGCCGGCACGGCGGAGGACTTCCCGCTCGTCCCGCCCGCCACCGACCGGTTCGTGGTGCTGCCCTGGCAGGCGCTGCCCGCCCCGGGCCCGACCGGCCCGGTGCCGACGGCGTTCCTGGTCGCCGGCGACGGGTTCGACGTGCAGGCGCTGCGGCAGGCGGGCGACGAGGGGCAGCGCCGCTACCAGACCGGCGGCGCAGTCGTCGCGGGGGAGCGACCGCGCGGCGCCGAGGTGACGACCTGGCGGGACGCCCGCGACTCGCTCGGCGGGGGCGGCGCGAACGGCCTGCTGGTCTTCGGTTTCGCCGCCGGCGCGGCCGGCGGGGCCGTCCTCGGCCTGCTGGCGATCGCCTTCGCGGTGCTCGCCGGGGCGCGGGCCCGGGGTCAGGTGCTGTCCCGGCTGCGCACCCTCGGCCTGTCCCGTCGCCAGTGGCGCGCGCTGCTGCTGGTCGAGCTGACGCCGCTGGTCGCCGTCGCGCTGCTCACCGGCGCGGTGACGGGCGCGCTGCTGCCCCTGCTGCTCACCCCGGCGCTCGGATTGGCCGCGTTCACCGGGGGCGCGCCGGTCCGGGTCGCGTTCTCGCCCGGGCTGGTCGGTGCCGTGCTCGTGGTCGGCGCGGTGGCGCTGGCCCTCGCGGTGACCGTGGAGACGCTGAACAACCGCCGGCTGCGCCTCGGTGAGGTGCTGCGGCTCGGAGAGGAGAGCTGAGATGACAGCCACCGTGGAGGCGTCCGCCGTACCGGACCTGGCCGCCCTGCAACAGCGGGCCGCGCAGCGCGCGGCCGAGCGGGCCGGCGGGCAGGACCGGCTGCGCGGGCACATCGTCTGCGACGGCCTGGTGCGGATCTTCAAGAGCGACGGCGTCGAGGTGGTCGCGTTGCAGGGCCTCGACCTGGTCATCGACCGGGGCGAGTTGGTCGCGATCGTCGGGGCGTCGGGGTCGGGCAAGTCGACCCTGCTGAACATCCTGTCCGGGCTGGACACCCCGACCGCCGGCATCGCCCGGGTCGCCGAGTACGACCTGCTCGCCCTCTCCGCCCGCCGCCGGCTCAGCTACCGCCGGGAGATGGCCGGCTTCGTCTGGCAGCAGACCGGGCGCAACCTGCTGCCGTACCTGACCGCCCTGGAGAACGTCGACCTGCCGATGAAGCTGGCCGGGCGGCGCGGGCGGCGGGTCCGCCGGGACCGGGCCCGGGAGCTGCTGGACCTGGTCGGCGTGGGCCACCTCGCCGACCGGCGGCCGGGGCAGCTCAGCGGCGGGGAACAGCAGCGTTGCGCGATCGCGGTGGCGGTGGCCAACGACCCGGAGGTGCTCTTCGCCGACGAGCCGACCGGCGAGCTGGACGAGGCCACCGGCGCCGAGGTCTTCGCCGCGTTGCGGCAGATCAACGCGGAGCTGGGGGTGACGGTGGTGGTGGTGACCCACGACCAGGCCGTGGCCACCCAGGTCCGCCGGACCGTCGCGATCCGCGACGGCCGGACCTCCTCCGAGGTACGCCGCACCGCCCGGATCGGCGCGGACGGCGCCACCGAGCTGGTCAGCGAGGAGTACGCGGTGCTCGACCGCACGGGCCGGATGCAACTCCCGGCGTCCTTCGTGGACGCGCTGGCCCTGCGCGACCGGGTACGACTCAACCTGGAACCCGACCACGTCGAGGTGCGGCCGGGCGACCGGACCGAAGCCGAACGGAGTGACGCATGACCGAGCAGCCGTTCCCACGCCCGACGGCCGCCACCACCGAGGAGGTGGTGCGGGTCTCCGGGTTGAGCCGTACCTTCGGCCGGGGTGAGCGCGCCGTGCACGCCGTCCGGGACGTCTCGTTCACCGCGGGCAAGGGTGAGCTGGTCGCCGTACGGGGGCGGTCGGGCGCCGGCAAGACCACCCTGCTGAACCTGGTCGGCGGCCTGGACCGGCCGGACTCCGGGCAGGTCCGGGTGGCCGGGCACGACCTCGGCGCGGCCGGCGAGCGGGAGCTGCTGCGGTTGCGCCGGGGCACCGTCGGCTTCGTCTTCCAGACCTTCGGGCTGATCCCGATCCTCTCCGCCGCCGAGAACGTCGGGGTGCCGCTGCGGCTGGCGAAGGTGCCCGCCGCCGAGCGGGAGGAGCGGGTGTCGGTGCTGCTGGAGCTGGTCGGGCTGGGCGGGCACGCCGCGCAGCGGCCGTACGAGCTCTCCGGCGGGCAGCAGCAGCGGGTGGCACTGGCGCGGGCCCTGGCCAACGAGCCGGACCTGCTGATCGCCGACGAGCCCACCGGCCAGCTCGACTCGGAGACCGGCCGGTCGATCATGGACCTGCTCCGGGCGGTGGTCCACGCGCGCGGGATGACCGCGCTGGTCGCCACGCACGACCCGGCCCTCATCGAGCTGGCCGACCGCACCCTGACCCTCCGCGACGGCCACCTCCTCCCCACCTAACCCACCCCACCCCCGCCCCGTCACCCTCACCCCACCCCCCGCCCCGTCGATCATGGACTTGTGGTGCCCCGTGAAAGGGGTGCGACGGCGTATACCGGGCACCACGACTCCATGATCGGCGCGCGTGAGGGGAGGGGGGAGGGGGAGAAGGGGGAGGGGGCGTCAGAGGGTGAGCTTCATGCCCTCGTGGCTGGCGGTGAAGCCGAGGCCCCGGTAGAAGCGGTGCGCGTCCGGGCGGCTCTTGTCCGTGGTGAGCTGCACCAGCGCGCAGCCACGCCGCTCGGCCTGGTCGATCGCCCAGCGCATCATCTCCCGCCCCAGCCCCTGCCCGCGGCGGTCCGAGCGCACCCGCACCGCCTCGATGAGCGACCGCTCGGCCCCGTGCCGGCCGAGCCCGGGGATGTAGGTGATCTGCATGCAGCCCACCAGCACCCCGTCCTCGTCGGCCACCACGAGGTGGTTGCGGGGGTCGGCGGAGATGTCCGCGAACGCCCTCTCGTACGCCTCGTCGACCTCGGTGAAGTCGCGGGTCTTGCCCAGCATGTCGTCGGCCAGCAGGGCGATGACGGCCGGCAGGTCGGCCCGGACCGCCTCCCGGAGGATCAGGGTGCGCATGGCGTCAGCCTGGCACAGCGACCCGGGGCGATGCCCCGGCGACCGGGTTTGCCGGCAGGGGGCAGCATGATGCGGCATGGACGTCCTGCTGCTGCCGTTCCGCTGGGTCTACCGGGGGCTGGTCTGGTTCGCCAACTCGCCCCGGACGCTGATCGCGTCGTACCTGTTGATGATCATGGTGGCCGGGGTCATCTACAGCCACGTGGAGCACAAGAGCGCCACCGACTCGGTGTGGTGGGCGGTGGTGACCGCCTCCACCGTCGGGTACGGCGACATCTCGCCGACCACCGGCGCGGGGCGCGCCCTCGCGGCGCTGCTCATCTCGACCATGGTGCTGCTGGTCATCCCGCTGATCACCGCGCACTTCGCCAGCCAGTTGATCGTGGACGACGACGCCTTCGAGCACGCCGAGCAGGAGGAGCTGAAGGCCGACGTGCGGCGGATGCGGGCGCTGCTGGAGGAGTTGGCGGCCCGGCACGGGATCGTCCTGCCGGCCGAGCCGGCCCCCTCACCCGCCCCGCCGGGGGCGGCCGGAAGGCGCGGCCGGGGCCGCCGCCTCGGGTGAGCCGTCAGCGGGCCGGGCAGCGCAGCCCCTCCCCGGGCACCGTCAGCGAGATCAGGTACGCGTCCACCGCGTCCGTCACGCAGCGCGTCTGCGGGTACGCCGTGTGCCCCTCGCCCTCCCAGGTCAGCACCCGGCCCACGCCCAGCATCGAGGCCAGCTTCGCGGTCTGCTCGTACGGGGTCGCCGGGTCCCCGGTCGTGCCCACCACCACGATGGGCGGGGCGCCGACGGCCTTGCCGGTCGGGTACGGGTCCCGCCCGCCGGGCCACTCGACGCAGCCGAGCATGCCCACGGCCAGCGCCGGGCCGAACAGCGGGTACTTCTCCCGCCACTGTGACTGGAGCTGACGGACCCGTTGCAGGGTCGGCTTCTCCGACTCGTCGGTGCAGTTGACCGCGAGGTTGGCGTCGAACAGGTTCGAGTACCGCCCGTCGTCCTCCCGCCCGGCGTACGCGTCGGCGAGGCGGAACACCTCGGCCGGGTCGCCGCCGTCGAGCCGGTCGATCGCCTGGGCCAGCTCCTGCCAGCCCGACTCCGTGTAGAGGGAGGAGATGACCGCGTAGAAGACCCAGCCGGAGGTGGCCTCCCGGCCGTCCGCCGCCTTCACCGGGGAGACCTTGGCCTTGTCGATCGCCGAGGTCACCGCGGCCCGGGCGTCCGGGGCGAGCGGGCAGCGCCCGGTGTTGGCCGCGCACCACCGGGTGAAGTTGTCGAACGCCCGCTCGAAGCCCTTCGCCTGGCTCTCCGAGCCGGCCACCAGGTCCTGCGTCGGGTCGACCGCGCCGTCGAGCACCAGGGCCCGGACCCGCTGCGGGTAGAGCTGGGCGTACGTCGCCCCGAGCAGGGTGCCGTAGGAGTAGCCGAGGTAGGTCAGCTTCTCGTCGCCGACCGCCGCGCGCACCGCGTCCATGTCCCGGGCGGCCTGCTCGGTGCCGTAGAGCGGGAGCTGGTCGCCGTACCTGTCGCCGCAGCCGCGCCCGATCCGCTGGTTCAGCGCGACGAACCCGTCGAAGGACGCCGGGGACTCCGGGTCCGGGTCGTAGCCGAAGCTGGCGTCCAGGTCGGCGTCGGGGATGCACTTGACCGGGCTGGACCGGGCCACCCCGCGCGGGTCGAACCCGACGATGTCGAACCGCTCGGTGACCGACGGGGGCAGCCCTCCGAACGTCGGGCCGAACGACAGGTAGACGGCCGTGTCCACCCCGGAGCCGCCGGGGCCGCCGGGGTTGATCACGAGCGAGCCGATCCGGCCCCGCTGCTTCGTCGACCGGGCCCTCAGCAGGGCGATCTCGAAGGTCTCCCCGCTGCCCGGGCCGGCCGTGGCACCGGTGCCGGAGCCCCAGTTGCGGGGCACCGAGATCCGCGCGCAGTCGTACCGCATGTCCGGGGCGCCCCGGCCCACCAGCTCGTCGGCCACCTCGGGACAGGCCCGCCAGGTCGGCGCGGCGCCCGGCGGTGCGGCAGCGCCCTCGGACTCGGTGCGCGGCGCGAACGCCGGCATCGTGCAGCCGGCGGCGACCACCGCCGCCGAGACGAGCCCGGCGAGGGTCAGCCGGACCCGGCGGATCCGGTCGGGAAAGCGGGTCACCGGCGCGCCTCTCGTGGTCGGGTCGACGGCTCAGGCTACGCCCGGCCCCGGAGCGGCCTCGGCGGTCGCCGCCGGATCGCCGCGCAGGACCTGGTCGACGTCGTACCGGATCGGGCGGTCGAGCTGGTCGTAGCCGCAGGACCGGGGGTCGCGGTCGGGCCGCCAGCGGACGAATCGCGCGGTGTGCCGGAGCCGATCGCCCTCCATCGCGTCGTAGCCCACCTCGACCACCAGTTCCGGGCGCAGCGGCTCCCACTCCAGGTTCTTCGTCCCGGTCCACCGGCTCACCCCGCCGGGGATGCGCTGGCCGCGCTCGTGGTCGCCGTGCGCCCAGGGATGCTCGTCGCCGACGTCCCGGTACGGGGCCAGCTCGTCCAGCAACTCCTTGCGGCGGGCGGCCGTGAACGAGGAGCTGACGCCGATGTGGTGCAGGACGCCGGCCTCGTCGTAGAGGCCGAGCAGCAGCGAGCCGACCACCGGCCCGGTCTTGTGCCAGCGGAAGCCGGCCACCACCACGTCGGCCGTGCGGGCATGCTTGACCTTGAACATCAGCCGCTTGCCGGGCTCGTACGGCAGGTCGGCCGGTTTGACGATGAGCCCGTCGAGCCCGGCGCCCTCGAACACGTCGAACCAGCGGCGGGCCGTCTCCGGGTCCGTGGTGACCTGGGTGACGTGCACCGGCGGGCGGACCCCGGCCAGGGCCCGCTCCAGCCGGGCCCTGCGGCGCGGGTACGGCTGGTCGGTCAGCAGCTCGTCGTCGAGGGCGAGCAGGTCGAACGCGACGAAGTCGGCCGGGGTGGTCTCGGCCAGCAGCTTCACCCGGGACGCGGCGGGATGGATGCGCTGGGCGAGCAGCTCGAAGTCGAGCCGGGGCTGGCCGCCGGGGCCGTCGCGGCGGATCACGATCAGCTCGCCGTCGACGGCGCAGCGCTCCGGGAGCTGCCGCAGCGCCTGCTCGACCACCTCGGGGAAGTAGCGGGTCATCGTCTTGCCGCCCCGGCTGGCCAGCTCCACCTCGTCGCCGTCGCGGAACACGATGCAGCGGAAACCGTCCCACTTCGGCTCGTACGTCATGCCGGGGTCGGTGGGCAGTCGCGGCACGGCCTTGGCCAGCATCGGCTCGACCGGCGGGTTGATCGGCAGGTCCACGGCGTCAGTCAACCAGACGGCACCGACAGTCGTGAGGCAGATCACCGGGGGTGGCGGGGCGACCTGTCCCGTTCCGTCCCGCTCCTCCCTCGGGACCGGATGGTGTTTCCGCAGCTCAGAGCTAACTTCGCCGGATGCGGGAGTGGGAATGCGGGTGCTGCGGGCGCTGGCGGGTCAGCGTCGAGCTGATCCGCGGCCGGTACCGCTACCGCCTGGTGCGCCGCTACCCGGCCCGCTTCGGCGGCGGCAAGGACGTGCTCGGCGAGGTCGGCACGGTCGCCGAGCTGGACGACCTGCTGCGCCGCCGCACCCCGCTCACCCTCGCCGACCTGCACGAGACCGAACCGGCCTGACCCGCCCCGCCCCGCCCCGCCCCGTCTCGACGTCGGCCGGGCCGTGCTGTCCGGTCACGATTGCGTGCGCCGGCTCGTCATCGTGGCGGCGGCCCCCGTGGCGGCGGCGTACCGCGTCGCCGGAACACGCCGATCCGGGGAAGCCGCGCGGCGCGTCGTCGGCGCGCCGGGCCGCCGGGCGGGCCGCCGACGGGGATCGTCGAGCGACAGGATTCGACGACAGGGGAGGGACCGTGCGCTTCGCAGCAGTCACCGAGATCGACGCCGACGCCGAGCGGGTCTGGCGGGTGCAGTCCGACATCGACCGGTGGTCGGAGTGGACCGCCTCGGTGTCCCGCGCCCGGCGGCTGGAACCGGGGCCGTTGACGGTCGGCTCGACCGCGCGGCTGGAGCAGCCGCGGCTGCCTCCCGCCGTGTGGCGGGTCGTCGAGGTCGAGGCACCGTACCGCTTCGCCTGGGTGTCGACCGCCCCGGGCGTCCGCAGCCGGGGCGACCACCGGATCGTCCCGCTGCCGGACGGCCGGGTCCGGGTCGAGCTGACGCTGGAGCAGTCGGGCCCGCTCGCCGCACCCGTCGGTTGGCTCTACGGCGGGCTGACCCGCCGGTACCTCCGGCTGGAGGCCGACGGCCTCAGGCGCCGCTGCGAGCGGCATTGACCAGCCGCTTCTCCAGCACGGCGAGGGGGATGCCGTTGGCGTCCGGCCGGTTGCCGACGATCTCGTAGCCGTGCCGCCGGTACAGCCGCAGGCTCCGTTCGCTGGCGGCCCCGGTGAACAGCGCGAAGCGGGACACCCGGTCGGCGCAGGCCGCCTCCACCGCGCGCAGCAGCCGGGCCCCGATCCCCCGGCCCTGCTGGTCCGGGGCCACGGCCAGCCGGCCGACGTGGGCGGTGTCTTCGGCGACCCGCGCCCGGATCGAGCCGACCAGCCGGTGCCCGGCCCGGGCGACCAGCACCGTCTCCGGGCCGGCCAGCGCGGCCAGGATCTCGTCGAGCGTCTCGGTGAGCGGCGGCAGCAACGGGTCGGCGTAGTGCTGGGCCTCGGTCACGTAGGCGGCCCGCTGCACGGTGAGGATCTCGCCGGCGTCGGCGGGGGTGGCCGGGGTGATCAGTGGTGGCGTGGTCACGACCCCAGCCCACCACACCGCCGGCGCCCGGCGCGCAGCGCCGTACCCTGGCGGTGTCGCAGACCCGGGGAGAGGCGGCGATCGTGCCCGAGCTGACCTACCCGCACGTCGGGGCCACCGACGCCGGCGAGCTGCCCGCGGGCTGGCGGCACGTCCGGCACCGGGTGCGGCTGCCGGACGGCTGCTTCGCCACGGCCGGCACGGCGGTGCTCGGCTGGCGGCTGCACCGGACCGCCGGGATCCGGATCGACGCCGACGCGCCCCGGGCCGCGCCCGGGGTCACCGTCGTCTCCCGGCTGGGCGTCGGCCCGCTGCGGCTGGCCGCGCCGTGCGCGGTGGTCTGGGCCGCCGACGACGCCCGCCGGGCCGGCTTCGGGTACGGCACCCTGCCCGGCCACCCCGCGCGGGGCGAGGAGGCGTTCGTGGTGAGCCGGGACGACACCGGCGCGGTCTGGTTCGAGGTGCGCGCGTTCAGCCGGCCGGACCGCTGGTTCATGCGCGCGGCCGGGCCGGCGGCCCGGGCCTTCCAGCGCGGGTACGCCTGGTGGCTCGGCCGGACCCTGCGCCGGCTCTGCGCCCGGCCCTGACCCGGACGCGCCACCCGCCCGACCCTGCGCCCGGCGTCAGTACCGGGCGAAGGAGCGGATCGGCATCCTCGGCCCGTATCGCGGGGCGTGCACGCCCTCGGCGGCGAGCAGCAGGCAGACCCGGCCGCGGTGGCCCCGGAACGGCTCCAGCAGCGCCAGCATCCGGGCGTCGTCGCCGCGCGGCTCCCCGGCCAGGGCCCAGGCCACCGTGTTCGGCACGTGGTAGTCGCCGACACTGACCGCGTCCGGGTCCCCGTACGCGATCCGCACCACCTCGGCGGCGGTCCACGGGCCGATCCCCCGGATCGCGGTGAGCCGGCGGGTGGCCTCGGCGGAGTCGGCGCAGCGTTCCAGCCGGTCAGCCTCGGCGGCGGCCCGGCGCAGCGTGTCGGCCCGCTTCTGCTCCACCCCGAACGGGTGGAAGACCCAGTACGGCGCGGCGGCCACCGCCGCCGGCTCGGGCGGCAGCAGCAGCGGCTGCAACGGCCCAGGCGCCGGCTCCCCGAAGTGGCGCACGGTCGCCGCGTACGACCGGTACGCCTCCGTGCCGGTGACCTTCTGCTCCAGGATCGCCCGCAGCACGCGCGGGAAGAGCTGGCCGGTGGCCGGCATCCGCAGCCCGACGTGCCGCGCGGCCAGCCGGGCCACCAGCGGGTGCGCGCCGGCCAGCTCGGCGAAGCCGGTGCGGTCGTCGCGCAGCCCGGCGACCGCCTCGGCCCGCTGGACCGCCCAGTCGGCGCCGGGGCCGTACCCCTCGGCGAGCAGGTCCCCGCCGCCGGCCGGGCGCAGCGCGAGGGTGGCCGGGCCGGCGGGGGTGCGGGTGGCCCACCAGAACGTGCCGGCGGCGATCCGGGCGCACGGGTCGTACGTGCTGAACGTGAGCGACCGGACCGAGGCGGCCAGCCGGTAGCCGGCCGGCGGGCGCAGCGTCCGGCGGGCGGCGGGTTCGGTCACCCCGACACTCTGCCACGACCGTCCCCGGCGGGGACCGGCCACCGGGCCTCGGGGTCGGTACGGGTAGCCGGGGCCGCCCGCGTCCGAGCTGTCCTGGCTTCCGGCCTCCGGGTGTCCGATGACATCAGCCCGCCCCCCACGGGCATGGCCGCCCGATGGTACGGAGCCACCGCGTCAACGGATCAACGGCGGACGGAGAAGATCCCCGGCGGCGGCGGGGTGGAGTCGGTGGCGTCGGCGTCGCGCACCACGGCGGCCCCGCCGGCGAACCGGTCGAGTTCGTCGCCGGCCAGCACCCGGCCGGGGAACCAGTCCCCGGCCGCCCGGCGGGTCAGCTCCGGCACCGGCGGCTCGACCCGGCCCGCGACCAGCACCAGGTTGCCGTAGCGCCGGCCGCGTAGCACCGCCGCGTCGCCGATCAGGCAGGCCCGGGGCAGCACCGCGCGGACCGTGGCGACCTGGGCGCGGGCGTGCCGCAGCGGCGGGCCGTCGGCGATGTTGGCCAGGTACCAGCCGCCGGGGTGGAGCACCCGGGCCACCTCGGCCGCGTACTCCACGCTGGTCAGGTGCGCCGGGGTGCGGGCACCCGCGAAGACGTCCGCGACCACCACGTCGTAGCTGCCGTCCCGGGCGGACTCCAGGGTGGCCCGGGCGTCGGCGACCCGCACCTTCAGCCGGGGGTCCGCCGGCCAGGGCAGCTCCCGGCGGACCAGGCCGACCAGGGCGGCGTCCACCTCGGACACCCGCTGGGTCGAGCCGGGCCGGGTGGCCTGCGTGTACCGGGGCAGGGTCAGCGCGCCGCCGCCCAGGTGCAGCACCCGCAGCGGCGCGCCCGGCGGGGCGACCAGGTCGAGGGCGGCGGCCAGCCGCCGGACGTACTCGAACTCCAGGTGGGTGGGGTCGGCGAGGTCCACGTGCGACTGCGGGGCGCCGTCGAGCAGCAGGGTGAACGAGCGCGGCCGGTCCGCGTCCGGGACCAGCTCGGCCTCGCCGGTGTCCACCCGCGCCACGATCCGGTCCGTACCCCGGCGGCGGCCCATCAGTGGCGGGGACCGCGGCCCCGGGCCGCGGCGGTCAGCGCCCGGTGCAGCAGGCGGGCGTCGCCGAGCAGCGCCCGCAGGCGACGCTCCAAACCGGCGATCGGGATCAGGTTCTGCGGGGCCCGTGGGTCCTTGTACGGGGTGGACGCGAACCGGGGGAGGGTGACCAGCGACAGGTCGGCCAGCCCGATCGCCTCGGACTCGGCCAGCTCGGCCGAGCACTCGACCCGCACGATGCCGGCCCACGGCGCGCCGCCGGCCCCCGGCAGTCGCAGGTACCAGGAGTATCCGCCCCAGGCGGTGCCGAGCTTGAACACCGGGGACCGCTGGCCCGCCCGCAGCCCGGTCACCACGGCCGTCAGCCGGGCGTCGAGGTACTGGCTGTGCTGGGTCTTGACGTAGCCGAGCGCCCGGGGCAACTGCCGGCGGCTGCGCAGCGGGCCGTCGACCACCAGCAGGTCCCCGTCGACCCGGGCCGCCCCGGAGACCTCCACCTCCAGCGCGGTCAGCGGCCCCTGCACGGCCGCCTGGAGCTTGTTCAGCTCGCCGGTGCCGCCGACCCGGTGCACCGGGTAGCGCACCGTCCCGGCCCGCACCTCCCGGGCCGACGGGCTGGCCGTGAACAGCCCCCGCCGTACCTGCGTCCCGGCGAGCCGGGCCGCGCCCCGCTCCAGGTCGCAGCGGACCACCCCGGCCGCGTAGGAGGCGGCCACGCCGGGGAACGACGCCCCGTCGGCCTCGGCCGTCCAGACGCTGGCGTCGATCCGGCGCACCCCGTCGACCAGCAGCACCACGTCCGGTGCCCGCACCCCGGCCCGGACGTCGATCGCCCGCCAGTCCACCGCCGGCAGCTCCACCTCGGCGTCGACCTGCTGCCTGCTCGGCGTGGCCGGCCCGCCGGGGACCGCCTCGAAGGAGGCCCCGTAGCCCGGGTCCCAGACGTCGACGAACAGCTCCGGGGCCGCGACCTGCGGCGCCGGCCCGGCCGGCCCGGTCGGCCCCGTCACAGGCCGGTCCGTTCCACCCGGGCGGAGCGGGCGTCCTTGCGGACCTCGTACCGGACCGGGATGCGCTCGGCGAGGGCCGGCACGTGGGTGACCACCCCGACCATCCGGTCGCCCCGGGCGGCCAGGCTCTCCAGGGTGGCCGCCACCGTGTCCAGGGTGGCCGCGTCCAGGGTGCCGAATCCCTCGTCCAGGACGATCGACTCCAGGCTCGCCGCCGTGGTGGACATCCCGGCGAGCTGCTCCGACAGCGCCAGCGCCAACGCCAGCGACGCCTGGAACGTCTCCCCGCCGGACAGGGTGCGCACCCCGCGCCGCAGCCCCGCGTCGTGGTGGTCGACCACGAAGAACTCGCCCTTGTCGTGCACCAGGTCGTACTGGCCGCCGGACAGCTCGCGCAGGATCCCCGACGCGCCGTCGACCAGCAGGTCGAGCGCCTCGGCCAGCAGCCAGCGCTCGAAGTTGTTGGCCCGCAGGTGTCCCGCGAGGGCCCGGGCCACCCGGGCCTGCTGCTCGTGGCCGGCCCGCTGCTCGCGCAGCCCGGCGGCCTGCTCGCGGCGCTCCACCAGCCGCCGGTGGGCCGCCTCGGCGCGCTCCACCGCGACGGTGGCCGCCCGCACCGGGTCGTCCCCGGCGGTCAGCCCGGCGGCGGCGAAGACCTCGCCGATCCGCTCCTCCACGGCCGCCTCGGCGGCCTCCGCCGCGGCGACCGCCGCGGCCAGCCCCACCCGGTCCGTCCGCCGCCGGAGCGCCTCCGCGTCGGCCCACCCGGTCAGCGTCGCCCAGGCCGTGGCAACGTCGTCGCGGTCGGCGGCCGGCGGGCCGAACCGGGCCAACCCGTCCCGGGTCCCGTCGAACTCCCGCCACGCGGCGCGCAGCCGCTCCTCGGCGGCGTCCAGCGCGGCCCGGGCCCGCCGGGCGGCCTCCCGGCCGGCCCGCACCCCGCCCGCCGCCTCGTCCAGCTCCCGGCGCAGCCGGGCGTGCTCGGCCAGGTCGTGCCGCAGCGCCTCGGGGGCGGCGGCACCGGCGAGCTGGTCGTCCAGCTCCGCCAGCCGGCCCCGGAGCTGGTCGTGCTGGGCCCGGGCGCGTAGCAGCACCCGCTCCAGGTCGCGGGCCGCCACGTCGCGCTCCTGCACCGCCCGCTGCGCCTCCTGGGTCGCCGCCCGGGCCGCCTTCCCGGCGGCGGTGGCCCTGGCCACCGCCGAGCCGGCCGGCACCGCCGGCACCCGGGGCACCACCTGCTCGCAGACCGGGCAGGCCGCCCCGTCGACCAGGTGCGCCCGCAGCGCCACCGCCTGGTCGGTGGCCTTCGCCTCCTCGTGTGCCCGGAACGCCGCCTCCAGGTCGGCCTCGGCCCGCCCGACCGCCGCCCGCGCCGCGGCCAGCGCGGCCACCGCCGTGTCGTGCTCGCCCTGCGCCGCGGTCACCGCCGTGGCCACCGACCCGGCCTCGCCGGCCAGCCGGTCCCGATCGGCGTGCGCCCTGAGCAGCAGCCGCAGCGCGCTCTCGTCGCCCGCGCCGGCCAGCTCCCCGCGCAGCTTCTCCTCGCGCTCCTCGGCCAGCGCCACCCCGGCCGCCGCCTCGTCGGCGCCAACCCGCGCGGCGGCCACCGCCCGGGCCACCTCGGCCACCCCGTCGGGTGCCCGCACCGCGCCGAGCCCGGCCAGCTCGGCGTCGAGGGCGGCCAGCGCCGCGTGCGCGTCCCGCGCCGCCGCCCGGGCCCGCTCCCGTTCCGGTACGGCCGCCGCGACCGCCCCGGCCAGTTCCTGCGCCCGGCCGACCTGGGCCTGCGCGTCGGCCAGCGCCGCGTCGTCGACGTCGGCGAGCCCGCCGAGCATCCGGTCGACCGCCTCCAGCCTCGCCTCGGCCTGACCGGCCCGCTCGGTGGCCCGCTTCTGCACGTCCTCGTAGACGCCGAGGCCGAGGAGGTTGACCAGGATCTGCTGCCGGGTCGCCGGCCGGGCGTGCAGGAAGTCGGCGAACTGCCCCTGCGGCAGCACCACGCAGCTCGTGAACTGCTCGTACGGCAGCCCGACCGCCTCCAGCACCGCCCGATCCATCTCGGCCGGGGTGCCGGCCACCACCTCGCCGAGGTCCTCCGGGCTGAGCCCGGTGTCCAGCTTGGTCACGTCGAACCCGGCCGGCATGAGCTGCAACCCGGCGTTGGCCGTCTTGACGTTGCCCCGGCCGTCCCGGCGGACCACCCGGGTCGCCACGTAGCGGTCCCCGGCCGACTCGAAGACCAGCCGGACCCGGGCCTCGGTGGCGGACGGGGCGAGCGCGTTCGCCAGCCCCCGCGTCCCGCCCCAGCGGGGCACCGTGCCGTACAGGGCGAAGCAGATGGCGTCCAGCACCGTCGACTTGCCGGAGCCCGTCGGCCCGACCAGGGCGAAGAAGTCGGCGTCGGTGAAGTCCACGGTGGTCTCGTCGCGGAAGACGGTGAAGCCCGCCATGTCCAGCCGCATCGGGCGCATCAGCGGTCCACCTCCTCGAACAGCTCGTCGAACAGCTCCCGGACGCCGGAGTCGGCGTGCCCCCGGCTGTCCAGGTAGTCGGCGAACAGCTCGCGGGGCGACCGGCCGGCCCGCTGGGCGGTGCGCGTCCCGCTGCCGGGGACCGGCACCAGCTCCGGGTCGATCCGGATCTCCAGGGCCCGGGGCAGCAGCTCCTGCACCTCCTCGCGCAGCCCGGCCCGGGGCTGCTCCCGGACGAACACCCGCAGCCAGCCCTCCGGCGGGGTGACCTCGGCGAGCTGGGCCAGGGTGCCCCGCACCGTGCGCAGCGGCACGGCCGCCGGGACCGGCACCTCCCGGATGCGCGCCGCGCTCGTCGCCGTCACCTCGACGATGGTGACCGACGGGACGTTCTCCTGCTCGCCGAAGTCCACGGCGAGTGGGCTGCCGCTGTACCGGATCGGGCAGGGGCCGGACACCCGCTGCGAGCGGTGCAGGTGGCCCAGCGCCACGTAGTGCGCGGTGCCCGGGAACACCGTCGCCGGGACGGCGTACCCGAGGACGGTGTGCGCGTCGCGCTCGCCGCCGCCGGTGGCCGCCCCGACCACGGTGAGGTGGGCGGTGACCAGGTGCACCCGGTCCGGCTCGGTGAAGCCCTCGGTCAGCCGGCCGAGCACCCGGCCGAGGTGGTCGGCGTACGTCTGGGTGGCCTCGGCGGCGGTCAGCTCGTACATCTCCACGGCGCGGACGGCGTACCGCTGGGACAGGAACGGCAGCGCGGCCACCCGCCACCGCTCCCCGCCGGCGGTGACCCCGTCGATCACGTGCTCGTCCGGGTTCTCCCGGACCCCGCCGCGCAGGGTGATGCCGGCCGCCTCGGCCCACGGCCGCAGCGCGTCGAGGGCTTGGCCGTTGTCGTGGTTGCCGCCGATGGCCAGCACGTCCGCGCCGGTGCGGCGCAGCGCGGTCAGCGCCCGGGTGACCAGCCGGGTCGCCTCCGGGGTGGGCGCGGCCGTGTCGTAGAGGTCGCCCGCGACGATGACCAGGTCCGGCTGCTCCTGCCGGGCGACGTCGATCACCCCGGCGAGGACCTGCTTGTGCTCCTCGGCCCGGGACTGCCCCTTGAGCACCTTGCCGACGTGCCAGTCCGAGGTGTGCAGGATCTTCACCGTGCGGGCCCTTCGTTCGCGACTGCGGGACTTCCTCGCTTCGCTCGGGCGTTCCTCGCGCTCACGGGTCTCTCGCCCCCTCAGAACGGGATGTCGTCGTCGCTCGTGCCGCCGCCCGAGCCGACCACCACGAACGGGTCGGCCGCCCCGGTGATCGACCGTAGCGTCTCCGAGGGCGCCCGGCCGGCCTCGGAGACCCGGGTGGCCCAGGCCGGGAACGGGAACTCCAGGCAGAGCGGCACCGGGATGTCGGGCTGGTTGACGAACATGGTGCCCGGCTTGGCCAGCAGCGCCCGCTGCCGCTGGGCGGGCGGGAGGAAACCGTACTCCGGGCGGGACGCCTCGGCCGGGTCGAGCCGGCCGACCACCCGGATCGCCGAGTTGGTGACGATCCGCCGTTCCACCTCGCTCGCCGTCTGCTGGGCGCCGACCAGGATCACCCCGAGCGAGCGGCCCCGCTCGGCGATGTCGAGCAGCACCTCCTTGATCGGCGAGGAGCCCTCCCGGGGGGCGTACTTGTTCAGCTCGTCGAGGACGACGAAGAGCAGCGGCTTGGCCGTGCCGGCCTTCTCCTTGCGCTCGAACTCGCTCTTGAGCGTCACGCCGACCACGAAACGCTGCGCCCGGTCGGGCAGGTTGTGCAGGTCGACGACGGTGACCTGGGCGCTCTCGGCGGTGTTGATCGAGTGCGGGCGGCGGGTGGCCAGGTCGCCCCGGATCAGCCGGCCCAGGTCCTTCTTGCTGCCGATCAGCCGCCGGGCGAACGCGTTGACCGTGCCCAGGCCGACCGCGCTGCCCGCCCAGTCGCCCCGGGTCTCGTCGTCGTTGAGCTGCTCCACGATGTGGTCGACCAGATCCGTGTACGAGCCGAGCCGGACCCCGTCGACGCTCACCCCGCCGTCGGCGGGCTGGGCGTAGCGGGCCAGGTGGGCGGCGACCGAGTGGACCACCATCGTGTACTGCTGGCGTTCGTCGTCGGCGTCGGCGAAGACGTACGGCAAAAGGCGGTCGGCGCAGAACTCGCTCAGCGTCCAGTAGAAACTGTCCACCCCGGTCAGTCGGCTGCTCACGTCCGGCGTTCCGGAGGAGTCGCCGACCCGGGGCGGGGCGTACACCCGCACGTCGGGGAAGGCGCCGGCGTCCAGCCCGAGCTTCGCGTAGCCGGCCCGGGTGGCGTCGTCGAGACGGGTGTTGGGGTGGTCGAGGAACAGCAGGTCCTCGCCCTTGACGTTGAAGATCAGCGCCTTGGCGTTGACCGCGTCCCCACCGAGCACCCCGGAGCGGAAGACCGAGTAGAGCAGGAAGGTGGCGAAGCTGGTCTTGGTGGCCACCCCGGAGATGCCGGAGATGGAGACGTGCGCGCCCCGGCTGCCGTCGAGGAAGTCGGCGTTGAGGTAGACCGGCACTCCGTCGCGGCCCATCCCCATCGGGACCCGCCGCTCCATCCGGTCGAAGTGCAGCGCCCGGGCCCGGGCGTCGCCCTCGGCCCGGTGCACCACCGCGCCCGGGGTCGGCGGGACGTAGAGCTCCGGGTCGACCCGGGTGGTGGTGATCTCGGCCGCTTCCTGCACCATCGCCGGCAGGGTGCCGTCGGCGATGGCGAAGACGTCCGAGTCGAACTGGGCGCCCTCGTGCCGGGCCCGTACCTGGGTCACCACCCCGGCGATGGTCACCGGCTCCCGGTCGGGCAGCTCCCGGCGGGTCACCACCACGTCGTCGAGCTGGAGGTAGCTGCCGGGGGCCACGGCCGTCCAGAACGTCAGCGGGGTGGCGTCGGCGGTGCCGAGCACCCGGCCGACCCCCTCGCCGGGGCCGTCGAACTGGTCGTCGGTCATCCACGGGCTCCGGTCAGCTGGTCTCGGTCACGGCACACGTGAGCATCCTGCCCGAGGGATGTGACACGTTGCCACGCGACGCGGCGGACGCCACCCGCCGGGCCGGAGCGCGGTCGCGCAGCGCGTCCGACCAAACACGCCCGGTTGCGAAAATCTTGGCCGGGGGGCGTGACAGGTGGGGGTGGGGCGGGGCGAGAATAGGCACGACACCCATCGACGATCTTCCAATCATCGATGCGATCGGGTGCCCCGGCGGCTCGTGACCTGTGCGCCGCCGGTCGGCCCGCCGGCCACCGCCGCCGGGTCGTCGCCGGTCGGCACCCCCCGACCGGCCGTCCGAGGGAAGGCAGGAACCCCATGCGTCGTACCACCGTCCTGGGCGGGCTGGCCACGGCCGCGCTGCTGGCCGCCGCCGCCCTGCCGGGCGCGGCCGCCGCCGCGCCCGCCGCCGACGCGTTCACCCGCGCCGTCGCCCAGCTCAAGGCACACTCCGGCAGCACCCTGGTCGACGACGGGCAGAGTTTCACGCTCCGCGACGTCGTCACCGACGCGGACGGCGCCCAGCACGTCCGGCTCCACCGGTACGCCGACGGGCTGCCCGTCCTCGGCGGCGACCTGGTGGTCCACCTCGGCAGCGGCAACTCCTGGCGGGGCACCAGCCAGAGCATGACGGCCGCGCCGCGCCGGGGCGCGAAGGCGACCGTCGGCCGGGCCGCCGCCGGCCAGGTCGCGCTCGCCGCCTCCACCGCCACCGCCCGCCGGGTCGCCGGCACCCAACTGGTGTACGACGCCGGCGACACCGGCACCGCCCTCGCCTACGAGGTGGTGGTCGGCGGCATGTACGCCGACGGCACCCCGAGCGAGCTGCACGTGCTCGTCGACGCGAGCACCGGCGCGGTCCGCGACTCCTGGGAGGGCGTGCAGCGCGAGGGCACCGGCAACACCTTCCACTCCGGTACCGTGCCGCTGGGCACCACCGCCGCCGGTGGCACGTACCAGCTCAACGACGGCGCCCGGGGCGGCCACAAGACGTACGACCTGAACGGCGGCACCACCGGCACCGGCGCCCTGGTCAGCAGCGCCACGAACGTCTTCGGCGACGGGACGCTGGCCAACCGGCAGACGGTCGCCGCCGACGCCCACTACGGCGCGGCCGTGACCTGGGACTTCTACAAGAACACCTTCGGCCGCAACGGCATCCGCAACGACGGTGTCGCCGCGTACAGCCGGGTGCACTACAGCTCCAACTACGCCAACGCGTTCTGGAGCGACTCCTGTTTCTGCATGACCTACGGCGACGGCGGCTCCGGCTGGTACCCGCTGACCTCCCTGGACGTCGCCGGGCACGAGATGACCCACGGCGTCACCAGCAACACCGCCGGGCTGGTGTACCGCGGTGAGCCCGGCGGCCTCAACGAGGCCACCAGCGACATCTTCGGGACCCTGGTCGAGTTCTCCGCGGCCAACGGAAACGACCCGGGCGACTACCTGATCGGCGAGAAGCTGCGCAGCACGCCGTTGCGCTACATGGACAAGCCCTCCAGGGACGGCTCGTCGGCCGACTGCTGGTCCAGCTCCCTCCGCTTCCTGGACGTGCACTACTCCTCCGGCGTGGCGAACCACTTCTTCTACCTGCTCGCTGTCGGCAGCGGCGCCTCCGCGTACGGCGACAGCCCGACCTGCAACGGCAGCACCGTCACCGGCATCGGCAACGCCAAGGCCGGGGCGATCTGGTACCGCGCGCTGACCACCTACATGACCTCGCGGACCAACTACGCGGGCGCCCGCACCGCCACCCTGTCGGCTGCCGCCGACCTGTACGGCAGCGGCAGCACCGAGTACCAGACGGTCGCCGCCGCCTGGTCGGCCGTGAACGTCAACTGACCCACCGACTGGCCGACGACGCACCACGGGGGCGGCCCGGGCCGCCCCCGTCCGGCTGGCGTTGCCGCCGTTCGTGGCGTCCGGGCGGATTGCCGCTGCCTGTGGCGTCCGGGTGGGGTGCGCCGCCGGCCAGCGGGTGGCCGGGCGTGCGGCCGTGCGACTACCCGGCCGGCCCGGCTCCCGGGGCCGGCTCCGCGTCCCGGGCGTACCGGAGCATCAGCACGCCGTCCGCGGCGGCCAGCACGTGCCGCAGCGGCAGCTCCCGGTGCGGGCTGGGGGCCCCGGCGGTGATCCGCCCCGGGCCCGCCCCGGCGAGCAGCGGCGCGACGGTGAGGCAGACCTCGTCGACCAGGTCGGCGGCGGTGAGCGCGCCGAACAGGTGCGGGCCGCCCTCGCAGAGCAGTTGGCCGAGGCCCCGCCGGCGCAGCTCGGCGAGACCGGTGGCCAGGTCCACCCGGTCGGTCCCGCAGCGCACCAGATCGGCCACCTCGGCCAGGCCGGGGGGCGCCTCGGCGGCGGCATGGGTGAGCACGACCGGTCGCACCGGCGCGTCGGCGAAGGCGGCCTGCGCCGGGTCCAGGTCCAGCGAGCCGGAGACCACGACCAGGGTCGGGTACTCGGCCAGCCCCCGCGCGCGGCGCCAGGCCCGGCGCGGCCCGCTGAGTCGTACCGCGCCGTAGCCCTCGTGCCGCAGGGTGCCGGCGGCCACCAGCAGGCCGTCGCAGAGCATCCGCAGCAGCCCGAACACCCGCTTGTCCGGCTCGCCGGAGAGCCCGGCGGAGTAGCCGTCCACGGCGACCGCGCCGTCGACGCTGGTCACGAAGTTCACCCGCAGGTGGGGACCGGCGGCCCGGCCGTAGAGGGCGGTCAGCTCCGCGTCGTCCAGCGGTGCCGGGGACGGGGCCGGCCACAGCCGGGAGATCGGGCTACCGGCGCTCATTCGCCGGCCGGACCGGTGACCGGAGGGGTGGGCTCGGGGGTGCGGTGCTGGCAGTCGCACCAGTTCCGGCCCGGACAGTCGTCGTGCCGCCGCTCCCGGCAGGCTCGGCAGATCATGCCGGCAGCCTATGCCGGGGAGGGACGGGACAGCGCACGGCCCGGCGGATCCTCCAGCTGAAGGTGAGCGGGCCTGCCCGCCGGAGGACGTCGACGGCCGCCGTGGTGGGAGGTCCGATACACGGCGGTAACGATCTGGGAACGCTCCCAAAGGCTTATTGACACCTCCCGGACTCGCCGGCTCTCTCATGGGAGCGCTCCCGCCCTGTGTCGCGGATCTCTCCCCGAGCACACCGGGCGCCCTCCGCGGGCCCGTCCTCGGCGGCGCGCGACTGCACAGCACCCCACCACACGACACAGCCTCACCACTGAAAGAGGGGTCTCGGATGAGCGTCCCAATCCGTCGTCGGCGGCTCGCGGCCATCGCGCTCGCGTCCGTCGCGGTGATCGCCACCGCCTCCGCCTGCGGCGACGACTCGTCGGAAACGAGCAGCAGCGACGGTCCGGTCACGCTGGTCGTCGACGTCTTCGGCGACCAGGGCTTCGGCTATGACGAGCTCTACAAGCAGTACGAAGCGGAGCACCCGAACGTCAAGATCCAGGAGCGCGGCAAGGGCCTCGGCCTCGGTGACTACAACACCCGGCTGACCCAGCAGATCACCGCGGGCTCCGGCGCCGGCGACGTGGTGGCGCTCGAAGAGGGCACGATCGTGCAGTTCTACGCCCAGTCCGACAAGTTCGTGAACCTGGCCGACCACGGCGCGAACGACCTCAAGGGCAACTTCCTGCCGTGGAAGTGGGAGCAGGGCACCACCCCGGACGGCAAGGTCCTCGGCCTCGGCACCGACGTCGGCTCGATGGCGCTGTGCTACCGCAGCGACCTGTTCAAGGCCGCCGGCCTGCCGACCGACCGAGAGCAGGTCGCCGCCCTCTGGCCGACCTGGGACGAGTTCATCGCCACCGGCCAGAAGTTCGCCGCCGCCGACAAGAAGCACAAGTTCGTCGACTCGGCGACCAACTTCTACAACGTCGTGCTGATGCAGATCGCCGGCTCCGGCTCCGGCCACACCTACTACGACAAGAGCAACAAGCTGGTCATCGGCGAGAACGCGGACATCAGGACCGCGTACGACCTGACCACCAAGATGATCTCCGCCGGCCTGTCGAACAACCTCCAGTCGTTCTCGAACGAGTGGAACGCCGGCTTCAAGAACGGCACCTTCGCCACCATCGCCTGCCCCGCCTGGATGACCGGTGTCATCAAGGGGCAGGCCGGTGACGCGGCGGCCGGCAAGTGGGACGTCGCCAAGGCCCCGGGCAACGGCGGCAACTGGGGCGGCTCCTTCCTGGCCGTGCCGAAGTCCAGCAAGCACACCAAGGAGGCCGCCGAGCTGGCGAAGTTCCTGAGCAGCGCCAAGGGCCAGACCGAGGCGTTCAAGAAGGTGGGCAACCTGCCCTCGTCGCCGCAGGCCCTGGCCGACCCGGCCGTGGCCGACTCGACCAACGAGTACTTCAGCAAGGCCCCGGTCGGCAAGATCTTCGCTGCCGGCGCGACCGACCTGAAGCCGGTCTACCTCGGCCCGAAGAACAACGCGGTCCGCACGGCCGTGGAGAACACCCTGCGCGCCGTCGAGCAGGGCAAGTCCGCCGCCGAGCAGTGGCAGTCGGCGTTGAAGAACGGCGCCGCCGCCGGCAAGTGACCGGCCGAACCGACCACGGGTGGCGCCGACAGTGCGACTGTCGGCGCCGCCCGCGGTGCCCGGTAAGCCCCGGCGCCGCCCGCGCGGCCGGCCGGTAAGCCCCCGGCGCCGCCCGCGCGACGGGTCGCGCCGACCGACGAGAAGGACCGTCGATGAGCCTGGACCTTGACACCGCAGCGCCCCCCGGCGGGGGCGGTGACCGCGCCCGCCCGGCCCGCGCCGCGCACCGCCGCCCGGCCTCCCTCACCCGGCTGGACCTGAAGTACTCCCCGTACCTGTACGTCCTGCCGTTCTTCGCGATCTTCGCAGTCTTCAGCGCGTACCCGATCGGCTACACCGTCTGGATCGCGCTCACCGACCGGTCGCCGCTGAACGCCACGATCAGCTTCGTCGGCCTGGACAACTTCGTCGAGCTGTTGACCGATGACCCGCAGTTCTGGAACGCGGTGGTCAACACGTTCGGCATGTTCGTGCTCTCCACCGTGCCGCAGCTCCTGCTGGCGCTGGTGCTGGCCAACGCGCTGAACCGGAAGCTGCGCGCGCAGACCTTCTTCCGGATGGCCATCGCGATGCCGATCATCACCTCCACCGCCGTGGTGGCGCTGATCTTCTCGATGATCTACGCGAAGGACTTCGGCCTGGTCAACTGGCTGCTCGACCTGGTCGGCCTCGGCCCGATCGACTGGCGGGCCAACCGCCTCGCCTCCTGGTTCGCCATCTCGACCATGGTCGACTGGCGCTGGGTCGGCTACAACGCCCTGATCTACCTGGCCGCCATGCAGTCGATCAGCAAGGACATGTACGAGGCCGCGGCGCTGGACGGCGCGTCCCGCCGCCGCCAGTTCTGGTCGATCACCATCCCGCAGCTCCGCCCGACGATCATCTTCACGCTGATCATCTCGACCATCGGCGGGTTGCAGCTCTTCACCGAGCCGCTGCTGTTCACCAGCGGTTCCGGGGGCATCTCCGGCGGCTCCGAGGGGCAGTTCCAGACCATCACCATGTACCTGCTCGACGTGATGAACACCCGGTTCCGCTGGGGGTACGCCGGCGCCGTGGCGCTCGTGCTGTTCCTGCTCATCGCGCTGGTGTCGCTGGTGAACTACCTGCTCGCCCGCCGCATCAGTTCCGACAAGTGAGGGTTGCGCCCAGATGACGACCACGACGCTCCGCCCACCCGTACGCCCGGCCGCGAAGGCGCCGCGCGACGCCCACCAGGCCGACCGGCTCTGGAAGGCCACCCCGCTGACCTGGTTCGGGCTGGTCCTCGGCGTGATCCTCTCCCTATTCCCGTTCTACTGGATGATCGTCATCGCGTCCCGCACGAACGACGCCGCCAACTCCTGGCCGCCACCGTTCCTGCCCGGCGGCAAGCTCGGCGAGAACATCCAGCGGGTGCTGGAGAACGGCGACGCCAACATCGTCAAGGGGCTGATGAACTCGTTCCTGGTCTCCGGGACGATCACCATCGCCACGGTCTTCTTCGGCTCCCTGGCCGGGTTCGCGTTCGCCAAGCTGCGCTTCCGCGGCAAGAACGCGATGCTGCTGGTCATCCTCGCCTCGATGATGGTGCCGATCCAGCTCGGCGTGCTGCCGCTGTACATCCTGATGGCCGAGCTCGACTGGCTGAACACCATGCCGTCGGTCACCGTGCCGTTCCTCATCGGCGGCTTCGGCATCTTCATGATGCGCCAGTACGCCGAGCAGGCCGTCCCCAACGAGCTGATCGAGGCGGCCCGGGTGGACGGCTGCTCCACCTGGCGCGTCTACTGGCACGTCGTCGTCCCCGCGCTGCGGCCGGCGGCGGCGGTGCTCGGCCTGCTCACCTTCATGGAGCAGTGGAACCAGTTCTTCTGGCCGTTCGTGGTGCTCGCCGACCCGGCCAACCCGACCGTGCAGATCTCGCTGCGCAGCCTCAACACGGCGTACTTCGCCGACAACTCGCAGATCTTCGCGGGCACGTTGATCGCCACGCTTCCGCTGTTCATCGTGTTCGTCCTGTTCGGCCGCCAGATCATCGGCGGGATCATGGAAGGTGCCGTCAAGTCGTGACCGAGCCGACCCGCCCGCCTGCCGTCGGCGTCCTCGACCAGGGCCCCGCGCGGCCCTTCCCGCCCGGCTTCCTTTGGGGGGCCGCCACCGCCGCGTACCAGATCGAGGGGGCCGCCGCCGAGGGCGGACGCGCCCCGTCGATCTGGGACACCTTCAGCCACACCCAGGGGCGGACCATCGCCGGGCACACCGGCGACGTGGCCTGCGACCACTACCACCGGATGCCCGACGACGTGCGACTGATGGCCGACCTCGGCCTGAGGTCGTACCGGTTCTCGGTGTCCTGGCCCCGGGTGCAGCCGGGCGGCTCGGGGGCGGCCAACCCCGAGGGGCTGGACTTCTACCGGCGGCTGGTCGACGAGCTGCTGGGCCACGGCATCGAGCCCTGGCTGACCCTCTACCACTGGGACCTGCCCCAGCCGCTGGAGGACGCCGGCGGCTGGCCGGCCCGGGACACCGCGGCCCGGTTCGCCGACTACGCGCGGCTCGTCGCGGACGCGCTCGGCGACCGGGTGCGCTACTGGACCACGCTCAACGAGCCGTGGTGCTCGGCGTTCCTCGGGTACGGCTCGGGCGCGCACGCGCCCGGGCGCACCGACGGGGCGGACGCGGTCCGGGCCGGGCACCACCTGATGCTCGGGCACGGGCTGGCCGTCCGGGCGCTGCGGGCGGCCCGCCCCGACGCCCAGCTCGGCATCACGGTGAACCTCTACCCGGTCGACCCCGCCAGCGAGGCGCCCGCCGACGTGGACGCGGCCCGGCGGATCGACGGGTTGGCCAACCGGTTCTTCCTCGACCCGGTGCTGCGCGGGTCGTACCCGGACGACCTCCGGGGGGACCTGGCGCCGGTCACCGACTTCGGGCACGTGCGCGACGGCGACCTGGAGATCATCTCGACCCCGCTCGACCTGGTCGGGATCAACTACTACAGCCGGCACGTGGTGGCCGCCCCGGTCGAGGGGGAGCAGCCGCAGGACTACTGGCGGGCGTCGACCTGCTGGCCGGGCAGCGAGGACGTCCGGTTCGTCACCCGGGGGATCCCGGTGACCGACATGGACTGGGAGATCGACGCCCCCGGGCTGGTCGAGACCCTGGAGCGGGTGCACCGCGAGTACACCGACCTGCCGCTCTACGTGACCGAGAACGGTTCGGCGTTCGTCGACGCGGTGGTCGACGGTCAGGTGGACGACGTCGACCGGTTGGCCTACTTCGACTCCCACCTGCGGGCGGCCCACGCCGCGATCGATTCCGGGGTGCCCCTACGGGGCTACTTCGCCTGGTCGCTGTTGGATAATTTCGAGTGGGCCTGGGGGTACACCAAGCGCTTCGGCATGGTGTACGTGGACTACGACAGCCAGGCCCGCATCCCCAAGTCCAGCGCCAGGTGGTACGCCGAGGTGATCCGACGCAACGGTCTGGCCGCACAATAGGCGGGGCCAGCCAGTGACGGGCGGACCCGGCGTTCACCCCCGACGCGGGGGCGCGCCGGGCCGCCCGATGTCGGAGGAGCAGACATGACAACGCAGCGCACGCGGTCGCTCGGGCGTCCGACCCTGGACGCGGTCGCCGCCCGCGCCGGCGTCGGGCGTGGCACGGTCTCCCGGGTGGTGAACGGCTCGCCCCAGGTGAGCCCCGAGGCGCGGGCCGCGGTGCAGCAGGCCATCGCGGAACTGGGGTACGTGCCGAACCGGGCGGCCCGGGCGCTGGTCACGCAGCGGACCGACTCGGTGGCGCTGGTCGTCTCCGAGTCCGGGGACCGGGTCTTCACCGAGCCCTTCTTCGCCGGAATCGTCCGGGGGGTCAGCTCCGGGCTGCTGGAGACGCCCCTACAGCTCTGGCTGGCGATGGTGCAGTCCCCGATCGAGCGGGAGCGGGTCGAGCACCACCTGACCAACCAGCACGTCGACGGCGTGCTGCTGCTCTCCCTGCACGACGCCGACCCGCTGCCCACCCTGCTGGAGGAGCGCGGCCTGCCGACCGTGCTCGGCGGCCGGCCGGCCCGGATGCTGCAACCGGGCGCGCAGCCGGCGCACTACGTCGACGTGGACAACGTCGGCGGCGCCCGGCATGCGGTGGAGTACCTCTTCGACCGTGGGCGGCGGCGGGTCGCCACCATCGCCGGCACCCAGGACATGGGCGCCGGCCTGGCCCGGTTGACCGGCTACCGGGAGGCGGTCCAGGCCACCGGGGCCGGGCTCAACCCCGACCTGATCTCGTACGGCGACTTCAGCGAGGGCAGCGGGGCGGCCTGCATGCGCCGGCTGCTGGAGGTCTGCCCGGACCTCGACGCGGTCTTCGTCGCCTCCGACCTGATGGCCTTCGGCGCGCTGCGGACGCTGCGGGCGGCCGGGCGGCGGGTGCCGGAGGACGTGGCGGTCGTCGGCTTCGACGACGCGCCGGTGGCCCGGCAGGCCGACCCGCCGCTGACCACGGTCTTCCAGCCGGTCGAGGAGATGGGCCGGCAGATGGCCCACCTGCTGGTCGCCCGCATCCGGGGCGAGGATCTCCAGGCCAACCACATCCTCCTCGACACCCACATGGTCCGCCGCGCCTCGGCCTGACCGACCCCTGCCCCGCCACCCCCCCTCGCCACCCCTCGCCACCCCCTCTCGCCACCTCTCGGCGTCGATCATGGAGCGATGGTGCCCGGTGTGCCCCGTCATGCCCCTTTCGTGGGGCGCCACAAGTCCATGATCGATGCCGAGGGGTGGAGGAGGGGGAGGGGGAGGGGGGGTTCAGGGCCAGCGGCGGAGTTCGCGTTTGGCCAGGGAGGAGCGGTGGACCTCGTCGGGGCCGTCGGCCAGCCGCAGGGTGCGGGCCTGGGCCCAGAGGGCGGCGAGCGGGGTGTCCTGGCTGACGCCCGCGCCGCCGTACCCCTGGATGGCCTTGTCGATCACCCACTCCGCCATCGCCGGGGTGACGATCTTGATGGCCTGGATCTCGGTGTGCGCGCCCCTGTTGCCGACGGTGTCCATCAGCCAGGCGGTCTTGAACACCAGCAGCCGGGCCTGCTCGATGCGGACCCGCGACTCGGCGATCCACTCCCGGACCACGCCCTGCTCGGCCAGCGGCCGGCCGAACGCGATCCGCTGGTTGGCCCGGCGGCACAGCAGCTCCAGGGCCCGTTCGGCCATCCCGATCAGCCGCATGCAGTGGTGGATTCGCCCCGGGCCGAGCCGGGCCTGGGCGATGGCGAAGCCGGCGCCCTCGGCCCCGACCAGGTTCTCCGCCGGCACCCGGACGCCGGTGAAGTCGATCTCCGCGTGCCCGCCGTGCGACGCGTCGCTGTAGCCGAACACCGTCATCCCGCGCCGCACGGTCACCCCCGGGGTGTCCCGGGGCACCAGGATCATGCTCTGCTGGCGGTGCCGGTCGGCGTCGGGGTCGGTCTTGCCCATCACGACGAAGATCTCGCAGCGCGGGTCCATCGCTCCGGACGACCACCACTTGCGGCCGTCGACCACGTACTCTGCGCCGTCGCGGGTGATCCGGGTGGCGATGTTGGTGGCGTCGGAGGAGGCCACCTCCGGCTCGGTCATGCAGAACGCCGAGCGGATCTCGCCGTCGAGCAGCGGCTTCAGCCAGCGCGCCCGCTGCGCCTCGGAGCCGAACTCCGCCAGCAGTTCCATGTTGCCGGTGTCCGGGGCGGCGCAGTTGACCGCCTCCGGGGCCAGGTGCGGGCTGCGCCCGGTCAGCTCCGCCAGCGGCGCGTACTGGAGGTTGGTCAGCCCGGCGCCGTAGCGGGGGTCCGGGAGGAAGAGGTTCCACAGGTCGCGTCGGCGTGCCTCGGCCTTCAGCTCCGCCAGCACGGGCGACCGCGACCACGGGTCGCCGGCCGCCGCGACCTGCGCGGCGTGCACCGCCTCGGCCGGATACACGCACTCGTCGAGGAACGCGGTCAGCCGCGCGCGCAGCTTCTCGGTGCGGGCGTCGAACTGGAAGTCCATCAATTCTCCCTGACTGCGCGCAGCCCGTGCTCGACCAGCGGCGCCACCAGCTCGCCGATCCGGTCGAAGCCCCCGCCGAGCGTCTGCCCGAGGGTGTGCCGGTAGTGGATACCCTCGCAGATCACCGCGAGCTTGAAACAGCCCAGGGCGACGTGCCAGTGCAGCGGGCCGACGTCGACGTCGCTGCGGCCGGCGTACCGGTCGATCAGCTCGGCCCCCGAGGGGAAGCCGGCGCGCGGGCCGAGCCCGTCGGCGACCGGATTGTCGACGGCCGCGTCGCTGTCGCCGAGCACGGTCCAGTACGTCAGCAGGAGCCCGAGGTCGGCCAGCGGGTCGCCGAGGGTGGCCATCTCCCAGTCCAGCACGGCCCGCACCGACACCGGGCCGGGGTGCGGGCCGGCCGGTCCCGCGGCGTCGGGGGTGCCGGTCGCGGCTGCGGCGGAGTGCGTGCCGGCCCCGGTCGGGCCGGCCGCGACGGTGGCGAGCAGATTGTCCAGCCGGTAGTCGCCGTGCACGATCCGGCCCGCGTTCGCGCCCTCGGGGACGGAGCGAGCGAGCGCGTCGCGCAGCTCGTCGACGCCCGGCAGCGGACGGCTGCGGGACTGGTCGAGCTGGCCGGCCCAGCGCCGGACCTGCCGACCCAGGAAGCCCTCGGGGCGGCCGAAGTCGGCCAGCCCGACCGCGGCGGGCTCGACCGCGTGCAGGGCGGCCAGGGTGTCCATCATCGCCGTCGCCAGGTCGCGCCGCTGGCCGTCGGTCAGCGGGTCGGTCTGCGACCGGCTGCGGAACACCTCGCCGTCGACCTTCTCCATCAGGTAGAAGGGCGCGCCGATCACGTCGGTGTCGGGGCAGAACAGCAGCGCCTCGGGGACCGGCACGGCGGTCGGGGCCAGCGCGGAGATGATCCGGTGCTCCCGGGCCATGTCGTGCGCGGTGGCCAGCACGTGCCCGAGCGGGGGCCGGCGCAGCACCACCTCGTGCCCGCCGGAGCGGAGCAGATAGGTCAGGTTGGACTTGCCGCCGGCGATCAGCCGGGCCCGCAACGGCGCGGCGGCCAGCTCGGGGCGCCGCGCGGCCAGGTAACCGGCGAGCCGGTCGAGGTCCAGCCCTCTCGGGGCACCGGCAGCGCTGCCCGCGTCGGCGACGGCCGGATCGGTCATCCGAATAGTTGATGGCACCTCAGCCTTCTTGTCAAGGCGGGATTTTCCCCGGGGACATGCCACGGCAACAGGGGCGAAATGGTCAACCGGCAGGCTGGGCCCCAGCCTGCCGGCCGCCCCGTGCCGGCCCGCCGAGCGGAGGGACGACCATGTTGCTGAGAGTTCGGGTGACCCTGCCGGACCGTCCCGGCACCCTCGGCCAGGTGGCCCGCACACTCGGCGTCTCCGGTGCCGACATCGTCCAGGTCGTCGTCCTGGAACGGCTCGGCGGGCGGGCGGTCGACGACTTCACCGTGGTCTGGCCGGGGGTCGCCCGGGTGGAGCGGCTGCTGGCCGGCCTGGCCGCCATCCCCGGGGTCCGGGTCGACGGCGTCTGGCGGGCGATCGGCGCGCCGACCACCACCGGGCAGGACGCGGAGCTGCTGGCCCAGGTCGCCGGCAACCCGGCCGACGGGCCGGCCACGCTGGTCGACGCCGTGCCCGGGCTGCTCGCCGCGGACTGGGCGGTGGCCGCGGTGGTCCCGCTGGACTGGGCGTCGCGCACCGGCTCCGGCAGTGGCGACGCCACCGTGGCGCACGCGAGCTGGCGGGCGCCCGGCCCGCCCGCGCTGCCGGAGGTCACCCCGCTGCGGGCCCGCGCGCTGACCAGCACCGACGGCACCCACTACGCGATCGCGCCGTTCGGTCGGGCCGGCCTGGTGCTCGTGGTGGCCCGGGACCAGACCGAGATGCTGACCCCCGCCGCGTTCCACTCCACCGAGGTGGACCGCCTCGCCCAGTTGGTCCGGGCCAGCGCGGTGATCCTCGGCGACCGGCTGGACCTGGTGGGTGCCCCGCCGGTGGTGGCCGGCGGTTGAGCGACCGGGCCCCGGTGCGGGGCCCGTCGGCCGGTCCGGGTCCCGACGCGGGACGCGGACCGGCGGAAACAGTACGGACCCGGCCGATGCGGCCGGGTCCGTACTGCGCCTGCGCCGGTGGCCGGCCCGCACTCGTGGCGCCGGTCACGGCCTGTGGCGCGGGTCATGCCGGCGGTTCCCGGGCCGTCACCGCCGGGCAACGGCCCGGCAACAGCGGCCCGGCATCGTCGTGGGCGGGGAAGGGAGACAACCATGGCGCTGTGGCGGATCCGAGCCACCGTGGACGACCGGCCGGGTTACCTGTCGGTGCTCACGGCGAGCCTCGCGTTGCGCGGGGTCAACATCCTCACCGTGCAGGTGCACACGACCGAGGTGGGCGCGGTCGACGACTTTCTCGTCGACGCGCCCGACTCGCTCGACGAGGCGGAGCTGGTCGCGGCCGTGGAACGGGGCCGTGGGCGGGACTGCTGGGTGGCCCGCAGCGAGGCGCGCGGCCTGGCCGACCAGCCCACCCGGGTGCTCGGCCTGGCCACCCGGCTGGTCCGGGACCCGGGGGCGACGGGGGAGGCGCTGCGCACCCTGCTCGGCGCCGACGAGGTCACCTGGCGACCCACCCCGGTCGGCGGCGGCGTCACCGGCACCACGATGGCGCTGCCCGACCCGACCGGCGGGTCGTACGAGCTGAACCGGGCCGCGCCGACCTTCACCCCGGCCGAGTACGCCCGGGCGCAGGCGCTCGCCGAACTCGCTGCGACCGTGGCCCACCGGACCGCCGGCCAGGTCACCCTGGTGCTGCCCGACGGCGCCGAGCTGGTCGTCCGGCCGGCGAGCGCCGACGACCTGGCCGGCGTCCTGGAGCTGCACCAGCGGTGCTCGGCTCGGACCCGGCAGCGCCGGTACCTCAGCGGGGCGGCACTGCCCACGCCGGCCCGGTTGCGCCGGCTGCTGGAGCCGATCCAGGGCCTGACCCTCGTCGTGACCACGATCGGCTCCGGCGGGGCGGCGGAGCCGGTCGTCGCGTTGGCGAACCTGCTCGCCGAGGGGGACGAGGCCGAGGTGGCACTGCTGGTCCGCGACGACTGGCAGCGGCGGGGACTTGGCTCGGCCCTGCTGCGCCGGCTGGTGGGCCACGCCGAGCGGGCCGGCCTCGCGGCCCTGCAACTGCACGTCCAGGCGGAGAACGCGCCGATGCTGCGCACGCTGGCCCGGCTCGCCCGGCCGACGGCGGCGGAGCGGGACGGCTCCGTGGTCACCGTCACCGTGCCGCTCGCCGCCGCCGCGGTGCCCGGGGTGGTGCCCGTCCAGCGGCGGTGACCCGGGTCGACTCAGGGGGACCTGCTCGATCGCGGCCACCCGGTGGCGCTACCGCCGCCGGGTGGGCCCCTGCCGCGCCGGGGGCGTCGGCAGGGGCCCGGCGGGCACCGCGTCAGGTGGCGGGGTAGCTGTTGTAGTCGGGGAAGTTGCCGTAGAGGCGGTTCTCGCCGCCGACCGTGACCGCCTGCACCAGCAGGTCGCCGCCGACGAAGGCGCCCTTCCAGGAGGCGCCCCGGCCGCCGAACGGCTCGTCCCGGTCGCCGCGCGAGCGCGGTTTGTTGATGCCGACCTTGAACGCCTGGAGGTCGACCGCGATCTTGCCGGCCAGCTCCTCGTCGTCGCAGGCGAGGCTGGCGACCAGTGCGCCGTTGGAGGCGTTCATCGCGGCCAGCAGCTCGTCGGTGGTGTCCACCACCACGATCGTGTCGACCGGCCCGAACGGCTCGGCGTGCATCAGCCGGGACCGGCCGGGCGGGGCGAGCAGCACCGACGGGGCGACGTACGCCGAGGTGTCCTGGCCGTCGAGGAACGGCGCCCCGGCCAGCTTGCCCCGGTGCAGCGGGACGGCGCCGCCGCGGACCGCCTCGTCGACCTTGCGGCGCAGCTCGTCGGCCTTGGCCCCGCTGATCAGCGGGCCGAAGTCCAGCTCGGGCAGCGGGTCGCCGGCCCGCCAGTTCTCGTCCACCGCGAGTGGATGGCCGAATCGGATCGAGCGGACCACCGGCAGGTACATGTCGAGGAACTCGTCGACCAGGTCGCGCTGGACCACGAACCGGGGGTACGCGGTGCACCGCTGCTTGCCGTACTCGAAGCCCTTCCTCAGGTGCCCGCCGAGCAGCTCCCACTGGGAGAACTCCCAGATGCCCCAGGCGTTGAGGCCCTCCTGCTCGATGAAGTGCCGCTTGTCGGAGTCGAGCAGCGCGGCGGCGACCTTGCCGCCGTTGGACCGCCCGCCGACGAACGCCACCGCGCCGATCTCCGGCGCCCGCACCAGCACCTCGGACAGCTCCTCGCCGCCCCCGGAGACCAGGGTGGCGGGGAGCCCGGCGCGGCGCATCAGCGCGTGCGCGACGGTGAGGCAGACCGCGCCGCCCTGGGACGGGGTCTTCGCGATCACCGCGTTCCCGGCGAGTAGCTGCACCAGCTCGGCGTGCACCAGCACGCTCATCGGGTAGTTCCAGCTGGCGATGTTGCTGACCGGGCCGGGCAGCGGCTCCCGGCCGTCGGCCAGCATCCGGTCGATCTCGGCGACGTACCAGCGGACGCCGTCGAGGGCCCGGTCCACGTCGGCGCAGGCCAGCCGCCAGGGCTTGCCGATCTCCCAGACCAGCAGCAGGGCGAGCAGGTCACGGTGGGCGGTGAGGGCGTCCAGGGCGTCGGTGACCCGGGCCGTCCGCTCGGCGAGGGGGGTCCGCGCCCAGTCGCGATGCGCGACGGAGGCGAAGGCGACCGCGGCGCGGGCGGCGTCGGCGTCCAGCCGGGGCAGGTTGACCAGGACCGTGTTGTCGACCGGGGTGCGGACCGGGTGCGGCACGCCGACCGCCCGCCAGTCGCCCTCGACGAGGTTGCGCAGGGTGGTCACGCCGTCCGCCTCGGGCCCGAAGGCCTCGGGTGTGGCGGCCACCGCTCGGGCGAGGGTCTCGGCCCAGGCGGTACCGTCGGCGAGTCGTAGAGCCATCGGGTCTCCTCAGGGTGAACCGGGGAGCGGCGGCGTCGATGGCACCGCTGGTGGCCGTACTGTGGCGTGCCGGCGGGGCGGCGGCAACAGTACGTTCGTATCTCAGGACGTCAGCCGGCCTCCCGGCCGCCGGCCGCGCGCCAGCCGGGCCGTGCCGACCGGCCCTGACCAGCGGGTACGCGGCCATGGAATCGGGTCTGATCGATAATGTGATCCCGTTCGGAGTGACGTTGGCCGCTCTTGCGCCTCGCCCGGATCGATGCCGGGGGCCTGGGCGACCGTGCGGGGCGATCCGGCGCGGCGGGCCCCGGGGCGACCCCGGCACTCACGGGCACGCGGACCGGCCGCCGGACGGAGGTCCGGCGGCCGGTCGCGGGCGCTGCCCGGAAGCGGTCGGCCGATGGCCGCGGGTGCTGTCCGAGGGTCAGCTGGTGAAGGTGATCCGGTCCCGGCGGCGCCGCAGGACCATCAGGGCGGCACCGCCACCGATCAGCGCGACGCCGGTGAGCGCCATGCCGGTGACGGCCGCGCCGGTCAGCGGCAGGTCGCCGCCGCCCGTGCCGCCCGACGGGGAGGCGGGGGCGGTCGCCGACTCCGAGGGGGACGCCGAGCCCGACGGCACGGGCGACTCCGTCGCCGACGGGGAGCCCGACGGCGACGCCGAGGTCGACGGCGACTCCGACGGCTGCGGCGACTCCGGGGTGGACGGGGACGGCGACGGCGAGGGGGACTCGGTCGACGCCTCGCCGGCGCAGGTGTGGCTCACGTTGAATTTGGTGCCGGTCCCGCTGACCGTGGCGGACCCGCCGACCAGCGTCCACCCCGCCGGGGTGAACAGGTAGGCGTGGATCTGCCGGGGGGCGCGGCCGCCGGTGGAGTAGAAGAAGTCGGGGTACGCGTCCGAGCCGTCCGGGATCCTGACCGTGACGGCGGCCGTGCCGTCGTCGAAGGTCAGCGTCAGGCTCTCGAAGCTGCCGGACTCCTTGCCCGGCAGCACGAAGTGCCAGCCGTCGTCGCCGGCCGGGAGGCCGGCGAAGCGCTCGTCGTCGCAGACCTGGGTGAAGTGGGACGCCGTCTGTCCCTCGTGGGCCGGGTTGAGGCCGATGGTGCTCGACGCCCACGCCGGGGTGGCGAGGGCGAGGGAGGCCGCGGCAGCGGTCGTGGACAGGGCCGCGCGCGCAAGGCGCCGACGCTGAGGCATGGGGATTCCTCCGGGGAAAGACGAGGGGTCGTCTCATGATCGCACGCGGCGGGCCGGCTGCGGGCATCGGGCGAATGGCCTGAGCTGGGGCGACGCGCGTCGAATCCCCCTCTCTGGCGGGAGATTATCGTCACTGGGCGGCGTGTCGGGGTAACGCTTTCGGCCCCGCCGACGCCGGCCCTGCCGCCGGAACCGGCCAATGATCGACACGGTGTCCCTGACATCGGCGCCTCCCGGTGACCCGACACCGCCATGTCACGGACACCGTGTCGATCACGACTCGGTCCTCGGCCCCGGACGGTCGTCGGCGCCGGACGGCCGGGTCGGCGGGACGACGCGTCAGTCGGGCAGGTCGTCGGCGAGCAGGTCCATCAGCAGGCCGTCGTGCCAGCGGCCGTCCTCGCCGCGCTCGTAGCGGCGCAGCACCCCGACCGGGCGGAAGCCGACCTTCGCGTACGCGCGGATCGCGGCGGTGTTGGCCGCCGCCGGGTCGATGGTGAACCGGTGGTGGCCGTGGTCGTCGATCAGGTGCCGGGCCAGGGTGCGGATGGCGTCCCCACCCAACCCGCCACCGCGTACCTCCGGGTCGAGGAAGAGGTCGAAACTGGCGTGCCGGTAGTCGGGATCGCCCTCGGCGTACCACTGGATGGCGCCGACGACCCGGCCGTCGTGCTCGATCGCGTACACGGTCAGCACGTCGTCGGCCAGGTCGGCGCGTACCGCCCCGGCCAGGTCGTCGCTACCGCGCCACCAGCGCCGCACCTCGGGCGTGGACCGGATCGCCGCGAGGACCGGCACGTCGGCGTCCGTCGCCGGTCGTAGCGTGACCGCCCTGCCCCGTAGCACCGGCACCGGGCTCAGCCCCGCAACTCGCCGTGCTCGACGCAGACCGCCGCCCAACCGACCGGCAGCACCTGCACCTTCATCCGCCGCCGGCAGCGCGCACAGAACCGGGGCGGCTCCAGATCGCGCGCCGCCCGGCACGCGGCGTGGCTCCCGGTGTCGGCCGGCTCCCCGCACCGGTCGCACCACACCTGCGTCGTGGTCATCGGCGTCGGCGTCACAGCGTCGCGGAGAGCGCCTTGACCGGCATCTTGAGGTCGTCCAGCAGCGCCAGGTCGTCGGTCGCCGGCCGGCCCAGCGTGGTCAGGTAGTTGCCGACGATGACCGCGTTGATGCCGCCGAGCAGGCCGTCCCGGGTACCCAGGTCGCCGAGCGTGATCTCCCGGCCACCCGCGTACCGCAGGATGGTGCGCGGCATGGCCAGCCGGAACGCGGCGATGGCGCGCAGCGCGTCCTTGCCCTCGACCACCGGACGGTCGCCCAGCGGGGTGCCCGGGCGCGGGTTGAGGAAGTTCAGCGGGACCTCGTGCGGGTCCAGCGCGGCGAGCTGCGCGGCGAACTCCGCGCGCTGCTCCACCGTCTCGCCGAGGCCGAGGATGCCGCCGCAGCAGACCTCCATGCCGGATTCGCGGACCATCCGCAGCGTCTCCCACCGCTCCTCCCAGGAGTGGGTGGTGACGACGTTCGGGAAGTAGGAGCGGCAGGTCTCCAGGTTGTGGTTGTAGCGGTGCACGCCCATGTCGACCAGCTCGTCGACCTGCTCCTGGCTCAGCATGCCGAGCGACGCGGCGACCTGGATGTCGACCTCCGCCCGGATCGCGGCGACGCCCTCGCGCATCTGCTTCATCAGCCGGGCGTCGGGGCCGCGCACGGCGGCCACGATGCAGAACTCGGTCGCCCCGGTCGCCGCGGTCTGCTTCGCCGCCTCCACCAGGGAGGGGATGTCCAGCCAGACCGAGCGGACCGGCGAGGTGAACAGCCCGGACTGCGAGCAGAAGTGGCAGTCCTCCGGGCAGCCGCCGGTCTTCAGCGAGACGATGCCCTCGACCTCGACCTCCGGGCCGCACCAGCGCATCCGCACGTCGTGCGCGAGCTGGAGGACGGTGGGGAGGTGCTCGTCGGGCAGGTTCAGCACGGCGAGGACACCGGCCTCGTCGAGGCCGACGCCGTTCTCCAGAACCTGGGTCCGGGCCTGGTCGAGGATCTCTGGCATGGCTCGTACCCTACAAGGCCACCCCGGCCCGGAGAAACGCCCGAGTTCGCACGTCCGGGCGGCTCCCGCCACCCCCGGCCCGCTGCCGGGCGACCCCGCGCGCCGACCGCCGCGACCCCGCCCGACCGCCGTACCCGCGCCGCGCGCGGTCCCTGGTGCCACCCCGGTCGGGACCGCCGGTGGTCCCGCGTGCCGTAGCCGCGCCACGCCGGACCGTGGGCCGCGGGTGGTAACTTCGCCCGGCGTAAGCGGCCGTGGCGGACGGCCGGGACCGGCGGACGTGGGGAGCGGGGCGTGGCGGACTGGCTGGCGGCGCTGCACCGCCGTGCCGAGCTGCGGGCGAAGGCGGGACTGACCCGCCGGCTGCGCCCCCGGGCCGCCGGCGACGCCGTGGTCGACCTCGCCGGCAACGACTACCTCGGCCTGGCCACCCACCCCGAGGTCACCGCCGCGGCCGGGCGGGCCCTCGCGGCGTACGGGCTGGGCGCGACCGGCTCCCGGCTGGTGCGCGGGTCCACCGACGTCCACCACGGGCTGGAGGCCGCCCTCGCGGGCTGGCTCGGCGCCGACGCCAGCCTGGTCTTCTCCTCCGGCTACCTGGCCAACCTCGGCGCGGTCCGGGCGCTGGTGCAGCCGCGTACCCTGCTCGTCTCGGACGCCCACAACCACGCCTCGCTGATCGACGGCTGCCGGATCTCCGGCGCGCAGACCGTGGTCACCCCGCACGCCGACCCGGCGGCGGTGGCCGCCGCGCTGGCCGCCGCGCCCGGCCGCCCGGCCGTGGTGGTCACCGAGTCGGTCTTCTCCGTCGACGGCGACCTCGCCCCCCTCGCCGAGCTGCACGCCGTGGCCCGCCGGCACGGCGCCCTGCTGTTGGTCGACGACGCGCACGCGCTCGGCGTCACCGGCCCGGCCGGCGCGGGCGGGGTGGCCGCCGCCGGGCTCGCCGGCGAGCCGGACGTGGTGGTCACCGCGACCCTGTCCAAGGCGCTGGGCGGCGCGGGTGGCGTGGTCGCCGGGCCGGCCGAGTTCGTCCGGCACCTGGTGGAGACCGGCCGGACCTTCATCTTCGACACCGCCCTGCCGCCGGCCGTGGCCGCCGGGGTCCGCGCCGCGCTGGACCTGGCCCGCGCCGGCGACGACCTGCGCGCCGAGCTGGCCGAGCGGGCCGCGGAGACCGTACGCCGGCTGCGCGCCGCCGGGCTGACCGTCTCCGCGCCGGACGCCGCCGTGGTGTCGGTGACCGCTCCGGGCCCGGAGGCGGCGACCGCCTGGGCCGCCGACTGCGCCGACCGGGGGGTGGCCGTCGGCTGCTTCCGTCCGCCGTCCACCCCGGACAGCCGGTCCCGGCTGCGGCTGACGATCAGCGCCGGGGTGCCCCGGGCGGACTTCGAGCGGGCCCTCGACGTGATCGTGGAGTGCGCCCCGTGACCGGCCGGCCCGGTCGCGCCGGGGCCGCCGTGGCGGGCGTCGGGACGCCGGGCGCGCGGGACAGGGCTGGGGCCGGCGTGCCCCGCAGGAACGGGTGGAGGTGACGTCGTGAGCGGGGCGTGGACCGGACCGGTGCTGGTCACCGGCACCGACACCGGGGTCGGTAAGACTGTGGTGACGGCGGCGGTGACGGCCGCCGCGCAGGCCGCCGGCCTGCGGGTCGCCGTGGTCAAGCCCGGCCAGACGGGTACGGCCACCGGCGACCCGGGCGACGTCGACTCGGTGACCCGGCTGGCCGCCCCGCTCACCGGCCGGACCCTGGCCAGCTACCCCGACCCGCTCGCCCCGCTCGCCGCCGCCCGGGTGGCCCGGCTGGAACCGCTGGAGCTGTACGCCGCCGTCGACGCCGTCCGCGAGGAGGCCGACAAGCACGACCTGGTGCTGATCGAGGGGGCCGGCGGGCTGCTCGTACCGATGGGGCTGCGCCCCTCGGGGGAGCCCTGGACGGTGGCCGACCTGGCGGTGGCGCTGGGCGCCCCCGCCGTGGTGGTGGCCCGCGCCGGGCTGGGCACCCTCAACCACACCGCGCTGACCCTCGAGGCGCTCGAGCGGCGCGCGGTGCCGGCCGGAGTGGTGATCGGCGCCTGGCCGGCGACCCCGGAGCTGGTGCACTGGGCGAACCTGACCGACCTGGTGCCCAACCTGTTCGGCGCGTTGCCGGCGGGCGCCGGGGCGATGGACCCGGGGGTGTTCCGCCGGTCCGCCCCGGGCTGGCTGACCCCGGCGCTGTACGGGGTGCTCGACGACTGGCGCGCCTGGGCCGAGGACAGTAGCTGACCACCGGCCCGGCCACGGTCCGTCGAGCGGCCACCTGACTTTCGTCGGTGCCCGGGCCCGACCACTGTCGGTAGCCTGGCCGACGTGCGGCGGGAACGGTGGGGACGGTGGGGTGGCGGCGGCCGGGGCGGGCCGGCGCGGCCCCCGTCGTCGCGGTCCCGACCGGCGCGCTCCCGGTCGCTGCGGGACGGACTGTCGCGGGGTGGGCTGCTGGGGGACGGGCTGCTCTGGGCGGTGGTCGCCGCGCCGATCGGCTTCGCCCGGCTCACGCCGCCGTACGACGGGTACAGCGTGCCGTTCGGGCTCGGTGCCCTGCTGCTGCTCGCCGTAGCCGTCCGGCTGGGCCACCGCCGGCCGTTGCCCGCGCTGGTGCTGGTCGTGCTCGGCTCCCTGCTCGACGGCAACTTCGTCTTCGCCATCCCGGTGTTCAGCTACCTGGCCGGGCGGCGCAGCCCCGGACCCGCCCCCGCCGCGGTGGTGTTCGGGGTGATCGCCGCCGGCGGCACCGTCCTGAACGTGGGACTGCTCGGCGCGGGCGCCGCGACCTGGTTCCTGCTCGCCTCGGTGCTGCTCTTCGCGGGGGTGTTCCCGTGGCTGGTCGGCCGGTACCGGCGGCAGCAGCGGGAGCTGGTGGTGGCCGGGGACCGGCACGCCGAGGCGGTGGCCCGGGAGCGGCGCGGCGCGGCGGAGCGGATCCGGCTGCGGGAGCGGGCCCGGATCGCCCAAGAGATGCACGACTCCCTCGGCCACGAGCTGAGCCTGATCGCGCTGCGCGCCGCCGCCCTCGAACTGGCCGACGACCTGCCGGCCCGGCACCGGACGGCGGCCGGGGAGCTGCGCGCCAGCGTCGCCGGGGCCACCGAGCGGCTGCACGAGATCATCGGGGTGCTCCGGGAGGAGGGCGGCGGCACGGCGTCCACCCAGCCGGCCGGGGAGAGCGTCGCGGAGCTGGTCGACCGGGCCCGGGAGGCCGGGATGGCGGTGCGGCTGGACGGCGACCCGCTCGACCTGCCCGCGATGGCCGGGCACGCGGCGCACCGGGTGGTCCGGGAGGCGCTGACCAACGCCGCCCGGTACGCCCCCGGCGCGCCGGTCACCGTCACCCTGGCCCGCCTCGACGGCCGGGTCGAGGTCGGCGTGGCCAACGCCCCGCCGCCGGCCGGCCCGCTGCCCGGTCCGCCGTCCAGCGGCTCGGGCCTGCTCGCCCTCCGGGAGCGGGTACGCCTGGCCGGCGGCACGCTGACCGCAGGACCCGGGGCGGCCGGCGGCTTCGCCGTGCTGGCCCGACTCCCGCTCGCCCCCACCCCGCCGCTCGACCCCCCGTCGGCGGAGGCCCGCCCACCGCGGCACGGTCCGGCGCGGGCCCTCCCGGAAGATGCCCTCCCGGCCGATGCCCACCTGGTGGATGCTCATCCGGCCGATGCCGGCCCGGCGGAGGGACGGCCGGCGGAGGCGGAGCGGCGGCTGCGCGAGGCCCGTCGCCGGGTCCGGCGCAGCCTGGCCGCGGCGCTCGGTGCCCCGGTGGTCCTCGGGCTGGTGCTGACCCTGGTCTACTACCCGTTCGCCACGGCGGGCGCGGTCCTCGACGCCGTGACTTTCGACCGGCTGCCGCTGGGTGCCGCCCGGCAGGAGCTGGCCGGCCTGCCGCGTCGCCAGGCGGAGCCGCCGGCCGGGGTGCGCCCCGGCTGCGAGTACTACACCGACGGCAACTTCCCGCTCGCGCGGGCCACCTGGCGGCTCTGCTTCTCGGACGGGCGACTCGTGGGCAAGGAGCGGATCGAGTGATGGTCGTGGGCAAGGAGCGGATCGAGTGATGACGGACCGGTGGGACGACGGGCCGGGGGACGTCCGCCCGGTGCGGGTGGTGCTCGCCGACGACGAGGCGATGATCCGGGCCGGGGTCCGGGCGATCCTCGGCACCGACCCCGGCATCGAGGTGGTCGGCGAGGCCGGCGACGGCGCGGCGGCCGTCGAGCTGGTCCGGGCGTACCGGCCGGACGTGGCGCTGCTGGACATCCGGATGCCCCGCCTGGACGGGCTGGCCGCCGCCGCCGAGATCCGCCGGCTGGCGCCGGGCACGGCCACGGTCATGCTCACCACGTTCGGCGAGGACGACCACGTTGCCCGGGCGCTCGGGCACGGTGCGAGCGGATTCCTGCTCAAGGCCGGCGACCCGCAGGAGCTGATCGCCGGCGTGCGGGCGGTGGCCGACGGCGGGGCGTACCTGTCGCCGCGGATCGCCCGGCGGGTGATCGAGCTGAACGGCGCCCGGCTGGCCCGCCGCCCGGCGGCCCGGGACCGCACCGCCGGGCTGACCGACCGGGAGCGGGAGGTGCTCGCCCTGGTCGGCGCGGGCCTGTCCAACGCCGAGATCGCCCGCCGCCTGCACCTCGTCGAGGGCACCGTGAAGAGCTATCTGACCAGCATCTTCACCCGACTGGAGGTGCGCAACCGGGTGCAGGCGGCGGTCCTCGCCCACGAGGCCGGCCTCGTCGAGACGTGAGCCTCAGGCGTCGCGGTGGCGCAGGGCGGCCCGGCCGGCGACCAGCGCGGCGGCGGCCCAGCCGGCGAGCAGCAGCAGCCCCACCACCGGCGGGTACGGGTCGGCGTCCCCGGCGAGGAAGTGGCCCCCGGCGACGCCCGGGAAGGCGTCGGCGATCCGGGTCAGCACGGCGATGCCCGGCTCCTGGAGCGACAACGGAACGATCATCAGCACCGCGAGCAGGACGATCACCGTCAGCACCGCGCTGCGCAGCACCGTGCCGAGGCCGAGCGCCAGCACCCCGACCAGCGCCAGGTAGGTCGCCGACGCCAGCACGTCGCGGATAGTGCCGCCGACCGGGGCGTCGCCCCACTCGCCGAGCACCGCGCCGGCGACCAGCGCGCCGACCCCGCCGAGCAGCAGGCCCGCCCCGAAGGTCACCGCCCCGCTCACCGCGGCCTTCGCCAGCAGTACGCGCCCGCGCGACGGCGTGCAGCGCAGGGTGGTCCGCAGCGTGTCGGCGCCGAACTCGGCGGTGACCGCGAGCAGGCCGATGGCCAGCACGGCGTACTGGGTGAGCTCCAGGGAATCGATGACGACGCTGCCGAGGGTGACCATCCCCCGGTCGTCGGCCGGGTCGTCGTTGGTGTTGGCGTTGGCGGCGTAGATGGCGAGTTGGCCGGCGGCGGCGGCCGACAGCAGCACCGCCGACAGCAGCGTCCACCAGGTGGACCGCACCGACCACAGCTTGGTCCACTCGGCGGCGACCGCCCCGGCGAGCGGGCCGGCGGTCGGTGCGGTGCGGGTGGCGGTCCGCGCGTTCATCGGGCCTCGATCCGGTGGTGGGTGGCGGGGGAGCCGGCGGGAGCGGCCGGGGCGGCGGCGTACTCGACGCTGCCGTCGGTGAGCGCCATGAACGCCTGCTCCAGCGACGCGGCCACCGGGGTCAGCTCGTGCAGGGCCACCCCCAGCTCGTACGCGAGGTCGCCGACCCGGTCGGCGGTCAGCCCGGTGACAATCAGCCCGTGCGGCCCGTCGGCTTCGACGACAGCCCCGTCGCCGGCCAGCCGCCGGGCCAGCGTGGCCAGGCCGGCCGGCTGCGGGCCGCGTACCCGCACCGAGGCGGCGGCGGAGCCGCCCGCGATCACCTCGGAGGTGGGCGCGTCGGCGATGAGCCGGCCCCGGCCGATCACGACGAGGTGGTCGGCGGTCTGCTGCATCTCGCTCATCAGGTGGCTGGAGACCAGCACCGTCCGGCCCTGCGCGGCGAGCGAGCGGGTGAGCTGACGGATCCAGCGCACCCCGTCCGGGTCGAGCCCGTTGACCGGCTCGTCGAACAGCAGGACCGGCGGGTCGCCGAGCAGCGCCCCGGCGATGCCGAGCCGCTGGCCCATGCCGAGGGAGAGGGTGCGGCCGGGCTTCGCGGCGGCCCGGTCGTCCAGGCCGACCAGGGCCAGCACCTCGTCGACCCGGCGGCGGCCGATGCCGTTGCTGCGCGCGGTGGCCAGCAGGTGGGCGCGTCCGGACCGGGCCGGGTGGATCGCCCCGGCGTCCAGCAGCGCGCCGACGGTGTGCAGCGGGTGCCGCAGCTCCCGGTACGGCCGACCGTCGACCAGGGCGCGGCCGGCGGTGGGCCGGTCCAGGCCGAGGACCATCCGCATGGTGGTGGACTTGCCCGCGCCGTTCGGGCCGAGGAACCCGGTGACCCGGCCGGGTGCGATGTCGACGGTCAGGTCGTCGACGGCGGTCGTCGGGCCGAACCGTTTCGTCAGGCCACGTAGTGTGATCATGGATCGACGGTAGGGATCCGGGCGGTCCGCCCGCCGCTGCCGATCGGCGACTACCCACCCCCACTTTCGTCAGTTCCGCCCGCGCCCCGCCCCTACGTCGGGCCAGCCCCCACCCGGCCGGCTTCCGGCCGTCCGCTGACCGGCACTGCCCGCCCCGCCGGCTTCCGGCCGTCCGCTGACCGGCGCCGGCTGGACCGGCCCGGCGCGGCTCGCGGATGCCCGGAAGCCGGCTCGTGCGGGCGGTCAGCGGCGGGCGACCACGAAGGCGTCCGGCATCCGGAAGGTCAGGTTGTCCGGGCACCACGGCGGACGGACGACGCGCACCCCGTCGAGCAGCGGCGTGGCCTCGGCGACCACCACGGCGGCCTCCAGCCGGGCCAACTGGGCGCCGACACAGCGGTGCGCCCCCGCCCCGAACGCCAGGTGCCGGCGGGAGCCACGCTGCCCCGGGCGGAACTCGTCCGGGGCAAGCACCACCTCCGGGTCCCGGCCGGCGCGGGCCAGCCAGAGCACCACACTGGTCCCCGCCGGCACCGCCGTCCCGCCCAGGGTGGCGTCCACGGCGGCCACCCGCCGCCAGGTGACGATGGGCGGCTCCAGCCGCAGCCCCTCCTCGACCACGTCGGCGACCGCGACGCTGCCGGCGCGCAGCCCGGCGCGCACCGTCGGCTCGCCGGTCAGCCGGTGCAGCAGCAGGGTGAGGAACTGCGAGGTGGTCTCCTGGCCGGCGACCAGCAGGAAGAACAGCGCCCCGACGACCACGTCGGGGGAGTGCCCGGCGGCCCGCAGCCGGGCGGCGAGGCCGCCCCCGGTGGCGGCGAACCCCCGCAGCACGGTGTGGAAGCGGCCCACCTCGGCGGCGAGCGCCCGCTGCCGCGGCTCGTCGAGCGGGGCCCAGAACAGCTCCAGCGCCGCGCGGGCGAACTCCTTCACCGCGCCGACCGGGGCGTCCGGCAGCTCGACCAGCCGGGCCAGCACCAGCAGCGGGAGGTCCGCGGCGAGGTCGGCGTACAGGTCGACCGGTACGCCCGCGTCGAGCGTCGCGCGCAGCCGGGCGACCCGCTCGCGGACCAGCCCGGTCAGCCAGGGCCGCTGCGCGGCGACCCGGGTCGGGTGCAGCGCGTCGGCGACGATGCCGCGGATCTCCGGGTGGCTCGCCCCGCCGTTGTTCGCCAGGGTCGGCGGCAGCCTGAACCGGTGCCCGGCGAGCACCCGCAGGGCGGCCACCGGCAACGGGGTGACCGCGTCAAGGGCGTTGTCGGGCCGGAAGGCCACCGGGTCGGCGAGCACCTGCCGGACCAGCGAGTGCCGGGTCACCACCAGGTGTCCGACGCCGACGTGGTCCACGACCGTCGCCACGTCCGGCCACCGCCCGTCGACGGCGTCCCCCCACCCCCGGAACAGCACGGCGTCAACCTAGCGGGCGGCCCCCGGCGGCGCCGGGTCCAGCTCCCACACCGTGGTGCGCTTCACCCGTACGCTCTCCAGCGCCTCCGGCACCGGCACGTCGTAGGCGGCCAGCTCGCGGAACCGCTCCCGGGGCAGGAACGCCCGGCCCGGGTCGCCGACCAGCACCCGGGCGCCGGCCCGGGCGGCCCGGAGCAGGAAGCGCAGCATCCGCCGGGCCATCGCCTCGCTGTAGAAGACGTCCCCGGCGAGCACCACCTCGGCGTCGGCGGCGTCGCCGTCGAGGATGTCGCCCAACTCGGCGTCGACGCGTACCCCGTTGGCCTCGGCGTTGAGGGCGACCGCGGCCACCGCGCGCTCGTCGACCTCGACGGCGCGCACGGCCGCCGCGCCGGCGCGGGCGGCGGCGATGGCGACCAGGCCGGAGCCGGACGCGAGGTCGAGCACCCGGCGGCCGGCGACCAGCTCGGGGTGGTCGGTGACGTACCGGGCGAGCCCCTGCCCGCCGGCCCAGGCGAACGCCCAGAACGGCGGCGGCTGGGAGCTGCGGAACTCGCCCTCGGTGAGCTCCCACAGCCCGATCGGCTCGTCGGCCTGGTGCAGGCGGACCTCGGGGACGAAGGTCACCGGGGCGAGCCGCGCGTGCAGCTTCACGAAGGCCGCGGAGAGTTCGGACACGCGCCGATTGTCCCCGGCCCGCCCGGCCGTCGCCGGTCGGGGGCCGGCGACCCCGCGACCGACCGTCCTCCACCGGCGGGTTCGGGATGGTGCAGGCGGCCTTCCTGCTCGGCGCGCTGCTGCTGTCGCTCGGGGCCGGACTGCTGCTGCGGCTGTGCCACGTGCTGCGTTCGACCGCCGGGAGCGCCGCGCCGACGGCCGGCCTGGACTGGGAGCGGGCCGCCCCACCGGGGCGGTGGCCCCGGGCACGCCGCTGACCCGCCCAGCGAACGAAGATCGGCGACTTTACAACTGAGTCGACGGTACCGGGCTGCGGCGTGCGCTCAGCCCACGCCGTCGGGCTGTGGCTCGGGCTGCTCGGCCCGGCGGGAACGTTCCTGCGCCGGGGCGGACCACTCAAGCTGGGCCGGGTCCAGCCCCAGCTCGCGGGCGGTCACCAGCCGGATCCACTCGGCGGACTGGCGGCGGGAGATCACCCGTTCGTGGACCGCGAGCTGCACGGCGAGGCCGTCCATCACCGCGTTGATCCGCCAGGCCGCGCCGGCCGGGTCGGCGCACTCGAAGGTGCCCTCGCGCACCCCGTCGCTGATCACTGCGGTGAGGTCCTCCCGCCAGCGCAGATCCAGCCGGCGGGAGACCTTCTCCAGCTCGGGGGCGCGCAGTGACTCCGACCAGCCGTCGATCCACATCGACCAGGAGGTCGACCGCCCGGTGGGGGCGTACAGCTTGAGCATCCTGCGGAGCTTGACCAGGGGGGAGGCGGACGACCGGATCACGGCGTCGAGCCGGGCCAGGTCCTGTTCCACCGCGTACTCGAAGGCCTGGGCGAGGAGTCGCTCCTTGGTGGCGAAGTGGTAGAAAACCAGCGCCTGACTGACCCCGGCGGCCTGCGCCACATCGGCCGTACGGGTGTTGGCCAGCCCTCGTTCCGTGATCACGTCACAGGCCGTGCGCAACAGGGCATCCAGGCGGATCTCGGCGGCACGTCTCGTCACGCCGCTACCGTAACCTATCCGTTCGTGCACAAACAGTTACCGCCGCGGTTGATTCACACCGAGAGAGTCGGAAGACAGACAGTTTTTCCCTCTTGCCGGGCCTGCCCCGACTGATCCTACCCAGGCTCCTAGGAAGCCCACCCGCTGAGCCCACCGCCTCGTCGGACTGAGCCCCCGCTCCGGCCCCGCGAGTGCAGATTCGGAGAATTAGTGGCCTCCCGGCCCGGCTGAGGCCACTAATTCTCCGAATCTGCGTGAGATCTTGCGCCGGCGCGTCGGGCGCGCCCAGTGCGCCCGCGTGGGGGGTGGGGTGCGGGGGCGCGCCGGGGTGCACCCCGAGTTGGCAACCGTTCCCGGACTCGGCTAAAGTTCTCATCCGTCACCGGTTAACGCCGGAGACAAGCGGACGTAGCGCAGCTGGTAGCGCATCACCTTGCCAAGGTGAGGGTCGCGGGTTCGAATCCCGTCGTCCGCTCGGAGCTGCCGCCACGCATGTTCGGGGGCAACCTCGGTGGAGTGGCCGAGAGGCGAGGCAACGGCCTGCAAAGCCGTGTACACGGGTTCAAATCCCGTCTCCACCTCGGCAGTTGACGAGGGCGATTGGCGCAGTGGGAGCGCGCTTCCTTGACACGGAAGAGGTCACTGGTTCAAACCCAGTATCGCCCACCACACGAAGAGGCCTGGCACCGTCACGGTGCCGGGCCTCTTCGTCATTCTGCTACCCGAGGTGCCGGCCGCCGCCGGTGGTCGGCACCTCGTCGCCGGCGCCTGGACCGTTCAGCTCCGTCGGCCAGGGCGCGCGGTGCACGGTGGGTCGACGGAGGCGCGGGTCGACCCACGGTCGCCTACAGCGGCGGCGTGACGTCCCGGCGCTCCTCGACCCGGCGGTACTCCACCGGCTCGGTGGTGGTGACCACCTGGCGGCGGCGGCCCCAGACCAGTGTGGTCATGACGAGGCCGAGCACGCCGGCGGCCATCAGGATCCAGCCGACGACGTCCAGGTCGACGCCGCCGAGATTGGCGTCGAGCGCGAACGTGAGGATCGCGCCGACCGCGATCAGGAAGATGCTCGTACCGATACCCACGACAGCCTCCTTCGGGGGATGCAGTGTGCTGTCGGTGGAGGGAAGTACCCCGCCGGCGACCTGCGTAATCGGCCGGCACCGGGAGGCGGTCCGTGGGGTCTCCTCCGGTGCCGGTCGTACGCCGTGGGTCGGTGCCGTCGGCGATCTTGTCGTCGGGTACAGTTCACCCGTCGCCGACGAACATCGGCGACACGCGGACGTAGCGCAGCTGGTAGCGCATCACCTTGCCAAGGTGAGGGTCGCGGGTTCGAATCCCGTCGTCCGCTCGCGATCCGCCCCGCTGGGGCCGACCGCCGCCGGGCCCCGACGTCTCCGGGCCGGGCGCGCGCGGGCGATTGGCGCAGTGGGAGCGCGCTTCCTTGACACGGAAGAGGTCACTGGTTCAAACCCAGTATCGCCCACCAGACCGCAGGGTCCTTCCTCCCTTCCTCCCTTCCTCCCTTCCTTGGCCACTGGCCGGCCGCCACCACGCGGGGCGGACACGCCCAGGTCAGCAGGCGGTTCGGCGTCGGCCGGGACGGTGTCGGGGAGTCCTCGTAGACTCCCCGGATGACTTCCCCCAGCGACACGCTCACCGAGACCCCGCTGGGCGTGCTCCGCAGGGTCTTCGGCTACGACGCCTTCCGCGGCGAGCAGCAGGAGATCATCGACCATGTGGTCGGCGGCGGCGACGCCCTGGTCCTGATGCCGACCGGCGGGGGCAAGTCGCTGTGCTACCAGATCCCCGCGCTGGTACGCGACGGCGTCGCGGTGGTCGTCTCCCCGCTGATCGCCCTCATGCAGGACCAGGTCGACGCGCTCACCGCCGTCGGGGTGCGGGCCGGTTTCCTCAACTCCACCCTTGACTTCGACGCCCGGCGGCGGGTCGAGGCGGCGTTCCTCGCCGGGGAGCTGGACCTGCTCTACCTCGCCCCGGAGGCGCTGGGCAGCCGCGCCACCGTCGGGCTGCTGGAGCGCGGCCGGATCGGGCTGTTCGCCATCGACGAGGCGCACTGCGTGGCGCAGTGGGGCCACGACTTCCGCCCCGACTACCTGGCGCTGTCGATGCTGCACGAGCGCTGGCCCGCCGTGCCGCGGATCGCGCTGACCGCCACGGCCACCGCCGCGACCGCCACCGAGATCGCCACCCGGCTCGGCCTCACCGAGGCCCGGCACTTCGTGGCCAGCTTCGACCGGCCCAACATCCAGTACCGGATCGCCCCCAAGCGGGAGCCCCGCAAGCAGTTGCTCGACCTGATCCGCACCGAACACCCTGGCGACGCCGGCATCGTCTACTGCCTGTCCCGGGCCTCGGTCGACAAGACCGCCGAGTTCCTGGTCGCCAACGGCGTCTCCGCGCTGCCGTACCACGCGGGCCTGGACGCGGCGACCCGTGCCGCGAACCAGAAGCGGTTCCTGCGCGAGGACGGCCTCGTCATGGTCGCCACCATCGCGTTCGGGATGGGCATCGACAAGCCGGACGTGCGGTTCGTCGCCCATCTCGACCTGCCCCGCTCCGTGGAGGGCTACTACCAGGAGACCGGTCGCGCCGGCCGGGACGGCCTGCCGTCGACCGCCTGGCTGGCGTACGGGCTCCAGGACGTGGTGCAGCAGCGCAAGATGATCGACTCCTCGGAGGGCGACCTCGCCCACCGGCGGGTGCTCGCCGCCCACCTCGACGCGATGCTGGCCCTCTGCGAAACCGTGGAGTGCCGCCGGGTGCGGCTGTTGAGCTACTTCGGCCAGGACAGCGGGCCGTGCGGCAACTGCGACACCTGCCTGGAGCCGCCGGAGTCCTGGGACGGCACGGTCGCCGCGCAGAAGCTGCTGTCGACGGTGCTGCGGCTGCACCGGGAACGCAATCAGAAGTTCGGCGCGGGGCAGTGCGTCGACATCCTGCTCGGCCGGCGTACCGAGAAGGTGACCCAGCACCGCCACGACACGCTGACCGTGTTCGGCATCGGCGAGGAGTTGAGCGAGGCCGAGTGGCGGGGCGTGGTCCGGCAACTGCTCGCCCAGGGCCTGCTCGCCGTCGAGGGCGACTACGGCACCCTGGTCCTCACCGACACCAGCGCCGAGGTGCTGGGCCGGCGCCGGCCGGTGCCGATGCGTCGCGAGGCGGCCCGGCCGGCGCGGACCCGGGCGGCGAAGACCCGTCCCGGCGCGACTCCGGCCGTCGAGCTGTCCCCGGCGGCCGAGCCGGTGTTCGAGCGGCTGCGCGCCTGGCGGGCGGCCACCGCCAAGGAGCAGGGGGTGCCCGCGTACGTGGTGTTCCACGACGCGACGCTGCGCCAGATCGCCGCCGACCCGCCGTCGACGCTCGACGACCTGGCCCGGGTCAACGGGGTGGGGGAGGCCAAGCTCGCCCGGTACGGGGAGCAGATCCTCGCCGCCCTCGCCGACTGATCCCCACGAGAGGACCGGCCGGGGCTTCTGCCGTCGGCAGATCCGCTGCCGGTGAACACCGTCGCCGCCACGGCCAGCGGGCCGGCACTGTGGGCGGATGAGACTTCTGGTGCTGGGTGGCACGGGCTTCGTGGGCGGGGCGACGGTCGGCGAGGCGGTGCGCCGAGGCTGGTCGGTGACGGTGTTCAACCGGGGGCTGCACGGCGCGCCGCCGGCGGGCGTACACCTGGTGCGGGGTGACCGGACGGCGCCCGGCGGTCTGGCCGCGCTGGCCGGCGGCGAGTGGGACCTGGTGGTCGACACCTGGGACGGCGCGCCGCGCGCGGTGCGGGACGCGGCCCGGGCGCTGCACGGCTCGGTGGGCTGGTACGGCTACGTCTCCAGCGGCTCCGTCTACGCCCTGCCGTTCCCGCTCGGCGCGGCCGAGGGCGCGCCGGTCGTGGCCGCAGAGCCGGACGCCACCGGCGGCGGGTACCCGGAGCTAAAGGCCGGCGGGGAGCGGGCCGCGGTGCAGGTGTTCGGTGACCGGGCGCTGCTGGCCCGGGCCGGGCTGATCCTCGGGCCGGGCGAGGACATCGGGCGGCTGCCCTGGTGGTTGACCCGGATCGCCCGGGGCGGCGACGTCCTCGCCCCCGGCCCCGCGGACCTGCCCGTGCAGTACGTCGACGTCCGTGACCTGGCGATCTGGCTGCTGGACCGGGGCGTGGCGGGGGCCGGCGGGGCGTACAACGTGGTGTCGCGGACCGGTCACGCGACGATGGGTGAGCTGCTCGACGCCTGCGTCGCGGCCACCGGGTCGACGGCCCGGCTGCGCTGGACCGCGCCGGAGTCGATCCTCGCCGCCGGCGTGGAGCCCTGGAACGACCTGCCGATCTGGATCCCCGTCGGGCACGAGTACCGCATGCTGCACGAGCGGGACGTCGAGCGGGCGTACGCGACGGGGCTGGCCTGCCGGCCGGCAGCCGAGACCGTCGCCGACACCTGGGCCTGGCTGCGCGAGGTGGGGGCGGTGCCGCCGCGCGCCGGCCGCCCGCCCCGGCCGCCGGTGGGCCTGGCCCCGCAGCGGGAGGCGGAACTGCTTGCCGCCGCTGACCGGTCGACGCCGATTGCGACGACGCCTTCCTGAGGCCAGATCACGCCCTCGTGACCGAAAGGTCGAGCACCTCGTCGACGCTGCGGCGGGGGGTCGGGGAGCCCGGCTGGCCGTACCCGATGCGCATCACCATCTGCGGGGTGCCGAACCGGCCCAGGGACAGCCGCAGGGCCTCCCGCGCCCCCGGCACCTCGATCGGCTGGGAGAGCATCGACACGCTCAGCCCGGCGTCGGTGGCGGTGAGCAGCACCCGTTGCAGGGCCTGGCCGGCGATCACCTGGTCGGTGGTGGTGTTGCCCGTCGCGCCGAGCACGGCGACCAGCGGCTCCGGCTCGAAGTCCCGCCCGGGGGCCCGGTCGCGTCCGCCGAAGCCACGGCTGGGCAGCAGGTCCTGCGGTTCGCCGAGCGGGCCGCCGGCGGCGGCCGGGATCCCGTCGGGGGCGGGCGCGGCGCGTACCCAGTCGGCCAGTTCGGCGCGGTAGGCGGGGTCGCGTTCCAGGACCCGGTTGGCGCTGCGGGCGATCTCGGCGAACGCGTTGACGGCGCTGACCCCGATCACCAGCTCCAGCCAGCACTGCTCGGCGCGGGCCGCCTCGCCGAGCCGCCAGCGGGCGTCGGCGGGCACCGGGTCGGGCCAGAACGGGGTGCGGTTGCTGAACCGGCGCGGGATGGCCGCGTACAGGGTCTGCTCGGCCGGGGTGGGGCGGCGCGGCGCGTCGGGGGTGAGCCGGGCCAGCACGCCGGGCTCCGCCGGGTACGGGCGCAGCCGCACCCTCGCGGGGGTGCCCGCCACGGCCAGGGACAGCCGCAGGTTGAACAGGGCCGCCCCGCAGGCGATCCGGGCGCCCCAGCCGCTCGGGTCGGTCGCCGGCAGCCGGCGCGTGCGGTCCAGCGTCACCTCGATCCCGCCGTCGCGCAGGCGGAACCGCCACGGCTGGACGTTGTGCAGCGAGGGTGCCCGGACGGCGTCCGCCGCGGCGGCCCTGAGCTGCTCGACGGTGAAGTCGGTTCCCATGGTGGTGCTCCCTTCCCGTGGTTCCTGCCGCCCCGTTCGGTCCACCTCCACGGTGCGTCACCGGGGCGGCACGCGAGCAGGGCCGGACGTCCCCTCTGCCCCGGGACCCCCTGCCCGGCGGCACGTGGGCGGGGGTTGGGACCTTCGGCCCGTGCGGGCGGCGGCGCGAGAGGGTAGAAACGAGGGATGATCCGGGTGTTCCTGCTCGACGACCACGAGGTCGTCCGTCGTGGCCTTGCCGACCTGCTCACCGCCAGCGGCGACATCGAGGTGGTGGGGGAGTCGGGTTCCGCCCAGGAGGCGGCCCGCCGCATTCCCGCGCTGCGGCCCGACGTGGCGATCCTCGACGCCCGGCTGCCCGACGGCAACGGCATCGACGTGTGCCGGGACGTCCGGGCCGTGGACTCGTCGATCAAGGGCCTGATCCTCACCTCGTACGAGGACGACGAGGCGCTGTTCGCGGCGATCATGGCCGGCGCGTCCGGGTACGTGCTGAAGCAGATCCGGGGCACCGACCTGGTCGACGCGGTGCGCCGGGTGGCCGCCGGACAGTCGCTGCTCGACCCGGCGATCACGACCCGGGTGCTGGAGCGCATCCGCAGCGGCGTGGAGCAGCCCAGCGAGCTGAAGGCCCTCACCGAGCAGGAGCGCCGGATCCTGGAGTACGTCGCCGAGGGGCTGACCAACCGGGAGATCGCCGGCAAGATGTTCCTGGCCGAGAAGACGGTGAAGAACTACGTCTCCAGCGTGCTGGCCAAGCTGGGCCTGGAGCGCCGCACCCAGGCCGCCGTCCTGGCCACCCGCCTCCTGGGCCCCCGCCACTAACTCGGAAGTAGAACTACTTCCTCCCGATTAGGGCCGCTTCGCGAAGCGGAGTGGCAGCGACTAACCCCACCTCCGGTCAGTCGTCGCGGAGCGGGACCGACCAGCGCAGTTGCGTGCCGTGCGGGGTGGCCGGGCGTACCTCGAAGTCGCCGGCGTGGCGTTCGGCGCGCTCCCGGAGGTTGACCAGGCCGCCCCGGGCGGCGGCCGGGTCGCAGCCCCGGCCGTCGTCGGTGACCGTGACCGTGACCCAGCCGCCGTCGACCCGCACCGCCACCGAAACCCGGCTGGCCTCGGCGTGGCGTACCGCGTTGGACAGCGCCTCGCGGAGCACGGCCGTGAGGTCCGGGCGGATCGGCTCCGGGACGGCGCTGTCGATCGGCCCGGTCAGCTCCAGCGTCGGCCGGAAGCCCAGCGACCCGGCGGCCACGTCGACCGCCTCGCGGATCTCGGTGCGCAGCGCCGCGCTCATCGGGGTACGCAGCTCGAAGATGGTCCGCCGGATGTCCCGGATGGTGGCGTCCAGCTCGTCGACGGCCGCGTTGATCCGCTTGGCCACCTCGGGGCGGGCGTTCATCGCGCCGCTCTGCAACTGCAGGCCGGTGGCGAACAGCCGCTGGATCACCACGTCGTGCAGGTCGCGGGCGATGCGTTCGCGGTCCTCCAGGACCACCAGCAGCTCCCGCTCCTCCTGCCCCCGGGCCCGCTCCATGGCCAGCGCGGCCTGCCCGGCGAAGCTGCCCAGCAACGCCACGTCGTCGTCGGTGGCGCCGCCCCGGTCCGGCCCGTACGCGATCACCAGGACGCCGTGCAGGGTGTCGGCGGCGGCCAGTGGGGAGACCACCGCCGGCCCGGCGGTCACCGGGGCCGGCCAGGGCGCCGTCTCGGCCAGGTTCTCCACCAGCTCGTGCCGCCGTCGGGTGACCGCCCCGGCGAAGCTGGTCTCGTCGGCCGGCAGCACCGCGCCGACCAGCTCCCGGCCCTGCTCGTCGGCGCCGTCGACCACCTCCACGGTGAACTGGTCGGCGTCCTCGTCGTAGAGCAGCACCATGGCCAGTTCCGCCTCGGCGACCTCGCGGGCCCGGCGGGCCACCAGGGTCAGCGCGTCGGTGCGCCGCACCTCGCCGAGCAGCACCGAGGTGATCTCGGCGGCGGCGGCCAGCCAGCGCTCCCGGCGGTGGGCCAGCGCGTACAGCCGGGCGTTCTCGATCGCCACACCGGCCGCGGCGGCCAGCGCCACCACGATCTCCTCGTCGTCCTCGGTGAACTCCGCCGCGCCCTGCTTCTCGGCCAGGTAGAGGTTGCCGAACACCTGGTCGCGGATGCGTACCGGCACGCCCAGGAAGCTGTGCATCGGCGGGTGGTGCGGCGGGAAGCCGTACGACTGCGGGTGCTTCGTGATGTCCGGCATCCGCACCGGGTGGGGGTCGTCGATGAGCAGCCCGAGCACGCCCCGCCCGTGCGGCAGGTCGCCGATCCGCGCGTGCAGCTCGTCGTCGATGCCGTGGACGATGAAGTCGTGCAGCAGCCGGTCGGGGCCGATCACCCCGAGCGCGCCGTACCGGGCGCCGACCAGCTCGCAGGCGGACTCCACGATCCGTTGCAGGGTGCTGCGCAGGTCCAGGTCGGTGCCGATGCCGACCACCGCGTCGAGCAGGGCACGCAGCCGCTCCCGGCTGGTGACCACCTCGCCGACCCGGTCCAGCATCTCCTGGAGCAGCTCGTCGAGGCGGACCCGGGACAGCGGGGTCAGCCCGAGCGACGGGGTGACGTGTTCATATCTCGGGTTCGGTGCGCTGCTGGCCACCGGGGGATGCTATCGCCCGGCGATCGCCCCGACACCGCCCGGCGACCTACGCCACCGGCCGTCACGCCTCCCCGGCGCGCACCGCGGAGGTGTCCACCACCTGCTCGGTGGGCAGCCGCGGGGTGTGCGGCGGCCCGGCGTGCTCCGGGTCCGCGATCCCCATCCGCAGCACCAGGTACGGGTACCCGAGGCCGGCGAGCACCCGACGCAGGGTCTGCCGGGTGCCCTCCACCTCCACCACGCCGGACAGCGGCACCATCGACACGCCCAGCCGGGTGGCGGTCAGCCACGCCGCGGAGAGCGCCTCGCCGGCCCGCAGCCAGCTGTTCCGCTCGTCCTCGTCGCCGTAGAGCAGCCCGTACACCGCCGCCCGGTCGTGGCCGGGGCCGACCGGCAGGGTGCCGGAGCGGCCGAAGTCCCGGCCCGGCACGGTGGTCTGCGGCGGCTGCTCGGGCAGCACCTCCGGCGGAAGCCCGGTGCCGGTGCCGGTCCGGCTGGTCCAGTAGTCCAGCTCCTCGCGCAGTTGCGAGTCCTTCGCCTCCACCGTGTCGGCGTGCCCCGCCGCCGCGGCCAGCTCCATCACCTGGTCGGGGTTGAGGACGTGCAACCGGGCGCCCTCGTCGGCAGCCGCCTTGGTGATGTCGTCGATCGTGGCGACGGGCACGGGCTCGTCGCTGACCGGTCGCCGGTCGGTGTGCCGGACCTGCATGCACTGCACCGTGCGCATCGCCTCCGGGTCCGCCTTGACGCGCTGGAGTCCGGTGAGCCGGGCCAGCAGCTCCGGATCGCTCGGGTCGTCCACCCGCTCGACCACGGCGGCCCAGCCCTCGGCGGCCAGCGCCACCCGGGCGTGGTGCAGCGCCGCGCCGCAGCTCAGCGCCACCAGCCGCCCCTCGGGGTCGGCGGCGGTGAGCTGGCGGTCCCGGACGACGCGCAGCTCCAGGGCGTCGGGTAGGACCCGCCAGCGCCACGGCTGCGTGTTGTGCACCGAGGGGGCGCGCCCGGCCGTCGCGGCGGCCTCCGCGAGCGCGGTGGTCAGCGGGCGGTCCGGAGTCTCGTGGCTCATCGGCACGACCTTTCGTCTCTTCCCATCGTGCCCCACCCGGCGGTGCCCCGGGCGGGGTTGCCGCTCCATCGTGCGGCATCGGCCCCACCGTCGCACGGTGCGCGGGACCCGTCGTACCCGGGCCCTTCGATCCGGGCCGGCGGCCGGCCCGCCGTGCCCGGCGATCGGTGTCCGCCGGCTCGGCCGCGACCCGGCCGGGTCGCCGCCGTCCCGGGGGCGGATTCGACGGTTGCCCCGGCCGGCGGGCGGTGTCGTTGAGACGATCCGCAGGTGGGGACCAAGCCGCGGGAGTGCGTACCGGAGCAGCCGGTGCGGCATCGGTGGACTCCCGCGCGGGAGTGGGGGCTGCTGGCCGCGCTGACCGTGGGCGTGCTGATCGGGGCGGGGCTGTGGTTCGCCGGGCGGCGCGGCGCGGCGGACGGGATCTGGGCGGCGGCGACGGTGGCGGCGCTGGCCCCGGCCGCCTGGTCGACGCTGCGCCAGGTGTGGCGCCGGCAGTTCGGGGTGGACGTCATCGCCGTGCTGGCGTTGGCCGGCGCGCTCGTCGTCCACGAGTACCTGGCCGGCGCGGTGATCGCGGCGATGCTGGCCACCGGCCGCTCGCTGGAGTCGTACGCCCAGCGCCGGGCCACCCGCGACCTGCGCGCCCTGCTCGAACGGGCCCCGCGCTCCGCGCGGCGGCGCCGGGCGGGTGGCGGCATCGAGACGATCCCGCTGGACCGGGTCGCGGTCGGCGACCGGCTGGTGGTCGGGCCGGGGGACGTGGTGCCGGTCGACGGGACCGTCGAGGAGGCCGCCACGCTGGACGAGTCGGCGGTCACCGGGGAGTCGCAGCTCGTCGGGCGGGCGGCGGGGGAGCCGGTGGCCAGCGGCGTGGTCAACGCCGGGGCCGGGTTCGGGCTGCGGGCCACGAGGAACGCGGCGCAGAGCACGTACGCGGGGATCGTCCGGCTCGCCGAGGAGGCCACCGCGCGCAAGGCTCCGATCGTCCGGATGGCCGACCGGTACGCGGCGGCGTTCGTGCCGTTCACCCTGGTCCTGGCCGGCCTGGGCTGGCTGCTGTCCGGGGAGTTCGTGCGGGCCGTGGCGGTGCTCGTGGTGGCCACGCCCTGCCCACTGCTGCTGGCCACCCCGATCGCGATCGTCTCCGGGCTGTCCCGGGTGGCCCGGCGTGGGGTGCTGGTCCGCGACGGCGGCTCCCTGGAACTGCTGGGCCGGGCCCGGACCCTGCTGGTCGACAAGACCGGCACGCTCACCACCGGCCGGCCCCACGCCGCCGAGACGGTGGTCGCCCCCGGCGGCGACCGGGACGAGGTGCTGCGGCTGGCCGCCTCCGTGGAGCAGCTCTCCCCGCACGTGCTGGCCGCCGCCCTGGTCCGGCAGGCCCGGGACCGGGGGCTGGCGCTGGCCGAGCCGACCGAGGTGACCGAGGAGCCGGGGCGCGGCGTCACCGGGCGGGTCGACGGGCGGCTGGTCCGGGTCGGCCAGCTCGCGGGTGAGCTGCCCGAGTGGGCGGCCCGGGCCCGGGAACGTGCCGAGCTGGCCGGCCGCTCCGTGGTCTGGGTCGGCGACGAGCGGGGGCCGATCGGGGCGATCCTGCTGGACGACCCGGTGCGCCCCGACGCCCGCCGGACCGTCCGGCGGTTGCGCGAGGCGGGGCTGAGCCGGGTCGTCATGGTCACCGGCGACCGGCCGGCCACCGCCGAGCAGGTCGCCCTGGCCGTCGGCGTGGACGACCTGCTGGCCCGGTGCTCACCGCAGGAGAAGACCAGCCGGGTCCGGGACGAGGCGCGGCGGGCCGTCACCGTCATGGTGGGCGACGGGGTGAACGACGCCCCGGCGTTGGCCGAGGCGCATGTCGGGGTGGCGATGGGGGCCACCGGGGCGACTGCCTCCGCCGACGTCGCCGACGCGGTGCTCACCGTCGACCGGCTCGACCGGCTCGCCGACGCCGTGGAGATCGCCCGGCACGCCCGCCGGATAGCCACCCAGAGCGCCGTCGTGGGGATGGGGTTGGCCGTGCTGGCGATGCTGTTCGCGGCGGCTGGCCGGCTGCCCCCGGTGGCCGGCGCGTTCCTCCAGGAGGGCATCGACGTGGTGGTGATCCTCAACGCGCTGCGGGCGCTCGGCGGCGGGCTGCGCCGCCGGGACGTCCCGGCGGACACCCGCGAGCTGCTCGACCGGTACGCGGGGGAGCACGGCGACGTCCGGGATGTGCTGGCCGCGCTGCGGGACACCGCCGACCTGGTCGCCACCCGCCCCGACTCGCCCGACTGCGGGCCCGCGTTGCGGGAGGTCCACCGCCGGCTCACCGAGCGGGTGCTGCCGCACGAGGCCGCCGAGGAGCGGCAGCTCTATCCGGCGCTGGCCGGGCCGCTCGGCAGCGACGAGGCGACCTCGACGATGAGCCGGGGCCACGTGGAGATCCGCCGGCTGGTCGACCGGATCGGCGGGCACCTCGCGCAGGCCGGCGCCGGGCCGCCGCGCCCCGACCAGGTACCCGACCTGCTCGCCGCCCTGTACGGGCTGGACGCCGTCCTGCGTCTGCACCTCGCCCAGGAGGAGGAGAACTACTTCTCCCTGCGGGAGTGACCGGAGGGGCCCGCGCCGACGAGGGCCCCTCCGGCGTCCTCAGCGCTCCCGGACCACCGCGACCGGGCAGTGGGCGTGCTGGATGAGCTGCTGGCCGACCGAGCCGAGCAGCATGCCGCGCAGCCCGCCCCGGCCCCGGGTGCCGACCACCACGAGCTGGGCGTCCCGGCTCGCCTCGACCAGCGCGCGGGCCGGGCGGCCGGTCACCACGTCGGTGGTCACCTCGACGTCGGGGAACGTCTTTCGCCACTTCGCCAGCGGCTCCGCCAGCGCCGTCCGCTCCGCCGCCACCGCGTCGTCGGGGGCGAGGCCGCCGTCCGCCGGCTCCCAGGCCCGCACCACGTGCAGCGGTACGTCCCGCTGGGCCGCCCGCTCGACGGCGAACCCGAGGGCCAGCAGCGACGTCGGTGACCCGTCGACCCCGACCACCACCCGCCCGGCGCGGCCGGCGTCGCCGTCGCGGACCACCACCACCGGGCAGTGGGCGTGCGCGGTCACCGACACGGCGGTGGAGCCGACGAGCAGCCCGCCGAACCCGCCGTGGCCCCGGCTGCCGAGCACCAGCAGGCCGGCCTCGGCGGAGCGTTCCGCCAACACCAGCGCCGGCGGCCCGTCGAACACCTCGCCGCGCACGGTCAACCCGGGCCGAGCGGTGGCGGCGTCGGCGGCGGCCGTGCCGACCAGCTCCTCCACCTGTCGCCGGGCGGTCTCGTCCGGCCAGATGCCGGGGGCCACCCCGGGGCCGATCCACCCGGCCACGGTGACCCACTCGAAGACGTACGCCAGGCGGACCGGCCGTCCGCTGCGCTCCGCCTCGTCCAGCGCCCAGTTCAGGGCGACGGTGGCGTCGGCGGAACCGTCGTAGCCGACCAGGATCTCGTCACTCATCGTGTCCGCCTTTCGTTCGTGGCTGCGGGGGCGCGCAGGCTCACTGTCCGCTCCGTCCCTCGGGGTCCGTCTCCCGGATCCAGCGCCACTCGGCCACCCGCGGGTCGTCCTCGCCGAAGCGGCGGGTGTGGTCGCGGCAGGACTGCCGGGCGTCCACCATCTCCTGACGCAGGTGGGCGGCGCGCGACGCCAGCCCCGGCACCCGGTCGATCACGTCGATGACCAGGTGGAACCGGTCCAGGTCGTTGAGCATCACCATGTCGAACGGCGTGGTGGTGGTGCCCTCCTCCTTGTATCCGCGCACGTGCAGGTTGTCGTGGTTGGCCCGGCGGTAGGTGAGCCGGTGGATCAGCCACGGGTAGCCGTGGTACGCGAAGATGATCGGCTTGTCGCGGGTGAAGATGGTGTCGAACTCGTTGTCCGGCAGGCCGTGCGGGTGCTCCGACGGGGGCTGGAGGCGCATCAGGTCGACCACGTTGACCACCCGCACCTTCAGCCCGGGCAGGTGCTGGCGGAGCAGGTCGGCGGCGGCCAGGGTCTCCAGCGTCGGCACGTCCCCGGCGCAGCCGAGCACCACGTCCGGATCCTCGCCGTCGTCGCTGCTCGCCCAGTCCCAGATGCCCAGGCCGCGCCGGCAGTGCTGGATCGCCTCCTCCATGGTCAGCCAGTTCGGCGCGGGCTGCTTGCCGGCCACCACCACGTTGATGTACTGCCGGCTGCGCAGACAGTGGTCCATGGTGGACAGCAGGGTGTTGCCGTCCGGCGGCAGGTAGACCCGGACCACCTCGGCCTTCTTGTTCATCACGTGGTCGATGAAGCCCGGGTCCTGGTGGGAGAAGCCGTTGTGGTCCTGCCGCCAGACGTGGCTGGAGAGCAGGTAGTTCAGCGAGGCCACCGGCTGCCGCCAGGGGATGGTCCGGGTTACCTTGAGCCACTTGGCGTGCTGGTTGACCATCGAGTCGACGATGTGGATGAACGCCTCGTAGCTGGTGAAGATGCCGTGCCGGCCGGTCAGCAGGTAACCCTCCAGCCAGCCCTGGCACAGGTGCTCGGAGAGCACCTCCATCACCCGGCCGCCGGGGGAGAGGTGGTCGTCGCCGGGCCCGGTGTCGGCGACGAACGCCCGGTCGGTGACCTCGAAGGCCGCGCCGAGCCGGTTGGAGGTCACCTCGTCGGGGCCGAACAGGCGGAACGTCTGCGGGTTGGCGGCGATCACGTCGCGGATCCACGCGCCGAGCACGCCGGTGGCCCCGGCCACCGGCGTGCCGGGCCGCTCGACGTCGACCGCGTACTCCCGGAAGTTCGGCAGGGTCAGGTCGCGCAGCACCGTACCGCCGTTGGTGGCCGGGTTGGCGCTCATCCGCAGGTCGCCCTTCGGGGGGAGCGCGGTCAGCTCGGCGACCGGGGCGCCGGTGGCGTCGAACAACTCCTCCGGCCGGTAGCTGCGCAGCCAGCGCTCCAGCTCGGCCAGGTGCGCCGGGTTGTCGCGTACCTCGTCGACCGGCACCTGGTGGGCGCGGAACGTCCCCGCCACCTGCTTGCCGTCGACCGTGTCCGGGCCGGTCCAGCCCTTCGGCGTACGCAGGATGATCATCGGCCAGCGGGGGCGCTCGACCGCGCCGCCGGAGCGGGCCCGGCGCTGGATGTCGGCGATCTCGTCGACCACCCGGTCCAGGGTGGCGGCGAGGAGCTGGTGCACGGTCGCCGGGTCGTCGCCGGCGACGACGTACGGCTGGTAGCCGTAGCCGCGCATCAGGTCGAGCAGGTCCTTGGTGGGGATCCGGGCCAGCACCGTCGGGCCGGCGATCTTGTACCCGTTCAGGTGCAGGATGGGCAGCACCGCCCCGTCCCGGGCCGGGTTGAGGAAGACGTTGGACAGCCAGCTCCCGGCGAGCGGGCCGGTCTCGGCCTCGCCGTCGCCGATCACGCAGGCGACCAGCAGGTCCGGGTTGTCGAACGCGGCGCCGTACGCGTGGCTCAGCGCGTACCCCAGCTCGCCGCCCTCGTGGATCGAACCCGGCACCTCGGGGGCGACGTGGCTCGGGATGCCGCCGGGGAAGGAGAACTGGCGGAACAGCCGCTGCATGCCCGTCTCGTCGCGGCTGACCGAGTGGTACAGCTCGCTGTAGGTGCCCTCCAGCCAGGTGTTCGCCACCAGGGCGGGACCGCCGTGCCCGGGGCCGGTGATGAAGATCGTCGGCAGCTTCCGGTCGACGATGATCCGGTTGAGGTGGGCGTAGAGCAGGTTCAATCCGGGGCTGGTGCCCCAGTGGCCGAGCAGCCGGGGCTTGATGTGCGCGGGGCGCAGCGGCTCCCGCAGCAACGGGTTGTCCAGCAGGTAGATCTGGCCGACGGTCAGGTAGTTGGCCGCCCGCCAGTACGCGTCCAGCCGGCGCAGCTCGTCTTCGGTCAGGGGGCCTTGCAGGTCTACAGCGGTGTTCATGCTGCGTCAGCCTCTCGCGGATCGGGGACTTTCGCATCCGGTGTCCCGGCCTTCCCGGCACGTCCAGCCTCGTCGCCCAACCGGGGAGAGGGCAGGGCCGTAGGTCCCGGGCCGTACGGGAGTCATACCCCGTCCGGCGCGGTGGAGACGAGTCCACGCACGACGATGACCGGGGCGGGGGAGTGGTAGAGCAGGGACTGGCTGACCGCGCCGAGCATCCCGCGCAGCGGTTCGTCGCCCCGGGCGGCGACGATCGCGAGCTGCGCCGAGCGGGACCGGTCGACCAGGACGCCGCCGGGATCGCCGACGACGCTGTGGCACTCGACCGGCACCGCCGGGTGCCGCCGCCCGTACCGGGCCACCGCCTCGGCCAGTTCGGTGCGGGCGTCCTCGGCGGCGGACTCGGCCGAGCCGCCGTCCCCGGCCGGTCGGGCCGGCTCGGTGACCCGGACGGCGAGCAGCCGGGCCGACCGGCGGGCCGCGCAGTCGAAGGCGAACCCCAGCGCCGTCCAGGAGCTCGCCGAGCCGTCGACGCCGACCAGCACCGGGCCCTGCGGCGGCGGCTCGGTGCGGACCACCAGCACCGGGCAGCCGGCCCGGGCGGCGAGCAGCACCGCCGGCGCGTCCGCGGGTACGCCGCTCTGGCGGTGGGTCATGCCGCCGTCCCCGACGGCGACCAGGAACGCGGACTCGGAGCGGCGGATCAGCGCGGCAACCGGGGATCCCTCGACGATCTCCCCGCTGACCGGCACCGCCGGGGCCACCTCGCCGGCGACCCCGGCGGCCCGCTCGATCAGGTACTCGGCCTCGTCGCGCGGACCGGCCACCGAGGGGGCCTCCAGCGCCGCCGCCCAGTTGAAGGCGTGCAGCAGGGTGAGCGGGCGGTCGCGGCCGGCGGCCTCCCGGGCGGCCAGCCGGACGACCTGGAGGTCCGTATCCGACGAGCCGAGCGCGGCCACCACCGGCGCGTCGGCGGGTGGGGTCATCCGGCCTCACCTCCCCGGCGCCCGTCACGCATTCTGTGACTGAGCGTAGTCGCGTGGGTGTGCTGGCGGGGCCGGATCGGCGGTGCGAGGACGCCGTCGGGACCCGGATCCGCCCGGCGAACTCCACCGGAGCCACCTCGGCCCCAGGTGTCGATCGGGTCGGTGCGTGTTGTCGCCATGCGAGGGCCGAGATCTTGCGCCAGTTCGTCAACTAGGGTTGACACGCGGGGATTGTCAACGTAAGTTGACGACATGAGTCAGGCGACGGAACTCGCGGCGGCGGCCGGCAGCACCGATCCCCGGATCGGCCTGCGCGCCGTGCGCGCCCTGAGCCGGCTGCTCGAACGGCTGGAGGTGCTCCAGGTGGACAACGCCCGTCGACAGGGCTGGTCCTGGCAGGAGATCGCCGACGCGCTCGAGGTCAGCCGGCAGGCGGTCCACAAGAAGCACGCCGGGCGACCGGCGGTCCCGAGCTCCTGGGAGGCGTGATGTTCGAACGGTTCACCGAACGGGCCCGCGAGGTGGTCCGGGCGGCCCGCGACGAGGCGCGGGCCACCGGCCGGCGCCCGATCGGCACCGAGCACCTGCTGCTCGGGATCCTCGCCGACGCCGACAGCCTCGCGGTGCGGGTGCTGCGCGAGGCCGGCGTCCGCGCCGTCGACCTGCGGGCCGCCGTGGCCCGGCACACGGCCGACGGCGGGGCCGGCCTCGCCGAGGCGGACGTCGCCGCGCTGCGCGAGATCGGCATCGACCTCTCGGCCGTGGTCGCCCGGATCGAGGAGTCCTTCGGCCCCGACGCGCTGCGCGAGGCCACCCCCGGCCCGCGCCGCCGCTGGGGACGCCGGCCGCACCCCGTCGGCGCCTTCTCGCCGCGCGCCAGGAAGGTGCTGGAGCTGGCGCTGCGGGAGGCGCTCCGGCTGCGGCACCGGCACATCGGCACCGAGCACATCCTGCTCGGGCTGTTCCGCGAGGGCGGCGGGCTGGCCGCGCTGGTGCTCACCGAGGCCGGGCTGGACCTGGCCGACCTGCGCCGCCGGGTGGAGACCGCCCTGCGCGCGGCGGCCTGACGGGGGCGGACGGGCCGCTGGCCGACGCCCGGTGTCGACCAGCGTCCCGTCCGCCCGCAAACCTGATTTCGGTGCGCGCAAGCTCACCGGTCGCCGGCTCGCCGCCTGTTCAGAGTTGCTGCACACTGGCGCCGTGGATGCCGAGCAGGACACGCGATCGACCGCTGCCGACGGCGGGCTGCGCTCCGCGGTGGTGGTCAACCCGGTGAAGGTGACCGATCTCGACGAGCTGCGCGAGACCGTCGACGCAGCCCTCACCGCCGCCGGCTGGCCCCCGCCGCTGTGGTTCGAGACCACCCCCGACGACCCGGGCCGGGGCCAGACCGAGGAGGCCGTCTCAGCCGGCGTCGACGTGGTCTTCGCCTGCGGCGGCGACGGCACCGTGATGTCCTGCGTCAGCGGCCTGGTCGGCACCGACGTGGCCCTGGCCGTCCTGCCCCAGGGCACCGGCAACCTGCTCGCCGCCAACCTCGGCCTCACCGGCGACCTCGCCGCCGGCCTGGAGGTGGCCGTCGAACGGGGCCGCCGGCAGCTCGACGTCGGCGCGGTCGAGGACAACTACTTCACCGTCATGGCCGGGATGGGCTTCGACGCGCAGATGCTCGACGCCACCTCGGAGACCACCAAGGCCCGCATCGGCTGGCCCGCCTACGTCGTGGGGGCCGCCCGGCACCTGCGGGACCGGCCGATGAGGGTCACCATCCGCATCGACGACCGGCCGTTGCTGCGCCGCCGGGCCCGCTCGGTGCTGGTCGCCAACGTCGGCCGGCTCCAGGGCGGGGTCACCCTGCTCACCGGCGCCGAACCGGACGACGGCTGGCTCGACGTCGCGGTGCTCACCCCACGTACGCTGCGGCACTGGCTGGCCATGGGCTGGGCGCTGGTCCGGCGCCGGGGCAGCGTGCCCCGGATGGAGGTCTTCCGGGCCCGCCGGGTGGAGATCACCAGCAACCGGGCGCAGCCGCGCGAGCTGGACGGCGACCTCATCTCCCCCGGCCGGCGACTCACGGCGGAGATCCGCCCCCGCGCGCTGTGGCTCTGCGTGCCGCAGCCCGAGCAGGCGCCCGACCTGGCCGTCGACGCGTCCGCGGCCGGGGAGCGGGGCGAGGAGTTGGTCGGGGAGGCGCGCCGTGAGTAGCACCAGGATCGTGCCGGAGACCCGGCTGATGTCCGACGAGGAACTCGCCGCCGACGACGCCTGGCACACCCTGCGCCGGCAGGGCGGCTGGCGCCTGCTGCGGGACGCGTTCATCCGGTTCCGCTACGGCGACGGGTTCAGCCACTCCCGGGCGTTCGCGTTGCAGCTCTGCCTCGCCGTGGTGCCGTTCCTGATCGCCCTCACCGGCCTGATCGCCGGCCTGGGCGTCGAGGAGGGCGGCCAGGTGGTCGCCGACACCGTGCTCGCCCTCACCCCCGGGCAGAGCGAGCAGATGGTGCAGGAACTGCTCGGCGAGGGCGAACGCACCGAACGCGCCGGCCAACTGGCGCTGACCCTCGGCCTGCTGACCGGCCTGGTCGCGCTCACCACCACCATGGCGCAGATCGAGCGGGGCGCGAACCGGATCTACGGCGTCGAACGGGACCGCCCGGCGCTGTGGAAGTACCTGCGCGCCGCCGTGCTCGCCGTCGTCGCCGGCGTCCCCGCGCTGACCGGGTTCCTGATCCTGGTCGGCGGCGGTGCGATGGGCGATTCGGTACGCCGGCACTACGCGTGGGGGACGTTCGCCAACGGCGCGTGGGACGCGGTCCGCTGGCCGCTGAGCCTCGGGCTGACCGTGCTCGCCGTGGCCCTGCTGTTCCGGCACGCGCCCCGGCGCAAGCAGCCCGGCCTGTCCTGGCTGCTCTTCGGCGCCGGCATCGCCACCGCGCTGTGGTGGCTGGCCAGCCTGCTGCTCGCCGCGTACGTGCGGTTCAGCGACGGCTTCGGTCAGACCTACGGCGCGCTGACCGGGATGATGGCGCTGCTGCTCTGGGCCAACCTCACCGGGATGGCGCTGTTCGGCGGGCTGGCCTTCGCCGCCCAGCTCGAGGCGATGCGGATCGGCGTGCGGGAGCCGGCCCAGCCGGACCTGTGGCAGCCGGAGGCCGAGCGCGAGGAGATCCACGACACCGGTGAGATGACCGCGCTCTGACCCCGCCGGCGACACCCCCGGTGTACGCGCGACGCGGATCGGGTAAAGCGCCTCGCCAGGACGGACAAGGGAGGTGCGGGGTGACCGCGGTCAAAGAGGTGGTGCGGCGGCCACTCGGCCACTTCGCCGAGCGGAGCATCGCCGGGCTGGCGGCCGTCGCCGGCGCGGGGGTCGCCTTCGGCCTGCTGCTGATGCTCGTACGCCTCCGCTGGAGCCCGCTGAACGACGCCGACCACGAGGTCGCGGAGTGGTTCAACGGGCTCGTCGCTCCGCATCATGCCCTGGTGACCGTGCTCCAGGCGATCACCGACCTCGGCGGCCGGCCGGTGCTGATCTGGCTGGTCAGTGTCGCCGTGATCGGGCTACTGATCCGGCGTCAGGCCCGGCTGGCGGCCTACCTGATCATCACCGGGGTCGGCGGGCTGATCCTCGACCCGTCGCTGAAGACCCTGGTCGGCCGGCTCCGCCCGGTGGTGGACGTGCCCGTCGCCAGCGCCCCCGGCAACAGCTTCCCCAGCGGCCACGCCCTCGGCTCGTTCGTCGCGTACGGGGCGCTGCTGCTGGTGTTCCTGCCGGCCATGGCGCCCCGCTGGCGCAAGCCGGCGATCGCGATCGGCGCGGTGCTGGTGGCGTTGATCGGGCTGACCCGGATCGCGCTGGGCGTGCACTTCGTCTCGGACGTGATCGGCGGCTGGCTGCTCGGCGCGGCCTGGCTGGGCGTCACCGCGTACGCCTTCCGGCTGTGGCGGCGCGAGCGTGGCCGGCCGGTGCCGCCGCTGACCGAGGGCCTGGAGCCCGAGGCGGGGCGCGACATCGCCCCCGCCCCGGCCGAGGAGCACGTGCTGGAGCACCCCCGCTCGGTCGTCGCGGAGCTGCTGGTCGGCTGGGTGCTGGTGTTCGGCGCCCTGTACGCCTTCGGCGAGTTCGTCAGCTACCACGCCAAGGACACCGTCCTCGGCACCCTGGACACCGAGATCCCGCGCTGGTTCGCCGGGCGGCACACCGACACGCTGACCGACGTGAGCTGGTGGTGGAGCAAGTTCGGCGACACCCACGCGATCCTGCTGGTGTCGCTGGTGTTCTGCCCGCTGGTGCTGGCGGTGTGGCGGCGCTGGCGGCCGGTGCTCTTCGTGGCGCTGGCGATGTTCGGCGAGCTGACCCTCTTCCTCGCCTCCGCCCGCGCCGTCGACCGGCCCCGCCCGCCGGTGGAGAACCTGGACGGGCAGTTGCCCACCTCGTCTTTCCCGTCCGGGCACATCGCTGCCACCATCTGCCTCTGGCTGGCCATCGCGGTCGTCGTGTTTCCCCGTACCGACCGCTGGTGGCGGTGGATCTTCGTGGCGCTGGCCGTGATCATGCCGGTCGGCGTGGCCGTCTCCCGGATGTACCGGGGCATGCACCACCCCACCGACTTCATGGGTGCGATCCTGCTCAGCGCCCTGTGGGTCGGCCTGCTCCACTGGGCGATCCGCCCCAACGCCGACCTGGCCGAGGGCAACCGCCCGGCCATCTCCTCGGAGCAGGTCGACGAGCTGGACGACGAGCTGGCCAAGGCCGGCCGGCCGGACTGACCGCGCGCCATGCTGCGGGTGATGACCTGGAACATCCGGACCGGCGGCCGGGACCGGACCGGTCCCGGCCGGCTGGACCGGGTGGCCCGGGTCGTCGCCGCGCAGCGGCCGGACCTGCTGGCCGCGCAGGAGCTGCGCGGCTTCGACCGCGGCGACCGGCTGGCCGCCTTCGCCGCCGAGGTGGGCATGTGGCCGTACCTGGGCCGCTCCTGCCTTGGCCAGCCGGTGGCCGTGCTGGTCCGCCCGCCGCTGCGGGTGCTCGCGGCCGGTACGGTCCGCCGGCCGTTCCACCACGCCGCCGTACGGGTCACCGTGGCCACCGACGCCGGCCCGGTCACCGTGTTCGCCGCCCACCTCGACCCGTACCGGGGGCTGCGCCGGCGGATCGAGGCCGGCTGGCTGGCCGCCGCCGTCCGTCGGGCCCCCGGGGAACTGGCGCTGCTGGCCGGGGACCTGAACACCCTCGACCCGGGCACCGACCACACCGACCGGGTCGCCCGGCTGTCCCCCGCGTACCGTCGCCGTCACCTGCGTCGGGACGGCCGGACGGTGGAGACCCGGGCGGTGGCCCGGCTGGCCGCCGCCGGCCTGGTCGACCTGTACGGCGCGCTGGTGCCCGGCGACGAGGGGCTGACCGCGCCCACCCGGCACGGCGGCGGGGCGGAGTTCTCCGGCATGCGGCTGGACTACCTGTTCGGCACCCCGGCGCTGGCCCGGCTGGTCCGCTCCTGCGAGGTACGGCGGGGCGGCGACACCGAGTACGCCTCCGACCACTACCCGGTGCTCGCCGAACTCGACCTGCGCCCGGCCTGACCGCCCGCCCCGCCGCGGGACCCCCGGTCCGCCGGGCGACGTCGATGGAGCACCGTTGCCGCTGGCACTTACGCTCACCCCCATGAACGTCACGTCGACGGGGCGACAGGGGCCGCCCCCGCTGATCGTCGTGATCGCCCGTGGCGTCGCCCTGGTCGTGGTGCTGCCCGTGCGGCTGCTCTGGGAGCTGCTGGCCGGCACCGCGCGGTGGGTGGACCGCTGGCTGCTCAGCCCGATCGGCCGGGCCGTGCGCGCCTGGGTGCTGCGCCCGCTGGCCTGGCTCCTGCACCGGCTGGTCTGGGTACCGCTGGCCTGGCTGGCGAAGCACCTGCTGTGGTACCCGCTGGTCTGGTTCCTCCGCACGCTGGTCCGGCCCGTGGCGCGCGTGCTCGTGAAGGTGGTCGACTGGCTGATCCGGCACGTGCTGGTGCCCCTGGTGGAGCTGGTGAGGCGGGCGTTCGGCCCGGCGCTGGCCGCCGTCGGGCGCGGGCTGTGGTGGCTGCTGCGGCTGGTGGCCGGCGCCCTCGCCTACGCCTGGCGGCTCACGGGCCGCATCGTCAACGTCCTCTACCGGCTGCTGCTCCGTCCGGTCGGCCTGGCGCTGGGCTGGGTGTGGCGGCACACCGCCGTCCCGCTCGGACGGGCCCTGCGCGCCGCCTGGCGGGTCACGGTCACCCCGACAGTCCGCTGGCTCCGCGACGCGATCCTGACCCCGATCCGCCAAGCCACCCGCGACCTCCTGACCGCCCTCGGCCTCCGCCGCTGACCCACATCGCGGGGGCCGGAAGCGCAAGATCGCGGGGAGCGGGGGCGGGGGCTGGACAGGGGTGGGGTGGGTTAGAGGAGGAGGTTGAGGAGGACGGTCAGGGCGATCGAGGCCAGGACCGAGAAGAGGATCATCAAGAGGCAGCCGAGGCCACCGCCGAGCGGGCGGATCTCCGTGTTGCCGATGCGCATGACGGTCCTTGTCCTGGTACGGGGCGGGCAGGGGGTACGGGGCGCGGCCAGGGCGAGCCGCAGGTGCGCCGGGGGGAACCCCACCGGCGAGACCCCAGCGGACGGGCCCCTCGGCCGGACCGTCGCCGTCACAGCTCGCGGAGCCGGGGGAGCAGCTCCTCCCGGGCCCAGTCCAGGAACATCGGCTGGGTGTCACCGCCGACCTGGACGAGCGCGACGTGGGTGAAGCCGGCGTCGACGAACTTCTTGAACGCCTCCACGTGCCGGTCGACGTCCGGGCCGCAGGAGATCCCCTCGGCGACGTCCTCCTCGCGGACGAACTGGCTCGCGGCGGCGAACGAGTCCGGCCCGGGCAGCTCCGCGTTGACCTTCCAGCCCGACCCGAACCAGCGGAACTGGTCATGCGCGATCTTGCGGCACTCCGCCTCGTCCGGGCCGTAGCAGATCGCCACCTGGCCGTACCGGGGCCGGCCCGCGCCGCCCGCCTCGTCGTACAGCGCGATGATGTGCGGGTCCGGTTCGGTGGCGACGATCCCGTCGGCGTAGTCGGCCGCCAGCGCCGCCGACTGCCGGCCGGACGCGGCGACGGCCATCGGCACCGGGCGGCCGGGCCGGTCCCAGACGTACGCGTCGGGCACGTCGTAGTGGTTGCCGGAGAAGGTCAGCGTCTCGCCGTTGAGCAGCGGCCGGATGATCTGCAATGCCTCCTCGAACATCTCGTGCCGCTGCTGCACGTGCGGCCAGCCGCCGACGACGTGCTCGTTGAGGTTCTCCCCGGCGCCCAGGCCGAGGGTGAACCGGCCGTCCGAGAGCACCCCGATCGTGCTGGCCTTCTGCGCCACGACGGCGGGGTGGTAGCGGCGGATCGGGCAGGTCACGAAGGACATCAGCGCGGCCCGGCTGGTGGCGTGGGCGACCGCGCCGAGCACCGACCAGGCGTACGGGGAGTGGCCCTGGGAGTCCAGCCAGGGGTAGTAGTGATCGGACATCACGAGCTGGTCGAAGCCGGCCGCCTCGGCGCGTACCGCGTGGTCCACCAGTTCCTTGGGGCCGGTCTGCTCGCACATCAGGGTGTAGCCGATGTTGACCATCGCGGTATCTCCTTCGCTCTCCCGATCGTCACCGGATACCCCGACCGGCGGTCGTCAACCCTCGGGGTCCGCTTCGCCCCTGCGGGTCGCGCCTCCCGGCCGGCGGGTCCTTGGCGGCCGGCGCCGGGCTGCATGGTGTGCCGCCTTAACCGGTTCAGGCCGGGGCGCCGCAACCTGTGGTGGGGATGAACCGCCCTTGTGGCGGCCCGCAGGCGTGCGGGCCGCCACGGGGCTGGTCACTCCGGGCGGCCATTCACTGAACCGGTTGCCCCGAAACGGTCGATCGGCCTACGCTGATCCCTGCGCCGCCGGGAGCCGGACGGCGGCTGCCGGGCCGGCCGCCTTCCTACGTCACCACCACCGCACCCCCCTGGGCACGGGGCTTGACCCTCCCTGAGGAAGGCCATGAGAAAACGTCTCTCCGTCGCGGGCGTCGCCCTGCTGACGGTCCTCGCCGCCGTGTTCGCCTTCGGGCCGCCGGCGCACGCCGCCGCCGGCTTCTCCGTCGCCGACGGCAAGCTGTACGACGCCAACGGCAACGAGTTCGTCATGCGCGGCGTCAACCACGCACACACCTGGTACCAGCATCAGACCAGCTCCTTCGCCAACATCAAGGCGCTCGGCGCGAACACCGTGCGGGTGGTGCTGGCCAGCGGCGACCGCTGGGCCAAGAACGACACGGCGGATGTCGCCAACGTCATCTCGCTGTGCAGGGCCAACAAGCTGATCTGCGTGCTGGAGGTGCACGACACCACCGGGTACGGCGAGCAGAGCGGCGCGATCACCCTGGACAGGGCGGTCGACTACTGGCTGAGCATCGCCAGCGCCCTCGCCGGCCAGGAGAAGTACGTCATCGTCAACATCGGCAACGAGCCGTACGGCAACCAGGGCTACGGCACCTGGGCGACCGACTCGGCCAACGCGATCAAGCGGCTGCGTACCGCCGGCCTGGCGCACACGATCATGGTCGACGCCCCGAACTGGGGCCAGGACTGGTCGTTCACCATGCGCGACAACGCCGCGTCGGTCTTCGCGGCCGACCCGCAGAAGAACACCGTCTTCTCCATCCACATGTACGGCGTCTTCGACACCGCCGCGGAGATCAGCGACTATCTCGGCCGGTTCCGCACCGCGAAGCTGCCGATCGTGGTCGGCGAGTTCGGCTTCGACCACTCCGACGGCAACCCGGACGAGGACACCATCCTGTCCTACACCCAGGCCAACGGGATCGGTTACCTGGGCTGGTCGTGGAGCGGCAACGGTGGCGGCGTCGAGTACCTCGACATGACCACCAACTTCAACCCGGCCGCCCTGACCACCTGGGGCCAGCGGATCTTCAACGGCGCCGACGGCATCAAGGCGACCGCGAGGGAGGCGTCGGTGTACGGCGGGGTCACCCCGACCACGCCGCCGCCCACCACCGCCCCGCCCACCATGCCGCCGCCGACCACGCCCCCGCCGAACGGCGGCTGCACGGCCACGTACACGATCGTCAACCAGTGGCAGGGCGGCTTCCAGGGCGAGGTCAGGGTGACCGCCGGTTCCGCCGCCATCAACGGCTGGACGACGAGGTGGACGTTCGCCAACGGCCAGAGCGTCAGCCAGTCCTGGAACGCCACGGTGACCAGCAGCGGGTCGAGCGTGACCGCCACCAACGTCGGTTACAACGGCAGGCTCGGCGCCGGGGCCAGCACCAGCTTCGGCTTCGTCGGCAGCACGGGCGGCACCACCGCCGTCCCCGCCGTCACCTGCACGGCGAGCTGACCGACCGCACCACCGGTGGCCGGGCCCGCCCGGGCCCGGCCACCTGCCTTTCCGGTACGCGGGCCGCGCGCCACCTGTTCCGTCGGGTGCGTGCTGCTGTCGCCCGGCAGCCAAAGACGTGCCCGACGGCTGGCCACCGGGCTCAGCCGGCCGGTCCGGCGAGGCGGGCGGCCCGCATCCGCAGGTAGTGCTGCTCCGGCAGGCTCGTGGTCCGGTCCGCGGCGGCCCGGTAGTGGGTGACGGCGCGCGGCGCGTCGCCGGCCAGCTCGTACAGGTGTGCTCGCAGCAGCCCCGTCCAGCGCTGGACGGAGAACCGTTCCAGGGCGTCGTTGCAGTCGCTGGCCCAGACCCGGGCGGCGCGGCGCAGGATCTCCAGGTCCACCCGCGCGCCGCCGGACGAGGAGCTCTCGATCTTCACCCCGGGGTGGCGGCGACGCAGCTCGTCGAGCAGCCGGTAGACGGCGAGGGTCTGCTCGTGCACCCTGGCCGCCCGGCGTGGCCGGCCTCGGTGAGGTCCCGGTTGTGGTCCCACTTCAGGTACGCGATACGCGCATTGGGTCGGGCACGGGCGGCCATGTCGACGGTGCTGGCCCCAGGTTCGAAACCTGCCGCGCCGATAGCTGGAGGGGCCCGGCCGGCAGGTCACCGGCCGGGCCTCCGATCAGGACTGGTGTGTTCGACGACGCCGGGAGAGGAAGAGCATGAACCCACCCAGGGCGACAATGACACTTCCCGTGCCCGTCAGGGCCGGTACCAGACCGCTACCGGTTACCGGCAGCATTCCGGAGTCGTCACCCCGACCGCCTGGCCCACCGGGGCTGCCGGGCGCACCGGGGCTACCGGGGGCACCGGGGCTACCGGGGGCGCCGGGGGCGCCGGGGCTGCCGGGTGCACCGGGGCTACCAGGGGCGCCGGGGCTACCGGGGGCGCCGGGGGCACCGGGGCTGCCGGGGGCACCGGGGCTGCCGGGAGCACCGGGGCTACCGGGAGCACCGGGGCTACCGGGAGCACCGGGACTGCCGGGAGCACCGGGACTGCCGGGAGCACCGGGACTGCCGGGTGGGCCAGACGGGCCGGGTGGGCCAGACGGGCCGGCGCACACAGGTGCGGTGATGACGTTGGTGTCGAGGGTGACGGCGGCGGTTCGAGCCAGCGCACGGCCCTGGAGGGTCGCCCCCGTGGCCATCGTGATCGACGCCTGAGCCATGATGGTGCCCACGAAGGTGGTGCCCGTGCCGATCGTCGCCGAGCTGCCGATCTTCCAGAACACGTTGCAGGGCGAAGCGCCGTTGATCAGGACGACGCTGCTGTTCGACGCCGTCGTCAGCGCGGAGTCGACCTGGAAGATGAACACGGCCTGGGGGTTGCCCTGGGCGTTGAGCGTCAGCGGCCCGGTCAGCTGCGCTGCCCCGATCCGATAGACGCCGGGGTTGAGGGTGTTGCCGCCGAGCTCTGCGGGCAGGTTGGTGAATGGGGTCCGGCCGGCGGCGTCGTTGAAGGCCGTGGTCAGGTCGCTCTGGGCCTGTAGGGCGACCGCGTCGCCGAGGTGAACCTCACCGCCGATGGTTGCCGTCTCGAAGCCCGACGCAGTGTTCCCTGGGTACCTCCCGAGGCTCTGACCCAAGAAGCTTGGGCCAGTGTTGGTGGGCTCGGCCCCGGCCAGTACGGAGAAGTTGCCAGCCGTGCCGAGGCCCACCGGCGCCTCCTGCGCGTTGGCCGCAGTCGAGTTGAAGGCCAGCAAGGCGACGACCACGGCGGCAGCCGCGGAAACCGCGAGCGCTGGCGGGACTGCCCGTCTAAGGCGATGAATGGGTTTAACTATCACAGAACACCCTCCGTGGGTACTACTCGCAGGAGGCGCCTCGCAAGTCGCGTCCTGCCTGAAGCGGTATATATAGCGCAGACCGGCGCAGTGACTACCACACCACCTTTTGCTCGCCGAAGTGGTGAAAACAGGACAATCCGCAAGCTTCACGATAGGGACTGGACTGGAGAGCGCCGCCCACTGCGCTGCAACGGCTGTCGAACGGGCGAGCGATGCGCTGCGTGGCGGTCGGCAGCAACGGGGGTCACGACAGTGACAGCCGCCGGCGGCCGGACGCGGACAGTCGCCCGAGGTCGCAGATCACCAGGGTTTTGCTGGTATGAGTCGGGTCTTGCCGGAGACGAACCGGTCCCGGCCGGCTCGTCCCGCGATCGGCCGACGTGCGCTGGTTCGTCATGATCACAGCACCCACCATGGCCGAAACAACGATCATCGATACTCAAGGATTTACAACCATGCACGAGGTCGTTAGCGTCGTAGATCTTCTCGCGCCGCCGGCCTGGTCACGACGTAGGGCGTCTTGCTCGTCACCCTCGCCGTCGTCACGTTCGTCCACCAACGGGCGGCCCCGGCCGAGGCCCGCCCCTTCCTGCGCGGCCTCGGTACGCCCATCGTGGCGGCGGCGTCGGTGAGCGTCGCCGCGGCCTTCACCGCCACCCTGGTCTTTCCGGGTCGCCGACCAACTCGACCGCGGCTACATCCCCGACTCGATCCGGCCGAACCCACCGGCTATCGGCCCCCTGGAACCGCCGGCCGCCTACTGGTGGGCCGCACTGGCCGGACTCATCACGCTCCTGATCGTCACCGCGGCGCCGCCACGCTGCCTCTGAGCCGAAGGCGGAGACGCGACCTGGCCAAACACGCCGTCGAACAGGACTACCCGCACGTGCCCGGGGAGGCGGCACCCCGGCTCCACGCGGTGCGCAAGGCCATCGCGAAGTCCCACGTCACCGAGGAACTGGGCCCGACGCTGGTCGCGTTCTTCGCGATCTCCTCGCTGGGCCTGGCCACCATCGTCCTCGACCTGATCGGGATCGGGATCGGCCCCACCCAACTCGTGACGAAACTCAGCGGGCAACACAACGGTACGGCGGTGCTCGCCGCCTACGTCACCGACGCCGGGATCTGGATCGTCAGCCTGCTGGTGATCGTCGGCTTCTGCGCGAACCGGTCGGTCGAGACCCGCCGCGTCGTGGTGGTTTTCTGGGACTCACCTTCTGGCCGCGTACGGTCCACCCGTTCTGCTCCCGCGACGGCAGGCGCCAGGGCAGGTGGCGCGCCTGCTTCTGGCTTCCCAGACAATTCACAGCGGTCCCGGTTAGTCTTCCCTGGTCAGCCGCCAGCGTTCCACGGTGGAGCGTGGTGACCGTCCCGCGGAGGGTTCGATGGTCTTCAAGAAGTTGTTGAGCGCGTTCGGCGTGGGCGGTCCCACCGTGGACACAGTCCTGGTCAACCCGAACACCCGGCCGGGTCTCGCCCTCGACGGTCGAGTCAACCTGGTCGGCGGGGACGCGCCGGCGGCCATCGAGCAGATCGTCGTCGGCCTGGTCACCCGGGTCGAGATGGAGAGCGGCGACGGCGAGTACGCCGGCGTGATGGAGTTCCACCGGCTGCCGGTCTCCGGGGCGTTCGAGCTGGCCCCGAAGCAGCAGCTCTCGATCCCGTTCCAGCTTCCGGTGCCGTGGGAGACCCCGATCACTGACGTCTACGGCCAGCGCCTGCACGGCATGACGATGGGGCTGCGTACCGAGGTGGCGGTGGCCCGGGCGGTCGACAAGAGCGACCTCGACCAAGTCAACGTCCACCCGCTGCCCGTGCAGGAGCGGATCCTGGACGCCTTCGCCCGGCTCGGCTTCCGGTTCAAGGGGGCAGACCTGGAGCGCGGCCACATCCGCGGCGTGCACCAGACGCTGCCGTTCTACCAGGAGATCGAGTTCTTCGCCGCGCCGCAGTACGCGCAGGTCATCAACGAGGTCGAGCTGACCTTCGTGACCAGCCCGCAGGGGATCGAGGTCGTGCTGGAGTGTGACAAGCGGGGCGGCTTCCTCAGCGCCGGCCACGACGTCTTCGGCCGGTACACCGTCGCGCACACCGACGCCGACCGGGTCGACTGGGTGCAGGTCGTCGACGGCTGGCTCCAGCAGACCACGTCCCACTACGGCGGCCTGCGCGCCCAGGGCTTCGGCGCCCCGCAGGGCTTCGGCGCGCCCCCCGGCTACGGGGCCCCGCACGGCTACCCGACGCAGCACGGCCACGGGGGCCACGGCCACGGCCACGGCCACGGGCACGGGGGCCACGGCCGGGGCGTGGGGATGGGCGGCATCGTCGCGGGCGCGGCGCTCGGCGCGGTCGGCGGAATGGTCGCCGGCGAGATGATCGAGGACGCGGTCGAGGGTGACTTCGCCGAGGACTGGGGCTTCGGCGGCGACGAGGAGTGACGTACGACGGTGGCCCTCCGGGAGAATCCCGGAGGGCCACCGTGCTGCTCGGAGCTGATCGGTCCGGTCAGTGCCGGGCCTTGCGCTCCGCGCCGCTGCGGAAGTTGCTGCCGGCCTTGGCCAGGCCCCGGCTACCGAGGTAACCGATGGTCAGCAGCGTGATGAAGAACCAGGCCTGCGGGGCGCGGAAGATGTCCACGCCGACCGAGTTCTTGCCCACCAGGTACGACGCGGCCAGCACGCCGATCACCGCGGCGGCGTAGACCCAGAACTCCGTCGTCAGGAAGGCCTGCTTCGTCTCCGTGCCCGGCGCCTGCATCGGCTCGCGGTGCCCGTCGTGCATCATCGGCATCGGGCGGGTGGGTGCCTCCTGCATCGCGCGGTTCGGCGCTTCCTGGGTCCGGTTCATCGGCCTGGTGGATGCAGCCTGCGTGCTCATCTTGTCCTCCTCAGGATGCGATGAGTCCTACCTGCGCTCCCTCGCCCCGCTACCGCGGTTCGGCCACGGCACGGTTCGCTCTCTCGGCGGGGGCACCTCCCGACTACCCAGGGGTGCCGGCGAAGTAACACCCGCCGGAACCTCGGATGGCGGCGCCCGTACCGCACCGTGCGGGGCGTACGTCCGATCCGCGAGGTATCCGGGCTCTGCTGCGGGCGGAGGGCGCGGGGTTTGGCCGGCCGGTCCCCGGGCACGCAGGACGATCCGACAGTTCTGCGGAGGTGATGGACGTGCGTGAGGACGACACGATGCGGGAGTCCGCCCGCAAGGCCGAGCAAAGGATCGCCGGCGGTGTGTACGGCGAGGGGGCCCTCGACGAGGTCACCGTGCCGCAGACCGACGAGACGCGGATCCTCCAGGAGGAGGACCCGGACGACCCGGCGCACGTCCCGATCGACCCGGAGGTGCTGCGCGACGGCGGCCCGACCCGGGGTCAGGGCGCGCTCACCACGACCGGCGGCACCGCCGGCCCGGCGAGCGCCCGGCGGGTGGCCCGCCAGCCGGAGCGGCACCCGGGCAAGGTCGCACCGACCACCACCGGTGACGCCACCACGGGCGGCCTGAGCACCCCGGCGGGCGGCTCGACGAGTGACCAGTCGAGCAGCGCCAGCCAGGTGGGCGACTTCACCACCGAGTGACCGCCCTGGCCTGGGCATCACCCCGGACAGCCACCGTCCCGCCAGGACGGTGACTGTCCGGGATCCACGGAGGTCGGGTCAGGCGACGCGCAGGACGCCGAGGCGCTGGGTGGCGCGGGTGAGGGCGACGTACAGGTCGCTGTGGCCGCGCGGGGACTCGGCCACGATCCGCTCCGGGTCGACCACCAGGACGGTGTCGAACTCCAGCCCCTTGGCCTGCCCCACGGTCAGCAGCACCACCCGGCTCTCCAGCTCCGGGTGCTCGCCGACGGCCGCCTCCGGCAGCGCCGCGACCAGGGCGGCGCCCAGCTCGTCGACCCGGCCGCCGGGGACGATCACCCCGAGCCGCCCGTCGGCCAGCCCGGCAGCCTCGGCCACCGCGGCGTCGGTCAGCTCGGCGGCCAGCCGGTCCCCGGCGACCGTGCGGTCCCACGGCGACACCCCGCTGCGGCGCACCGAGCGCGGCGGGCGTAGCTGCGGGTCGATCTCGGCCAGCACCCCGGCGGCCAGCGCCATGATCTCGGCGGGCGTGCGGTAGCTGACGGTCAGCTCCTCCAGCCGCCACCGCTGCGCCACGTACGGCTCCAGCGCGTCCGCCCAACTCGGCGTGCCGGCGAGCGCGCCGGTCTGCGCCACGTCCCCGACGATCGTCATCGACCGGCTCGGGCAGCGGCGCATCAGCAGCCGCCAGGCCATCGGCGACAGCTCCTGCGCCTCGTCGACGATGACGTGCCCGAACGCCCAGCCCCGGTCGGCGGCGGCGCGCTGGGCGGTGGTCAGCCCGTCGGACTCCTCCTGGCGCTCCAGCAGCCGGTCGGCGTCCAGCAGGTCGGTGACGCCGAGGATCTCGCCGCCGTCGGCCTCGTCCTCCACGTCGATGGAGCGGGAGCCCCGGGCGATCTCCAGCACGCCCTCGGCGTACTCGCGCTGGAGCGCGCGGATGCGCTGCCGGCGGGCGGCGGCGGCCCGGTCGTCCTCGCCGAGCAGCTCGGCGGCCTCGTCGAGCAGCGGCGCGTCGGCCGGCGTCCAGCCGCCCGGCTGGCGGTGCAGCAGGGCCCGTTCGGCGTCGGTCAACTCGGGCGCGGCGGCGGCGATCCGGTCGGGGTCGGCGTACAGGTCGGCGAGCAGCCGTTGTGGGGTGAGCACCGGCCAGAGCCGGTCCAGTGCGTCCCGCACCCCGGACTCCTCGCGCAGCTCGCGGCGGATCTCCGCGATGTCGGCCTCGTCGAGCAGGTTCTCCCCGCCCAGCGGGTCCGCGCCGATCCGCTCGGCCACCTGGTCGGCGAGGGCGTGCACGATCTCGACGTCGAAGACCGCGCGGGCCAGGTTGTGCGGGCGGCCGGTGCGGCGGGCCCGGTCCCGGGCCGCCCGGACGGTCTCCGGTGCCAGCCGCAGCACCTCCCGCTCGACCTCGATCTCCAGCGGCTCGTCGGGGACCCACTGCCGGTCCCGCACGGCCGCGGCGAGCACCTGCGCCATCTCGGCGCGGCCCTTGACCGCCGCGGCCCGCGCCGACTCGTCGCGGCGGGCGCTGACCCCGGGGAAGAGGTCGCCGGGGGTACGCAGCAGCACGCCCGTCTCGGCCAGCGCCGGGAGCACCTGCGAGATGTAGCGCAGGAACGTCTCGTTCGGGCCGACCAGCAGCACGCCCCGGCTGGAGAGCTCCCGCCGGTGGGTGTAGAGCAGGTACGCCGCGCGGTGTAGGGCGACGGCGGTCTTGCCGGTGCCCGGGCCGCCCTGGACCACCAGCATCCCGGGCAGGTCGGCCCGGATGATCCGGTCCTGCTCGGCCTGGATGGTCTCGACGATGTCGCGCATCCGGCCGGTCCGACCGGCGTTGAGCGCGGCGAGCAGGGACGCCTCGCCGGTCAGCTCCTCGTGCGCGGTGGGGGAGGCGGTGGCCAGGTCGAGCACCTCGTCGTTGAGGGCTGTCACCTTGCGCTGCCGGGTCCGCAGGTGCCGGCGCCGCCGCACGCCCTGCGGGTTGGCCGCGGTGGCCAGGTAGAAGGCCCGGGCGGCGGGGGCCCGCCAGTCGATCAGCAGCGGGTCGTAGTCGCCGTCGGTGTCGAAGATGCCGATCCGGCCGATGTAGTGGCGGGCGTCGTCGTCGGTGTCCAGCCGGCCGAAGCAGAGCCCGTTCTCCACGGCGGAGAACTGCTCGACCTGCTCGGCGTACATCCGTACGGAGCTGTCCCGCTGGGACCGGGCCTGGAGGGTGCCGCCGGTGGTGCGCAGTTCCTCGGCGAGCCGTCGGGCGGCCTGCTCCCGCATGCCGTCCAGCCGGTTGTAGAGCATGGAGACGTACTCCTGCTCGGGGCCGATCTCGTCGTCGTGCCGTAGCTCGTCGGGACCCGCGGAGTGCCTTGACAAGCCGTCTCCCTAGTGATTAAAATTCCAATCGGAACGGCAATTATCAGCCGTTCTTTTTTTGTGCCTGAACTGCAAAAGATACCGCGCGACGACCTCTCCCACCAAGCGGTCGGGCGGGGCCACGCCGCCGGGGACGGAGTCGCGCGATGTTGCTGGGTGCCGGTCAGCGGATCGTCTTCATCGGGGACAGCATCACCGACTGCGGCCGGCGGGACGCCGCCGCTCCCTACGGCAACGGGTACCTGAGCCTGGTCCGCGCGTTCGTCGACGCCCGGTACCCGGAGCGCGAGCTGACCTGGGTCAACCGGGGCGTCAGCGGCAACACCGTCCGGGACCTGGCGGCCCGCTGGAACGCCGACGCGATCGGCGAGCGCCCCGACTGGCTCGTCGTGATGATCGGGATCAACGACATCTGGCGCGCGTTCAGCCCCGGCCGGGAGGCCGAGGCGGTGCCGATCGACGAGTACGAGCGCACCCTGCGCACGCTGTTGCGCCGGGCGGTGGACGCCACCGGGTGCCGGCTGGTCCTCGCCGACCCGTTCCTCATCGAGGCGGACGTAGACGAGCCGCAGCGCGCCGAGACCGACCGGTACGCCGCCGTGGTGGCCGCCCTCGCCAAGGACTTCGAGGCGGTGCACGTGGCCACCCAGGCGGCCTTCGACCGGGTGCTGCGGCACAGCCCGTCGAGCCGCTGGGCCGACGACCGGGTGCACCCGGGGCTGCCCGGCCACGCGGTGATCGCGGACGCCTTCCTGACCGCCCTGACCGCCTGAGGCCCGCCCGCCTTTGCCGCCTGAGGCCCGGCCGGCCCGCCCTGGTCGCCCGGTCCGCCGGCCGCGCGTCGCGGTCAGCGGCGGTTGGTGCAGACCTGGCCGGTCCGGCCGACCGTCTCCACCGACCACACCACCGCGACGGTGAAGCAGTAGTCGGCGGTCCGGTCCAGGCCGTAGACCAGCAGGCTCGTGCTGCCCGGCGGGAGGGTCTCGAACGCGCGCGGCTCCTGCCCGGACTGGCCCCGGGCGAGCACCACCGGCCCGTTCGCGCCGGCCGGGTACGTCCAGCGCAGCGCGATGTTGTCCCGGTTGTCCCGGAGGGTGAACCCGCCCGGCGGGGTGCCGGGGGACGCGGCGGCCCGGGGACTGGCCGGCGCTCCGCCGGACGGTGAGACGCCGGACGGGTCGCTGCCCGGGGCGCCGGAGCCCGGCGTGCCGGTGACCGAGGTCGACGGGCCGGGGGTCGGGCCGTCGACCCGGGCGACCCCGGCGATCACCGCCGCCGCGCCGAGCACCACCACGGTCACCCCGCCGAGCACCACGAGCGGGGTGAGTCGGCGCTGTGGTGGTGCGGGCGGGCGGGGGACCAGTACCGGGAGCAGCCGGGAGCGGTCCTCCCGGGTCACGGGCGGGTGCACGGCCCGCACCCCGGCCGGCTCGTCGGCGGCACCGGCCAGGCCGACGACCGTCGGGGGCAGCGAGTTCGCCGCCGGCCATCCCGGCTCGTCCGGCCACCGGTCGTCGTCCGCCGGGTACGACTGGCCGCCCCGCGCGTCGCCGTCGCGGGCCCACCGCTCGTCGTCGGCGCGGGCCGGGCCGCCGGGCGCGGCGTGTTCCCGGACCCACGGGTCGTCCTCGGCGGTCTCGGGTGCGGCGGGGTCCCGGGTCCACGGGTCGTCGTCGGCCGCGCGGCCGGGAGCCTCCCCGGGCCATCCCTCGTCGCCCCCGGGGCACGCGGCGGCCCCTGCCGCGGTGTGCTGGGCCGCCTCGTCCGGGGGCGTCCGGGGAGCCGGCACGCCCGGCGGGTGCGGGTCGTCTTCCGGCGGCCACGCCGGTTGGTACGTCGGCGGCCCCTCGGCGGCCGGCGGGACGCGGGCCGCCGGGACCACGGGTGCCTCCGCGGGCTCCTCCCGGTCGGCCGGGGGCGTCCGCGCGCAGACGTGGTCGGGGTTGGCGGCGGCCCGGGCCAGGCCCGCCACCTGCACGGCGAGCGGGTCGTCCGGGGCGAGGTGCTGCCGGCACAGCTCCCGGGCCAGGGCCAGGTGGTCGTGCGCCTCGGCGAACTCGCCGCAGTCACGCTGCATCGCCCCGAGCCGGGCCAGCATCTTGATGCCGCTGGGGTGGCCGTCCCCGTACACCTCCCGGTGCAGTTCCCAGGCGTCCTGCAACCGCTCCCGGGCCACCTCGCACTGGCCGCGGGCGTACTCCACGGTGGCCAGGTCGGCGTGGGCGGCCAGCACCCGCAGCGACTCCGGCCCGTCGGACGCGGTCAGCTCGATGATGACGTCGGAGTAGAGCCGGGCGGCGCGGGCGTAGCTGCCGACCCGGTGCAGCACCGCGGCAAGGGTCGCCGCCGCCGAGACCGTACGCGGGTCGGAGCGGCTGTACAGCCGGGTCGTCGCCGCGTAGGCGAACGCGGCCCAGCCCCGTGCCGAGTGGGGCTCGCCCAGCGCGACCAGCACCCGGGCCTGGAGGCCGGCGGCGTCGGCCAGCTCGGGGGAGGCGTGGTCGGGGCGCGGATCGGCGTCGCTCAGCGCGTCGGAGAGTAGCTGTTGCGCGCCGGCCAGGTCGCCGGCGGACACCAGGTGGTGCGCCTGGCCGGTCAGATCACCGAAGGCGGAGGACACGCCCCATCGTGGCCGTCCCGCGACAATATGTACAACCCCCCGACTATCGCGATTCGGCCATCATCTGGTCAGGTGGTCGGCGAGCGCCTCGCTGATCCGGCGGAGCTGGTCCACCTGGGCCGGGCTGAGCGCGTCGAAGAGGTGCCGGCGCACCCCCTCGACGTGGCCGGGCGCGGCGGCGGCGAGCGCGGCGAACCCGGCGTCGGTGAGCACGGCGACCTGCCCGCGTCGGTCGGTCGGGCAGTCCTCCCGCCGGATCCAGCCGGAGGCCTCCAGCCGGGTGGCGGCGTGCGACAGCCGGCTGCGCGAGGAGCCGGCCGCGTCGGCCAGGTCGCCCATCCGCAGCCGCCGGTCGGGCGCCTCCGAGAGCCGGACCAGGATCTCGTAGTACGCGTGCGGCATGCCGGCGTCGCGTTGCAGCTCGCGGTCGAGCGTGTCCATCAGCGCCCGGGAGGCGGCGAGGTACGCCCGCCAGGTGCGCTGCTCGTCAGGGTCCAGCCAGCGGGTCATGGCCCTCATCATAGCCACTCTTGTTGAACGCTCAACCAAATGGCGCTAGCCTGGAGGGCATGGGAATCCACCGCCTCAACCACGCCGTCCTCTACGTCTCCGACCTGGCCCGCAGCGTCGCCTTCTACCGTGACGTGCTGGGCTTCCGGGTCATCCCGATGACCCCCGACGGGTTCCGGGGCGCGGCCTTCCTCCAGGCCCCCGGCTCCACCAACGACCACGACCTCGGCCTGTTCGAGCTCGGCCGGGCCGCCGGCCGCTCGCCCGCCGGCCGGTCCACCGTCGGCCTCTACCACCTGGCCTGGGAGGTCGACACCCTCGACGAGCTCGCCGTCACCGCCGAGCGGCTGGCCGCCGCCGGGGCCCTGGTCGGCAGCTCCGACCACGGCACCACCAAGAGCCTCTACGGGCAGGACCCGGACGGGCTGGAGTTCGAGATCGTCTGGCTGATCCCGGCCGACCGGCTCGACGACGACGCCCTGGCCGCCCGCAAGCGGATCGGCCGCCTCGACCTGGACCGCGAGCGCAAGCGCTACGGCGGTCAGACCCGTGGCGGAGTGGGCATCTCCGTTCCGGCCTGAGCACCCGCCCGGGTGGGGAGCCGTGTCCCGGCCCCGTGGGCGGTGCGGTAGAACGACACCATGCCGACCGACACCGTCCTGCGCGAGCTGCTCGTCCGACAGCTCGACGCCTGGTTGCCCGTGGCGCTGCACCGCGCCCGGCGGGCCACCCTCGCCCTGGCGTACGCCGGGACCGACGCGGGGGGCGCGGACGCCGCGCTGCGGGCGGTGGCGGACCTCGCCGACCGGCTGCGCGGGTTCCGGCTGACCGTCCTGGTGCTGGCCGAGGGCGACGCGGCGCTGCCGGCCCGGCTGGGCGCGGTCGAGGCGACCCTGCCCGCCGAGGTGGCCGTGCACGTCATGCCCGGCGACCCGGGGCGGCTGCCGGTCGCGCTCAAGGCGGCCGGGGCGGCCGGCGCGCCGCTGCTGACGGTGGTCCACGGCGCGGACCCGACGCCGGCCCTGCTGGCCGCCGCCCGCACCGGCCGCCCGGCCGACCTGCTGCTGGTCACCGGCCCCGGCGCGCCCCTGCGGCCGGTGCTGGACGCGGCCGGCTTCCCGCTGGTGGCCGAGGTCGACCTGGTCGCGCCGGCCGAGGCCGGCCCGGTCTCGGCGGTCGGCGAGACGGCGGCCGGCCTGGCACAGGCGACGATGGCGACGGCGGGGAAGACGGCCGACGCGACCCCGCCCGGCGGGACCGTCGAGGGGCGGCGGGTCGCGTTCGCGACCGCGTCGGACCGCAGCCTCCAGGCGTTCAAGGACGCGCTCTGGGCCGTGAGGCCCACCCCCGGCCTGCGCTACCGCGACCCGGCCGACCCGCAGGGCCGGTCCCTCGCCGCAGGGCCGGAGCCGGACCCGGGCCCGCTGGGCCGGGAGCTGCTCGCCGAGCTTCGTCGCCGCGGCCCGCGTACGGTCACCGAGCTGCGCCGGCACGCCCTCACCGCGACGCCCTACCGGGCCGCCGACGCGACCCGGGCGGTGACCGGCCTGCTCGACTCCGGTGCGGTGACCCGCGCCCCGGAGCACGGCCGGCTCGGCGGGGACGTGGTGATCAGCGCCGGGCCGGGCGGCGGGTCAGCTGCTTGAGCACGATGGACACCCCGGTGGCGACCACGCCGATGCTGAAGACCATCTGGAGACTGACCGCCACCCGGGCGACCTGCCCCTCGGCATGCACGTCCCCGTACCCGACGGTGGTCAGGGTGGCCAGGGCGAAGTAGATCGCGTCGATCCGGGTGGTCAGATTGACGAACTGCCCGGGGGCGGACCGGGCGATGACGAGGTCGGCGAGCGCGAACGTGAACAGGCCGGCGACCAGGGCGACCGCGAGGTTGACCAGTGGCCGGAGCTGTACCTGTCCGGGGTCGTCCGCGACCAGGAGCTGTCGACGCACCAGGCCGGTCACCAGCCAGGAGATGAGGGCGACCAGGACCGCCGTAGCCGCCCCGCGCAGCACCAGCCGCAGCTCGTTCGGGTCCTGCTCGACCGGCACCAGGAAGTAGGCGACGGCCAGCAGCAGGCAGGCCAGCGCCGCGCGGCGGCGTTCCCGTCGGTAGGGCCGGTCCTGCGTCATGCGGGTGATTCTCCGCCCGTGCCCCGCCGCCGGGTGGCAATTCGGCCCACCGTGGCCGGGACGTCGAGCGGGGCGCCGGCGAACCGCCGGCGCCCCGCTCGAACCCGGGAGGTCAGGCCCGGGACTTGTCCTGCTTCCACGACAGCGGGCCGGGCAGGTCGACGCGGTGCGCCTTGGCCCGCGAGTTCCAGGACCATCGGCCGATCTTGATGCTCCACGAGGAGAAGCCGTTCTCGGTGAAGTTCAGGATGATCGGGCCGTACTTCTTGCGCTTGCGGAACATCAGGCCCATCGCGGGCCTCCCTTCGTCACCGTTTCCTGCCGTGTCGAGTTCCTGCCGTGTCGAGATCGGACATGCCCGAACCGACGATTCGCGAAACCTTCCCGTGTCTCCACTGGACCCCGTCTGCGCGCGCCGCGACAATCTCTACTCAGCGGATGGGTCTTGGGGGGCGACCGGTGCTGGTGGAAGCGGTGGGCATCGGTCATGGAGATGTGGATCTCAAACTGTGGAAGGTCGTTGACCGGCCGCGCGGGACACCGGCACGATGAGCGGATGTCGCAGTGGGACGAGGTTCTCCGCACTGCTCGCGTGCACGTCGACCTGGCCCGGCACGCGAGCGCGCTCTGTTGAGCTGACCGGTCGGTCGGCTCAGCCCCGGCACCGTGCCCCGCTCGCCCGTCCGCTCACCGCGGGGCGGCGTGCCGCCAGGTCCCGCCCGCCGGAACGCGCTCCACCGATCGTGGACCCACCTCCCTCGTGGACAGATCAGGAGACAGCCGTGTCCCCATCCCCGCGTCCGCTGCCGCCCACCCCAGCCGCGCCCACTCCGCGGGCCGGAGGTCACCGGGCGGTGCCGGCGTGACCACCGTGCACCGGCCCGGGGCCGGCGCCGTCGAGCTGCGCCCGGTCGACACCGACCTGTTCCGCGCCCTGCTGCGCCGGCAGGCGGCCACGGTCACCGTGGTCACCGCACCGGGGCCCTCCGCCGGCCGGGGGCGCCCACCGCTGCCGCCGGCCGGGTTCACCGCCGCCTCGTTCACCTCGGTGTCGCTGGAGCCGCCGCTGGTGTCGTTCTGCCTCGCCCGGGCGTCGTCGAGCTGGCCGACCATCGAACGCGCGGAGCACGTGGCCGTGCACCTGCTCGCGGCCGGGCAGCAACAGGTGGCCCGCACCTTCGCCACCAGCGGCATCGACCGCTTCGCCGCGCACCCGGGCTGGACGGTCGGCCCGTTCGGGGTGCCGCTGGTAGACGGGGCGCTCGCGGCGCTGCTCTGCCGGGTGGTGCACCGGGTGACCGCCGGCGACCACACCATCGTCATCGCCGAGCCGCTGGCCCTCGGGTCGGGGGAGGACGGCAACCCGTTGGTGCACCACCGGGGCGGCTTCAGCACCACCGCCGGCCCGTGGGACGCCCTCGGCTGAGCGCGCCGGCCCGTACCGGAGGGTCAGCCGCCGGGGTCGTGCCGCCGGCCGGGGCCGCGCCGCGCCCGTGCGGGATCGGCGGTCAGCGGGGCTCCCCGGCGTGGCCCGGCCGGGCGGTCAGCGGGGCTCCCAGGCGTCCGGCCGGGCGATCAGCCGCCGCACGTGGCCGGGCAGCCGACCGCTGGTCAGCTCGGCCAGGCTCACCTCGTCGACCACCTGCCGGACCGCCGCCCGGACGGCCACCCAGAGCCGGGGCAGGTTCTCCGCCGCCCCCTCGTAGCTGGTCTCCTCCGGGCGCATCCCGCGCACCCCGGCCAGCGGACCGTCGACGGCCCGCAGGATCGCCCCGATGGTGACCTCCTTCGGCGGGCGGGCCAGCGTGTAGCCGCCCTCGGCACCCCGCTGGGCCCGGACCAGCCCGGCCCGGCGCAGGTCGGCCAGGACCGCCTCCAGGAACTTGCGCGGCATGTCCTGCTCCGCCGCGATGGCCTGGGTGGACAGCAGGGAGGGGTACGCGGTGGCGAGGCTCAGGGCCGCCCGTACCGCGTAGTCGCCGCGCGCGGAGATCTGCACCCCCTCATCATGCCCGCCTGCCCGGCCAGGTCGGATCGGTGGGCGGCCGTGGCCGGACGATCCGGCCTGCCGCCGCCCCGTCCCGCCCGCCGCCGGGGCCCGTTGGACGCTCCCGAAGGCCCGCCGCATGCTCCCGGCTGTTGCGCGACGACCCGCCCGGCGCGTCCGGCCGGCGGGCGCCCCCCGCGCGCCCGGCCGGCGGCTGCTCCCGGCCGTTGTGGTACGACGCCTGCTCCCGGTCGTGCTGGGGCGACGCCGGCTCCCGGTCGTGGCGGTGCGGCGCCGGGGCGGGGCCCTTTCGGCCCGGCGGCTGCTGCCGCCCGGCGGGCGTCGCCCGGCCCCGGGCCGCCCGGAACGCGCCGGGGCTCACCCCCACCTCGCGGGTGAAGAACCGGCCGAAATTGGTCGGCTCCGGGAAGCCGATCCGGCGGCCGATCCGGGCGATCGGCTCGTCGGTGGCGGCGAGCAGCCGGCTGGCCTCAAGGGCCACCCGCTCGTCGATCACCTGCTTCGCGCTGCGCCCGGTCACCGCCAGGCAGGCCCGGGTGAGGGTACGCACCGAGCAGCCGATCCGAGCCGCGTAGTCCTCCACCCGGCGGGTGTGCTGGTAGCCGCGCTCGACCTCCTGGCAGAGCCGCCGGAACGTGGCACCCTCGGCGCGCCGCCCGGCCGGCGCCGGGTCCGCCGGGTCGGCGGGCAGCAGCGTGAGCCGCAGCAGCAGCACGGTGAGCTGGTGACGGAGCAGGGCGCGGGCGGCGGGCACGTCCGGTTGCCGCCGCAGGTCGACCACGAGCTGGGTCACCTCGTTGATCACCGCGTCCTCGTCCTCGCCGGCGAGCTGCCGGTGCGCCGGCACGTCGTCGCCGTCGGCGTCGAGGCCCGGGTTCCGCAGCAGGGCGGCGGGCGTCCAGCGCAGCACCACGGCGTCGAGCTGCTCCCCGGCACAGCGCAGCGCCTGGCCGGGGCGGACCCGCAGCAGGGTGCCGGGGCGGCAGGGCAGCGGCCGGAAGTCCAGCTCGGCGGTGCCGTGGCCACGGGTGACCAGGACCACGAGGTCCGCGTCGAGCAGGACCGGGCGTCGCCACTCGGGGTCCTCCGGGGCGAGGTCGCCGAGGGCGAGGGCGGCGATGCCGGCGGCGCGGGCGGCGGGCTCGGTGCGGGGCGCGGGGGCGGAACGGGCCGTCGCCAGGTCGGAGCGGGTCGACGCCTGGTCGGTGGGGGGTGCCGGGGAGGGCTGACCGGAGGGGACCATCGCTGCGACGGTAGCCCGCGTCCGAGCAGGTCGCATCCCGACAAGGCCCGGGTCGCCCCGCCGCACCCCGGCCCGGCGGCTTGTCGGGGCGCGGCGACCAGGCTAGGTTACCGATCGGTAGCGCCGGGTTCGGCGGACAGACCGGCGGCCCCGAACGGCGATGGGATGGGCATGACGGATCTGTTCTCGGTCGAAGGCAAGACGGTCCTGGTCACGGGCGGCTCACGGGGGATCGGGCTGATGATCGCCCGGGGCTTCGTGCGGGCGGGAGCGGACGTGATCATCTCTTCCCGCAAGGCGGACGTCTGCGCGGCGGTGGCCAAGGAGCTGTCCGCCGAGGGCCGCTGCGCGGCGATCCCCGCCGACCTGGGCCACGACGCGGGGGCCGAGGGCCTGGCCGCGGCCGTCCGGGAGCGGGTGGACCGGCTCGACGTGCTGGTCAACAACGCCGGGGCCACCTGGGGGGCACCGCTGGAGTCGTACCCGGAGAGCGCGTTCGACAAGCTCTGGGCGGTCAACGTCAAGGCCGTCTTCCGGCTCACCACCGCCCTGCTGCCGGCGCTGCGCGCGGCGGCCACCGGCGACGACCCGGCCCGGGTGATCAACATCGGCTCGATCGACGGCATCCGGGTGCCGTCCATGGAGGTGTACGCGTACTCGGCCACCAAGGCGGCCGTGCACATGCTCACCCGCGGCCTCGCCCACCAGCTCGCCGGCGAGCGGATCACCGTGAACGCGATCGCGCCGGGGCCGTTCGAGAGCAAGATGATGGCCTTCGCGCTGGAGGACCCGACGGCCCGGGCGGCGATCGAGCAGCAGGTCCCGCTCGGCCGGATCGGGCGCCCCGAGGACATGGCCGGCACCGCGATCTACCTGTCGTCGCGGGCGGGGGCGTACCTGACCGGCGCGGTGATCCCGGTCGACGGCGGGATCACGACGCACGGCTGAGCGTGTACCCGGCAGCAGCGGCCGGGGCCGCGCGGACTCGGCAGATCCGCGCGGCCCCGGCCGGCGTCGTGTCAGCGACCGGCGAGGAGCCGGTTCACCGCCGTGTCGACGTCCAGGTGCTCGGCCTCCCGGCCGCGTGGGACGACGACGTAGGTCCGCCGCAGGAAGCGCACCAGGACGCTGCGCGGCACCTCGAACAGGGCGTTGCCGTCCGGTGACGACAGCGCCAGCGCGACGAAGTCGCCGCGCGGGGTGGCCCACGGCCAGACCCGGACGTCGCCGATGCCGGCCGGCTCGTCCAGGCCGGTGACCAGCAGCTCGCGGGCGAACGACCAGCTCACCGCCTCGCCGCCGGCGGATTCGGCGTGGAACAGGACATGGACCGCATACGGATCAGCAGGGTCGTAACGCAGGCTGGCACGCACCGGCAATGCGGTGGCGTCAGGCGCGACGAGCCTTAGCGACGTCTCGACCTCTACGGTCGTCGGTCGGATGACACTCATGGACGTTCTCCCCCCGGCACCGCTGCGGAACGCGCGTGTCCCGCTTTTCCCATACTCAGGTGCTACTCCTGGCTACGCTCCGCCATACGCTGACTTCACCCAGTGGTGGGAAGGGGGTCGGAAACGCCGCTAGAATGTGAAAATTCTTGTACGATATCCGGTTCTGCCCAGTGCGTGATCCCGCCCGGCATCGGGGTGGTTCAGACGTCGACTTACTCCGGTAACGTCCAGTGGTCCGATGGAGTGACGGGCCGGGGCGACACTGGAGGACGAAATGGTCACGAACCGATCCTCAGTGGATGGGCCGGCCCGGCCCAGCCCCCCGAAAGGAGGGGTCCGAGCAGCCGAAAGGCGGGGGTACGCAGTGCCGAAGAATCAGCGCGACCGGCGCGGTCGGGGTGGCGTCGACGCCTCCTCGTCCGGGGGCGGGACGGCGGTCGCGGAGCGGCGCCCGAGGCGCTGGCGGCAGCGGCTGGTCAGCACCCTCGACCTGATCCGCGCCAACCCCACCGGCCGGGTCACCCTCAAGATCTTCATCTCCATCGCCGGCGCCCTGGTCGTCACCATCGGTGTCGCCCTGATCCCGCTGCCCGGCCCCGGCTGGCTGCTGGTGATCGCCGGGCTGGGCATCTGGGCCGTGGAGTTCCACTGGGCCCGCCGGCTGCTCAACTTCACCCGCCGGCACGTGCAGGGCTGGACCCGGTGGGCCACCAGCCGGTCCCTGCCGGTGCGGTTCGTGCTCGGGTCGGTGGGCCTGGTCTTCGTCGCCGTGGTGTTCTGGCTCTCGCTCAAGTACAGCCTCGGCATCGACCTGCTGGCCCGGCTGCTGCACTACCTCGCGACGCACTGACCCCGGATTCGCAGTCCGGTCCCTCGATCGGGTAGAGTCATCGGCGCTGAGGGCGATTAGCTCAGTGGGAGAGCGCTTCGTTCACACCGAAGAGGTCGCTGGTTCGATACCAGCATCGCCCACGCAGGTCAAAGGCCACTTCCCGGAAACGGGAGGTGGCCTTTCTGCTGTCGTACAGCAGCGAAGTACAGCAACGGCGTCAGCGGCCGAGCGAGTCGCCGAGGCGCTTGAGGGCTTCCCGGGTCGCCTTCGACGAGACCTGGGTGTAGATCTCCATCGTCACGGAGAAACGGGCGTGCCGGAGGATCTGCATGGCGACTCTCGGGTGTACGTCGAGGTCGGCGAGCAGGGTGGCGCAGGTGCGGCGGGCGTCGTGGACGGTGATCGGCTTGACTCCCGCCTTGTCGCACCGGGTCCGCCAGGAGCGTTGGAAGTTGCGCGGTTCGATGGGCGTGCCATAACGGGTGGTGAATACGAGGTCGGATTCCTGCCACGCCTTTCCGGCGGCTTCTCGTGCCTCGTCGCGTTGTGCGCTTCGCAGCTTGAGTGCGGTCACGCAGATGTCGGGGAGCGGGAGGGTGGCGTCGGACGCCTGGGTCTTGGTGTCGCGGTGGAGCAGTTTTCCCCGTACGCGTTGCAGTTGCCGGCCGATGGTCAGCTCTCCGGAGTCGAGGTCGATGTCATCCCAGGTGAGCCCCAATGCCTCGCCCTTGCGCAGGCCGGTGACGAGGACCAGGGAGTAGGCGGCGTAGAGCGGGTCCTCGTCGGCGCGAGCCGATTCGAGGAACTTGCGGGCCTCGTCGCTCGACCAGGACTTACCGCGTCGGCGGCGGACCGTGGCGAGGGTGACCGGCACGGCCGGGTTCCTGGTGATGAGGTCTTCGGCCTGGGCGTGGGTGAGGGCGGCCCGCAGCGCGGCCCGGATGTCGCTGACCGTCCGCGTCGAGGGGACGGCCTGACAGCAGCGGCCGACCGCGCAGCAGCGCCGCTTGTCCTTGCGACGGGCGGCGTCCTTGCCCTGGGCGCAGCACTGGCAGGTGCGGGCCACCTGGTTGATCCAGGTCTGCACGTCGCGCGGCTGGAGCCGGTCGAGCCGCTTGGCCCCGAGGCCCGGGGCGAGGTATCGGCGGACGAACGTCTCGTAGGTCGCGTAGGTCAGCGGTGCCCGGTTCGGCTCGATGATCTCGGTCAGCCAGTAGGTGAGGAAGCTGCCGACCGTCGGGACACTGGTCGCCACCGGCCCGGCCTTGGCCTGCTGGTGCAGCTTGATCCACTTGTCGTGGACGATTTCGCGGGTGGGGCCGTAGACGTACTTGCGGGTGCGTTTGCCGTCGGGCTTGGTGACCCAGACGTAGGCGGCGAAGCCGTTTCGGTAGGCGTAGATGGAGCCTTCGCCGTTGGCTCGTGCGCGTCCGGGCATCAGGCGGCCTCCTGCCGTTCGACCTGCTCGTGGATGTAGTCGTCGACCCATTCGGGGAGGATGCGGCGGTACTTGCCGTCCTTGATGGAGCGCAGTTCGCCGGTGGCGATCTTCATCTTGACCTTGGACAGGCCAAAGCCGAGCAGGACGGCGACCTCGGCGGGGGAGTACCAGCGCGGGGTGAGGTTCCTGCTCAAGCCGCCACCCCCGACCACGCCTCGTGGGCGAGTTCTTCCCGGCCGATGCGTCTGCGTTCCCGGTGTTGGGCAGCGGCGGTGTTGGCGAGCAGGGCATCCCCGTCGGTCAGCCAGCCGGAGCCGGTAAAGGTGAGAGAGCCGACGGTGACGGTGTCGGCGGTGCCTTCCTCGGCGCGGCGGTAGGTGGCGCGGGTGTCGCGGAGCAGGCCGAAGGTGACCGAGTAGCGGCGGGCCTTGGTGAGGAAGTGACCGCCGTAGCCGAGCATGTGCGCCCAGCGGCGCAGCCCGGCGTAGGCGTTGGGTTCGGTGTCAAGGTCGCCTTGACGCTCGTCGGCCGGGGTGGCCTTGGGGGTGGTGTGGTGGTGAGTTGGGCGGCCGAGTCGCCAGCAGGCGTCGATGAGGCGGGCGAGGTGGTCGCCTTCGGGGTCGGCGTAGGCGTCAATCGTGTCGGCGGTGAGTCGGGTGGAGCAGTGGCCGGTTGCCTCGGTGGACTTGGTGGCGTACTTGGCGAGGTAGGCGGCCACCTTCCCGTCGGTCATGTCGCCGTCGCTGGTGCCGATGTGGCGGACGTCGATCTGTTCGCCCCAGGTGATTGGCCAGCCGTGCGGCCGGTCGGGGTGCGGTGGGGTGGTGAGGGTGATCTGCCGGGCGGCGGCGTGCACGGCGGCGTCCAGGTCGTCAACGGTCATCCCGGCCGGCGGTGGTACCAGGGCGTGCCGGTCGTGGGGGTCGACGCCGTCGAGGCGCAGCAGGGCGTGAAAGTGCACCGCGCCCCGGCGCTGCATCTCGGCTACCTTGCCGTGTGACACCCGCACCGGCGGCACCCGGCGGATTCGGCCCGTGTCCGTGGCGACTTGGACGTGACCGATGCCGCGTTGGCGGCACAGGGCGGTGAGGTGGCGTTCGATGGCCTGTTTGGTGCGCCGCCACAGCTCGCCGGAGAAGGCGTTCCAGACGACCTGGTGGTCGTGGTCGTAGCAGTCCAGGCACAGCGGCCGACCGAGCTGCGGATCATCGCTGTCGTGGCGGGCGAAGCACGCCGCAGGCTGCCCGTGAGGGCAGGTGCCGGCGGTGCGGCGGGCGTGGCAGGGGGCCGGTCGGCAGTCGCAGCGCCGCCGGTCGGCGCAGGTGTGCCGGGGGATGTGCCGGTGGTGGACCGGGCCGAAGGACGGGGCGGTGAAGGTGGCGAAGACGACCGGATGCGTGGCGACCGTGGCGGGGACGGTCTTGCCGCCGGTCAGGCCGCAGCGGACGACCTGGAAGGCGTCGCCCGCGTAGACCCAGGCGCAGTCGGGGCACTGGGCGGCACGCCGGTTGCCGCACGCCTTGTAGAGCGTGCGGTCGGGCAGTTCGTCGGTGTGCCGCTGCTCCAGGACGCGGCCGGTGTCGGTCTCGACGGCGGTGAGGGTGCCGGTCAGGCGGATCGGGCGGGTGCAGCCACCGGCGGAGCGGGTGTGCTCCAGCCAGCCGAAGAAGTCCGGCGTGGCGGCTCGGTGCAGGGCCTGGGCGTCACGGCCGGCGGCGAGGGTGGGCAGGGTGGACACGGATTCTCCTCAAGGCGGGTGGCAGGGACGGGCGACGAACTGCCACCGGACGCCGGAGCGGTGTCCGTCGGTGGTGTCCGTGGTGTCTCCTGGCACCGCCTGGGAGGGCGGCTGACGCCGGAGGGCGGAAGCATGGCTATCGGCCACCGACCGCCGCTGGGATGCGTCCTTCCGGTTGCTGGACGTTGTGTGATGCCGGGACGGGGGGGTGCCTGATCGTCGGCATCCGGGAAGTTGCCGCAGGCGATCTCCACCCGTCGAGGGAAACGAACCCGGGCCATCGTGGACGGCAGGGAAGGCCGTGCTGGACCACTCAGCGGATTCCGGGGCCGGCACAGCGGCCGGTGCGATCGAGAGCCGGCGGGACGTGGCCCGCATCAGCGGCAGGAAGGCCGCTCAGCATCTCCGGGGTCGAGTCCAGCGATCCGGCAGGAAGGCCGCGCTGGCGTGTTCGACGAAGGCCAGAGTAGCACCGGGTACGGACACGTCAACCCGCCGTGAGTCCGGTGCCGGGGCTGATCCGGCCGGGCTGCCAGCCTGCCAGCCGGTGTGGGAGGACTTTCTGTACGTCTATCAAGGCGGCCCTGAACGGGCCGCACGCGCCGCCACCAGGGCGCGCGCCCGTCGCTCCGCTGACGCTCCGACTCCGGTCACGCAACACGCCCGGCGGCTGGCGCGGACAGCGGGTAGCCCGGTGGGCCGCCGCATGACGACCGGCCGTTTCCCGGTGGGGGTGGTGGGCCGGCAGCCGGCCGGGCCGCGCGGCCGACACCCGCGCGGCGTGGGGGAGCGACGCCGGGTCCGTCGGCGGCCGGCGGGCTGGTTGGCGGGGTTGCGGTTACTGCGCCTCCGGCGGGGGCGCTCCGGCTCCAGGATGGCCGGGGGGCCGTCGGCGGCTCGCGGTCCGTGGGTGGTTGCGGTGGGGAGCCATCCCGCCCGCCGTCGACCCGGGCGAGCCGAGCAGACCACCGCCCGACCCGCCAGCGTCCGTACGAGCCGTCAAGGCCGTCTTGACTGGCGGGCCGGGCGGCGGCCCGCTCCACATGGAGTGCGGGTCGACGGCAGACGGGATGGCACAGCGGCGAGCATGGTCATAACGGCTACACGTGTTGGCTCAGCACTCGATTAGTCCGACGGAAAGGCATCTGCGATGATCCTTCTGGCGTCGAACTGATGTGCTCGATCGTGCACGTTCGTGCCGTTTCCGGCCGAAAGTGTGAAATAGAACTGCGAGGGCCAGGACGAGTAGGGCTTAATTTTTCCGGATCTTAGCGCCTGATCGTACTCGCGTGCCACTGGCAGGACATTCGCATGCCAAGTGGCCCTTGAGCTGCCCTCAAGGCGAGCAGGAAGCGTAGGGCCTTCCACTTCTGTCACGTCCAGGACAGGCCGTCGGTGGCCATAGGGCGTGATGCGGAAGCCCTGAATACTGACGTCTCCTCGACCCTCGTTGGTGACAGTGAAGGCCATCACGACGCGCCTTGCCGAGGGATCTGTCTTCTCGTGGACCACTTGGAGTCGGAGCCTTGGGCCGCTCGCTTGATAACTTAGATAGGCGACGCGTGCGGCCACCGCCGATACAAGGACAGCTAGCGTGGATGTCCCCAGGGCGACGTACGCAACCCATCCCGGCGCAGCTCCTGACATGCGCCGAGGGTAGACCACTGTCGAGGCGTTACGTCGTTCGCTCCCGCTGCGAACCAGGCAGACTGGTCAGGAAGGGGTGACCAGGGAGCTTCCGCGCGGGGTGCCTCGCACGTACAGCGTGCGGCATCGTGGATGGTGGCGGTACGCGGGGTAGGCTCTGTCGCACTACTAGGGAGGGTGACGTGGCCACCTGTGCAAACCCCGAGTGCCCCGACGACATGGGGTGGGACTCAAGCCGTTGGACGAGCTGGGTCCAGGTCGAGCAGACAATGCTGGTTACGGATGGTCACAATGGCAGTCATGTCGTTCAGAAGAACCTTGCTGCTGTGACCTGCTCCAAGAGGTGTGCGATCGCAGTGCTCAGCAGGGACCTGGAGGTAGAAGAATCCCGTCGAGCGAAGTTCAACCCGTTCGCCTCCGCCGTACGGAGCAGTCAGAGCAGCTCCCAGATACCTGAGTGACTAACTGGGTGACCACCGACCCAAGCGACGATGGACGCGCACGGACGACCGTGGACGGATGTCGCAGCTAGCCGCGTGCTGTGTGGCAGGTCAGCGAGTCTTGTCGGTTGCCTGGGGGTCAAGGAGTCGCTGGGTTGACATCCATAGGAGCATCGGGATGGTGGCAAGCGTGGGCGGCACTGTGTTGTCGTCTTGATCGAGCCCATGCAATCCTCCTCCCATGAGGGAACCCAAGTGGACCCGTGGGGCCTACGCAAGCGCACCGGCCCTTGACCGTGTGCAAAACACCGGAGTAATCGGGGCCAGCGCTTACGTGGAGTGTTGGAGCGGGACAGTGGACGAACTTTGCAGCGTCCTAGAGCAACTATCCAGGAACCCTATGGGTTCCGAGGATGAGGCTGCTTTGGCCTGCGTCTCCTGGACCGACGGAACAAGTTCGGCAGCAAATGAGCTTGACAGCCTGCGAGAGCTTCTGGCTCCCGAGCGTCTCGCCGAGGTCTTGGCTGTTCGCATCTCAGTGAGGACAGATAGCGGGACCAAGGCGACCCTCGTGGCTCGACAGAAGCTACCTGGCCTCGTGCTACGGGTGGAGGGCAATGAGTCAGCTGCGGTGCTGGGAGCGTCTGAACTGGCGTTCCGACGCATGATGGTTGGATATGTCGACCGGATGGGTGGTCTACGGGCGCTGTTTTGGATGCTTTCCGGAATAGCCCCGATGATACTAGTATCTTGGGCTGTGCAGCAAAGTGACGCGAGTGTACCCGCGCGTTTGGGGCTCTTGACTGTGGCAATTCTGAGTGGCTTTTCGCTTTTTGCTTTCAGTGGGCCAAGGCTCCAGGTCAATCAGGCACTCGTGCTGCTTGTGCGCGTTCCCGATAACCGGATGCAACAGTGGAGGGTGCTAGCAAAATCGGTTTACGCCAATAAGCGGACGAAGGCGATTGCGGGCGTCGCTGGCGCTCTCATTCTAGGCGTCATTGGAAATAAGCTGTCCGATCTCATTCCCTTCCCATAGTCTCATCTAGATTTCGGGCACTGGGGAACGCTGGCGGTAGCGCCGCCTATGTAGGCGGCAAGTGGCTTTGTGGTCGGGTCGAGTCGGCATGGCTCCCTTGTGGTAATTGAATCACTCGGGATGACAATAATGCGGCGATCGGAGTCAACTAGGACTGTGGTCCGATCGTCATTCTCCTTCAAAACGTAGCCCGTGACGGCGCTACTTCCTGCTGTGTGAATGTTCTCGGCCGGCAGCCACATTGAATTTGGCGCAAGCAAAAGCAGCGCTGCAAGTGTGAAGTAGATGGCGCCGAGATCGGCGTAGATTGGCGGCCTCCTGCGGCGGCGATCGATGAATTTCCAGATCCTTTCCGTGAGCGCGTTTATCAGAACGAACGCCGCCACGGCGGCCAGCATAGTGGGCGATGTTGTAAGGATGCACAGTAGAAGGCCCGTTGCGAACAGATGCCGAACTGCCGTGTTAATTCTGACGTTATCGCTTGCTTGGGGGGCTTCGAGCCTAGACATCGAGACGAAGGAGAGTCCGATGGCCATTAAGATCAAAGGCGGTCCCCATTGGATAAGCGTCGTGAGAGCTAGTCGAAACACGTCCACGGTTTCAATGAGCATGATGAGCGTTGTCGGCTCGAAGCCCGCCACTCGACCGACCCGCAGGAAGACAAGGAGAACGGGAATCGCTGACAGTGACAACGCGAGGTGCGTCGAGAAGAAGGACTCCGCTGCGCCTTGCGACGCCTCAGCATTGGCCCTCGCAGGCCGTGGCGAAGGGGTGGCCGATGTAGAAACTGGGTCATCAGCGTGTTCGCGCACGCCGTCATGGCTCATAGAGCAACTCTACTGAGCGCCGTCCAGCGAACGACTGTGCCAGCCATCCGCGATCTTGCTACGAGCAACGCTGACTCTGCATGCTGCCCCTGTTGTTCTCGACAGCAACAGTGACAGCAACAAGGCCCCTTACAAGCGAGAGGTCGGCGCACCGGAGGGCTGGCGGTTGGTGGTGACCTGGCAGCGCGCGTGCGGTGTTGGGCTGGCCGCGAAGCGTGACCCCACGTACCGTCCGTTGTGCATGCTCTACGCCGGAAGTCGTCGACCTCGTGCAGGAGGAGTCATGGCTGACTACATTGGGCTGCGCGTCGCCAGTTGGCGGGACACCGCCGGGATGACGCAACAGCAACTGGCCGACCGGGTAGGTGTGACCGCCTCTTACATTTCGATGATC
>NZ_QKKX01000010.1 GCF_003434305.1 Micromonospora sp. MW-13
ATGACGGGCACCATTCGGCGACCGACTCTCGTCGGGCACTTTCCTGGGGTTCGGCAGGCCGCCCGCCGTGGTCTCCCACTTGGCGTCCGTTTCCCTGCCGGCGCCGAACATTACCCCCTCCCCTCCGCCCCGCCAAATCGGCCCCCCTCCCCACTCCGGCAAGGGCCGATCCGGCGGGGCGGGGCCGCTCAGCCGATCGGCTCGCGGTCGCGCCAGGCGCGGCGCAGCGTCACCCGCCCGTTGGTCCGCAGCAGGGCGCCCTCGTACAGCCGGGCCCCCACGGCCAGGCAGCCGGCGGTGGCGGCCAGCAGCACCAGCAGCGACAGCACCGGCTCCCAGCCGGCAGCGTCGCCGGTGAACAGCCGCAGCGGCATCGCCGTCGGCGCGGAGAACGGGACGTAGGACAGGATCCGCATGGCGAGCGGGTTGTCGTTGAGGAACAGCACCGCGAAGAACGGCAGCATCACCGCGAGCTGGACCGGCATCGACACGCCCGCGATGTCCTCCTGCCGGCTGGCCAGCGCACCTGCGACGGCCCACAGCGCGGCGAGCATCACGAAACCGATCACGAAGAACGGCACGAACCAACCCAGCGCCGGGCCGAGCAGCGGCAGGATGCCGCCCCCGCCGTCGGCGATCCGCATGCCGGTGAGCGCCACCGCGACGATCAGCGCGATCTGCCCGAGGGCGAGCACCCCACCGGCGATCACCTTGCCGGCCAGCAGTGCCCGCACCGGCACGGCGGCGACGAGGATCTCCACGATCCGGGTCTGCTTCTCCTCGGTCACGCTCTGCGCGATCTGCACGCCGAAGAGCTGGGAGGTGAAGAAGAACGTCATGGCGAAGGCGAACGGGACGAGGAACGCGGCCAGCGGGTCGAGGGCGTCGGGGTCCAGCAGCCGCACCGGCGGCTCGGTGCTCAGCGCGCGGACCACGTCGTCGGGACGCTCGTCGAGGGCGAGGACCCGCGGGCCGGCGACCACCGCCGCGTCGACGTCGCCGTCACGGACCAGCCGCTCGGCGGTGGCGTCGTCGGCGACCGGGCGGACGTCGAGGCCGGCCTGGCGCAACGCGTCGGCGTCAGCCGCGGTGGACACCGCCACGGTGGTGGGCCCGCCGGCGAGCAGGGCCGGGAGGATCGCCGAGCCGGCGGCGAAGAGCAGGAAGAACAGCGTACTGATCAGGAAGGTCTTGTCGCGCAGCTTGACGCGGATCTCGCGGGCGGCGACCAGGCGGACGGCGGCGAAGGTGGTCACTGGGTCAGCTCCCGGAAGATCTCGGCGAGGGAGGGGGCGACGGGGCGGAAGGCGCGCACCGGGCCGCGGTCCAGCGCGGCGTGCAGGACGCGCTGGTCGTCGTGGCCGGGCGCGAGGTCGAACACGGCGCGGGCGCCGTCGAGGTCGACCAGGGTGGTCCCGGGCTGGTCCCGCAGCCATCCGAGGTCGCCGTCCACCACCAGCTCGTAGCGGGGCTGGGTGTACGCGGCGCGCAGCTCGTCGCGCGGGCCGGCGGCGCGGACGGCGCCACCGGCGATGACCACCAGGTCGTCGCAGAGGCGCTCCACGACGTCGAGCTGGTGGCTGGAGAACAGCACCGGAACGCCCGCGGCGGCCCGCTCGCGCAGCACGGTCACGAGGGTGTCGACGGCTGCCGGGTCGAGCCCGGAGAACGGCTCGTCGAGCACCAGCACGTCGGGGTCGTGGACGAGGGCGGCGGCGATCTGGGCCCGCTGCTGGTTGCCCAGGGACAGCGTCTCCACGAGGTCGCCGGCCCGTTCGGTGAGCCCGACCCGGTCGACCAGGTCCGTGGTGTTGGCGCGGGCCTGCTCGGCGGTCAGGCCGTGCAGCCGGCCGAGGTAGACGAGCTGGTCGCGGACGCTCATCTTCGGGTAGAGGCCGCGCTCCTCGGGCAGGTAGCCGAAGCGGCGACGGGCCTGCCGGGTCAGCGGGGCTCCGCGCCAGGTGACGGTGCCGGAGTCGGGCGCGAGCACGCCGAGGATGATCCGCATGGTGGTGGTCTTGCCGGCGCCGTTGGCGCCGACGAAGCCGGTCATCCGGCCGGCCGGGACGTCGAAGGAGACGTCGGTGAGGGCGCGTCGGTCGCCGAAGCTGCGACTGACGCCCTCGACGCGGAGCAGGTTGATCATGCGTGCGACGCTAGCCGTCGCCGGGGTCTCCTGCCGTCCGGCCGCGGACGGATTCGGGCGTCCGCCGCGGGGTGGACCGGCTCACCCGCCGGGGCGCACCACCCCGTGCTCGTACGCGAAGACCACCGCCTGTGTGCGGTCGCGCAGCCCGAGCTTGGCCAGCACCCGGCTGACGTGGGTCTTCACCGTGGCCTCGCCGAGGTACAGGGCGGCGGCGATCTCGGCGTTGGTGACGCCGCGGCCCAGCAGCTCCAGCACCTCGCGCTCGCGCGGGGTCAGCCCGTCGAGCAGGGCCGGGTCGGTCCGGGGGGCGCGCCCGGGCGGGGCGGCGAAGGTGGCGATGACCCGTCGGGTGATCTCCGGGGCGAGCAGGGCGTCGCCACGGTACAGGATGCGCACGGCGTCGACGAGGTCCTCGGGGGTGCCGTTCTTGAGCAGAAACCCGCTGGCCCCGGCCTGGAGGGCGGCGAAGAGGTAGTCGTCACGGTCGAAGGTGGTGAGGATGAGCACGGCCGGTGCCCCGGGTGCGGCGGTGATCCGGCGGGTGCCCTCCAGGCCGTCCACGCCCGGCATCTCCACGTCCATCAGCACGACGTCGGGGCGCAGCGTGGCGGCCAGCTCGGCGGCCCGCGCGCCGTCGGCGGCCTCGCCGACCACCTCGATGTCGTCCTCCACCTCAAGGATGACCCGGAAGCCGGTGCGGACGAGGCGCTGGTCGTCGGCGAGCAGAACCCGGATCGCGCTCACGCCGCCCTCCCCGCGGCCTGCCGGGTCAGCGGCAGGCGGGCCCGGACGCGAAAGCCGTTGCCGGTGCGGGGACCGGTCTCCAGTTCCCCGTCGTGGGCGGCGATCCGTTCGCGCATGCCGACCAGCCCCATGCCGTCCGGGTTGGTCGGGGCGGTGCCCCGGCCGTCGTCGCTGACGTCGACCTCCAGTTGGCTGGCGAGGTAGCGGATGCGTACGTCGATCATGCTCGCCCCGGCGTGCTTGACGGTGTTGGTGACGGCCTCCTGCACGACCCGGTAGGCGGTGTGCGAGACGGGGCCGGGCAGCGGGACGGGGTCGCCGTAGACGCCGACGTGGGTACGCAGGCCGGCGGCGCGGGCGGTGTCCAGCAGCGTGGGGATCCGGTCGACGCCGGTCGTCGCGGGCGGTTCGTCCGGTTGCGGGCCGCCGGGCTGGCGCAGCAGGCCGAGCATCCGGCGCAGCTCGTCGACGGCGCTGCGGGCGCTCTGCTCGATCGCGCCGAGGGCGGTGCGGGCCTTGGCGGGGTCGCGGTCCAGGACGCGCCGGCCCGCGGCGGCCTGCACGCCCATGACGGAGACGTGGTGGGCCACGGAGTCGTGCAGCTCGCGGGCGATGCGGACCCGCTCGGTGAGGATCGCGCGTTCGTGGGCCTCGGCCTGGGAGCGGCGTAGCTGCTCGGCCTGGGCGGCGAGCTGGTGTTCGCGGCGGGCGGCGGTCCACGCGGTCTCGCCGAAGAAGTACGCGAAGCCGAAGATGAGGACGTTGAGCAGGACGCCGTTGACGATGGCGGCGAGCACGGGTGGCACCGGGCCGGCGGCGTCGGCGAACGCGCCGGGCGGCAGGTTGGAGACGCCGACCGCGTACGCGAGGGCGAGCCAGGCGAACATGGCGGCGATGACGGCGATCCGGATGGCGCGGGAGCGGCGCCGGTCGGGCCCCCACGCGCCGAGGGTGTAGATCGCGGCGAACAGGGCGCCGGAGGAGAGCTGAGCCTCGGGGGCGGAGCGGACCTGGCCGGCGATGAACGCGACCGCGACGGCCACGGCGACCACCTCGGGCCGGCGGCGTCGCCAGGCCAGGGGAAGGGTGACCGCGACCGACCAGAGGAGCCGCTCGGGCCACGACGGCGGGTCGCCGAGCACGAACAGGCCCGCGCTACTGGTCAGGGTGAGGTTGAACAGCGCGACGACCGCGACGGCCAGCCCGATGTACAGGTCGTGGCGTTGCTGCTCGGGGGTGGGGCCGGGGCGGCGCCACCCGCTGTCGCCGGGCGTCGGTGCGGTGCTCACCCACCGGACCTTTTCACGTGCCGGGGACGGCGGTGGGGCGGGGCCTCCCCCTGCTTCTGCTGGGGCGGGTGGTGCGCCGGCCGTGACGGACATCACCCGCGGTTCGACTCCCGCGCCAGGGTCGCCGCGGCGTTTCCCGAGGCGGTGGACCGGGCGGACCTCGTCGAGCTGAACCCCAGCCCGGCCCGCCGGGATCCGCGGCGTGCCGGGCGGCCCCCCGGTCCCGGTCGGCGCCGGTACGGTGGCCGGGTGACGGACGCAGCCGGGTATCGCGAGCTGGGCGAGGCGGGGTGGGCGTGGGTGCTCGGCCAGGTCCGCGAGGACGAGGGGCCGTGGCTGCCGGAGTCGGTCGCCGACGACGCGCCGCCGGGCGGCCCGGCCGGGGACCGCGACTCGTTGTACGCCGGGATCGCCGGCCTGGCCCCGGTGCTGGCCGAGGTCGAGCGGCACCGGGCGCTGACCGCCGCCGAGCGGTCCCTGGCGACGGGGATCGTGGCCCGGCTGTCGGCCGGGGCGGCGGTACGCGCCGAGCCGTCCCTGAGCGACGGGCTGGCCGGGGACGTGGTCGCGCTGCGGTTGCTCGCCCCCGGCCAGGAGGGGGTCGCGCTGCGCCGGCTGGCCGAGCTGCGCACCCCGGCGGGGTGGGACACCACCCTCGACGTCGGGCCGGGGCACCGGGGACCGCTCACCGATCTGATCATGGGTACGGCCGGCGTGGTGCTGGCCGCCGCCTGGGCGGGTGGGGACGACGCCCCCGGGATCATGTCGGCTGGTGGGGAGGCGCTGCTGCGGGTGGCCGAGCCGACCGCCGCCGGGCTGGACTGGCGCCTGCGGCCGGGGCACCCGTCGAGCACGCCGAACTACTCGCACGGCACGGCGGGGGTGGCCACGGCGCTGGCGGTCGCCGGGCACGCGCTGGGCCGGGACGAGTTCCTCGACGCTGCCTGTGCGGGCGCCCGGCACCTGCTCGCCGTCGGCTGCCTGGACGACGACGGTTTCGTCGTGCCGCACACGATCCCCGCTTCGCGGCGGGAGGTGGAGCCGGTGACGTACGGCTGGTGCCACGGGCCGACGGGGACGTCGTACCTGTTCGCCGCGCTGGCCTTCGCCGGGGTGGAACAGGTCGCCGGGTTCCCGGTCGGTGAGCTGCGGCGACGCTGCCTGCGTTCGGTGCTCGCCGCGGGGCTGCCGCACCGGCTGCGCCCGGGGTTCTGGGACAACGACGGCCGCTGCTGCGGTACCGCGGGGGTCGGCGACATGCTGCTCGACGCCGCCCAGGACTGCCCCGACCCGGCTGCGGCGACGCTGCTGCTGCGGTCCGCCCGGACCATGGGTGACGCCCTGGTCGAGCGGGCGGTCCGCGACGACGCCGGCGCCCGGTGGCGGTTCGTGGAGCACCGGCGGGATCCGCCCCTGCTTCCGCCCGGAACGGCGTGGATGCAGGGCGCCGCGGGGATCGCCGCGTTCCTGTTCCGCCTGGCCCGGGTGTGCGAGGCGCCGGCCAGCGCCGTCGTCGTCGACCGGCCCGAGCAGTGGTGGGCGGTCCCGCAGCGGCTACGCGTCGCGTCCGCCGGGGCGGCGGCGGGCGGACGGCCGGCACCGCGGCCCCGGGGGCTGCCCGCGTAGCCGGTCCGGCGACGGCGCGGGCCGGTGGATCGGACGGGCCGGTGGTCGTCACTCGGGGGTGGCCGGGCCCAGCAGCCGGATCTCCTCGATGTCGAGCGCGGCCTGGAGTTCCCGCAGCACCGTGTCGTCGATCTCGTTCGTGTTCCGCAGCCGGGTGATCTCGCGGCGCTTGCGTTCCAGCACGCCCAGCCGCAGCCGGCGCTCGAGGTCACGGGCCTGCTCGGACGTCTCCCCCACGTCGGCGGCGCGGATGCCTTCGAGGTGGGCCTGGTAGTCGACGCGCACCCGGTCGACGACCTCCGGTGCCACGTCCAGCCCGCCCGCCACCTCCGGCAGCGCCGCCAGCGCGACCTCGATGGACCGCAACCGGGCCCGGCGCACCTCGTCGACGCGCTGCTGGTCCCCGACGAGGCCCGCCCACCGGACCACGAGCGGCAGGGTGGTGCCCTGGACCAGCATGATCAGCACGATCACCACCGCCGTGCAGAAGATGATCAGATCGCGTTCGTGGACCGGCTGCCCGGTGGGGGTGGTCAGCGGCACCGCGAGCGCCGCGGCCAGGGACACCGCGCCCCGGAAGCCGGCCCAGCCGGCGGCCGTGCGGATCCGCCAGCCGACCCGCAGCTCCCGCTGCGACTTGCGGCGGTCGATCAGCCTCAGCAGGTTCGCCGACAGGTGCAGCCAGGCCATCCGGGTCGCCAGCACCGTGGCGGCGACCGCCACGGCGATGACCAGCGCCCGCGCCAGGAACGTGCTGGGGACCCCGCGCAGCGCGCGGGGGATCTGCATCCCGAGCAGCACGAACAGGCCACCGTTGATCAGGAAGGTGCTGAGGTCCCAGAAGGCGAAGGCCATCACCCGGGAGGGCGCGCGGATCACCCGGGGTGCGGCGTAGGCGAGCACCAGGCCCGCGACGACCACGGCGAGCACGCCGCTGGAGTGCAGCTCCTCGGCGATCAGGAACGCGACGAACGGGGTGAGCACGCTGAGCGTGCCCTCCCGCAGCGGGTCGTCGAGGCGACGGCGTACCAGGACGACCAGGCCCCCGACCGCCAACCCGGCCGCGACGCCACCGAGGAACGATCCGGTGACCCGCTCCAGCAGCGGCAGCGGCCCCGGCGGGCCGCCGCCGGTGATCAGGCCGACCGCGACGGCGAACAGGACCAGCGCGGTGCCGTCGTTGATCAGGCTCTCCGCCCTCAGGATGTTGAGGAACCGGCGGGGCAGCCGCTTGGCCAGGCCGGCGACGGCGGCGGCGTCGGTCGGGGCGAGCACGGCGCCGAGCACCCAGGCCGCCGGCCCGGCCACCCCGACCGCCTGGGCGACCACCGCCACCGCGACCATGGTGACCGCCACCAGCGCCACCGCGAGCAGCATGATGACCACCAGGTTGGCGCGGATCTCCCGCAGGCTGACGGTGAGGCTCTCCCGGTAGAGGATCGCCGGCAGGAACAGCAGCAGCACCACGTCCGGTTCGAGCACCACGTCGGACAGCGGCGGGGCGAGCGCCAGCAGTCCGCCCATCCCGATCAGCAGGACGGGCGGCGCGACGCGGTAGCGCCCGCCGAGGGTGGTGCCGACCAGCACAGTGGCCGCCAGCACCACGATCAGCACGAGCCCGGTCACGTCGTCCCCTCGTCGCCCCGTACGGCCGGCGTGCGGCCGGCCGGGTCGAGGGGGGTCTCGGGCGTCCGCCCCACCATGGTTCTACGGCGGCCGGACACCGGAGGCTGAAACGGGCCTATTGGCGCGACGGCGGGGGCGGACCGAGGGGCCGGGCCGGAGCGAGGAAGCCGTGGGCCGGTGGGCGGACGTCGGTCGGGGCGGCGGACGTCGACCGGCGGCCCGGATGCACCGGACCGTCGATCGGGTCGTACCGCGTCGTTCAGTGCGCCGGCGGCGCCGCGGCGGCGGCCTCCTCACGGGCGAGCCGCTCGCTGCCGCTGAGGGTGTGCAGCGGCTTCTCCCGGATGAACAGCACCGTCACCAGGGCGAGCAGGGCGAACGGGGCGCCGATCAGGAACAGCTCGGCGGTGGCGGTCCCGTACACCTCCTGCACCACCCGCAGCACCGGCGCGGGCAGCGCGGACAGGTCGGGCACCTCGGTGGAGCCGCCCTCGGGGGCGCCGGCGCCGAGCGGCCCCAGCTTCTCGGCGCTCAGCGCCGCCACCCGGTTGGCCAGGACGGCGCCGAGGGCGCTGACGCCGATCGCCCCGCCCATGCTGCGGAAGAAGGTCAGTACGGAGGTGGCCGCGCCGAGCTCCTGCGCGGGCACGTCGTTCTGCGCGGCCAGCACCAGGTTCTGCATCAGCATGCCGACGCCGGCGCCGAGCACCACCATGTACGCGCCGAGCAGCACCTCGTTGGTGCCGGCATCGATGGTGGCCAGCAGCAGCATGCCGAGGGTCATCACCACGCCGCCCGCCACCAGGTAGCGCTTCCAGCGGCCGTACTTGGTGATCAACTGACCGGCGATGGTCGACGAGACCAGCAGGCCGAAGATCATCGGCAGGCTCATCAGGCCGGCCACCGTCGGCGACTTGCCCAGCGCGATCTGGAAGTACTGGCTGAGGAAGACGGTGCCGCCGAACATCGCCACGCCGACCAGCGTGCTGGCGACGGTGGTCAGCGTCACCGTCCGGTTGCGGAAGATGGCCAGCGGCACGATCGGCTCGGCCGCCCGGGACTCCACCCAGACGGCGAGCGCCAGCAGGGCCAGCCCGCCCCCGACCATCAGCGCGGTCCAGCCGGAGGCCCAGGCGAACTGGTTGCCGGCCAGCGACGACCAGATCAGCAGCGTCGAGACGCCGGAGGTGATGAACAGGGCGCCGAGCCAGTCGATGCGGACGGTGCGGCGCGAGGTCGGCAGGTGCAGGGTGCGCTGGAGCAGGACGATGGACAGCAGCGTGAACGGCACCCCGATCAGGAAGCACCAGCGCCAGCCGAGCCAGGAGGTGTCCACCAGCACGCCGCCGATCAGCGGGCCGGCGACGGTGCCGACGCCGAACACGGCGCCGAAGATGCCCGCGTACCGGCCCAGCTCGCGGGGCGGGATCATCGCCGCCATGACGATGGTGGCCAGCGCGGTCATGCCGCCGGCGCCGACCCCCTGCACGATCCGGCTGACGAGCAGCACCTCGACGTTCGGGGTGAACCCGGCGATCAGCGAGCCGACCACGAACAGGCCGAGGGAGAACTGGATGAGCAGCTTCTTGCTGTAGAGGTCGGCCATCTTGCCCCACAGCGGAACGGTCGCCGTCATCGCCAGCAGCTCGGTGGTGACGATCCAGGTGTAGACGGTCTGGGTGCCGTTCAGGTCGGCGATGATCCGCGGCAGCGCGTTCGCCACGACGGTGGACGCCAGGATCGACACGAACATGCCGACCATCAGGCCGGAGAGTGCCTGGAGCACCTCTCGGCGGGACATGCGGCCCGTGCCGGCCTCGGCGGGCTCGGCGGTCTCGGGCACGGCAGGGGCGGTCATCGACGCTTCCTCACAGGGTTACGGGTTCCATGGGGCCTCCGGGCGGGTCGCCCGGAGGAGATGCGAAACGGTCACCGGGCCGGGCCGGGCTCCGGCAGGCCGGCGGCGAGCGCGGCGAACGCCTCGTCGGCCAGGTCGGCGAGGTCCCGGTCGTCGCGGTGGGTGGCCCACCGGGTCATCGCCGCACGCAGGGCCGCGCCCGCGACGGCGGTGACCAGCCTCGGGTAGGGGTGGTCGGGACCGACGCCGAGCCGCGCCGCGAGGACGTCGACGATCGCCTGCTCGGTCGCGGCGTTTCCGGCGATCAGTCGCGGCAGCAACGCGGGGTTGCGCGTCACCACCTCCATCCGCAGGGACCACAGCTCACGGTCGGCGCGGATCTCGTCGATCACCTCGTCGAGCGCGTGCCGCAGGGTGGTCAGCACCGGCTGGCCGGGCGGGGCTGCCGCGACCCGGGCCACGAGCCGCACGCCGCCGCCCGCGGGGTCGCCGACCAGGGCCTCGTCCTTCGAGGCGAAGTAGTTGAAGAAGGTGCGCGCGGAGACGTCGGCCGCCGCGCTGATCTCCTCCACCGTCACCTGGTCGAGGCCCCGCTCGGCGACCAGACGCAGCGCCGCCTCCGCCAGGGCCGCCCGGGTCTGCCGTTTCTTGCGGTCCCGCAGGCCGGGGGCGGGCGGGGCGCCGGGGGTCGTCACGCCGGCGACACTACAAATCACCTTGCAGAGAGTGCAAGTTTTTAGTTTGTGAAGTTTTGGTGCCGCGACGGCGGGCCGTGCGGACGACGGGCCGCGCCGCCGGTGCCCGACCGGGCGCTGCGGCCGCTTCGCACCCGGTTCGGGCGGTCAGGAGAAGCGCTCGATCGTGACCGGGATGAGCCCCTGCATCCGCAGCGCCGTGGTCAGCTCGCGCAGCAGCGGCCCGAGCGGGTCGGCGCCGCCGGCGAGGTCGGCGTTCAGGTCGAGGCACCAGGGGCCGCCGGCGCCGATCCGGCGCAGGTGCCAGGTGAAGGAGTCGGTCCCGATCCGGCGGGCGGCCACCCCGATGATCCGCGCCCCCGGGTCGGCGGCGGCGGCCGTGCTCGCCATCCGCCAGGCGCCGCCCAGGTTCGCCAGCCCGTCCGGGCGCAGGTCGGCGGCGAACAGGACCCGGTACACGCGGCTGTCACGCTGCCCGACGCCGGCCGGACGGGGGCTCAGCCGCAGCGGGGCCGCCGTGGACAGCGGCTGCCCGTCCTGGAAGTGGCCGCGCAGCGCCTCCTCGCCCGGCAGCTCGCCGCCGCCGAGCCGGCGGTAGGCGGCTGCTGCCTCGTGCCGTGGCACCCCGACCACCCGGCGGCGCAGGTCGGCGTCCACCCGGATGCTTCGGCTGAAGGCCGCGCAGTCCCACCAGTGGCCGTCCGCCGGTGTCCACGCGGCGGAGTCGAGGCGCACCGCCGCGCAGTCCTCGCCGAGCACGAACTCCTCGACGACGAGCCCCTCCGGGGCGGCCGAGCCCGCGCCCGGCCCGTCGGGTTCGACAAGGTAGTAGTCGAGCGCCGGCTGCGGGACCCGGGCGGCGGGGCCGGCCCGGCGCGCCGGCGCGCCGCCGGGCCGGCTCTGCTCCGCATGCCATGTCGTCACCGCTGCATTGTCGACCGGTGCCGCCCGCCGGCCCGGCCGACTCGCCGTACGCTCCGTCGGGCTGGTGGCACTGGAGTCGCGACCGGTTCCAGCCGCCCGCCCCCGCCAACACCACCATCGTCTCCTGGCCGGACATGCGGGAGTACGCCCGTGGCTACGCCACCGCACACCTGGCCCTGGGCAACGGCCAGCCGGCACAGCTCTTCTCCTCCTACGACCAGCAGACGGTCGAAACCCAGCTTCCGCTGGATGCGGCTGCGACACCGCCGCCCTGCAACGGTTCGACCCGGTCGGCGAACGAGGGGCCCACGCGCGACGCCATGACGGTCAAGGTCCGCGGCGCGGCGGAGCGCTTCGGCCGCAGGTTCCACCTCATGTACGACGTCACCGGCCGGACGTCGATGCAGACCCAGATCAAGGACGACTGGACCAACCGGATGTCCGCGCACACCGCCTCCCCGGCGTAACGGCCGGCCCGTGGTCTGCGTCTGGGGCTTCGGCTTCAACGACGACGGCCGCCCTTTCGCGCCCGCCCCCTGCCTCGACGTGGTCAACTGGTTCAAGGCCCCGGGCTGCTACGTCGTCGATAGTCTGTGTTCGTGGTCGAGATGCCGGGAGTGCGGTGGGGTGGGAAGGCCGCGCGGCGATTGGCGGGGCTGGGCTCGGTCCGGATCGGCCCGGGCCCGACCGGCGAGGAGTTGGCCCGGGTCGAGGAGCAGTTCGGGTTCGAGTTCGCTGATGATCACCGCTCGTTCCTTGCGGCGGGGCTGCCGGCGGGCGGCGGCTGGCCGGACTGGCGCTACGGCGATCCGGACGGCTTGCGGCAATGGCTCGCGCTGCCGCGGAAGGGCGTGTTGGAGGCGGTCAGGTCCAAGGGCTACTGGGCTTCGAGTTGGGGCGTTCGCCCGGACGGCGTGACCGATGCCGAAGCCGCTGCGGCGGACCACCTCGCCGCGGCGCCCTGGCTGGTTCCGATCTTTGGCCGTCGGTACCTGCCCGCCGGTCGTGGGACCTACGGGCATCCGGTGTTGTCCGTGTACGGGGCCGACGTCATCTGCTGGGCGCCGGCCCTGGTCGACTATGTACTGCAGGAGTTTGGCGAGGGCGGTGTCGGCAGAAGGTACTCATACGAGGGCTGGGAGATGTCGGCAAGCGCAGAGTTCTGGGCGGAGTACCTGGCGTGGCCGGCTCTCGAACCGAAATTCGCGAGGATTTGGCACGCTCCAGCGCCGCGCCGACCGCATACATATCGGCATGAGCGCGCTTCGCGGCAGATCCGGATGCCGTCCGTCCCCCGACGCCTCTTGGTGTCGCTGGTCGGATACCTTCAACAGCGCCCGGACCGAAAGATCCGTCGGTCCTCCGATCGTGTCGGGCGCGAGAGCTGAACCATGTCGTCGACAACGTCGGCCGGCTCCGTCACCTGGAACAGGTCGACCGGCGGCGGACCAGCCAGATAGGCGACGTTGATCACCCATTTCTGGTACTGCCACTCGCAGTTGCCCCAGTACTCCCAGAGCCGGAAGTTGAGGCGCCAGCGCCCCCATTGGCCGACCAGCAGACGGAGCACCGTGTCATTCGGGCGCGGCGGGAAGACAGTGAAGCACTGACACCAAACATGGGTGTCGCCGGTTACCACAAGCTGCCCAGCCACCATCTCCAACTGCACGCCAGCCGAGCTGAACGGCCCGGCTTCCGGCAAAGTGAGCCTGGTCGCCGTCTGTTGCACCGCGAAGTCGTTCTCCTCACGGGCAACGACCTGGTGGACAAGCACCTCGGCTCGGCCCCCGGGTGGTGGCAGCTGGAGTGCCTTGGCGGCTGCATTGCGTCGCGCCACCCTTCGCACACCTCGCGACCGCTTCACCCATTCCTCAGGGGCGGCCGGGGCACCGGGAGGCAGCCTGAACACCTCCGCCAGGGCGTTACGTCGTACCGCCCCGGGTGCGCCTCGCGACCGCTTGGTCCATGCCGTCAGCACCCGCTGGACCACGATCATCAGCCGACTCTCACAAATCCTGTCAGGACGGTCAAGCGAAATGCGTCGAGGGAATCTCAGTCAACGCGGGACGCGGGGGACGCCCATCGGACGAGCAGCCACACGTGTCCGGCCGGTCCCAGACACCACTCCTGGTCGCCGGCGATCTGCAGCAGGGCGCGCAGTTTCGCGGAGATCGGAGCGTTGTCCAGGTCGGCGTGACCCTGGTGGACCAGGACCGGTCTCCGGCCGGTACCGGATCAGTCCGTAGATGCCCAGGTAGACGTGCTCGTCCTGGCGGAGGTCGATATGTGCCATGCCCTGATGCTCCGGGCCTGCTCGTGGGGCGGGCGGGGTTCGGCCCAGTGGCGCCGGCCGGATCGTCGTCAGACGACCTGCCGGTAGCCGGTGGCGACGATGCGCTCGGACGCTTGCGCGTACCACCCAGGGTCGGCCGCCCGTTGGGTGCCGAGGCCGTCGACGTACCGGTTGAACATACAGAAGGCCGCCGCGATCAGCACCGTGTCGTGGATCTCCAGGTCGGTGGCGCCCTCGGCACGGGCGGTCGCGACCAGTTCGGGGGTGACCTCGCGTCCGCTGACCTGGACGGCGGCGGCGATGTGCAGCAGGGCGCGCAGCTTCGCGGAGATCGGGGCGTTGTCCAGGTCGGTGCGTACCTGGTCGACCAGGGTCATGCCATCGTCGAGCTGCGCCGCCGCGTACGCCGAGTGCGCCGAGCAGCAGTAGGTGCACTCGTTACGGCCGGAGACGTACGCGGCGATCAGTTCCCGTTCCCCGGGGGTGAGCGGGTGCGGTCCGCGCAGCAGCACCTCGACCAGCTCAAGCAACGGTTGGCCGGTCTCCGGCCGGAAGCGCAGCGGCCCACGGACGCCTGGGAACTCGGTCTCATCCACCCCGAGATCGATGTATGCGATGAGGTCACTCTCCTGCATCTCGAAGCCGGTCCCTGATCGTGGCTGAGGATCGAATCTAGTGAGTCCACCGCGGCATCTCAAGGGTGTGCGGTGTGCTGTCCGCTGGGCGTCCAACGGGGACCGTCGCCGGGTCTCATACAGATCTTGGCGGTGTGGCTGGCGCAAGCGGTGGTGGTCGGCGTGGTCGGCGCGGCGGCGTCGGCGTTCGCTACTGGCCAGCCTGCCGGGCATCACTGCCACCGGAACCGTCACCGACCGGGCCGGACGCACCGGGGAGGTGCGCTGGCCGCCGCGGTATTCACTGCGGTGAAAATGGGCGGCCTTGCCAGGCGCGTCACCTGACCATCCGACAGAGTGCTCTGCCCTTCAGGGCGGGGTGCAGGCCCGCACCTCGGGTAGCGTCGGAACGCACGTTGCCCACCTCGGGCGAGCTGCCCGAAGCGAGAGGGTGAGGGGTATGGAATCTGTGATGGTCAGCGCGGGTGGGTTCCAGGCGGCCAGCTATTCGGGCAGCCCCATGTCGCCCCGCGGCCTGTTGGTCGCCGTGGCGTTGGTCGTCGTGATGATCC
>NZ_QKKX01000011.1 GCF_003434305.1 Micromonospora sp. MW-13
CGCGCGCCGAGCGGGACCACCGTGGCGCGCTGGGCGGGCTGAGCCAGCTGGCCGGCGACGCGCCGTCGCCGGAGGCTGCCGACGGGGCGAGCGTCGCCTTCGAGCACCGCGACCCGAAAACGGTCCGCCAGATCGGTGACGTCCGCCTCAGCTGACCACCCAACGACGGCCACGCGGCCCTGGAGCAGGGCACCGGTGGGACGTGCACGTGGTGTTGGGTAGGGGTGTGCACGAGGGCGGCGGCCCGAGGCGGCGGCGCATGACGGACGGCGAAGCTGGGTATGGTGGGATGTGTCGGTGTCGCCGGGCGCTTGCCCGTGATCGAGACACTGATCGGGCGCCGCCCTGAGCGCCGGGTCTGCGACGAGGTTGCCGGCACGAGACGCCGACGGCTTGATGGGCTCCTCTTCCGAAGGACAGGACTACCGCATGGCATTGAAAGTTGTTGATCTACCGGGGTTGTTTCTCGCCGTGGCGAGCGCTGATGGGCCCGACGGTCCGGGTGTGACATTCGACGGCAGCGAGGAAGCCATGCGGCGACTGCGCCATCCGTTCGCGGTGAAGCAGGCCCGGCCGGCGCCCTCGACGTCGACACCAGCGAAGACCTCACCGAGGCGATCGCGACCGTCCTGACCCGCCACCGGGTGACGCGCCGGCAGCAGACCTGCTGCTTGCCCCGCTCCGCTGCCCGGGGAATCGCAGAAACATGACGCCCGCGAACGCGATGACAAACCCAGTCGTGTCGTGACCGGGGAGAACGTCGTGCGCCGCCGCGCCGAGTAGGCCCAGTCGTCCATCCCGGCAGGCTGACCCCGGGGACGATCCGGCCCGCGTGACGGGCCCGCCCCGCCGCGGCTCAGGCCTCGATGCCCCGCCGCGCGAGATCGGCCGCGATGCCGTCCAGGACATGGGCGAGGCCCGAGGCGAACAGGGCGTCGAGGTCCCAGGCGGCGCCGCCCGCGCGCATCGCGGAGGCGAGCCGCGGGTACGCGCCGGGCTCGAAGAGCGGGCTGCGTTCGTGGGCCGAGGCGTGCGCCGTCCGCTGCGCGGTGCTTCCCGCCTGCCGTTCCGCCTCCACGTCGCTGACGTAGGTCAGCGCCACACCCTGCACGTAGGTGGCGAACATGAACATGTACCGGAGTGCGTCGGCAGGTTCGAGGCCGAGTCCGTCGAAGGAGGAGAGGGCGCTCTCGCTGTCCGCCGCGAGTGCCGGGCTGAAGTGCGCGCGGGTCGTCACCAGAACCCTCGACAGGATCCACGGGTGGCGGTGGTACAGCTCCCAGTCGCGGTAGGCGGCTCGTTCGAGGCCGTGCCGCCAGTTCCGCGGCGGCGCGTCGGGCAGAGGGACGTCGGCTATCGCGGCCTCCACCATCAGGGTCACCAGATCGTCCTTGGACGCCACGTGCCGGTACAGGGCCATGGTGCTCGCGCCGAGGTCCGTGGCGACCCGGCGCATCGACAGCGCGTCGAGCCCCTCCGCGTCCGCGATGTCGATGCCGGCCCGCACGATGCGCTCGACGGTGAGGTGGGGTGCGCTGTCGCCGTCCTTCGGGACGTCGACCGGCGCCTCCGTCCTACGCGCCCGGTAGGCCCGCGCTTGGCAGGCGCGGGAGCAGTAGCGCCGCGGCCGCCCCCGTTCCGCGGGCTCCAGCATCTTTCCGCAGGACGCGCAGGCCGACTGCTCCGACATCACCACACTCCTTTTCGTCACACCTACCGAAGGTGTGTCGAAATTCTATCCCGCCATCGGAGCGAACGCATCAAGCAGGGAAAGCCGCAGGTCAGAAATGCGTTTGCAGCCACTCGCCCACGTGTGCTTATCCTGTACGCAGCGGCCCGCGTACTAAGTACGCACCGAGTGACGGAATCCGTCCCGGCCGACATGCCACAGCCAGCCGAAAGAGCAGGAGCGAAGGACTTGACCGAAGCGAGCAAGAGAGCCGGAACCAGACAATGGGTCGGGCTCGCCGTTCTGGTGGTGCCGTGCGTACTGGCGTCCATGGACATGTCCGTCATGTTCGTCACGCTCCCGTCCCTGACGGCGGACCTTCAGCCGAGCAGCTCCCAACTGCTGTGGATCATGGACGCCTACGGCTTCCTGCTGGCCGGGCTGCTGATCACGATGGGCACCCTCGGTGACCAGATCGGACGGCGGCGGGTGCTGCTGACCGGGGCCACGGCCTTCGGTCTCGCCTCGGTCCTGACCGCCTACGCGTCCAGCCCCGAGATGCTGATCGCGACCCGCATGCTTATGGGCATCGCCGGAGCCTCGCTGGCCCCCTCCACCCTCTCCCTGATCCGGAACATGTTCCACGACGACCGGCAGCGGGCCACCGCCGTCGGGGTCTGGACGGCCGGCTTCGCGGGCGGCGCCATCGTCGGCCCCATCATCGGCGGCCTGCTGCTGGAGCACTTCTGGTGGGGCTCGGTCTTCCTGATCAACGTCCCCGTGATGTTCCTGCTGCTGGTCCTCGGGCCACTGCTGCTGCCCGAGTACCGCGACCCCAAGCCGGGCCGCTTCGACCTGCTCGGCGCCCTGCTGTCCCTGGTGGCCGTCCTCGCCGTGATCTACGGCATCAAGCTGACGGCGGAGCACGGCTTCGGGTGGACCCCGGCTGCCTGCATCGCCGCCGGACTCGCCGTGGGAGCACTGTTCATCCGCCGCCAACGCACGGCCGTGAACCCGATGATCGACCTCGCGCTGTTCCGCACCCGCCGGTTCAACGTGCCGCTGCTCATCGACGCACTGGCGACCTTCGCGATGGTCGGCTTCTCGCTGTTCAACTGGCAGTTCATGCAGCTCGTCCTGGGCATGAGCCCGTTCGAGTCGGCCCTGTGGTCGCTGCCCACGTTCCTCGTGATGCCCGTGGGTATCGCCCTGGCCACCGCGATGGCACCGCGTATCGGCAAGCCCAACGTGATGACCGCCGGGCTTCTGGTGGCAGCCGCCGGATACGTCGCGCTGTCCCTGATCCGGACCGACTCGGGCATCGTCTACCTGGTGAGCGCCCTGGCCGTGGTCTCCATCGGCATCGGCGGCGTAGCCGCCGTCGTCACCGAGGTGATCCTGTCCGCCGCGCCGCCGGAGCGAGCCGGGGCGGCCTCCGCCCTGGCGGAGACCTCCGCCGAGTTCGGCGGCGCGCTGGGCATCGCGGTCCTCGGCAGCATCGGCACCGCTGTCTACCGCTCGCAGATGGAGTCCCAGGCCCCCGCGGGCCTCACCGGCAAGGAGTTGGCGGCGGCGGAGGAGACCCTCGGTGGCGCCGTCGACACCGCTGCGGCCCTACCGGACCAGACCGCACAGGCGCTGCGGAGCGTGGCCTTCGACGCCTTCACCCACGAGATGCGGATCGCCGCGGTGGTCAGCGCCGTCCTGACGGCGGGCGGGGCCATCCTGATCGCCACCGCGCTCCGCGCCGCACGCGACCGGCCCGGACCCGCCTCACCGGTCCCCGGGCAGACGGCACAGCACGGCAGCCGCGACCGGGCCGACGAACTGGCCGCCCCGACGCCCACGTCGTGAACCCCGGTCCCGTGGGCCGTACCGGTGTAGCCGCGCCCTCTCCCGGGCTGCGGCTACACCGCCGGCGGCTCCACGTTCCGGCATGTGCGGTACGCACCCCGAATGCCGTAGGGCCGGCCGCGAGCTTCAGCCGCGACTGGCGTACAGGTACACGGTGACCACGTCGGGTGCGTCTAGGTTGAACAGGACCGATCGGCGCGTGCCGTCGGCGGTGGGTTGCTCCTCGACGATGCCGGAGACGGTCCTGGCGGTTTCGGGGTCCCACAGGCTGCCGCCGCCGACGTTGTGTTTCGCGTCGACCGCCCGAACCCCCGGTTCGGGAGCCGCCGTGAACTCTGCCTCAGCGATGAAGGCGTCAAGCGCAGTACGGGGTATGCGGATCTTCGCCGAAAGCAGGGTTTCCAGGCCGTTGCTGTAAGCGGCGGACAGCAACACGGCTCCGGGAGGCAGGGTCACGTGAGCGACAGCTTCCACCTGAGCCGCGCTGGCGACCTGCGGCCCTGACTGCACCGGGAGGGCATCCAGTTCGTCAATGTCGAAGACCAGCCCAGCCACACCGCACGCGATCAGCGACAGCACCAAGCTGATGCACGCAAGTACGAATGCGCTGTTCCTGCGCCGTTTGCGGGCCTTCCGGGCAGCGGTCTCGATCATGGCCAACACAGTAAGGCGCGCACGCCCGTCGGCCACCTGTGGAGCCCTGAGGATCCATGCGAGCGGTCCGGCGATCGCCCGGAACACCCGATATGTGCATGGATGGGTGCTGCGGATGGCACGATGGCAGTTGTGGGAAACAAATCGACTGGAACGGCTATGCCCCAAATCTCGCCACTCGCCGGTGAGCCGATCAAACGTGCCGATGCCGAGCGGCTCGCGGGAGTCCTGAAGGCGTTCGCGGACCCTGCCCGGCTGCGGCTGCTCAGCCTGATCCAGTCGGCCCCGGAGGGCGAGGCGTCCGTCTCTGACCTGACTGCGCCGCTCGGCCTCTCGCAGCCCACGGTCAGTCACCACCTGCGTATCCTCACCGAGGCCGGCTTGCTGGAGCGGGAGAAGCGCGGGGTGTGGGCGTACTACCGGCTGGTGCCCAGTGCGATCGCGACGGTCGCAGATCTGCTGACCCCGCCACGCAAGCGATCAGCACGGCGAACCCGCTGACGCGTGACAATCTCACCGTCGTCAGCCCGTCGAGTAGCGCGGGACCGGCTGATACAGGGGCCGTACCCTGCGACGCTCGATCGGAGCCGGCTGTGGATCGAGTACGGCGGCGAGCTGCTCGACGCGGAGGTGAGCGGCGGGTACCTGCAGGCCCGCGTACTCCTCGACGTTGCCGGCACGCTCCGGACGGAAGATCCACCCCACGCTCACCGGCTCCACTAGCAGCCGCACCCTGCGACGCGAGGCCCCGCCAGCCGGGCTGCCGTCGGGCCCTACCCGGGTGCACTCTCCCGCCACGCCGTGAACACCGCGAGGCGGCTCACCCAGGTTCAGCTACGAGACCCAAAAAATCTCGGACGGTGATGTCGAGAACTGGTGACTGGCTCCGTCCCCGTGGTGAACGCGACCATGATGGGTCGCACCAGCATCGAGGAGAACCACGATGGCCAAGTATTTGCTGCTCAAGCATTACCGCGGCGCTCCGGCTCCGGTCAACGACGTGCCCATGGACCAGTGGACGCCGGAGGAGATCTCGGCGCACGTGCAGTACATGAACGACTTCGCGGCCCGGCTCGAGGGGACCGGCGAGTTCGTCGACGGTCAGGCGCTCGCCGCCGAGGGGATGTTCGTCCGGTACGACGGCGAGGGTCGCCCGCCGGTCACCGACGGCCCGTTCGCCGAGACCAAGGACCTCATCGCCGGCTGGATGGTGATCGACGTCGACAGCTACGAGCGCGCCATCGAGCTCGCCGGGGAGCTGTCGGCCGCCCCTGGCGCGGGCGGGAAGCCGATCCACGAGTGGCTCGAGGTGCGCCCGTTCCTGGCTGCGCCGCCCACCATCACGCAGTGACTGCTCAGGTGGACGAGGCCCTGCTCCGGAGCCTCACGCCGAGCGTGCTCGGGATCCTCGTCCGCCGCGGAGCCGACTTCGCGGCGGCCGAGGACGCCGTGCAGGACGCGCTGGTCGAGGCGGTCCGCGTCTGGCCGGCCGACCCACCGCGGGATGCGAAGGGTTGGCTGGTCAGCGTGGCCTGGCGTCGGTTCCTCGACGCGACCCGGTCCGACGCCGCCCGCCGCCGGCGTGAGGACCTCGTCGACGAGGAGCCGGCGCCCGGGCCCGCGCCCGCGGTGGACGACACGCTCCAGCTCTACTTCCTGTGCGCCCACCCGTCGCTGACGCCGTCGTCCGCGGTCGCGCTCACGTTGCGCGCCGTCGGCGGGCTGACCACCCGCCAGATCGCCCAGGCATACCTGGTGCCCGAGGCGACCATGGCGCAGCGCATCAGCCGGGCCAAGCGCACCGTCTCCGGCGTGCGGTTCGACCAGCCCGGCGACGTCGCCACCGTGCTGCGCGTCCTCTACCTGGTCTTCAACGAGGGCTACTCCGGCGACGTCGACCTCGCCGCCGAGGCCATCCGGCTCACCCGGCAGCTCGCGGCCACGATCGACCACCCCGAGGTGGCCGGGCTGCTCGCCCTCATGCTGCTCCACCACGCCCGGCGCGCCACCCGGACCGCGCCCGACGGCAGCCTGGTGCCGCTCGCCGAGCAGGACCGCAGCCGATGGGACACCACGTCGATCGCCGAAGGTGTCGAGATCCTACAGGCGGCCCTCGCCCGCGACCGGCTGGGCGAGTTCCAGGCCCAGGCCGCCATCGCGGCACTCCACGCAGACGCGCCCACCGCCGAGGAGACCGACTGGATCCAGATCGTCGAGTGGTACGACGAACTCGCACGCCTGACCGACAGCCCGATCGTCCGGCTCAACCGCGCGGTGGCCATCGGCGAGGCCGACGGACCGCGCGCCGGCCTGGCGGCGCTCGCGGCGCTGAACGACTCACTGCCCCGCCACACCGCGGTGGCGGCACACCTCCACGAACGCGACGGCGACCTGGCGACAGCGACACGGCTGTACGCCGAGGCGGCCCAGAAGGCACCCAACCTCGCCGAACGCGACCACCTGACCCGCCAGGCCGCCCGGCTCAACGCCCGCAGGTATCGCTGACGGGTCGCGCTCAGACCTACCCGCAGAACCTGGCGCGGCCCCATGGGCAGAGCGGTATCGCGCGGCGGTGGGCGGGGGCGGGGCACTTGCCGGTGTGCAAGGGTCGCGGATCGGTCGGGGCCGGGTAGCCTCCCCGCATGGGCGACGACAGGCAGCTCCATGAACGGGATGGCGGCGCGCGCGGGCCTGCCACCTTCGAGCTGGCGCTGATGTCGCAGGATTTCACCGCCGCCACGGTCACCGAGGTGCGGCACGCGGTCGAGGCGCTGGTGTCCGCGGCGGGGATGCCCGAGGGCGCCGGCTACAATTTCGTTCTCGCCGTGCACGAGCTGGTCGCCAACGCGGTGCGCCACGGCGGCGGCCACGGGCACGTCGAGCTGCGCCGCCGGGACGACGTTCTGGTCTGCGAGGTCAGCGACCAGGGTGCCGCCGCTGGCAGCATGCAGGTGCGGCTACCGGCGGCAGATGTGGCCGGGGGGCGAGGGCTGTGGCTGGCCGACGAGCTGACCGGCGGCCTGACGCTGAACCGCCGGCCCGACGGCATGACCGCCTCGGTCACCGCCTACCTGTCGCGCCGCGCCATGCCCCGGGCAGAACGCGTGGACGCGAGCGAGGCACACCTCACCGAGCCGGCGGAGGACGACGAGAAGTGATTCCCATCCCCACCTGGCAACACCACGTCCGCGTCGAGCACGACCGCAGTGTCCTCACGCTGTCCGGGGAGATCGACGTGAACGCCGCCGCACGACTGCTGGATCTCCTCACAGCGACGATCAACACCGCCGAGCTGGTCGAGGTCGACGTCCACGCGGTGGAGTTCATCGACTCGACCGTCATCAGCGCCCTGATCACCGCCCGGAACACGGCGACGGCGGTGGGCCGCCGACTCGTTCTGGTCAACGCCACGGGCCGGGTCCGCCGTATTCTCCAGATCACCGGCGTGCTCGACAGTCTATTGCCCGGCAGTAGCTGAAACCCGGGGCCCGCACCTCCCGCCGCGCCAAGCCCGTGACAGCGGCATGACAGGTGGATCGGTGCGGGCCGGTGGCATCGTGACGGGGGTGGGTCCTACCCGGTCGGTGTGGTGGGCGCTTGGCCGTCGGCAGGGATCGGTGGAAGCCGGCGCAGCGCTCGGATGGCTCGTCCGGCCAGCGGTAGGGCCACGGCCAGGACGGCGATGGCTTCCGTCACCGCGATTGTGCCGAGTGCGGTGCGTTGTGCCTGGCCGATGTAGTCGGGCAGAGTCACGAGTCGTAGGGCGAGGGTGGTCGCGGCGAGCAGGGTGAGCGCCAGCGACCACGGCAGCGTGGAAGCTGACTGCCGGGATGCTCGCCCGGCTAGGCGGACCGCGATGGCGGCGGTGACCATGACGCAGGACAGGCCGGGCCAGTCCAGCAGCCTCGGTGCCTGACTCGTGGCCTGGATGGCGAACAGCGGCAGGGGGACAAGCAGGATGCCGATCGGTATCGCGAGGAGCCACGGGCGGCGCGGCACGGGTGGGGCGTCGCGGTGAAACGCCGCCATGGCGAGTACCAGGAGAATGTCGATGAGCCGCACGGCCCAGGGCGTCACTGACAGTGGTACGTCATTGGTGGCCTGTTCCACGGCGGTGGTGACGGCGGGTGGCACGATGGCGAGCAGGGCGACCGCCTGGGCCACGCGGCGGTGTCCGAGAACGAGCGCGAGGTAGGCAGGGAGCCAGGCGTAGCCGGCCAGGTTCCACGCGGTGTGCCAGATACCCGACGGCGGCGTGAGCGCCCATGCGGGTGCGGGTGCCGGCAACCAGGCGATCTTCCCGGACAGCCAGAGTGTGACGGCGATGCTGGCGGTGACCATGACGGCGTGGGTCAGCATCGCCATCAGGGTCGCCAGTCGCACGGCCTGTCCCCAGGCGTAGGAGCGGGCTGGCGCCTGGGAGCCGCCGAGACGCAACCGGACGGCCAGGGACACGATGCTGGCGACCTCCGCCAGGCCTGGCCGGCCGTAGTCTGCGGCGTACTCGGCGGTTTCCGGGTCGTCGTCGTCCATGCTCTCCAGGAAGGCGGCGACCATGTCGTCTTCCCATTCCTGTCGATAGCCGGCGGGCAGCAGCCGCAACACGAGGCGGTAGCGCTCTTCGAGCCGGCTCATGATGGCACCGGCCCCGTGATCGGGTTCCGCTGATCACGCAGCCGGGTCGAGGCGAGACGCGCGTTCGCGGCCAGCCGTTCAGCCTCCACGGCGAGGGCCTCGCGGCCCCGCTCGGTCAATCGGTAGTACCGGCGTAACCGCCCTTGCCATACCTCCTCGCGGTCCAGCTCGACCAAGCCGTCGCCGACGAGCCGGTCCAAAGTCCCGTACAGGGAGCCGATCTTCAGCCGCACCCGCCCCCGCGACAGCTCCGCCACGTCCGCCACGATCCCGTAGCCGTGGCGCGGAGCGTCGACCAGCGCGGTGAGGATGAAGAAGGCTGGTTCCGTCATCACCCGAGAACTCATCCACCCAATATAATGGACGCCAGGATATCCTGTGTGTCAGGATCTGGATCGTAGACAGAGTTCACCAGGCGTCGCACCCGCCGAGTCGACGAGAAGGAGTCATCATGGGCGACGGTGACGCGGCGGACGCCGCAGACCTGGGCGGGCCGGACTTCGCTCCCGCGATACCCGCGGCGGAGAGCAGCATCGTCGGCGCCCCACCCCCCAGCCGGACCATCGTCCTCGGTCCCGGATACAGCGGCCACGTCGTCCTTGGGCGGAGCCGAAGCGGTCCGCGTCCGTCCAGGCAGGGTTACCCAGCGCCAACCGCAGCCGTGGCCGTCCCTTTGACCATGCCCGGCGCAACTGGTTCAACCGAAGCTACGAACAGCCTTCCCGGTCGTGGTCAATCAAGACAGGATCTCGACGTACCCGTCGGTTCCGTGCACGCGAATCCGCTGCCCATCCCGAATCAGCTTGGTCGCATGCTCCACACCGACGACGGCGGGCAAGCCGTACTCCCGGGCGACCACCGCCCCGTGGGTCATGAGGCCGCCGACCTCCGTCACCAACCCCTCGACCGCGACGAACAGGGGTGACCAGCTCGGGTCGGTGTAGGCGGTGACCAGGATGTCGCCCGGTTCGAGATCGGTCTCGGCCAGGTCCAGGATGACGCGGGCTCGCCCCTCGACGGTCCCGCCGGAAACCGGGAGGCCGACCAGCGCGCCGGTCGGCACATCGTCGCGTCGGTACGCCCCGGCGATGCCCTCACCTTCCGAGGTGAGCACCCGGGGCGGTGTGAGCGCCTGATACGACCTGAACGCCTCCTTCCGCCGGCGGATGAGCTGATCATCCGCCTGGTGCGTGCGCGCGACGTCGTGAAGCTCCTGAAACGTGAGGTAGAAGATGTCTTCCCTCTCCCGAAGCACGTTGTCGCGCACGAGGCGCTCGGCCTCTTCCAGCAGGGCCTGCTTGTAGACGAAGTAGCGGCTGACAATGGCGTACTTCGGGTACTCCCGGTACCCGATGAAGGTTCGGACTCGATCGATCATCCGCTTGGTCTCTTCGGCTTTCCGCTCCCCGTCCGGCAGGGCTCGCAGGCGTTCCAGGACGTCCTGCTCCTTCCTTTCCGCCTTCTGGCGCCCCTGCTCGAAGCGCCGCTTGCCGGCGCCCGGCTCGAAGTTCCTGATGTTGTCGAGGATGACGGGCACGAGCGCGGTGGGGCGTTCGCTCCAGCGCGGCCTCGTGATGTCGATCTCGCCGACGCAGCGCATGCCGTACCTGTCGAGGTAGGCCCGGATGGCGTCCCGCGCTTCCCGGCCGCCCGGGAGCTTGGCCAGCTCGTCCAGGAAGCCCTCGTCCTCGACCTTCTGCAGGAAGGCCACCACCTCGGGATGCGGGCGGATGACGTCGGCGACGTCGAGGAGCGCCAGCCCCATCTCCGACGTGACGTTGTGGGGCGCGGACAACGTGAGGGTGTCGGCCGCGTTCTTCTCGCCCAGCCACGCCTGCAGTTGCTCGTTGAGCCACCACGAGGCCTCCATCCCCGCCATGATCACCTGCATGCTCCGCGGCTCCCCCACGGCCCGCTTGTGCTCCTGGAAGGCCGCCAAGAGGAAGTCGAACCGCGCCGGCCCCGATGTCGTCTGGATGTCGCGCTGCAAGGTGGCGATGGACGCCCGGCTGCGTTCGATCAGGTCGGTGACGATGGCCGGATCGGTCTCGATCGGGGCGGGCGCGCCGCCAGCGGGCGGCCCTGCTGGACCCTCATCGGGGAGCGACGGAATGAAGTCGCCGCGGTCGATGACGGTCTCCAGCGCGTCCCTGACCAGCGGATCGCCTCTTCCCATGACAGCGAGCAGGCCGGCGCGGCTCGCAGGCGATGCCAGGCGCCGGGTGACGTCGACGAACAGCCTTCCACCGGCGTCGTACATCGGCGCGAGGGCCGTCAGCTGCCACACGGAGAGCCCCAGCGGCTTCATGGGGTCGGTCATCATCTGCTGATGACCGACGGAGACGTAGACGTGGTTCTCTCCGTCGCCGGTCTCGGGGACGGGGAACAGCGTGGTGATCGGCCGACTCTGGACGATCTGGAAGTCATCGTCGACCAGGCACCATTCGATGTCCTGGGGGTGGCCGAAGTGGGCTTCGATCCGCCGGCCCAGCCGCACCAGCCGCACGACCTGGGCATCCGTCAGCGCCGGCTGGTCCTGCTGCTCCGAGTCGATCGCCTGTTCTCTCGTCCCGCCACCCGGCAGGGCGTGGACGGCAAGCCGCTTGGTGGCGACCGCCTTGTCGATGATCTCGCTGTCCCGCACCTTGTAGGCGTCCGCGTTCACCCGCCCGGAGACCAGAGCCTCGCCGAGGCCGAAGCTGGCCTCCACGGAGGCGACCTTTCGGTTGGACGTGACGGGATCGGCCGTGAACAGGACGCCGGCCACCTGCGGGAAGACCATCTTCTGCACGACGACGGCCATGTAGACCGTGCGGTGGTCGATGCCGTTCCGCTGACGGTAGGTCACGGCGCGCTCGGTGAAGAGCGAGGCCCAGCACCGGCTGACGTGCTGGAGGATCGCCGCCAGCCCCATGACGTTCAGGTACGTGTCCTGCTGGCCTGCGAAGGAGGCCGTCGGCAGGTCCTCGGCCGTCGCGCTGGATCGGACGGCGTAGGCAGCTCGCGCACCGAGCCCGGTGAGAGCCCGGGTGATCGCCGCAGCCACATCGTCGGGGAGGACGATCCCTTCGATGGTCCGGCGGATCTCCGCGCTGAGCGTGCCGATCGCCTCCCGGTCGTCCGGGTGCAGGCGCGACAGCTGATCGAGCTGATCGTCGATCCACGGCGCCTCGGCCATGATCCGCCGGAAGGCGTCCGTCGTCACGCAGAAGCCAGCCGGCACCCGGATGCCGTCGATCCGCGACAACGCCCCCAGGTGCGCGCCCTTGCCGCCAACCGTCGCGCCCTGCGTCTCGTCGACCTCTTGGAGACCTAACACGTACTGCTCGATCACTGCGATACCTCCGAGGCGGCCGTCGTCCACTGCACTTCGCTGACCGGGTGGATCACCACGTCGTGCCCCAATTCTTCGTCCATTCTTGGATCCGGCCGACGATTCTGCGGCAAGACCCGGGTCTTGCCGCAAGCCCCCCAGTGCGATATAAGTTAAAGTGGGACCGATACATATGTTGTTGAACCATGCCGCGCCGTAGGCCGCCACCTCGTCTGAGGTGAAGTCGACATCGGTCGTCTGAGGTGAGGTCGACATCGGCGGCCCGTTCCAACAGCGCGCAGACCAGGGGATCCTGCCTGGTGACCTCTTCGGCGAAGCAAGGCGCCAACGGCCGGCCCAGACCTCGCGGGCCCAGACCTCGCGTTCTGTACTCCAGCCGGAGCTGGTGGAGTCGGTGCCCCCGCACCCTCCGTCACCACCGCATGTGAGACAGAGCCGAGATCAGGACACTCCCCCACCGGAGCAGGCGACCGGTCCGGGGGCGCCGGGCCGCTCAGGCGGCGGCGACCGGTGCCGGGTCGGGGGTGACCCGACCCGGCACCGTCCGGTGCGCCGCTCAGGCGAGCGGCTCAATCCAGATGTTGCGGTACTGCACGGTGTTCTGGTGGTCCTGGAGACGGATCGACCCCGTCGCGGGGCCTTCGGGGATGTTTCCGCCGGTCGGGCCGGTGATGGCGACGTCGTCCTGGACGAGCACACCGTTCCAGACCACCGTCACCCGGGCATTTTCGATCTTGGTGCCGGTGCTGTCGTAGCGGGCAGCGCGGTACTCGATGTCGTAGGTCTGCCACGTCTCGGGTGGTGTCGCGGCGTTGACGTCGGGCGCCTTCTGCAGGTAGATGGCGCCGGCCTCGTTGGTGTCCAGCGTTGGGTCGCCGTACGAGTCCAGCACCTGGATCTCGTACCGCTCCTGGAGGTAGACCCCGCTGTTGCCGCGGGCCTGGCCGGTGACCTCCGGCGGCAGCAGCGGCACCTTGAACTCGACGTGCAGCCGGAAGTCGCCGAACGCCTGCTTGGTGCGCAGGTCGCCGTTGCGGACCTCCATCGCCCCGCCCTCGACCTTCGCCCAGCTCGCCGTGCGGCCGTCGGTGTGCTGCCACTCGGAGAGGTCGACCCCGTCGAACAGGACGATTCGCTCACCGGTCTTGCGCACCGTGATGAGGTCCAGGTTGACGTGCCCGGTGTCGGGCGCGTCGACCCGGTACTCGATCGCGTTGACGCCGCGGCGCAGCGTGAGCAGCTCCGTCTTGGTGGCCCACTGCTTCCAGGTGATCGTCGAGGGCAGAACGGTCTGCTTCACCTTGCGGCCGTTGACGTAGATGCTGATCGTCTTGTCGCCCTGGAACGGGTTGGGGCCGTTGCTGTAGCGGAGCCCGACCTCGTACTCACCGGCCTTGGTCACCTCGACGTGGACGGTGGTGGAGGTGTTCAGCGAGCCGAAACCGTCGACAAAGCCCACGCCGGAGAAGCCGGCGTGCTCGGTGTCGATGGTCGCAGAGCCCTTCCGGTGCCCCTCCTCGGCCTCGTAGAAGATCCGGTCCGGCTGGGCACCGGGAATCTCGTTGAGCGTGTACCACGCCTCGGTGTTCCACAGTTCCTCGCCGTTGGCCGCCGTGAACGGGCGCGGCGAGCGCAGGTGCACGACCCGGTCGCGCTTGAGGCCGGGGACCGTCAGCGTCACCTTCTTGCGGTCGGCGGAGACCTTCACCCCGGTGACGGTCAACTGCTCCTCGTCCACCTTGGGGCCGCCGTACGCCGGGGTCGGCGCGTACCGCCACTGTTCCAGGCGGTAGCTCTGCGCGATGTTCTGGATCGTCGCGGTGGAGAGCGGCCGGGTGTACTCGATCGTGAAGCCCTGCTTGGTGACGGTCATCGACCTCATGTCGAACGTGTTGGCGCCGTTCGGGGTCAGCTTCTGCAGGCCGTGATTGAGCTTGCCGGCCTGGCCCCAGTTGCCGCCGGCGCCCAGGCCGCCGACGTAGACGGCGCCGTCGGGCCCGATGGAGACCTCGTTGACGCCGGCCTCGAGCCCCTGGGTGTGGCGGAACACCGCGCCCTGCTGCACGCCGTCCACCTCCTCGAGGTACGCCCGCTGTAGGCCGCCGTAGGTGACGTCACCGATCAGCAACTGCCCGCGGAACGGCCCCTTCTTGAGCAGCACCGGCGTGCTCGGCGAGTTGGCGATCTCGTTCTGCGGCAGCCAGAGCACCGGCTTGGCCACCGGGTTGTCGTCGAACGGGCCGGCGGGGTTGGTGTAGTGGTTGAAGAACTTGTCCTGCTCGATGCGGACCAGCTTGGACGCGGGCAGCCAGCCGCCCTGGTTGTCGGTCACGTAGAGGGCATCGTCCGGACCCCAGCCGATGCCGTTGGGCGTGCGCAGGCCGCCGGCGACGTAGCTGACCTTGCCGGTGCGCTTGTTCACCACGATGCTGGTGCCCCGGTTCGGCGCCGGCTGCGGGTTGGTGGTGGCGCCGCCGAAGTCGATCGCCACCGAAAGGTTGAGGTAGAAGTTGCCGCCCTTGTAGAGCAGGCCGAACGCGAACTCGTGGAAGTTGCCGCCGAACGGCCAGGTGGCCACGTTGCGGTACTCGTCGGCGACCTCGTCACCGTCGGTGTCGCGCAGCTCGGTCAGCTCGTGCTTCTGTGAGACGTAGATGGTGCCGTCGACGACCGCGACGCCCATCGGCTCCTTGAGCCCACTGGCGACCCTCTTGTACGTGACCTGGTCGGGACTCGTCGCCCCGGTCACGTTGTCCAGGATGTACACCTCACCCTGTAGCTGGTCGGTTTCACCCCAGGTGGAGATGACCAGCCGGCCGTCGGCGGTCCACGCCATCCCGGACACCTGTGGCTCGAAGCCGGCGGGCCGCAGGTCGGTGAGGGTGTAGTTGGGGTTGACCGAGTCCAGCGGGAGCCCGTCTCCCGGAGCGTCGGACACCCCCTGGCAGGCCTTGAATCCGGGCGCGGTGACCCGGACGACGCCGGCGTCCGTGCTCAGCATCGAGTTGGGCACCACGGTGAAGCTCGTCTCGCCCGGCGGCTGCCACGAGAGGGTGAGCTGCTGGCCGCCGCCGGCTTCGAAGTACTCCACGCGCAGCGCGTGGTAGCCCTTGGTCAGCGTGACCGCACCGTCCTTCGAGGTGGCGCCGTGCGGCCCGTCGTGGTCGACCACCAGCGCGTCGTCGATGTAGAGCCGGGAGCCGTCGTCGCTGGTCAACCGAAAGGTGTACGCACCCGCGGCCGGGATGTTGATGTTGCCGAGGGCGTGGGTGACGAAGTTGTCCTCGAAGCCGAAGTCAGCCGCGGTGCGCCAGTCGATGACCGGCATCAGCTTGTCGACGTTCGGGGTCTGGCCGGGCTTGAGCGTGCAGATCGTGCTCAGCGGCACCCGCACGTCGTACGTGCGCAGCGTGACACCGGGCTCCTGGGGCGGCAGGTCCGCCGCGTGGACGGCGCCGGGCGCCAGCCCGACGGCGACCGGGGGCGCGACGAGGACGGCACTGAGGAGTGCGACGAGACGTCTCGCGCGCGAGGGGGGACGGGGCATCGATCCTCCAGGGACGGGGGTCGGGACGTTCCCACGATCGACACGCGCCGAGGGTGCCTGCCCGGCGTAGCGCTGAACTTCGATCATGGGTCAGGAGACATCATCGACCACATTCGTCGCGATAACCAGATCTTCCGACCAACCAAACGCAACTTTTGTCGATACCTGCGAAAGTTCGGGTGCGGCGGTGACGATCGGCCACCCCTCGCCGGGGCGACCCAGCAGTGGATGGTGTGCCAGGATCGCGGCCGAGGAGCGAGTCCCCCCAGGTCTCTCCCAGCAGGCCCGCCTCGCTCGCTGGCTGCGAGGTCATTCCCTGAGGACCGCGGGTCTGCCCGATCCGAGGGCCGATAAGGTCATGCGGTGAACCTGGAACAGGTCCGGCAGGCATATGCGTCCGTCGCAGAGCTCTACATCGGCCTGTTCGGTACAAGCCAGCAGGTACACGCCGACGACCTCGCCTTCATCGGGCGACATCTGGCGGGCCGACCTGGCCCGGTGCTCGATCTGGGCTGCGGGCCCGGCCATATCACCGGTTACCTTCGCTCGCTCGGCGTCGACGCAACGGGAATCGACATGGTCCCCGAGTTCATCGCCCATGCGCAGGCGGCCCACCCGAGCGGCAGGTACCAACTCGGGTCGATAGACAACCTCGCCGTTGCCAACCACTCCATCGCCGGCATCCTGGCCTGGTACTCGTTGATCCATCTCTCGCCGCAGAATCTCGACGGCGTGCTCGCTGAGTTCCGGCGAGCAATGGCCCCGGCCGGAACGTTAGTGCTTGGTCTCTTCGACGGCGACGAGGTCGCCGCCTTCGACCACAAGGTCGTGACCGCCTATCGCTGGCCCGTCGACGAGCTCTCCGAGCGACTGACGCGAGCCGGCTTCACGGAGGTTGAGCGCCTGCAGCGACCCAGCGAAGGCACTCATCGGCCGCACGCCGCCATCGCGGCAATCGCAACCGAAGGGTGAGCTCAGCCGGCGAGCTGCGTGGGCTCGTCGGCCGCCGGTGTGGACGACCTGACGGTGTGGTCGGCGTCGCCAGGGTCACTCGGGTTCCTGTGACCGGCGCTGTCGATGCCGTCGTCGGCGCGCCTGCGGTGGACACCGTCGACGGCACGATCGGCCTGACCTCATCGTGGGCGGTCCGGGCGGCGGTCGCTTTCGCGGGCGGCGTCGCGAAGGAAGGTGTTGTAACGGGCGAGGTCGTCGGGCGTGCCGGTGGCGTCGGCGCGGTCGGCGGCCCGGTCGAGGCGGGCCTGTTCGCGTTCGTCGGCGCGGATCCATTGCCGGACAAGGACGATCATGACGACGGCGGCGGGCAGCTCGCCGAAGGCCCAGGCGATGCCGGCGCCGAGGTGCTGGTCGTCGAGTAGCGGTGCGGCCCAGTCAGGATGCACGGCGAGGTACCAGTCGGGAGCGATGACGGTGGTGCTCTGCATGAGGATCAGGCCGAAGAAGCCGTGCGCCATCATCGACGCCAGGTGGATGATCACCAGCAGGGGTGGGGCGAGTCTGGGCCGTCCGGGGTCGACGCCGATGAGGACCCAGAACAGCAGGTAGCCGGCGAGGACGAAGTGGGTGAGCATGGCCAGGTGCCCGAGGTGGGAGCGCATCAGGGTGCCGAGCAGGTCGCTGAAGTAGAGCCCGAAGAGGCTGCCGGTGTAGATGGCGAGGGCGACCAGCGGGTGGGTCAGGATCCTGGCCGGTCGGCTGTGCAGGGCGAGCAGCAGCCATTCCCGGGCACCGCGCATCTGCGGGTCGGCCGGTCGGCGCAGGGTCCGTAGCGCGAGGGTGATCGGGGCGCCGCCGACGAGCAGGATCGGTACCAGCATCGACAGCACCATGTGCTGCACCATGTGTGCGCTGAACAGCACGTAGGCGTAGCGGGCGATCCCGAGGTTGGTGATCGCGGCGAGCAGCAGCATGCCGGCCAGCCAGCTCGCGGTCCGGGTCGCCGGCCAGTGGTGCCCGGCCCGCCGCATGCGTGCCACGCCAGTGAGGTAAGCGAGGACGCCGAGGGTGACGAGGGTCAGGAAGAACATGTCCGGTAGCGGTTGGCCGATCGCTCGGGTGGCGGCTGGCGCGGCGGGCATCGCGAAGCCGAGCAGTTCGGTGAGCGGGTCGGCGTCGAGCGGGTCGTCCGGGATCGGGGTGGGGCTGCGGGAGAGGGCGACCGCGAGTCCGACGGCGGCGGCGAAGACCACCAGTTCCGCGGCGGCGAACCGGGTGAATGCCCCGCGCTGGCCTGCTCGCAGGGCGGGAAGCGTGTGCCGCCGGTGTCTCGCGCCGAGCGCGCCGAGGGCGAGCAGTGCGGCGAGTTTGCCGCAGAGCAGCCAACCGTAGCGGGACTGCCATAGCTGGTCGACTGTGCCGAGGCGTACGGCGGCGCTGGCCAGGCCGCTGATCGCGACGGCGGTGCAGCAGCCCAGGGCGAGGCGGCTGTACCGGGTGGCGGTGTCCGCGAGCAGGCGGCTGCGGCGCATCATCAATAGGGCGGCGAGTCCACCGACCCAGATGCCGGCGGCGAGGATGTGCAGGGCGAGGCTGGTTACCGCAATCTGGTGGTTGCCGGATCCGGCGGCGTGTCCGGTGAATGCCGGTGGTAGCAGTGCGGCCATCGCGAGCAGCGCGACCGTGGCGGCCAGCCAGCGGGACACCCCGGCCCGCGACAGCACCGCCGCCGCCAGGGCGAGCCCGGCTTGCAGTAGCAGTGCCTGACCTTGGGGGATGGAGGCCGCGAAGCTGACGACGGTGGCGCTACCCAGGTTGTTCAGCGGTTGTCCGAGCAGGTCTGACACCGTGAGGACGATCAGGACGGTGGCGGTCAGCGCCCAGCCGGCCGCGGTCACGGTGCTCCGGCGCAGCAGTTGGTAACCACGGGCGCAGACCGTCGGCCCGTCTCCGGGAAGCAGGAACGCGGCGGTCATCGTCATGCCGACCGTCAGCGTGGCCAAGGTGTCGAGCAGGAGCCGAAACACCGGCAACGCCCACATGACGCCCGGGCCGGGGTCGGGCAGGCCGGGGATGGCCGTGGCCAGGGCGCCACCAGCGCGCAGTGCGACCAGCAGCACGACGACCGCGACAACGCCGACGACGCCGGTCAACCACCAAGGGAAAGGGGCCATCGACCGACGGACGTCAGCTCGGCCACGGGGAGGAGCTTCCGCGACGGCTACCGGAGGCGGGGTGCCCTGTCCGGTCTCGCCCTCGATCGGGCGCCGGTGTCGGGCATCGGTTTCGGACATTCGTTTGACCTTGATCTCGGGCTGGACCAGCGCGTCGGCTGCCGGTCGGATCGGTGCGCCCAGCGGCCCTGGCGGGATCTTCTTATCGGCGGATCCGGCGACGCCACCACATCGCACCGGCTGTCGTGACGAGCCCGACCAATACCGCCGCGCCGATGAACACGCCGGCACCCGAGCCGTTCTCCTTCGCCGCAGCGGCGGCGGGGGCCTCTGGACTGGTTGTGGCGGCGCCGGACGGTACGGGTACAGCGGTTGGGTTCGTGCTGGACCGAGGATCAGCCACCGCGAAGGCGTAGGAGCCCTGAACAGGGTGACCATCGGCGGAGACGACCCGGTAGGCGACGGTGTAGGTGCCATTGCCCAGTGGCGCGGTGAGGGTGACCGTGCCACGAGTTTCGGCCACCACGGGTGCTCCCGTACCGACGCGTTGGTTGCCGGCGTCGGTGACCACGATGGTGGTGAAGGTGGGATTCAGCCGTTCGGTGAATTCCAGTGCGATCTCCGTCGGCGCGACGTTCAGGGTGGCGTCGCGGGCAGGGTCGGCGGAGCGGAGGCTGTTGTGGGCCTGGGCCGGTGTGGGCACGCCGAGGACGACCAGGACGGCAGCCAGGGCCGCGAGGCTCAGCCGGGCCATGGCGGAGACTCGGCGCGACGGTACGGACATGGCAGGTGTCTCCAGGTCGGCGGGAGTAGGTCGGGAGCTGTGCGTACGTGATCTAACCGAGGAGTTGTTGGCCGATCCACCCTCCGGGCGGGCAGCCGGGCGGGATGGCGAAGACGGCGGAACCGATCGGCGTGGTCCACTCGTTGAGCAGGTCCCGCTCGGCGAGCCGCCGTTGAATGGGTAGGAACTGTTCGGTGATGTCGGCCTGATAGGAGGCGAAGATCAGCCCGCTGTCGGCGGTGCCGTCGGCTGCCGGGGCCTCGTCGTAGTTGTAGGGCCGGCGCAGGATTCGCTGCCGGTCCTCGGTCACGTGCGCCCGGCTCAGGTGGGAGAAGTCGGGGATCACCGTCAGGCCCGCCCCGTTGACTGCGGCGAAGTCCGGCGGGTCGTGCTCGGCCTGTCCGGTCAGCGGTGCTCCGGTGTCCAGCCGTCGGCCGACGGCCAGTTCTCGGTCGGTGCGGCCGAGCAGGTCCCACTTCTCCAGGTCCATGCGGATCCGGCGTAGTACCAGGGTGCTGCCGTTGCGTAGCCAGGGCGCTTCATCCGTGCTCCAGACGGCGGTGTCGAGGGCGGGCGTGCCGGGTCGCGGGTTGGCGGTGCCGTCGAGCTGGCCGAAGAGGTTCCGCTGGGTCGGGTTCCCCTGCTGGGTACCGTGGCTGCGACGGAAGCCCCGCTGCACCCATCGGACGGTGGCGAACGGGCGGCTGTCCTTGATCAGCATTCGTTGGGCGTGGGCGACGGTGACCGGATCGTCGGCGCAGATCTGCAGCAGCAGGTCCCCGCCGGACCAGGCCGGCTGGAGCCGGTCGACGGCGAACGGCGGTAGCTCGGCCACCGACGGCGGCCGGCGGTCGGCCAGCCCGGCCGCCCGGTACAGGCCGGGCCCGAACCCGAATGTCACGGTCAGCCGGGCCGGTAGGACGGCGAGTTCGGCCTCGGTGTCGGCCAGCGCCGGCTGCCCCTGGGTGAGCCGGGCGGCGTCGTCGCTGAGCAGGCGCAGCATCCGGCCCAGCACCGCCCGGTCCGGGTCCGGCCGGAGGGTGAACGCGACGAAGCACGCGTGTGCCTGCGCGGCGGTGGAGACTCCGGCCTGCCGGGTGCCGTGAAACGGCTCGACGAGCGTCCCGACGGTGGTGGCTGTGGCCGCGGCTGAGTGGTCCCGGGTTGCCACCGTCGCGGCCACCGCGCCGGCCAGGGCCCCGGAGGCTGTCAGGGCACCACCGGTGAGCAGGCCTCGTCTGCTCACCGGCCGGCCGGTGCCACGGCCGGTCACGTCGCCGGGCTCATGCTCATGCTCGGGTGGCCGGGATCGTAGCTCTCTCCCGCGCCGGTGAATGGCTTGGCGACCGCCGAGAACTGGAGGGTCTTCCCATCGGCAAAGGTCAGGGTGAACGTCAGCTCGTCACCGGCTTTGACCGGGGCGGTGACGTTCAGCAACATCAGGTGGTCGCCGCCGGGCTCCAGAACGTGACTGCCCTTGGCCTTGACGACGATCCCGCCAACCTTGGGCTGCATGACCATTCTGCCGTCTTTCATGGTCATCTCGTGCAGCTCCATCGGTGACACCGGCGTACTCGCGCTCACCACGGTGATGTCGGTGTCGCTGTTGTTGACCAGAGTGCCGAAGGCAGCCGTCATCCCCCTGTCGGCCGCCTTCACCCACGGGTCTCGCACCGTGATCGGACCGGCCGGGGTGGTCGCTGCCGAACTGGGACCGGCGCCCGGCGCGGGGTCCGACGACCCGCACCCGGCCGAACCGAGGACCACCGCGGCGACGGTGGCCATGAGGGTCGTCAACGCCGCCGGGCGCCGTCGCGGTCCCGGTGTGGCGGCTGTACGCATTGAAGTTGCCTCCGAGGATGTTGTGCTGCTGTCGGGTTGGTCGCACCCAGGACGCAGTTAGTTCCTACGCCTCGTAGTAATTCCCAGGCGCAGGCCGATGGCAGACACGATCCGTCGAACGTCGGCGACCGGCCCGCCGGCGGTGCGTCGGCAACCAGTCCGGGAGGTAGCTGCCGGCAGGTAGCTTCCGGCGGGTTTCGCAGCGCGGACTGGGAAACTGTACGGACTGGTCGGTATAGTCACTCGCCATGAGTGCGGGTAAGCGGCCGGTCATGGATGCCCAGGTCATGTCGGAGGGGCGTCGGTGGGCGGCGTTGGGGGTACTGGTCGCCGCAGTGCTGCTGCTGGCGATCGACGGCACGGTGCTCTACCTGGCGGTGCCGTCACTGACCCGCGATCTGGCCCCGACCGCGACGCAGATCCTGTGGATCGGGGACATCTACTCGCTGGCCCTGGCGGGGTTGCTCGTCACGATGGGCACGCTCGCGGACCGGGTCGGCCGCAAGCGGCTGCTGCTGATCGGTACGACGGCGTTCGGCCTGGCCTCACTGCTGGCGGCCTTCTCGACCAGCGCGGAGCTGTTGATCGCCGCTCGGCTACTGCTGGGCGTGGCCGGGGCGACCATCATGCCGTCGACGTTGTCGATCATCCGGAACATGTTCGCCGATCCGCGCCAGCGCACCCGGGCCATCGCGGTCTGGTCGGCGGCTGGCGGCGGCGGGATCGCGCTCGGGCCGCTGGTCGGCGGCGCGCTGCTGGAACGGTTCTGGTGGGGCTCGGTGTTCCTGATCAACGTACCAATCATGGTTGCGCTCCTGGTCACCGGCATCATCCTGCTGCCGGAGTCCCGCGACCCCAACCCCGGACGCTTCGACCTGCTCTCCGCGGGGTTGTCGATGGCCACGATCGTGCCCCTGGTCTACGCGGTCAAGCACGCGGTCAGCGACGGACTCGACGCGATCACCCTCGGCTGTCTCCTGGCCGGCCTGGTGCTGGGCGTGCTCTTCGTGCGCCGGCAGCGACACCTGACCGCGCCGTTGATCGACGTGGGCCTGTTCCGCAATCCGGCGTTCAGCGGTGCCGTGTTGGCGAACTTCATCGCGATTTTCGCGTTGACCGGCTTGCTCTTCTTCTTCTCCCAGTACCTGCAACTCGCCCGCGGTTTCAGCCCACTGCGGGCCGGGCTGGCCGAGATGCCCGCGACGATCGCCTCCATCCTCGTCGTCGGTCTCGTCGGGGTGGCGATCACCCGGCTCGGCCGTGGTCGAGCGATCGCCGCCGGGCTGGGGCTGACCGCCGTCGGGCTGCTACTGGTCGCGGCCGCCGAAGGGGCCGAACACTATCTCTGGCTCGGTCTCGCGCTCGTGCCGGTCGGGCTCGGTGTCGGGCTGGCGATGACGCTCACCACCGACGTGGTGGTCTCCGCGGTACCGCCCCGCAAGGCCGGCGCGGCGTCGGCGATCTCCGAGACCGCCTACGAGCTTGGTGTGGCGCTCGGTATCGCCATTCTCGGATCGGTGGTGACGCTCGCCTACCGGGCGTTCGTCGCCATCCCCGAGGAACTGCCCGGCACGGTGCAGGACCGGATCAGGGACTCCCTCGCCTCGGCGCTGAGCGTGGTCGAACCGGGTTCGGACCTGGCGCACGCGGCACGGGAGGCGTTCGTCCACGCCATGCAGATCACCTCGGTGGCCGCCGCGATCCTTGCCGCCATCGCCGCCATCGCCGCTTGGCGTACCATCCCGTCAACGCGAGACTGACCCGGATTTCCTGAGGGCACGCGGGCGGGGAGAGGGAGGGACGACGGTGGGCCGTAAGGCCGGACGCTCACCCGGCGAGACGCGCCGGCTCCTGCTCGACGCGGCCGGGGCGATAATCCGTACCCGGGGTGTCTCGGCGACGCTGGACGACATCGCCCAGCAGGCCGGCGTCTCCAAGGGCGGGCTTGTCTACCACTTCGCCAGCAAGGAAGATCTGATCCGCGCCCTGGCCGATGATCTACTGCAGACCTTCCGGAACGCGGTCGAGTCCGCGTTGGATCCGGCCGACACCGCGCCGGGGCGACTCACCCGGGCCTATGTGCGCGCCTGTCTGGACACCTCGCAGGACGAGCGGGTGCTGCTGGAGACCATCGCCCTGCTCGCTCAGTTGATCACGATACCCGCCGTCGCGGAGCTGGCCCGCGCCGATGCCGAACGCTGGGACCGGGAACTGCGGGCCGACGGTCTGCCGGAGGAGATTCTCGCGCTGGTCGTCTCCGCCGCCGATGGTGCCGTCAACGCGCCCCTGTGGGGAACCCTGACCCGAACCGCGAACCTGCGGCGTCTCGAAGACCAGCTCATCCGACTCACCCTCTCGGACTGCGCCCCGCCATCGTCCGGCGGCTGAGACCGACCACGCGGTCGCGGTGCCCCAGACGCGCGCCTGGAGTGGCACGTCGTAGGTGACCCCGGCAACGCCCCGTCGTATCCGCGCAGCACCTCGGCGTTGCGGCGGGCCTACGGGTAGCCGGCCCCGCCGTCGGTACGCCACGATGCCACCGTAGCTGTCCACAAGCGCCGGTTTCCGGACCTTCCATCGACAGACGTCATGTGATTGAATGCCGATACCGGCAGAAAGACCATCGGCGGTACGCGCCCACAAGGCGCATGCCTACGCCTGAGGGGTGCGCGGATATGACGCTGCCTGAAATTGACATGGACGATCCGCTCGGTCCCCTGTTACGGCAGATGGATCTGCGCGACCCATATTCGGTCTACGCCCGGCTGCGCGCACGGGAACCGATTTTCTACTACGAGCCGCTGCAATCCTGGATGCTCACCCGCCACGCCGACTGCACCGCCGTCCTACGGGACAGCGCCCGGTTCGGCGCCGACTGGCGACGGGTGGGCGAACAGGTTCCGCCACAGGCGGTCAGCGTGCAGACCCTCGATCCGCCGGAGCACACGGCGATCCGCCGGCTGCTCATGGAGGCGACCCGGCTGGTCGACACCCCGGCCGCGGCGCGGCTGGTGGCCGGGCGCACCCGGGCCCTGCTCGGCCGGCTCGCCGAGCGTGATCGCTTCGACTTCGTCGGCGAGGTGGCCGAGCCCCTCGCCGCCGGTACGATCACCGACCTGCTCGGCGTGCCCGAGCTGGACCTCGCCTGGTTCGTGCCGGTCGCCAACCGGATCGCCGACGGCATGGACGCCGGCCTCTGGCCCGAGCTGGGCCCGCCGGCGATGGGCGCCCGGGCGGAGCTGGCGGCGTACACCGGGACCTGGCTGACCGATCCGCCCGACGCCGGGGTGATCGCCCATGTCGCGCGGCACGCCGACGACGCCGGCGTCGACCGCACCGTGGTGGCCAACAGCCTGCGGGTCCTGCTGCACGCCGGCTTCGAGTCGGCCAGCCGGCTGCTCGGCCTCGCCGTCGCGGTCCTGCTCGCCGAGCCCGGCCGGGCGGAGTCGTTCCGCCACGCCGAACCGGATGCCGCCGTCGACGAACTCGTCCGGCTCAGCTCACCGGTGCAGGCCACGGCACGCGCCTGCGTGACCGACAGCCGGTTCGGCGAGGTGCGGATCCGGGCCGGCGAGGCGGTGACCCTGCTGCTGGGCGCCGCCAATCGGGACCCCGAGCGCTTTCCCGACCCGAACGCCTGGCGGCCGGACCGCAGACCCAACCCGCACCTGGGGTTCGGCCGGGGCGCGCACTCCTGCCTCGGGTCGCCGTTCGCCACACTGCAGGCCCGGATCCTCAGCACCGTCCTCACGACGGAGTACCCACATGCCCGGTTGCTCGCCGAGCCGGCGTACCGGCGCAACCTCACCCTGCGTGGCCTCGACCGTCTGGAAATCGCCCTGCGATAGCCGGTCGCGGTCGCATTCCCGATCGATGACGAAGGGAGGGACGACATGCGTTACTGGCACTGAGTCAAATTGAAGTGAGAGGCAGTGTTCGTCGGGCACCCGGACGATGTTCCGAAGGTGCCCGACGGGCACTGTCCTGGCCGGAAAGAATGTACTCGACCAGGAGGACACGAACATGCGAGGCCCGGATCCGTACGCGTTCGCAGCCGGTTACTACGATCTATTCCGGGCGAAGCTCGGCGACGAGGCGCTCCCCTCGGTGTCGTTCTTCACGGAGTTCGCCCCGTCCGACGGATATGCGCTGGAGATTGGACCCGGCACCGGGCGCGCGACGCTGGCCGTGGCGGCGAAAGTGGCCGGCTTGGTCTGCCTCGAACGGTCCGCGACGATGCGCGCGGTGCTGCTGGCGAAGCTGGCCGAACGGCCGCACCTGCAGGCGCGGGTCACCGTGCTCGATGTCGCTGTGCCGCCGTTCCGGCTCGACCGTCGGTTCGACTACGCGTACTTCGGCGGCGTGCTGGAGCACATCCGGCCGGCCGACCGGCCGCACCTGTTCCGCGCCGTCGCCGACCACCTCGCCGACGGTGGCCTGCTGGCCATGGACATGGTGCTCAGGCAACCGGCACCGGACTTCCCGGAGCGGGTCGTCGACGAGGTCACCGTCGGCGAGTGCCGGTACGAGCTCGCCGCCGCCGCCACCGCGCTCGGCCCGGACGAGTCGCAGCTCACCTACATCTACCGCACGTTCCATGAAGACCGGCTGCTCGCCACGGAGAAGGTCGAGCGCCGACACAACATGCACCGGCCGGAGCCGGTGCTGGCCGACCTGGCCGCTGCCGGGCTGGCGCCTGCCCCGGGGCTGGTGTTCGCCGGAGTCTCCGCCGAGGACCCCGGTGGGGTCGTCGTGCGCAAGGAGGCGTCGGCGTGAACCGCGTCCGGGCGGCGAAATCGGCTCTCCCCGCCGTGGTGCCGCTGGACCGGCGGTACGACCCGGCACGCCTGGCCGACGAGGTACACGCGTTGCGGGACCACCGCTGGCGGGCGCAGCGCGCCTACAGCCAGGCCGGACTCGCCGCCCCGGTCGAGATCGACTGGCGAATCCTGCCGCTGCGCAGCCCGACCGGCGACCCGGGGCGTACCGATCCCGGCGGCGCGGGCCTCGATCCGTACCGGGACACCCCGCTGCTGGCCCGCTCGCCGTACCTGGCCGAGCTGCTCTCCACCATCCCGGCGCCGCTGCGCGCGGTCCGGCTGATGTCCCTCGGCCCCGGGGCGCAGGTGCACGAACACCGCGACGGCAAGTGCGGATACCCGTGGGGCGTGCTGCGGCTGCACGTACCGGTGATCACCAATCCCGGCGCGGAGCTGGTCATCGAGTCCACGCCGTACCACTGGGACGTGGGCCGCCTGTGGTTCGGCGACTTCGACCGGCCGCACTACGTGCGCAACACCGGACCCGAACCGCGCGTCCACCTGGTGATCGACTGCCTGGTGACCCGGTCGCTGCTGGACCTGTTCCCGGAGGCGTACCTGGACCGGCTGCCCTGGCCGGACGTCCTGCTGGCCACCGACCCGGTGCCGCTGCGGGCCGCCGACCTGGCCGGGCTGGGCTGCGAGTTCCCGGTGCCCGCCGACTTTTCGCGGTGGTCCGAGGAGGACCCGCTGGACGAGGCCCGGCCCGACGTGCCGGGCCGCATCGAGGTCGACCAGGGACGGCCGGTCCTGGTGCTGGCGGGCGATCCGACGTTCGCGCTGGTGCACATCGGCCGGTCGGAGTTCCGGTTGGAAGGCTGGACGGAGGAGCGGACGCTCGTCGTCGACACCGCCTCGCCCCGCCCCAGCGTCCGGTTCCGGGTCCGGGACGGCCGCCTGCTCACCGAATGGGTTCGACCGGCGACCATCCGCCACGCCGTCAGCGAAGGAGCGCTCCCGTGACCGTCGCCCCCGCCAGGTTCGACATCCCGAAGGACTTCTCCCAGCAGGAGGATCCGTACGCCCTGCTGGAGGCGATCCGCGCGAGCGGACGGGTCCAGCAGGTCCGGTTGCGCGGTGCCGTGCCCGTCTGGCTGGTCACCGGGTACGCCGAGGCCGTCGCCGCGCTGAACGACCCCCGGTTGAGCAACAGCCTCGAATACGGGGCCTCCGTCCTACCCGGCCCCGCCGAGCAGCGGCGGCGGGCGAACGTACTGGCCTGGAGCATGCTGTCGGTGGACCCGCCCGACCACACCCGGCTGCGGGGCGTCGTCGCGCGCGGCTTCACCGCCCGGCTGGTGGAGCAGCTCAAACCACAGATCCAGGAGCTCACCGACGGGCTGCTCGACGCCGTGGCGCCCACCGGACGGGCCGACCTGGTCAACGACCTCGCCTTCCCGCTGCCCATCGCGGTGATCTGCCGGCTGCTCGGGGTCCCGTACCAGGACCACCGGCTGTTCCGCGGCTGGAGCGTCGGCCTGGCCATGCCACCCGCCGACCCGGACACGCTGCGCCGGGCGGACGCGGCCCGCGCCGAGATGACCCGCTACTTCGAGGAGCTGGTGCCCGCCAAGCGGGCCGAGCCGGGCGACGACCTGCTGTCGGCGCTCACCCAGGCGCACGCCGCGGAGCGGCTGACCGACACCGAGGTCGTCGCCATGGCGATCATGTTGCTGCTCTCCGGTCACGAGACCACGGTTTGCTTCATCGGCTCGGCGATCGTGGCCATGCTGCGCGACCCCGGTCTCGCCGACGCGGTGCGCCGGGACTCCGCGCTGCTGCCGCCCGCCATCGAGGAACTACTGCGGCTCAACGGTCCGGTGACCCGCGGCGTGGCCCGGTTCACCAAGGAGGAGGTGGAGTTCGGCGGGGTCCGGATCCCCGCGGGCGAGATGGTCGTGGTGTCGCTGGCCGCCGCCAACCGCGACCCGGCGCAGTTCCCGCGGCCGGAGGTGGTGGACCTGGCCCGCAACCGGAACCCGCACCTGAGCTTCGGGCACGGCATGCACCACTGCCTGGGCCAGGCGCTGGCCCGCCAGCAGGCCACCATCGCGCTCGGTACGGTGCTGCGCCGGCTGCCCGATCTCGCGCTGGCCAAGCCGCTGGAGGAGGTGCGGCGCTGGCCTGGCATGCTCCGGGGCCTGGACGAACTGCCGGTCAGCTTCACGCCCGTCGTCGCGTCCTGAGCCACGCCGGTAGGTCAAGCGACGTGGCGCGGTACCCGACGACCGGGTAAGGCAGTCACACAGCGATGTCTGGTGCGGCAGAATGCTGGTGTGAGCGCGGAGGAAGACGACGAGTTCGAGGAGGTTGCGAATGTCCTCCGAGGACAGACGGCCGGTGACGCGGAACTTCGCCCGGCGCTCGAGGCTCGGCTCGGTCAGCCCGTTGTTGCCCTTACCTGCGGGTCCATGAACTCCGTGGCCGGCCACGGAGTCCCGGGCGTGGAGGTTCCGACCATAACCGCCTGGGTACGTGGCGCGGCACTCGACCATGAACGCCGCCTGCGGGCGGACGCGGTCTTCGATCAGATCGTTGCCGAGTTTGGTCCGTGGCGGTGGCGGCAGTTCACGGCACGGGCGTTGCGGGTGGGGAACCTTCCAGGTTCGCGGGCCCGGCGCATCGCAGCACTTGGCTGCATCGAGTACACAACTGATCCGATTCTGGGCGGGCTGGGGTGCTTCGATGAGGAGGCCACGACCCGCGTCATGGCGGCGATACCGCAGGAGCGGTGGGACCAGTCCCGCGATGACTGGGGAGCCAGCGTCTGGACCGTCGCCGTGAACGCGGATCTTCACAGCGTCTCCGTGTTCGTCCACACTGCGGCTCAGGTCACGCAACTGCGGCAGACACCGCAATGGTACGAGTGGGAACGACAACTCCGCGCCCTCATCGCCGAAGAGGACGAGTTCGGGTCAACCAGGATCATCCCGGTCAACATCGCTCTCGAGAGCCGGGAAGCCTTCGAGTCCGACTGCCAAGGAAACTGGAGCTACTACTGGTACTGAGGTTTCGCGCCGCGCCTGCGCTTGCGCTTGCGCAACCGACGGCCGCTGGTCGGGGAGCCAGCTTTAGCAACGGTCGTTCTTCTCAGCTGGTGGCGGCGAGTTGGTTGCGGGTGTGGGCGAGGCGGCGGGTCATGGTGTTGATCGCGGCCCAGCGGGCCATGCACCCCGACGCCGAGCCCCTCCCCTTCGTGGCCGAGCCTGCGCCTACCACATGTTCGCGCTGGTCAAAGCCGCCGCGACGACTCCGAACAGCAACGGGATCAGACAGCCGACGACCGCGGTTCCGCGCAGCCTCGTCCTCGCGAACAGCGTTGCTCTGCGCGATCGACGCGCTTCGTCCGCGACTCGCCTGCCCGGCACGGCAGAACCGCCCTGTCGGTCCAGTTGCTCGTCCACCAGCGCGGCGAGGTCCTCGATCCACTCCCAGAATGCGGGAGCCGTGTTCGGCAGCGCCCAACGCGCGATGAAGAAGACGCGGCCGTCGACGATCTCGACGTCGCAGTTCCCCGCGAGCTCGACGAGCGTCTCCTGCACCGCGGGGGTGAGCAGCCTCCGGACGGCGTCGTCATCCTGCGGTGCGCAAAGAACCTGGAAATGCACGTCGAACGAGCCGCCCATCACCAGCGGCCGGTGCGATGGCGGTACCCCCCATGCGCACGACGGGACATCTCGCGCGGCGGTCACCAGCGTCATCGGCGGCAACGCTGTCCGCACGGTGAACATGACGTAGCAGGCCGTGTGCGGCATGCGCGTCGACCCCGTCCAGGTGGAATAGGCGTAGTTCGCGACCTCGAACGGACGATGCGCAGTCCCGGTCACCAGATCACCCGCGACCCGCAACGATCCGACGCGGAACAAAGCCGCCGGTCGAACCGGATCCTTCTCGACGGCTGTGTAGGACATCCCATTCGCCTCGGTGAAACGCCTCAGCCGGTACCAGCCGACCTCCGAGGCCCGACGACCCCGGACGACACCCCGGATCCGCATCACGGCGAGCGGAACCACCATGAGACCCGCGATCACCACCGTCGTGGCATCGGCGCCGGGCGCACCGAACATAAGCTGCACCATCAGCACGCACAGGGCGGCCAACGCCCCCGCACCGACCACAAGTACGGCGCTCTGGAACACGATCCAACCTCCGGCCGCGGCCTCGCCGGAACGTCCGCCCTCGTGACGTACCAGTTCGCGGCCCTCCGCACGGGCGAGCGCAGGATCGACGGGGGCGCGAAGCGCGACGTCATCGAAGCGCGACGTCATCAGACCACCTCCGCCACGGGTCCACGGCAAGATCCGTCGAGCTGCGTCAGCGTTCCGGCTGCCGTGACCCTCCTTCGATCAACGGCATCTGCACGGTGACCTGCCGCCCCGCCTGCACGGGCGTTCGCGAACAACCCCGCCATGGACCCCATCCCGGGCCCTCCCATCAACGTCAACGGAGGATCCTCAACGACGAGGACACCGCTCAGGCAGGGCCACTCTAGACCGTCACGACCACCCCAACACCCAAAGAGGTGGGGCCAGTTACGACCCAGCCGGCAGCGGCACCGACGGGCGAGAAGTGCAGGAGATGGGGCGAGGGAGCTACCTCACAGCCGGCCCCGCCGCCGCCCGAGACGTGACCGGCGGCGGGATACGCTGCGGGACGGCGCTGGTTCGCCCGGCCGGACTCGGCCGAGCGTCGTAAGAGGGAACCCGGTGGAAGTCCGGGACTGCCCCGCAGCGGTGAGTGGGAACGACCGCCGTCATCAGCACTGGGCCACCGGCCCGGGAAGCGACGGCCAGTAGGAGACCGGTGACCCCGGTCCTGCCCACGAGTCCGAAGACCTGCCCGTGCCGCGTACACAACCGTGTGCGCTGCCGTCGGCCTCGCGGGAGGGCTGGGCGGGTGACCCGCCGCGCCCCGACGCGGGCGGGCCCTCGACAGCGTGTCCGTGTCTCGGCGGCGTGGGTTCGAGGGACGGACTACCGCTGTGCACGACACCACCATGACCGCCGGCCGACCGCCGTCGGCGTCGCACCTGATCCTGTCGCAGATCATGGACCAGCACCACACCAACCTGATGGGCACCGTGCACGGAGGCCGGATACTCAACCTCATCGACTCCGTCGCCGGAGTGGTTGCCGCCCGGCACTCCGACGGGCCGGCGGTCACCGCCGCCATCGACGAGACCGCCTTCCTCCGTGCGGTCCGGGTCGGCGACGTCGTTCACGTCGATGCCCGGATCACCTGGGCCGGTCGCAGCTCGATGGAGGTGGCGGTCAAGGTCACCGCCGACCGCTGGGACCGGGCGGTACCACCCACCGACGTGGCCACCGCCCACCTGGTCATGGTCGCCGTCGACGACGACGGTCAGCCGCGCACCGTGCCCCCGCTGCTACCCGAGACCGATGGCGACCGGTGCCGCTACCGCGAGGCGCAGATCCGCCGGGAGCACCGGCTTGCCCTGCGGCGGGCGCTGCTCGACGGCGTCGAGGAGGGCTGAGGCGTGGTTGGACTGTCCGTGGCCGCGCTGGCCGGCCATGTCGCCGCGATCGTCGTCCCGGCGGCACGGCGTGGTCCGCGCCGTCACTCCTGTGCATGACCGCGGGCGGGGTCCTCGTGGTCGGCGATCGGCGACGAGGACCCCGCGGTCAGATCCCGGCGGGTGGTGGTTGACCTGCGGTGACCGCGACGAGCAGGGACAGCTCCCGGACCAGGTCGTCCATGGACTGCCCGCTGCCGGCCCGGACCAGGCCGAGCGCGAGGTCAGCGAGCAGGTAGAAGCCAAGGGTCTTGGCCTGCTCGCCGGGGAACGCGGCGAGGAGTTCCTCGGCACCGGCGAGGTCACCGCGGTGGGTGGCCGCGATGACCCCGGCGGCGCGTTGGACCAGCTCCGCCGTGGCGGGGGTGGGTGCGCTCACCCGGGTCAGATCTTCGGGCTCGCGGCCTGGGCGGCGTCGAACCGGGCGATCACGTCCGGCCAGTTGACCAGGTTCCACAGCCGGTCCACGTAGTCCGGACGCACGTTCTTGTACTGCAGGTAGTAGGCGTGTTCCCAGGCGTCGAAGACCAGCAGCGGGGTGGAGCCCTGACCGACGTTGCCGTGGTGGTCGTACACCTGCTCCACGATCAGCCGCTGACCGAGCGGTTCCCAGGCCAGGACACCCCAGCCGGAGCCCTGCACGCCCTTCGTCGCCGCCGACAGCTGTCCGGCGAAGGCGTCGAAGGAGCCGAAGTGCTCGTCGATCGCCGCGGCGAGCTCGCCGTCGGGTCGGTCGCCGCCGTCCGGAGACAGGTTGTTCCAGAAGATCGAGTGCAGGACGTGTCCGGACAGGTTGAACGCGAACGTCTTCTCCAGGCCGACGAGCGTGCCGAAGTCGCCCTTGGCGCGGGCCTCGGCGAGCTGCTCAAGGCCGTCGTTGGCGCCCTTGACGTACGCGGCGTGGTGCTTGTCGTGGTGCAGCTCCAGGATCTGTCCGGACATGGCCGGCTCCAGGGCGCCGTAGTCGTAGGGCATGTCGGGCAGGGTGTAGACCGCCATCAGGTGTCCTCCGATGATGTTGCCGCCATTTGGCTGTTGCCAGTATCTTGCAACAAGAGCGGTCGTGTCATGGGGAGCGGGCATTGATCACATCGGAAAGCCGATCGGGTGACCGCGGCGATGGCACGGCCACGCGGCTCAGTTCGTCCACCGATCCGCCAACGCATCAGCGCCGGTTGACGTGGTCAAGGACGGAAATCCACACAGTCCTTGCTGAGCGTTACCTCGCTGGTGGACCAGGCGAGCCTGCCGTCGATCATGGTGGCGACCACCCGGCATCCGAATCGGTGACCGGAGAAGGGCGTGTTGCGCGCGGGACTGGCCAGTCGGGTGGGATCGACCGTCCAGTCGGCTCCGGCGTCAACAAGACACAGGCTGGCCGGCATCCCTGGTTGGAGCGGGTCGGAGCCGACGCCGGTCCCCCCGATGGCCGCCGGCCGGATGGCCATCGCCTCGGCCAGCCCGCGCCAGGACATGAGTCCCGTACGCACCATGGTCTCCGCGACGACCGGCAGCGCGGTTTCCAGGCCGAGCATGCCGGGTGGGGCGTCGGACCATGGGCGGTTCTTGGCTGTCGGGGTGTGTGGCGCGTGATCGGTGGCGACCACGTCGATGATGCCCTCGGCGAGGGCGTCGCGCAGGGCCAGTACGTCCTGGATGTCCCGTAGCGGCGGGTTGACCTTGTAACGGGTGTCCCCGGTACGGATCAGTTCGTCGGTGAGCAGGAGATGGTGTGGGGTGACCTCTGCGGTGACCGGCCAGCCCCGGGACTTGGCCCAGCGGATGATCTCCACGCTGCCACGGGTCGAGACGTGGCAGATGTGCAGGGGTGTGTTGTCCGCGCCAGCGAGAACGCAGTCCCGAGCGATGATCACCTCTTCGGCCACATTCGGCCAGCCGGCCAGTGCCAACTCGCGGGCCGGTGCCCCGTCGTTGGCCTGAGCGCCCGGTGTCAGCGGTGACGACTGCGCGTGCTGGGCGATGAATCCACCCGCGTCGGCCGCCCGGCGAAGCGCCTGCCTCATCAGTGCGGGATCCTCCACGCACCGGCCGTCGTCGGAGAACATCCGGGTCTTGGCGTGCGAGGCAGCCATCGCCTCGATCGGGGCGATGGTGACACCGGCGAGACCGAGGGTCACCGCGCCCACGGGTTGTACCCGGCAGTGGCCGGTGTGCTCGGCGATGACGGCGACGTGTTCCACCTGTTCCGGGCCGTCGGCCACCGGATTGGTGTTCGCCATCGCGAACACGGTGGCGTACCCACCTTTGACCGCCGCCAGCGTGCCGGTGGCGATCGTCTCGGCGTCCTCGGTGCCCGGCTCCCGTAGGTGGGTGTGCAGATCCGTGAGGGCGGGCAGGACGATGAGACCGTGGCAGGCGATGTCGAGGACATCCGGTCCGGTGCCGATGTCGCCGCGTGCGGCGATCTTGCCATTTTCGATCAGCAGATCTATCGGGCGGTCGCCGTAGGGGCGTACGCCACGGAGCACCGTGCATGGCAGAAGCGGCTGCCGGGACAGTGGCCCTACCGAAACGTCCCAGCTCGGCTCAGCCATGGCCGACGTTCCACCAGAAGACCGGCCCGTCGAGACAGACCAGGGGAGCTTCCCTGCCCTCTCCCCGTTGCCCGGACGAACATCCGTGGCAGTACCCCAGGCCACACGCCATGTGGGCTTCGACCGAAACCTGCACCTCGGCGCCCCACCGCCGGCCGAGTTCGGCGGCCAGGTCGACCAGTCGCTGTGAACCGCAGGTAAGGATGAGTTCCGGGGGGTTGTTGTCCAGCGTCGCGGTGAGCAGTGTGGCCAGGAAGTCGGGCTCACTGGTGGCGTCCTGGTCCGTGACCTGGTGGAGCTGCCCGGTTCCGCCCCGGCGAAGCACATCGACGCCGACCAGGGCCCCCGGGTGGCGGGCACTGACGACAGCCGTCGTCACGCCGCCCCGGGCGGTATTGGCTGCGGCGACCATGGTCAGCGAGCAGGTGCCGATTCCCCTGCCGAGCAACAGCACGTGGTTGCTGCCGGCAGTGAGGTGGAATCCCTGGCCCAGCGGCCCGGTCACGAGCATGGTCTCGCCAACGGCGAAGGTCGAGAGCTTTCGGGTGCCCCCTCCGAGAACCCCGTACACCACGTCGAGCGTGCCCGTTTCCGGTACCACGTCGTAGATTGCCATCGGACGGGGCAGGACGGGGCCGACCTCGTCGGTGCGCGCTGCGGTGAGCATGACGAACTGGCCGGCCTGGGCCCGGGTGGCGATGGTCGGGGCGTGCAGGCGCAGAAGGCGGTACCGGTCGCCGACCGGTTCATGGCGGAGCACCGGTGCGTGGTGCCAGGTGGGTCGGGGGCGGTGTGTCGGTGGCAGATCCAGCGGCACGAGGTGGCCCGCGGTGTTCAGCACGTCGCCTCCGCCGTGGTTCCGGAGTCCAGCTCGCGGTCCAGGGCGAGGAGGCTGCGGGCGAGCAGGTCGGTACCGACGGCGAGATCCTCCACGCTGGTCCACTCGTCCGGGACGTGGCTCAGACCGTTCCGGCTCGGGACGAAGATCATTCCAGCCGGTACGACCTTGTTGATCATCTGGCTGTCGTGGCTGGCGCCGCTGGGGAGTACCCGGTACCTGGTGCCTGTGGTGGTGCAGACGTCGGCGATCTTGCGACGTAACCAGACCGGCAGCACGACCGGGGAGGTGTCGCCCAACGTCTCGATGTCGAGGGTCAGTCCGCGCCGCTCGCAGATGCTCCGGGCACCGTTCATCAACTCGACCGCGGTCATTCGCTGTCGATCGCTGTCCACGTCGCGGATGTCGACGTACAGTCGGGCCGTGCCAGGGATGGTGGTGATCGATCCTGGCTCGAGCTCCAGCCGGCCGACCGTCGCCCGCGTACCGTGGTGTCGAGCGTCGGTGGCGATCTCCTCGGCGAGCAGCGTTATCTCGGCTGCGGCGGTCATGGCGTCGGCACGTTGGTGCATCGGGGTGCCCCCGGTGTGCGAGGCGCGTCCATGCAGGTCGAGCCGAAGACGGGTACTGCCGGAGATGAGTTCGACAATGCCCACCGGAATGGCCTGTGCTTCGAGCACGTTGCCCTGCTCGATGTGGAGTTCCACGAATGCCGCCCAGTCGTCCGTGCTCCAGCGCGCCTCCGAGACACGATCCGGGTCGAGCCCCACCGACCGCATGGCGTCAGCAACGGACACACCACGCGTGTCCCGCAGGTCGGCCAGGTCCGGCGAGTCGAGTAGGCCTGCCGCGATCCGGCTGCCGGTACAGGCCTGGCCGAACCGGGCGCCCTCTTCGCCGGCGAACGCCACGAACCTGATCGGATGCGTGTGTCGCGCGTCGCTCTCCACCAGGATCCGGGCTACCTCCATCGCCGCTACCACGCCGGCGATGCCGTCGAACCGGCCGGCGTTCGGCACGGTGTCCAGGTGGGAGCCCGTACCGATGGCGCGGGCTGGCCCGCCCCCGGCTATCTCGGCGTAGCTGTTGCCTGCCGCGTCGGTCCAGGTATGTAGGCCGAGCGCACTGAGCTCGTCGGTGAACATGCGGTGCGCCCCGCGTTCTAGCGGGGTGTACGCGAGCCGGGTCACCCCGTGCGTGGTCTCGCTGTATCCGGCGAACTCCGTCAGCAGGTGGGTCAGCCGGCCGGTGTCAACCGGTGGCAGGCTGGTTTCCACCAGGGTCGGGCTCATCGTGGTGCGTCCGTCGTCGTGGTGACGGTGGCGACCGGGTTCCCGGCCGGACCGGGCAGTGCCGGTTCGGGGATGGGCAGGGCTGCCGCGACGGCCACCACGGTCACCTGATCGTTGGCGAGGAGGCGTTGCAGTGTCCGAAGCGGTGACAGGTCGGACCACGCCACGGCGAGAAGCGCGGCTCGCGATCCGGCGGTGGGATGCCGACTCAGCGAGAGCAGTCCTGATCCTTCGTAAACCCGTACCGCCGGGATGTCCAGTTCCCGGCATACCACATGGGTCAGCACGCAGTCGTCGATGTTGTCCCGCCCGACGATGACATCGGGGTGCTGCGGCCGCAGCCGCTCGGCGAGCATCCGGCCGACGATTTCGACTGCGGCGGCGTCTGCGACACCGCCGTCTGCCGCCGCCCGTCGCAGTTCGTCGACGGCGGCGGCTAGTCGGTCCGGAGATGGTGGGTGGGTCGTCATCGCGGTCTCAGCTCCATTCGGGTAGGTGGTGTACGCGCGGGTTCGCGACGCGGGGCGCCCCGGTCTGTCAGGCTGTCGCCTGGCTGGCGTCCGTTCGGGCGCAGGGCCGCGCCTGGTCGGGTATCTGCAGGTCGAGCGGGGTGTACAGGGCCTGGACGGGGCAGTCGGCGGCGGTATGGCTCCGGCCCCGGCTGCGGTCGACGGCGGCCAGTACGCCCGGCACGACCGCGCCGAGGTCACGCAGTGCGCGCACCGCGCCCGCGGTATGCGCACCAGACACGATCACGTCCTCGACGAGGACGACCCGCTCGCCGGCGTGCAGCTCGCCCTCGACCCGTGACCCGCCCCCCTCATCGAGGCTGCGGATCATGGCGAAGGGCAGCCCGGTCTCCAGGGACAGCGCGGTGACGAGCGGCATCACCTGTGTCCGGGCGGCCAGTCTGTCGGCGGTCGCGTCCACCAGATCCGCCAACAGGGCAGCCATCCGGCGGAGGATCGTCGGCCGGGTTTCGAACAGAACAACGTCGATGTACGTGTCGACAGGCTCACTCGCGTCGAGTATGAACTCGCCTGGTAGGCACGCTGCGGCGCGGAGGTCCCGCGCCAGCTCCGTCCAACGTTGGTGGCGGCTCTGGAATATGTTCCGCCGGTTGGTACCGGTGTCCACAGCGCTGTCAGCGCGGATCATGGTCTTCCTCCGAGGCTGGTCGGTTCGGGCGTGGCTTGTCCGGCTGATCCATCTGCGGGACCGACGGTGACGACGGGAACCGGCTGATGTAGCCGAGTTCAGCGCTGAGCCGAGCTGCGGTGGTGAGCACGAGGTGGATCGCTCCTGCCCGGGCCACGGGGTCGCGCATCCGGTCGGCGGCTGCGGCCAGGGTGAGGCTCGCGCAGGTTGTACCGATGGACGTCCGGATCGGCGCTGCTACGGCCCACACTCCGCGGTCCAGCTCGTCGTCGCACACGTCGTACCCGCGTGCCCGGACGATCGCCAGGTGTTCGATCACGGCATCGGGGGTGGCCGGGGTGTCCGAGGTGAAGGAAGTGAGCGGGCGGTCGGCGAGCAGCGCGCGGGCTGTACCGGTGTCCAGGTCGGCGAGGAGCGCCCGCGCGGAGGCGGCGGCGTGAAGGGGCATTTCCTGGCCGATCCGCACGAACAGGCGTAGCGGGTGCTTGCTCTCGATGAGCGAGATGCAGACCACCTGGCTGCCGACCAGTTCGGAGAGGAAGACCGTCTCGCCGGACTCGGCCGCGGCTGCGACGACTGCGGGGTGTGGTGCGGTCAGGGTCGAGGTGAGCCGGTTGTTTTGTTCGGTCAGCTGCCGGGCGGCAGGTCCGAGGAAGTAACGTCGGTTGATCGGTGACCGGGTGACGAATTCCTGCTCGGTCAGGACGGCCAGCAACCGGTGGGCACTGCCCAGCGGGATGCCGAGCGTCGAGTGAATATCCCCGATGGTCATCCCGTCGCCGTGGTGGGCGATGGCGCGAAGTATTTCCAGGGCTCTGACAACCGGCTGCACGGTCTCTCCTTCGACAGGCGCTCGGGCGCGAAAGCTCAGACTCGTAACGAGCCGATGACGTCCGAAACGGTCATCGTGCCCGATGCGGCGAGCAGGGGTCCGAGGCCCCGGACGATCTGCGCCATGGCGTACGGCCGGGTGAAGTTGGCGGTGCCGACCTGGATGGCGGTTGCCCCGGCGAGCAGGAACTCCAGCGCGTCCCGGGCGGTGGTGATGCCGCCACAGCCGATGACCGGGATGTCGACCGCCTGGGCGGCCTGCCAGACCAGGCGTAGCGCGATCGGTTTCACCGCCGGCCCGGAGAGCCCACCGACACCGTTGCCGAGTACGGCCGAGCGGTGGGTGACGTCCACGCTCATCGCCGGGAAGGTGTTGGCCACGGTGATGGCGGTGGCTCCGGCGTGCTCCGCGGCGCGGGCGATCTCTGCGATCGAGGTCACGTTCGGGGTGAGCTTGACGAACACCGGTACGTCCGAACGGGCGACCACTCCGGACACGACCCGCTCCACCGTGCTCGGATCGGTGCCGATGGCCAGGCCGCCATGCTCCAGATTGGGGCACGAGACGTTGACCTCGACCGCGGTGGCGCCGTGTCCGGCCAGTTGATCTGCCGCTGCCCAGTACTCCGCCACGGTGAGCCCGCCGATGCTGATGATGGTGGGCACGCTCGTCGCCAGGTACCGCGGAAGCACCTGTGCCCGGAACTCGGCGATGCCGGGACTCGGGATACCGACGCTGTTGAGCATCCCGTCGGCAGCCTCCGTGATCCGGTGTGCGGGGTTGCCCGACCGGACCGTGGCGAAGACGGTCTTGGTCACCAGGGCGCCCAACTCGTGCACCGGCAGCAGGGCGCCGAGTTCGGGGCCGAAGCAACCGGACGCCGGCATGACGGGATTGTTCAGCCTGATGTCACCCATCGTGACGGACAGGTCGACCGCCACGGGGTCGCTGGTGGCCCAGAAGTGGTCTCTTGAGTCCGCCTCCGCCGTCGGAGCGACGGCAGCCTCGCCCATGGTGCCGGATGAGGCGCACAGCATTGTTTCCTCCACGCGGATGAACGCCTTCCACTTGGGAAGAGCCGACTATGCGCCATGGCTAGACGTTCGTCAAGGGCTGCCGGCGCTTGCTGCCGGCGCGGGGTGCGATGCGTTATGTCGAGCATTTATCCAGCTTGAGTGGCTGAGGCGGCTCCGCAGGGACCCCGCTTGGCAGCTCCGGACGGGACCTGATGGCCTGCGCGGCCGGGGCACCCGCCGGGTGGGGTGCACCCCCGGACGGGCTCGTCGCATCGTCGACCTCAGATCCAAGGACTCCCCGGATTTCCGCGGAGGCGAAGCAGACCTTCGGCTCGATGAGGCAGCAGCGAGGCGCGCCGGGCCGCCTGAGACGTTGCCGCGGCGACACCAAATCATCTACACGTGTTGACTACACGTTGTGATGGACATATCTTCGGTTCCTCCTTCCCCCGGAGGTGCTGATGAAGGTGACCCGAGCCGACGTGGCCAAGCGGGCACAGACATCCGCCGCAGTGGTCAGCTATGTGCTGAACGGCGGACCAAAACCCGTGGCCCCAGCGACCCGGGCCCGGGTCGAGGCGGCCATCCGGGAACTCGGCTACCGCCCGAACCGGGTCGCCCAGGCGCTGCGTCGTACCCGCAGCGGGTTTCTCGGCCTGCTGATGCCGGACGGCGGCAACCCGTTCTTCGCCGAACTGGCGCATGCGATCGAGACCGAAGCCGCGCGGCGCGGCAAGCTGCTCTTCCTGTTGCACTCCAACGGACGGGAGGAGGCGGAACGGCTCGCCGCCATGGGCGACGTGCGGGCTGAGGGGGTGTTGTGGGTGCCCCGTCACGAGAGCCCTTCGAACGCACTCGCGTTGGCTGACGCCCCGTGCCCGGTGGTCGTACTCGACCGCGTGCCGCCGGAGGCCACCAGCGGACACGACTCGGTCGCGGTGGATCACCACGAGGGCGCCCGTCTGGCCACCAGCCATCTGCTCGGGCACGGCTTCCGGCAGGTGTCGTGCCTGTCCGGCCCCGGCGAAACCGTCGTGGGACGGGAACGGGCCGCCGGCTGGCGGCAGGCACTACGGGACCACGACATCACCGCCGAAGCGTGGGAGGTGTCGTCGGACTTCACGCCGGACGGCGGACGGTTGGCCGGTGCCCAACTGCTCGACCGGTTGACACTGCCCGCCGCCGTCTTCGTCGCCTCGGACCGGCAGGCACTGGGCCTGCTGCGCGCCGTGCGCGACCGAGGGCTCGACGTGCCCCGCGACGTCGCCATCGTCTCCTTCGACGGGACCGACGTCAGCGCCTACACCACACCGCCGCTGTCCACCATGCGGCAGCCCCTGTCCCTGCTCGCCGCCGAGGCGCTGACCCTCATGGAGAAGCGCATACGCGATCCGTACCGACCGGCGAGGCACGTCAGCCTGCCCGCCGAGCCAATCTTCCGATCGAGTTGTGGATGTGAACAGAAATGAGTGCGCCAACCGGAAGTTCCGTCGACAATCAGACAGGCACGGCGGCAGCCGTACCGGCCGGGACGCTGCTACGGATATCGGGCATCAACAAGGAATATCGATCCGAGCGCGGCAAGGTGGTGCACGCGCTGCACGATGTGTCGCTCGACGTGCGACAGGGTGAAATCCTGGCGATCATCGGCGCCTCGGGGTGCGGCAAGTCCACCCTGCTCCGGATCATGGCGGGCCTGGACACCGTCACCTCCGGCAGAACGATCTGGTCGCGCCAGCCGACGCCGGGACGGGACATCGGCTACGTCTTCCAGGAGTCGGTGCTGCTGCCGTGGCGCACCGTCTTCCGCAACGCCGCCATCGCCCCCGAGACGTTGAAGATCCCGCGCCAGCAGTACGAGCCGCGGGTGCGCGAACTGTTGAGCCTGGTCGGCCTGACGGACTTCGCCGATGCGCTGCCGAGAGAACTGTCCGGCGGCATGCGCCAGCGGACCTCGATCGTCCGGGCCCTCGCGCACGATCCGGCGCTGCTGCTGATGGACGAGCCCTTCGGCGCGCTCGACCAGATCACGCGGGAGAAGCTGCACGATGACCTGCTCAGAATCTGGACCGCAACCGGCAAGACCATCGTCTTCGTCACGCACAGCGTCGACGAGGCGGCGTACCTCGCCGACCGGGTGGTCGTGCTGTCACCGCATCCCGGCCGGGTCCGCGCGGTCCACGACGTACCCCTGCCCCGGCCACGGAACGCGGAGACCAAGCTCGACCCACGGTTCGCGGAGTTCCAGGCCATGCTACGGGGGGAGCTGTGACGGCCCCCACCTCGGCGCCCGAATCGATGGTCGCCGCGCCGCGGGCCGAGACGGCGGGTACGGGGCGACGGCGGTCCCGCCGCCTGCCGATCGTGCTCAAGCCCTTCGTCGCGCTGCTCTACGTCCTCGTCATCGTGGCCGTCTGGGCCGGGTACCAGGAGGCGGCGGATGTCCCGCGATTCCTGTTGGCCAGCCCCGGTGAGGTCGGGGGGCAACTGGTGGACCTGGCGCGGGACGGAACGCTCTGGACCCATCTGGGCTACACCGTTCGCAACATCGGGCTCGGCTTCGCCATCGGGGCCGTGGTCGGTGCGCTGCTGGGAGTGCTCGTGTCCCGATCACAGGTCGTGGACGCGATGATCTACCCGTTCCTGGTCGTCTTCCAGGCGATGCCGAAGATCGCTCTCGCCCCCATGTTCGTCCTCTGGTTCGGCCTCGGTCTGACCAGCCAACTCATTCTCATCGTGAGCCTGTCCTTCTTCCCGATCCTGGTCGGCACCGTGACCGGGCTCCGGCAGGTGAACTCCGGGTACCAGGACCTGGCCACGACCATCGGGATGAAACCGGTCGCCAAGCTGTTCCGGATCGACATCCCGGCGGCGTCACCGTCGATCTTCGCCGCCGCGCGGGTTGCCGTGGTCGACGCCATGACCGGCGCCGTCGTCGCCGAGTGGATCTCGTCAAGCCAGGGACTCGGCTATCTCCTGGTGGAGGCCAACTCGTCGTACCAGGTGCCCACCCTGATGGCCGCGATCGTGGTGATCATCGCCGTCGGAGTCGCCGTCTACCAACTGGTCACCTTCGTGGAGACCCGCGCCCTGTCCTGGCGCGACCCTGTCCCGGCCTGATTCCACGCCAACGCAATCGGGCTCTTTCCACCATTTCCCCCACCCTGATTCGAGGTAGCGCAATGCGTCGCATCAACCGCAGATCCATCCTCGCCGGTGTCGTCGCCGGCGCCGTCGTCACGGTCACCGCTGGCTGCGGCGACGTCGAGCCCCCCGCGACAGGCGGCAAGGACGGCGGCACAACAAAGGTCAGCATCCAGATCGACGGCGCCGCCGCGCCCTACTACGCACCCCTGTACTGGGCGAAGGAGCAGGGCTACTTCGCCGACCAGAAACTTGACGTCGAGTTCCTGTACGCCGATGCCGCGACGATCACCAAGAACGTCGCTGCGGGCAACGTGCAGTTCGGCTTCCCGAACGCGGACACCGTCATCCAGGCCGTGGCCAACGGAGTGCCCGACGTCGTGGTGCACACGACATACCAGCAGGGCATCGGTGCCCTGCTCACCATCGCCGACTCCGGTATCACCAGCCCCGCACAGCTGAAGGGCAAGACCGTCGCCGTGACCAGTCTCGGTTCGCCGAACTACGTGCAGTTGACGGCGATGGCCGCTTCAGCGGGCCTGGACGTGAAGAAGGACATGACCGTCAAGGTGGTCGGCACCGGGGCGATCGTCTCCGCCCTGCAGAACAAGGAAGTCGACGCGATCGTCTTCTCCCGGCTGCGCTACTACACCCTCAAGGCGGCGGGGGTTCAGGTGAACCAGATCCTGTCCAACGAGTACCTGCCCTCGTTCGGCAACGTGGTGATCGCCGGTCAGCAGTACGCCCAGAAGAATCCGCAGGTGGTCAAGGGATTCACCAGCGCACTGAACACGGCACTGCAGGATCTCATCGACGGCAAGCTGCCGGCTGCCGTCACGATGTCGGTCCAGAAGTACGCCCCCAGCTTCGCCGGTCAAGAGCAGACAGTGACCGAGGTGATGCAGGAGGTGTTCGCCAAGGAGCTGTGGCAGAGCGAGGCGACCAAGGCGAACGGGCTCGGCTACGGCGACCCAGCGGCCTGGCAGAAGGCGGTGGACGCCCAGAAGCAGTACGGCCTGATCAAGGGCGACGTACGCGCGACGGACTTCGTGCAGAAGGCATCCTCGTGACCGAACGGCGACTCGGTCGGCTCCCCCGCACCCTGCTCGGTGCGACCTCGGTGGTGGCGTTCCTGCTGATCTGGCAGGGCTACGTCAAGGCCGCGGACGTTCCGGCGTACACCCTGCCGGGGCCGGTTGAGGTCGTGCGGTACGCCGGGCAGTTGCTCGCTGGCGATCAACTGCTCGTACACATCAGGGTGACCGCTGTCGAGCTGTTGCAGGGCGTTGCCATCGGGCTGACGGTGGGCGTACTCGCCGGAGTGATGGCGGCCCGCTGGCGTTGGCTGGAACGACTGGCAATGCCACTACTGGTGCTGATCCAGATCACGCCGAAGATCGCGATCGCGCCGCTGCTGGTGCTGTGGCTCGGCCTGGGCGTGACGAGCAAGATCACACTGGTCGCCCTGGTCACCTTCTTCCCAGTGCTGGTCAACACGCTGGCCGGGCTGCGGGACATCGGCACGGCCTACCGGCACCTGTGTCAGGTGCTCGCCATGTCGGGAACGCAGCGGTTCTTCCGGGTCGAGTTGCCGATGACACTTCCGCACATCGTCGTCGGGCTGCGGCTGGGTGCGCTGGCCGGCGTAACGGCTGCGGTCATCGGTGAGCTGATCGGTGCCCAGGCCGGACTCGGCTTCATGGTCGCTCAGGGCCAGGAAACCGACAACGTCCCGCAGTCCATGGTCGGGCTGCTGTTGCTGAGCCTGCTGGGCCTGCTCGCCTGGTCCGGCATCGGTACGGCCGCCAGCTGGTTGCGTTCCCGTTTCGGTGTCGCGGGTGCCTGAGCAGGTATCGCCGCGTCCCGGCCACGGCGCTGCCATGGCCGGGACGCGGCGACGGATCGTGGTCGACACCGACGGCGGCGTGGATGATCTGGTGGCGCTCGCCTGGCTACTCTGCCTGCCGGAGGTCGATGTCCCCGCGGTCATCGCGACCGGCGGAGCCCGCACTGTCGACGTCGTCGGAGCCGCGGTCACCCACGTCCTGAAGACGCTTGCCCCGGTCCGTCGACCGCTGCTGCTGCGGGGCGCCGAGGTGACGCCGGCGAGACGGACCTCGGTGCCGTCCGGAGTGCACCTGCACGGTGAGTACGGGCTCGGAACGCTCGTACCGCCGTGCGGACCCGAATTCGGCGGCGGGATGGATGACGAGGCGTTACCGCCACACACCGACTACCTCGTGCTCGGCCCGTGCACCACGGCGGCGCGGATCGCCAGCCAAGGCGGACACCGGCCCGGGGAAGCCTGGCTGACCGTCATGGGCGGGGCGTTCTCACTGCCCGGCGTGGTGCAGGGGGCCGAACCGAACTTCGCGCGGGATCCCCACGCGGCCCGGCTGCTGCTCACCAACCCGCCCGGCAAGGGCGTTCGGATCGTGCCGACCGACGTGACCACCCAGGCGAGGTGCCCGGACACCGCTGTCCGGTACGCGCTCGCTGGCGGGGAGGGTTGGCTCAGGTTGCGGGCACAACTGCTGGCGTACTACTGGTCCGCGGGGTCGGCCCGGTACTGCCACGACCTGGTCGCTGCGGCTGTCGCCGTCTGCCCGGGCATGGTGACGGCCGAGGTCGCGGCCGCAGTGACCGTCGACGAGAACGGTAGATCAAGCATGACCGCCGCAGCGGGCTCGGCGGTGCGGGTGGTACACGGTCTGCACGAGGCCCGGTGGCGGGCAGTCGCGCGGGGATGGGCATCGAACAGGGAGATGGCAGCATGCTGAACGAGCCGATGATCGCTGTGGTCGGCAGCGCCAACCTGGACCGGTTGGTGGTGACCGACAGGCTGCCCCGCCCCGGCGAGACGCTGACCGCGCGGGAGTACTGGGAAGGGGTCGGCGGGAAGGGCACGAACCAGGCGATGACGGTTGCCACGCTGGGGGCATCCGTCGCCTTCGTCGGCTGCGTGGGCGACGACGCCGCCGGTGACCTGGTCCGGCAGCGGCTTGCCGGACGGGGCGTGGACGTGTCCGGGATGATCGTCGTCGGTGGAACCCCTACCGGAACAGCCTTGATCACAGTGGATGGTCAGGGAGAGAACGTCATCGTGGTGAGCCCCGGGGCCAACGCCGCCCTCGACCCGGTCTGCATCGACCGCCAAAGCGGCGTGATCGGGGCGGCGGCCCTCACCCTGATGCAGTGTGAGGTCGGAATGCCCGCCCTGGAACGAGCCGCCGAACTGGCCGGCGGGTTGCTGGTCGTCAATCCCGCACCCGCGTGCCCGCTACCCGAGGCGCTCGCGCGTCGGGTGGACATCCTGGTGCCGAACCGCACCGAGCTGGCGCTCCTGGCCGGGACGCCCGTCCCCAGACGGTTGGACGATGTTACGGGCGCGGTGGGACGTCTCGGTCTCGCTGCCACCGTGGTGGTGACCCTCGGGGCGCAGGGCGCCCTGGTGGTCGAGCCCGACGGCCAGGCCACACACGTGCCGGCGCTTCCGGTGCAGGCGATGGACACCACCGGCGCGGGGGACTGTTTCTGCGGAGCCCTCGCCACGGCACTGGTGGCACGACCCGGTGAAACCGTCATCGAAGCAGCCCGCTGGGCGGTCGTGGCGGCGGCATTGTCGACCCGGGGAAGAGGCGCCCAGGGCGCCCTGCCGGTCAGCGCCGAGGTGTCCGACGCGATGGCCGGGCTGCGTGAGGTGCCGGTCGGTACGGGCGGTTGACACCGTGACCGATCCCCTGACGGAACCACCAAACCATGATCGTTCTCAGCGCCAACCGCTGTTCCTGGATTCTCCACCCTCGGCTCCAGGCCGTCAGAGCCAGTCGCTGCGTGGCGTCCGGCCAGGCGGCCCGGTGGCGTCCGCAAGACGGATGAAGAAATATGACACAAGGTGTCAGGTCTTGGGTCGAGCATGGTCTCACCGGCCGGCGTCGATGGTGGGCGTGGACCGGGCACCACGATAGATACGGATAGACAGGGAGCTCCATGCGCGAAACTCCAGAAGACCTCAGAGAGCTTCAGGACCTCCTCGACGCCTCCCTCTCCCGCTCCACCTCACACCTCCGCTCGATCATCAACACCGAGAGCACACCGACCGCGGAGCAGCTCAGCCAGGTCCTCACCGGCATGTGCACCCTCGCCCTGTCCACCGTGACGGCGAAGGGCGAGCCGCGGATCAGCGGTGTGGATGGGCACTTCCTGCACGGAAAGTGGCACTTCGGCACGGCGCGCGGCGCCGCCAAGGCGCGCCACCTCGCGGCGCGGTCCGCCGTCAGCGCCGCGCACATGCGCGGTGAGGACCTGGGCGTGTTCACGCACGGCAAGGTGGAGATCCTCAACCCCCGGGACGGCGAGCCGGCCGCGGACTGGCCGGACCTGCTCGCGTACCTCAAGGACTTCTACGGCGACGACTTCTTCGACTGGGACAACGACGTGGTCTACTACCGGCTGCATCCGCACTGGATGACCGTCTACGCCCCCGACATCGCAAGGCTCACTGCGCCGTCCCAGTCCTGATCGGCAGCACGGGCCGCATCGGGACCGGCCACGTGATGAGAGATCTGGTGAAGCGGCCGCTCAGCGCCATTGATGACGACCTGCCGCGTAGTGGCGTGATCGGTCTGGTCGGCATGGGTGGGGCCCCTCCGCCCATGTCCCGCTGCGTTGCGAGAGGGTGGACGAAGGTTGACTGCATTCGTATGGGATGTCGCGAGTATGGGGCGCCAGACCATCGACGTGGTGGGGGCTCGTACCAACAATCTGCGGGACGTGTCCGTGAGGATCCCCAAGCAGCAGCTCGTCGCCTTCACCGGAGTGAGCGGCAGCGGCAAGACCTCGCTGGCCATCGATACCCTGCACAACGAAGCCCAGCTGCGGTATCTGGAGGGACTTTCGCCGTTCGTACGGCAGTACATCACCCAGCGCAATCGGCCGAAGGTCGACCGCATCCTGGGACTCGGCGCGACGCTCGCGGTCGACCAGCGCCGTCTGAACCGCAACCCCCGCTCCACCGTCGCGACGATCACCGGCATCGACGGGCACCTGGGGCTGCTGTACTCGCGCCTTCCGGGGATCGGCGCAGACCCGGCAGCGGAGAGTGGGGACGGGCATCTGACGACCGCTCACTTCGACCGCAATACGCCGGAAGGGAGCTGTGCGAACTGCCACGGGGTGGGCGGGCGCTGGCAGGCGCAGGAGGACCTGGTCATCACCCACCCGGAGCTTCCGCTCTTCGAGGGGGCCTCGCCCTGGTACGCGAAGTGGCGGTCGGGGGAGCACGCGTTCGTGCCGGCGCTTGCCGAGAAGCGGGACGTGGACCTCGGCCGGTCGTGGCAGTCGCTGCCTGAGGAGTTCCGTCATTGCGTGCTGTACGGCACGGGTGACGAGAAGATCGAGGCGACCGTCGACATGCCGAACAAGAATGAGACGGCCCTGATGACCTACACCTCGAGCCAGCCGCTGCGGGGCGCGCTCGCCGAGGTGGAGCGGGTGTTCGTGAACGCCCAGACGTCCAGTGCCAAGCAGCGCTACCTGCCGTACATGCGCAAGCAGCCCTGCGGCACCTGCGGCGGCAGCGGGTACGACCAGTTGGCCCGGTCCGTGCGGCTCAGCGGGCTGACGTACCCCGACCTGCTCGAGGTGGAAGTACGGGAGGTGCGCAGCTGGGCAGAGCGCGTGGCGGACGACCTGGGCGCCCGGCAGCGCGAGGTGGGTGAGCCGCTGCTGCAGGACCTGGGCCGCAGGCTCGGAATCCTCGACCGGCTCGGCCTGGCCCATCTCCAGCTGTCCCGGAGCGCGGCGACGCTGTCCGCGGGTGAGTTGCAGCGGACCCGGCTCGCCGCGCAGCTCAGCACCGAGCTGAGCGGCATCATCTTCGTCCTAGACGAGCCCGGGACCGGGCTGCATCCGGCGGACAAGGCGCACCTGCTCGACATCGCCCTGGAGCTGCGCGAGGCTGGCAACACGGTGCTCCTCGTCGAGCACGACCCTGAGCTGATCGCCCGGGCCGACTGGGTGATCGATATGGGGCCCGGCGCGGGCCGCTTCGGCGGTGAGGTCCTGGTGTCGGGGCCTCCCGCCGACGTGGCCGCCCACCCGAAGTCGCTGACCGGGCGCTATCTGGCCGGTGTGGGGCCGCGGCTGCACCGGACCCGCCGCCCGACCGGGGACGACACCGGCTGGGTGGAGCTGCACGGCCTGCGTGCGCACAACGTGACCGCGGACCTGGTGAGTTTCCCCGCCGGTCGGCTCACCTGCCTGACCGGGGTGAGCGGCAGCGGCAAGAGCAGCCTACTCGGCGCGCTCGGGGCGAGCGTGGAGGCCGCCCTGAACGGGACGGCGGCCGACACGGTGCGGGAGGTGACCGGCCTTGAGGGGTTCAGCTGGGTCGCCGTCGTCGATCAGGAACCGCTCGGGCGAACGCCGCGGTCCAACCCGGCTACGTACAGCAAGGCGTTCGACATCGTTCGCAAGCTGTTCGCCGAGACCGACGTGGCGCACGGGCGCGGGGTCAATGCCTCCTGGTTCAGCTTCAACACTGCGGGTGGCGGCCGCTGCGAGACCTGCACCGGTTACGGCCGCAAGCTGGTCGACATGCACTTTCTGCCGGATGTGTGGGTGGTCTGCGACGCGTGCGAGGGTCGGCGCTACAAGCCGGAGGCCTTGGAAATCAGGTATCAGGGGTTGGCCATCGATCAGGTGCTGGAGCTGACCGTCGCCGAGGCCGTGGAGCAGTTCTCCGAGCCCCGGCAGCTCGCGGAGACCCTGGGAGCCTTGAACCAGGTCGGGCTCGGCTATCTCCAACTCGGCCAGAGCGCCACAGAGTTGTCCGGCGGCGAGGCCCAGCGGCTGAAGCTGGCGTCCGCGATCCAGCGCGGCGCTGCGAGCCGCAAGGCCGGCCTCGTCGTTCTCGACGAGCCCGTCTCGGGCCTGCACCCGTCTGACATCCAGCGTGTGGTGGACGCGCTCGATGTGTTGCTCGACTCGGGCAACACCGTCGTCGTGGCCGAACATGACATCCCCGTCGCCGCGTCGGCGGACTGGGTGATCGACCTGGGGCCGGGAGCCGGTCCGGACGGGGGTGCGGTGGTCGCGGAGGGCACCCCGGACGCCGTCGCGATGGCGGACACCCCGACCGCCGGTTTCTTCCGGCGGTACGCGGCGGGCCTGCCGCTCCTGGAGGTGCGGGAAGGCACGCGCTGCTGAGGGGCCCGGGGCGCGTCTTGCGTCACGTCCTGCACTGTCGTCCGTGCCCGCTCCGTCCGAGGAGGAGCGGGCACGCCTGAGATCGGTGCTGGAGCGGTGCGAGCTTCGGAGCTCACTACGCCGGAGCCACCGCGGCGTACGCGGCCGGCGCCCGCCCGGATGCGCTCAGGGCAGGGCCAGCTCGACCGCGCCGCGGCGGCCAGGTCGAGGACCGCATCGCCGTGCGGGCTGCGTACGGTCAGCCGTTGCCCGGCCGCCGCGACGAGCCGCGCCCGCAGGCCGTCGGGGGCCCAGGTCATTCGGCTCCCGATCGGCCGGGACGCCCGTCGTTCACAACGTTGATCGACTTTGTGTCGGTGACATGGCGGCCTCCGCCGCCCTCGAAGCCCCGTTGTCAGTGACCTGAAGTCGATCATCCCGCCCACCCCAGGACCAGCCACCCCGTTTCGCACGGAATGTCCGTTTCGCGCTGCCGGCCCGTTGCTGGGTGTGACGGGCGGCATCCGGGTGGCGGAACACCGGCCGGGCCGGGGTGGTTACACATGGCGGACGATCGAGTAGCGCATGTGCCGCTGGGCTGCCCGAGGGCATCTCCCCCGGGATGGAATGCGGGCCGGCTGTCGGTCGTTACATCTGGACCCGGCGCCACCGGCACCCCCCGGTGCGCGTCCTTCCCCCCTTTTTCTGGTTTTCTTCGGGCGCCTCGACGTGGTGCTCACACGCCTGCCCTTCCCCGGGCCGGGTGTGTCGACCCCCGAATTGGAGTCACCCCCATGAACCCGATCATGCGTAAGAGCGTTCTCGGTATCGCTGGTCTCGCGTTCGCCGGTGGTGTGTTCGCCGGTCCGGCCACCGCCCACGCCGCTCCGGCCGTCGAGTCGGCCCCGAAGGCGGTCGCCGTGCAGGCCGACAAGCCGGGCGTGGACAAGCCGGGCGTGGACAAGGGCAAGCTGATCCCGCACGGCGTGCGGGGCGAGCAGTCGCGTATCGCGCTTGACGGTGAGCAGACCGCCAACGTCAAGGCGATCATCGCCGCGACGAAGAAGGCCGGCCTGGACGAGCGCGCCGCCGTCATCTCGGTCGGCACCGCGTTGCAGGAGTCGAAGCTGGAGAACCTGGGTCACCTGGGCGACCGCAACGACCACGACTCGCTGGGCCTGTTCCAGCAGCGCCCCTCCAGCGGCTGGGGTTCCCCGGAGCAGATCACCGACCCCGAGCACTCGACCCTGGCGTTCCTCAAGGGCCTCAAGCAGGTCGACGGGTGGCAGGACATGCCGCTGACCGAGGCCGCCCAGACGGTGCAGGTGTCGGCCTACCCCGACGCGTACGCCCAGTGGGAACAGCAGGCCGCCGACCTCGTCGCCGAACACTGGAACAGCTGACCCACCGAACAGCCAACTGGCCGGGTCCCCGACGACGGGACCCGGCCAGCGGCGCGTCCACCGCCGCCGGGCGCCGTCAGCGGCGGGGCCGGCGGGAGATCCCGGTCGCGGCCAGCAGCGCCGAGGCGGAGAACCGCAGCAGAGGCAGGTAGATCCGCACCGAGTCGGTGAGGGACCCGAAGTGCGACGAGGCGTTGTCGCCGACGTACGTGGTGGCGATGGTCGCCTGCTCGATGGGCCGGCCGGCCCGGGCGGCGTACAGCAGGACGTTCATCTCGTACTCGTACCGCTCGCCGGGGACCGTGAGCAGCCAGTCGAGCAGGCCGTGCGGGTACGCCCGCAGCCCGGTCTGGGTGTCCCGCACGGGGCAGCCCGTCGCGACGCGGAACAGCAGCCGGGTGAGGTCGTTGCCGGCCCTGCTGCGCACCGGCACCTCGCCGTCGAACCGCCGTACGCCCAGCACCATCACGCCGGCCTCCTCGACGCGCTTGGCGACGCGCAGGACGTCGGCGACCCCGTGCTGGCCGTCGGCGTCGGCGCACACCACGTCGTGGCCGGGGTACGCGCGCGTGACGTGCCGGAACCCCGTCTTCAGGGCCACCCCCTTGCCCCGGTTCGTCGCGTGCCGCAGGACGGTGCAGCCGAACTCCCCCGCCGCGTCGAGGACCCGGGCCGACGCCGGGCCGCTGCCGTCGTCCACCACCACGACGTGGACGCCGGGTGCGGCGTCGCGCAACGCTGCGACGAACTCGGACAGCCGGGAACCCGGCTCGTACACCGGGGCGAGGACGATCACCGCCGCCCACCCACGCCACGCCCGGGCGGGCCCGCACCCGTGCGCCCGCCCGAAGGACCGTCCATCCTGTCCACGTGACCTCCTCGACGTCGCCGCGACCGTCGTCCTCGTCGAGGTCGATCCGGTGGCGTGGGAGCCTGTACCCCGTCGGCGGCCGTCCGTCACGTGCTCCGCCGGGGCGGTCTCGCCCGCCCGGCAGCCGGCCCAGGGTCGGGCACGGGCACGGCCGAGCCGGAGGCACCCGGACCGGGCCGGGGCGGGACGACGGCGCGATCTCCGCCCGCCGCGCCCCGGCGGCGGCGCGCCAGCCGGTCGACGCGGCGCATCGACGTCACCAGCCGGCGTTCCCGGCGCAGCAGGCCTGCCGGGTCGCGGGCCCCGAGGAACCACAGCCGGGACGCGATCCGAGCGGCCGGCTCGCGCCACCACCTCGGCAGCGCCTCCCCGCCGCAGGCGTGCACATCGAGCAGCGCGGGGCCGCGCAGTCCGAGGGTCCGGCGGGCGAGATACCTGATCCGGGGCAGGTGCCAGGTGTGCGAGACGATGCCCAGCGGGTGCCCCGGGCCGAAGGCGTGGCCGTCGAGCAGTCCGTCCTCGACGGTGTGCAGGAGGTTCTCCAGCGTGCTGCGCGAGCGGGTCTCGGCGCGCAACTCCGCGTGCCGGTCGAGGCCGGCGGCGAGCGCCTGGCGCAGCATCAGGTCGCCCTCCCGCCATCCCTCGGGCGGGGGATGCGCGCCCTCGGCGGCCTCCGCCCAGCCGCCGCTGAACACGATCCGGGGCGTCCGGCCCTGCCCGGCTGCGCGGGCGAAGGACGCCTCGTTCGCGGCGACGTAGTCAACCGCTGCCCGCACGCGGGCGATGCTGGCCGGGGTGAGCGCCCAGGTGTCCCCGGCGCGCAGCACGCCGCGTCCGAAGACCACGAGCACGGTGGCGGTCGGCGACGTGTGCCCTCCCCTCGGTGGCTTCTTCCGCGGCAAGGGTAGCCAGGTGCGGGGCAGCGGGGCGGCCCGGCGATCGACGGTCCTCCGCGGAGGGTCGATCGCCGGGCCGCCCTGGTGGCGAGCCGCGCCGGGCGGCCCGCCGGTCAGCCGGTCAGAGGCCGGCGGCGTGCGCGGCGGCGGTGCCGCCGACCACGGGCAGGACGATCTTGCTGCTCTTCAGCGCGACCTGGAGGTTCGCGGCGGTGGTGTCCGCCTGGCTGGAGTACTGCGGGTAGCTGGCCACGATGATCACGCCGATCCGGTGGCCGGGCTTGAAGACGTAGTCCTCCGGCAGCAGCGGGAAGCTGAAGTTGTACGACTCCCCCTGCACCAGCGGCACGGCGACGCGGATCGACTGCCGGTTCTGGGCGTCCATGATGCCCTTGGTGACCAGCTCGTAGTCGGCCGTGGCCACCCGCTTCGTCGTCTGCTTGTAGCAGCCGTCGTCCGTCGGGCTGCTCTCGCCCCAGCAGTCCTCCGTGGTCAGGGTGATGATTCCCTCGCCGGAGGCCCGGTGCGCGACCCGCTCGTCGGTGCCGTAGTCGACCAGGATCGCCCCGAGGTTGGTGTCGGTCTGGTCGGCGGAGGCCCGCAGTTGCACGGTCGGGGTGCCGGAGATGTGCAGCGGCGCGGTGAGCGGCGCGGAGAGGAAGGCCAGCCGGTTGGGCTGCACCACGTCCGGGTTGAGGATCATGGTGTTCTGGCTCTGCGTGCGGCTGTCCTGGAACGCCCCGGTCGCCGGCTTCGCGGTCGGCACCAGCCCGAGGCCGCCCGCACCGGTGGTGCCGGGCTGGAGGAACACCTCGGTGTCGGCCTTGCCGGGGATCGGCCAGTCGGCGTGGGTCTCCCACACGTCGGCGGACCGCTCCAGGTCCACCCGCGGCTCGTCCATGATGCCGTTGGCGACGCCCTGGAGCCAGAAGTCGAACCACCGGTGCAGGGTCGACACCCACACCGCGCGGCGCGAGTCGAACGGGTCGACGTGGCCCTCCTGGGACAGCCACAGCTTGCGCGGCACGTTGTTCTCCGCCAGGGCGTACCAGAACTTGCTGAAGTGGTCCGGCCGGACGTTGTCGTCGTTGAGGCCGTGGTAGAGCAGCACGCTGGCGGTGACGTTGGGGACCTTCTTGACGTAGCTGCGCTCGTTCCAGAAGGCCGTGTAGTCGCCGTGCTCGTCGCCGTCGGCGGCGGCCATCGCGTCGCGCACCGGCTTGCAGTACTCCCGGCGCTCGGGGTTGGTGACCGTGTTGGCCAGCGACGCCACGTAGCTGTTGCCCCGGGTGACCACGCCGTTGCTGCGCACGTAGTCGTAGTACTCGGTCGGGCCGCTGATGGGCACGACCGTGGTCAGGCCCTTCACGCCGGTCACCGCCGTGGCCATGGCCAGCGAGCCGTCGTACGACTTGCCGATCATCCCCGTCTTGCCGTTGTGCCAGTCCGCCTTGACGATCTCACCGGCGGCGTTGCGGGCGGTGGCCCGGCCGTTGAGCCAGTTGATGGCCTGCTTGGCGCTCAGGTTGTCCTGGTTGGCGTTGGTGGTCGGGCAGCCGGTGGAGTTGTTGGTGCCGACCATGTCCAGCAGGATGACCGCGTAGCCGCGCGGCACGAAGTAGTTGTCGTAGAACAGCGGCCACTTGTCCAGCAGCCCGTCGCCGTCGAGGTCCGCCTTGCACTCGGACTCGTTGCCCCGGCAGACCGTCGAGTAGTAGGGGCTGGCGTCCATCACCACGGGGGCCTTGAGCCCCTGCGCGGTGGCCGCCGGCCGCATCAGGTCGAACGCGATGATGTCGCGCAGACCGTCGTTGTCGCTGTCGAAGGTGGAGTCGATGAAGAGGCGTTCCCGGATGGCGTCGGCGTAGCCGAACACCGGCTGGGTGACGCCGTCCTGGACGACGATCGACGGCGGCCCGTCCGCCGCCAGCGCCTGCGGCGCCGCGCCGAGGGCGGCGAGCACCGTCGCGGACAGTACGGCCACGCCTGTGCGCCAGCGCGTTCCCACTGTAGCCATGCAGTCTCCTTGAGGTCCGAGGCTGCGTACGCTACGAGCCGGTGCCCGGTGCCACCACCTGCACGTGTAGGAACTTCGCCGGGCGTGGTTCGACGGGTGCGACCCGCGCCGGGCGGGAAGCGGTCAGTCCCGGTAGCCCCACTGCCGCAGCGACTCGGCCAGGGCCCGCTCGACGGCCGCGAGCTGCTCAGGGCCCAGTTCGTCGTGGTACGCCGCCCGGCGCCCGGCGGGGAACTCGTACCGCCCGAAGCCCCGCTCGAACGCCGGCGTCCAGTCCAGCCCGAGGAAGTCGAGCATCCGGGCCACCTCGGCGCGGGGGTCGGCGAGCAGGTCCTCGTAGCGGACGTCCAGCCACTGGCCCGGCGGGTGCGCGGCCCGGGCGTCGGCGAACGCCGCCATCAGCATCTTCCAGCCGAGCGCGGCGAGCACCGGGAAGGACCGGGCGGCCTCCTCCCACTCCCGGCGCAGGTCGGCCGGCAGCGGCCCGAGGTACCAGTTGTCGGGGCCGCGCCAGCCGTCCCACCAGCCCATCTGGAGCCAGGAGTTGGTGACGGCCCGGCCGTCGCGGACCACGTTGACCACCCGCAGCCCGGGGTAGGCCGCCCGGAGGAACCCGGTGCGCGGCCAGCCGGTGACGTGGTGCACCAGCAGCCGGGAGCGCTGCCGCCCGATCCGGGCGTCGAAGAAGGCGCGCAGCCGCCGTGCCACGTGCGGGGTGAGGTCGTCGGCGGTCAGGTCCCGGCACGGGCGGGAGAACCCGGCCAGCACGTGCCGGTCCAGCAGGTGGTACGCCTCCGACGGGGCGACCCGCAGCCGGCCGCGTTCCAGCAGCCGGCGGCTGTGCCGCAGCGACGTCATGCCGGCCGGGCGCGGCGCCGACCGCCGGTACAGCGGCCCGTTGAACCGGCCGGTGAGGTTGAGCCGGGACAGCTTGTCGTCGACGCCGGAGACGAACCCCACGTCGGGATGCCGGGACAGCAGCTCCTGCACGAGGGTCGAGCCGCACCGCCCGGTGCCCACCACCACGGCCAACATGCCTTCAGTCCTCCTCGGGGGTGGCCGCCGCCGGGCCGCCCCGACGCCACGGGTAGCCGAAGCGGCGCAGCCCCGGCGCGGTCAGCGCGGTCACCACGGCGTACGACCACCGGGACAGCCCGCGCCGCCACTCGACGTCGGCGGTGATCGGCACCGGGCCGGTGCGGTGCCGCGACGGGTTGCCGGCCACCGAGTGGGTGGGCGCCAGCCGCACCGTCGCGGGACCGGTGAACGGGCCGGCTTCGGCACCGGTGGACGGGCCGGCGCCGGCGAACGCGACGATCCGGCCCAGCGTCGCCTCCGGGTCGGCGGTCAGGTCCTCGTAGCGCACCCGCAGGTAGCGGCCCGGTTCGCCGGCCCACAGCCGGGCCGTCAGCGTGTTCCAGACCAGCCACAGCAGGGCCGCCTTCCACACCGGCGGCCGGCTCATCAGCCGCTGGTCGGCCTCGCCGTCGAGGCCCCGGCGACGCCGCCAGGAGAAGGCCGTGGCCCTCGGGTCGCGGACCAGGTGCAGCACCCGCAGCTCGACGCCGGGCAGTGCGCCGACCAGGGCCCCGTACGGCGGCAGCTTCGACGAGTCGACCACCACCCGTGCCCCGGCGTGCCGGGCGACGGCGGCGTACAGGCCGGCCAGCGCCGCGTCGTCGGGGTGCGCGGGCACGGCACGCCGGCCGCGCCGGTGGCGGCGCAGCAGCGCGGGCACGCCGCGCAGGCGCAGCCGGCCGCGCAGCCGGCCGGCGATCCCGCCGGCCCGGTCGACCGGCACGTCCCGGCGCACCGCACGCCACAGCGGACAGTCCCGGAACGGCAGGCCGCAGCCGCAGGGCCGGTTCTCCACCTCGCCGCGCTGCCACAGGTAGCGCAGCTCGCCGGCCGCGAAGAACCCGGCGTACTGGCCGAGGACGGTGGTGACCAGCGTGCTGCCGCTGCGTCCGCTGCCGGCCAGGTAGAGCACCCGCACCGGGCGGGTCACGCAGGCTCTCGCAGCGCCAGCGCCGCCGTCGCGTAGACCTCGCGCAGCCGGGCCAGGTGTGCCTGCGGCGAGAAGTCCCGTTCCACCCGGGCGCGCCCGGCCAGCCCCATCCCGTACGCCCGGGTTGGGTCGGCGAGGACACGGCCCAGCGCGGCGGCCAGCGCGGCGGGGTCGTCGGCGGCGACCACCTCGCCGTCCACGCCGGGGGTGACCAGCTCGGGCAGCCCGCCGAGGTCGGTGGCGACCACGGGCACGCCGCAGGCGAACGCCTCCAGCACGGCCATCGGCTGGTTCTCGTTCCATCGCGACGGCACGGCCGCCACCGCCGCGGACCGGACCAGCTCGTGCAGCCGGGCCTTGTCCAGCCGGCCGTGGAACCGGACCCGGCCCGGCGCGCGCCGCCGCGCCAGCTCGGTCAGCCCGGCGCGGGCCGGGCCGTCGCCGGCCACGTCGAGCGACACCTCGGGCGGCAGCAGGGCCAGCGCCTCGACCAGCACGTCGACGCCCTTCTCCGCCGACAGCCGGCCGGCGAAGACCACCGACCCGCCCGGGGCCGGCTTCACCCGCGTCGCGGCGACGTCGACGAAGTGGGGCACCACGTGCATCCGGTCCGGGAAGACGCCCGCGCGGCGCATCACCCGCGCCAGGAATTGGCTGGGGCTGACGAACGCCTGCACCGGCCCGTACGCCCGGGTGCAGCGGTGCAGCCAGGACTCCACGGCCAGCAGGCCGCTGGCCGGCAGCGAGCCGTCCTTGCACCGGCGCCGGGCCGCCCGCAGCGGGCCGCCGGTGACGCAGGCGTCACACACCGCGCCCCGGTCCAGCATCTGGTAGCTGGGGCAGGCCAGCTTGTAGTCGTGCAGCGTCATCACGCAGGGCACCCGGGCGGCCCGCGCCGCGGCCAGCACCGACGGTGAGAGCTGGTGGTAGATGTTGTGCAGGTGGACCACGTCGGGCCGGAAGTCGTCGATCACCCGGGACAGGCCGCGCCGGCTGGCCGGGGACCAGATCATCCGGGCCGCCGCCGTCGCGCGCGGGCCGATCCCCGACGGCGCCGGGTCGAGCTCCACCAGCGGCGGGAAGTGCCGCGCGTACGGCAGCGGGGCGTCGTTGTCGGGGTGCGTCATGCCGTAGTACGCGACCTCGTCGCCCGCGCCCCGTTGCAGCGCGGCGACGTCGAGGAGGTAGCCCTCGGCGCCGCCGCGACGGTAGAGGAACTTGTTGACGTGGAGGACACGCATCGGCCTGCTCCAGGGGTGGCCTGCTGAGTGGCCGCTCAGGGGTGGGGGCAAGGGCGGGCACCGGGCAGCAGCGGTGGCCAGGGCCCCACGGTATGCAAATCGGGCGGACGAGTCCAGATCATGATCCCCAACTGACCACACGGCCGATCCGGCGCTGGCCGCACGGCCACGTGGCCGGCCACGATGATCTGCCGGTAGCGTGTCCCCCGCCCCGACCCGTCAGGCCCGAGGAGGACCCGGTGGCCCACCAGGACGAACCCTCGACGTGGGCGTACACCGCCCGGCGGGTGGTGCGGCACCTGCGCTGGGCGCGCACCGAGGGGGTGCGGCGGCTCGTCGAGGAGGACCGGCTCGACCCCGTCCAGCGGGCCCGCACCGCGCTGGCGAAGTGGCGCTGGCGGCGGGCCCACCCGCAGCCGCCCGGCCGGGCGCTGCCGGTGTACCTGGTCGGCCTGCAACGCTCCGGCACCAACATGCTGGCCCGGGGGCTGGACGCGGCGCCGTCGTTCGAGGTGCGCAACGAGAACGACCGGCAGGTGTTCCACCGCTTCCGGCTGCGCTCCGACGCGGTGCTCGCCGACGTCGTGCGGCGCAGCCGGCACCGGTACGTGCTGGTCAAGCCGCTGTGCGACACGCACCGGGTGGACGAGCTGCTCGGCCTGGCGGGCCTGCGTCCCGGCCGGGTGCTGTGGGCGTACCGGGACGTCGACGACCGGGCCCGCTCCGAGGTGGCGAAGTTCGGCGACGCCAACCTGCGGGCGCTGCGGGCGATCGCCGACGGCACGATCGGCGACCGGTGGCAGGGGCAGCGCCTGGACGGGCCGACCCGCGAGCTGATCGCCGGCTTCGACTACGACCGGATGACCCCGCACACCGCCGCCGCCCTGTTCTGGTACGTGCGCAACTCGCTGTTCTTCACCCTCGGCCTGGCCGACCGCGACGACACGCTGCTCTGCTCGTACGACGCGCTGGTGGCCGACCCGGCCGCGTACACGCGGCGGCTGTGCGCGTTCCTCGACCTGCCGTACGACCCGGCGCTGCACGCCCACATCGGAGCGCGCGCCCCGCGCCGGCCCCGGCTGGAGCTCGACGGCCGGGTGCGGGCGCTGTGCGCCGAGCTGGCCGGGCGGCTGGACGCGCGGGCCGGATCGGACCGGGCGGTGGGCCGTGGCTGACCCGGACACCCGGCCGACCGCCGACGGCCCGCAGGTCCCGCCGGCCGGCGAGGCCCCGCACGTCCCGCCGGCCGCCGACGGCCCGCAGCCGGACCGGGCGGCCCCGGGCACCGGGCCCCGGGGGCCGATCTTCCTGGTCGGCTGCCAGCGGTCCGGGACGACGATGCTGCGCCTGGTGCTCGACTCGCACTCCCGGGTGTCCTGCGGCCCGGAGACCCGGTTCCTGGCCGACATGCAACGCATCGTCGGCCGGGACTGGGAGCGGCTGGCCCGCTTCGGGTTCCCCCGGGAGTACTGGCTGGGCCGCATCGCCGACTTCTTCGGCGGCATCCACGGCGACTACGCCCGGTCCCGGGGCAAGACCCGCTGGGCGGACAAGACGCCCCTGTACGCGCTGTCGATCGGTTTCCTCGCCGAGGTGTTCCCGGACGCGCAGTTCGTGCACGTCATCCGGGACGGCCGGGACGTGGTCGTCTCCCACCGCAAGCGGTTCGGCTACTGGTCGGCGGTCAAGTGCGTGGTCAAGTGGCCCCGCTACATCCGCGTCGCCCGCGCCGCCGGCCGCCGGCTGCCCGCCGACCGGTACCACGAACTGCGCTACGAGGACACCGTCGGCGACCCGGAGAAGGCCATGCGGGCGCTGTTCGAGTTCCTCGGCGAACCCTGGGAGGCCGGAGTGCTCGACTACGGCGGCAAGCAGCACGACGTGGCGGGCAAGTACACCGCCGAGGCGGACCGCCGGCGGGCCGCCGCGCGCACCGACGCGGCCATCTACGGCTCGCGGGTCGGCACGTACCGGCGGGAGCTGGACCCGTTCCTGCGGGTGCTGGTCCGCGTCTTCTCCGGCGCGACGCTGCGCGAGCTGGGGTACCGGTGACGCGCCGCCCGGGGCGGCGCGCCCCGCTGCTGGCCGGCGCGCTGGCGCTCGCCCTGGCCGCCGGGGCGGCCTGCTCGGACGCCCCCTCCCCCACGCCCCGGCCGACGCCGACGCCATCGGCGGCGGCGACCGGGCCGACGGCCGGGCCGGGACCGTCGGCGGCGCCGGGGGTGCGGAACCCGTTCGGCGCGCACTGGGACTGGTCGCGCCACGAGTCGTTCGTGCCGTACCTGAAGCAGCTCTCCGGCTCGGCGACCTACCACGAGCTGAGCTGGTGCGACATCGAGAAGAACCAGGGCAGCCCGGACTTCTCGGCGGTGGACCGGATCGCCCGCGAGAGCCGCGACCTCGGCATCACCCTGCACCTGAAGATCCGCACCGGGGTCTGCTGGGCCACCGGCGGCACCGCCCGGCACATTCGCGGTCAGGCGAACAAGACCGAGTCGGCGATGCCCCGGGACCTGGCCGTCTACCAGGGGTTCGTCCGGGACGTGGTGCGCCGCTACGCGCCCTACGGGGTGCGGGAGTACGCGATCGAGAACGAGGTCAACGCGCCGCAGTACTGGGCCGGCAGCCCGGCGGACTACCGGCGGCTGGTCACCTCCGCCGCCGAGGCGGTCCGGTCGGCCGACCCGCAGGCGAGGGTGGTCGACTCCGGGATCAGCAGCGTGGCGTACGGGATGGGCATCGCCGACCGGCTGGTGCGCGCCGGCCGGCCGGACGAGGCCGTCGCCGCGTACCGGGCGTACTTCCCGCGCCGGGTCGGCACCCGGGGCCGGCAGATCCCGGCCGTGGACCGTCCGGAGCAGCTCCGGGCCGCCCTGGCCACCGAGCAGAACGCCCGCAACCTGGCCTTCCTCGCCGTCACCGAGGAACTGCTCGACGAGCGGGTCGTCGACGTGCGGCAGTTGCACTTCTACGAACACTTCGCCGGGGTGCCGGCGCTGCTGGACTACCTGCGGGAGCAGACCCCGGCCGGGGTGCCGGTCCAGGCGTGGGAGGTCGGCCAGTTCTGGCGCGACGGCGACGGTGACGCCGCCAGCCGGGCCGACGAGATGGTCAAGGCGGTCGTCCAGCTCGTGGCCGGCGGAGTCGAGCAGGTGCTCTGGCTGCCGCTGGCGTACAACCCGGGCAACCGGCAGGGCAGCGAGGTCCGCTACGGCCTGCTCGACCCCGACGGCACCGTACGGCCGGCCGGGGTGAAGCTGGCCGGGCTGGCGCTGGCGGCCCAGGACGCGACGGCGGAGCCGGTGACCGCGAAGGGGCTGACCGGGGTGGCGTTCCGGCGCGGTGAGCTGACCGTGCTGGTGCTCTGGTCGGGCTCCGGCCGGACCGTGTCGCTGCCGGCCGCGCCGGGCCTGGACAGCAGCCCGGTCGGCGCGGAGCCGCGACGGGTGGCCGGGACGGTCACCATCGGGGCGGAGCCGGTGCTGATCCGGTCCACCGGGGACCCCGCCGCGATCCTCGGCCCCGCCCGCTGACCAGCCCTTGCGGCCCGGCCCGCTGACCGGCGGGCACGGCACGGCGGGCCGGCGTCACCAGGTGCGCGGCCAGCCGAGCAGCTCGGCGAGGCGGGCGTTGTGCGGGGCGAACCGGGCCGTCAGGTCGGCCCGCAGCTCGTCGGTGAGCTGGGTGGGCCCCCGCTCGGCCCGCCGGGTGTGCCGGGCGAAGGCGTCCGGCGTGAACGGCGCCAGCCCGAGGAAGCGCAGGATGCCGGCGTACGTCGCCGCCGGGTCGGCGTACAGGTCCTCGCTGCGCACCACGTGTAGCCGTTCCCGGGGCACGTGGGCGAACCACCGGTCGAGCTGCTCGGCGTAGCGGCCCCGGGCGGCGTACGAGTGGTCGCGCAGGGCCCGGTGGGCCGCCGGGGTGTCCGGCCCCCGGCGCAGCGCCGCCGCCAGCCGTCCCGGCTCGGCGGCGAGCGCGTCGGCGAAGGCCAGCGGCTCCCGGCCGAGCGAGCGGGTGTGCAGGTAGTGCGAGTAGGCCCGCTCGACGGGGTCGCGCAGCAGTGCCACGAACCGGGCCTCGGGCAGCAGCGCGGCCACCCGCGCCGGCACCTCGGGGTGGAACAGGTAGTAGGGGCTGGCCTCGAAGCTCTGCCGGCCGGGGGCGGCCGGCGGGAAGTGGGCCCGGTACCAGCGCTGTCCGCGTCCGGCGTGCAGGCTGAAGAACTGCAACTCCTTGCCGGTGGCGGCCCGCACCTCGGGATGCGCGGCGAGATAGTGGTGCAGCGACGTGGTGCCGCAGCGCTGCCCGCCGATGACGAGGAAGTCGGGCAGCGCGCCGACCGGGCCGGGCCGGGCAGCGCGGGCCCAGGCCCGCGTGCCGCGTACCGCCCGGCGCAGCCGGTCCACCGCGACCCGGCGGGACCCGGCGCTCACCGGGCCACCACGGTGCCGGCGGTCGGCGTGCCGCCGGTGGGCGTGCCGGGCGGGGGTGGCTTCGGGACGCCACGGCCGCGCCGGCGCACCAGGGCCCGCAGCACCATCAGGTCCTCCCGGCCGAGCCCCAGCGCCAGCACGACCGCCAGGTAGACCGTCACGATCGTCAGCAGGCCGACGCCGAGCCGCCACGGCCAGCCCGGCAGCAGCCAGCGCACCAGCAGCCCGGCGAGCAGCGCCGCCGCGCCGGCGGCGATCCCCTTGACCATGCCCACGGTGAACGGCAGCGCGCCCACCAACGCGCGGACCTGGAGCACCCGGGCGACGTTGACCACGATCAGCGACACGCTCCACGCGAGCGCCGCGCCGACGATGCCGTACGCCGGGATGAGCCAGAGGTTGAGCAGCATGTTGAGCACCAGGGCGGCCACGTTGTCGGCCATGTTGACCGCCACCCGGCCGGACATGTTCAGCACCGTGCCGCACGGGCCGGTCGCCGCGTTGACGAGTTGACCGAGGGCCAGGACCACGGTCACCGCCGCGCCGGCGGCGACCTCGCCGCCGAAGACCCGCAGCAGGTCGCCGGGCAGGACCAGCAACGCGACGAAGGCGGGCATGGACAACCGGACCACCCAGCCGGTGGCCACCGCGTACACCCGGCGGACGTCGGCCAGCTCCCCCCGGTGGTGCAGGTGCGCGATGTACGGGCCGAACGCGGCGTTGATCGGCGCGAGCACGAAGATCGCGACGGTGACCAGGCGGGTGGCCACGTTGTAGACGCCGATCTCCGGGTTGGCGAAGAAGCCGAGCAGCAGGGTGTCGACCCAGATCAGCCCGGTCGAGGACAGCGAGGACACCCAGCTCACGGTGGAGAAGCCGAAGAGCTGGCGGGGGCGGTACACCGGGCGGGCCGAGGGCACCCGCCGGACGAGGCGGCCCAACGCGACGAGGGCGAGCAGCGCGGCGGACCAGCCGGCGCCGACCAGCGCCCAGTAGGCCCCGGTCAGGCCCGCGCCGGTGGCCAGGGCGAGCGCGGTCAGCAGCAGCCGGGTGCCCGGCTCGTAGAGCTGGCCGATGAAGGTGAACGGGCGCTGGGTCCGCCAGCCCCGGGTCGCCGCGAGGGCGGCCTCGCAGATCGTCGAGGCGGGCAGGGTCAGCGCCACCAGCCGCAGGCCGGTGACCAGTCCGGGGTCGTGCAACCGGGCGGCCAGCCAGGGGGCCCCGAGCGCCAGCGCGACGGCGAGGACGACCGACGAGGCGGCGGAGATGGCCAACCCCAGCCGGACGGTGCCGCGTAGCGCCGGCGCGTCGGAGTCCGCCAGGTGCACCGCCACGAACCGGGTCAGCCCGGCCCGGAAGCCGGAGAGCGAGAGCAGCCCGGCCAGGGACAGCACGGCGTAGCACTGGGCGTACCGGCCGACCTCGCGGATGCCCAGCACCCGGGCCAGCAGCAGCATGATCAGGAAGACCGCGGCCTGGCTGAGCAGGGCGCCGACCAGGTTGAGGCCGCCGCCCCGGGCCATTCCCCGGACGTGCCGGTCGCCCTGCGGCTCCGGCTCGCCCCGCGGGGCGGGACCGGGCTGCGGGGCTGGCGCACCCTGCGGCTCCGGCTCGCCCTGCGGGGCGGGACCGGGCGCCGGGCGCCGGGCGCCGGCTGGGGGAACCCGCACCGTCCGCCGGTCCGGTTCGGCCGCCACGCCGCCCGCCTACCGGTGCCGCAGCTCGGGCTCGGAACTGACGTCCCGGGGCGCGGGCGTGCCGGCCCGCCCGGTCGCGCCGCCCGGGCCGACGGCGTCCGCCCGTCCGTTCACCGCGTCCGGTCCCGTCCCCTCGGCCCGGTGCGCCGGCGCGGCCTGGCCGGTCGGCGCGGCGCGGCGCGTGGTCGTGGCCCGGCCGGTCGTCGCCGCGCGGCTGCGGGTGACCTGCTCCAGGACGGCCACCAGCAGCACGGCCAGCAGCAGGCCGGCACCGGCCACCGGCAGCACGAGACCGGCCAGCGCCCGGCCCCGGGAGACCGGCTCGACCTCGCCGAGGCTGGTCACCTGGGCGGGGTCGGCGGCCTGGGCCTGGGCCCGGGCCTGCTGGAGGGCCTGGCGGGCGGAGGACAACGCGGTGCTGGCGCCGTCGCGCTGCGCGAGCAGCGCCTGGTAGTCGGGCAGCTTCGGGCCGAGCCCGTCCAGCCGCTTCTGCCCGGCGGAGATCGCCTCGGCCGCGGCGTCGGCGCCCCGGCCGTTGCCGACGGCCTGCATCTGCAACTGCTGCTGCCGCATGCTGGCGATCTCCTGCAGGGTCGCCTGGTAGAGCTTGTCCGGCTGGCTGACCTTGTTCGTCTTCTCCCAGTCGTTGATCGCCCGGGTGGCGGCGGTCAGCTCGTCGGTGGCCGCCCGCACCTCGCCGGTGGCGATGTTGACCTGGCTGGTGAACAGGAAGGACAGGGCGCGCTGCCCGGTCGCCGTGAGCACCGGGACCACCGTGGACCGGCTGGTCGCCGTGTAGGTCAGGGTGAGCTGGCTGCTCGCCCCGACCTGCTCGACCTTCAGCCCGTCGCGCAGGTCGCCCGCCGCGACGCCGGTGTCCGCCGACACCTGGCCGACCACCTGCGGGGAGGTCACGGCCGCGGCGAAGGCCGCCGCGAACTGGTTGGCCGCCTGCGTGCCGGTGTACTGCTGGGCCGCGGCGCCGCCGACCAGCGCCGGCGCCGCCACGTACGAGGTGGCCGTGTAGCGCTGGGGGCCGAGCAGGACGACCAGCGCGGCCACCGCCGTGGCGACCAACGGGACACCGACCAGGACCCAGAGTCGACGCCGCGCGACCCGCAGATAGTCGACGATCTCCACCCTTGCGCTCCCCACTGTCCGGTAGCTCATCCGATGTCCCGCCCGAGCGCCGTCGGCGCGTCGGGCGCCACGGCCCGGTCCGCGCCCCGGGCGATCGCGTTGGCCGCGGCGGCGAACGCCGCGAAGTACCACAGCGTGACCACGTTCGAGATCACGTTGGAGGCCGCGCTGACCGCCACGAAGGCGACCGCGCAGCCGAGGAAACCTACCGCGATCCCCCGGCCCAGCGTGCCCGGCGGGGCCCGCCGCAGCGCCGCCCACCCGGCGTGCAGGCAGAGGACCATCATCGCCAGGTAGGCGAGCAGGCCGAGCAGACCGGTCTCGACGTACGCGCGCAGGAAGTCGTTGTGCGGCTTCTTCGCCTCGTCGGCCTCGAACTTGGTCATGTTGGGCCCGATCCCGGTGACCGGGTTCCGGTTGGCCAGGGCGACGATCTCCGACCAGTAGTCGACCCGCCAGGCGAGGGTGTTGCCGGTCGGGCCGCCGCCGACGGCGGTGCTGTCGGCGAGCTGCCCGAAGCGCTGGGCGACCGTCGGTAGCAAAGCCCCGCCCGCCACCGCGACCAGGCACAGCGCCACCAGCAGGCGCCGGCTGCGGTGCAGTACCGCGACGACGACCAGGCCCAGGGCCGCGCCGAGGATGGCGCTACGGGTGTTGGTGAGCAGCAGGAACAGCAGCGACCCCGCGAGCAGCACGCCGAGGGCGACCCGCAGCCGGCGGCCCAGGTACCGGTGGACGCCGAAGCCGAAGATCACCATGAACATCAGGTACCGGCCGAACGTGGTCGACTGGCTGAACGGCCCGCTGATCCGGGTGAAGTCGCCCTTGACCTCGGCCGGCGGGTCGCCGAGCAGGGACAGCACGGCGGTGTAGCCGAGCGCCAGCGCCAGGGAGGCGTAGGCCGCGAGCAGGAACCGCCGGATCGCCGGCAGGTCCGGCATCAACTGCTCCAGGACGACGAACATCACCACCACGGTGCCGATGCGCAGCGCCTCCAGCGCGCTGGGCACGGGCTGCGCCGCGCCCAGCGCGCTGACCAGCGAGGTCGCGCCGACCAGCAGCAGCGCCACGCCGAGCGGGGAGCCGCGCAGCCGGCCCCTCTCGCGCAGTTGCGCGGCCAGCCACAGGCCGGCGGCCAGCAGGAACAGCACGGCCAGGATCGTCGACGGGTCCAGCGTCCGGGTGGCGGCGCCGGCGTCGGCCCGGCCGGCGCTCGGGCCGCTGAGCTTGAACAGGTCGACGCAGGAGCGGACGGCCAGCATCAGCAGCACGTACGCCGCGAAGCGGGTCAGCGCGAGCGCCCCGACCACCAGCCCGGCGACCACCGCGAGGGGCAGCACCACGCCGACCCGGTCGCCGCGGGTCATCGCCAGGCCGGCGACGACCGCCACCACGGCGCAGAGCAGCGCCGCGCCACCGGTCAACAGGCGCCCGGTCGGGTCGCCGGCCGGCCGACGCCGGGCTCCGTCGGGTAGGCCGGCGTCACGCACCGTGCCGTGTCGCTGTCCGTCCACTCGCTCGCCGACCACTCGTTTCCAGGGTGCCGTTGCCGGTCACAGCCGAGGGACCGGGAGAACGGCCTAATCTAACGGTTGCCGCCGCACCGGGGACATGGGCCGTTGCGGCGGCCGTGGACGACGCAACGTCCGGCCCTCCGCGGCGACACGGCCCATGATCGTCGCACGGGACGTGACGGCGTCGTGATCGACCACTGTGTGGCACGGGCCGGCGACCGGCCGCCGCGCGCCGCGTTCCCGGCCCGGCACCGGGTGGCCGCGACGAGGATTGACGGGACGTCCCGCAACCCTCTATAACGTGGGAAAGCTGGTCACGCACGTCGATGGACTCGGGTCCGCCCGCCGCCCCGACCCCCGCGAGCTGCGTGACCGGCATCCCTACGGCGGCGCCCGGTTCCCCCTCCCGTCCACCACGGGTCGACCGGGGCGCCCAGCCCTACACCGAAGGCGGCAGCGTGCGATACACCGACGGCCCGAGCGTAGCGTGTGAGCTCTACGTCGAGGCGGCTCCGCCGCAGGTCTGGGAGCTCGTGACCGACATCCACCTGCCGGCTCGGCTGAGCCCCGAGCTGCAACGGGTGGAGTGGCTCGACGGCGCGGACGGCCCCCGGCTCGGGGCGAGCTTCGTCGGCTACAACCGCCACCGGCAGATCGGTGAGTGGCGCACCGTCTGCCAGGTCGTGGAGCTGGAGGAGCAGCGCCGGTTCGGGTGGACCGTCCTGGACGTGGACGGCAGGTTCGCCGGCCCCGACGGCAACTGCACCGAGCCGGCGGCGGCCTGGTGCTTCGAACTCGCGCCCGAGACGACCGGCACCCGGTTGCGGCAGACGGCCCGGATCGGCCCCGGCCGTTCCGGGATCAGCCTGTTCATCGACCAGATGCCCGAGCGCGAGGAGGATCTGGTCGCCTTCCGGCTCGACGAGCTGCGCACCAACATGACCGCGGCGCTGCGCAGCATCCGGGGGCTCGCGGAGGGCGACCGCTAGGGTCCTGAGTCGACACGCCGCCCGTCCGGACCAGACCCGCGGACGACGGCCCCGCCACGTACGGCTGGCGAACTCGCGGCGCAGGACGCCGGCGGGCGGGTCGCCTCGGTCACAACGACATCCAGCAGTAGAGGCGCTGTCCACTTCCGCACGCCCGGCGGGCCGCGCCCCTCAGGCCGCCGCTGCGGCGACGCAGAACTCGTTGCCCTCCGGGTCGGCCAGCACCACGTGGTGGCCGTCGAACTCCGCCAGGACGCTCCCGCCCGCCTCGACCAGGCGCTCGGACTCCGCCCTGATCCGCGCCCACCGCTCGTCGGGGCCGCCGTGCCCCGGCACCCGAACGTCGATGTGGAGCCGGTTCTTCGCCGTCCGGGGCTCGGGGACGCGGAGGATCGACAGGCGGGGACCGATGCCGTCGGGGTCGCAGAGCCAGGCGCCGTCGTCGGCGGAGTCGTCCTCCGGCAGGTCGAACTGCGCGAGCCACTGCGCGCGGGTCGCGAAGGGGGCGGGCGGTGGCTCGTCGACGTAGCCCAGTGCCGTCTTCCAGAACGCGGCGAGGAGTTGCGCGTCTGCGCAGTCGAGCGTCAGATCGATCCTGGCTGCCATGGCAGGACCGTAGCGCGCACCTACGACAGTCGGGCCCGTCAGCCCCGGCGGGGGCCGGGGTGGCGGCGCAGGCGGGGCGACCGGACGGCCAGCTCGAAGTACAGCCGCTCCAGGTCGCGGGCCGCCGCGTCCCAGTTGTACTCGGCGAGCACCCGGTCGCGCAGCAGCGCGGCGCCGGCCCGCTCCGCCGGCACGTCGGCGGTCACGGTGGCCAACGCCCGTAACAGGTCGTCGCCGTCGCCGTCGCGGAACAACCGCCGGCCGGGGGCGTCGCGTTCCAGCACCTCGACGTGCGGTTCGATGTCGCTGGCCACCACCGGCAGCCCGTACGAGGCGGCCTCCAGCAGCGTCAGCGGCAGCCCCTCCAGCCGGGAGGGCTGGACGAAGGCCGCCGCGTGCGAGTACAGCTCGGCGAGCTGCTCGCCGTAGACGAAGCCGGTGAACACGATGCGCGGGTCGTCGCCGGCCTCGCGGCGGAGCCGGGCGACGAACTCGTCGGTGAAGGCGGAGCCGCCGACGACGACCAGCCGCAGGTCGGTGGGCAGCCGCCGGAACGCCCGGACGAGCAGGTCCGCGGCCTTCTCCGGCACGAGCCGGCCGACCAGCAGCAGGTACCCCCCGGGGCGCAGGCCGAGGCTGTCGAGCTGCCGGGGCGGCAGGTGCCGTGGGGCGGCCACCCCGTTGGGGATGTACCGGGCGGGCCGCCCGAACCTGGTCGCGTAGTGCGTCGACAGGCCGCGCGACACGGTCACCCTGGCGTCCGGGACGTACCCGCTGAGCCGGTACGCGGCGCCGAGCACGGCGCGCGCCGCCCGGCCCCACTTGTCCCGCTGGTTGTCCAGGCCGTGCACGGTGAGCACCACCTTCGACCGGGAGGCGTAGCGGGCCAGCGGGGCGGTCAGGATCGGGCCGAGCCCGTGGTAGTGCACGATGTCGGGCCGTTCGGCCAGGGCCGCCAGGGTCGAGGTGGTCGAGTGCACGATCGCGTCGAGGTGCTTGCTGGCGACGGTGCGGGCCCGGCGCAGCCGGATGCCCCGGTGCTGCTCGACGGACACGTCGCCGTAGCTGTCCCGACAGTAGACGGTCACCTCGTGGCCGAACGCGGCGAGCCGGCTGGCCATCTCCTCCACGTGCCGCTCGATCCCCCCGTAGGTGGCGGGCACGCCCTTCTGCCCGATCATCGCCACCCGCAGGGGGCGCCACCCCGGCGGCCGGGTCGTGCCCGACTCCGACCGGTCGGGGCGGGAGTGGTCGGTCGCCTCTACGGCGTCCTCACGAAATGGCACTGTCCCCCCTAGGTTCGCTGCGCCCGAGGTGGCGAACAGGCACCAGACGCACGGGACGCTAGATCATCGGCGGACCGTCGGACAGGGGCCGGACAGCCAACCCGAGCAGCACGTCCGGCCACCCCGTACCCGGTGCGTCGCCGGGAGGACGGAACGTGTCCGTCCCCCCCGGCGACTGAGGGCCTGGTCAGGCGGTCGAGCCGCCGAACTCCACCCAGTTGAGGTTGAACAGACCGGTCGTCGGCCCGCCGGCGACGGGCTTGAAGACCAGGTAGAGCTTGTGCGACCCGGCCGCCTGGCTGACCGGGACGGTCTGGCTGGCCCAGACGCTGGTGCCGGTGGTCGCGTTCAACGTCGCGCTGGTCACCAGCGCTCCGGTCGGCGAGTCGAGCCGCAACTCGACCACGCCGCGCGGCGTGCCCGCGGTGGCCGTCGAGCCACCGGCGTAGCGGAACGTCACCGAGCCGACCCCGCCAAGGTTGACCGGGTCGAACGCGATGTGGTCACCGGCGTCGATGCCGGCCACGTGCGAGCCGCCGCCGGCGTCGTTGGTGGTGACCACCGACACGCCCTGCTGCACCTGGGCGAACTCGGCCTGCTGCCGCCGGGTCTGCAGGACCACCTGGTCCAGGCCGGACAGAGCCGGCTGGCCGTTGGCGCCGAGGTCGGTGTAGGTGGCGCTGATCGCGCCGTACAGGTAGCCACCGGCGTGGTCGGCGCCGTCTGCCGGGCTCTCGAACGAGCCGGAGCAGCCGTTGGCGTCGCTCATGCCGTGCCCGTGGCTGTCGTGGCCGAGGACGAAGGACACCGTCACCCGGCTACAGTCGATCGGCCCGTCCTCGGGGTCGGTCACGGTGACCGTCCAGGGCACGGTGTCGCCCCAGTTGAAGAACGTCCCGGCCAGCGGCGCGGTGACCTTCACCGTGGGCGCGGTGTTGCCCACCGTGATCTCGCGGGTGAGCACCGCCGTCTTGCCGCTGGAGTCGGTGACGGTCAGCTTGGCGGTGTACACCCCGTTGCTGGTGTACGTGTACGACGCGTCCGGGGCGGTCGAGTCGGTCGTGCCGTCGCCGTCGAAGTCCCAGGCGATGGCGATGGACTCACCCGGGTCGGCGTCGTACGAGCCCGCGCTGGAGAACTGCACGGTCAGCGGCGCCTGGCCCGAGGTGGGCCCGACCTCCAGCTTCGCCACCGGCGCCCGCTTGCCCTTGACGTAGCGGATCACCGACAGCGCGGCGTCGGGGTTGGCGCGGAAGAAGCCGTCGCCGTACTCCAGCAGGTAGAGGCTGCCGTCCGGGCCGAACTCCATGTCCATCGGGTTGTCGAAGACGAAGCCCGGCAGGAACTGCTCCACCCCGAGCAGGCCACCGCTGCCGTTGGTGCGCATCATGAAGATCTTGTCCCGGCTGAACTCGCCGAACACGACCGCGTCGTCGTAGTACTCCGGGAACTTGCCGTCGGACGCCAGCTCCGCGTCGTAGTCGTAGATCGGTCCGCCCATCGGGCCGACGCCGCCGGTGCCGACCACCGGCCACTTGAAGTCGCAGGTGCCGGGCGGGGTGGACAGGTAGCCCTCGGCGCAGGTGGTGCGGCCGTCGAAGGTGTACCAGAACTGGGGCTGCTGCACCGGCGGAAGGACCCGCTGGCCCGTGTTGCGGGGCGAGTCGTTGACCGGCGCCGCGCAGTTGAACGCGCCCTTCGACTGCTTGGTGACGAAGTCGTAGTCGATGTAGGGCAGGGTCGGCGAGTAGCAGTACGGCCAGCCGAAGTTGCCGGCCTTGTTGGTGGCGAGCCAGCGGCCGGTGCCCTCCGGGCCGCGGGTCGGGCTCGGGGTACGCGAGTCCGGCGAATAGTCGCCGAGGTAGACCATGCCGCGGGAGTCCACGTCGAAGCGGAACGGGTTGCGCAGGCCCATCAGGAAGATCTCCGGGCGGGTCTTGTCGTCGCGGTCCGCCGACTCGGGGAAGAGGTTGCCGGCCGGGATGCTGTACGACCCGTCGGCCTTCACCTTGATCCGCAGCACCTTGCCCCGCAGGTCGTTGGTGTTGCCGGCGGAGCGCTGGGCGTCGTAGCCGGGGCCCTGGGTCGGCGACTCGTTGATCGGGCTGAAGCCGTCCGAGCCGCCGGCGTTGGTGTCGTCGCCGGTGACCAGGTAGAGCAGCCCCTTGCCGTCGAACTTGACCTCACCGGCGACGTGGCAGCAGACGCCGCGGTCCACGTCGACCCGCAGGATCTGCTGCTCGCTGGCCAGGTCCAGGTGCGGGGTCGGCTCCTCGACGAACTTGAACCGGGAGAGCTGGTTGTAGCCCTTGTAGGCGTCCCACACGCTCGGGTCGGTGCTGGTCACCGGCGCGTCCGTGGTGGGGGTGTTCAGTTTGGGCGCGTAGTAGACGTAGACCCACTTGTCGGTGGCGAAGTCCGGGCCCACGGTGACGGACTGCAGGCCGTCCTCGTCGTGCTGGTACACCGGGATGGTGGTGATCACCGGGCTGGCGCCGGTCTCCGGGTCGTACAGCCGGATCTCGCCGCTGCGGGTGTTGTGCAGCACCCGCCCGTCGGGCAGCACCGACAGCGTCATCGGCTCGCCGGGCTCGTCGTTGAGGATGACCTTCTCGTAGTTGGCGTTGATCGTCGCGCCGCAGTCGCCCTGCACCAGGCCGGCCGCCCACTGGATGGCGCCGAGCAGGTGCTTGCGGAACGCCCCGTTGCCGTACGAGCTCTCCGAGTGGCCGAGCCCGGTGTAGAACGACCGGCCGCCCTGGTACTCCTTGCACCAGGAGATCGGGTGGTCGTAGCCCATGCTGCCGCCGGTGAAGGACTTCTCGTCGACGGTGGCCAGCACGTGCGCGTTGCCCCGGACGTTGGTGGTGAAGTTGTACCACTCCTCGTCGAGGCTGAACTGGCGCGCCAGCGGCTTGCTCGCCGGGTGGGCCCGGTCGGCCACGTCGATGGTGGCGGCGCCGACCGACGACGCACCCGACACCTTGGTCCCGACCACGTCGCGGTAGAACGTCCAGTCCGGCTCGGTCTCGGCCGCGGCGTGCACGCCGACGTACCCGCCACCGCTGCGGATGTAGCGCTCGAAGGCCGCTTCCTGGCCGCTGTTGAGCACGTCACCGGTGGTGTTGAGGAAGATGACGGCGCCGTAGCTGGCGAGGTTGTCGTCGGAGAAGGCGGTCGAGTTCGCGGTGACGTCGACCGTGATGTCGTTGGCCTTGCCCAGGGTCCGGATCGCGTTGACGCCCTTGTCGATGGACGCCCGCCGCTCGCCGGCGGTCTTGGTGAACACCAGGACGCTGTTGTGCTCGTGCCCCTCGTGGGCCGCGGCCGGGGCCACCGCCGTGAGGGGCAGGACGAGGCCCAGCCCCGCTGCCAGGGCGAGCCATCGGTGTAACGGTCTTGCCATGTGATTCCTCCGTGGGGGGCTCGGAAGGTGCGCTGCCCCCTGGCGGGATGCCGCATCCGCCAGGGTGGTGGTGGGTGCTGCGACGGGCGGGGGCCGGGACGCCGCTGTCCCGGGTCGACCGACCGCCCGTCCGGCTGGTCGGCCGCACGCTGCGACGACCGATCACCCGGGCGCTGGCGTGACGGCGGCGCCCGGGGTACGGGATTGCGGGGAGGATGCCCGCGGGGGCCGGCGGCCCGCCTGCGGGTTCTGCGGCCCGTGCGGGCCGGTCGTGGTACGGATGGCGGCCGGCCGGCACCGCCGGTGTCCGCGGCGGCGGGTGCGCGTACGCGGGTGGTCCGGCGCCGCCCGCGGCGCGGGGCGGGTGCGCGGTCGCGTACCGGGACGCGACCGCGCCCGCCGGGGGCCGGCGCGGCCGGCCCCGGTGCCGTCAGTCGTTGCGGTAGATGGTCAGCTCGGACATGTTCTGGTAGCTGAGCCGGGCGAAGTCGAGCGACTGGCCCGGGGCGGCGGCGCCGCCGGGGGCGCTGTCCTGCTCCCAGTTGGCGTGGTGGAAGTCGGACTCGCCGATGGTCTGGAAGAACTGCTGGAAGTTGATGTCTCCCTCGCCGAGCGGCACCATCTCGTACCCGTTGGGCACCGTGGTGTTGCGGTTGCCGTCCTTGGCGTGGAAGAGCGGGAACCGCTTGGTGCGCCGGGCCACGTTCAGGATCGGGTCGAACAGGGCGGTCTTCTCCCGGCCGGCCGAGTTGACGTACTTGGTGTGCTTGTAGCGGGCCACGTAGGCCCAGTAGATGTCCAGCTCGAAGAAGACGTACTTCGGGTCGGTCTTGGCGAAGAAGTACTCGAGCCGGCGGATACCGGAGGAGCGGGTCGGCTTGTTGTTGGCGTCCAGCGGGCCGCTGTCCAGCAGGAACGAGTAGGCCGCGTCGTGGTTGTGGGTGTACAGCCGCATGCCACGTTCCTTGGCCTGCCGGCCGAGCTCGTTCCAGGTGTCCGCCGCGGCGTCCCAGTCGGACTGGTAGGAGCTGTTGGTCGGGTCGCTGCCGGTGCCGATGTTCTTCATGCCGAGTTCCTCGGCGATGTCGAGCTGCTGCTGGAAGGTCGCCGCGTTGATCGACGTGTGGGTCCCGTTGGCCACGAGGCCGTTGTCGTCGAGGATCTTCCGGATCTCGGTCGGGGTGATCTGCCGGCCGCCCAGGATCGAGGTGTGCTGGTTGTAGCCGGCGAACTCGATCTCCTTGTAGCCCATCGCGGCCAGGCTGGCGAGCACCCGCTCGAAGCCGTAGGGCACGCCGCTGTCGTCGGGGGCCGCCGAGATCCGGTCCCGGACGCTGTAGAGGATGATGCCCCGGTTGCGCTCCGGGATCAGCGGGTCGACCCGCCACTTGCCGTCCGCGCGGACCGGGGTGCCGGTCTGGAGCACGGGCAGGCCGGCCGCGCCGAGGGCGGCGGCGGCCCCGGCCGAGGCGGCGAGCAGCCGGCGACGGGTGAGCTGGGAGCGCTGCTGCGGATCGGTAGCCGTACGGCGATATGCCTCGTTCACGATCTTCCACCTTTCAAGGGCGGCCCGGGGGGCCACGGTGACGAACGAATCCTGTTGGGAGGGTGAGGGGCCTGCGCCGCCGATACGCACAGCCCGCCGATAACTGGCCGGTCAAGGGGGAATGTCAGCCGTGTTACGTCCGTGAATCGGACACTAACGCTGACCGACAGGGAAAGATAGGTCTCCAACGGAGAAACTTTCGTTCGTACGAACAAAAGTTGTCCAACAGGTAGGGGGAACGTCCGAACGGGTGCCCTGAGCAGGCCACCCGTCCCGGCGACCACGGGCCCGGGGGCAGATTCGGACGTGCGGGCAGCCGTGCCCCGGGCACAGGGAAGCCTCGGTGCGACGCCGACCGGTGCCGGGTCGGCGCCGCACCGAGGTGCCTGCGACGGGACTACGGCTGGCCGGCCAGCACCAGTTCCCGCAGCCGCTGGTCGAGTGCCGGGGCGTCCAGGCCGCCCGGCCAGCCGCGCAGCAGCGCGCCGCCCTTGGCCACCAGCACGACGGCCGGCGGCTCCCGCACCGCGTACGAGCGCCAGATCGTCTGCTGGTCGTCCAGGACGACCGGATACTCCACCCGGTGGGCGCGCAGGTAGTCCTGGACCTCGTCGGCCTGGTCCGCGCCGGCCACGCCGACGAAGACCACCCGGTCCCGATAGCTGCGGGCGAGGTCACTGAGGGCGGCCTGGCGGCTGGCGCAGGTGGTGCACCAGGAGCTGAAGAAGACGAGCACGACCGGACGCTGTGCCCACAGCTCGGCGGCGGCGAGCGGGGTGCCGTCGGTCAGCGCGCCGGTGAACGCCGGAGCGGCCGGGGCGGAGCCGGGCGCCGGGCGCAACGCCAGGTCGGCGGGGACCGGCCCGGGCAGCGTCGCCGCCCCGCCGGCGGGCGCCGGCGCGGGCTCGGGCGGGGGCGTGCCGCACCCGCCCAGCAGCGCCGCCGCCACCAGCAGCAGCGGCAGGAGCGCCCGCCTCATGCCGGGACCACCGCCACCAGCGCCGGGCCCTCGCTGCTGTCCGGCGTCAGGTCGAGCGCCGGCCGGCCGTCCACCTCCAGCCGGTAGGAGGCCCGCTGCGGCACCCGCACGGGGACGGCGAACTCGCAGTAGGTGGGCACCCGCTCGACCCCCAGGTCCTCGGCGAAGGCGGCCACCGCGGTGCCCGCCGGCAGCCGCCCGCTGGCCAGCGCCGCGCCGTCCGGGTCGAGCACGCGGAACGGCGCCCGATTGTGGAAGTGCAGGTACGGACCGGTGCCGGAGCAGTCCACGCCCGCGGCCCGGATGTTGATGTCGCGGACCAGGACCCGGACGGTCGTCGGGGAGACCGCCTCCTGGGCGGCGCCGACGGCGCCGCAGCCGGTCGCGCCGGCCAGCAGCAGGGGCAGCAGCGTCATGGTGCTTCGCCGCACGTCGTCCTCCTCCTCTCGCCCGCCTGCCGGGTCCGCGGCGGCTGGCCGCCGCGGACCCGGCAGGAACGGGGTCAACCTCGGGCGCCGGTCAGGACTTCTCGACCCGGCACTGCCTGGTCACCGTCTTCGTCGGGTCGCTCTCCGAGGTCGCGGTGAGCTTCACGAAACCGGTGTCCGCGGCGGCGGCGGTGGCACCCACCGACACCTTGACCGTGGTGGACTTGCCGAACTGCGCGGTGGCGAGCTGGTTGGGCAGCCAGGTCCGCCAGCCCTGGCCGGCCACCTCCGCCGACAGGCGGTAGACGTCCGACTTCAGGTACGCGCTGACGTTCTCCGGGTGCTGCTGCCCGCCGGCCGAGTACGAACCGGTGTTGGTCAGCTCGAACGAGCAGGTCACCCCGCGGTTGGTCGGCTTGCCGCCGCTGGTCACCTCGCCCTTGCCCAGCGTCACGCCGCGGCTGCTCGGCCCGCCGGTGCCGTCCAGCGAGCGCACCGCCACGGTGTAGGACAGCGAGCCGGCCGAGTCCCGCTTGAGGTCGACGATGTAGAAGTGCAGCCGGTTGGCCTCGTCGATGTACTCGTACTGGCTGCCGGTGTCCGCGCCGGCGTGGAACAGCGCGTCGGAGAGCTGCCGGTAGTCACCCATGGTGATCTTCTGCGGGGTGCCGTCGGGCCGGTAGAAGTCGATCATGTCGATGTCCTGCGGGTTGGCGTCCACCACCCACTGGAACGGCGCGCTGTCGGCGTTCTTCGTCTTGCTCAGCAGCACGCCGCTGTCCGGGGTGAAGGAGTCCGCGCCCATCCGGTCGACGACCTCGACGGTGTAGTTGTTGAAGTTGCCACCGTCGCACAGCGGGTCGGTGCTGACGCCGCACGTCGGCGACAGGTCCTTGTTCAGCGCGATGTTCACGCCGGTCAGACCCTTCGGGCCGGCGTCGACCGCCCGGGCGGTGACCTGCGCGACCACCAGGCCCGAGGAGGCCAGCGACTCCCGCGACAGCCGCAGCACGTGCTCCTCGCCGAGCAGGCCGATCTTGAGCTTGTCCCGCACCGTGTGCAGCGAGCCCATCGAGCCGCCGTTGGTCGGCGGGATCTGCCAGCGGGTGTGCGGACCGCCCGGGCCGTTGAACGACCCGCGCGACATCATGCTCCAGATCCCGGTGTACGCCCTGCGCAGCGGCTCGCCGTACGGGTTGTTGTAGTTGTCGCCGATGCCCAGCAAGTGGGTCAGCTCGTGGGCGTAGACGCCCATGCCGGAACTCTCCCCCTGCGTCGAGGAGCCGCCGCCGGCGTTCGGCCACAATGTCGCCGCCGCCTTCCACGAGGTCCAGTCCACGTAGCGGGTCTTCGCCCAGTTCGGCAGGTTGGGGTCCGGCGGGCCCCAGGCGTCCGGCACGTCCTCCTTGTTCTGGAAGATCATCTGCCCGAACTCCTGCCAGGTCGACGACTCGTCCTGGCCGGCGCTGAGGATGAACACCAGCTCGTACTGGTTGGCGACCTCATCGCCGACGGCCGCCCGCCAGGCGCCCAGGCCGTCGGTGCGGATGTTCTTGCCGCACACGTCCCCGCTCGGGCAGGCGCCGGGGTTGAAGCTGTTGTCCAGCCCGTACTGGTGGGACTTCGCCGGCATCTGGTACGGCCCGAACCCGGCGAGGTCGACGCCGTAACGGCCGTTGGAGTCCTGCATCCAGTACTCGTGCAGGGTGTGGCCCTTGTTGAGGGTGTTCGGGGTGTTCAGGAAGTCCTGGTAGAACTTCGGCACGTCCGCCCGGGGGATGTTGGTCGCGACGGACTGGGGGTTGCCGAAGACCGTCGAGCGGGCCCGCTGGGAGACCGCGAACGTCTGGTCGGGATAGTCGAGCGCCACCAGGGCGATCTTGAAGTTGCGGACCGAGCCCGACACGCTCGGGTCGGCCCAGTTCCTGCCGGGCACGGCCTTGTAGTCGTTCCAGGTCATCGTGTCCGGGTTCTGCCAGGCCTGCGGATCGAGGACCTGGAACGGCGCGGTGCCGCCGGCCGGGTTGGCCGGGGCCGCGGCGGCCTGCGCCGCCCCGGTCGCCACGAGCGTGGTCACCACGGCTGCGGCCAGCAGGGAACGCCTCAGTCGGGTTCGGTTGGGGGTAGCACGGTGCACGGAACCACCTCTCGTCGGAGGAACGCGGTGCCGACGTCCCGGTGGGGGTATCGCGGAACACCTGTCAGCAGGCCGCGCAGCGAATCTAGGAGGGCGGGACGGTGCCGGTCACCGTGCAGATGTCGGCAGGTGGGCCGGCGACTTCCGACACCTGAAGGACCGGCGCCCACCGGCGGATCAGCCAGCGGGGGCCCCGGAAGCCGGTTCGGCGGTCGCCGCGAGGGCCCGCAGCACGTCCCGGCGCACCCGGTCGGCGGCGGGCCCGGACAGGGGTCCGCGCGGTGGGCGGCACCGGCCGCCGAACCGCCCGGCGCACTCCATGGCGAGCTTGACGGCCTGCACGGACTCGGGCCGGGAGGCCCAGCCGAGGATCGGGTGCAGCTCGGCGTAGAGCGGCAGCGCCCGGCCCAGGTCGCGGGCGACGCACAGCTCGTACAGCCGCACGGCCTGGCGGGGCAGCGCGTTGGGCAGGGTGGCGACCCATCCCGTGGCGCCGCACAGCACCAGTTCGAGCACCACGTCGTCGGCGCCGACCAGCACGTCGACGTGCGGGCAGAGGTCCCGCAGGCGGTGCAGCCTGCGGACGTCGCCGGTGACCTCCTTGACCGCGACGATCCCGTCGATCTCGGCGACGGTCGCCAGCAGGTCCGGCGTGAGGTCCAGCCGGGAGTCGTAGGGTTCGTTGTGGGCGACCACCGGCAGTCCGACCGCCGCCACCTCCCGGTAGTGGGCGACCACGTCGGCGGCGCGGGCGGCGGGCCCGTCGGGTGGCGGCGCGAGCACGCCGTGGGCGCCGGCCTCGGCGGCCTGCTCCGCCCAGCGGCGGGCCTGCCGGCTGCCGTAGCCGCCGACGCCGGGCACCACCGCGCAGCCGGACGGCGCGGCCTGCACCGTCGCCCGCACCACGGCGGCCCGCTCGTCGTCGGAGAGGGCCCGGTACTCCCCCACCGATGCACACGGCGCGACCCCGTGGCACCCCTCGGCGGCGAGCCAGCGGACGTGTTCCTGGAGCTGGTCGAAGTCGACCGACAGGTCGGCGCGCAACGGCGTGGTGATGGCGACCAGCACGCCCCGCCAGGGCCTACCAGCTCCCACTCGGGTATCCCCTCTCCGCGCCGGCACCGCCCGTCAATCCACCCGCACTGTGCGCGGCGGCGCTGGTGCGGTCCGTACCGGAACCTTAGGAACGTCCGTCGCCACCGGTCTTCGGACAGATGCCGGAACAGTCGCGTTGCCGCCCGTCCTTTTGTCGCGACTTCGACAGTGGACCTTGCGCGATGACCCACCGGCACCGGAGGGTAAGGACTGGCGGTCGCGCGACCCCTGTCACGCGGCGCAACCAGGGGAGATACATGCACGGTGAGCTCCAGCGAATCGTCGACGCCGTCGCCGCCCGGGTGGGGCGACCCGCCCTCATCGAGGACCGGCGGCAGCGGGTGGTCGCCTACAGCGAGCACGACGGCCCGATGGACGACGTCCGCCGGATGTCGATCCTGCGCCGGCAGACGACGCCGGAGGTGATCGCCTGGTTCCGGGGCATGGGCGTGCTCACGGCACGCGCGCCGGTCCGCACCCCCGCGTGCGCCGAGCTGGACCTGCTGGCGAGGGTCTGCGTGCCGATCCGGCACGACGACCTGCTGCTCGGGTTCGTCTGGTTCATCGACGCGGACGGTTCGATGACCGACGCCGACATCGCCACCGCGACCGGCGCCTTCACCGACCTGTCGCTGGCCCTGTACCGGGAGAACCTGCTCGGTGAGCTGGCCTCGCAGCGGGAGACCGAGGCCACCCGTACCCTGCTGGTGGAGAGCCGGCAGGCGCGCGAGCACGCGGCGCGGGCGCTGCTGGAGGAGGGCGTGGTGGCCGCCGACGGGTCGACCGTCGCGCTCGTCGCCCAACTCGTGCCGGCCGGCGGACGGCAGCCCGACGAGGTGGCCCGGATCGCCCTGGAACAGGCCCTGGTCACCACCCGCCGGTGGATCGGGGTACGGGAGACGCTGCACCTGGTCTGGCACGACCACGGGGTGCTGCTGGTCTGCGGCGACCGGGTCGCCGGCCGGCCCTCGCCGGAGGCGTCCGCCGGCCACCTGGACGAGGCGCTGGGCACCGCGACCCGGGGCCTGGCCTCGGTGGACCGGACCGTGACCGGGATCGGCCAGCCCCGCGCCGGGCTGTCCAGCGCGGTCGAATCCTACCAGGAGGCCGCGCAGGCGGCCCGGGTCGGCACGCAACTGCCCGCGCTGGGCCGGGTGGTCTCCTGGGCCGGCCTGGGCATCTACCGGGTGCTGTCCCAACTGGACAGCCAGCACCTCGACGTCGCGGGCGTCCATCCCGGGCTTGAGCGGCTACTGCGCGACGACGCCCACCAGGTGCTGCTGGAGACCCTGGAGGCGTACCTCGACCTGGCGGGCAACGCGCACGCGACCGCCGAGAAGCTCCGGCTGCACCGGACCACCCTCTACTACCGGCTGCAACGGGTGGAGCAGCTCGCCGGGACCGACCTCAAGGACGGCAACGAACGGCTGTGCCTGCACCTGGCCATGAAGCTCGGTCGGCTCACCGGCCACTACCGCCCGGCGTGACGCCGTCGGCCCGCCCGCGCCCACCCACCGCGGCGGCTGTCCGCAGTGGCAGCACGGGCGCGCCGATTGACATGAGATAGACGTACTGCTATCTGTTAATAGAGTTGCCTAATTGTCGCGGGCTCTCGACAACCACCCGAAAAAGGCCCGGCCGACGCCGCATTCACGCATTCCTGCCCTGACCGTGGCCCAGGCCGCCGACGACCGCACCCCCCGGATCATCGGGGCCGACCGGGGCTGACCCGACACGCGCCGCCGGCACCGCCCGTCCCCCACCCTAGGAGTGCCATGCCCGCCAAGAGGACAGCCGCCTACCTCGCCGTGGCCCTGTTGATCCCCACCGCGGCGGTCGGCTACGGCCTGCCGTCGGCCAGCGCCGCGACCGCCGGGCCGATCACCGGCCTGGGCGGCAAGTGCGTCGACGTCGCCGCCGCCAGCTCCGCCAACGGCACCGCCGTCCAGCTCTACACCTGCAACAACACCGCCGCCCAGGTCTGGACCGTCGGCAACGCCGACGGCTCGATCCGCGCGCTCGGCAAGTGCCTCGACGTCACCGCGGCGTCGACCGCCGACGGCGCCAAGATCCAGCTGTACGACTGCAACGGCACCGGCGCCCAGCGGTGGAGCGCGGCCGACGGCGCCCTCGTCAACGCCGGCTCGGGCAAGTGCCTGGACGTCACGGACCGGAGCACGGCCGACGGCACCCGGTTGCAGATCTGGACCTGCGCCGGCAGCGCGAACCAGCGGTGGACGGTGCCCGGCGGGGGCACCACCCCCAGCCCGTCCGCCCCCGCCGGGGTGAACCTCGACAACCCGGCGAAGAAGGACGTGGCCATGCAGATCGTGTCCGCCGCGGAGAACTCGTCGCTGAACTGGCGGGCCCAGTTCTCCTACATCGAGGACATCGGCGACGGGCGGGGCTACACCGCCGGCATCATCGGCTTCTGCTCCGGCACCGGCGACATGCTGGAGTTGGTCGAGGCGTACACGGCCAGCAAGCCGGGCAACGTGCTGGCCCCGTACCTGCCGGCCCTGCGCAGCGTCAACGGCACCGACTCGCACGCGGGCCTCGACCCGAACTACCCCCGCGACTGGCGGACGGCCGCCGTCGACGGTGCGTTCCAGGCCGCCCAGGAGTCCGAGCGGGACCGGGTGTACTTCAACCCGTCGGTGCGCGACGGCAAGGCCGACGGGGTGCGGGCGCTCGGCCAGTTCGCCTACTACGACGCGGCGGTGATGCACGGCTACGAGGGCATGCGGGCGATCCGCAGCCGCGCCCTCGCCCGGGCGAAGCCGCCGGCCCAGGGCGGCGACGAGCGGACCTGGCTCAACGCCTTCCTCGACGAGCGGGTCGCCGAGATGAAGAAGGAGGAGGCCCACTCCGACACGTCCCGGGTCGACACCGCCCAGCGGGTGTTCCTCAACAACGGCAACTTCGACCTGAACACGCCGCTGGTCTTCGCCGTCTACGGCGACCAGTACCGGATCGGGTAGCCCGGCAGCCGTGGGGGCGCGAACGGTCTCAGTCGGTCGGCATCGGCGCCGGCAGGGCGCTGCGCATCCGGTCCGGGTCCCAGTAGGAGTCGTCCGGGGCCGGCAGGCGCGTGCTGACCGTTCCGACGTCGCCGGTGGGCGTGGGGACCGGGGGCTGCCCCGCCGGCCCGGACCGGCGGGCCGTCACCACCCCGGCCACCACGACGGCGACCAGCACGAGCGCGACCGCCGCCCCCACGGCCACCACCCAGCCGTTCCTCATCTTCCGCTCCTTCTCGCCGGCTCCGGCGCTTCGACCGTCCCGGTCGCCGGCCGGGCGGCTGGAGCACCACCCCGGTGGGACGCGCGCGGGCCCCGACCGGATCCCACGGATCACGGTCGGGGTCGGCGGTTCACCCTGTCGGGTGACTCAGGTGCGGTTCGCCACCGAGTTGAAGGCGTCCATCACCGCGGTGTCGAAGTACGAGCTCCGGTTCACCCCGTTGCCGTCCAACGTGCTCATGATGCCGTTGACGTAGCCGTACGCGTCGTTGTACAGCCGCAGCCAGACCGATCCGCTGGAGCCACCGGTGAAGCCACAGCCGAGGGCGATCTTGTTCTCCTGGAACGGCCAGATGCCGGGCCGGTAGGTCGTGCCCTGGCAGTACTGCTGCCAGCCGCCGTCGTACGGGGGCGCCGCCGGGTAGGCGAGAATGGTCACGGCCTGGTCGTAGCTGTAATTGACCGAGAGCCCGTTTCCGCCGAGCACATCGACGGGCCGCTGGCCAGAGCCGTTCGGCCACACCGTGATGTAGGAGACGTCACGATCGAGGTTGCTGTCGTTGATCCACGCATTGAACGTCGTCAGATACTTGGCCGACCAGCGGCCGTACGGTTCGGCACCGTAGTTGTACAGCGGGACGAATACCCAGTTCTGCATCCACTGGCCGCCACGGCCGCCGTGCACGCAGTGCCCGGCGCTCATGACGAGCAGCTTGGAGCCGCTGTTCACGGTGCCCGCCGAGCAGACGTAGTTCTTCCCGTCGGCCGGGTTGTAGAAGAAGACCTTGCCGACCGTGGCGGAGGCGGCGACGTTGGCGGCCATGGAACCGCCAGCGGCGGGGACGCGACTGGTCGCGGCCTTGACGCTCGGCGCGGCGGGCGGCGTGGACTGGGCCGCGCCGGTCGGGCGCAGGCTCTCACCGGAGCTGGCGGGGGCCTTCTTGACCAGCGTGTCCGCCGAGATCGCGGTGCGCATCCGCTCGGCGGTCCAGTAGTTGCTGGCCTGCTCGGCGGCCGTCAGGCCACTGCGGGCGGTGGTGGAGGTGGTCGCCGGCGCAGTGCTGACCGACGCCCCGGCGGTGGCGGCGGGCGCCGGGGCCGCCTGCGCGGTGCCGGTGCCGACCAGGGCCATTCCCGCAGCGAGCGCCACGGTCGCGGCGACCCGGGTCGCGCGCCGGATGTCCGGATAGTGCATTCGTTTCCCTCCCGGTGGTGGAATTGGCGCTTGTGGAAGCGCTGGCGACAGCATGGCCAGCCGGGAAGCATGAACGGAAGCGGATCGAGGCGTTAATTGTGTCGCTGACAGTGTGTCGGCGTCATGACTCAGGGCAATAGCGTCGACGCTGGCGGTGATAGAAATTGGTATCCACTTCCGAACCAGCGTCGAATACGTGGGGAGAACGCCGATGGGTCGGCTCACCCGTCCGTTCGTGCCAGCGGGTCCCCTGACCGATTTCTACGAGCGGCTGCACGACCTGCACGTCGCGGCCGGGCAACCGAGCGTGCGCCGGTTGCAGCGGCTGACCCGCACCGGGCGGTGGCCCACGGGAATCAACCCCACGTCCATCCACGCCGCCTTCGTCCGCCCGCGCCTCGCCCGCTGGGAGGTGGTACGCGAGATCGTCCGGGCGCTCGGCGGCGACGTCGACGAGTTCACCGGCCTGTGGTGCCGGGCCCACCGCTGCCAGGCCCGCGACGACGTCGGGCCGGTGGACCCGGCGCCGCAGGACCGGGCGTGGGCACCGGCGGCGCACGTCCCCGTGCCCCGGGAACTACCCCCGGACGTTCTGCCGTTCACCGGGCGCGGCCTGCTCCGCGGCGCCCTGGACGCGCTGCTGGCCGAGGCGGCGAACCGGGCGGCGATGATGACCGTGCTGCTCACCGGGGCGGCCGGGATCGGCAAGACGGCGCTGGCCGTGCACTGGGCGCACCGGGTGGCCGGGTGTTTCCCCGACGGCCAGCTCTACGTGGACCTGCGAGGCGACGGCTCGGGTCAGCCGCCGTCGCCGACGGAGGTGCTCGCCGCCTTCCTCAACGCCCTCGGCGTCGCCAGCACCGAACTGCCCGGCACCGCCGCCGCGCTGGCCGCCTGCTACCGGACCCGGATGTCCGGCCGCCGGACGCTGGTGCTGCTCGACAACGCGTCCTCGGTCGAACAGGTCCGTCCCCTGCTGCCCGGGTCACCGGGCTGCCTGGTCCTGGTGACCAGCCGGGAGAACCTGGCCGAGCTGGTGGTCCGGCACGGCGCGCGGCGGCTGGAGCTGGGGCCGCTGAGCACCGAGGCGGCCGTCGAACTGTTGCGCGGACTGCTGGGCGACCGGGTCGACGCGGAGCCCGAGGCCGTGTACGACCTCGTCCGGCGCTGCGCGGCTCGCCCGCTGGCCCTGCGCGCCGCCGCGGAGCGGGCGGCGGCCCGCGGCACGCTCGTGCTGGCCGCCACGGACCGGACGGCCGCCGAACCGGCGTGGGGTGGCGCCGGGGCGGAGCGGGGCCGGCCGCCGCGCCTGCGCGGGCCGACCGACCCGGCCCGGTCGACCGGGGTCACGGCGCCGGCCCTGTTGTCCCGGGTGCGCCCGCCCGGCGCCGGTCCCCCGGCGCGACGACCGGAACAGGCCCAGCTCAGCGCCGGCTGAGCAGGGAGGTGACCCGCATCCGCTCGCTGTGGATCCACACGTCGGAGTATTCGATCGGCCGGCCGTCGTCGAGGTAGGTGATCTGTTCCAGGTACAGCAGCGGGAATGCCTCGGGCACCCCGAGGGCCTCGGCGACCCGCCCGGAGGCGGCGGTCGCGGTGAACGTGCGCCGGCCGGTGCTGATCTTCAGCCCGTAGTCGTTCTCCAGCAGGCCGAACAGCGACCGGTCGGCCAGGTCGTCCCGGTCGAGGCCGGGGGCCAGGTCGATGCGTACGTAGTTGACCAGCCAGGCCACCGGCCCGGCGGTGCTCGACCGGAGCCGTTCCAGGCGGAGCACCGACTGGCCGGGGCGCAGGTCGAGCAGGGCCGCCACGGGCGACGGGGCGGCCATCACCTCGTGGGAGAGCACCTGGGTGGTGACGGTGACGCCCTGCCGGGCGAAGTCCTCCGACAGCGTGGTGAGCTTCTGGGCGATGGACGGCTCGATGGCGGTGGAGGTGACGAAGGTGCCGCGCCCGCGGACCTGCACGAGCAGGCCGTCGCGGATCAGCGTGGCCAGCGCCCGGCGCAGGGTGCCCCGGGAGATGCCCAGGTCGACGGCCAGCTCCGGCTCGCTGCGCAGCCGGTAGTGCGGCGGCCATTCGCCGGACAGGATCCGGGCCCTGATCTGCTCGGACACCTGCGCGTGCAGCGGCGCGGGCGCGGCGCGGTCGAGCTGCTCACTCGCCCCGGCGGGGCTTGACTGGTCGGACATGACGCCTTCCCGTGGCGGCCCGTCGCCCCTCGACCCCGGTGGTGGTACGGACCACCGGTGCGGTGTCGAGGGGCGACGGACGGTCAGTAGCTCGTGGTGTGCTCGTTGACTTCGTCGGTGACGATAGCCACCCCGGCGCTGGTGCCCAGCAGCACCGCCCCCGCGCGCAGCAGGGACACGGCCTGGTCGAAGGACTTGATCCCGCCGGAGGCCTTGACCTGCACGCCCTGCGGCGCGCGGGCCACCAGCCAGGCGACGCTGTCGGGGTTGGCCACCTCGACCGCGCCGCTGCTGGCGTTCTTGAGGAACGCGGCGCCGGCCTCGATGGACAGCTCGACGGCGGCCTCGCGCTCGGCCGGGGTGAGCAGCGGCAGTTCGAGCATCACCTTGACCGGTACGCCGGAGGCGACCACGCCGGCGATGTCGGCGCGGAACGCGTCGTACCGGCCGCTCTTGAGCCAGCCGATCTGCACGCCGATGTCGATCTGCGTGGCGCCGGCCCGGACCAGGCTCTCGGCCTCGGCGGCCTTTCCGGCGCTGGTGGTCACGCCCACGGTGGGGAAGTCCAGCGCGGAGGCGACCTCGGCGTCGGTGCCGCGCAGTACCTCGGCGACCTCGGCGACCCAGGAGCCGGGCACCATGGCGGCGTTGAAGCCGTACCGGAGGGTCTCCTCGGCGTGGGCGACGATCTGGTCGCGGGTGACGCCGACGTCGATCAGGGTGTGTTGGATGTAGGGCGCCAACGCCGCGGAGGTGATCTCGGTGTCGGTCAGGATGGCAGTGCTCACGTTCTTCTCCAATGTCGGTACGACGTGGCGGGTGTCGCCACTACATCCGGTCCCGGTAGTAGTCGGGCACGATGACTCCGGGCTCGTCGAACCAGCGCGGCACGTCGACGCCGCAGACCAGCCCGACGTTGCCCCAGGGGTTGAACGCGCCGGTCCGGACGATCGCCTTGGCCTGGTGGGCCAGCTCGCCGAGCATCTCGGCGTGCTGGCGGGTGGTCAGCGGCACGCCCGGGAAGCGCTGCCCCAGCCAGTCGGCGAGCGGCCGGTTGTGGGTGGTCACGTCCTCGGCGACCACGACGCCCTCGACGATGATCTCGTCGGCGACGAGGTCGAGCACGGTGGTCAGCGGGGGCAGGTCCTCGGCGATGGCCAGGTCGACGCGGTGCGCGCCGCGCGGGATGGGGAACCCGGCGTCGACCACGAGCAGCAGGTCGGTGTGACCGAGGGTGGCGAGCGTCCCGGACAGCTCGGCGTTGAGCAGGCCGCTGCGTTTCATGCGTTCTCCTTCATGGTGTGTGCGCCGGTGGCCAGGGCCATGACCTTCTCCTCGGTGGCCTCGGCCGCGTCGATGACGCCGACGAGCCGGCCGGCGGCCAGGACGGCGATCCGGTCGCTGACGGTCAGCAGTTCGGGCAGGTCCGAGGAGGAGACGACGATCCCGACGCCGGCCTCGGTGAGGCTGCGGAACAGCCGGTAGATCTCCGCCTTGGCGCCGACGTCGACGCCGCGGGTGGGCTCGTCGAGCAGCATCAGCCGGGGCTCGATGGACAACCAGCGGGCGAGCAGCGCCTTCTGCTGGTTGCCGCCGGAGAGCTGGGTGATGCCCTGGGCGGTGGTCGAGGTCTTCACCCGCAGGTCGCGGGCGCGGGTGTCGGCGTCGCGCCGCAGCGCGCCCCGCCGCAGCAGGCCGAAGCGCTGCCGGCGGCCCAGCGTCAGGATGTTGACGTTGTCGGCGACGCTCATCGTCGGCAGGATCCCCTGCTGCCGCCGCTCTCCCGGCAGGTACGCGACGCGGGCGCGGATCGCGTCGCGCGGTGATCGGGCGGTGAACGTCTCGCCGTCGAGCGACAGCTCACCGCCACTGATCGGGTCGGCGCCGAAGATGCCGCGCAGCAGCTCGATCCGGCCGCTGTCGGGCAGGCCGGCCACGCCGAGCACCTCGCCGGGCGCGACGTCGAGGTCGACGCCGGTGAACCCGGTGCCGCGGACGCCCCGCAGCCGCAGCCGGGGGGTGGCCGTCGGGGCGGGCGCGGGCGTGTCGTGCCGGGCGAACTCGGCGGCGAGTTCCCGGCCGACCATCGCCGCGACCACCTGGTCGGGGCTGACCTCGGCGGTCGGCCAGTGCCCGACGTGCCGGCCGTCGCGCAGCACGTGGATGTGCTGGGACAGGGCGAAGACCTCGGGCATCCGGTGCGAGACGTAGAGCAGGGTCACGCCGTCGGCCTGCAACGACCGGATCACCCCGAACAGCCGCTCCGACTCCGCCGGCGACAGGATCGACGTCGGCTCGTCCAGGATGACCAGCCGCGCCTGCCGGGCCAGGGACCGGGCGATGACCACGAGCTGCTGCGAGGCGGCGTCGAGGTGCCGGACGGCGCCGCGCGGGTCGACCCGCAGGCCGAGCCGGTCGAGCAGCTCCGCGGCGCGCTCGTCGACGCGGCGGCGGTCGGGGAACGGGCGGGACCCGGGTTCGGCGCCGAGCATGATGTTCTCGGCGACCGTGCGGTCCTGGGCCAGGGCGAGTTCCTGCGGGACCAGGGCGACCCGGTGCCGGCTGAGCAGGGTGGCCGGGTCGAACCGGCGGACCTGTTCCCCGGCCACCCGGACCGCGCCGGCCGTGGGTGTGTCCAGCCCGGCCAGGATCTTCATGAGGGTCGACTTGCCGGCGCCGTTCTCCCCCATCACGGCGGTGAGGCTGCCGGCGGGCACGCTCAGGGTCACGTCCTGTAGGGCCCGTACGGCTCCGAAGTGCCTCGACAGACCCGTCACCTCGACGGCGGCCGTCGTCGGGGCGGCGATCGTGGCCGGGCTGGTCATCGGCTCAGCCCTCCACCGGCACGTCGCCGACGTTGGCGCGGGTGACGACGAGGACGCCCGTGTCGACGCTGGAGATCTCGGTGCCGTTCTTCAGGTAGTCGGCGAGCAGCTTGACCGCCTGGTAGCCCTGCTCGGCCGGAGCCTGGCTGATGGTCAGGTCGACGACGCCGGACTTGAGGTACTCGACGGTCTGCGGCTGGACGTCGAAGCCGACCGAGTGGATCTTTCCGGCGTTGCCGGACTGCTGGAGCCACTTGGCTCCGGCGGTGAAGCTGCAGCAGTCGAGCGAGACGAGGGCGACGGCGTCCTTCTGCGCGGCCATCGTCGACTCGATGGTGTTGTAGGCGGCGCTGGGCTCGTTGCCGGTGTTCACCGGGCCGACGATCTGCAGGCCGGCGTCCTTGACACCCTCCTGGAATCCGGAGAAGCGGTCGTTGGACCAGCCGGCGCCGGAGTCGACCGAGGCCACCACGACCTTGCCCGTCCTGCCCTTGAGGACGCCGATCAGCTCCTTGGCGAGGGACTTACCGGAGGCGACGAGGTCCTGGCCGACGAAGCCCATCTGCTTGGACTCGGGGTTGTTGGTGTTGAACGAGATGATCGGGATGCCGGCGTCGTACGCCTGGGCGATGACCGGCTTGAGGGCGTCGTTGCTGGCCGAGGAGACGGCCAGACCGTGGATCTGCTTCTGGTTGATCAGGGTCTGTAGCTCGGCGACCTGGTCGGCGGGGTTGCCACCGGACGGCCCGATCATCTGGGCGTCGACGCCGAACTCCTTGGCGCCGCGCTCCATGCCCTGCCGGATCGGGACGGCGAAGGCCAGCGACGGGTCGTGGTAGCTGAGCTTGATCTTGAGGGGTTGGCCCTTCTCGACCGCGTCCTTGATGTAGCCGGCGAGCGTGAACCCGCTGCCGTCGGCGGCGGCGGTGCTGGCCGGGGTGACCGCGCCGCAGGCGGCGTTGGCCACCAGCGCGAGGCCGAGGGTCGCGACGACGGCGATCCGTCGCCGGAGGGAGAGCGTCATTGCGGGGGGCTCCTTGCGGTGTGGGGGGACGGGGTGTGGCGGGCGGGGGACGGGGGAGGTCACCGACGCCCGGAGCGTCTGCGCAGCCAGGTGTCGGCGGCCACGGCGAGGATGATCACCGCGCCGGTCGCCACGGTCTGCCAGAACGAGGAGATGCCGCGCAGGTTGAGGATGTTCTGCAGCACGCCGATGAAGGCGACGCCGATGACGGTGCCGAGCATGGTGCCGGAGCCGCCGAACAGGGCCGCGCCGCCGATGATCACGGCGGAGATGGCGGTCAGCTCCATCCCGGTGCCGGTGACGCCCTGCACGTAGGAGAGGAAGGACAGGCCCAGCACGCCGGCCAGGCCGGCGAGCGTGCCGGAGAGGGTGAACGCGGCGACCTTCACCCGGCCGGTGTTGATCCCGCACAGCCGGGCGGCCTCGGCGCTGCCGCCGACGGCGTAGGTGTTGAAGCCGTACCGGGAACGGGACAGCACGATCATGCCGACGACGGCGACGAGCGCGAAGAGGACGAGCTGCATCGGTACCAGGCCGAACAGCTTGCCCTGGCCGAGCAGGTTGAACTCGGCCACGCCGGGGTCCTTGGCGGACAGCGAGATCGGCGAGCCGCCGCTGAGCAGCAGCGTCACGCCCCGGTAGACGCTCAGCGTGCCGAGGGTGACGATGAACGACGGGATGCCGAAGCCCACCGTCATCAGGCCGTTGAGCAGGCCGGCGACCGCGCCGGCGGCGATCCCGCCGAGGGCGGCCAGCGGCCAGGCGACGTCGGAGCTCATCAGCAGTCCACAGACGACGGCGCCGAGGCCGTAGATCGAGCCGACGGACAGGTCGATCTCGGCGTTGATGATCACGAAGGTGACGCCGACGGCCATGATGCCGATCTGCGCGATCTGCTGGCCGACGGTGAGGAAGTTGTCGGTGCCGACGAAGCCCGGGGCGATCAGGGTGCCGAGGGCGAACAACACGACCAGGGCGAGGAAGGTGCTGGCCTCCCGGGCGTGCAGGAAACGGTGCAGCGGGGAACGGGCGGCGGGGGCGGCGGCACGCTCGGGTACGGGGGGCGCCGCGGGGGCGGTGGTCATCTGGGCCATCGGTCTCATCTCCTCAACAGGGCCGCGACGTCGTCCGGGCGGGGCAGGGCGGGGATCACCTCGGCGACGCCGACGGCGTGCGCGCCGGCCGCGGCGGCGAAGCGGACCGCGTCGGTGAGGGCGTCGCCGCGGGCCAGGGCGACAGCGAGGGCTCCGGTGAAGGCGTCGCCCGCGCCGGTGGTGTCGACGACGTGGGGCACGGGGACCGGGTCGACGTGGACCCGCCGCCCGTCGTGGTCGACGAGTGCGCCGTCGGCGCCGAGGGTGAGCACGATCGTCCCGGCGTAGCGGGCCCGGATCAGGTCCACCAGCTCGTCGCCGGTGGCCGGGTCCTCAGGGTCGCGGCCGGTCAGCACCCGGGCCTCGCTGGCGTTGGGCGTGACCACGTCGATCCAGCCCCACGCCTCGTCCGGCAGGGCGACGGCCGGCGCGGGGTTGAGCAGCGTCCGGACTCCGCGTTCGTGGGCGGTGCGCAGCGCCGCGACGGCCACCGGCAGCGGAATCTCCAGCGAGACCACGACCAGGTCCGCCTCGGCGATGCGGTCGGCGAAACCCTCCACGTCGGCGGGTGTCAGCTCGTCCAGGGCTCCGGGGGCGATGGCGATCCGGTTCTCGCCGTGCTCGTCGACGAGGATGACGCCGACCATCGTCGCGGCGTCGGCGGTGCGTACGCCGGCGGCGTCGACGCCCTCCTGCGCCCAGAGCTGGCGCGCGGCGGCGCCGAACTGGTCCGGGCCGACGGCGGTCAGGAGGCTGACCCGCGCGCCGAGCCGGGCGGCGGCCACCGCCTGGTTCGAGCCCTTGCCCCCGTGCCCGGACGCGAACCGTCCACCGGACAGGGTCTCCCCGGCGACCGGCACCCGGGACACCCGCATGGTGAGCCCGGCGCCGTAGCTGCCGATCACTGCAATCTTCATCCTGGCCTCATGTTCATGGACAACCATGTACAACAGAGGGGACCGTAGGGACCGCCAGCCGGCGATGTCAAGGGCCTCGACGACTTTGATCCGAAACGTTTCCGCAACCCGAGGGACGCCACAGAGACGCCCATCACACAATTTTGCCCCTTTTGTGGAGCCGCCTCCGCGCGTTTCGCCCCGCCGCGCCCCCGGCCCAGCCGCGACTCCCGGCCCGGACGACGCGCTCCCGGCGCCGCCCCGCGCCTCCCTGCCGTACGGGTCCAGCCTCTGCGGCACCTACTTGGACGGGTGCCCGGTGCGCATCGACATCCCGTCGATCCTGGTGACCTGCGTGGCGAGCACGTCGCCGCCAGGGCCCGACGGCCTCCGCCGTCGGCGGAGGCCGTCGCGATGGGCGTGGCCGCCTGGGTGATGGCCTCGCCGCGCCGGTTCCGGCTCGCCGGGTCCGCCCTGCGGCTCGCCCGGTCGCTGGGCGGGCGGCGGGGGTGGATCACCCGCCTGCCGCCGCCGCTGTCGACGTGGACGGCCAGCCGGGACGTGCCCTGGCCGCCCCGGCGTACCTTCCGCCGGTGGTGGCGCTCTACTGGCTGGGCCGACAGCCGGGGCGGGCACGGCACCGCCGGCCGGGTCTGACCCCGGCCGGACGACGGGACCGGGACCGCCGGCCAGGCCCGGGGCGAGGACCGATGAGCCCGCGCGCTTCCGGACGGTCCGATCGCCGAGGAGGGCCGCCGAGCCGCGGGGGACACCGTGCTGGGGCGGATCCGCGCCGCCCTGGGGCCCGAGCCGGCGGTGCTGCCGGTGCCCGGAAGCACCGCACCCGGGGTGGGCACCGCCGCCCTGGGGCCCAAGCCGGCGGTGCCGCCGGTGCCCGGGACCACCGCACCCGGGGTGGGCACCCGGCCGGCGACCCGGCCCTGCTCGACCCGCTCGCCGACTACCGCGCCACGGTCGTCGCGGCCACGCCGGGGCGGCTCGCCGAGGGTGGCCGCCGAGCTGGCCCGGGTCGTCCCGGGCGGCGGCCGGGTGATCGTCCCGCCCCGCCTGCCGGCCTGGGCGCCGGCCGCGCACCCTGGTCAGCGGCCCGTCCGCGACCAGCGACATCGAGCTGCACCGGGTGGAGGGGTGCCCGCCCCCGTACCCCCGTGGTGGTCCTGGTCCCGCCCGGACTGACGACCGCAGTCGTCCATGCGGGACGGTCCTGCGTGTCTTCTTCGTGGTCGCGCGGCGGCCCGACGGCTCGGCAGGGGGTGCCCACCGCGCCCGCCGGAGCCGCTGGCCGGCGGGCCCGGCGCAGCGGCTCGCGCGCTGCGCCGGGCACCTTCGTCACCCGGCCGGCGGGCGGCGCGTCGGCGCCCCCGGTCGGCGGTCAGTACCGCGACCACCTCTGGTTGGCGCTGCCCGCGCAGTCCCAGAGCTGGAGCTTGCCCCCGTTGGCCGGGTTCTGGTCGCGCACGTCGACGCACCGGTTGGCGCTGAGGTTCACCAGGTCACCGGAGGCGTTCAGGGTGAACCGCTGGGCCGGGTTGCCGTTGCAGGTGACGAGGTTGACCTCGGTTCCGTTGGCGGTGCCGGCCCAGGCGGGGTCCATGCACTTGCCCATCGCCCGCACCGTGCCGTCGGTGGCGAAGGTCCACGCCTGCGCGGCCGTGGTGTTGCAGTCCCAGATCTGCAGCTTCGCGCCGTCGACCGGGTTGGCGCTCGGGATGTCGATGCACCGCCCGCTCTGCGCGCCCCTGAGCCGCGTGGTGCCGGTGGGCGGGTTGCCGCCGTCGGTGTAGCCGTTGACCCGGACGTAGTCGACCAGCATCTGCTGCGGGAACTGGGTGGAGGCGTCCGGGTAGCCCGGCCAGTAGCCGCCGACGGCCACGTTCAGGATCATGAAGAACGGGTGGTCGAAGACCCACCGGTTGCCGCCCAGCCGGCTCGGGTCGACGCGGTGGAACTCGACGCCGTCGAGGTACCAGACGATCGAGTTGGGCTGCCAGTCCACCCGGTAGGTGTGGAAGGCGTCGGCCAGCGGCGCGCCGACGCTGCGGCTGCCGCTGATGCCGCCGCTGCCGGAGTACCCCGGCCCGTGCACGGTGCCGTAGGCGGTGTTCGGCTCGCGGCCGATGTTCTCCATGATGTCGATCTCGCCGGCGTTCGGCCAGCCGACGCTGCCCATGTCGTTGCCGAGCATCCAGAACGCCGGCCAGATGCCCTGGCCCCGGGGGATCTTGATTCGGGCCTCGAACCGGCCGTACGCCTGGGTGAACGTCGCGGCGGTGAGCAGCCGGGCCGAGGTGTACTCGCACCGGCCGTAGTGGCACTGGTAGTTGGCCGGGTTCTCCCTGCGGGCGGTGATGACCAGGTTGCCATTGCCGTCGTGCACCGCGTTGCTGGTGCTGTTCGTGTAGTACTGCATCTCGTTGTTGCCCCAGCCGCTGCCGCCGATGTCGAACCGCCACTTGCTCTGGTCGACGGCCGTGCCGGCGGGGGCGTTGAACTCGTCGGCCCAGGTGATGCCGCCGATCGCCGCCTGGGCGGGCGCGGTGGGGCCGGGCAGGACGAGGGACGCCGCGACGACGACGAGGGCGACGGCGGCGCGGGCGAACGCGCGGGGCGCGGAGCGGGATCTGGTCACGGGGGCCTCCTCGGGGGACGGTCCGGGCGGTCGTAGGGCTGGGCGGTGGGGCGCGGTCAGCCCCGCCGCCACTTCTGGTTGGCGGTGCCGGCGCAGTCCCACAGTTGGAGCCGGGCGCCGTCGCCGCCGTTCCAGTCGACGATGTCGACGCACTTGTTGGCCTGCGGGTTGACCAGGTCACCGGCGGCGGACAGGACGAACTGCTGGGCGGGGTTGCCGCTGCAGTTGGCGATCTGGATCACCGCACCGTTGGCGGTGGACCCCCAGGCCACGTCCATGCACTTGTTGTTCTGGGTGTGCAGGGAACCGCCGGTGAGGGTCCACGCCTGGGCTCCGGTGCCGTTGCAGTTCCACATCTGCAGGGGCACGCCGTCGGAGAAGTTCGAGTTCGGCACGTCGATGCACTTGTTGTTCCAGTTGCTGATCAGCCGGTCCCCGCCCCCGCCGCCGGCCGTGACCAGCGACAGCCCGTACGCGCCGAGGATCTCGTTGACCGGCTGGAACCAGGTGGTGCCGCCGGTGGAGCAGTTGCCGGAGCCGCCGGAGGTGACCCCCTGCGCCTGGTTGCCGCTGATCCACGCCCCGCCGGAGTCGCCGCCCTCGGCGCAGGCGTTGCTGCGGCTCAGGCCGGACACCGCGCCCTGGGCGTAGTTCACCGTCTCGTTGCGACCCAGGATGGTGCCGCACCGCCAGCCGGTGGTACGCCCGGAGCGGCAGACGGAGCTGCCGATCGCGGCGTCCTGCGAGCCTGCCACCGTGACGTTGCCGCCGGAGTAGTTGTTCACCCAGGGCCGTGGGGTCCAGTTGCTGTTGGTCCGCACCCAGCCGTAGTCGTTGCCGGGGAAGGACGAGCCGGCGAAGGTGCCCTGCGCGACGTTGTTGAAGCCGAGCGTCGGGCTGCCGGTGCCGCCGCAGTGCCCGGCCGTGACGAAGCCGCCGGCGACCGCGAAGCCGACCGAGCAGAGCGTGTTGCCGTTGATGACGTACTGGTCGCCGCCGCGGATGTCGTACAGCGGTCGGGGCGTGTCGGCGGACTCGACGATCCGGACGGCGTCGGCGGCGACGCCGCTGGTGCGCGCGAACGCGGTCGCCTCGGCGGTGGCGCCCGGCGCCACCGTCAGCACCACGCTGTTGCCGGTGACGTCGACGTGCCAGCCGCGGATCCGTTGCGGGTCCGCCCGGTCGGCGCGCCGGTCGAGGGCCCGCTTGACGGTGCCGAGCGTGCGCTCGCTGCGGGCGGCGACGGTGGCGTCGGCGCCCTCGGCGCGGACGACGGCGGCCAGCGCGGGGTCGGTGACCGCCACGGTCAGCCGCTGCCCGCCCGCCGGGATCCAGGCGCCGGCGAACGCCGCGCCGAGCTGGGCGCGCAGCCGCTTCTCGACCGGCGGGGCGGCGGCCTCGACGCGCAGCCGGGCGCCGACCTGCTCGGCGGTCAGCCCGAGGTCGCGGCGCATCGCCGTGACCAGTTCCGGGGATAGGTCGGCGACGCCCGTCGCGGCGGGGGCCGCGGGGGCGCCGGGGGTGTCGGCGGCGCGGGCCGCCAGTGGCGACGCGACGACGAGCAGGAGGGCTGCGGTGATGGTGCCGAACGCGCGTAGCTGTCGCGGCATGAAGATCCTCCCGAGGGGACGTACGGGCGGTCGCGGCGGTGCGACGCGGGGGGCGGGAAGGGCTGAGAGAGCGCTCTCTAACGAAGTCTGTCGATGTTAACGACTTCTGTCAAGACTGTTACCAGTTGCCCGCCACGCCCGCCCACCCGCCGGCGGGCGGTCCGTCATCCCCGGGGCACGCTTGCGCCCGGGCCGGCCCGGCCCGACGCCCGGGGCCTACTCCGGGCCGCGGTGCGGCACCCGGCGGAGCGGCAGGGCCGGGGCTGCCCGGAGCAACGCCGCCGCGTCGGCGCCCGTCCGCATCACCGTGCGGTCGGGACGCACGAGCGCCGCCCGGGCCCCGCCGCGACCCAGCCACCGCCCGAGGGCCGAGCCCGGCTCCACCGGCACGAGCACCACCCGTCGGCGCCGCGCCTCGGCGGCCACCTCCCCGGGGACCGGCCCGGCGACGAGCACCGCGAAGCGGGACCCGAGCACGTCGTCGAGGCGGCGGCCGTCGCCCAGGACCGGGTTCGGGCAGAGCCGACCGGCGCGGCTCCACGGCACCCAGCGCCGCCGGCGCAGGGCCGAGGGACGCAGGGCCGGCGTCGTGCTGTCCAGGACCCGCGCCCGCAGGCCCGGGACGTGGACCAGCCGGGGCGCGACGGCCCGGCGCAGCAGGTCGCCGACCTCGCCACCCCGGGTCATCGCCCGGCCGACGCCCACGGCGAGCCGGATCGACGCGGTCACGTGGGGCCTGCGCTCAGCCTCGTAGCTGTCCAGTGCGGCGTCGGGCAGGCCCCCGGCCAGCACCGAGGCCAGTTTCCAGGTGAGGTTGGCGGCGTCGCGCAGCCCGGCGCCCAGGCCCTGGCCGATGAACGGCGGGGTGAGGTGGGCGGCGTCGCCGAGCAGGAACACGCCCCCGGCCCGCCACCGGTCGGCCACCTGGGCACGGAAGGTGTACTCCGCGCAGCGGAGCACCACGAGCGCCTCGAACGGCACGTCCCCCGTCCACGGCCGGACCAGCTCGCGCAGGGTCGCCGGGGTGGACACCGCCGCCGCCGTCTCGCCGGGCAGGAGGCGGAACTCCCAGCGGTGCCGGTGCGCCCCGACGCGCAGGTAGGTCGCGGCCCGGCGGGGGTCGCACACCTGGTGCACGCCCCCCCAGGCATCGATCGCGGCGTCGGTGTCGACGTCGACCACGAGCCAGCGCTGCGCGAAGCCGAAGTCGCGCATCCTCGACCCGACCTGCGTCCGGACGGTGCTGTTGGCGCCGTCGCAGCCGAGGACGTACCGCGCGCGCAGCGCCGCCCGCTCCCCCGACCCCCGGTCGGTCACCGCGACGGCCACCGCCCCGGCACCGTCGGCGCGAACCGCGGTGACCTCGACGCCGCCGCGCAGGGTGACCAGGGGATCATCGGCGACGGCGCGGCGCAGGATGGCCTCCAGCCGCGGCTGGTCGAACATGTTCGCCTGCGGGTGGCCGTGGATCCCGGCCGTCGTGCCGCGACTGAACTGCGCCAGGACGCGGTGGTCGGGGCCCAGCAACCGCAGCCCCTCGGCGGGCCGGGAGATCGCCGCGAACTGCTCGTGCACCCCCGCCCGGTGCAGGATCCGGCACACCTCGTCGTCGAGGTGGACCGCACGAGGCCGGGGGTAGACGGCCGGCCACCGGTCCAGCACGACGCAGCGGACACCGTGGACGGCGAGCAGCCGGGCCGCCGTCACCCCGGTCGGCCCGGCGCCCACGACGACGACGGGCCACGGATCCTCCATCGGTCCCCCTCGCCCGGCCCGCGCCACCCGGATACGGGCGGCCGGCGCGCCGGACCCGCCCGGTCCGACGGTACCGACCGCCCGGTCAGCCGGCGGTGACCACCCGGTGCAGGCGGCGCGCCTCGGTCACCATCCGGGTCGTCCCGCTGCGGCCGGCCACCTCGGCCAGCCCCGCCACCTCGATCGCGACCCCGGTGCCCGTGGCGGTCTCGGCCGCCAGGGTCAGCAGGTCGGGCAGGCCCCGTGGCGGCGTGCGGGCGGCGAGCAGCGGCGGCAGCGCCGCGGCCAGCAGCCGCCACACGCTCAGCGGCGCCCCGGCCGTCGCCGCGTCGCGCAGCGGCTCGACCGCCCGGGTCAGCTTCACCACCTGCCCGGCGGCCAACTCGCCGAGCTGCCCGCCCACCGCGGCGGCGTCGAGCCGGCCGGCGCCGGCCAGGGCGAGCAGGGCGTCCAGCGCGGCGACCCGGTCGGCGCCGTGGCGGGCCCCGAGGCCGTAGGCCAGCGCGAGGTCGACGGAGGCCCCGCCGGATCCGCCGCACTCGGCGAGCAGCGGCAGCGCCCGGGCACCGTCGCGGCGGTCCAGGTCCGCGGCGGCGGCCACGTCCGGCAGGAGGTGCGCGGCGACCACGCCCAGGTGGTGGGGCAGCACCGACGGCCACATCCGGGTCCAGCCGAAGTGGTCCGTCTGCATCGGGGCGGGGTCGGCGGTCAGCAGGCCGTACCGGTCGTCGTAGCCGTCCGGTGGGCGCAGCTCGACGGCGACGCGGCGGGCCGGGAGCTGGTCGTACTCCCAGTCGTAGCCGATCTTGCGGGCCCGGCGGGCGAGCGTGGTGACCCGGATGACGGGATCGGGCAGCCCGCCGCCGCGCAGCCAGGCGGCGAGCCGGTCACCGGCCGGGGTGCGCAGCGCCTCGGCCCGGCCGGCCAGCCCGTCGTCGACGGCGGTGGGCAGGCGCAGCAGCGCCTGGGTGAGGTCCCAGTGCCACGGCTCGCGGTCGCCGAGCGCGGCGAGCCGCTCCAGCAGGGCCAGCGGGTCGAGCGCGCCGTTGGCCGAGGTCGGCCTCGCGAGCAGGCCGGGGTGGCCCGGCTCGCCGAGGTGGTGGCCGACCTCCGCGACGCGGGCCCGCAGCAGGGCGTGCGGCGCCGGCACCCGGGAGTCGGTGCTGACCAGCTCCGGCTGCGACGGCGACCGGTTGGTGCGCCGCACGGCGGCCAGCAACGCGCTCCACCGGCTGCGGGGCTGGGCGGCCGGGGTGGGTCCGCCGGCGCCCTCCAGGACGTCGCCGACGAGGCCGCACAGGCAACACGGGTCCCAGCGGTGCTCGCTGGCCCAGGACCAGTGCCGGCGGCTCAGCACCGGGTCGAGCGCGGCGCGCACCCGGTCGCCGTCGGTCGCCGCGAGCCGGACCAGCCCGTCGAGGAGTCGGTCCAGCGGCTCGTCCCGGCTCTCCGTGCCGAGCAGCGCGGCGACCTCCTCAGCGAGCTCGTCGACGTCGGTGATCGGCGGCGGGGCGGCCGGGGGCGGGCCGGGGCGGGGCAGGTCGTCGCCGCGCGGGGCGGTGACCGTCGCGCCCGCGCCGGCGGCCGGGTCGAGGCCGTGGCGGGCGGCCAGGGCGGTGGCGCGCTCGCGCAGGTCGACGGCGGGATGCTCGGCGGCGACGGCGATCACCTCGGCGATCTCGGCGGCCCGGTCCCGGTGCCGGCGGGCGAGCCGGTCGAGCCAGGCGAGCTGGCCGCGCACCAGCGCCTTGTCCGGCCGCACCAGCACCTCGCGGGAGGTGTCGAGCACCGCGTCCAGCTCCAGGTCGGGCACCGCGCGCAGCGCCTTCTGCGCCGAGGTGGCGACGGCGCCGGGGGCGTCGGCGAGCAGTCGCAGGTAGTCGGTGGCGCGGGCGGCGACCTCGTCGGTGGTCGGCTGGAGCAGGTCGAGCAGCACGGTGAAGGCGCGCAGCGCCGCCGGCCGGTCGCCGCGCAGCAGCCGGCCGACCGCGCCGTCGAGCAGGGCGGCGCGGTCGACCAGCCCCTCGGCGGCGAGCTGGGCGAGCGCGGTCGGCAGGGCGTGCGGGCGGCGGTCCTTCCAGTCGGTGACGATCTCGTCGAACATCATCGGCGAGCCGAGACCGTCGACCTCGAACAGCCGGGGCAGCAGCGCCGGCAGGAACGGGTCGGCGCGTAGCCGGTCGAGCAGCGGCACGGGCGCGGCGCGCCCCGGCCGGTCGGGCCGCGACAGCGCGAGCACCCACAGCTCGACGAACCGGTCCCCGGGCGGCGGTTCGGCCTGCCCGGCGTGCAGCAGCGCGGCGATGAACCGCCAGTGCTCGACCTGGGTGTCGCGCTGGAGCTTCCCGGCCATCCGCAGGGCGAGGTCGGTGAGCCAGGTGATCCCGCGGTCCTCGGCGGCCCGCCGCACGAGAGCCGCGGCCCGCTCGCCGTCCACGGCGACGACGCGACGACTCAGGACGGGGGCCGCCTGGGCCGCACTGGGCAGGCAGCCGACCACGGCCACGGCCAGCGCGGTGCCCTTGCCGATACCCCACCAGGTGCTCCGCCGTGCCTTGAGCCAGTCGGTCAGCTCGGCGCCGACGGCGCGCCGCCGGTCCTCGGGCAACCCGGCCAGCGCGTCGACGATCAGCCCGGCCGATCCGGCGTCGATCAGGTCGAACAGGTCGCTGGTGCCACCGGCGGCCAGCTCCCACCGGCGCCGGACCGTGGTCTTCACACCCGCTCCCGCACGTCGGCGGTGGCCATCCGGGTGGCCAGCGCGTGCTTGCACGGCCCGCGCTGCCCGCGGTGCTTGGCCCACCAGGGGCAGGTGCAGGTGAACCCGCCGTCGGGCAGCCGGCGGACCCGGTAGACCTCGTCGCCGCTGCGCACGGTGGCGCCGGCCTCGTCGGACGCGACGGCGCCGGCGTCGAGCAGCGCCCGCGCGCCGACCAGCCGCGGGTTGTCCCGTTCGGCCCGGCCCGCGTCGTACGGCATGACGCGGTGGAAGTACGCCGCCTCGGAGACGTCGTAGCCGACCCGCCCGGCGGTGCCGAGCTGCGCGAGGGCGCCCCGGACCCGGGCCGCGTCGATGCCGGCGGAGGCGGCCAGCGCGTCGACGTCGACGGTCGGGTCCCAGGACAGCAGGGCGGAGATCAGCTCGGCGTCGTCGACGACGTCGTCGCCGGCCAGGGCGGTGAGGGCGGCGCCCTCGCCGGAGAACCCGCGGTAGGGCTCGGGGGACAGGGTCAGCGACAGCCGCAGGGCCCCGGTGTCGAGCTCCCAGGTGCTGGGCAGCGGCGCCGAGCCGGGCGTGGCGGTCGGGCCGTACACGCGCAGGGTCCGGGCGAAACGCAGCAGGCCGCGCAGGGCGGTCAGCCGGCCCGCGCCGGCGAGGCAGACCGCGCCGGGCACGGGCCGCGAGGTCAGCCGCAGGCCACGCCCGGCGGGCACCGCCCAGAGCACCGACCGGTCGTTCGACGTCGGCAGCCGGCGCAGGAACGCGGCGGCCTCGACCGCCGGGATCTCCGCCCGCGGCTCGAACGCCGCGGCCAGGACCTGCACCTCGGCGAAGCCGCGCAGCCAGCGCACCGGCAGCGGCACCTTCTTCTCCACCACCGCGCCGTCCATGGTGGAGACGGTCAGGTCGTCGGGGCCGACCGACAGGTGCAGCGGGTCGAGGCCGCCGACCCGGGCGAGCGACTGGCGCAGCGGGTTGTTGACGTCGACGTTGGTGGTGCCGTGCTCCACCACGTCGCCGTCGAGGCCCTCCGGCAGGGCGTCGAGGCGGGCGTAGACCCCGCAGCAGCCGGAGAACGACTCGAACCGCAGCCGGTCCCGGCTGCCGGTGACGACCGGGTCGAGGCTCGCCGGGCTGACCGGCCGGTAGTAGCGGGTGCGGGCCACCTCGGCCACGGCGAGCAGCCCGACGGCGGCGGCCTGCGGCGTGGTGAGGAAGCCGGTGAAGAACCGGGGGTTCGGCGCCGGGCCGCCGCTGGTCTGCAACGCGAGGCCGGTACGGCTCAGCGCCGAGGACCCCAGGTACCGGTACGTCTGTTGGGCGTTCACGGGCCCGGACGATACAAGATCGCTCCGACAGTTCTCGCCGGGCGGATCACGCGGATCGGTCGGCCTCGGCGTGGACAGCTGGCCGCCCGGCAGCGGGCCCTGGCCGCCGAGCCGGCCCTGCGCCGGACCGTCGTGATCGGGCACAGCACAACCTGGCCGGATCGCCCCCGTCGGCGCGCCCTTGCACCCACGGCCGGCTTCGACACAGGCCCGGCGTGATCGTCTGCTGATTTGTGAGACGACACGCCGGGCGAGTTCTCCATGGACAGCAAACGATCATGGAGAGTCGCCCCCCACGAAGGGAGGGGCGGCGCTAGGGCGCGTGTCATCCAGCGCGATCGTGTGCGCTCGTACGGCGCGTTAAGCGCTCGGCGGAAGGGGTCGGCTACAGGGCCGTCAGGTACAGTACGGGCCGACACGGCCAGCAGGCGGGCCAGCGCCACCGCGACGGCGGCCTCCCACCGCGGATTCCACCGCCCAGGCGGCTCGCCCGGCGGTATGCCGGGCCGCCCCTCTCGCAGAGCCTCCCATCCGAGCGGCGTCTGACGCGGGGAGGCATCGCCGGTGGCGGACCGCCTCTGGGTCCAGCCACACCGCCTGCCAGCGTCCGAAGTCTCCGACGCGGGTCGCTACCGGCCGCCCGCACCGGACACACGCGAGACTAGGGCCGTCTCGCTCGTGAACAAGGTCATGCGAACTCCCGAGCCCTCACCCGCGAACGCGGTCTCAGCTCCCGACGGCCCGATGAGGCATCGGGCCACGGTATGAGGCATCCGATATATATTCGTCTCCCTGGATGATGGGTAGGCTCGGCCCAGTCCGTTCGCGTCGTCTCCCCGGCGGCATCTGGCCCCGGAGACGGCCAGAGCACGGGAGGCCGGGATGACGCCGCCACGCAACCGCCGCCGGTCCGCCGCCATGGCCGTCCTGTTCGCCCCGGTCGTGGCCGCCGCCATGGCCGGGACTCCGGCCGGCGCGGCACCGGCCGCCGGCGACATTCTGCGGGCGGGCGGGGCCAGCGCCGTCGAGGGCAGCTACGTGGTGGTGCTCGCCGACAGCGGGCGAACCGCCGCCGACTCGGCCACGCGGCTCGCCGCCCGGTACGGCGGTTCCGTCGGCCAGGTCTACGGTGCCGCGCTGCACGGTTTCGAGGCCCGGCTGCCGGAGCGGGCCGCCCGGCGACTGGCCGCCGACCCGGCCGTGGCGTACGTCGAGCAGAACCACGTGGTGTCGCTGGCCGCCGGGGTCCAGCTCAACCCGCCGTCGTGGGGCCTGGACCGCATCGACCAGCGCCTGCTGCCGCTGGACCAGCGCTACGCCTACCCGAACACCGCGCCCGGCGTGCACGCGTACGTCGTCGACACGGGCATCCGCGCCACCCACGTCGACTTCACCGGCTCCGCCGCAGGCGGGTACGACGCGGTCGACGGCGCCCTGCCCGCCGACGACTGCAACGGCCACGGCACCCACCTCGCCGGCACCGTCGGCGGCCAGCAGCACGGGGTCGCCAAGGACGTCCGCCTGGTCCCGGTGCGGGTGCTCAACTGCGCCGGCAGCGGCACCTACGCGCAGGTCATCGCGGGGGTCGACTGGGTCACCGCGAACGCGGTGAAACCCGCGGTGGCCACCATGGGCCTGGGCGGCAGCGCCAGCACCGCGCTCGACAGCGCGGTGACCGCCTCCATCAACTCCGGCGTGACCTACACCGTCACCTCGGGCAGCTCCGCCACCAACGCCTGCAACTACTCCCCGTCGCGGGTGCCGGCGGCGCTCACCGTCGCCGGCACCACGCCGACCGACGCCCGGATGAGTTCCGCCAACTACGGCTCCTGCCTGGACCTGTTCGCCCCCGGCCAGGGCATCACCTCGACCTGGCACACCAGTGACACCGCCACCAACACGATCAGCGGCGGGCCGATGGCCGCCGCGCACACCGCCGGGTGCGCGGCCCTGGTCCTCCAGGACCACCCCACCTGGACCCCCGCCCAGGTCGCCGCCCACCTCACCGGCACCGCCACCACCGGCGTCGTCGGCGCTCCGGGAGCCGGCTCGCCCAACCGGCTGCTCTACTGCGGCGGCTGAGGTCGCGGCGGCCTGTCAGGGCCGGTAGCGGTAGCCCATTCCGGGCTCGGTGATGAGGTGTCGCGGACGGGCCGGGTCGTCCTCCAGCTTGCGCCGCAGTTGGGCCATGTACTGGCGCAGGTAGTTGGTCTCGTTCTGGTACTCCGGTCCCCACACCTCGTGCAGCAGCTGGCGCTGGCTGATGAGCTTGCCCGGATGGCGCAGCAGCCGGTCGAGCACCGCCCACTGGGTGGGGGTGAGCCGGACCTCCGCGCCGTCGTCGCGGGTCACCGTGCGGTCGACGAGGTCGACGGTGTGCCGGCCCACCCGGGGGGCCGCCGTCGCCCCGTCGGCCGCCGGGGCGGCGAGGCGTCGGGTGACCGCGCGGATGCGGGCGAGCAGCTCGTCGACGCCGAACGGCTTGGTGACGTAGTCGTCGGCGCCGGCGTCGAGGGCGGCGACCTTGTCCTCGCTGCCCGCCCGGCCGGACAGCACGATGATCGGCACCGTCGTCCAGCCGCGCAGGCCCCGGATCACCTCGACGCCGTCGAGGTCGGGCAGGCCCAGGTCGAGGACCACCAGGTCCGGCGGATGGGCGGCGGCGGCCCGCAGCGCGGCGGCGCCGGTCTCGGCGACCTGCACGTCGTACCCGCGGGCCCGCAGGTTGATGCGCAGGGCCCGCAGGATCTGCGGTTCGTCGTCGACGACGAGGATGCGGCTCATTCCTGCGGCCCTTCGGTGCCGGTAAGGGTGGCGGCGGGCAGGCGCAGCACCATGGTCAGCCCGCCGCCCGGGGTGGTCTCGGGGGTGATGCTGCCACCCATCGCCTCGGCGAGGCCGCGGGACAGGGCGAGGCCGAGCCCCACACCGGTCTGGTTGTCCCGGTCGCCGAGGCGCTGGAAGGGCAGGAAGACGTGTTCCCACTGGTCCTCGGGGATGCCGGGGCCGGTGTCGATGACCCGCAGCTCCACCTGCCCGGCGTGGGCGCTGGCGGTGACGGTGGGCGGCCGGCCGGGCGGGCTGTGCCGCAGGGCGTTGGCGACGATGTTGACCAGCACGCGTTCCAGCAGGCCGGGATCCGCCAGCGCGGCGGGCAGGTCGGCGGGGATGTCGGTGGCGACGTCGGCGGCGGCCGGGCCCAGCTCGTCCAGGGCCCGCGGCACCACGTCCTCCAACCCGATCGCGGCGGCGGCCACGCCGAGCGCGCCGGCCTGCAACCGGCTCATGTCCAGCAGGTTCGCCACGAGGCGGCCCAGCCGGTCCAGGGACTCGTCGGCGGTGGCCAGCAGCTCGTCCCGGTCGTCGGCGTCGAACTCGACGTCGTGGCTGCGCAGGCTGCTCACCGCCGCCTTCGCCGAGGCGAGCGGCGTACGCAGGTCGTGGCTGACGGCGGCGAGCAGCGCGGTGCGCATCCGGTCGGCCTCCGCCAGCGGCCGGGCGGTCGCCGCCTCCTCGGCGAGGCGTTCCTGGCGAAGCGCCACGGCGGCCTGGGCGGCGAACGCCTCGACGACCCGCCGGTCGGCGGCCTCCAGCCGCCGGCCGGCCAGCACGACGGTGAGCCGGTCGTCGACCGGTACCGCCGTCTCCCCGGCGTCGGGGCTGGTCGCCGGTGCCTCCCCGACGGCGGCCACCAGCCGCCAGACGTCCCGCTCGTAGGCCCGGTTGGGGCGTCCCCGCGCGTCCGGTGCCAGTTCCAGGACGCTGACGGCGCGCAGCGCGAACGTCTCCCGCAGCCGGTCCAGCAGCGCCGGCAGCGGGCGCTCGCCGCGCAGCACGCCGCCCGCGACGGTGGCGAGGGTCTGCGCGTCGGCGGAGGCCCGCGCCGCCTCCCGGGTGCGCCGGGCGGCCACGTCGACGACCCAGCTCACCGCCAGGGCGACGCCGACGAAGACGCCCAACGCGAGCAGGTTGTCCGCCTCGGCGATGGTCAGCGTGTGAAACGGCGGGGTGAAGAACCAGTTCAGCAGCAGCGACCCGCCGAGGGCGGCGACCAGCGCCGGCCACAGGCCGCCGACCAGCGCCACCCCGACGACGCCGGCGAGGAACAGCAGGATGTCGTTGGTCAGGGTGAGGTCGGGCAGCGCGCTCAGCGCCCCGGTGAGCGCCGGCATACCGAGCCCGGCGAGGGCGAAGCCGAGCAGCCGGCGCCGCCGGGACAGCGCGGCCGGCAACCCACCGGTCCGCCGGCCCCGCCCCGCCTGCGGGTGGGTGACCAGGTGCACGTCGATCGGCCCGGACAGGGCCGTGGTGGTCACCCCTACGCCCCGGCTGAGCAGCTGGGCGAACCGGCCCCGGCGGCTGGCGCCCAGGACGAGCTGGGTGGCGTTGACGCCGCGGGCGAAGTCGAGCAGCGCGGCCGGCACGTCCGTGCCGAGCACCTGGTGGTACGTGCCGCCGAGGCTCTCCACCAGCACCCGCTGGCGGGCCAGCCGGGCGGGGTCGACGCCGGCCAGGCCGTCGCTGCGGGCGACGTGCACGGCGAGCAGGTCGGCGCCCCGGCCCCGGGCGGCCACCCGGGCCGCCCGACGGATCAGCGTGTCGCCCTCCGGCCCGCCGGTCAGCGCGACGACGACCCGTTCCCGGGCCTCCCAGGTGTCGGAGATGCCCTGCTGGGCGCGGTAGGCGCCGAGCTGGTCGTCGACCTTGTCGGCGAGCCAGATCAGGGCCAGCTCGCGCAGGGCCGTGAGGTTGCCGATCCGGAAGTAGTTGCCGAGCGCGGCGTCGATCTTGTCGGGGCGGTAGATGTTGCCGTGGGCCATCCGGCGGCGCAGCGCCTCCGGGGTCATGTCGACCAGCTCGACCTGCTCGGCGGCGCGGACGACGGCGTCGGGGATCGTCTCGCGCTGGGTGGTGCCGGTGATCTGGGCGACGACGTCGTTGACCGATTCGAGGTGCTGGACGTTGACCGTGGACAGCACGCAGATGCCGGCGTCCAGCAGCTCCTGCACGTCCTGCCAGCGCTTGTCGTTGCGGGAGCCGGGCACGTTGGTGTGGGCCAGCTCGTCGACGACCGCGATCTCGGGCCGGCGGGCCAGGAGCGCGTCGAGGTCCAGCTCGGTGAACTCGACGCCCCGGTGCGCGAGGGCGCGCCTGGGCACCTGCTCCAGGTCGCCGATCATGGCGGCGGTGTGCGGGCGGCCGTGGGTCTCGACCAGCCCGATCACCACGTCGGTGCCGCGTTCGGCCCGCCGCCGGGCCTCCTGGAGCATCGCGTACGTCTTGCCGACGCCGGGCGCGGCCCCGAGGTAGATGCGCAGTTCCCCTCTGGGCACGGGCGGGTCCTTCCGGTGGGCGGGCCGTCCGGCGGCGCGGCCGTGGTCGGGGCGGTGACCGCCGGGCGGGCCTGTCGTGGCCCGCCCGGCGAGGGGTTCAACGAGCGGCGAACCGCTGGTCGAGGGCGAGGTTCAGCTCCAGCACGTTAACGCCGGGGGCGCCCAGGAAGCCGAGCGCCCGGCCGGTGGTGTGCGCGGCCACCAGCCGCCGGACCGCGGCCGGGTCCGCGCCGCGTTCCCGGGCCACCCGGGCGACCTGGATCTCGGCGTACGCGGGGCTGATGTGCGGGTCGAGGCCGCTGCCGCTGGCGGTGACCGCGTCCGCCGGTACGGCCGGCTCGGCGGGGGCGTCGCCGCGGACGGGGACGATCACCGCCCCGGCGGCGACGTGGTCCACGCCCGGTCGCGCCGGCTCCACCGGGACGCCCTGCCACGTGGTCACGAACGGGGTGGCGGGGGCGGCCTGGTTGACGCTCACCACCCGGGTGACCGGCCCGGTCAGCCCGTCGCGGTGGAACACGCCCAGGACGGCGCCGACGCCGTCGGCGGTGCAGTACGGCCGGCGGCCGTCCACGCCGTCGAGCCGGCCGATCGCCCGGCTGCGGGCGCAGACCTGGGTGAGCAGGCTCTCGGTCGACTCGGCCGGGTCGGCGGCGAGGGTGTCGACGATGCTCTCCGGGCCGAGGTTGGAGGCGGCGGTGGAGGTGGGGTCGTAGCCGTCGCCGGCCGCCGAGGGGCGGGACTGAAAGTAGCGCGGGACGGGATTGCCGTCGGCGTCGGTGAAGGACTGGCCGATCAGCGCGCTGCCGACGGTCCGGCCGCCGGCGGCGACGAGCGAGCCGTCCGCCCCGGCGGCCAGGCCGGGCAGGCGGCCGGCGGCGACCAGGGCCAGCGGGTACGCCAGGCCGAGCAGGACGGTGAACACGAGCAGGGCGCGCAGGGCGGCCAGGTGTTGGGCGAGCCAGGTGGGTAGGCGCATCACGAGATCCCTGGGATGAACTGGATGAGCAGGTCGATGAGCTTGATGCCGACGAACGGCACGATGATGCCGCCGAGGCCGTAGACCAGCAGGTTGCGGCTGAGCAGTTTGGCCGCCGCCGCCGGGCGGTAGCGGACGCCCCGCAGGGCCAGCGGGATCAGCGCGATGATCACCAGGGCGTTGAAGACGACCGCCGAGAGGATCGCCGACTGCGGGCTCGCCAGCCGCATGACGTTCAGCGTGTCCAGGCTGGGATAGATGCCGGCGAACATGGCCGGGATGATGGCGAAGTACTTCGCGATGTCGTTGGCGATCGAGAAGGTCGTCAGGGCGCCCCGGGTGATGAGCAGTTGCTTGCCGATCTCGACGATCTCGATGAGCTTGGTCGGGTCGGAGTCGAGGTCGACCATGTTGCCGGCCTCCTTCGCCGCCGAGGTGCCGGTGTTCATGGCCACCCCGACGTCGGCCTGGGCGAGCGCCGGGGCGTCGTTGGTGCCGTCCCCGGTCATCGCGACCAGCCGGCCGCCCTGCTGCTCGCGCTTGATCAGGGCGAGCTTGTCCTCCGGGGTGGCCTCGGCGAGGAAGTCGTCCACGCCCGCCTCGTCGGCGATCGCCCTCGCCGTCCGCGGGTTGTCGCCGGTGATCATGACGGTGCGGATGCCCATCCGGCGCATCTCGTCGAACCGTTCCCGCATGCCGGCCTTCACGACGTCCTTGAGGTGGATCACGCCGAGGGCCCGCGCCGGCTCACCGTCGACGTGCTCGGCCACCACCAGCGGGGTCCCGCCGATGCCGCTGATCTCGTCGACGACCTGGCCCACCTGCTCGGTGGGGTGGCCGCCGTGCTCGCGGACCCACTTCATCACGGCCGCCGCCGCGCCCTTGCGGACCCGCCGCGCGGGCCCGGTGGCGCCGCCGTCGACCGTCGCGTCCGGCGTGAGGTCGACGCCGCTCATCCGGGTCTGGGCGGTGAACGGCACGAACGTGGCGTGCGGCACGAGGCCGGGCTCCCGCTCCCGCAACCCGAACTCGTTCTTGGCCAGGACCACCACGGACCGGCCCTCCGGGGTCTCGTCGGCGAGGCTGGCCAACTGCGCCGCGTCGGCCAGTTCGGCGGCGGTGACCCCCTCGACCGGCAGGAACTCGGCGGCCTGCCGGTTGCCCAGGGTGATGGTGCCGGTCTTGTCCAGCAGCAGGGTGTTCACGTCGCCGGCGGCCTCGACCGCCCGGCCGCTCATCGCCAGGACGTTGCGCTGGACGAGGCGGTCCATGCCGGCGATGCCGATCGCCGACAGCAGCGCGCCGATGGTGGTGGGGATGAGGCAGACCAGCAGCGACACCAGCACCACGCCGCTGACCCCCGCGTCGGTGATCGCGCCGGTGTCCGGGGCGGCGGCCTGGTACTGCTTGGAGAAGGCGGCGAGGGGCTGCAACGTCACCACGGCGAGCAGGAAGACGACCGTGAGCGCGGCGAGCAGGATGTTCAGCGCTATCTCGTTCGGCGTCTTCTGCCGGTTCGCCCCCTCGACCAGGGCGATCATCCGGTCGATGAAGCTCTCCCCCGGCTTCTGGGTGATCCGCACGACGATCCGGTCGGAGAGCACCCGCGTGCCGCCGGTGACCGCGCTGCGGTCCCCGCCGGACTCCCGGATGACGGGGGCGGACTCGCCGGTGATGGCCGACTCGTCGACGCTGGCGATGCCCTCGACGACGTCGCCGTCGCCGGGGATGATCCCGCCGGCGCAGACCAGGACGACGTCGCCCCGGCGCAGCTCGGGCGCGGGCACCGCCTCGTCGCGGTAGGCGTTGGCGGGGGCGCCCGGGGTCCAGCCGACCAGTCGGGTGGCGATGGTGTCCTGCTTGGCCCGGCGCAGGGTGGCGGCCTGGGCCTTGCCCCGCCCCTCGGCGACCGCCTCGGCGAGGTTGGCGAACAGCACGGTCAGCCAGAGCCAGCCGGTGATGGCCCAGGCGAAGACCGACGGGTCGGTCGCCGCGAGGACGGTGGTGAAGGCCGCGCCGATCTCGACGATCAGCATCACCGGGTTGCGCCACAGGGTGCGCGGGTCGAGCTTGCGCAGCGCCTCCGGCAGGGAGGTCAGCAGCTGCCTCGGGTCGAGCAGGCCGCCGGCCCGGTCGCCCCTGGTGGCGGGCGTGCCGGGGGTGGCCTGGTCGACCCCGCCGTGCGGCGCCTGCGGGGAAAGGGTCATGTCGTCGTTCCTCATGGTGGTCACAGCCCTTCGGCCAGGGGGCCGAGCGCGAGCGCGGGCAGGAAGGTCAGCGCCACGAGGATCACCGTGACGCCCACGACCATCCCGACGAACAGGGGGCGGTGGGTCGGCAGGGTGCCCTCGGAGGCGGGGGTGGGCGCCTGGCGGGCCAGGGAGCCGGCCAGGGCGAGAACGAAGATGATCGGCAGGAACCGGCCGAGCAGCATGCACAACCCCAGGGCGGTGTTCCACCACGGGGTGTTCACCGTGATGCCGGCGAACGCGGAGCCGTTGTTGTTGCTCGCCGAGGTGAACGCGTAGAGCACCTCGGACAGTCCGTGCGGGCCGGCGTTCAGCGCGGTCGCCGCGTTGCCGGTGGCGAAGGCCGCCGCCGTGCCGGTCAGCACCAGGGCCGGGGTGACCAGGAAGTACAGCGAGGCGAACTTGATCTCCCGTGAGCCGATCTTCTTACCCACGTACTCCGGGGTCCGGCCGACCATCAGGCCGGCCACGAAGACCGTGATCACCGCGAGGATCAGCAGGCCGTACAGGCCCGCGCCGACACCGCCGGGCGCCACCTCGCCGAGCATCATGTTGACCAGTGGCATCATCCCGCCGAACGCGGTGTACGAGTCGTGGAACGAGTTCACCGCCCCGGTGGAGGTCAGCGTCGTCGCGGCGGCGAAGGTCGCCGAGTTCGACACGTCGAACCGCACCTCCTTGCCCTCCAGCGCCGCGCCGACCGCCTGCGGCACCGTGCCGTGCCCGGTCAGCTCGAAGACGTTGGTCAGGGCGACGCTCGCCACCGCCAGGACCGCCATCACCGCGGCCACGGCGTATCCCTGCCGGTGCTGGCCGACGATCCGGCCGAAGACCCGGGGCAGGCTGAACGGGATCAGCAGGATCAGGAAGATCTCCAGCCAGTTCGTCCAGGCCGTCGGGTTCTCGAACGGGTGGGCGCTGTTGGCGTTGTAGAAGCCCCCGCCGTTGGTGCCCAGTTCCTTGATCACCTCCTGGCCGGCGACCGGCCCGCCGGTGATCGTCTGGGCCGCACCGGTGAGGGTGGTCACGTCGGTGCCGGCGGACAGGTTCTGCACCACTCCCCCGGCCATCAGGGCGAGCGCCCCGAGCACCGAGACGGGCAGCAGGACCCGCAACGTGATCCGGGTCAGGTCGACCCAGAAGTTGCCCAGGTCGCCCGTACGGCTGCGGGCGAACCCGCGGACCAGGGCGACCGCGACGGCGATCCCGACGGCGGCGGAGACGAAGTTCTGCACCGCCAGCCCGGCCATCTGCACCAGGTGGCCCATGGTCGACTCGCCGGAGTACCACTGCCAGTTGGTGTTGGTCACGAACGACACCGCCGTGTTCCACGCCCCGTGCGGCACGACCGGGTCGAAGCCGAGGGACAGCCACAGGTGGTTCTGCAACCGCTGGAACGCGTACAGGAACAGGATCGACACGGCCGAGAAGGCCAGCACCGCGCGGGCGTACACGCCCCAGGCCTGCCCGGCGGACGGGTCGACCCCGACCAGTCGGTAGACGCCCCGCTCGACGCGGGAGTGCCGGGTGCCCGAGACCACCCGGTACAGGTGGTCGCCGAACGGCTTGTGGACGGCGACCAGCGCCACCACGAGGGAGAGGATGAACAGCACACCGGCTGTCGTCATGGTCATCAGAAGCGCTCCGGGAACAGCAGGGCGACCACCAGGAACACACCCAGGCCGATCGCCAGCACCAGGCCGACGGCGTTGACGGCGCTCACAGCTTCTCCACGCCCCTCACCACGAGGGCGAGCGCCGCGAACAGCGCCACCGTCCCCAGCACGAACACCATGTCAGACACGGCTGGCTCCTCTTACCCGACTCGGTTGCCGCGACCGCCTTCCGGTCACGCCGGGCAATCACAACGCCCCCGGCGCCGTCCGGACAGGGTCCTTCACGCGACCATGACGGCGACGGGCCGTTTCTTGACGCCGTTTTCACGCGCCCGGCCGCGCCGGTGACGGCGGTCACCGGCGCGCTTTGCCCGCCTGAGCCGGGCCGGGTCGCCTGGGCGGCGAGTCGGACCGGGCCCGCCCAGCACCTCCTGCTGGCCCGGCAGGCCCGTCAGGCGCGCGGCGACGCCGATGACCAGCCACTGCTCAGGAAGGCGTGCCGAGCCGGCCCACCAGGGGCCGGGCCTGCATCGGACATCGAGACCCGTAGAGTCTCGCCGTGATCGAGATCGGCGCCCAGATCGATTTGTCCCACCCTGCCGACCGGGTCTGGCGGGCGGTGACGGAGCCGGGACTGCTCGCCCGGTGGTTCGCCGAGGCCGAGGCGGTCACCGGCCGGCCGGGCCGGCTGCTGCTGTACACGGCGGGACTGCCCGGCTTCGACGCCGCCGTCGACGCGGAGGTGGCCGACCGGCGGGAGCCGGAGCTGATCGCCCTGCGCTGCCACGAAGCCGGCCGGCACACCCTGCTGACCTGCGCGATCACCCGCACGGCCGAGGGGTGCCGGCTGTCGGTGCGGGAGACCCTGGAGCGCGGCGCCTGGCCCGTCGAGCAGCGCGTGCGCCGCGAGCAGTGCTACCAGCAGGCGCTGACCGGCCGGCTGCCGGCGATCCTCGACTGGCTGGCCTTCCAGCAGGTCGACCTGCGGCGCGACGACCTCGCGGCGACCGCCGTGCTGCCGGTGACCGAGGTGTCGGGCGACCGGCCGGCGCCGGCCGGCCGCCGTCGGATCGCGCTGGTCGCGGGGCTGGGCGGCGCCGTACTGGCCACCGGGCTGGCCGCGTGGGCCCTGCTGCCCGGCGAGCCGCAACGCGGGGCGGCGCCCGACCCGCTGCCCCTGCCCACCGGTGCGAGCGCCACGCCCGCCACGAGCGGCCCGTCGCGGGCGACCCCGTCCGCCCGGCCGACCCGGACCGCCCCGAGGAGCAGTGCCCGGCCGGGCCGCACCGCCACGGCCGGGCCGTCGCGTACACCGGGCCCGTCGCCGTCGGCGGCGCTGCGCGCCCGGTACGAGACGGTGTCGACCCGGGTCTTCGGCTACACCGGCGAGGTGGTGGTCGACAACCGGGCCGGGGCGGCGGCCCGGGGTTGGACGGTGGTCGTCACCCTGCCCCCGGGCAGCTCGGTGTCGGACGTGAACGGGGCCGACTGGCGGCAGGACGGGCAGTCCGTCGTCTTCACCGGGCCGGCCGTGCCGCCCCGACGGTCGCAGACCATCCGGTTCGAGGTCCGCGACGCCGATCCGCTCAGCAAGGCGCCCGCGGGCTGCACCGTGGACGACGACCCGTGCGCGGGCCTGTGAGCATGGGGAACGGGCCGGCGGCCCGCAGACGAGCGTCTACGGGCCGCCGGTCGCCGGGGTCGGGCTGCCTCAGCCCGTGGGCAGCGTCGCCCAGCCCCGGTTGAAGTTCTTGCTGTCGCCGTCCGGGCGGTAGTTCTTCTCCACGTTGCCGGCCGCGTCCACCGAGAACCAGTGGATCTTCGTGCCGACCGGGACGGTCAGCGTCTCCGCCCCCTCCCGGATGCCCGCCGAGGCGTACAGGGTGGAGGTGTAGCTGGGCCGGCCGCCGTCGAGGGTGTAGAACACCGCCGCCGGCTCGCTGACGTCGAACCGGACGCTCACCGTGCCCGGGGTGTCACCAGGGGCGACCGACAGGGTGCTCGTCGGCCGGTGCTTGTCCTTGTCGAAGTCCCGGGCCACCCGCATCAGCTCGACCAGGCCGTTGCTGAACTCCAGCGCCTCCTGGTGCGCCTCGTCCCAGGTGGGCTGGAAGCTGGTGCCGACCTCGAAGTTCCAGGCGTAGATGCCGTACTTGTACCACAGCATGTCCCCGGAGTTCCCGGCCGCCGAGTAGAGCACGTCGGAGATCGGGCCGGTCCGCGCCGGGGTGACCGCCATGTTGCGGTGCCGCTTGATGGCGGTGAGGATCCGCGACGACGCGCCCCAGAAGAACGACTCCTCGGCCAGCGTCGGTCGCGGGGCGGAGAGCCGCCCGGGGGTGGCGTAGGCGCCCGGCGACCACATGAAGTAGTTGCCCGAGGAGTGCAGGTTCATCGAGAACTTCATGTTCGGCCGCTGGGCCAGCCAGTCGACGTTCTTGTTCTCCGGTTCGGACAGCTCGCTCGGCCCGGCGTAGGTGTCGCTGGTGCAGCTCGCCGACGCGCCCGAGTACCCGTCGAACAGGCTGTACTCGGTGTAGTTGCGGTTGTTGTCCACGCCCCACGAGTTGCGGGCGAGGGCGTCGGTGGCTCCCCCCGGCGCGCAGTGGTTGGTCATGTTCCGCCGCTGCGAGGCGTAGTCGTAGAACGAGTAGTGCCCGCCGTCGGGGTTGATCGACGGAACGATCCAGATGTCCAGGGTGCGCAGCAGTTGCTTGGTGTTCTCGTCGGTGGCGTGGTTGCGCAGCAGCCGCTCCGCGGTCTCGATCGTCACCAGCGGCGGCACCCACTCCCGGGCGTGTTCCTGGGCGTACGCCAGCACGCCCGTGCGGGAACCGTCCCGGTACTTGCCGATCCGGATGGCGTACACCGGGTGGGGGTCGCGGGACACGCCGGCGGGCGCCTTGAGGTTGTCCGACAGCGGGGTCCGCACGGCCGGCGCGACCACGCCGGCGCCGGCGTCGCCCCGGTAGGTGTACGCCTTGACCAGCGCGCCGGCCTGGGCGTTCAGCGCGGCGGCGACCTCGGCGGCGGTGCTGGTGACCGCCCCGGCGGCGTCGGTGGCCAGGGCGACCCGGATGGCCTTGTCCGTCACGGTCACCGACAGCGGCCGGTCGGCCGCCCCCGGGTCGGCCAGCTCGACGGAGATGTCGTTGCCGCCCTCGTGGCCCCAGGCGAGCGAGTCGACGGCCACCCGGTTGGCGTTGGCGGCGCCGAGCACGACCTGGGCCTTGCGGCGGTAACCGTTGGTCTTGTACGGCAGTTCGACGACCTCGGCGAGCTGCGGGAACTCGGCGGCGAGCTGCTTGATCCGGGCGTAGAGCTCGGTCGGGGTGAGGTAGCTGGTGACGAAGTCCTTCTGGTAGCCGGGGCCCTCCGGGTTGGTCTCCGGGATCGGCAGCCACTCCTTGACCTCGACGACCGCGACGTCGCCGGTCGGGCTGGTGATCTGGATCCGGTGCGGCCGGGTGGTGACCGAGGCGGCGCCGCGGTGGTACAGGTAGACCCCGGCGTCGACGAACCGGTTGATGGTCTGGGTGCCGCCGGAGCCGATCTCCGTGCCGGGGCCGCTGTCGCGGGCCACGGTCAGGGTGCTGGTGGAGGTCTGTCCCTGGGCCCACTTCGCCTCGACCGACAGCACCTGGTTGGCGCCGGAGGTGTAGTAGTCAGCCCGGATGATCTTCACGTCGGAGACGGTCGCGGTCTGGGCGAGGGTGGCGGAGTACGCCTGGTTCTCGGCCCGGTGCGCGGCGATGGTCGCCTCGCGTTCGGCGACCCGCTGCGCGGAGTCCGCCGAGTCGTACAGCACGCCGCCGACCCGGTAGCCCATCCGTTTCAGCGCGGCGACCTCGGTGGGGGTGACCACGGCGTGCACCACGATGCCCTGTTCGACGCGGGTGACGTGGTGGTCGAGGTCGACGCCGGTGGCGACCAGCTCGTCGAGTTGGGCGCTGTCGGCGACCGTCACCTCCACGACGTCGGCCTGCTCGTCGGCGGACCGTTCGAGGACGGCGGGTGCGCCCTCGTCGGCCGTGGGTGGAGCGGCCGTGACGGCGGTGGCCGGGCCGGCGAGCAGAAGCAGGGCGACGCCTGCGGCGGTTGCGGCGGGCAGTCGCCTTCGCCAACGGGGCAGGGCGGATCGGGACATCTGTGGCCACCTTCCTGTATGGAGCTGGCGGACCGGCAGCCGATGGGCGGTCGCCGGTCCGCGCGGGGGGTGAGGGTACGCGTCACCGACTGCGCGCAGCTGGGTGACGCACGGATCGCTACATCGACCCCGCGCGCACAGTGGACACGCAGGCACACGCGAAACCGTGCGGGGTGGTGAACCGGCGCCGCTCCGGTCCGGACGATGTGGCGAGGGCCGTGGGTAGACGTGACGGGCGGTCGATCAGGTCTTTCCGATCGGTTGGCCAATCCTGGCCGGACCCAGTTCGGTCTGTCAATGACCTGCATGGTTGGCCTTGGACTGTCACATGTCCCACGTCCCCGGCACCCGCCCGCGCCGGGTTGGCGGGTGCCGGCGCGGGTCGCGGGCCGACGCGCTCGTGCCGCTGATGACGCTGGAGGAGAAGGTCGCCCAACGACCCCGCCGCCCTGCCGCACCCCGCCACCCGTCGGCCTACGCGACCTCGACGAAGTCCAGCTCCGCCCAGCCGTCACGGTGGGTGAGCCGCAGGGTGTTGAAGCCGGCGTTCAGGGTGACGTCGGCGCGCACCTGCCGCCAGTTCTCCCACCCGGAGTTGGGGTAGCTGACCACCTGGGCGGCCCCGCCGTTGACGGTCAGCATGTGGGTGGCGTCGCCGTACCCGGCGGCGTAGGCGAGGTGGGCCGTGTAGCCGCCGGCCCGCGGGGCGAAGACGGTGACGTCGACCCAACTGTCGGCGTAGTCGAGGTAGGCCACCACCTGCCCCTGCGAGGCGCTCGCGGTGTTCCGCACCGCGCAGTGGTTGAGCGTCCCGCGCTCCGCCTCGTAGCGCACCCGGCTGCCCCGGACGACGGGATACTCCCCCGCCCAGCCGAGCGCGGCCACGTACATCCCCCGCGCCGTGTAGTTGTTGATCCAGCCGTGGAAGACGAGGTGGTCGCCGCCGGCCTCGCGGACGACGTCCGCGCCGCCGGGACCCCGCACCGCGCCGTCCACGCTCGCCGTCGTCAGCAGCGACCGGTACGCCCTGGTGTACGGCCCGGTCAGCGAGGTCGCGGTCGCGTAGCTGGTCTGGTAGCCGTCCCCGCCGTACCCGCCGAGGGAGTAGAACAGCACGTAGCGCGCCCCGACCCTGGTCAGCACCGGCGCCTCCACGATGCCGGCCTCCTCCGGGCGGTCGTTACGCAGCAGCTCCACCCGGGCGCCCTGTAGCGTCACACCGTCGGCGGCCACCCGCTGGAGCCAGAGGCTCGTCGGCTGGCCGACGGCGTTGCCGTCGTCCTTGTAGAGCAGATACCGCAGCCCCGTGCCGTCGACGAAGCTGGACGCGTCGATATCGCCGCCCTCGCCGCCGTTGCACACCAGCGGCCCGGTCCCGACGGGAGCGAACGGGCCCAGCGGCGAGCTGGCCAGGGCCACGCCGATGCACTGCCGGCCGGCAGCCCGACTCCGGGCGGTGTAGTAGAGCAGGTACCGACCGTCGGCACGCGGGGACACGTCGGGAGCCCAGGTGCGGCCCCCGTCGGCCCACGCGCCAAGGGTCGGCAACGCGTCCGGCCGCCGCGTCCACGGCCCGCCCAGCGAGGCGGCCGTGGCGACCGGCACGTTACCGAAGCCGTTGTTGGTCGAGTAGGCGTAGTACGTGCTCCCGACCTTGATCACGTCCGGGTCGGGGAAGTCGCCGCCGATGACGAGCGCGGCGGGCGTGGTCGCCGCGGAGGCCGCCTGTGCGGTGCTGACGACAGGGCTGGCCACGAGCACGGCGACCAGGCAGGCAAGGAGTCGGCGCATGACCGAGTATAACCACGTGCATCGATGCCAAGGGGGTCGACGAACCACCCCTCGCACCGAGGGTGGACCGCCGGTGCCGCCGGTGCCGCCCCGCTCGCCCGGGCCGCCGTGGGGCGTGACCGGCCAGCCTCGTCTGGGCGCGGCCCGGGCCGGGGCGCTCCGGTGGCGGGCGGGAGTCATGCTGGAGGGGTGATCCGCTTTGTGCTCAACGTGTTGTGGCTGGCCTTCGGCGGCGGCCTCGTCCTCGCCGTCGGATACGGCATCGCCGCGCTGATCTGCTTCGTCCTGGTCGTCACGATCCCGTTCGGGGTCGCCTCACTACGCCTGGCCAGCTACTCGCTGTGGCCCTTCGGACGCACCCTCGTGCCCAAGTCCGGCGCCGGCGTGCCCTCCGGCCTGGCCAACCTCCTCTGGGTGGTGCTGGCCGGCTGGTGGCTGGCGCTGTCCCACGTCCTCGCCGGCATCGCGCTCTGCGTCACGATCGTCGGGATCCCGTTCGGCATCGCGAACTTCAAGCTCGTACCCGCCGCGTTCTGGCCCCTCGGGCGCGAGGTCGTCGACGCGCCGTAGCGCGCCGGCGGACGCGACGACCCCGAGCTGAGGGCGCGGTCAGCCGGCACCCCGTAGACGCCACCGCCGGCGTCCCCCGTTGGTGACTTCGTGCCATTCTGCGGGCAAAAAGGGCGGAGAATCAGCATGCGGGCGATTCAGCCGCAGGCCGGTCGCCGCCCGCAGGACTGCGAGGGGGCGGTGGATGGCCACGTACGAGTACCGATGCCAGCAGGACGGCAGCTTCGACACCACGCTGCCGATCGGCGCCGCCGGCCCGGCGGCGCGCTGCCCACGGTGCGGGGGCCGGGCCGCCCGGGTCTTCTCAGCGCCTCGGCTCAGCCGCACGCCGGCGCCCCTGCGCCAAGCTATCGACCGCGCGGAGCGTAGCGCGGAGGCCCCGGACGTCGTGACGCGCGTCCCGGGCCGGCCTCCGATCCGACGGTCACCGAACCCGGCCCACGCCCGCCTGCCCCGCTGGTGACCGGCCCACACCGGCCGGTCCCACCAGGACGATCGAAAGGCAGAACGACATGCCCGAACTGCTGTTCCCGCTCGACTCCGGCAGAAGGTTCACCGACCAGGAGAAGATCGGCCACAACCGGTGGCACCCGGACATCCCACCCGTGGCCACCGTCCGGCCCGGCCAGACGTTCCGGGTCCACTGCCGGGAGTGGTTCGACGGGGCGATCCACAACGACGACTCGGCCGAGGACGTCCGGGACGCCCCGCTGACCACGGTCCACGCCCTCAGCGGCCCCTTCGCCGTGCAGGGCGCCGAACCCGGCGACCTGCTCGTCGTCGACATCCTCGACCTCGGGCCCATCCCGCAGGAGGACTCCGGGCCGCTGGCCGGCCAGGGCTGGGGGTACACCGGCGTCTTCCCCACCGGCAACGGCGGCGGATTCCTCACTGAGCAGTTCCCCGACGCCTACAAGGCCATCTGGGACTTCACCGGTCGGCAGGCCACCTCCCGGCACATCCCCGGCGTCGAGTTCACCGGGATCACCCATCCCGGGCTGATGGGCACCGCCCCGTCCGCGGGGATGCTGGCCACCTGGAACCGACGCGAGGGCGCGTTGCGGGCCACCGACCCGGACCGGGTACCGCCGCTGTCCCTGCCGCCCGAGCCCCGCGACGCGATCCTCGGCACGCTCACCGGCGCCGAGTTCGACCGGGTGGCGGCGGAGGCGGCGCGTACCGCCCCGCCCCGGGAGAACGGTGGGAACCAGGACATCAAGAACTTCACCGCGGGCACCCGGGTCTTCTACCCGGTCTACGTACCCGGCGCGAACCTGTCCGTGGGCGACCTGCACTTCTCCCAGGGCGACGGGGAGATCACTTTCTGCGGCGCGATCGAGATGGGCGGCTTCGTCGACCTGCACGTCGACCTGATCAAGAACGGCATGCAGACGTACGGCGTCGCCGAGAACGCCATCTTCCTGCCGGGGAACACCCCGCCACAGTTCAGCCAGTGGCTGGCCTTCTCCGGAATCTCCGTGACCCTCGACGGCCAGCAGCGGTACCTCGACCCGCAACTGTCCTACCAGCGCGCGTGTCTGCACGCCATCGACTACCTGACCCGCTTCGGTTACCAGCCCGAGCAGGCGTACCTCCTGCTCGGCGCGGCACCGATCGAGGGCCGGCTCTCCGGGGTGGTGGACATCCCCAACTCCTGCGCGACGGTGTACCTGCCCACCGAGATCTTCAAGTTCGACGTGCGCCCGTCCGCCGGTGGCCCGACCAGGATCGACCCGGGCCCGGGCGCCCCGCGGGCCAGCATGTCCTGACCGCACGGCCCCGGTCCGCACCGGGGCCGGCGAGGACGCCCGCCGGCCGGACGCGCGGGCCCGGACGACCCGAGCGCCACCGGCCGGCCGGTGGCCGGCGACCGCAGTCGCCGGGCACCGGGGGTTCTACTTGGTGCCGGTCAGGGCGACGAGGGCGCTGGCCGTGTGGAAGTACGGGTTGCGGCCGAGGTCGCCGACGGTGGTGATACCGAAGGCGTCCTTGAGCAGCTTGGCGTCGCCGTTGCTGACCCCGGCGAGGGCGGACACCGGGGCGTCGACCAGCTCGGCGAGGGTCTTGTCCTGGTATGCCTTGTCGACCAGCTTGGTGAGGTCGGCGGTGACGGGCATGCACTCTCCTTCACACCCGGCCGGACATTCCGGCCGAAACGGAACAACTACCTGAATTAGATCATCTCGCACGCCGGCGGTCCACTCCGGACCGGGCTCCCTCAGTCCTCGTCGTCGCCGCCCTCGTCGCCACCCTCGTCGTCGCCCTCGTCGTCGTCACCGAAGGAGTCGAAGACCTCGTCGGCGACCATGCCGCCGGCGAAGCCGAGCGCCGCGCCGCCGAGCACGCCGGCCGCGACGGCACCCATGCCGGGGCCGCGCCGCTCGTGGTGCTCCTCGTGGTGGTCGCCGTGGGCGTACCCGCCGGGGCCGGGCGGGTAGCCACCGGGCACGGGGTAGCCGTACCCGACCTGGCCGTAGCCGTGCCCGGCGTGCCGGCTCTGGTACCCGTCGAGGGCCTGGCGCAGCCAGGTGTCCACCTGGGCGGCCCAGTCGACGTGGTCGGCGTCGGCGTGGTCGACTCGGTAGCGACCGAAGGAGTCGTGACCGCCGGCGAACAGGCCGCCGCGCTTGTCGAACTCCAGCACCACGTCCACCCCGTACTCGTTCGTCACGAAGGTCAACTCGACCTCGTTGACGCCGTGGGCGTACTGCGGGGCGGCGTAGTACTCGATCTCCTGGTAGAAGGGCATGGTCTGGTGCAGGCCGGCGATGTACCCGCGTTCCAGGTCGGCGCCCTTGAACTGGAAACCGAGTCGGCCGAAGGCCTCAAGGATGCGTTCCTGCACCGGCAGCGGGTGTACGTGGACGGGGTCGAGGTCACCCTTGTCCACCGCGCCACGCACGGCCACCTCGGTACGCAGGCCCATGGTCATGCCGTGCAGGTGCTGCCCGTACACGGTCGTCACGGGGGTCTCCCACGGCACCGGCACCTGGAAGGGCAGCGACAACCGCTGCCCCTCGGACAGGCGCAGGCCGCCCGCGACCTGGGTGCGGTGGAACTCGACGAGCGCGTCGTACTCCTCCTCCGCGCCCTCCGCCTCCACCCTCGTGACGAGGCCGAGGGTGATGTGGTCGATCTCCACATCGTGCCCGCCGCCGGTCAGGTTCACCTGCCCCGCCAGCACCAGCCCCGGTCGGGTACCCGGGTTGGACAGCACCGTGTCGACGCTGGGCCCGCCCACCCCGAACGCTCCCAGCATCTTCTTGAACACCACGAACCACTCCCTCGCCAGTTTCGGTCGCGCCGGCGCCCGTCGGCGGTGAATCGCCGGCAGAGCCCTTGCGGCACAACGTGATCGGCGGCGTCCATGATGGATGCCGCTGGCCCGGCAACCTAGCAACGCCACCTGTGAGATAGCTGGACGAGTTCGGCCAGACACGGTGAGCCAGGCCGACGCCCGGTGCGCCCGCGCCGTCGGCGACCTACCGGCCCGCGCGACCCGCGCCCCTCGCCATGATCATCCCCAGCACGAGCAGGGCCAGCGCCGCGACCGCCGCCCCCACGGCCGGGGACGTGGCACCTCCACGGTCGCCGCGGGCGGGGGCACCGGCACCCCGGGAGGCGGTCGGGGCCGGATCGCCCCGGGACCCGGTGGGAGGCGGCGCCGAGGTCAGCGCGTAGCGCAGGATCGTGGGCCGCGTGCCGGGCGGCTGGCCTGCGGTCTCGGAGACGGTGAGCAGGAACCGGCCGTCACGGCTGTAGGTGACCGACTCCCCCTGCGGCTCGTCCGGCAGCGGGACGACCCGCGGCGCGCCGGTGGTCAGGGCGGCGACCACGTCGCCGCCGGTCACGTCGAACTCGAACGCGTCGGCGTAGGTGCGCAGGACCACCCGACGCCCGTCCGGCGCGGTCGCGCCGCCGGTGACCACCGCCCGACCGACGAAGGAGAACGGGTTGCGGGTCCTGGTGGACGGCAGCCGCACCTGACCCACCCGGACCAGCGGCACCGTCGCGCCCGGCCGCAGCGCCGCGGCCGGGCGGTACAGGCCGGCGCCGCCGCCCTGTTTGGTCACGATCACCGGGCGTCCGTCACCGGCGACCAGGAGGGCCTCCGCGTCGTGCGGGCCGTCCGGGTACGCCAGGCGGTACAGCACCGGGCGGTCCTTGCCGGGCCGCAGCCGCCACAGGGCGACCGTCCGGCGGGAGCGGTCGTTGTCGCCGACGTCGGCCACCCAGACCGTGCCGTCCGCGCCGACGCCCAGGTCCTCGGTGTCCCGGGGACGCGACGGGTAGCGCACCGTCCGCGCCACCGCGCAGTCGGCGTCGAGGAAGAAGATCCGACGCCGGGCCTCCTCGTCGGCGCCGTCGTTGACCACCACGAACCCGCCGCCGGTGGCGGCCATCCCGGAGATCTCGTTGAGCCGGCCGTCGCGGATCTGACACACCGGCGTGCCCGCGGCCGGGGACAGCACGGTGGACGGGTTCGCCGCCGCCACCGGCGGCATGCCGACGGTGCTCACTGCGGCCAGCGCGGCCCCCGCCGCCCACCACCACCGCCGCCGGAGCGACCCGCGCAGCCGAATGTCCGTCAACCGTCCGCCCGTGTGTCCGTCGTCGTCCAGGGGGCAACCGCGCCGCAGGTCCCGGGACGACCCGCCAGCCCCGCCCGGATGCCCGGTTCCGCAGCGACTCTAGTCGATTCCCCGGGCGGGCCGTCCGGCCCGGCTGCCGACCCGGCGACTGAGGACCGCGCGGGGTTTCGTCGACGGCCGGTCCCGACGACGACCGCCGCGACTGTCCGGTTGCCGACCGCCACCCGCCGCCGTCCCCCGTACTGTGACGGGCGAGGACCCACGGGTGACCCGCCGGAGGCAGGAGCACGATGGCCCGGACCACGTCGACGCACCCCTGCCCGGCCGGGATCGAGGACGAACTGGTCCGGCTGGCCGTCCGGGCCGTGGCCCCCGCCGAGGAGCCGCTGCTGCCGTTCCTCGCACCCGCCTACCGGCGCCGCCCCGGCCGCTGGCGCCGTGACCCGGCCCGGCTGGTGCGGGTGGGCGGCGGCGAGGCCGGCGGCGGCGGCTTCGAGGCGGCCGTCGAGCCGCTCCTGCCGTACCTGCTGGTGCTGACCGGCATCGGGCTGGAGGCGCTGCGCGACGGGGTGCGGGAGCACGCCACGGAGGCGGTCCGGGGCGGCCTGCGTGGCCTCGGCCGGCGGTGGCGGGACCGCCGGTCCCCGGCCGGGCTTCCGCCGGCCGCCACGGTGCGCCTGGGGCCCGGCCAACTGCTGCGCATCGAGGAGGCGGTCACCGCCGCCGCCCGGGACCCGCGCTGGGAGCTGACCGAGGACCAGGTCGCGGTGCTGCGGGACGCGGTGCGGGACGCGTTCGCCCAACGGTTCGGCGTCGCCGGCCCGGATGTCGACGGCGGCTGAGGTCGGCGACCCACCCGCCGGCGGGGGGTCGCCCCCGCTGCCCTCCACCACCCTCGGCCGGTTCGTCGCCGCGGTGACCGCGGTCGTGGGCACCAGCATGTTCGGCTGGCAGACCGTCCTCGTCGACGGCGACGCCACCCGCGCCCGGGCGGAGTGCCTCAGCGGGCTGCGCGGGGCCGCACCGCCGATCGACGTGCGCGCCGGGACGGTGGACGAGGACTCCCTGGCGGCGGTGCAGCGCTGCCTGGGCACCCTGCACGGGGACCTGCTCCGGCAGATGGTCATCGGGCTGGCCGTGCTCGCGGCGGTGGCCGCCGTCGTCTACCTCGCCGCGCCCTGGTGCGAGTGCCGGCTGCGCGGCCTGCGCCGCCTCGACCGGACCCCCGGCACCGAGGCGCTGCGGTCCGACCTGGCCGGGCTGGTCCGGGAGGCGGGGCTGCGCCGCCCACCGACGTTCGTGGTGTCCCGGTCGGCGCGGATCAGCGGCAACACCTTCGGCGCGGGGCCCGTCCGGTACGTCCGGCTGGACCTGGGGCTGGTGCACGCCCACCGGACGGCGCCGCACCTGTTCCGGGCCGTCGTCCTGCACGAGTTGGCCCACGTTCGCAACGCCGACGTCCACCTCACCCGGCTGACCATCGCCCAGGCATGGGCGTTCCCGCTCGCCGTGCTCGTCCCGGTCGCGGTCAACTACGTCGGATCGGTTCCCGCCCGGCACCTGTTCGACGACGCCTGGCGGCTGGCAGCGTTCGCGCTGATCGTGCAGGTGTCGGCCTGGTCGGTGCTGCGCGCCCGGGAGTTCGCCGCCGACGCCCGGCTCACCGGCGGCGACATCGGGGCCGTCCGGGCGCTGCTCGCCGCCGACCGCAGGCGGGCCGGCCGGTGGGCCCGGGTGGGAGCGGCCTTCCGGTTCCACCCGCTGGCCCGGGCCCGCGAGGACGCCCTGGACCGTCCCGGGCGCCGGTACGCCGCCCGGCCGGTGGAGGCGCTCGGCGCCGGGCTGGCCGCCGGCATCGCCGCACCGCCACTGCTGGACCTGATGACCAGCCTGCCACGCACGCTGCCCGGCCCGGACCCGTTGACGGGCGGCGCCTTCGCCACCGGCGTGCTGCTCGGCGCACCGATCGCGCTGGTCACCACCGGCGCGCTGTGGCGGTCCGCCTGGTGGGCGCGACGCACCGGCGCGCCGGCGGCCTCGGGCGGGGTGTTCGGCGCGGCGCTGGCCTGTGGCCTGCTCGTCGGCCGGCGACTGGCCTGGTCCACGGCGTACACCGACGACCGGCGGGCCTGGTGGGTCGAGGGGATCCTGGGTCTGCTGTGGATCGCCGGCGGCGCCCTGCTCGGCCGGTGGGTGGCCGGCGGCGCGCGGGCGCACCTGCGGCGCATCGCGCCGTCGGACGCGTCCCGCACCCGGCTGGCCTGGGCCGGTGCCGCACTGGCCACGACGGCGGTCAGTGCCGGCTACGTGGCGGCCCTGCTCGTGCTGGGTGCCTGGTCCACCGACGGCGAGTTCAGCATGTGGCGCCTCGTCGCCGCGCGCGAGGGCCACCCGGACACTCTCACCCCGCTGGTCCTGCTCGACCTGCTCGGCTTCTTCTTCCGCATCGTCGCCGCCCAGGCGCCGTACCTGCTCGCCCTGCCGCTGGCCGCGGCGCTGTTCCCGGTCCTGGCCACCCGCCACGCCACCCGGCGGGCGGCGCGCCTGGGCCTCGTCGGCGGGGCCGTCGGCGCCCTGGTGCTGCCGCTGGTGCCCCTCGGTGTCGGCGTCGCCGCCCGCGATCCCGGCCTCGCCACGTCCACCGCGGCGGTCCTGGTCAACAGCCACACCCTGCTGCCGGTCACGTTCGTCGAGCTGACCGTCGCCGTCGCGGCGGTGTCCACCCGGCGCCTGTCGCTGCCGCACGCCCTGCTGGCCGCCCTCACGGCGGGGCTGCTGCTGGTCCCGGCCATCCTGGCCGCCGGCACGGTGCTGTCCTGCGTGGCCGGCACCACGGACCGGTGCATCCCCGCCGTCGACGGGTCCGACGCCGTCCGCGCCCTCACCCACGCCCTCGTCGTCGCCCCGGTGGCGGCGGTGCTCGGCGCCGCGCTCGGGGCGGCCGTGGCGGCGGGGCTGGCCGCCGCCGGGCGGCATCGGCGGTGGGTGGTGGCCGCGGTCGTCGTGCTGCTCGCGTCCGCCGGCACGGTCGCGGTGGCCCGTGGTCGGCCGGTCCCGGCGACGCCCGCCGGCCGGGACCCCTGCCTGCTCGGGGTCTGGCGGCTGACCGCCGGCCGCTACCACGTCCTCGTCGCGGCCGACTCGCGGCTCGGCACGATGGCCGGCCTCACCGGCGACGCCGGCGTCGACCTGGCCAGCGGGCCGGGCAGCGGCTTCGCCACCGCGTACCGGGCCGACGGCAGCGCGACCGACCTGTACGACCTCTTCGTCGCCGAGGGCACGCTGAACGGGCACCCGGTGCGCAGCGTCCACCGGGGAGTGGTGACCTACCGCTGGTCGGCCGGCGCCGGGCGCTACACCCAGCGCGACTCCGTCGCCTCCGGCGACGTGATGCTGCTGCGCATCGACGACCGCGAGGTGGACGTGACGACCGCCGCCGGGGACACCACCGGCTCGTACCGGTGCGCCGACGACCTGCTCGTGATCCGCGAGGACAACGACGACGGGTCGTGGGGCGAGGAGAGCTTCGTCCGCAGCCCGACCTGACGGCCGCGCCGGCCCGGGCGATCGCGGCGGCGGGTGGGTGCGCCGGCGGGTGCGCCGCAGGCGGGTCCCGTGCGACCCGGGCTCGGGGCGGCTGTGAGACTCGTCCCCGCGCGGTCCGCCCGCGCACGGAGGGAGGCACGACATGGAGCAGGACGTACGGCAGGCCGCGGCGCTGCTGGGCCGGGCGCGCCGGGTGGTGGTGTTCACCGGCGCGGGCATCTCGGCCGAGAGCGGTGTGCCGACCTTCCGCGACGCTCTCACCGGGCTGTGGGAACGGTTCAACGCGCGGACGCTGGCCACGGCGCAGGCGTTTCGCGACGACCCCGCGCTGGTGTGGGGCTGGTACGAGTGGCGACGGGGCGCCGTCCGGGCGGCCCGGCCGAACGCGGGACACCGGGCGGTGGCCGCGATCGAGGGACGCGTCCCGGACAGCGTCCTGATCACTCAGAACGTCGACGACCTGCACGAGCGCGCGGGGTCGGCCGCGCCGTTGCACCTGCACGGCAGCCTGTTCGCGCCGCGCTGCTCGGCCTGCTCCCGGCCGGCGTCGCCGCCGGACGAGCCGTCGGACGAGCCGGCGCACGGCCGGCGGGTGCCACCGCCCGGGTGCCCGCGCTGCGGGGCGCCGGTCCGGCCGGGGGTGGTGTGGTTCGGCGAGGCGTTGCCGGAGGCGGCGTTGGCGACCGCGGTCGAGGCCGCGTCCTCCTGTGATCTGCTGGTGACGGTGGGCACCTCCGGCCTGGTCCATCCCGCCGCCGAGATCCCCCAGGTCGCGGCCCGCCGGGGCGCTCCGGTGATCCAGGTCAACCCGCACCAGACGCCGCTGGATCCGGTCTGTGCCGTGAACCTGCGCGGACCGGCCGCCCGGGTCCTCCCCGCCCTCGTCGAGGCGGCGTGGGGCGACCCGGGGCAGGGGTGAGGGCCACGGCCGAGGTCTGGATCTGAAACGCCCGGGCGTACGCGGCCGCCCAGCGCAGGACCACCCGGCAGATCGACTGGCTGGCGCCGAGGTCGACCTGGAGCCACTGGGGATCGGCGGCGAGGCTGGCCCACCGGGTGCCGGTGTTGCCGTCGACGGCCGCCGACGCGGGGGTGCCGGCACCCCCGGTGGACGACGCGGTGCCCGGGCGGTGCCGTACCCGCGCGTAGCGGCCGGCGCCGGTGACGGTCAGGTTCTGGGTTCGCCGCACCCCGGCCGCCCGGTCCCGGACCCCGGGACGCCGTCCCCCGCGCACCTGCCGTCGCCGGGTGCGGGCCGGGCAGGCATGCTGGTGGCATGCGCGCGGTGGTCTACGAGACGTTCGGCACGGTGCCCGAGGTGCGGGAGGTTCCCGACCCGGTGGCCCCGCCCGGCGGGGTGGTGGTCGCCGTCGAGGCGACCGGGGTGTGCCGCAGCGACTGGCACGGCTGGCGGGGGCACGACCCGGACATCCGGCTGCCACACGTGCCCGGGCACGAGTTCGCCGGGGTGGTCGCGGCCCTCGGCGCGGGCGTCACCGGCTGGGTTGTCGGCGATCGGGTGACCGTCCCGTTCGTCTGCGCCTGCGGCACCTGTCCCGCCTGTCTCGCCGGCGACCACCAGGTGTGCCACCGCCAGCAGCAGCCCGGCTTCACCCACTGGGGCTCGTTCGCCGACCTGGTCGTGGTGCACCACGCCGAGGTCAACCTGGTCCGTCTGCCCGGCACGGTGGACTTCCCGACCGCCGCGGCCCTCGGCTGCCGCTTCGCCACCGCATTCCGGGCGGTCGTGGCGCAGGGCCGCGTCCGGGCCGGGGAGTGGGTGGCCGTGCACGGGTGCGGCGGCGTCGGCCTGTCCGCCGTGATGATCGCCGCCGCCGCCGGGGCCCGGGTGGTCGCGGTCGACGTGCAGCCGCGGGCGCTGGCCATGGCCGCCCGGTTCGGTGCCACGGTGACGCTGGACGCGGCCGCCGCGCCGCCGGACATCCCCGCCGTGACCGACGGCGGGGCGCACCTGTCGATCGACGCCCTCGGCAGCCAGGCCACCCTCACCGCGTCGGTCGACGGGCTGCGCCGGCGGGGCCGGCACGTGCAGGTGGGGCTGCTGCCGCCGCACGTGACGGTGCCGATGGGCAGGGTGGTGGCCCACGAGCTGGAGATCGTCGGCAGCCACGGGATGGCAGCCCACGCGTACGGCGAGCTGATGGCCCTGGTGCAGGCCGGCCTGCTGCGCCCCGGCGACCTGGTCGCCGAGGAACTGCCGCTGACTGCCGCGCCGGCGGCGCTGGCCGCCATGGACGGCCCCACCCCACCCGGCATCCGGATCGTCACGCCCTGACGGAACGGCATGGTGGCGTACGGCGTAGGCGACCGCGTGCGTGCGGTTGCGCAGCTGGAACCGGCTGGTGATGAGCACGTTTCTGACGGTCCGCTCCGGTCCGAATGGACCTCCCCGAGGGCCACCTTGCCCTGCCCGCTGCCCGGATCGACACGTGCCGCCGGCTGCCTTCGGGGCAGTGCCCACTGCCCGGAGGGGCAGGGCGGGGCCGTCCGGCACGCCCGCGGCGGCGAGGAAGCCGGCCGGGCGGCGTCCCGGGCGGCACGCCGCCTACCATCCACGGATGCTCAGCGGCGAACTGGTCGAGAGGCTGGAGAAGGCGGTCGGCAGGTACGGGGCCGGGATCCCGTCCCCGCCGGCGGAGACCGTCGCGGCGCTGGCGACGGTCGGCGTGCTGCCGACGCCGGACTACGTCGAGTTCGTGGCCCGGTTCGGCGGGTGTTACGTGGGGATGCCCGTGTACGGGCTGCGGAACTCCCACCTGCTGGAGGCGGTCAGCTGCGTCGACCTGACCCTGCGCTACCGGCGGGACGGCTGGCCGGGGACCGGGACCGGCCTGGTGATCGCGATCGACGGCACCGGTGACCCGATCGTCCTCGACGCCGACGGGGTGATCCGCCGGCCGGAGCACGACTCGGCGACCAGCACCGTGCTCGCGCCCAGCTTCCACGCCCTGCTCGACCGGTACGTCGACGACTGGGCGGGGTGAGCGCCCGCCCGGGGCGGCACGTTACTCGGCAGAGCCGGCCGCAGGGCGCTCACCACCGCAGGGCACGCGGCTCGTTTGAGCAGGCGGGGCCGGCGACGGCTCCGCCGGACGGCCAGCGCGGGCGGGTCGACCCGGTCGTCGCAGCCCGCACGCGCGCACCCGAACCGGAGGACCACGTGCAGAGCTACCCGAAGGCGATCGTTCCCGTCGGCCACGTCGAGCCGGTGCCACGCCGGATCCGGGCGTACGTCGGCGGCGTCCCGCTGCTGGACACGACCGGGGCCCGGTACGTGTGGGAGATGCCGCCCTACCCGCAGTACTACGTGCCCCTCCCCGACGTCGACCGGAGGCTGCTGGTCGACGAGGGGCGCGTCGAGCGCACACCGCGCGGGACGGCCCGGGTGCACGGGATCCGGGCGGGCGACACGGTACGGCCGTCGGCCGCACGGGTGCTCGGCGACGACGGGCCGGCGGCGCTGTCGGGCACGGTGCGGTTCGAGTGGACCGCGCTGGACGCGTGGTTCGAGGAGGACGAGGAGGTGTTCGTCCACCCCCGCAGCCCCTACAGCCGGGTGGACGCGCTGCGGTCCACCCGGCGGGTGCGGGTCGAGCTGGACGGGGTGCCGCTGGCCGAGTCGGCCGCCCCGGTGCTGGTCTTCGAGACCGGCCTGCCGACCCGCTACTACCTCGACCGCACCGACGTGGACCTCACCCGCCTGGTCCCGTCGGACACCCGGACCGCCTGCCCGTACAAGGGGCGCACCACCGACTACTGGTCGGTGCGGACCGACACCGCCGTGCACCCGGACCTGGCCTGGTCCTACGGGTTCCCGACCGGCGCGCTGGGTCCCGTCGCCGGGCTGATCGCCTTCTACAACGAGCACGTCGACCTCGTCGTGGACGGGCGGCGGCTGGACCGGCCGAGGACGGCGTTCTCCTGAGGCCACCGCCCGGCCGGGGCGACACCGGTCGCCCCCGGGCTCAGCCGGCCAGCTCGGCGAGCGGGAACGCCCGGTGCCGGCGGGGCGGGACCAGGAAGTTCTGCCGGCGGGTACAGGTCAGGAAGCGCTCCAGGCCGTTGTCCTGCTCGGTCACCCGGTGCTTGCGCGCCAGGTCCACCGACGCCTGGCTGCGCCGCATCCGGGCGAAGAAGTCGGCGGTCGGCACGAACACGCTGAAGTGCAGCTTCGGCTGACTGCTGCCGTCGGGGACGTCCAGGGAGTCGAAGCCGGGGCCGTCGACCCGCAGGTGCATCGGGGTGCCGTCGGGCGCCCGGGAGCTGCGCTGGAGGGTGGACAGGTGCCCCATCCGGCGCTCGCCCCGGGGCAGGCCGACGCCCCGGGCGGTGCGCTCGGCGTAGTCGGGGCCACGATTGTCGGCGGGCAGGAACGACGGCCCGCCGCCGTCGGTGAGCTGGTCGGTGTTGCCGGGGTGCACCGGCGGGGCGTGGAACATGTACTGCACCCGCTTGGTGAAGTTGCCGTTGTCGCTGGGCGGGGTGTCCGGCGAGGCCATGTCGTAGAACTGGAGCATGTCGAGGATGATGTGCGACAGGTGCTGCACGCCGCCGTTGTCCAGGTAGTCGCCGGGGCGGGCGGTGGTCAGCCGCGCCGAGGGGTGGCCGGCGAAGGTGCAGATCGCCGGCGGGCCGGAGGCGTTGGACTGCTGGTCGGAGAAGCCCATCCACATCGGCGAGTCGGGCTGGATGAACCGGGCGTACGGCAGCCGGTTCTGCTCGGCCACCGAGCGGGGCAGGCCGGTCTGGGTGAACATGTGCCGGCTGGAGGTGACGGTGAGCAGCCCGGCGAAGGCCGGCGGGGGCGTCGGCTGGCCGGCCAGCGTGCCGCTGCCCTCGAACCAGGCCAGCACGTCCTGGACGACGGTGGCCCGGTCGCTGCGGAAGGTGAACAGCAGGTCGTTCTGCTCGATGCGGACGGGCACGGTGAATCGCCGCTTGGTGACCCCCGGGTTGTCCGGGTGGACGTCGGTGGGCCCCGGCTCCGCCTCCTCCAGCACCGACCGGGACGGGTCGGCCAGCAGCCGGGGCAGGTGCGCGCCGACCAGGTCGCCGGCCAGGCCGCCCGGCAGCCGCCGGAAGTACGGCAGGCCGTAGGAGACGAACGTCATCAGGCCGGCCGCGCCGAACGGGTACCGGGATTCCAGGGTGGCGAGCACCCGGGCCAGTTCCCGCTGGTCGTCGCGGCCGGGACTGCGGGACAGCGCGGCGGTCAGGTAGACGGTGTGCACGGGCGGCATGACGAACGGCCCGCCGGTGGGCGAGGTCTGCTCGGGCGCGCTGTACCGGGCGACGTCGAACTGGATGTCGGGCAGCCCCTGCGCCGGGTCGGGCGCGGCCGGGCGGTCCGGGGTGCGGGCGCCGGCCGAGCAGGCCGCCAACGCGGACGCGGCCATGGCCAGGGCGCCACCGGCCAGCACCGTCCGGCGGGGCAGTCGGGGTTGGTCGCCCATGCCTCAGCTCGACCGGTCGAGCGCGGCGCGCAGCGCCCCGCCGAGTTCCTCGTCGCCCGGCGCGGTCAGCCGCACCGCCTGCCCGGTCAGCCCGACGAAGCCCTCCCGGGCGCCGCCGTTGCGGGTCGGGCTCACCAGCACCGTCGCGCCGTCCTGCTCGACGTCGACGTGCCGGGCGCCTTTGGCGTACGTGGCCCAGGTGCGCAGGCCGAGCGCGTCGAGGACCGGCGCGAACGGCGAGGGCCCGCCCCGCAGGTCGGGGGTGGGCACGCCGGTACGCGAGGCGTCGAGCATCCGTCGTACCGCCGCGCCCAGCGGGGCGTCGGCCGGCTCGTCGAGGAGTTCGAAGGCGCCGTTGGCGATCCACATGCCGTCGCCGGTCAGCGAGGAGGAGTGCGCGACGTACCGACCTCTGCGCAGGTCGAGTGCGGCGAGTCTGGTCATCGGGGTCCTCGGTGGGGAGGGGGACGCCCCAGGGTACCCGTGGGGTGTCCCCGATGGTTCTATCTCATCGGGATGATCCGAACGGTCACCCCCTTCTGGGCGCCGTACTGGACTATCTGGTTGAGGGCGTTCTGCTGGGCGCTGGTGGCCGCGCCGCGTTGGACGGCGATCTCCAGTTCCCGGACGGCGACCTGGCCCGGTTTGATGGTGACGCCGTCCCAGGTGACCGGGTTGCTCTTGGCGAAGCCGGCCGCCTTGTCCACGTAGCCCTGCAACCGGCTGGTGAGCTGGCCGGCGCTCTGGTAGCTCTTCGCGGTCAGGTCCACGCTCTTGATGCTGGTGGCGGTGCCGTTGGCGAACCGGTCGATGGTCGGGAAACTGCGCGGCAGGTTGCCGCCGAGCTTCGCCTCGATGGCCAGCCCGCGCTCGAACTGGTTGAGCTTCCACACCGAGCTGCCGGCCTTCAGGTACGCGCCGAGGCCGCCGCTGACCGCGCCCAGCGCGCCGCCGATGGCGAAGTCCTTCAGGGCGTCGCCCATGCTGTACTTGCGCCCGGTCAGCGCCGCGAGGCCCGCCCCGATGCCGACCGAGGTGCCGCCACCGATCAGCGCCCCGATCAGGATCGGCACGCAGATCGGGCAGTCGCCGTTGGGGTCGGAGAGGTTGACCGGGTCGTTGAGGGCGTACGTGTACAGGTTGGCGCTGCCGCCGCCGAAGCCGGCGGGGTCCTGGCTGAGGAACCGGCCCGTCTCCGGGCTGTACCAGCGGGCCCGGTGGTAGGTCAGCCCGGTGGCGGCGTCGCGCTCCCGGCCGGTGAACTGCTGCGTGTTGCCGCTGGCGGCGCCGCTGGCGGTGACCGCCCCGAACGGGTCGTAGGCGTACTGGGTGCTCAGGGTGCCGGCGGAGTCGGCCAGACCCAGCACGCTGCCGAGCGCGTCGGTGATCGGCACCCGGGGGCCGGCGGCGTCGGTGCGGACCAGCGTCTGGTCGAGCCCGGCGGTGAGCCGGTCGGCGGCCGTCGCGCCGGTCCGCTCGCGGACCAGGTTCGGGCCGTCGTAGAGGAAGCCGGTGGTGGCCCCGCCGGCCGCGCGGCTGGCGAGCCGCCCCGCGGCGTCGTAGCCGTACGCGGTGGTCAGGCCCGGCCCGGTGACCCCGGTCAGTTCGCCCCGGGCGTTCCAGGTGTAGCCGAGCACGCCGTCGCCGGTCAGGTTGCCCTCGTCGTCGTAGCTGAACGTGCGGTCGCCGCGGCTGGTCAGCCGGTTGGCGGCGTCGTAGCTGGCCGGCGGGCCGGTGCTCGGGATGGTGACGTGGGCGAGGCTGCCGGTCAGGTCCCGCACCCGCCCGGCGCCGTCGTAGGAGTAGCCGAGGTGGCCGATCGGCACCCCGCCGGTGCTCTCGTAGAACATCCCGGTGAGCTGGGAGGCCGCGTCGTAGGTGTACCGGGTCTCGACGCCGGCCTGCTCGACCCGGTCGGTGCGGCCGGCGGCGTCCCGATGCCAGGTGGCGGTGGTGGCGCCCTGGGTGATCTGCTCGATCAGGCCGGTCTGGTCGTAGCGGTAGGCGATGGCCGGCTGGCCGGGCACGGTCATCCCCGACCGCCGGCCGGCGGCGTCGTAGGAGTAGCCGACGGTGCCGGCCGGATCGGTGACGGCGACGACCTGGTCGAGGTCGTTCCAGCCGAGGGTGAGCAGCCCGCCGGCCGAGTCGTTGATGGTGGTGAGCCGGTCCAGCGCGTCGTAGCCGAACCGCTTGGTGCTCTCGTAGCTCGGTCCGGCGGTCGCGCCGTACCCGATGAAGGTGGTGCGGCCGAGCACGTCGTACTCGGTGACGGTGGTCCTGCCGCGCCGGTCGGTGGCGGAGACGACCCGGCCGAGCACGTCGTACGCCTGCCGGGCCTGCTTGCCGAGCGGGTCGGTGACGGTGACCGGGCGGTCGGAGCTGTCGTAGGCGACGGTGGTGCTGTTGCCCCGGGCGTCGGTGACCTTCGTCAGGTTGCCGTTGCCGTCGTACTCGAAGGCGGTGACCCGGCCGAGGCCGTCGGTGCTGGTGAGGACCTGGTTGTCCGGGTCGTAGCGGACGTGTTCCAGCACGCCGGCCGGGTCGGTGACCGCCACGGGGCGGCCGACGGCGTCGACGAAGCTGCGGGTGGTCCGGCCCAGCGGGTCGGTGACCGCGACGAGGTCGCCCTGCTCGTAGGTGTAGCGGGTGGTGTTGCCGAGCGGGTCGGTGAACGAGGTGACCTGGCCGGCCGGGTTGTAGGTGTAGCGGCGGGTGCGGCCGGCGGCGTCGGTCGCCGCCGTGAGGTTGCCGGTGTCGTCGTACCCCATCCGGGTGGTCCGGCCCTGGTCGTCGGTGACCGAGGTGAGCTGCCGGTACGGCCCGCCGGAGGTGACCGTGGCGGACTGGGCGGCGGCGGTGCCGGCGAGCGCGGTGAGCGCGGTGAGCTGCCCGGTCGCGCCGTATCCCAGGGTGGTCCGGCGGCCGTACGGGTCGACCAGCGCGGTCGGCAGGTGGGTCACCGGGTCCCGGGCGGTGGTGGCGGTGCGTGCCTGGGCGGTGCCGGCTGCGGTGGTCTCGGCGGCCACCCGGTGCTCGGCGTCGAAGCTGGTCTCCCGGACGCTGCCGTCGGGCTCGGTGACCGCCGTCTTCACGACGTTGCCGCCGGCGTCGGTGGTGTACGCGAAGCCGTAGGTGACCCCGCCGGGCATGGTCTGGGCGGCCACCCGCCCGGCCGCGTCGTAGCTGTTGGTCAGGTAGGTGACGCCCCGGGGGTCGGTGACCGTGGTCATCCGGTGCGCGGTGTCGTAGGTGTACGTGGTGGTCCGGCCGCCCGGCGAGGTGACCGTGGTCAGCCGGCCGGAGGCGTCGTAGCCGTACTGCACGGCCCGGCCCGCGTTGTCCTGCGCCCGGACGACCCGGCCACCGCTGTAGCTGAGCTTGATCCAGCGGCCGTTGGGCGAGGTGACCTGGGTGATGTCGCCGGACTGGCCGCCGGTGGACCGGGTCAGGGTGATCTGGTTGCCGTGCCGGTCCCGGATGGACTGCAACGGCGCGTTCTCGCCGAAGACGTAGACCATCCCGTCGGTGCGGACCAGGTCCCAACCGTCGCCGTTCCAGGTCATCACGGCGTCCCGGAACGGGCCGGTGGTGTCGACGGCCTTGAACACCGCGTCGGTCCAGCCGGTCCCGGGGCTGGTCCGCACCATGTGCACCTTGCCGCTGTCCGGGAAGATCAGGTCGGCCTCGGTGTACTCCTGTTTGGAGAAGACGAAGATGCCGTAGGTGAAGTTCGCCCCGATGCCGAACTCCCGGTTCTGGGTGTCGTTCTGCCGGTAGGTGCGGGTGATCGAGATCGGCAGCACGTCGTTCACGGCCAGGTCGGTGTGCTCGTCGACGAAGAGGCCGCTGGCCAGGTCGACGGGGTCGCCGCCGGAGTCGCCGTCCTCACCGGGGCCGGTGCCGGCAGGGCGTTTGCCGCTGCCGTTGAACATGGCCCCGGTGAACTCCCAGACCCGCACGTCCGGGTCGGGCACGATCTGCCGGCCGTCCGGGGTGACGGTGCCGTGGCCGTAGATGTACCAGCCGGCCTCCGCGCCGGTCACCGCGCAGACGGCGGGGGTCTTCGCCGCCTTCACGGGCTTCTTCGGGTACGACTTCACCGGCGCCCTGGTGCACGGCGCCCGCTCCGGGTCGTAGTCCCAGAAGTCCAGCCGGCTGCCCGGCGCCAGGCCCTGGGTGTTCGGGTAGATGATCTGCGCGCCCTTCGGCAGGATCACCGACCCGCCGGGCTGCACGGTGAAGTAGACCGGGGTGCGCACCCCGGCGGGGAGCGGGAACGGCGGCTGGTCCACCGGCAGTGCGGTGATGGACAGCTCGGTGACCCGCTTGCCGGCCCGGTCGCGGATCACCGAGCCCTTGGGCAGCCGCACCTCGAAGCCGGGGATCGCCGGGGTGGTGATCACCGTCTGCTTCGTGGTGGGCGACGGGAACCGGACGCTGTGCGCGGTGTCGAGCCGGGTCATCCAGATCGGGTACGACAGCTCGACGGTCTCCCCCGCCCGCAGGTCCACCCCGGTCTCGAAGCGGCCGAAGGCGCGGCCGGGGCTGCCCGCCGTCGCGCCGTCGATGACCAGGACGTGGTGGCCGGCGGTGAGCCCGGTGAGCAGGAACCGGCCGGTGGCGTCGGTGCGGGTGCTGCGCCGGCCCACCGCGAGGGTGACGTCGGCGAGCGGGTGGCCGTTGAGCAGCAGGGCCTGCCCGGCCAGCGCGGTCACCCCCCGCTCGGCGCGCAGCGCCGGCTGGAGGTTGCCGTACGCGCCGGTGCGGTGGCTCTGCCAGTCCTCGCCGGCCAGGTTGAACCGGTCCGGCATCCAGGTCTCGGTCACGTCGCCGGCCGGCCGGGCCGGGATCTTCGTCGGCGCCTTCCTGGCGGCGGCGACTGCCGCGGGTAGCCGCACCTCGCCGGTCAGGCCGCCGACGGTGCTGGACGCCGGGTCGACGAACAGGGTGTAGGTGCCGGCCACCGGCAGGGTGATCGAGATGAAGGTGCAGGTGTCGCCGCAGTACACGCTGCTGCCGAGGTTCGTCCCGTCCGGCTTGCGGACGACCGCCGTGGCGTTGTAGCGGCCGTAGGTGCCGGCGGTGATCGCCACGGTGACCACCTGCCCGGCGGTGCCCGGGAAGGTGAGCGTGGCGTTCTGGCCGGGAACGGTGGTGGTCAGGGTGGCCCCCGGGCCGCCGGGGGTGGTGGCCGCGGTCGCGTCGGCCGGGACGTCGTGCACCTGGAGAGCGACCGAGCCGGTGTACATGCCGTCGGGGTTCAGCAGGATGCTGTACGTGCCGGCCACCGGCAGCGTCGTGACGTCGAAGAAGCACGTCGCCCCGCAGTACGCGCTGCTGCCGAGGTTCGTCCCGTCCGGCTTGCGGATGATCGCCGTCGCGTTGTACGTGCCGTACGTGCCGGCGCTGCCCTGCACCGAGATGCGCTGCCCGGCGGTGCCGGGGAACGACAGCACCGCGTTCTGCCCGGGGCCGGTGGTGGTCAGGGTGACCGCGCCGCCGCCCGGCGTCGTGCCGGCGGTCGCGTCGGCCGGCACGTCGTACACCCGCAGCGACACCGAGCCGGTGTACATGCCGTCGGGGTTCAGCAGGATCGTGTACGTGCCGGCCACCGGCAGCGTCGTGACGTCGAAGAAGCACGTCGCCCCGCAGTACGCGCTGCCGGTCAGGTTCGACCCGTCCGGCTTACGCACGATCGCCGTCGCGTTGTACGTCCCGTACGTGCCGCCGCTGCCCTGCACCACGATCCGCTGACCCGCCGCGCCCGCGAACGACAGCACCGCGTTCTGCCCCGGGGCGGTGGTGGTCACCGGCACGGCCGGACCGCCGACCGTGGCGCTGACCGCCGCGTTGTCCGGCACGTCGTACATCCGCAGGGTCACCGCGCCCGTGTAGGCCGCGTCGGGGTTCAGCAGGATGGTGTACGTGCCGGCCACCGGCAGCGTCGTGACGTCGAAGAAGCACGTCGCCCCGCAGTACGCGCTGCCGGTCAGGTTCGACCCGTCCGGCTTGCGCACGATCACCGTCGCGTTGTACGTCCCGTACGTGCCGCCGGTGCCCTGCACCACGATCCGCTGACCCGCCGCACCCACGAACGAGAGCACCGCGTTCTGCCCGGGGACCGTGGTGGTGAGGGTGGCGGCGGTCCCGTCCGGGGTGGTGCTGGCGGTGGCGTCGGCCGGTACGTCGTACACCCGGACGGTGACCGAGCCGGTGTAGGTGGACGCCGGGTCGACCAGGAGGCTGTACGTGCCGGCGACCGGCAACACCATCGTGTCGAACAGGCAGGACGCCCCGCAGTACGCGCTGCTGGTCAGGTTCGACCCGTCCGGCTTACGCACGATCGCCGTCGCGTTGTACGTCCCGTACGTGCCGCCGGTGCCCTGCACCAGGATCCGCTGCCCGGCCGTGCCGGGGAACGTCACCACGCCGTTCTGCCCCGGGACGCTGGTGGTGACGGTCACCGGGTCGCCGCCCGGGGTGGTGCCGACGGTGGCGTCGACCGGCACGTCGAACACCTGCGCGGTCAGGCTGCCGACGGCCACCCCGACCGGGTCGACCAGCACGGTGTAGGTGCCGGCCGTGGCGAGCGACACCGAGCTGAACGAGCAGCTCGTCGCGCAGGACGAGGAGCTGGTGACGGCGCTGCCGTTGGGCGCGCGCAGCGTCACGGTCGCGTTGCCGCCGCCGAACGCGCCGGCGGAGAGGCTGACGGTGACGACCTGCCCGGCGGTGCCGGGGAAGGACACCACCGCGTTCTGCCCGGGCACGGTGCTGGTCACCGTCACCGCCGCGCCGCCCGGGGTGGTGGTCGCCGTGGAGTCGGCGGGCACGTCGTGCACCCGGGCGGTGAGCGCGCCGACGGCGGTGGTCTTCGGGTCGACCAGCAGGGTGTACGTGCCGTCCGCCGGCAGGACCGTGCTGTCCAGGAAGCACGAGGTCCCGCAGGCGGTGTTCGACGTGACCGTGGTGCCGTCGGGGCGGCGCAGCGTCACCGTCGCTTCGGCGGCGCCGAACGTGCCGCCGCTGAGCTGCACCGACACCCGCTGCCCGGTGGTGCCCGGGAACGACACCACCGCGTTCTGCCCGGGCACGGTGCTGGTCACCGTCACCGCCGCGCCGCCCGGGGTGGTGGTCGCCGTGGGGTCGGCGGGCACGTCGTGCACCTTCGCGGTGATGCTGCCGACGACCGTGCCCTTCGGGTCGACGAGGACGGTGTAGGTGCCGGCCACGGTCAGCGCCTGGGTGTCGAGGAAGCAGGAGGTGCCGCAGGTCGTGTTGGACACGATCGCGGTGCCGTCGGGGCGGCGCAGCGTCACCACCGCCTCGGCGGCGCCGAACGTGCCGCCGCTGAGCTGCACCGCGACCCGCTGCCCGGCCGTGGCGGGGAAGGAGACCACCGCGTTCTGCCCGGGCACGGTGCTGGTCACCGTCACCGCCGCGCCACCCGGGGTGGTGTTGGCGACCGCGTCGTTGGGCAGGTCGTAGACCCGCGCGGTGACGGCGCCGAGGGTGGTCCCGGTCGGGTTGACGAACACCGTGTACGTGCCGGTGGCCGGGAGGGTGACCGCGTTGAACGAGCAGCTCGTGCCGCAGTAGCTCTCGCTGACGACGGTGGAGCCGTCCGGGGCGCGCACCGTCACGGACGCGTTGTAGGTGCCGAAGGTGCCGCCTGCCAGGGTGACCGAGACGACCTGCCCGGCGGTGCCGGGGAAGGAGACGACGGCGTTCTGCCCCGGCACGGTGGTGGTCACGGTGACCGCGGCCCCACCGGGCGTAGTGCTCGCCGAGGCGTCCGCCGGCACGGCGTGCACCTGGGCGGTGACCTGGCCGACGTAGGTGCCGTCGGGGTTGAGCAGCAGGGTGTACGTGCCGTCGACCGGCAACACGACCGTGTCGAAGAAGCACGACGCCCCGCAGTACGCGCTGCCCGTCAGGCTCGACCCGTCCGGCTTACGGATCACCCCCGAGGCGTTGTACGTCCCGTACGTACCGCCGGTGAGCTGCACCGACACCCGCTGCCCGGCCGTGCCGGGGAACGACACCACCGCGTTCTGCCCGACGACCGTGGCCACGGTGACCGGGGCGGAGCCGGGGGCGGTGCTCGCCGTCGCGTCCGCCGGCACGGCGTGGACCTGCGCGGTGACCGCGCCGACGTAGCTGGTGTCGGGGTTGACCAGGATGGTGTACGTCCCGTCGACCGGCAGGACCGTGGTGTCGAACAGGCACGAGCTGCCGCAGTACGCGCTGCCGGTCAGGTTCGACCCGTCCGGCTTGCGCACCACCGCCGAGGCGTTGTACGTCCCGTACGTGCCGCCGGTGAGGTGGACCAGGACCCGCTGGCCCGCCGTGCCGGGGAACGAGACGACGCTGTTCTGGCCGGGCACCGTCGTGGTCGCGGTGACCTGACCGCCGCCGGGAGTGGTGGCCACGGCGGCGTCGGCCGGCACGTCGTACACCTGGACGGTGATCGCCCCGGTGGTGGTGGACTGCGGGTCCACCGCGAGGGTGTACGTGCCGTCGGTGGGCAGCACGGTGGTGTCGAGGAAGCAGGCGGTGCCACAGGACCCGTTGGACGTGACGGTGCCGCCGCCCGGCTTGCGCAGCGTGACGGCGGCGTTGTAGGTGCCGTACGTGCCGTCGCTGAGCTTGACCGAGACGCGCTGGCCGGTGCTGCCGGGGAAGGTGACGGCGGCGTTCTGGCCGGGCACGGTGGTGGTGACGGTGACCGGGCTCCCGCCCGGCGTGGTGGCCGTCGTAGCGTCGGCGGGCACCTCCCGCACGGTCGCGGAGACCGAGCCGGTGGCCGCGCTCGACGCGGCCAGCAGCAGCGTGTACGTGCCCGCCGTGCGCGCCGTCACCGTGTCGAGGAAGCCGGTGGCGCCCACACAGCCGGACGACGCCGCGGTGCGCCCGAACGGGTCGAGGACCTTCGCGGTGGAGATGCCGCAGGAGCCGAGGGTGCCGTCGGCGAGCTGCACGCTCGCCCGCTGCCCCTCGGTCAGGTCGAACACGACCAGCGCGATGTCGCCCGCGCTCGGGATCGACACGGACCCGGTGCCGCCGAGCGCGACCCGGGAGGTGTGCACCACGTCGGCGACGGTGTAGGGGGCGGGGGCGACGAAGACGTCGGCGGCGCCGTCGCCGCTGCCGTGGCGGGTGCGTACCCCGATCCGGCCGGAGCCGGCGCCGGTGGGCACCTCGACGGTCAGGCTGCCGGCGGCGACCGCCGAGGGAAAGGCCCGGGTGCGGTTCAGGGTGACGGCGTTGTCGGCCGCCTCGGCGGCGAAGCCGGTGCCGCTGACGGTGACCGTCGCGCCGGGGGCGACGACGGTCGGAGAGACGCCGGTGATGGTCGGCGCGGACTCGTCCGGCCCGACGACCACGAAGGACTGCGGGCTGCTCGCGGTGGCCCCGCCGACGGAGACGGTGACCAGGCCGGTGGTCGCGCCGGCGGGGACCCGGGCGACCAGCCGCCGGCCGGCGGCCGCGGTGACCGTGGCCGGTACGCCGTTGAACGCGACAGCGTTCCCGGCCGGCACGGTGGAGAAGCAGCCGCCCTCCAGGGTGACCTCGGCGCCGACGGCCGCCCGCGCCGGCACCACCGACAGCAGGGCGAGGGCGGGGCTGCCCTCGCCGGCGACGGAGGTGATGTTGCCCGCCGGGTCGTACCGGTACCGGGCGGTCCGGCCGGCCTGGTCCTGCACGCCGGCCAACTGCCCGGCGGCGTCGTACGCGTAGCCGACCGAGTCGCAGGAGACCGAGGCCGGGACGACGTCCGGCAGGTCCGCCCGGACGGCGAGCGCCGGCAGCAGGACGAGCGCGGCGAGAGCCGCGCCGAACCGGAGTCGGGCGCCGGCCCAGACCCTCGATCGGATGGTGCGGGGGCCGAGCGGTCCCGACATGCTGCCTCCCAGGACGGAACGTCTGGGTGGCAACGTAGGCGGTTTCCATCAACGGGCATAGATCGCCAGGTGAACGGGGTGGCAGCCCACCCCGATCACCCACGGTGACGGTGCCGTCTACCGGCCGAAACGGCCGACGCGGTCGCGGCGATGTCGACTATCGGACAGTTGATTGTGTTGCCTGATCCCGGGGCAAAAGCGGGCAGGTCAGCGGGCAGCTCCGAAACTGCCGCGCACCATGGCAACCCACCCGTCGGATGCGCGGCAGGGGCGAGCCTACGAGCTACGCCGCGCCGGGGAACTCCTCGCCCGGCTGCGCGGTGCCTGAGGCCGCGCGGTCGGCGGATCGGTAGGTGGTGCCGCTCCAGGTTCCGGTGCCGCGGCTACAGGGAGACGACCCAGCCGCCGTCGACGGTGAGCGTGTGCCCGGTGACGTACGCGGACGCCGCCGAGGCGAGGAACACCACGGCGCCGGCGAGGTCCCCCGGCTCGCCGACCCGGCCCAGGGGGATGTGCCGGGCCACCAGTTCGTCCTCGGCGTCCCTGGTGGGCATGAGGTCCGCGGTCATCTCCGTGCGCATGTAGCCCGGGGCGATGGCGTTCACCCGGATGCCGTCGCCGCCCCACTCGTAGGCGAGGTTCTTCGTCAGCTGCACGACGGCGGCCTTCGACGCGTCGTACACCGAGGACCGCTCGCCGTCGACGACCAGGCCGCCGATGGACGCGAGGTTGATGATCCGGCCGCCGCCGCGCGGGCGCATCGCCCGCGCGGCGCGCTGGGCCACGAAGTACGTCCCGCGCAGGTTGACCCCCAGGGTCAGGTCGAACTCGGCCGCGGTGGCGTCGAGCGCGGCGTTGCGCAGCGACACACCGGCGTTGTTCACCACCACGTCGGGCACGTGGCCCCGCCGTTCGAGGTCGTCGAACGCGGCCTCGATGCTGTCGACGGAGGTGACGTCCAGCGCCAGCGGCAGCGCGCGGACGCCCTGCCGGCGCAGGTGGGCGCAGGCCTGCTCGGCGCGTTCGGTGGTCAGGTCGGTGGCGACGATCTCGGCGCCGGCCTGGCCGAGGGCGAGGGCCTGGGCGCGGCCGAGGCCGCCGTGCGCCCCGGTGACCAGGGCGCGTGTTCCGTCGAGGGTGAACAGGGACGTCAGTGCGGCCGATGGCACGGCGGGTCCTTTCCGGCGGCCCGGACGCGCCCCTCGGGGCGGGCTACAGGCCGTAGTTGGTGAGGATCTCGAAGACCTTCTGGGAGTCGTGGCGGACGTGCTCGCGCATCTGCTCGGCGGCGGCGGCCTCGTCGGCGGCGGCGACCGCCGCCGCCAGGGGCCGGTGGTCCACCGCGGTCCAGTCCGGGGTGGTGACCACCTTGGAGCAGAAGTACCACTGCCGCAGGGCCAGGTTGAAGTAGATCCGGGCGGTGGCGTTGAGGTACTCGTTGCGGCTCATCAGGTAGACGCACTGGTGGAAGGCGGCGTCCAGGTCGATGCACCGTTGCAGGTCGGTGGTCCGGGCCTGCTCCTCGGCGAGCGCGACGAGTTGTTCCTTCTCCGCCTTCGAGCCGCGCCCGCAGGCCAGCGTCGTGGCCAGGGACTCCAGTTCCAGTCGCAACTCCATGACCGAGCGGGAGTCCTTGAGCGCGATCTCGGTGGCGTAGGTGCCGCTGCGCGGGTAGATGACGACCAGCTTCTCGAACTCCAGCCGCCTGATGGCCTCGCGCACCGGGGACAGGCCCACGCCGAGGTCGGCCCGCAGGTCGTTCTCGACGAGCCGGTCCCCGGGCATGATCTCGGCGCGGACGAGCCGGGAGCACAGGCTGGCGTAGGCCGACTCGCTGAGCAGGGCGTTGCCCGCCTGTTCGGTGCCGACGAGCGCGCCCTTCCCGACGTACTCCGACAACATCTGTTCCTCCCCCACGTCGTGCACCGCTTCTGCGCAGCGGCCCCGCACTCTGGCAAGCTACCGGACGATTACGGCCGTTCCGCCGCTCCGCCGCGGGACGGGTTGCCGAGAAGGTCGTCGATGACCGTCGAGACGCCGTTCTGCACGGTGCAGGCGTAGTCCCCGACGGAGTACTCGCCGCCCAGCACCTCGACCACCTTCAGTTCGACGCCGTTGACCGAGAGCGCGTCGGTGAGCTCGACGGTTGCCGGTCCGAAGCTGCGGTGCTTGAGGACGAAGTCCTTCGAGGTGTCCCGGGAGATGATCTCGAAGACCCGGAACCCCGGCCCGTCGGCCTCGGGCAGGGCGTGCACCTGAAGGTGCGGGTACAGGGACAGGTCGGCCCAGGCGGCGTTGTCGTGGCCCTCCCCCGGCGTCATGGAGATGCCGAACACCGGCTTGCCGGAGCGGTGCACGGTGCCGGAGACCGCCTCGGGAGTGTCGGTCAGCGCGATGTCGGCGTACTGCTTGGGGTAGCCCCAGACCTCCCGGCCGAAGGCGACGCTCCAGGGCTGGTCCTCGTACTCGAAGAAGTAGTTGACCCCCCGGTGGTCGCCGTAGCGGACGGGAATGACGACCCCGGAGTCGTAGAAGGCGCCGGGGGTGGCGTTGCCGAAGTCCGCGATCTGCACGACGAACCGGTCGTCGGCAAGCTCGAACGGGGTGGGCGCGAGCAGCGCCTCCAGGTTCGCCCGATCGCCGCGACAGTAGACGGACAGGCTGCGCAGGTCCCTGCACCAGTAGGGCTGGTCGCCGCTCGGGTACCCGAGGTAGGTGAAGAAGTCCCTGGTGTCGTACGGCTTGCTCATCGGTTGGTGTCCCTGACCTTGTCTCGTGGAGGGGGTGGGGCTAGTCCCGGCCGGCTTCGTGGATCTTGCGGAGGAACGACCGGAGCTCGGGCGAGGTGGGTGCTTCGAAGATCTGCTCGGGCGGGCCCTGTTCGAGGATCGTGCCGCGGTGCAGGAAGCAGACCTTCGAGGAGATCTCCCGGGCGAAGGGCATCTCGTGGGTCGTCATCATCATGGTGATGCCGTCGGAGGCGAGTTCCCGGACCAGGTTCAGCACCTCGATCACCAGTTCGGGGTCGAGGGCTGAGGTGATCTCGTCCAGCAGCAGAGCCTGCGGACGCATGAGCATCGCCCGGGCGATGGCGACGCGCTGCTGCTGGCCGCCGGACAGTTGCGCGGGGTAGGAGTCGGCCTTGTCCCGCAGGCCGACGCGGTCGAGCATCGCCCGCGCGTTGGCCTCGGCCTCGGGCCTGCTCGCCACACCGGCGCGCACCGGGGTGAGGGTGCAGTTGCGCAGCACCGTCATGTGCGGGAACAGGTTGAAGCTCTGGAAGACGATCCCGACCCGGCGACGCAGTCCGACCAGGTCGACGCCCTCGCCGGAGACGACGTCACCGTCGAGCAGGATCCGCCCGCCCTGGACGTCCTCCAGCCCGTTGACGCAGCGCAGCAGCGTCGACTTGCCGGAGCCGGAGGCGCCGATCAGGGTGACCACCTCGTGCCGGTCGACGGTCAGGTCGACCTTGTCCAGCACGGTGAGGTCGCCGTACCGCTTGGTCACCTGGTCGAACTCGATGAACGGTCGCGACATGGCTCACGCCCCTGTCTTCCTGGCCCCGGTGCGGGCGAGCAGGTAGTCGACGAACCGGGTCTGCGGGATGGTGATGAGGACGAACACGAGGCACACGGCGGTCACCGCGGAGAGGTTGAAGTCGTTCGCCGAGTAGATCTTGGCCTGGCTGAAGGCGTCGATGATGCCGACGACGATGACCAGCGCGGTGTCCTTCTGCAGGCCGATGAACGTGCTCAGCATGGGAGCGGCGATGTTGCGGGCCATCTGCGGCATGATGACGAACCTGAGCACGTCGGTCTGGGTCAGGCCCATGGACAGGGCGGCCGAGCTCTGGCCGGGGTTGATCGACTCGATCCCGGCGCGGTACAGCTCCGCGTTGTAGGCGCTGTACGTCATGGCCAGCGCCACGATGGCGTAGACGACCAGCGACCCGCCGCTGAGCAACGGCACCTCGGTCAGCGGCAGCCCGTAGCAGACGAGGTAGATCAGGACGACCGACGGGATGCCGCGGAACACGTCGATGTAGGCGATGGACAGCGCCCGGACCGGGCGGAAGCCCCGGCCGGGAAGCTGCCGGCCGATGGCGAGCACGAGGCCGAAGACCATGGCGAGGATCTGGGCGCCGAGCGCGATCTGGATGTTGATCCACAGCGCGCGGACGATGTCCAGGAAGCTGCGCGACATGTACTCGCCGTTGAAGAAGGTCTTCTGCACCGCCCCGTCGTTGGTGAAGACCATCAGGGCGAGCAGGGCCACGATGGCCAGGCACCCGCTGAGTCCCAGGGACGAGATCGCGGCGTCCCGGGAGCCGGCCGCCGCCCGGCGGGCCTCGACGTACCGGCCGGCCGCCCAGTCCCGTCGGGACCGGTGGCTGCGCCGGTAGGCCGACCAGAGGGGCCAGCCGAGCGCGGCGAGCGGCAGCACGGCGCCGAGCAGGAGCCGCGCGGCCGGCCCGTCGACCAGCATGGTGGCGAGCTGGTGGCACAGGGTCGTGGCCAGGACGGTGAGCAGGGCCGCGGCGGTGAGGTAGGCCGTCGTCGCCAGCGGCCTGGTCGGGGTGGAGCCGGCGCCGGGCGGTGTCGCCCGGGCCTCAGGTGTCTCGGGTGCCTGCACCGTCATGGTCAGGCACTCCAGTCGGCCAGTTTGTCAGGGTCTCCGCCGAGGATCGGGTTCAGCCACTTGGCCATGATGGCGGCGAGGGTGCCGTCCTTCTTCATGTCGGCGAGGATCTGGTCGACCACGGTGACGTTGGGCGAACCCTTGGGGAACAGCGCCGCCACGTCGCCACCGACCGGGTACTGCCCGATCACCTCGAGCTTGCCGCCGGAGCTGGCCGCCCGGGGCATGACGGTGGCGGTGTCGTTGAGCGCGGCGTCGATCTGCCCGGCCAGGACGGCGTTGAACAGGTCGTCGTTGGAGGCGAAGACCCGCACCTGCTTGGGCTTGAGCGTCTCGTTGACGTAGCTGAGCTGGACGGATCCGGCGAGCACACCGACGGTGGCGGTCCTGATGCTGTCCTTGGTCAGGTCGGACCCGGTCTTGACGAGGACGCCGGTGCGGTAGGTGTTGTAGGGCGTGGAGAAGTCGACGGCCCTGCGCCGTTCGGGGGTGTCGTAGATGTCCCAGACCGCGAAGTCGAAGTTCGAGGCCTTGGCGGTGACGAGGGCCTCGAACGAGGCGTTCACCAGCTTGATCCGGTCCAGTCCGGCGCGGTTGGCGATCTCGGCGTCGAGGCAGTACATGTAGCCGCCGTCGACCGATTCGAGGGTGTTGCCCCGGTAGCCGGCGGGGTAGGGCAGCGAGGCGGCGACGGTGAGGGTGCCCTCGGTCTTGGTCTGCAACTTGTGCACCGTGGGGTTCTCCGTCACCGCACAGTCGCCGAAGTCGGCTGCCCCGGATCCGGCGGACGAGGTGTCCGTGCCGCACCCGGCCAGGGCGATCAGCCCGCTGATGGCCGTGGCGACGCCGAGGGAGCGTAGGGACCTCTTCATCTGACACCTCCGTGTCGATGGTCGTGAAGCATGGGGGTGAATAGGAATTTCAGTGAAATTTTAGTGAAGTGTGGACGACGCTAGCACCTGCTCGGCGAGTCGGTCCAGAGGCAGTTCTGCCTGGTGAACGCCGTGCTTCAGCGGGCACCCTGGTGGGGGTAGCGGTGGTCGCGGGGCGGATCGAAGGTCTCCTTGATCGACCGCGGCGAGAGCCAGCGGGTCAGGTTCGACGCCGCGCCCGCCTTGTCGTTGGTGCCCGAGGCGCGGGAGCCGCCGAACGGCTGCTGCCCGACGACCGCCCCGGTCGGCTTGTCGTTGACGTAGAAGTTCCCGGCGGCGAACCGCAGCCGCCGGCTGGCCCGGGCGATCGCCTCGCGGTCGCGGGCGACGACCGCGCCGGTCAGGGCGTACGACGAGACGGAGTCGAGCTGGTCGACCACGCCGTCGTAGGCGTCGTCGTCGAAGACGTGCACGGCCAGGATCGGCCCGAAGTACTCGGTGCGGAACATCTCGTCGGTGGGGTCGGTGCCCTGCACGACGGTCGGCCGGACGAACCAGCCGACCGAGTCGTCGACCGCGCCGCCGGCGAGCACCGTCAGGGAGTCCCGCCCGTGGGCCCGCTCGATCGCGGCCCGGTGCCGGCCGAACGCCCGGGCGTCGATCACCGCCCCCATGAAGTGCGCCAGATCGGTGACGTCGCCCATGGTGAGCGCCTCCACCTCGGCGAGCAGCGGGTCGCGCACCCGGTCCCACACCGACCGGGCCACGTACGCCCGGGAGGCGGCCGAGCACTTCTGCCCCTGGTACTCGAAGGCGCCGCGCAGCAGCGCCACCCGCAGCACGTCCGGGTCGGCGGAGCCGTGCGCGAGCACGAAGCCCTTGCCGCCGGTCTCGCCGACGACCCGCGGGTACGACCGGTAGCCCCCGAGGTTCGCCCCCACCGTCGACCACAGGTGCTGGAACGTCGCGGTGGAGCCGGTGAAGTGGATGCCGGCCAGGTCGCGGTGGGTCAGCGCCACCGCCGAGACGTCGAGGCCGTCACCGGGCAGCATGTTGATCACGCCGGGCGGCAGGCCCGCCTCCTCCAGCAGCTCCATGATCAGACTCGCGGCGAGCTGCTGGGTCGGCGCGGGCTTCCACAGCACCGTGTTGCCCAGCAGTGCCGGCGCGGTCGGCAGGTTTCCCGCGATCGCGGTGAAGTTGAACGGGGTGACCGCGTAGACGAAGCCCTCCAGGGGGCGGTGGTCGGTGCGGTTCCACACCCCCCGGGAGTTGGCCACCGGCTGCTCGCCCACGATCTGCCGGGCGTAGTGGACGTTGAACCGCCAGAAGTCGGCCAGCTCGCACGCGGAGTCGATCTCGGCCTGGACGGCGGTCTTCGACTGGCCCAGCATGGTGGCGGCGTTGAGCCGCTGGCGCCACGGGCCGGCCAGCAGGTCGGCGGCCTTGAGCAGGATCGCGGCCCGGTCGTCGAGGGACAGCTCGCGCCAGCCCGGCGCCGCCTGTCCCGCCGCCGCGACGGCGTCCTCGGCGTCGGCGCGGGTGCAGTTGCGCAGCACCCCGAGCACGTGGCGGTGGTCGTGCGGCTGCACGACCGGAATCTCCGTCCCCCCGCCCATCCGGCGGCGACCGCCGATGGTGGCGGTCAGCTCCACCTGCTGGCTCTCCTGCCGCGCCAGTTCCCGCTCCAGCTCCGCCCGCTCGGGACTGCCGGGGGCGTAGCTCAGGGTCGGCTCGTTGACCGGGGACGGCGGGCTCGTCACGGCATCCACTCTGGTCCTCCTCGCATCGACGGGAATCACGGTTCGGCGGGGCCCGGGCCGGCGGGCTCGCTCGGCGGGCGACGCGCGCCGGGGCGCGCCCGGATCGGGTCGGCACCCCGGCCGGCCGCTGACATTACACTAAAATTTCAGATGCGCCACCCCTCGCCCGGCGGCCCGGCGGCCCCCTCTGCCGCCGGACGTCCCCCGCCACCCGCACGGCGCCGGTGAGCCCCCGGGCCGGCCCCCGGCGCGGCGCCGGACGGCGGCGCCCGGAGCAGTGATCGTGACCACAGCCGGATGACCCGATAAAGGGCGGTGAGGTGGGCGTCGGCCTTGTTACCGTCGCGGCGTGCGTCCGCGGGGGATCAGGCGCGCGAGGGGGGAGACAGCGTGCGGGCCCGCGGACACGGGCGGTCGTCTGCGACCTCCCCGCCTGACCTCTGACTCAGACGTGCGGGCACGCGCGGTGTGGCGCGTGGCCGATCGGCGTCATTCGCAAAGTTTCACCAGGAGATTCGCTGTGAGCAGTCAATCCGCGGCGCCGGCCAAGCTCGACGGCGCCGTATTGAAGATCGCCGGGGTCGTGGTCCTCGGTGCGATCATGTCGATCCTCGACGTGACGGTGGTCAGCGTCGCGCTGCCCACGTTCCAGACCGAATTCGACGCGTCGTACGCCCGGGTCGCCTGGACGATGACGGGCTACACGCTGGCCCTGGCCACGGTCATCCCGTTGACCGGCTGGGCCGCCGACCGGTTCGGCACGAAGCGGCTCTACATGGCGGCGCTCGTGCTGTTCACGCTCGGCTCCGCCCTCTGCGCCACCGCCGACTCGATCGGCGAGCTCATCGGCTACCGGGTGCTTCAGGGCCTCGGCGGCGGCATGCTGATGCCGCTCGGCATGACGATCATGACGCGGGCGGCCGGCCCGGAGCGGATCGGCCGGCTGATGGCCGTACTGGGTATCCCGATGCTGCTCGGCCCGATCGGCGGGCCGATCCTCGGTGGCTGGCTGATCGACGTGGCCAGCTGGCACTGGATCTTCCTGATCAACCTGCCGATCGGCGCGGTCGCCCTGGCCTACGCGCAGTGGGCGCTGCCGAAGGACAACCCCGAGCCGTCCGAGTCGTTCGACTTCGTCGGTATGCTGATGCTCTCGCCGGGCCTGGCCCTCTTCCTGTACGGGGTGTCGTCGCTGCCCGAGACCGGCACGTTCGCCGACAACAAGGTGTGGCTGCCGATGCTGGTCGGCGGGCTGCTGGTCATCAGCTTCGTCCTCTACTCGTTCAAGCCGAAGCACCCGCTGCTCGACCTGCGGCTGCTGCGCGACCGCAACCTCACGGTCGCATCCGTGACGCTGGCCGTGTTCACCATCGCGTTCATGGGCGCCGGCCTGCTGTTCCCGAGCTACTTCCTGCAGGTGCGCGGCGAGTCGACGCTCGACGCCGGCCTGCTGATGGCGCCGCAGGGCATCGGGGCGATGGTCACCATGCCGATCGCCGGCATGCTGGCCGACAAGATCCCGGTCGGCCGGACGGTGCCGTTCGCACTGGTGCTGATCGCGGCCGGTTTCTTCACGTTCACCCAGGTCGACACCGACACCTCGTACTGGCTGCTGTGCGGTTCGCTCTTCGTCATGGGCCTGGGCATGGGCGGCACGATGATGCCCATCATGACGTCCGCGCTGAAGACGCTGACGAACCACGAGGTGGCCCGTGGCTCCACGCTGCTGAACATCCTCCAGCAGATCGCCGGCTCGGTCGGATCGGCGATGATGTCGGTGATCCTGACCAAGGAGCTGAACAACTCGCCGGTCATCCCGGGGGCGGTCGACCCGAACACCGGCGCACCGGTCACCGAGGCCGGCCTCGCGATCGCCGTCAAGCAGAACCCGGACCTGACCCAACAGTTCCCGGTCAACCCGGGAATCCTCCAGCGGGGCCTGGAGTTCGTGGCCGACTCGTTCGGCACCACGTTCTGGGTCGGCTTCGCGCTGATGCTGGTGACGTTCGTCCCGGCCTACTTCCTGCCGCGCAGGCGACAGCAGTCGCACCTGCTCGACGACGAGCAGGGCGGCGACCGCACCGCCCCGGTGTTGATCCACTGATCCGTGACCGGCGCGGCGGTGGCGCTGGCCGGCAGGCCCGCCACCACCGCGCCGGTCACTGGGCGAGGCGCTTCTCGAACCAGTAGTGGGCGTAGGGCTCGGTGTTGTAGGGCTCGACCTCGCCGTAGCCGGCCGAGCGGTACATCGCGATCGCCTCGGTGAGCGCCCGGTTGGTGTCCAGCCGGACGGCGGCCCAGCCGCGCTCGGCGGCGTACCGTTCCAGCTCGTCGAGCATCCGCCGCCCGACCCCGAGCCCGCGCACCTGGTCGGACACCCACACGCGTTTGATCTCGGCGGGGGCTCCGGGGTGCAGCTTGACCGCGCCGCAGCCGACGGGCTCGCCGTTGAGGGACGCCAGCAGGAACACCCCGGCGGGCGGCACCAGTGCCTCGTCGTGCACGGGGCTGCTCAGCGCCGGGTCGAAGCCCCCGTCGAACCGCCGGCCCACGTCCCTGGCATAGGCCCGCACGCAGGCCCTCGCCCGCGGGTCGCCCGGCGGGCACGGCCCGATGACCACCAGCGACGCGACGAGTAGCCGCTCGACCTCGGCCATCGCCGCGACGAGCCGTTCCCGCCGCCGCCCGGGAAGCGGGGCGAGGATGGACCGGGCGAACTCGTCGGAGCGCCGGTCCAGCTCGGCCCACTCGGCCCGGCCGGCCCCGGTGAGCGCGGCGACCCGTACCCGCCCGTCGCCGCCGGCCCGGTCGGCCGGCCCCACGGTGACCAGCCCGTCGCCCTCCAGCGTGCGCAGCAGCCGGCTGAGGTACCCCGAGTCCAGCCCGAGTCGGGACCGCAGCGCCGCCACCTCGGCGCCGCCGGGGCCGATCTCCCACAGCAGGCGCGCCTGCGCGAGCGGCCGGCCACGCGCCATGTACTCGTCGTCGAGCGCCCCCACCCGCTGGGTCACCGTCCGGTTGAACCGCCGCACCGCGGCGACCAGGTCCATGTCCACATGCCTGACTTTAGTCAGGAAAATCCGCGACCACTCGACCGGGGTGGCCGCCCTCGCACGAGGTCTCGTCCACCCGCAGCAGCACCTGCCGGCGCGCCCGCGCCGGCCGCCCCGCCGACGGCCCGCCGCGACGGGGCGGCCCGGACGTCGCGGATGCCCCGAAGTTCGATACCATCGAACAAGCGTGGCGGGCTCTCCCGCCGGGACGCGACAGGAGGTCCCCGTGCGGTCGATGGAGAGTAACCCGGCCCGGGAGCGGATCCGCCCCGACGAGGGGGCGCAGGACGCCACCCCCGCCGGCCTGGCGGGCGCGCGCATCCGCCAGTACCGCAAGGAGCGCGGGCTGACGCTGCGCGGGCTGGCCGCCCGCTCCGGGCTGTCGATCGGCTTCCTGTCCCAGGTCGAGCGGGGCATCTCCTCCATCGGCCTGACCGCGCTGGGCAGCGTCGCGAAGGCCCTGGACCGCACGGTGGCGGAGTTCTTCGACGCCGGTGCGGACTCCCCCGACCGGACGGTCGGCCCGCTGCCCACGCACTTCACCCTCACCAGGGCGGAAACCCCGGCCACCCAGTACGTCTCCGGCCAGCAGACCTACCGGATGCTGTCGGAGCGGGGGCCGGACCTGGTACTCGAACCGATGCTGGTGCACATCGCTCCGGGGGGCCGCCGGGAGGCCGCCTACGGCCATGCCGGAGAGGAGTTCGCGTACGTCATCTCCGGCGAACTGCTCTACGAGGTCGACGGCGTCGAGCACCGGCTGCGCCCGGGCGACAGCGTGCACCTGCGCTCGTCGGTGCCGCACTCGATGTACAACGACACCGCCGCGGTGACGACCGTCGTGTCGGTGGTCACGCCGCGGCTGTTCTGACGGCGGTCGATCGACCCGGCGCCCGGGAGGCGACCGCGGCGGCAGCACGTCTTGTTCACGCTGGTGAAACATCGCGGACATGGCCGGCGGCCCGCCGCGTGGCGGCGCCGGTGCTCAGCGGCCCAGCCGGCGGTCCACGGCGGTCATGGTGTCCCGCCAGACGGCCGAGCCGGGATCGATGACGTCGAAGTGGTCGCCGGGCCGCTCCAGGTGGCTGACGTCGTCGCCGGCCGCGCGGGCCGCTGCGGCGTACCGGCGGTTGACGTCGACCAGGTCGGGGCTGTCGGCCGCGCCCTGTACCAACAGGGTCGGCACCCGGATCGGCAGCCGGGCCATGGGATCGGCGGCGGCGTACCGGTGCGGCACGGTCGCCGGTGTGCCGCCGAGGGCCGCGGGGATGGCGCCGTCACCGAGATACCGCCGCTCGCCCTCCGCCAGGTCGAGGACGCCGGCCAGCGACACCGCCAGCGCGACCCGCACCGCCGGTGCCCCGGCCGCCGCCCCGCCGGCCGGGGCCGGGCCGGGTTCGGTGCCGGCGGCCAGGTCCGCCGCGACCCGCAGGGCCAGTTGGCCGCCGGCCGAGTGGCCGACGACGGCGACCCGCCCCAGGTCCAGCCCGGCGTCCGCGGCGAGGCCGCCCAGCGCCGCGACGCCGGCCGCCACGTCGCCGGTGGTGGCGTCCCAGCCGTGCCGGTCGGGACGCCGGTACTCCACGTTCCACGACGCGTAGCCGCGGTCGACGAGGTCGACGGCGAGGGCGTCCATCAGGTCGGCCGCCCACACCGACCGCCAGAACCCGCCGTGCAGGAGCACCGCGACCGGGACGGGCCCCGCCGTCCCGACCGGCAGCCGCAGCTCGCCCCACTGCTGCGGGTGCGGACCGTAGCCGATCCGGGTGGCCGGGGACCGGTGGCGGTGCACGGCGTGCCGGACGGCCCAGACCACGCCCCAGGCGCCCCGGCCGGACAGGTGCGCGGCCCCGTCGACGGGTGGGCTCGACGGTGAGGTCGTACCAGACCACGGTGCGCGGCGCGGTGGGGATGAGGGCCCGCACCTCGGGGGTCGGACCGGGCAGCGCCACGACCAGCGGGCCGGCCCCCGTGACCAGGGCCCGCACCTCCTCGGCGGAGGTGGCGGTCACGAGCCCGCCGGTGACGCCGAGTTCGGCGCAGGTGGTGGCGGTCAGCGACTCCAGCAGGGCGGTGTCGGCCACCAGTCCGGGGCCGGCCACGACGACGATCCGCACCGACGGGGCTCCTCTCTCGCGGGCGGGACGGCGGGGTTACCTGCGCAGCAGGGGCAGTACGGCGGAGCCGAGCAGGTCCACGCCACGGTCGTCGGTCAGCCCGTGCGGGGTGCCGAACTCGACCCGGCGGACCCCGGCGTCGATCAGCGCCTGGGCCTGCGCGGCCACCTGCGCCGGGGTGCCGGAGAACGCGAACCGGTCGAGCACGTCGTCAGGGATGAGGCGGCCGGCGGCCTCGTGCGCGCCCTCGTCCACCAGGGCGCCGACCCGCTGCACCAGGCCGTCGGGCAGCGCTACGGTCGGATCGAGTTCCGCGACGACGGCGAGGTACATGGCGACCTCGGTGCGGGCCTTCGCCCGGGCCGCCTCGCCGTCGGTGTCGACCACCGTCACGGCACCGAACACGATGCCGACGTCCGCGGCGTCGCGACCGGCCCGGTCGGTGCCCACCCGCACCCGGTCGCGGATCACCGGCACCATGTCGGGGTTGGCGCTGCCGCCCACCTTGATCTCGTCGGCGATCCGGCCGGCCAGGGCCGCGCCCTGCGGGCCCCAGGCGCCGAGCAGCAGCGGCGGGTCGGGCCGGTGCACGGCGTAACGCAGCGCGGTGCCGGGCGCCAGGGTGAACACCCGGCCGGGGTAGCCGTCCCGGTCGCCGCGCAGCAGGCGGTAGACGACGGCCGCCGCCTCCTCGATCGTGGTCAGCGCCCGGGGCTGGGCCAGGCCGACCGCCCCGAGCCAGGTGCCGCGGGCCAGCCCCAGGTAGGCCCGGCCGTGCGAGGCCAGGTCCAGGGCCGCGAGCTGGCCGGCGATCTCGTACGGGGCCAGCGAGTACGGGTTGAGGCAGGCCGCCCCGAGCCGGACCCGGCTGGTCGCTGCGGCCATCTCCAGCAGCGGGAAGATGGGCGGTTGGTACATCAGGTCACCGAAGACGGTCAGCACGTCGAAGCCGTGGGCCTCGGCCGCCGCCGCCAGCGCGGCGTACGCGCCGGCGGGCTTGTCGCTCTGCAGCCCGAGTCCGATCTCGACGGCCATCAGGTCAGGTCCGCCGAGTTCATCCGCCGCCGACAGGTCCGTTCCACCTTCATGACGAGCCGCTCCTCCGGATCGGGGCAGGCGAAGTGCGAGTCCTGGGCCAGCCAGTCCCCGGCGGCGAGGTCGCGCTGCTTCGCGGCGAGGAACGGCAGCACGGAGGCCAGCGCGTACACGCAGAAGTGCTGGCCATCGGGCAGCTTCAGGTGGGCGCTGTCGGTCAGCTCGAAGTGGTCGCCGACCGCCATGCCGCAGACCGACCGCCCCTCGATGCGGTCGACGGTGACCCGCAGGTCGTAGATGTCCATGTCGCCGTCCGGGGTTTCCGTCATGCCGGCTCCCTCTCCTCGACCCGTACGATGATCTTTCCGGTGGTCCGGCGGGCGGCCAACTCGGCCAGCGCCGCCGGGGTCTGTTCCAGGGACACCACCCGGCTGACCGGCGGCCGGACCGCGCCGGTGGCGTGCAGGTCGAACAGGGCCTGGTAGGCGGCACGCACCTCGGGGGCGCGGCGCCACGGATACCGGGAGCCCCAGGACAGGCCGACCAGGGTGGCGTTGGCGGCGATCAGCCGGGCCGGGTCGACCGGCGGCGGTGGGCCGCCGGCGGCGCCGACGGTGACGAGCCGGCCCTCGAAGGCCAGGCAGTCCAGCGACCGGGCGAGGATGTCGCCGCCGACCGGGTCGACGACGACGTCGGCGCCGTCGCCGCCGGTGGCGTCCCGCACGGCGGCCACGAAGTCCTCGGTGGTGTAGTCGATGGCCACCGCCGCGCCCTGGTCCCGGCAGACGGCGGTCTTGGCGGGGCCGCCGGCGGTGGCGAGGACCCGCGCGCCCCGGGCGACGGCGAGCTGGGTGACGGCGATGCCGACACCGCCGGCTCCGGCGTGCACCAGCACCGTCTGCCCGGCGGTGACGCCGGCGCGTTCCAGGGCGAACCACGCGGTCTGGTAGGTGACCGGCAGCGCCGCCGCGGTCACCGGGTCGACGGTGGACGGGCGGGGCACGACCACGGCGGCGTCCACCGTCACCGTGGAGCCGAGCGCGCCGCGGGGCAGCGACGGGCAGGCGACGACCTCCTGGCCGAGCAGGTGCGCGGCACCCTCGCCCGCGGCGACGACCCGCCCGGCGGCCTCGACGCCGGGGGTCATCGGCGGGTCCGGCCGCACCGGGTACTCGCCCCGGCACAGCGACACGTCGAGGAAGTTCAGGCCGACCGCGCGGACGGCGAGGCGTACCTCGCCGGGGCCGGGCGGCGGGTCGTCGGGCAGTTCCGCCACCGACAGCACGTCGGCCGGCTCGCCCGTGCGGTGGGCGACCAGTCGCCGGATCACGAAGCCTCCTCCGGTTCGCGCACCAGCTCGGCGTGGTGGTGCACGATCAGCCACCGGCCGCCGACCCGGCGCAGCACGTCGGTGACGCGGGTGAGCGCGGGCGGGTCCTGGGCCTGGGCCTGGGCGACGAGGACGTAGCGGGCGACGCCGAAGTCGCCCCAGACGTCGATGTGCTTGTCCCGGGCGGCGAGCACCGCCAGCCGGGGCCGCCCGGCGGCGTCGCGCTGCTCGCGGTACGCGTCGAGCTGCGAACGGGTGCGCAGCGGGCCGGGCAGGTGGCTCTCCCAGGTGGTCACCTCGGCGTGCAGGTGGGCGTCGAACCGGGGGCGGTCCCCGGCCAGGAACGCCTCGTACATGTCGTCGATCCCGGCGGCGATGGCCGCCGACCCGGCTTCGGCGAACGTCACCACGCACCTCCCGGCGCGGCGGCCCGGTCGTCGCGGACGACCCGGCCGCCCTTCATCACCCAGCGCACGCCCCGGAACGCGGCGGCGCCGTCGAGCGGGTCGTCGTCCATGGCGACCAGGTCGGCCAGCTTGCCGTCCTGCACGGTGCCGCGGTCGTCCTCGACGCCCAGCCACCGGACGGGTCCGAGGGTGCCGGCGTGCAGGGCCCGGGCGGGCCCGATCACCTCGGCCATGTACTCCAGCTCCCGCACGGTGGCGTTGGTGCCCTCGAAGTCCCAGAACGGCGGCATGTCGCTGCCGAGCAGCACCTGCACCCCGGCGGCGACGGCCGTCGCGAAGCTGTCCAGGTGCCGGGGGCCGGCGCCGAGCGAACGGCACTGCATCCATTCCGGCACGCCCAACTCGTCGAAGAACTCCTTGCACCGGGTCACCAGCAGGGTCGGCACCAGGGCCGTGCCGCGCTCGGCCATCCGCGCGGCGACCTGCGGGGTGAGCTGGTAGCCGTGCTCCACGCAGTCCAGGCCGAGGTCCACGGCCGCGCCGATCACCTCCGCCGGTCCGGCGTGCGCGGTGACCTTGCGTCCCCAGGCGTGCGCGGTCTCGATCACGGCGGCGAGTTCGTCGGCGAAGAGCTGGGGAGTGTGGATGCGCTCGTGTTCACCGGCGATGCCGCCGGAGACCATCACCTTGATCAGGTCCGCGCCGGCCCGGATCTGGCTGCGCGCGCCGTGGCGGAAGCCGACGGGCCCGTCGCATTCGAGGGTGTCGCTGCTCTCGTGGCCGTGCCCGCCGGTGCAGACCAGGGCGCGGCCGGCGGTGTGGATGCGGGGACCCTCGGTGCGGCCGGCGGTGATGGCGCGGCGCAGCGCGAAGTCGGCGTGGTCCTTCTCGGCGACGCAGCGCACGGTGGTGACTCCACAGTGCAGGGTCCGCCGGGCCCCGTCGGCCATGTAGAGGGCGAGGTCGTGCGGGCCCATGCCCTTGACGCTGTCGCCCCCGGAGCCGGGCAGCGACAGCGAGAAGTGGGTGTGCATGTTGACCAGGCCGGGGGTCAGGTACGCCCCGTCGAGGTCCAGGTCGGTCACCGGGCCGGCGGCCCGGGCCCGCGCGGCCACCTCGGCGTACGGGCCGACGGCGGCGATCCGGTCGCCGCGGACCCAGACGCCGGCGTCGGGCAGGGGACCGGTGCCGTCCGTCACGCGGGCGTCCAGCACGGTGCAGTTGCCGAGCAGCAGGCTCGGCGGCATGGGGGTGCTTGCGGCGGTCATGCGGTCACTCCGTACAGGTCGTGGGCGGCGGTGGCGGAGACGTAGCCCTCGGCGACGTCCCGGCGCACCGACTCCGGGTCACGTCGCCTCGGGTCACCGTGCCCACCACCACCGGCGGTCAACAGGGTCACCCGGTCACCGGCCTCGACCGGAGTCCGCTTCGTACTCACCCGCGCCTCCCGATCCGTACCCGGGAACACCACCACCCGGTTCGGCTCCGGCGACAACCCACCGTCGAGCGCCCACGGCGCGGACTTCGTCTTCTTGATCACCGACAGGAACTCCCCCGCCGACACGAACCGAATGTCCCGCCGCAACCCACACCCACCCCGGAACCGACCAGCACCACCCGAATCCGTACGAATCTCCACCCGCTCGAAGAACATCCCCGTCCGCGCCTCCAGCACCTCGACGGGGGTGTTGCGGGCCTGGGTCTGGCACAGGTGGTTGGCCGGCCCAATCCCGTCGTGCTGCGGGGTGCCGCCCCAGCCGACCGGGTCGTTGTTGCTGACCGCGAACATCTGCCCGGTGTCCGGGTGCAGGCCCACCATCATGAACCCCGGCACGTCACCGCCGCTGGACGCCGGCAACCGGTCCGGCATGCCCTTGGCCAGGGCCCGGTAGATCAGTTCCAGGGCGACGGTGCCGGTCCACTGGGTGAAGGTGGCCGCCGGGTACCGCGCGTGGAACAGCGATCCGGGCTCGGTACGCACCCGCAGCGGGGCGAAGTGCCCGGCGCTGGTCTGCTCGGTGGGCGTGGTGATCGCCTTGAACGCGACCCGGCAGGTGGCGATGGTGGCCCCGAGCGGGAGGTTCACCGGCCCGGCCACCGCCGGGGAGGAGCCGGTGAAGTCCACGGTGAACGCGCCGTCGGCGACGGTGACGGTGACCCGCATGCGGATCGGGTCGTCGGTGACGCCGTCGTCGTCGAGCCAGTCCTCGGCGGTCCAGCTACCCTGCGGCAGGGCGGCCACCGCCTCGGCGGCGGAGTCGGCGGCGGCGGCGATCACCCGGTCGATCACGGCGTCCACCGTGACGGGTCCGTACTGCCGGTACAGCTCGGTCATCCGCCGCTCGCCGGTGCGCAGCGCGGCGATCTGGGCGTTGAGGTCGCCGAGGACGAGGTCGGGCATCCGCGAGTTGAACCGGATCAGCTCGTGGATCTCGTGGACCGGCTCGCCCCGGGCGTACACCTTCGTGCCGGGGAAGATGATCCCCTCCTGGTGCATGTCGGTGGAGTCGAGCACGTAGCCCGGGTCCTTGGCGCCCAGGTCCATCCAGTGGGCGCGGACGCACAGGAAGCCGATCAGTTCCCCGCCGTCGGGGAGGAAGACCGGGGCGAACAGCGTCGCATCGTAGCTGTGCGCGGCGTTCCAGTACGGGTAGTTCAGCAGCACCACGTCGCCGGGGTGCAGGTTGTCCCGGCCGACGTACTCCACGCCGCGCTGGATGGCGTAGTCGTTGGCGCCGAGGAAGCGGGACAGGCCGGTGGACTCGGCGACCAGCCGCAGGTGGCGGTCGTAGAGGGAGATGCCGAAGTCGTAGACCTCGTAGATGACCGGGTTGAAGGCGGTGCGGACCAGCGCGGCGCGCATCTCCTCGGCGGCGGAGACGAGGTAGCTGCGGACCACCTCGACGGTGGCCCCGTCGACGGTCGGCTCACCCATCGAGGTCCACCCCGTACACCTCGCGGGCGGCGGTGGCGGAGACGTAGCCCTCGGCGACGTCCCGGCGCACCGACTCCGGATCGCGTCGCCTCGGGTCACCGTGCCCACCACCACCGGCGGTCAACAGGGTCACCCGGTCACCGGCCTCGACCGGAGTCCGCTTCGTACTCACCCGCGCCTCCCGATCCGTACCCGGGAACACCACCACCCGGTTCGGCTCCGGCGACAACCCGCCATCGAGCGCCCACGGCGCGGACTTCGTCTTCTTGATCACCGACAGGAACTCCCCCGCCGACACGAACCGAATGTCCCGCCGCAACCCACACCCACCCCGGAACCGACCAGCCCCACCCGAATCCGTACGAATCTCCACCCGCTCGAAGAACATCCCCGTCCGCGCCTCCAGCACCTCGATCGGGGTGCCCCGGCCGGTGCTGCCGGAGACGTGGGTGGCGGCGTCCATCCCGTCGTGGTCCGGGGTGCCGCCCCAGCCGACCAGGTCGTTGTTGCTGACCGCGAACATCTGCCCGGTGTCCGGGTGCAGGCCGACCATCATGAACCCCGGCACGTCACCGCCGCTGGACGCCGGCAACCGGTCCGGCATGCCCTGGGCCAGGGCCTTGAGGATCAGCTCGACGGCGACGATGCCGGTCCACAGGGTGAAGGTGGGCTGCGGGTAGACCGCGTGGAAGAGGGTGCCGGGCTCGGCCCGTACCTCCAGCGGCGCGACGGTGCCGGCGTTGGACGGCTCGTCGGGTGAGGTCAGTGACTTGAGGATGACCTTGCAGATCGCCTCGGTGGCGCCGAACGGCATGTTGATCGGCCCCCGGGTGGCCGGCGCCGAGCCGGCGAAGTCGACCGTGAAGGTGCCGTCGGCGATGGTGACGGTGACCCGCATCTTCACCGGGTCGTCGGTGATGCCGTCGTCGTCGACCCAGTCCTCGGCGGTCCAGCTACCCTGCGGCAGGGCCGCGAGCGCGGCCCGGGCCCGGGCCTCGCCGTCGGCGATGATCCGGTCCACGGCCGCGTCCACGGTCGGCCGCCCGAACTTCTCGACGATCTCCAGCAGCCGGCGCTCGCCGGTGCGCAGCGCGGCGATCTGCGCGTGCAGGTCGCCGAGCACGGCGTCGGGCATCCGCGAGTTGAACCGGATCAGCTCGTGGATCTCGCGGACCGGCTCGCCCCGGGAGACGACCTTGGTGCCCGGGAAGATCAGGCCCTCCTGGTGCATGTCGGTGGAGTCGAGCACGTAGCCCGGGTCCTTGGCGCCCAGGTCCATCCAGTGCGCCCGGACGCAGAGGAAGCCCACCAGGTCACCGTCGGCGTCCGCGTCGGCCGGGTCGGGCCGGAAGACCGGCGCGAACAGGGTCGCGTCGTAGGCGTGCGCCGCGTTCCAGTACGGGTAGTTCAGCAGCACCACGTCGCCGCGGTGCAGGTTGTCCCGGCCGACGTACTCGACGCCCTTGGCCAACGAGTGGTCGTTGGCGCCGAGGAAGAAGGTCAGGCCGGTGGCCTCGGCGACCAGCCGCAGGTCGGGGTCGTAGATCGACAGGCCGAAGTCGTGCACCTCGTAGATGACCGGGTTGAACGAGGTGCGGATCAGGGTGGCCCGCATCTCCTCCGCGGCCGACAGCAGGTAGCTGCGGACGACCTCGACCCGGGCGCCGTCCAGGGTGGTCATGCGACATCCTCCAGGGTGACGAGCAGGTGGCCGTGGTCGTCGACGGTGACCCGCTGGCCACTGGGCACCACCGTCGTGGAGGTGCCCTCGTCGACCAGCGCCGGACCGGCGAACGTGTCGCCCGCGTCCAGCGCGGACCGGTCGTACACGGCGAACGGCACGACCGCGCGCCGCCCGACGTCGTAGGCGTCCCGGTGGGCCAGCAGGGCCTGCGCCGGGTCGCCGTCGCCGCGCGGGCGGGTGCCCAGCTCCGGCCGGTCGGTGCGGCCGATGCCGCGGACCCGCAGGTTGAGAATCTGCAGCGGGTTGCCCATGGTGTGGCCGTACCGGCTGCGGTGCAGCTCGTCGAAGGCGGTCCGGACCGCGTCGCGGTCCAGCGTGCCGCCGACGGTGACCATCAGGCTGTGTTCCTGGCCCAGGTAGCGCAGCTCGAACTGCCGTTCCAGCACGGCCTGGCCGGCCGGCACGCCCTGCGCCACCAGGGAGGCGACCGCCTCTGCCTCGACGGCCTTGAACAGCTGGTCCAGCTCGGTGAGGTCCGCGTCGTCGAGGGTGGCCATGACCGTGCGGCTGAAGTCGTTGACGATGTCGGCCGACAGCATGCCCCAGGCGGAGAAGCCGGACGGCGCGAAGGGCACGATCACCTCGCCGATGCCCATCTCCCGGGCCAGCAGCGGGGCCAGCAGCGGCCCCGCCCCGCCGAAGGCGAGCAGGGAGAACTGCCGGGGGTCGTGGCCGCGTTCGACGGTGATCTGCCGGACGGCGCCGACGGTGCGGGCCAGCAGCACGTCGAACACGCCGGCGGCGGCGGCTTCCACGCTCAGGCCGAGCGGCTCGGCGAGCTGCTCGCGTACGGCGTCGCGCGCCGCCTCGTCGTGCAGCCCCATGGTGCCGGCGAGGAAGCGGTCGGGGTCGACGTAGCCGAGCACGACGGCGGCGTCGGTGACGGTCGGTCGGGTGCCGCCCCGGCCGTAACAGACCGGGCCGGGGTCGGCGCCGGCGCTGTGCGGGCCGACCTTGAGCAGGCCCCGGTCCAGCCAGGCGATCGAGCCGCCGCCGGCGCCGATGGTCCGGATGTCGTACGTCGGGATCAGCAGCGGGAAGTGTTCGAGCTGGGCCTCGTACGCGGCGACGGGGGTGCCGCGTTCGATGACGCAGGCGTCCAGCGAGGTGCCGCCGATGTCGAAGGTGAGCAGGTTGTCGCGGCCCAGCTCGGCGGCGAGGTACGCGGCGCCGACGATGCCGCCGGCCGGGCCGGACAGCACGGTGTGGGTGGGCGAGGTCTTGGCCACCGCGCTGGTCATCGAGCCGCCGCCGGAGCGCATGATCAGGAACCGGCCGGTGAAGCCCCGCTCGGCCAGCCCGGCCTCCAGCTCGTCGACGTACCGTTCGAAGATCGGCCGGATGTACGCCTCCAGCACGGTGGTGCTGGTCCGCTCGTACTCCCGGTACTCACGCACGATGTCGGTGGACAGCGACAGGCTCACCTCGGGGAACTCCTCGCGGATCAGCCGGGCGGCCTCCTGCTCGTGGCTCGGGTCGAGGAACGAGTGCAGGAAGCAGATGGCGATCGAGGTGACCTGCTGGTCGACGACGAGGGCGCGGGCAGCGGCGCGGACGCTGTCGGGGTCCAGTTCCTCCACCACCCGGCCCCGGTGGTCGAGCCGGCCCCGCACCCCGGCGGTGAACCGGCGCTGGACCAGGCTCTCCGGCCGCTCGTACTGGAAGTCGTACATGTGGTCGTTGGGGACGTTGCCCCGGCCGATGAGGAAGACGTCCCGGAAGCCGTCGTTGGTGATGATGCCGGTGCGTCCGCCCCGGCGTTCCAGCACCGCGTTGAGCCCGAGGGTGGTGCCGTGGATGAACAGCTCCACCTCGGACAGGTCGGTGCCCAGGGCGGTGATGGCGGCGAGCACCCCGTCGGCGGGGCGCGCGGGGGTGGTGGATGCCTTGCGGAAGCGGACCCGGTTGGTGCGGGTGTCCAGCTCCATGGCGTCGACGAACGTGCCACCGATGTCGACGGCCAGCCGGACGGGACGACGTGTCATGGCGTGGTGGCCTGCTTTCCGATCAGGGCGGGGAGCTCGGGGATCCGCCAACAGGCGGCCTGGCTCGCGCCGTGGGACTGGAGCTGCTGTGGCTGTGTGCGGCAGGTGTCGGTGACGAACGGGCAGCGGGCGGCCAGCGGGCAGCCGGTCGCCGCGTCCGCCTCCTCCAGGTCCTTGACCAGCTCCACCGGGGCGGCGTCGGCCGGCGGGGTCCCGCCGAGGCGGGGGGCGCTGGCCAGCAGGGCCCGCGTGTACGGGTGCAGGGGGTGGTCGAAGACGACGTCGACGGGGCCCTCCTCGACGACGCGTCCGAGGTAGAGCACCACCACCCGGTCGGCGAACCCGCGCACCGTGGCCAGGTCGTGGGAGATGAACACCGCCGCGCGCTCGGCGTCGGCGGCCACGTCGGCGATGAGGTCGAGGATCTGCGCCTGCACGGTGACGTCGAGGGCCGAGGTGGGCTCGTCGAAGACGATCAGGTCCGGCTCGCCGACCAGGGCGCGGGCGATGCCGATCCGCTGCGCCTGCCCGCCGGACAGCTCGTGCGGGTAGCGGCGCAGGATCGCGCGGTCCAGTTCCATCCGGTCCAGCACCGCGGCGACCCGGGCGTCGCGCTCGGCGGCGGGCAGGCCGGCGGCCCGCAGGGGCTCGGCGATGGAGTCGCCGACCGTGCGGCGCGGGCTGAGCGACCCGATCGGGTCCTGGAACACCAGTTGGGCGCGGGTGCGCAGCCGCCGCGCCGCCCGCCCGGACGGGCGACCCCGGCCGGGCGCCGCGCGGTGCCCGGCGACGGTGACCGTGCCGGAGGTGGGCGGCACCAGGCCCATGATGAGTTTGGCGAGGGTGCTCTTGCCGCAGCCGCTCTCGCCGACCACGCCGAGCGTCTCGCCGGGCGCGAGCCGCAGGCTCACCCCGCGCAGCGCGTGGTGGCCGCCGGAGGAGAACCGGCTCCGGTAGACGACGTGCGCGTCGTCGATCTCCAGTACGGCGGGACCGGCGCCGCGCGGTGCCGGGTCCGCGGCCTCGGATACGGGGGCCGCCGCGGCGACGACGGCGGAGCCGACCGTGCCGACCGAACCAACCGGACCGCCCGAGCCGGGCGGGGCGTCGCCCGGGCCGGCGTCGAGGGGGCCGGTGCGGGGGTGGAAGCAGGCCAGCGACCACCCGTCCGGGCCGCCGGCGAGGGGCTCGGTGGGCGGCCGGCGGGTGGCGCAGGTGTCGTCGGCGTGCGCGCATCGGGCGGCGAACGGGCAGGCGAGCGGCGCCCGGGTGAGCAGGGGCATCGCGCCGGGGGTGGCGACGACGGGCCGGCCGCCGAGGTCGGGCACCGACCGCAGCAGCGCGCGGGTGTACGGGTGCGCCGGCTGGCGCAGCACCTGAGCGGCCGGGCCGCTCTCCACCACGGTGCCGGCGTAGAGCACCACCACCCGGTCGCAGACCTGGGCGATGGAGGCGAGGTCGTGGGAGATCAGCAGCACGGCTCGGCCGTCGGTGTCGGCGGCGTGCCGGAACTGCCGCAGGATCTCCCGGGTCAGGGTCACGTCGAGGCCGGTGGTCGGCTCGTCGGCGATCAGCAGGCCGGGGGCGCAGCCGGTGGCCAGGGAGATCATCACCCGCTGGGCCATCCCGCCGGACAGCTCGTGGGGGTACGCGTCGAGCCGGCGCTGCGGGCTGCGGATGCCGACGGACTCGAACAGCTCCCGCGCGGCCTCGCGGGCCCGTTCCGCGGACATGTCCTGGTGGGTGACGAGCCGGTCGACGAGCTGCCGGCCGACGGTGCGGGTGGGGCTGAGCGCGCCGCGCGGGTTCTGGAAGCAGATCGCCACTCCCCGACCGCGGTGGGCGCTGAGCGCGGACTCGTCCATCCGCAGCACGTCCGCGTCGTCGAAGACGACCCGCCCGGTGGCGTGCGAGCCGCCGGGGAGCAGTCCGACCACGGCGCGGGCGACCATGCTCTTGCCGCCGCCGCTCTCCCCCACCAGGCCGACGACCTCGCCGGGTCGTACGGCGAGCGTGACGTCGCTGAGCGCGGCCACCTCGCGGCCGGGGCGGCGGATGGCCACCGACAGGTTCTCGATCGACAGCATTCCGGTCACCGCCGCTTCGCGTCCGCGCGTTCCTGCAGGCCTTCGCCGAGCAGGCTGAATCCCAGGACGCAGACGAGCAGGGCCAGGCCGGGTGGGACCGAGGTCCACCACCGGCCGCCGACCACGTCCGCGGCGCCGAGGCTGATCATGGCCCCCCACTCGGCGGCGGGGATGCTCACGCCGAGGCCGAGGAAGGACAGCCCGGCCAGGGTCAGCATCGCCCAGCCGCAGTTGAGCGGGGCGATCACCCGCACCGGAGTGAGGCTGTTGGGCAGCAGGTGCCGCCACAGGATGCCCGTGGTCGACGCCCCGGAGGTGACGGCGGCGTCGACGAAGGGCAGCTCGCGCAGGGTGCGTACCTCGGCGCGGACCAGCCGGGCGTAGGCCGGGGCGTTCACCGCGGCGATGGTGATGATGAGGTTGACGGTGCCGTTGCCGAGCAGGGCGGCCACCGCCAGCGCCAGGATGAAGGTGGGGAACGCCTGGAAGATGTCGACCACCCGCATCAGCACGTCGTCGAGCCAGCCGCCGCGGTAGCCGGCGACCAGGCCCAGCAGCGTGCCGACGGTGACGGCGAGCGCGACGGCGGCCACCGCGATGCCCAGGTCCAGCCGGGCGGCGTAGAGCACCCGGCTCCAGATGTCCATGCCGTTGCCGTCGGTGCCGAGCAGATGGCCGCCGCCGGGGGCGGTCAGGGTGGCGGCGGGGTCGATCTCGGTCTCGCCCCAGGAGCTCAGCAGCGGCGCGCACAGCGCGGCCACCGCGATCACCGCGAGGATCGCGGCGCCGGTGATGATCAGGACGCGGGCGAAGCGGCTGTCCCGGGCGCCGGCGACGGGCCCGGGCGGGTCCGTGGCCTCGGTCGGGCCGCTCGTGCGCAGGTCGGCCATCAGATCCTCACTCTCGGGTCGAGGATGGCGTGGACCACGTCGGCGATGAGGAACACCAGCACGTAGCAGAGCGCGATCACCAGCACGGAGGCCTGCACCACCGGGTAGTCGCGGTAGAGCAGGCCGCGCAGCGCCCACTGGCCGAAGCCCTGCCAGGAGAAGACGTACTCGACGAGCACGGTGGAGCCGATGGCGGTGCCGAACACCAGCGCGGCCAGGGACGGCAGCCGGACCAGGGTCGCGCGCATCAGGTAGCCGTACAGCAGGGTGCGCCGGGGCAGGCCGTGCGCCGCCGCCGCGGCGTACGGCTCGGAGTGCAGCACCTCCAGGGCCGAGGCCCGCACGCTGCGCAGCAGGGGCGCGACGACACCGATGACCAGGGTCAGCACCGGCAGGACCAGGTACGCCGCGGCGGAGGCGATGGCCGGTCCGTTCCCGGTGAGCACGGCGTCGACGAGGTCCGCGCCGGTCAGCGGGGTCAGGCCGGTGTCGGGGTCCACCCGCCCGTTGGGGGCCGGGAACCAGCCGAGCACGCTGTAGCCCACCAGCACCAGCACGAGTCCGAGCCAGAACTCGGGCACGGAGTTACCGACCAGGGCGAGGACCCGGATGCCGTGGTCGGCCGGCCGCTCGGCGCGCCGGGCCGACCACACGCCGAGGACGGTGGCCACCACCAGGGCGATGGTCACGGCGATGACGACCAGTTCGAGGGTGGGCCCCACCCGCAGCGCCATCTCCGCGCCGACCGGGGCGCCGCTCTGGATGGAGGTGCCGAAGTCGCCCGTGACCAGCCCGGTCAGGTAGTCGAGGAACTGCCGCCAGAGCGGCTGGTCCAGCCCGAAGCGGGCACGGGCGGCGGCGGCGTCGGCCTCGGTGGCGTTCTGCCCGAGGATGGTCCGCACCGGGTCGCCGGGCAGCACCCGGACCAGGAGGAAGGTCAGGACGATCACGCCGAGCAGCACCGGGATGAGCTGGAGCAGTCTTCTGGCGACGAACCGGAGGATGCGCATGGGCAGCGGTCCCGCCCGTCCTAGGCCGACGCGGTCAGGTAGCGCAGCCGGGCGAGGCCGTCCATCGGCTGCACCCAGCCGGCGACGTCGTCGCGAACGGGCAGGTTGAAGTTGGGTTGGCAGACGACCACCCAGGGCACGTCCGCGGCGAGGATCTCCTGGACGCGCTTCCAGAGCCGGCCGCGGGCCGCCTGGTCGACGGTGGTGTGCGACTGCTCGTAGATCTTCTCGATCTCCGGGTTGCTGTAGTTGGAGTAGTTGAGGTTCGCGCCCTTGACGAAGCTCGTGGCGAGCATGTATTCGACGTCGTTGACCCAGAGCTGGCCGGAGGTGATCTGCAGCGGGACGTTCTTCTTGGACCGCCGCTCGCCGAGGGTGGCCGGGTCCAGCGGGGTCAGCTTGAGGTTGATCCCCACCTTCGCCGCCTCGCTCTGCACCTGGACGGCGATCTTCTGCTGTTCCTCGTTGTCGGACTCGAAGACCAGCTCGGAGTCGACGGTGCTCCTGCCGGCCGCGGCCATGGCGGCCTTGGCCTGGTCGAGGTCGTGGGTGAACGGGTACCCGGCGGCGTCGTAGCCGGGCATGTCCAGCGGCACGGGGCTCTTGGCGGCGCGGGCGTCCCCGCCGTAGACGTTGTTGATGATCTGCTCGTACGGCACGGCGTGGGCGAGGGCCTTGCGGACGTTCACGTCGTTGAACGGCGCCGTGGTGACCGACATCTGGATGGTCACCTGACGGTTGCTGGCGGCCGAGATGACCTTGATGCCGGGGGCCTTCTTGAGGTCCTGGATGTCGCGCTGGCTGATGCCGAGGGCGATGTCGATGTCGCCGGCCTGGAGTTGCAGCCGCTGGTTGGAGGCGGCGGGCACCACGGAGATCCTGATGGTGGGCGTCTTGGCCGGATCCGGGCCCGGGTATCCCGGGTTCGCGGAGAGTTCGATCTCCTGCCCCTGGGTGGCCTTGGCGACGTTGTAGTAGCCCCCGGTGGGCGGGTTCTTGGCGAACCACTCCTTGGCCCAGGGGTCGCTGGCGGTGGCGTGCTTCTTCGCCTCGGTGGAGTCGAAGACGTACAGCGAGATGGCCTGGATCTGCCGGGTGAGGGCGCTGGGGAACGCCTGGTGGAACTCGACGGTGTGGTCGTCGACCACCTTGACCTGGTCGGGGCCGGTGAGGCCGATGGTGCGGTAGATGCCGGCGACGTTGGCCTGGGCGGCGAAGGCGCGGTCCTTGGACCACTTCACGTCGGCGGCGGTCAGCTCGTTGCCGCTGGCGAACTTGACCCCGCGGCGCAGCTTGAGCGTCCAGACCCGCTGCGTGGCGTCCGGCTCGAAGGACTCGGCGAACGTCGGGGTGACGTTCTGGGTGTCGAGGATCTGGCTGTCGCCGGCGGCGGTGACGCCGTAGTCGATCAGGTACGGGAAGACGTTCTTGTACAGCATCAGCGCGGTCAGGTCGAAGCCCACGAAGTCCTGGTCCCAGCTCGACAGGTAGCTCGAGACCGCGATCCGCAGGGCCTTGGCGGTGGGGCCGCCCGACGCGCCGTCGCGGGGCTTGGACTCGCTGTTCGCGGCGCAGGCGCCGGTAGCCAGCAGCAGCGCCACGCTGCCGCCGAGCTGCAGGACCCCGCGGCGGGAGAGGGCGGGCGAGGAGGCGCCGCCCGCGCGGTGGGAACGAGCCATGGGTAGTCCTCCTAGAACCACGAGGCAGATGGTCCGCGCTGCGGACCTACTCGTGTTCTACCGGATTAAGTGAGAGTGAACAAGAGTCTGAACCTTGTTCGCTACCGAACTCCCGAAAGCGACCACCCACGCTGGCCGAATGGCCGATGACCTGCGAAGTCAATGTTCACACAAGTTCACACAGTTGATACACGCGACGATACGTCCGGAACGGCGCGACACCGCCCGGGCGGTGACCGCCGGCCCCACCGCCCGCCGGGTCGATCCGCCGACGGCGCCGGAGGCTCCCGGCCGGACGGGACACCTGTCCCTGGCGGCCGGGTCGACCCGGCACGTTGACTCTGATCCATGACCTCACTTCCGGACCACTTCCCGGCCCACGTCAAGGGCTCCTACGTCAACTGCGCCGAGTACACCCGCCCGGCCCAACTCACCGCCGTCCCCGACGCCGACCACTTCCCCGCCCACGTCAAGAACTCCTACGTCAACTGCACCGAGTACACCCGCCCGGCCCAACTCACCGCCGTCCCCGACGCCGACCACTTCCCCGCCCACGTCAAGAACAACTACGTCGTCTGCGCCGAGTACACCCGCCCGGCCCAACTCACCGCCGTCCCGGGCGGCGCGGCATGACCGTGCTCGCCACCCCCGGGCTGGACCGCGTCTGGCAGGAGTGGCTGGTCGAGAACCTGGCCATGGGCGCCCCCGTCGAGCAGGCACGGGCCGCCGCCGTCGCCGCGGGCGCCGACGCGGACGCCGTCGACGCGGAGCTGCGCGAGCTCACCGCCCACCCGTACTTCGCCGTGTGCCGCCGCCTCGCGCTGCGCTACGACTGGATGGAGTCCGTGCTGGACACCTACCGGACGCTGCGCAACAGCGACGGCGGCGGCACCCTGGAGCGCCGTGCGGGCATCACACCGGAGGAGTTCTTCGCCCGGTACTACTTCGGCCACCGGCCCGTCGTGCTGGACGGCCTGATGACGGACTGGCCCGCGCTCGACTGGACCCTCGACGGCCTGGCCGCGGCCTGCGGCGACGCGGTCGTCGAGGTGATGACCGGGCGGGAGGCCAACCCCGACCACGCCTGGCAGTACGACCGCCACCGCACCACCATGCCGTTCCGCGACTACCTGACGCTGCTCCGGTCCGGGACCCGCACCAACGACTACTACATGGTGCCCCGCAACGAGAACTGGTCGCAGGCGCTGCGCCCGCTCGCCGCCGACGTGCGCCCGCCCGAGGGGATCGTGGACCCGGCTGCCCTCGGGCATCTGCTGCTGGGCCCGGCGGGCACGGTGACACCGCTGCACGTGGACAACAGCACGGTACTGCTGTGCCAGGTGCTCGGCCGCAAGCACGTACGCCTCGTGCCCTCGTACGAGCGGCACCTGGTCTACCCGCGCGGCGGGACGTTCAGCGCGGTCGACGCCGCCCGACCGGACCTCACCCGGCACCCCCGGTTCGCCGAGGCGACCGTGCTGGAGACCGTCCTGGAACCGGGGCAGATGCTGCTCGTCCCCGTCGGCTGGTGGCACTGGGTGCAGGCCTTGGACGTCAGCGCCACGGTCACCTTCCACCACTTCCGGGTTGCCGGGCAGAACCACAAGATGGCGACCCCGCCGGCCGCGGGCCAGGACGAGTGACGCCCCCGGGGCCGGGCCGCCGACCGGCTACGCCGCCGTGACGTGGCGTGACCATCCGTGCGCGTACCCGGGGTGGGTGGCCCGGGTCGGCGCGGGCGGCCCGCCCCTCGCGGGTGCCGGCTCAGCGCAGCGGGTCGAACGGCGCCAACTCCGGCGGCACCTCCCCCTTGAGCACGGTCTGGGCCATCAGCTGCCCGGTGACCGGGCCGAGCGCGATGCCCCACATGCCGTGGCCACCGGCGACGAACACCCGTGGGGAGGCGGTGACGCCCGCCAGCGGCAGCCCGTCGGGGGTGCAGGGCCGGGAGCCGACCCACTCGTCGCGCCGGTCGTCGAGGTCCACGCCGGTCAGGAACGGGCGGACGGCGTCCACGATGGCGGTGATCCGCCGTGGGTCGAGGGGGTCGCCGGGACGACGGAACTCCATCATCCCGGCCACCCGCAGCCGATCGCCCAGCGGCGTGCACGCCACCCGCTGGGTCGGGAAGTAGAGCGGGCCGCGCGGCATCTGCCGGACCGGCACGCTGAAGCTGTAGCCGCGGCCCGCCTGCACCGGCTGTCGCACGCCGAAGCGGGCGGTCAACCCGCCGAGCAGCGCGCCGGTGGCGACGACAACGGCGTCGTGCTGTCTCTCGTCGGCACCCGAGAGCACCGAGACACTGCCGGACCGGGGCCGCAGGTCGGCCACCTCGACGCCTTCGACGATCTCACCGCCGCGTGCCCGCACCGCCTCGGCGAGCGAGCGCACGAACTCGGGCGGGTCCAGGTAGCGCTGCCCGTAGATCTGGATGGCGGCGGCCACCCGGTTGGTCAGCGCCGGCTCCAGGGCACGCGCCCGCCAGCCGGTGACCGGGTGGAAGCTGACCTCCTGGCCGGCGTCGCGGATCTGCTCCAGCTCGGCCAGCAGGCCCCGCGCGTCGCGTTCCCCGGCGAAGCAGGCCAGGAAACTGCCCGCCCGGGTCGTCTGCGCGGCGACCCCGCCCGCAGCCAACACGTCGAACGCCTCCAGGGCCCGCTCGTTCAGCGGCACGTAGGCCGCCATCCCCCGCCGCCACTGCCGTGCCGTGCTGTGCGCCACGAACGAGGTGAGGAAGCGCGCCAGGCCACGGTCGGCACGCAGCGGCAGGTACACCGGCGACCGGGGGCTGAGCACCGCCCGCAGCCCGTACCGCAGCACCGCCGGTTCCGGCAGCGGCGCGGTCAAGCCCGGCGTCAACCACCCGGCATTGCCCCAGGAGGCCCCGGAACCCACGTGGTGCCGCTCGTACACCGTGACGTGCACGCCCGCCTCCTGCAGGAACCAGGCGGTGGACAGACCCACCATCCCTGCCCCGACGACCGCAACGTCACGCGGTGCGTCGGCCACGAACGCCGGCGCGTGCTGCTGCTCGGGTTCCGGTGACATTGCCTGCTCCTTTCCTGGGGCGGGCACACGCCCGGCCGCAGATGGCCCAACCATGGCCGCGCGCCGCCCACCCCGGCCAGGGCCGCCACCGGTCAAGCTGGGCCTGTCGTCTTGCCGGCGCCCGGCAATCCGTGGTGGTGGCGCCGGGTCGCGCCGCCGGCTCACCGGCGGGTGGACGCGGCGTCGCAGCGCGGGCAGAACCTCGCGCCGGGCCGGTGGGCCAGGTACTCGATGGGGATGTCGGTTCGGCATCGCCGGCAGGTGCCGTACCGGCCCTGTTCCAGGTGGCGCAGGGCGCGGGCGAGGTCGTCGAGCGCGCGACGCGACGCGGCCGTCAACGCCGCGGTGGTGTCCGTGTCGGCCGCCGGGTGGTCGGGCTGGGCGCCCTGCCGGGCGAGCAGGGCGAGTTGCGTGTGGTGTCGCGCGTACTGTTCCTCCAGCACCATCCGCAGCACGTCAAGGTCGTTCTGTCGGCTGACCGAACGGATCCTCGTCCCGTTCTCCGCTCGTGGGAACCGAGGCGCACGAGGGGCGGCGGCGGTCATGATCCGGGTCCGGTCTGCGGTTCGGGGTCGGGGATGCGGTGGTCCGGGCCGTCGGTCACGTCGACGATGTCCAGGATGCCGAGCAACCCGGCGAGCGCGATCGCCTCGGCGCGGGTCAGTGTCAGGCTGCAACTGCTGTCCGGGTCGCTGCCGTCGTCGTGCACCAGGTCGCGACGGCCGCTGGCGTGGTGGGTGACGACACCCACCCTGCGCCCGCGCTCGGTGGTGAAGCAGTGGCGCATTCCGATACCGGGCAGTGGGGTGTGTTCGACTTCCATGGGGGCAGCTCCGCAGAAGGTGTGACGGGTGAGGCGCGGTTGGGCTGGTCGGCGGCCACGCGGGGCTCGCCGACGGTCGGCCGCCGGAGCCGCCGTCCACCCGGCTGACGTGCCGAGATCGGTGGGTGGATGACTCCGGTGCCGGCCGGACCTGCCGAGGTCTGGCAGGTCAGCGGGGCCGGCAGGACGCGGGCAGCGGGCAGCGGGCAGCGCACGGCGCCGGCAGGTGTCGACGCGGGCCGCCGCCGGCCCGGACGACGACCAGGCCGGTCGCGGCCGGTGCGCGGGGAGCAGGGGTCAGGCGACGGCGAGCTGCGGCGGAGCGCGGTCGGCGGACCAGGCCGGCACACAGCCCGGCACGGCGCGACGACCCAGTCGGAAGACGATGCACAGGCCCACCGCCCGTGCCGCGCAGAGGACGACCACGAGCACGGCCAGCACGAACAGCGTCGACAGCGGTCTGCGCTCGCCGACGCCGAGGTAGGCGTGCCCGGCGTGCATGCGGCGACTATAGCCCACCTCCCGGGCCGTGCCCGATCGCCGTTTGGGCCGGCCGCCGACCGTCGGGCGGGCGGCGTTCAGCCGGCGGTCGGCAGGGGCTGCGCCGGCCAGTTGAGGGCCTTCGCGCCGAGCACGGCCGCCTGCAGGGTGAACCGGTGGGCGGGGTCGGCGGGGTGGTAGCCGGTCAGCCGCCGGACGCGGTCGAGCCGGTAGGTGACGGTGCGTACCGACACGTGCAGGCGCTTGGCCGACTCGGTGGCCACCGCCCCGGTGTCGAAGTACTCCCGCAGGGTGTCCAGCAGCGGCTGGGCACCGCCCCTGGCGTCGGCCAGCGGGCTGAGCACGGCCTGCACCAGGTCGACGATCGCCGGCTGATCGCGCAGCAGCACCCGGTAGACCAGCAGGTCGTGGGCGTCGACCACCGGGGCGTTCACCTGTAGCCGTTCGGCCATCGACAACGCCTCGCGGGCCTCCTCGTAGGAGCGGGCGATGCCGTACAGCCCGGGATGGGCCCGGCCCACCGCGACCCGCCACGCATCCCCGCGCGGCAGCCGGGTGAGCTCCCGGTGCATCAGCCGCCCCAGCTCACCGCGCGGCTCGGAAACCGGTGCCACCAGTTGCGCGGTGGCCGCGTCGGCCGGCGCGATGACCACCAGCAGGCCCTCCTTGGTGGCCACCAGCACGTCGCGGTCGCCGAGCCGGTCGAAGATCACCGACTCCAGCGCGCTGATCGCCGCGTCGGCGTCGGGCAGCCGGCGGCTCGGCGCGGCCAGCGCCACCCGGTGCGCCCGGGCCAGGTCCAGCCCGAACGGCTCGGCCCGTTCGACCAGCGTGCCCAGGTCGGAGTCGCCGCGCAGCAGGTCGTCGACGAGCTCGCGCCGCAGCGCCTCCTCCCGGCGCACCAGGTCGCGTCGCGCCACCGCGTAGCCCTCGGCGAGGGTCGCCACCGCGTCGTCGACCACCTGCAGCACCGCGGTCGCCGCGACCCGCACCGCCTCGCAGTCACCCGAGCGCGCCACGGCCGGCAGGTCGTGCCACAGCCGGCGGGCCGCCGACAGGTACAGCTGCACCACCCGCCCCGCCGATATGCCCTGTTCCGCGGCCCGCCTGCCGAGCGCCTCCACCACGTCCAGTTCCTCGCGGCGGGGGCGGCGTCCGTGCACCGCCGCGTCGGCCAGCATCGGCAGGTACTCCCCCAGCAGTCGCACGTCGATCCCGCCGGCGTCGCGGCTCGCGCCCGCGGCCACCTCGGCCAGCCAACGGTCCTCGGGCGCGACGGCAGCCCCGGGACGCCGGCCGGTCGACCGGGTGTTGTCCGCCATCGCGCCTCGCCTTCACGCCTGACCGCCACCGGCGCGCTGCGACTCCGGCGGCAGCGCCGCCAGCCGTCCCGCGCGACCCACGGTCGGCCCGGCGGGCGGGATCGACCGGACGGCCCGGCGCTTCGTTGCCGGGTACCGGCAGTCTAGCTCCGGCTGCGGGCCCCCCTGTCGGGATTGCCCAGGCGGGGAGCCCGCGGCGTCTGCTACGGTTTCCCCCGCGTCCTCGATCAACACACCGGCAGGGAGGTGAGCCCCATGACCCGCACCACCGTCATGTGCTCCCCGCCGGCCACGAGGACGCCGGGTTCCTGAACCGGGGGCACACGCCTCCCGGAAGGACCCCCATGACCGACCTGGTCATCCGCCCGCTCGTCGCGGGCGAGAAGCACCTCTTCGACTCCCTGCCCGACCCCGGGCTCGTCGGACGCGCCGCGTTCGGTCAGACGTACGCCGACGGCACGTACCGCCCCGAGTGGACCTGGGTCGCCCTGCGCGACGGCACCGTGGTCGCCCGCGCCGCCTGGTGGGCCGGACCGGACGACCCGGCCCCGCTCGCCCTCGACTGGTTCGACTTCACCGACGCCGAGGCGGCCGTCGAACTGCTGCGCGCCGCGCCGCTGCGGGCCGAGTACTCGATCTCGCTGCCGCCCGGGTGGCGGGACGCGCCCGCCGTCCGCGCGCAGGCGCAGGCCCGGATCGACGCCGCGACCGCCGCCGGCATGGCGGTGCTCGTCGAGCGCTACCGCTACCGGTGGACCGCCGACTGCGGCCTGCCCGAGCGGCCGGGACGGCTGGAGTTCCGCCCCGAGCCCGACGACACGGTGATCCTGGACGTGCTGCGCCGCGTCGGCGAGGGCAGCCTCGACGCGCACTTCCGGCACGCGGCACAGCGGCACGGCCCGCAGGCCGCCGCGCAGGAGGACCTCGACCTCCTGCTCTGGATGCCCGGCCCGCGCGACTGGTGGCGGCTGGCGTACACCGCCGACGGGCACCTGGCCGGCATCGCCGTGCCGAGCCGCAACCACACCGACCCGGTGGTGGCGTTCATCGGCGTGCTGCCCGAGCAACGCGGCCACGGCTACGCCTACGACCTGCTCGCCGAGGCCACCCATCTCCTGGTCGAGGCGGGCGCGGACCGGATCGCGGCGGCCACGGACCAGCACAACACCCCGATGGCGGCCACCTTCGCCCGGGCCGGCTACCCGATCGAGTACGAACGCGTCGACCTGGTGTGAAGCCCGCTCCCCGGTCCGTCCTCGTGGCGGACCGGGGCGGCCAACGACCGTCCCGTCGCCCCGGTCGCGGGCAGGTCTGCGGGGTGCCGGCGCGCCCCGAGGACGAGCACCGCCCGGTCGCCGGCGGCACGCGCCACAGCCGGCGCGGCGTCAGTCGTAGTGCTGGAACCGCTGCCACAGCACCGACCAGGGCTGCCGCGGCTGGCGGCAGACGGTGATCGGCCGCCCCTGCTCCTCGTTGGCGATGTCGAGTCCGTGGTCGAGGCGGGCGACGGTCTCGCACGAGGCGAACCAGGTACGCATGACACTGCCGTCCTCGCCGAGGCCGACGAGCACGACCACCGTGCCGCCCTCGCCGGGGGCCGCGATGCGGTGCAGCTCGTTCTGGCCGCTGTAGAGCCGGTCGACGGGTAGCCCCAACGCGGGGCCGTACCGGTGGATCGCGCCGTGCTCCCCGTAGTTGCCGGTGACGATCACCGCCCGCGCGGCGTCCGGCGGCGGCAGGGCGGCGTAGACGTCGGCGACCTGCCGGGTGTAGGCAGGCCAGCCGATCTGGTCCCGGGTGCCCTGGTTGACCTCCGCGACACCGATGCGTTCCTGCACCGACAGCGGGAACACCGGCAGGGCGAACGCCACCGCCCCAATCGTGTTCAGGGCCAGTGCCGCCGCGAGCACCGCCCGGCGGGCGGCCCCTGTCGCCCACCCCTCGACGACCCTCGCACCGATCGCGTACAGGGCCAGGACGAGCCCGACGGTGTAGTAGGGCTGCGCGGCCAGCGCGAACAGCACCACCAGCAGCAGGCCGTACCCGAGGGCGAGCGCGCGGACCGGCCGCAGCGCCGGCCGGCGCAGGAGGGCGACCAGGCCGGCGACGACGACCGGCACCAGCGGCAGGCCGACGACCACGAACTGGAACGGCGCCAGCAGGACGCGCGCCTCGGCGCCCTTGTTCGCCCGCAGCGCGTCCGCCATGGCGAGCTGCGGGAAGCCGTTGGCCACCTGGTAGACCAGGTTCGGCAAGCCGATCAGCAGCGCGGCCAGCGCCCCCGCCCACAGCCAGGGCGAGCGCAGCGCCGACCGCGGCCCGGCGACCAGCACCGCCGCCACCAACACGGCCAGCAGCAGCACGATCAGCAGCTTGAACCACAGCCCGACCCCGACGGCCACGCCGGCGGCCAGCCACCAGCGGGGCTCGGCGCGCAGCAGCGCGCGCAGGGCGAACAGCAGCACAGCCAGCCAGATCACCATGTCCACCGACGCGGTGAGCAGGACGTGGCCGAGCAGCAGCACGAACGTGCCGGCCGCGCCGCACGCGGCGACGCTCTGCCCGAACCGGCCGGCGCCGGCCTCCCGCGCGACCAGGGCCAGCAGCACCGCCACGGCGACCGCCGCCAGCACCGCCGGAACCCGCAGCCCCCACACGCTGTCCCCGAAGACCTCCACCGCGGCGCGGGCGAGCAGCGGCGTGCCCGGCGGCTGGTCGACGTAGCCCCACCCGGGGTGGAAGCCCAGGAACCGGAAGTACAGCTCGTCGCGGTGGTAGCCGTACCCGTCGGCGGTCACCGCGAGCAGGCCCGCCACCACCGAGGCCACCAGGGCGACGGGCGCCGCGGCGAAGGCGGGCACGGCGGGCCCCGGGCGGGGCACATCGGACGGCGGACGAAAGGTCACCGGCAGCGTCACGACCCTCACCGTAGAGCCTGGAACCCACCGACGTCATCGTCCGGCGGGCCGTCGCCCGCGCCCGGCTCGGACAGCGGGGCGGCGGGACGGGGTACGTGCCCGCCGGGGGCACGTCTGCCCGGCTTGGGGCGTTGCCGGCAACATAGACGTGCATTACTATACCGATGCCCGGGAGGCGACCATGGCGTCACCGGTCCGTCGCGGACCGTCAGCGCGCCGACCGGCTGCGCCCCGGTCCCGCCACGCCACCACCACCGAAGCGATCGAACGGCGTCAGCAAGACACCATCCCGCGAGCAGGGGATGGGGAAGGGCGGAGGATGAGCGGGATCGCGTCCCTGGTCATCGGCATCGCCTCCTCACCGGCGCACCGCCGGCAACTCGCGCAACTGTTCGGCGGCACCGAGGCGTTCCTGATCGTGTCGAGCGTGGACCAGGCGCGGCGGTTCCTCGGCGTGGTCCGCCGGCCTGCCGCCGCGGCGTCCGTGCGGGCCGCGCCGGCCGAGCGGACCGCGCCGACCGAACCGGTGGCCGACGGTGGCCCGCCGGCGTCGGAACTGAGCATCGACTCGGATCGCCGGGTGCTGTGCTGGCAGGGCCGCGAGATCGACCTGACCCCGCTGGAGCACGACTTCCTGCGCTGCCTGGTCGGCACGCCCGGACACATGTGGAGCTACCAGCGGCTGCACCGCGAGGTCTGGGGCACCGAACACCTGGGCCGGCGCTCCGACATGCACTCCGTGGTCCGCAGGATACGGCGCAAGCTGGTCCGGCTCGGCGCGTCGGCGACGATCCACGCGGTGCGTGGGGTCGGCCTCCGCCTCACGGTGTACTGACCGCGAGGCCGGCACGCCGCTGCGGGACGGGTCCGGCCCGCCTGGTCGGGCGACCAGGCGGGCCGGATCTGTTCGTCAGCGGTCAGTGGTCAGCAACGGATCGGGGACAGGGCGAAGTTCTCCACGGTGGGCGTGGCGGTAGTGATCTTCGTCTGCCGGGTCTGGGGCTTCCAGTCGTCCTTGGCGACGATCATGGTCAGCGGGTTGTTCCGCTTGTCCAGCCAGTAGGCGTACCGGCCCTCGGCGTCGGTGGCGAAGGTCCACGACATCGCCCAGGAGTCGACCTGGACCACCGCGCCGGCGATCGGCGCGCTGGCCCCCTGGCAGCTCGTCCCGGTGACCGTACCCATCAGCTTGCCCCAGGTGGTCGGCTGCTGCGCGGTCATCGTCACCGCCACCGGCGGCACCGTGTACGGGGTGTCCTCCTTGATCAGGATCGACGCCGAGTAGGTGCCGGGCTGGTCGACGGTGGCCGCGATGCCCACGGTGACCGTGACCTTCTGGCCCGGCTCCAGGGTGGCCGCCGTCTTGTCGATCGTCAGCCAGCTGACGTCCGCGGCAGCCTCGGCGCACTCCCCGAACCCGGGCAGGGCCTCGCTGTCCGCCGTGGCGGTGAAGCCACCGGACGAGCCGCCGACCTTGTAGAAGCCGCACGCCGCGCCGCCACGGTACCGGGCGGTGTTGGCGTTGGGCAGGTTCGACCACGAGTTGGTGGCCGGGTCGTAGGCGAAGCCGGCGTTGGTGATGGCACCGCCCTGCGAACCGCCGACGACCAGGAGCTTGCCGTTGGCGACGGCGAACGAGCTGGCCCAGTTGTCGACCGGCGCGTCGGCGATGGCGGTCCAGGCGTTGGCGCCCGGGTCGAAGGCGTAGCCGACCTTCTGCGCCGCCGATCCGTCGTTACCGCCGGTGCAGTAGACGGTGCCGCCGATCCCGCCACAGGACAGGAACGCCACCGACTTCGGGTAGTCGGGCAGCGCCTCCCAGCTGTTGCTGCCCGGGTCGTACCGGACGACGTCGTTCGACATCGGCGTGCAGTTCGCCGTGGTGCACCCGCCGATGGCGTACAGCTTGCCGTCGGCGACCGCCTGACCGGCGGCGGACCGCGGCGCGGGGTTGTCCGCCTTCTCGGTCCAGGTGTTGGCGGCCGGGTCGTACGACCAGGTGGTGCCGTCGGGGCCGGAGGGCCCCCAGCCGCCGGTCACGATGATCTTCCCGTCGACGACGCCCGCCGTCACGGCGTTGCGCGCGCCGGGCAGGTCGGCGATCGCCGTCCAGCTCTGCGCGATCGGGTCGTAGACGTAGTTCTTCGCGGTCGACGCCGTGCCGTTGCCGCCGGCGATCGAGTACACCTTGCCGTTCAGGTTGACCACCCGGTTGTCCATCAGGTTCGTCGGGTAGTCGGCGATGTCCGTCCAGGGCTCGGCCTGCGGGCCGACCGGGGCGGAGGTGGCGGTGCTCGCCTTGCCCGACGCCTGCGCGGCGAACGACGTGGCGGCGGTGAGCCGCTGCGCCGGAGCGCCGGAGGAGCTGAGGATCTGCTGCTCGGACAGGCGGGAGCCGTCGGCCCGCAGCAGCTCGAACCCGTCGTCGCGCTCGCTGAACTGGACCTTGACGGGGGCCCCGCCGGTGTTGGTCACCGTGACGGTCTTGGTGGCCTTGCCGCTGGGCATCCGGACCGTGGCGTTGACCGCGGCCGGTTGCACCGACAGCCGGCCGGCCGCGAGCTGGAAGTTCACGGGGGTGGCCCAGTCGGCCTGGACGTCGACCTGCTTGCTCTGGCTGACGTAGTTGCCGGCCTTGGCGGTGAAGCGGTGCGCGTCGGTCAGCGACGAGAACAGCCAGAAGAAGCCGTCCTGCAGACCGGTGTCGTCGGGGGTGGCCACGGTGGTGGCGGTCTCCGCCGGCCGGTCGTCGCTGGTGACGGTGGCGCCGTTGACGTACCCGTTGTCGTTCTTGTCCCGGACGTGCCCGAGCACCAGGCCGCCGTTGGTCGGCTTGCAGGTGATCTCGCTACCGATCAGCACGTTGTCGACCTGCCACCACCATTCCCAGGACGCCTCGTAGTAGTGGAACCGGACCTTGACCTCCGCCTTGCCCGCGGCCTGCGGGATCGGCACCTCGGTCACCCGCGGGCCGCGGACGTCCGCCGCCTGCCGGAGCACGTTGGCCCAGGTCGCACCGCCGTCGAGGCTGAGGTCGACGTCCGCGCGGTCGGAGTTCAGCCAGTTGTAGTCCTGGTTGAACCGGATCACCGGGGTCGCCACGTCGGTGAGGTCGACGACCGGGCTGACCAGGGAGGTGTCCTGCCGGCCACCGCTGGCGTAGTTGTCGCTGTCGATGATCGCGAAGTGGCCGGTGCCGCCGGTGAGGTTGCCCCGGTCGCCGGCGTCGGCGAAGTCCCACACCTGGCCGGTGCCGGCGTGGTCCACCACCGACCAGCCGGCCGGCACGCGGTCGCCGTCGAAGGTCTCGTACACGCCGTCCGAGCCGTACGTGTACCCGGGCGCCGTGGTGCAGGCGGCGGAGTCCACGGGCACGGCGACGTTGTGGGTGGTGTTGCCCGAGCCGACCCTGACGTCCTTCGTCACGGTCTGGTAGCCCTGGTACTGCGGCTCGACCTTGACCTGGTACGTCGCGCCGGCGGGGAGCGTGAAGCTGTACCGGCCGTTGGCGGGCGTGGTGTAGTCGGACACCGGCAGGCCCACGACGCTGACCTTGGCGTACAGCGGCCAGCCGTGTCCGGAGCCGTCGGTGACCGAGCCGCTGACCGTCACGCTCGGCACGGCGGCCAGGGCGACGTCGAGCGTCGTGGTCACGTTCTTGGTGACCGTCGCCGGCACCGTCTTGCTCCCGTAGCCGAACGCGGTCACGGCGACCTGGTATTCGCCGGCCGGGAGCAGGGTCGAGTACGTGCCGTCGGTCCCGGTGGTCAGCTCGCGGGTCGCCGGGCCGGTGAGGGCCAGCGTGGCGCCCGGCAGCGGGGCGCCGGCCGCGTCGGTGACCTTGCCGGCCAGGGTGCCGGTGTCGCCGATCGGGGCGGCGGCGAGCAGGGCGAGCGCGTCCAGTCGACCCTCGCCGTAGACGTTGTTGTCGTCGGCGGTGCCGCCGCACTGGGTGTCGGCCTTGTCGATCGCCGAGTCGTCCAGCAGGGCGCGCGTCGCGGTGACGTCACCGACCAGCGCGGGCGCCGCCGACCACAGCAGCGCGACCGCGCCCGCGAGGTGCGGCGCGGCCATCGAGGTGCCGCTGAGGCTGCCGTAGCCGTTGCCGGGAACGCTGGAGCGGACGTTGACGCCGGGCGCCGAGATGTTGGGCTTGATGTCGCCGTTCTGCCCGGTCCCCCGGGAGGAGAAGCTGGCGATCGTGTTGTTGACGTCGTACGCGCCGGTGGAGTAGTTGCTGCTCCGGCTGCCCGGTGAGCCGCTGGTCTGGCAGGCCGGGCCGTTGTTGCCGTTGGACCAGGTCCCGAAGATGCCGGACGCGGCCCAGGCCAGCGTCACGTCCTCCATGAACGGGTCGTTGGAGGGGGTCCGGGTGCCCCACGAGTTGTTGATGATGTTGGGCCGCTTGCTGGCGTCCGGGTTCTGGCCGTCGAGGTCGGTGGGCTCGAGCATCCACTGACCGGAGGTGATCAGTGCGGCGTCGCTCGGGCAGCAGCCGTTGGCCGCGATCCACCTGACCCCGGGCGCGACGCCGATCTGGTTGGCGTCGGCGGAGCCGGCCATCGTGCCCATGGTGTGCGTGCCGTGGCCGTCGCCGTCACAGGGCGCGCTGGCGCATTCGCCGGCGGCGTCGAACCAGTTGTAGTTGTGGTCGAAGGTGCCGTCGCCGTTGTTGCCGCGGTAGGCGCCCACCAGCGCCGGGTGGTCGAACTGCACCCCGGAGTCGATGCTCGCCACCGTGATGCCCGCGCCGGTGACGCCGTACTGGGACCAGACGTCGTCGGCGTTGATGTTGGCGATGCCCCACTCGAGGGCGTTCGCCGCCTTCTCGTCGCTGCCCTTGGTGACCTTGGGCAGCTCGTAGGCCGTCGAGGCGTAGACGCCCTCGACCTCGGCGTGCGCGGCGAAGTTCTGCGCCATGCTCAGGGAGCCGCTGCTGACCTTGATGGCGTTGGTCGCCCAGAAGGACTGGTACTTGGCGCCCGAGCCGTCGAGCTCGGCCCGGACCTTGGCCTGGCTGTCGACGGCGCTCCTGCGCAGCGCATCGGCGACGGCGGCGCCCCGCTTGGTCCAGTCCTTGATCGCGCTGGCCTTGCTCAGGTCGGCCCGGTCGGTGAAGCGGATCCAGAAGTCGCTCTCGCTCTTGGCCTGGAGCTGGCTCATCAGTTCGGGTCGGATCTTCTCCGCCGACGCGGACGCGTCGGTTCCCCCCGGAGCGGCCTGTACGCCGGAGCCGGTTGCCGCCAGAGCTGTCGCGGCGAGGGCGATCGCCGCGCCCGCGCTCGCCAAGCGCCTGATCAGGCGCCTCCCGTGTGGACGTCTCAGCATCGGTGCTGTCTCCTCCAGAAACGACCCGCGGTCAATCGAGCCATGGCGAAGGGTGCAGACGACCCATCTCCCGTCTGGATCACACCGGAACGAACCCCCCAGGCCCCCCAGGCGCCGAGCGGGTCACGCCGGCTGCCTGTGTGGACACTATGATCGAAAAAGGTGAACGATCAAGCACGCCACGTGAGCAACTTGTCGCTAGGAGTTGCCTGCTTGACGACGGGTTTGACAATTACTGTCACGGCCATGACCAAGTCGGGCAGAAACTGCCCATCGTTTTCCGGGTGGGTGCGGTGACCGAGGACGACAGCACGACGCCGGACGGGTTCGACGAGACCGCCAGCCCGTTCCCGCTGGTGATCGCGGTGACACCGTCACCGGCCGAACGGATCCGGCTCGCCGAACGCCTCGACGGCATCGCGCCGCTGCTGCTGGTGGCCGACCTCGACGAGCTGCGCAGGCTGATCGCGGCCTCGCAGCCGCCGCCCGGCGCGGCGGCGGGGGCCCGGGCCGCCGCACCGGCGCCACCGGAGGACACCCTGCGGATCGACCCGGCCCGGCTGACCGCCCGCTGCCGCAACCGTGAGGTCTCCCTCACCCGGCTCGAACACGACCTGCTGGCCTGCCTGGTCACCGAGCCGGTCCGGGTCTGGAGCTACGCCGAGCTGCACCGCTCGGTCTGGCGGGCCGAGGGACGCCAGCGCACGGCGGACGTGCAGTCCCTGGTGAAGCGGTTGCGGCGCAAGCTCGGCCAGATCGGCACCGGCGTCACCGTCGTCGCGGTACGCGGTGTCGGGCTCCGGCTGACCGACCACCGACAGCCGAGGGTCAGCGGCGCGTGACGGTTGACCCGCCACCGCGGAGCGCGGTCACCAGTCGGCGCGCCCGTTCACCCGGCGTCCGTCCCGGGAACAGGCGTGAGGGCCGCCGGTGTCGCGGCGGCCCTCACTGGTGGTGCGTCGATCAGACGATCTCCACCCCGTAGACGCTCAGCGCCTCGGTGACCGGCTGGAAGTAGGTCGTCCCGCCGGAGGAGCAGTTGCCGCTGCCGCCCGAGGTCAGGCCCAGAGCGGTGCTGCCGCTGAAGAGCGCGCCGCCGCTGTCGCCCGGCTCGGCGCAGACCGTGGTGCGGATCAGGCCGGTGACCGTACCCTCGGCGTAGTTCACCGTGGCGCCGACCGCCTCGACGGTGCCACCGTGCAGGCCCGTGGTGCTGCCGGAGCGCTGCACCGACTGCCCGGCGAAGGCGTCGGCCGCGCCGGTGATGTCCTGTGTGGTGCCGTCGTAGAGGTAGACGCTGCCGTCGGCGGCGGACGCGTTGCTGTGCTGGACGATGCCGTAGTCGTCGCCGGGGAAGCTGCCGGTGCCGCCGGAGCCGAGCGGGCTGCTCTGCCCGGAGTCGGCGTACCAGTTGGCGGCGATGGCGGTGCAGTGCCCGGCGGTGAGGAAGTAGTAGCTGTCGCCGCTGCGGACGTTGAAGCCGAGCGAGCAGCGACCGCCGCCCTCGGCCCAGATGGCCTCGCCGCCGGCGGCCCGGGTGCTGAGCTTTCCGGCCTCCCGTTCGATGCGGACGGTGCCGCCGAGCCGTTCGGCGACGCCCTCGACGCGCTGGAGCTTCGCGCCGGTAACGGTGCTGTCGACGGAGACGACGACCTGGTTGGTCGCCGGGTCCGTCCACCACGCGGTGCCGGGGATCCGGGCGGAACTGTCGAGGGTGGCGGTGGCGCGGGCCAGGTCGTCCGCACCACGGGCGACGAGCTTCGGGGTCGCGCCGGCCGCGCGGACCTTTCGGGCGGCGGCGGCGTCGGTCACGGTGACGACCATGGTGCCGTCGGCCTGGGCGTACGCCCCGCCGGAGCGCTCGCCGAGTGCGGCGGCGAGCGCGGTGGCCTGGTCGGGGGAGGCGTTCTTCGCGGGTGCGGCCTGGGCAGGAGCGCTGGTCAGCGCGCCGACGACCAGGGCGCCGGCCACCGAGATGGCGGTGACGTGGCGCAGCGGGGACCCGGAGAGTCGCATGTGGATACCTCCTGGAGCTGAGCACGGGCTGCCCTCTCGGGTAGCCCCGGGCAACCGATCGGCCGGTGAGACCCACCCGATCGGAGGCGTCGAAGTATTCATAGATTTAACAATGATTGCAAGAGTGACGGTTGGCCGGAATCGGCCACTTCTCACAGCTTGGGTCCCGACAGCCCGACGAGCGGCATGTCGGATGATTGGCGGCTATTCGCCGAGACTTCGCAGGTCAGCAAGCCCGGTCGGCAACCCCGGTCGGGCCGGTCCGCGCGCCTGTCCGACCGGATGGCGGGACAGGATCGATTCCGGCGAAAATCGCCGCCGGCGCTGGCTGCTCGGGCACCCTCGGCGGGCCGGGCCGCCCGCCGCGCTCGCGGCCGGCCGGGCCGTCCGGGGCACCGGCACGGCCCCGCCCGGGGCCGTCAGGTCCGGCCGGCCGGTGCCACAGACCCGTGGCACCGCCACGGCGGAGCAGCCGGACGAGCACCTGGTCGTGCGCTACCAGCACGACGGCGAGAGCGTGCCGGTGGGCGACGACGAACAGCAGCCCTGATCGCGCCGCCCGACCGGACCGGCGCAGATCGTCGTCGGCGGCCACCGACGCCGCGCCGGCAACGCGGGGACGCCTGGGCTGCCTTGCCGCACCTCACCCGTGTCCGGTAGGGGTCGCGGGGGCGATGCCCCCAGTCTGGTCACGAGTGGTCTTCATATTCTCCTTGATCGGGTTTACGCTCTGCCTCTGTCCTGAAGTGAATCACTGTGGAGGTTCCCGTGAAGAAGATGACCGTCCGCCGCACGAGCGCGCTGCGTCTGGTGTCCGGTGCCCGCCGGCTCTGGATCGAGTGGTGCTGGTAGTTCCCGGCACGGCGGGCGCCCTCGGGCGCCCGCCACTGCGGAGAGGGGCCCGCCGTGACCGGTGAGCCGGGCGGTTACGACTGCCACCGCGCCCACGGGCCGTACGCCGGGGTCGCCGACTTCCTCGGCCGGATCGCCGCCGACAGCCCCCGCCTGGCGTCCCGCCACGTGGTCGAGCTGCACGCCATCGCGCCCCGGCTCGACCACGCGGCACGACCGGCCGCCGAGGAGGAGCCGATCCGGTTCCATCCCGCCCGGCGCACCGCCTGCCTGGCCTACGGCGCGGCGGAGTTCGTGGCCACCTGGGCGAGCAAGCTGCGACGCCCGGTGACGGTCCGGTTCGACCACATCGCCAGCGCCGACGAGACCACCCGCGAGCTGCTGGACGCGCTGACCCGCCGGATCGGGTCGTCCCCGGTACGCCTCGAGCTGCGCGACGGTGGCGACCGCGAGCCGGCAGCGGCCGACCCGACACCGGACGCGACGCGCAGGGCCCTGGGCGACAGTCTGGCCCGTGGCTTCTACCACCACGCGGCCCGGGTGGCGCGGCGCGGGCGTGCCACGGTGACCCCGGACGGCGACCTGCGGCACTGGTGGGCGTTCACCACCGGCCTGGCCACCGCCCTGGCGGCGTTGGACGAGGCCACCGAGGCGCTCGACCTCTATCGCGAGGCGCGCGCCGCCACCGGCGACCCGAAGATCACCATGTCGGCCGCGTACGCCACCGCCATGCTGTACGCCCGGCACCTACCGGCGGCCGACCAGGACCCGGCGCAGGCGCGGCACTGGCTGGAGCAGGCGATCCACCTCGCCACCGGCCTGGACGACCCGCGGCAGCGGGTGCTGTCCACCGTCTTCTACGAGCAGGGCCTGGCGCTGCTGGACAGCAGGGCGGGCGAACCCGCCCGCGCGCTGCGGCTGATCGACGACGGGCTGGCCCGGCTGACGGCGGTGCTCGGCCCCGGTGAGCGCCCGCAGGACCTGGCCCGGCTGCGGCACAACCGGGCGCAGGTACACCTGGCGCTCGGCGATCCGGCGCAGGCCCTGGCCGACCTCGACACCGTGATCGCCCATGATCCCGACAACTGTGAGTACTACGTGGACCGGGCGGCCCTGCATCGGGCGGCGGGGCGGTCCTCGGCCGCGATCAGGGACTACGACACCGCGATCCGCCTGGGACCACACCTGCCCGAGGCGTACTACAACCGGGCCGTGCTCCAGCAGGAACGGGGCCGCCCCGAGCGGGCGCGCGCGGACCTGGACCGGGTGCTCGCCATCGACCCCGGACACCTCGACGCCCGGATCGCCCTGGTCAACCTGCACGTGGAGCGCGGTGCGTTCGACGCGGCCGAGACGGGCGCGCTGGCCGGGCTGGCGATGGCTCCGCAGGAGCCGGCGCTGCTGTGCACCCTCGGGCTCATCCGTTCGGAGCGTGGCGGCCTCGCCGAGGCCGACGAGCTGCTCACCCGGGCCCTGGCCGGGGATCCGGGGCTGGTCGAGGCGTGGACGAACCGGGCTGCCGTCCGGTTCGAACGCGGCGACGTGGCCGCCGCCGTGGCCGACCTGGACCGGGCGGTGGCGCTGTCGGCGGCGCCCGTGCCCCGCTACAACCGGGGCACCGCGCTCATGCGGCTGGGGCGGTGGGACGAGGCCGCCCGCGACTTCACCGACGCGCTCGCCCAGCCCCGCCTGGACCGGGCGCTGCGGCGCGACCTGCGCGCGGAGCTTGATCGCTGCCGTCGCGCGATGGTCGGGTGACCGCGGGCGGGGCGGGTTGACGGTGCCGCCACCTGCACCACGGCAAGGCAGGTCATCGCCAGCCAGGCCACCCGCACCACCGACTCGGGGACGGCGGTGATCGGCCACAGGACGAGGGCCGCGAACGGCGGGTACGTGAAGGGCCCCCGTTCTCCGCGACGTACTCGTACAGGGGGCGCCCCGACTGCATGTGCGCCAGCGCTCCGTAGTAGATGTGCAGATCGGAGAGCGGCTCGGCACGGCGCAGGACCAGGCCGCAGGAGACCAGAGCGATCGACACGCACCCCGCCCACAAGAGCGTCACCCGTCGCTGGAGCACCGGCTGACAAATAGCGGACGGGGTGCGCAGGAAATCCGCCTCGACCGCGGCCCGCTCCAGCACGCCGGCCCGCACCGCGTGGTAGCGCACGACGGACCAGAGGAAGACGTCGAGGTTGTCGAATCGGGTGCCGCCCTCGACGACCGGCGGACGCCCCCTCGCCCGATCGACGGCCTCTTCAGACAGAGGGTGACGACGGACTGAACCGGCCGTCGACGTGCGCCCCGGGGCCGTCCTGGGGCGCGCGTCAGGAGCCGGAGCGTCCGATGCGGACGGCGACGCCGTCGAGGATCAACTCCAGCCCGAGCGAGAAGTCCGCGTCGGCGATCGCCGCGTCGGGGGTGTCCGGCGGCGGCGCCTCGAACAGTTCCGAGGAGAACAGTCGTGCCATCTCGGGGAAGCGCTCGGGCTTGACGAGCCGCGCCAGCGCGCGGCCGTAGTCACGCTCGGCGTCGGCCTGCCCCTGACCTTCGGCCCTGCCCTCGGCGAGTTCGCGGTCCTGCCGTACCGACTGGACCACGTAGCCGCTGATCAGTGACAGGGTGCCGACCTTGTGCGCCCAGTCGAGACGGGTGCCGGACATGATCGCCAGCGCGACCTCCATCCAGGCGATCTGGTTCGGTCCGGAGGGCGGACCGGAGGTGGGCAACCGCGTCAGCCACGGCCGACGCTGGAACACCGTGCGCTGCGCGAAGGCCCAGCCGCGCAGCCCTGCGCGCCAGTCGTCGGTGTCCATCTCCCCCGGCGCGCCCAGGGCACAGTCGGCCATGAGCGTGAGCAGCTCGTCCTTGGAGCCGACGTACCGGTAGAGCGACATCCCCGTGAAACCGAGGCTCTTGGCGACCTTGGGAAGCGTCACGCCGCCGAGCCCGTCGCGGTCGGCGATCTCCACCGCCGCGCGGACGACCAGGCCGACGTCGAGGGCCGCCGGCCGCCCGAGACGCGAGGGCTCCGACATCCCCCACAGCCGGCGCAGCGACGCCGGAACGAAGTCCTCGCTGGTCATTGGCTCCCTCGTTCGCCCGGCCGAAATCCGGCCCCATCATGCCAGACCTCATTAGTTTGTCTGTGATACTTTCCCTGAGAAACTAAAGACTGGTTCTCGGGGAGAGGGACGACCATGAGCATTGACACCGCACCACGGACGCCGAGAGGACCGGTACGGCGTGCCGAACGCGCCCTCGCGCCGGACCTTGCCCGGGGAGCGATGCTGCTGATCATCGCGCTGGCCAACGCCGCCGGAGTCGTCTTCGCCGGCGAGCCCGGCCTCGACGCCACGCCGGAGGGCGCCGAACGCGGGCTCAACCTCCTGCTCTTCGAACTCGTCCACGCCCGCGGATACCCGGTCTTCGCCGTGATGTTCGGCTACGGACTCGTCCAGCTCGCCCGCCGCCAGGACGCCTCCGGCGCCACGCCGAAGCAGGTCCGCTCGGTGCTGTTGCGCCGCAACCTCTGGCTCGTCGTCTTCGGGTTCGCACACGCCACCCTGCTGTACTACGGCGACTTCCTCGGCGCCTACGGGATCGTCGGGATCGTGATGACCCTGGTGCTGCTGCGCCGGGGCGACAGGTTCCACCGGATCGCGCTGGTGCTCTGGGCACTGTCGGCGGTCGAGATCCTGGTCATCGGCGCCGTCGTGACGAGCGGCCTCCTCGGCGGCTCGGGCGGGTCGGTCCCGCTGCCGTCGGGCCACGTCGACTCCCTCGCCGCCCCCGGGTACCTCGCGTCCATGCTGGCTCGCCTCGGCGAATGGCCGGTGCACACGCTGACCGTCCTGCCCTTCATCATCATCACCTGGCTGGGCATGTGGGCCGCCCGCCGCCGGGTCCTCGAAGAGCCGGCCCGCCACCGGAGCCTGCTCACGTGGACCGCCGTCCTCGGCCTCGGCGTCGCCATCGCCGGAGGCCTCCCGGCCGCCCTGGTCAGCGCCGGATGGCTGAACGCCGACGAGTCCACCGCCAGCCTGATGCTGGTGCTCCACGGCGGTAGCGGCATGTTCGCCGGCCCGGGTTACGTGGCCGTCTTCGGCCTGATCGCCATGCGGGTCACCCGGCCCGGCCCCGTCGTCGGCGCGCTCTCGGCCCTGGGCCGGCGTTCCCTGTCGGGCTACCTGTTCCAGTCGGTGGCCTGGCTGGTCCTCCTGGCGCCCTTCACGCTCGCCCTCGGCCACCGTTTCGGCAGCCCCACGGCGACCGGCCTGATCATCGCGGTGGCCGTCTGGCTCGCGGCCGTTCTGATCGCCCACCTGCTCGACAAGCGCGGGCAGGCCGGTCCCGCCGAGATCGTCCTACGCCGCCTGACCTACGGGCCCCGGACGTAGTCGCCGCAGCATAGAACCGCCCCGGCCGGCCGGGTTCGAGGGCTCGCCGTCACCGTGCTCGCCAGGTCGGTCCTGACGGCGCTCAACGCCCTGCTCCAGTACGCTTCACCGCCGAGACAGCGGCTTCCTTGACACGTTCGTGGTCGGGCACCGACGCGAAGTGCCGCTGGGGCAGCAGCAGCAACCAGGTGGCGAAGTTGAACGGCCCGGTCAGCACCGGGATGGCCAGCGGGGTGAGCACGCTCGCCAGAGCCACCTGCACGAAGAGCGTCAGGCCGATGCCGAACAGGGTGTAGACCGTCACCAGCGGGCCGGGACGGTGCAGGACGGCTCCCACCACGATCGCCGTCAACACCGCGTTGAAGCCGTACAGGCCCTTGTCGAGCGAGAGCCCGTCGGCGCCGAACCAGAGCGCCAGCAGGGTCGCGCCGACGCTGCCGACGACCGCGAACAGCGCCGACCAGCGGGAGTTGACCAGCAGCGCGATCACGATGATCAGCCCGCTGACCCAGCTGTTGGTGAGGTACACCTGGGAGACCCCCCGGAGGAAGGTCGGCACGAGGTCCCAGTCGAACCTGCCGGCGGCCAGCGTCCCCTCGCCGGGGAAGATCGGCTTGAGGTTGGTCAGCACGGTGAACCGGCTGAACTGGTAGGCCCCCAGCAACAGCACCCAGGTGGTGAGCACGAACGGGAAGGTGAACGCGGTCAGCCCCCAGGTCTTGAAGACCCGGTTCAGAGCAAGGGTGGCCACGGTCGTGGCGGCGGCTCCGAACACCAGGTAGAGCCACATCAACGGCCGGTGGTCGAGGAAGGTCGCGACGCCGATCCCGGTCAGCAGCGGGCTGAAGCCGAACAGCCCGTGCCGCAACGACGTCCGGTCGACCTGGAGGGCGACCGCCGTCGCCGTGCCGACGACGACACCGAGTACGGCGCCGCCGAAGACCCGGGGAATGCCGTTCTCGAACGCGCCCCAGGCGATCGCGACGAGGATGAGCAGGCCGGTCAGCGGGTTGTTCTGCAGGACGACCTGCGCGGTCCCGCGCAGACACGCGTCGACGAACCCGACCACCGGGTAGCGGTCGCTCAGCCGTTTCCAGCCCCGCGCGGCCTCGGCCATCTCTGTCTCCTTCGCTTGCGTCAACGCCAACTGGATGCCGGCGGGAAGGTCCGACCGGTGACTTCCTCGCGGGCGGCACGCAGAAGGCGCGGATCGCTTCGCGCACCGGCTCCGCTTCCTGCCCGAGGACCTTGAAGATCAGCCCGGCGTCGTTCGGCAGCCGGCTGACGGCGCCGGCCAGCGGCGTCGCGGCGGCCCAGACGGGTGTCGGAGGCGAGGGTGCAGGTCTGGATCTGCGAGCCGTGGTTCGCGTCCATCTCCTGGATCTTGGTGGCGGCCTGGGTGACCACGTGCGCCTGGCTGCCCGGCGCCAGGTCGACGTCCATCCGTCGATTCCCTCGCCCGTCTTGCAGTCGGTGAACACGACCGGCGGTGGCGCCGCGGTGCCCGGTGAGCAGCGCGACGCCGTCCCCCGTGGCGGCGAGCCGGATGGTCGTGCGGACGAAGTCCTGGAGGGTGCTCGGTCGTGGACGAACTGCAACAGCTTCAGCGTCTCGACCATCGCGCGCACGAGCCCTCCTCAGTCGAGGTTGGCGGGCAGGTGGGAGTGCGGGGTCGAGTCCGCGCCGCCGAACGACCGCCGCGACTCGTGCGGCGCGAGGTACGCGATCGCCTCGGTGCCGGGGACGAACCCATGGGTGATCCCGGTGAACGCGTGGGTACGCATCACCGACTCCATGCCCTTGCGGTCCACGGCGAGCGGGACGTACCTCTTCGCGCCCTTGACCACGGCCGACCAGTGCTGGTCGGCCACCATGCCATCGAGAGATTCCTTGGGCGTCAGATGCACTGGTCCTGATCCTTCTCGGCTGGACCGGAGACTCACCCGTCGAGCCGGTCTCCCCGCTGTCGGATGAGACGTTACTGGCTCAACTGGGACTGAACGCTCGATACGGGGGAAATAGCCCGAGGGCGTCCGCGCACCGGCGGTCGCTCGTCAGGATGAGGTCCCGGACGCGAACGCGCTCCCGCAGGATCCGCCGAGGGACCGAACATGGTCGTCGAGAGCTGTGGAACCGGTGGTCGCAGCTCGCGGATGGCCTGGTAGCGGGCCGGGCTGACGCAGCCGCTTCCGGGTCCGGCCGCAGCTCGGTAGGTGCGTGGCGACGACTCTGATCGAGCACCGCACGCGACCGGTCGGCCGTTCGCATGCGGTGCTCGATCAGGCCGTCGCGGTGTTCCCCACTGCACGTGGCGCGACGGTCGCCTGGTCCACGGCAGTGGACCGGACTAACGCAGACGCGACTCGATGGCCTCGATGATCCGCGGGCGCAGTTCCGCGGCGCGGATGACGGCGTCGACGGAGCCGACCTCGACCGCGCGCTGGATGTTGTGCACGCGGTCGAACTCCGTGGCCACCTCACCGAGCTTCTCCGCGCGGACCGACGAACGGATCTCGTCGAGCTCGGCGGTCAACGCGGCGCGGTCGGCGCCGGAGGCGATCGCAGCGCGGGCCTCCAGGTCCCGCAGGCGCGGATCGGCCGCGGTCCGGGCGTTGACGTCGCCGGAGAACACCACCGCGGCGGCCGGAGCACCGCCGAGCACCGAGGCGAACGAGCCCTCCAGCGCGAGCACGGTCATGTTCGGGTTCAGCGCCTTCGAGAACACCACGAACGCGCCACCGTGGTACCGCGAGATCACGCAGAACACGATGGGCCCGCGGAAGTTCACGATCGCGCGGCCGATCTCGGCGCCGTACTCCAGCTGTAGCTTCCGCATCGACTCCGGGGACCCGTCGAAGCCCGACAGGTTCGCCAGCACCACCAACGGCCGGTTGCCGCTGGCCGCGTTGATCGCCCGCGCGGTCTTCTGCGACGACCGCGGGAACAGCGTGCCCGCGGTGTAGGTGTCCGGGCCGTCGGTGGGCGGGAAACCGCGCCGCGGCACCGACCGTGACTCGATGCCGAGCAGGCACACCGGCATGCCACCGAGATGCACGTCCTGCACCACCGCGGTCTCCGCGTCGGCCATGCCCGCCCAGCGTTCCAGCACCGGGTGGTCCTGGTCGGAGAGCGCCCGCATCACGGTCCGGATGTCGAACGGCTTCTTGCGGTCCGGGTTGGCCTCGGCAGAGAAGATCTCGCCGACGGTGCTGAAGTCACTGCCCGCCACGACATGCGGGAAGTCGGAGATGTCGCGGTCGACGGGGTCGGTCGTGGTCGCCCGCCGCGGCCCCTGCTCGCCGGGGGCGACGTACGTGTGGTCGTAGTGCGACATCAGCACGTCCCGCGCGGCGGACAGGTTCGGCGCCCAGTACTGCGCCTGCCCGTTCGGCCCCATCACCCGGTCGTAGCCACCGATGCCGAAGTTGTCCTCGGCCGACACGCCGCCGGAGAAGTCGAGCGACTGCTTGCCGGTGAGCACCATCGCCGAGTCCGGAGTCATCACCAGGATGCCCTTGGTGTGCATGAGCATCGTCGCCTCGGCGTTCCAGTACGGCTGCGCGCCGACGTTGATGCCCGCGACCACGATGTTGATCTCGCCACCGTCCTGGGTGAACTCGACGATCCGCTTGAGCGCCGCGGCCACCCAGTCCATGTTCTCCGTGCCGGACCCCATGGAGATCCGCGCGCCGGAGGACAGCGCGTACCACTCCAGCGGCACCCGCATCCGGTCGGCCAGATCCAGCGCGGCGATCACCCGGCGGCACTCCGGCTCCGACAGCGCGCCGAGCGACTTCGTCGGGTCGCCGAGCAGCACGACCCTGGTGACGCCCTGTGGGTGCCACCGGGTCGGCGTGCTGACCACACCCGCGACGATCGCCGCGGTGTTGCGTCCCTTCGGGCGGGCGACCGGCACCAGCGCGTGCTCGTCGTCGAGGTCGTACTCGACGAAGTCGCCGAGCAGGCCGGTCAGCTCGTACGGGTACACCGTGTTGCGGCTGCTCGCGCGCAGCACCTTCTGCCGGTAGTCGTCGAGCGGCTCGACCGGCTCGTCCGACGGCTCGCCGACGGTCAGCTCGCTGCCGCCCGTGGCGTCGAAGGAGATACGCACGGCGATCTTGGTCAGCTCGCCGGTTTCCCGGTCGCGCTGCCGCGCGATGAACAGGATCTCCTCCAGCCCGGCGCCCGCGGTCGTCGGCAGCACTCGCCCGGCGATCATCTCCAGCTCCGCGCGGGTGAGGTCGCTCGGCGGCCAGACGTAGATCACGATCCGGTTGGTGTTGACGCGCTTCTTCGACGGTCGCCGCGACTGCGCGCGGCGGATCGAGTCGAGGCAGGTGGCGACGGTGTCCTCGGCGGTCGGCAGCGCGACCAGCCTGCCATCGTGCTCGCGCAGCTCGGTCAGGTCGCGTACCTGCGCGAACGCGACGAGGCGGTCGTCCGACGGGTTCTCCCGCGCCACGCACTGGAAGAGGTAGACCTCCTCGTCGGACGACGGCAACCGGGTGAGGTCGAACTTGCTCAGCCGCTCCAACTGCATCCGCTGCGCGATGTACGGATGCAGGCCGCGGACCAGCCGTTCCTCTACCATCCCGGTGGTCGACGGGCGGAACGTGAAGTGGTGGTGCATCACCGCGCCGCTGCGGCCCGCGACGGTGGCGGTGAGTCTGCGGACCTGGCCCGGCAACGGGTGCGCGCTGACGACCTCGTGCAGCGCGGCGGCCATCGCGTCGGTGTCCTCCGGCTGGTTCTCCCAGGCGAGATAGATGTCGGCGTCGAAGACGTCCTCGCCGCTCGCCAGCTCCCCGAGCCCGCGCAGCGCGGCGCCCAGCGCCTCGAAGCCCACCGCCGAGGAGACCACGCACGAGCCCGCGCGCTCGGCGACCACGAACGTGCAGCCCGCGACCTCGCTGGTGCGCACGCCGGTGAGGCCCTTGTTGCCGTAGTACCGCCGGGTCAGCACCTCCAGCATGACCTCGTTGCCGAGGTCGGCGCGGATCAGCCGCTGGCCGAGCAGCCGCACCAGCGGCTCGGTGCTACGCACCATCTCGGCGATGCGCTCGGCACGGTCCGGCGCGTCCGGGTGCGTGTCCAGGTGGCGCAGGTGCTTGCGGACGCTGGCGTAGACGCTGGCGCGGTTGCGACGCAGCAACGGCTGGGCGAACCAGCCGAACACCACGCCGCGCGCGAGGTCGGAGATCACGGGGAAGCGCACCTGGGTCGCGGCCACCAGCCGCTCCAGCGCCAGGCCGGCGGGCTCGCGCAACGCCTCGTCCGGCGGCGGCTCCCGCAGCCAGGCGCGCAGCAACGCCGTGACGACCGCGGCGTCGGTGGACGCGCGTTGCTGGGCGAGGAAGATCCGGAACACGGCGGCATCGAGTTCGGGGGAACGCTCCAGATCGGTGACGCCGTAGTGCCCGAGCGCCTTGGCGAGCTTGGCCTGGAACGCCTCCGGCAGCCCGGCTCGCTCGACGTCGAGGCTCTGCAGGTAGGTGTGGAAGTACTCGCGGGCGCTGTGCAGGTGACCGTCACCGCCGCCGTCCTCACCCGTCGGCCGGTTGCGGCTCAGCTCGGTGAGGTCGGCGAACATGTCGACGAGTTCGAGCTCCGCGGCCAGCGGCCGGTGACCGTCCGCGATGGCCGCCCGGCGTGCCGCGAGGTAGTCGTCGAGCACCCGGCGTTCGTCGTGCGGGTCGACGTCGAAGCCCAGCAGCAGGCTGCGCAGGTCCTCCTGGCCGCGCCTGGTGCGGGCCCGCGCCGGGATCTCCCGGGGCGCGGCGGGCAGGTCCAGCTCGACGGACTCCCCCGCCGGGTCGCTCTCCACTTCGGCGTCGGCGAGCGGCTCCAGCCGCACCAGCGGCGCACCGGCCTCCACCTGGCTGCCCACGGACACGGCGCATTCCTTCAGCCGCGCCTTGAACGGTGCCCGCAGCACCGTCTCCATCTTCATGCTCTCCAGCACGAGCACCGGCGCGCCCGCCTCGACCTCGGCGCCGACCTTCAGCGGCGTGGCGACGACCAGCGCGGGCATGGGCGAGCGAACGACACCACCCTCGTCGCGGCTGACCCGGTGCGTCACGCCGTCCACCTCGATCAGGTGGATCGGCCCGTGCGTGCCGGTGAGCAGCCGGTACCGGGTGCCGTTGACGACGACCTGCCCGGTGTGCCGGTCGAAGCGGTCGAGCTCGACGTCGGCGGTGCGGACGTCGTCACCCGCCTCGACGCCGACGCGGAACCGGTGCGCGCCGACCCGCGCGACCCGAACGCGGTAGCCGACGCCCCGCAGCTTGAGGTCCAGCGGTCGGCCGCTCTCGTGCTGCACCTGCGGGCGTCCGCCGAACGCCGTCGACAACAGCCGCTGCCGCTCGACGCGCTCTTCCTCCTCGTACGCCTCGATGGCGGCAGCCGCCAGCGCGACGGCCGAGTGCCGGTGCGAGACGAGCCGGCCCTCGCCCCGGACGCGGTCGATCCAGCCGGTGTCCGCGCTGCCGTCGATGACCTCGGGCTGGTCGAGCAGGTCGAGCACGAAGCTCTTGTTCGTCGCGCCACCCTCGATGATCACCGTGGTCTGCGCCATCGCCCGGCGCAGCCTGCCGAGCGCCTCGTCGCGGTCGCGGCCGTAGGCGATAATCTTCGCGATCATCGAGTCGAAGTCGGCGGGGATGGTGTCGCCCTCGCTGACGCCGGTGTCCACGCGGATGCCCGGCCCGGCGGGCAGGGCCAGCCGGGCGATGCGGCCCGGGGACGGCGCGAAGTCGCGGTCGGGGTCCTCGGCGTTCAGGCGGGCCTCGACGGCGTGGCCGCGCTCCACCGGCGGCTCGCCGTCGAGCCTGCCGCCGGCGGCCACGTGCAGCTGCGCCTTGACCAGGTCGAACCCGGTGGTGGACTCGGTGATCGGGTGCTCGACCTGCAGACGGGTGTTGACCTCGAGGAACGCGAACAGCTCGTCGCCGGGGTGGTAGAGGAACTCGACCGTCGCCGCGCCGCAGTAACCGACCGCGACGGCCAGCCGTTCGGCCGACGCCTTGAGCTCGGCCGCCTGCGCGGGGCTGAGCACCGGCGACGCCGACTCCTCGATGACCTTCTGGTTGCGTCGCTGCACCGAGCAGTCGCGGACGCCGAGCGCCCACGCGGTGCCCTGACCGTCGGCGATCACCTGCACCTCGACGTGCCGGGCGCCGGTGACCAGGCGCTCCAGGAACACGATGCCGCTGCCGAACGCCCGCGCTGCCTCCTGGCTGGTGCGCTCGTAGGCGTCGGCGAGCTCGGCCTCGTTCGTGATCACGCGGATGCCGCGCCCGCCGCCACCCGCGGTCGCCTTGAGCATCAGTGGGTAGCCGACCTCGGCCGCCGCCGTCAGGGCGGCGTCCAGGGTCTCGACCGCACCGCGGCTCCACGGCGCGACCGGGACGCCGACCTCCTCGGCGATCAGCTTCGCGCCGATCTTGTCGCCGAGCTTGCGCATGGCATCCGCGCTCGGTCCGACGAAGGTGACCCCGACCCGCTCGCACAGCTCCGCGAACCTCGGGTCCTCCGCGACGAAGCCCCAGCCGACCCACGCCGCGTCGGCCCCGGTCTCCACCAGCGCCCGCTCCAGCACCTCCAGGTTCAGGTACGGGCGCGCGGAGGCGGGACCGAGGTCGTAGGCGATGTCGGCCTCCCGCACGAACGTGGCGGCCCGGTCGACGTCGGTGTGCAGCGCGACGGTCTCGATCCGGGTCCCGGTCTCCGCGGCGATGTCCCGTACAGCGTGGATGAGCCGCATGGCGGCCTCACCACGGTTGACGATGGCGACACGACTGAACACCCGACCGAGCCCTTCTGTAGACCAACGATGCGCCGGGACACGGCGGTCCCGGCAGTATTCACCCTTCCGTCTCCCGGCTGGCGACGCCATATCGCAGATTGCGCATCCTGCACGGCCTCAGTTGTGGGAAACCTCCAAAGGTCGTTGTCCACCCACGCCTGACCAGGGCCTGGGTGGACGGAACGGCGACACGTCCCGCCGCGGGCAAAATGTGACGCGGGACACAACTTACGGGATGCCCTGCCCGTCCCTCGGCGGGACCCCGGTGGGCGCGCCGGCCCATGGTGGGCAACCGGGGCGCCTGCCGCGGGGTTCCGATCCCGCGAGCCCCGCTCCCCTCGGCTCGCGGCCCGGTCGACCTTGATCGAACGCCCCGCACGGCCGAAAAGCGCTTGCCGCGCGCGGTGGGCTCCGCGAAGGTGATGTCCATGACGTTCTGACGGACAGCACCCCCGTTGCCCCACGGCCGCACGGCGCCGACCCGCGCCGTCGTGCCGTCCGTCCATGACCACTTTCAGCGAAGTGAGCGTCGTTGTCTCAGCCACCCTTGCGGCGGGCGGCCCTGCCGCAGCCCGCCCCGGCCGCCGGTTCGGCCACCGTCACCGTGTTCGCCTCCCCCACGAGCTGGATCGAGTCCGACGCCCTCGCGCAGTGTCACCAGGTGGCCGCCCTCGACGGCATGATCCACGTCGCCGCCATGCCGGACCTGCACCCCGGCAAGGGCGCCCCCATCGGCGCCGCCATGGCGTCGACCGTGTTGTACCCGTTCCTGGTGGGCTCCGACATCGGTTGCGGCATCGCCGTGTTCCCCCTCAGGCTCAAGCGGGCCGTGCCCGAGCGGCTCGCCGCCCGGTTTCCCGACCTCGACCGCGCGTTGGACCCCGCGCAGGACGCCGACGACCCCGCCTGGGCCGTCATGACGGACGACGTTCCCGCCGGTCACGTCGAGGGACTCGGGACGGTCGGTCGGGGCAACCACTTCGTCGAGCTGGCCCGGATCGGCACCGTCTTCGAGCCGGGCCACGCGAGCCGGCTCGGGCTCGCCGCCGGTGACCTCGTGCTCGTCGTCCACAGCGGTTCCCGGGGGCTGGGCGAGCGGATCCTGCGTGCGCACACCGAGGTGCACGGCGCGGGCCCCGCCCCGGATCCCGCCGCCTACCTGGCGATGCACGACGACGCCGTACGGTGGGGCTCGCTCAACCGGCGGCTGATGGCCGCCCGGGTCGCCCACGCCCTGGGGACCGAGCCCACCGAGCCGATCGTCGACGAGTGCCACAACCTGGTCGAGATCCGTGACGGGGTCTACCTGCACCGCAAGGGGGCGGCGCCGGGCGACGGCCGCGACGTGCTCGTCGCCGGCACCCGAGGCACCCCTTCCTACCTGGTGGCCGCCCACTCCGGGCCGGGCGCCAACCACTCGGTGGCGCACGGCGCGGGCCGGAAGATGTCGCGCGCCGACGCCCTGCGCCGGGGCCGGGCCAAGCACACGGTCGAGGAGCTGCGCCGCACGCCGCTGGGGTCGCTGGTGGTGTGCGGCGACCGCCAGCTGCTCTTCGAGGAGGCACCGACGGCCTACAAGCGCATCGAGCAGGTGATCGCCGACCTCGTCGACCACGAACTGGCCACGCCCGTGGCCACCACGGTCCCCCTGGTCACCTACAAGACGCCCGACCTCGGGTCGACGCCCCCACGCGACCGCCGGGACCACCGCCGCAGGCGGGGCCGGCCGTGAGCGTCCACCTGCTCGTGTCGGCCGGACGCGGCCCGCAGGAGTGCGCCTGGGCGCTGGCCCGGCTGCTGCGCCGCCTGGAAGCCGACGCCGTCCGGCAGAGCCTGACGACCCATCGGACGCACACCGTGCCCGGTGACCGGCCCGGCACCTACCGGTCGGTCCTGGTCCGGATCTCCGGAGCCGGCGCCGAGACGTTCGCCGCCTCGTGGACCGGAACCCTGTGCTGGCAGGCCCCCAGCCCCTACCGGCCCGGCACCGGCCGGAAGAACTGGTACGTCATCGCCCGACCGTGCCAGGTCGACACCCCGCGCACGACGTTCGCGGAGGCGGATGTCGACATCGTCGGCTGCCGCACCGGCGGCCCCGGCGGTCAACACCGGAACAAGGCCAGCACGGCGGTACGGGCGACCCACCGCCCTTCGGGGATCGTCCTCGTGGTCGACACCGAGCGGCAGTTCAGCCTCAACCGCCGCATCGCCGTGCGGCTGCTGCGACAGCGCATCGAGCAGGGCGACGAGACGGCAGGACGCGCCGTCACCACCGCCCGCTGGCGCGTCCACGACGAGCTCGTCCGCGGCAACCCCACCCGCGTCGAACGCCCGGAGAGGTAGCGACAACACCCGGTCGCGCGGGTCGTCGACGTCACCCGGGTCCCGGCGGGCACGGCGGGCACGGCCCGGGATTGAGGGCGGGCACAACGGGTAGCCGGGGCACGACGGACGCACCCGCGGTGAGAGGGACGGCGCATGACGGACACCTTCCCGGCCATCGACGCGTACGCGTTCCTCTCCGACACACACTCGGCGGCGCTGGTCGGTCCGGACGGATCCGTCGACTGGTTCTGCGTGCCCCGTTTCGACGGGCCCAGCGTGTTCGGTCGGCTGCTGGACCGGGAGCGCGGCGGGGCCGCGCAGATCACGGTCGTGGGTGCCGGCGCCGCCCAACGCCGGTACGTCCAGGACACCCTCGTGCTGGAGAGCCGCTACCTCACCGACGAGGGCGCGGAGGTGCTGGTCCACGACTTCCTGGCGGTGCGTCAGGGCAGCCGCGACGAGGTGCCGATCGTGGCCGAGCGACGGCTGGTGCGCTGCGTACGGGTGGTCTCCGGCTACGCGATGGTGCGCTTCGTCGTGGACGCCCGACCCGACTACGGGCGCGGTCCGGGGCGCTGGAGGGCACAGGGAACCGGCCGGTGGCGGCTGCCCGAGTTGAGGCTGCTGACCAACGTGGCGTTCCGCCAGGAGGACGACCGGCTGCTGGCGGACGAACTCGTCGGCCCGGGTGAGTTGCGGACCTGTGTGTTCGGTTACGACGGCGCGACCGAGTCGGATCTCGAACCGGGCGACGGGGAGCGGATCTTCCGCCGCACGTGCGACACCTGGCGCGACTGGACCGCGCGGGCCGCCTACGACGGGCCCGGCCGGGAGCAGGTGCTGCGAAGCGCCCTGGTGCTGCGCGGGCTGTCCTTCGACCAGACCGGCGCCCTGCTGGCCGCGGCGACCACGTCGCTGCCCGAGAGCTTCGGCGGTGTCCGCAACTGGGACTACCGGTTCACCTGGCCCCGGGACGCGGCGCTCGTGGTGCTCGCCCTGTTCCGCCTCCGGCACGCCCAGGAGGGGGGCCGATTCCTGCGTTTCCTGCTCGACGCGGCGGCCGACGACCCGTACCTGCCGGCGATGTTCGGCATCGACGACGTCCGGCGACCCGAGACGAGGCTGCCGCACCTGCGCGGGTACCGGGACTCCCGGCCGGTGCGCGTCGGCAACGAGGCGTTCGACCAGTTCCAGCTCGACGTGTACGGCCACCTCCTCGACGCCGCCCTGACCTACCACGAGCTGAGCGGGGGGCTCCCGCCGGAGGGCTGGGAGCGGCTGCGGCACTGGGTCGAGGACGCCCTGGGACGCTGGCGCGAGCCCGACCACGGCGTGTGGGAGATCCGCAACGTGCCCCGGCACTACGTCAACTCCAAGGTGATGGCCTGGGTCTGCCTCGACCGGGCGATCCGGCTCGCCGAGCACTTCGACGACGACCGTGACCTCGCCCGCTGGCGCGCCGAGCGGGACGAGGTCCACCGTCAGGTGATCGATCGCGGCTACGACGAGCGGCTGGGCTGCTTCGTGCAGGCGTACGACTCCACCGCCCTGGACGCCGCGGTGCTGCGTCTTCCGCTGGTCGGTTTCCTGCCGCCCGAGGACCCGCGGATCCGCTCCACCATCGACGTCATCCACCGCCGGCTCGGCGACGGCGTGGCGCTGGTCCACCGGTACGACACCCGCGAGGTCGACGACGGCCTGCCCGGGAGCGAGCCGGGCTTCCTGCTCACCTCGTTCGAGATGGTCTCCTGCCTGGCGTTGACCGGCCGGCGGCGGGAGGCGCAGCAGGCCTTCGACTGGCTCTGCGCGCGGGCCGGCGACCTCGGACTGTACGCGGAGGAGATGGCCGGTGACGGGACGGCGACCGGCAACTACCCCCAGGCGTTCACCCATCTCGCGCTGATCGAGGCGGCGCTGCACCTCGACGCGACCGGGCGCGAGGACACGCTCCAGAAGTGGGCCCGGGTGCCCGAGGCGTGAGCGGATCGCGGCGCCGGCCGGGAGTGCGTCGTCCACGAGGACCTGGCCCTGGCCGGCCACCGGACGCGGGCGGCCGGCCGGGGAGGGTCAGGTTCCGTAGACCTCGACCTCGTAGAGCCGGGCGGCGGTGTCGGTGGTCTGGGTGGCGGTGCGGACGTTCACCCGCACGTACCGGGCGTCGGCCGAGACCTGGTGACTGGTGATGTCGGCGGTGTTGCCCCTGACCTGTGCCACGGTCGTCCAGGTCGCGCCGTCGGTGGACAGTTGCAGGTCGAAGTCCCGGGTGTTCCACGCGCGGTCCTCGCCGCCGGCGCCGGCGTGGTGGACGACGATCGACTGGACGCGGTGGCCCGCGCCGAGATCGACCCGCAGGGACCTGGTGCCGCCGTTGGCGCACCACTTGTCGGAGCCGCCGCCCGAGGTGCTGCCGTTGACGGCCTTCTCGGGCCCCTCGCTCGCGGCGCACTGGGCATCCGTGGTGGCCGGGCGGTTCAGCGCGAGGTTGGCCTGGTTGTTCGTGCCGTACACCTCGAACTCGTCGATCCGGGCCGCGTTGTTGCCGTTGTTGGTGGGGCTGGTGATGGTCAGCCGGACGAAGCGGGCCGGCGCCGCGAGGATCGGGTGGTGTGTCCGGCTCGCCCGGTTGCCGGACACCGTGGCGCGGGTCGTCCAGGTGCTGCCGTCGGTGCTGGTCTGGATCGTGAAGTCACCGGTGTTCCAGCCGGTGGTCTCACCGCCGAGCCCGGCGTGCTTGACCACGAAGGAGCGGATCGTCTGGTTCGATCCCAGGTCGACCTGGAGGAACTTGGTGCCGGTGGCGAGGGAGCACCACTTGCTGGCGCCGCCGAGTCTGCTGTCGAACGCCTTCTCGGGGCCCTCGGTGGCGTTGCACGCGGCCGAGCCGGTGGCCGGCCTCCCGGCGGCCAGGTTGGGGCCCAGTTCGGCGGCGGCGGCCGGCGGGGTGGCCCCGTCGTCGAACGACGGCGGCGCGTCGGCGGGGTCGGTCCCCCACGACGAGGGCGAGGCGCCCATCGTGTACGACAGTGTCGCGCCACCGGCGAGGTCGCCGTAGCGCAGCCAGGTGCGCTGCGTCGCCGAGCCGTCCCGGGACAGGCTCTGCACGTACTGGTTGCCCTGCCCGGCGTTGGTGGCGTCGATCCGCAGGTCACCGGTGGGCCGGTCGACCAGGATCGACGGGAAGACCGGGCCGTGCAGGGCCAGGGTGTCCGCGCCGGGCGTGGGCGGGTACATGCCGAGCGCGGACCAGACGTACCACGCCGAGGTGGCGCCCAGGTCGTCGTTGCCGGGCAGGCCGCCGGCGCCGGTGGTGAACGACTCGTTCATGATCCGCCGGACCGCCGCGCTGGTGCCGGCCGGCGCGGCGGCGAAGTGGTAGGCCCACGGCACGCCGTGCTCCGGTTCGTTGCCGATGTAGAAGTACGGCTGCGACTGGCCCCCGTTGGTCTGGGTGAAGTGGTGGTCGAGCCGCTGGATCGCGGTCTGCCGGCCGCCCATGAGGTTGATCAGGCCGCCGAGGTTGTAGGGGACCATCCAGGTGTACTGCGAGGCGTTGCCCTCGACGTAGTTCGACTGGCTGGCGGGGTCGAGCGGCCACGGCCAACTGTCGTCGGCGTTTCGCGGGTGGACGTAGCCGGACTCGGTGTTGAACACGTTGCGCCACCACTGGGCCCGGGCCATGTGGGTGTCGTACGTGGCCGTGTCCCCCAGGGCCCGCGCGAACTGGGCGACCGCGAAGTCGCTCGCGGAGTACTCCAGCGAGTCCGAGGGGTCGCCGTCGATGTAGTGGCGCTGCACGTAGCCGCCCTGCCGGCCGCGGATCGGGCTGCCCTGGGTGGTGCCGCCGGCGGAGCTCCTTTTCATCAACTCCAGCGCGGCGGCGGTGTCGAAGTCGCGGACACCGAACTGGTAGAGGCTGTCCACGATGATCGGGCCGGGGTCGCCGGTCATGACGAAGGCCTCGTTGGTGTTGTGCGACCACTTGGGCAGCAGGCCGCCCTGCTGCCCGTCGAGCACCATCGACTTGGCGATGTCGGCCGCCTCCGCAGGCGCTATGAACGCGATGAGCGCCGCCCAGGACCGGTAGACGTCCCAGCCGGAGTAGTTCTGGTAGACGGGGTGGCTGGCGGTGCGGATCACGTTGTCGAAGCCCCGGTACTGCCCACTGACGTCGTTGGACACGTTGGGGTTGATGAAGACGCGGTACAGCGCGGTGTAGAACTTCCGCAGGTCGGCGCCGGAGCCCCCGGTGACCTGCACCCGGTTGAGCACGCCGTTCCACTGCTCGTCGGCCCGCGCCCGCAGCGCGTCGAAGTCGAAGCCTGGCTGCTCGCTGACGAGGTTGGCCTGGGCCCCCGCCTGACTGACGAACGAGATGCCGACCCTGACCTGCACGACCGGGTTGCTGGACGTGTCGAAGGTCAGGTACCCGCCGGAGTTCGTGCCGCTGGTGCTGGTCGACCCGGCGCTGACCGTACCCCCCGACCAGGTGCCGACCCCGGACGGTGCGCGGTCGAACTCCATCCGGTAGAAGATCTGGTAGGTCTTCGAGCTGCCACAGAAGCCGCCGCCGGTGACGCTGCCCGTCACGGATGATCCACTGATGGTGATCGAGCCGTTCCGGTTGCCGGTGGCGCTGCGGCTGGTGTTGACCAGCACCCGGGCGGCGGCGGTCGACGGGTAGGTCAGCCGGAGGGCGACCGTGCGCGTGGTCGCCGTGGCCTCCACCCGGGTGTTGCCGTAGTTGCTGAGCACCGCCTGGTAGTAGCCGGGGCGGGCCTGCTCCTGGCTCTTGGTCTGGGTGGCCCGGTAGGACGTCCAGGACGTCCCGGGGGAGGCTCCGATGGCGCCGGTGATCGGCAGGATGCCGAGATCCTCGTTGTTGGCGCAGCCCGCCCCGTTGAAGTGGGTGAGGCTGAACTCCTCGATCTCGGTGTCGCTGTGCCGGTACCCGGAGGGTGAGGCGGTCGGCGTGTCCGGGCTGAGCTGCACCATCCCGAAGGGCTGCACCGGGCCGGGAATGGTGCTGCCACCGGCGCCGCCGCCCACCGGGTTGGGCGCGTTGCTGTCGTCGGTGCCGATGAACGGGTTGACGTACTGCGTGAGATCGGCCGCCGCGGCCTCGGCGGGTGGGGTGACGGCTACGACGACGAACGTGGCGGTGACGGCGGTGGCCAGCAGGCCGAGCCGGCGGGACGGGCCTGGTCGATGCATGCTCCGGATCCTCCCTGTGCGTGGGGTGGCGCCTTCGGTGACGACCTTTCCATCCATAGCTGTCGATTGTTTGTTCTAGGCTCCGAACTCTCGGCTGTCAATGACGCGGGGCGGCGCGCCCGTCCGCGTCGGGGGCTTGTCGCGCACGTGTCTCCGCCGTTAATTTAGATAGCCAACTATCAACTCCTGATGTGGCGAATTGTGCGCCAATCAGGGACTTGGGCCGAAGGACAACTCATGGGACAGCCCCGGGCGGGCGCCTCGCGGAGGCTCCCCTCCCCACCGTGGCCGGCACCGGCGACGCGGTGCTCGCGGTCCCCGGTGCGCGGGCCGTGGCCAGCGGCGACCGGGTCGACCGCCGGGTGGACCCACCGGTGCTCGGGCTCCGGCGCGAAGACAGCCGTGACCGTCCTCGGTGGCCCGCACACCGGCTGGCCGCTGGAGGTGCGCCATGGCGGATGACCCGACGGCGGGAGAGCACGGGTCACCCGCGCACCCGCGCGGTCACGGAACCGCGACGCGATCACCTGGCGGCCCCGAGGTCCACGCCCCGGCGGTCAGCGGGCGGCTGGTCCGGCCCGCCGTGCCGCAGCCCGAACAGACGGGTGCGTCCGAAGCCGGCCGAGCTTCCGGGCCGGGCCGCTCCGCCACGGTGACGAAACGACTGGCGAACCTGCTGGACGCGGACCGCGGCGGGCGGCCCGGCGGCAGCGGAGGCGAGCCGCCCCCGGCCGCTGATCGGACCGCGTGGTGGTGGTTGCGCCACGAGTGGACCCTGGCGGTGCTCGCCGGGCTGCTGCTGGCGGTGGTCCTCACCTGGCCCACGCTGCGCCACCCGTGGACCACGATCCCCGGCGACCTGGGCGACCCGACCCTACAGGCGTGGCAGGTCGCCTGGTCCGGGCACGCGCTGCTCACCGATCCCCTGGCGCTGTGGCACTCCAACACCTTCTTTCCGGAGCGGTACACGTACGCCTACAGCGACACGTTGCTCGGCTACGCCCCGGCGGGGCTGTTCGTCTCCGACCCGCAGGAGGCGGTGTTCCGGTACAACATCCTCTACGTCCTGTCGCACGCCCTCGCCTTCGTCGGAGCGTACGCGCTGGTCCGGCAGGTGGGCGCCCGCCGGATCGCGGCTGCCGTGGCGGCTGTCGCGTGGGCGTACGCCCCGTGGCGGCTGGCCCACAGCGGGCACCTGAACATCCTCTCCATCGGGGGCATCGCGTTGTGCCTGGCCATGCTGGCCCGGGGACATGGCTGGTCGTTGCGGGACGGGCACCAACCGCAGCGGCACCGCCCGGGCTGGGCGTTGGCCGGCTGGTTGGTCGCCGCCTGGCAGGTCAGCCTCGGCTTCGGCATCGGCCTGCCGCTGGTCTACTTCCTGCTCGCCGGGTGCGTGGTGGTCGCCGCCGCCGTCGGCTGGGTCCGGCTGAGGCGCGGCCGGTACCTGTTCGGCCGCCGGCTGCTGCTGGCCGATCTCGGCGGCGGCGCGGTCCTCGCCGCGACGTGTGTGTCGATCGGTTCGGTCTACCTGCGCGTCGTCGACCAGAACCCGCAGGCCGAGCGGGATCTCGCCTGGACCAGGTGGCTCTCGCCACCGCTGCGGGGATACGTCGTCGCGCCCGCGGACTCCTGGCTCTGGGGAACCCGGCACACCTACGCCCGGGCCCAGTTGTCCTGGGCGCCGGAGATGGCCCTGTTGCCCGGGGTGACGCTGATCGTCCTCGCCGCCCTGGGCCTGGCCTACTCCAGCTTCCGGCTCCGCCATCGGGTCCTGCTCGGCCTTGGCGTGCTGGTCAGCGGCGCACTCGGACTGGGCAGCAACCTGGGCGCCGACGGGGATCCGGGGTACCTGACCCTGTCGAGACTGCTCCCCGGCTGGGACGCGCTTCGCACCCCGGGGCGCATGATGATCTGGACGAGCCTCCTGCTGGCCATTCTCGCCGCCGGGGCGATCACCGCGATCGGCGACGACATGGCCCGGGCGGCTCGGGGAACGCCAGACGAGAGCGCCGACAACCCGAAGGTGGCACCGACCGTCCGGCCCGGGTGGCGCGTCGCACGGGTGGCCCTGGTGCTGCCCCTGGCCCTCGTGCTCGTCGAGGGCGTCAACCGCACCCCCCATCCCGAGGTGCCCAGAGCGCCGACCGCGCTGCGGTCGGCCTCCGCGCCGCTGCTGGTCCTGCCCAGCGACGGCCTGCTGGAGCTGAACATCATGCTGTGGTCCACCGACGGCTTCCCGCAGGTCGCCAACGGCCTCGCCGGCTTCGTGCCCACGAGCCAGCAGCGGACCCGGGAGATCACCGCGGCGTTCCCCGACCCGGCCAGCGTCGCGTACCTGCGGCAGGCCGGCATCCGGTCCGTCGTGGTCCTGCCCGACCGCCTCGCCGGGACCGCCTGGGACGGCGTCCCCAACCGACCGGTGGACGGACTGGGCATCACCCGCGAGGAGGTCGACGGAGCGTTGGTCTACCACCTCGACCCCTCGACCGGATGACAACTGGCCGCCCACACCACCGGACCGCCACGCGGATGAAGCAGTAGATCGGAGGACGCATGCGGTTGTCGATCGTGGTGCCCTGCTTCAACGAAGAATCGTCCCTGGAACCGCTCCACGAGGCGCTGACCGCCGCGACAACGGGACTCACCGACGATCTCGAGGTCGTCCTCGTCGACGACGGCAGCACCGACGGCACCCTGACCGTGATGCGCCGTCTCGCCGCCGCCGACTCCGCGGTCCGCTACACGTCGTTCAGCCGCAACTTCGGCAAGGAAGCCGCCATGCTCGCCGGGCTACGCCGCGCCACCGGCGACGCGGTCGTCGTTCTCGACGCCGACCTGCAACACCCCCCGCACCTCCTCCCCCGGATGATCGCCCTGTACCAGCAGGGATACGACCAGGTGATCGCCTGCCGGGACCGGCGCGGCGAGCACATGACCCGCAGGTACGCCACCCGCCTGTTCTACCGCACGGTGAACCGCCTGATCGACGTCCGCCTCCACGACGGCGCCGGTGACTTCCGGCTGCTCTCCCGACCCGCCGTGGACGCGATCCTCGCACTGCCCGAGTACAACCGGTTCTCCAAGGGCATCTTCTCCTGGATCGGCTTCAACACCTTCGTGCTGCCCTTCCCCAACGAGACACGGCAGGCCGGCGCCAGTAAGTGGAGCTTCGGCAAGCTGGTCAACTACGCCATCGACGGCGTGCTGTCCTTCAACAACAAGCCGCTGCGGCTCGCCATCTACGCCGGCCTGCTACAGACGCTGCTCGCCACCGGGTACGCGGCCTGGGTGATCGCGCACTCCATCATCGAGGGCATCGACATGCCCGGCTACACGACGATCATCACCGCGGTCGTCGGAATGAGCGGGATCCAGATGATGATCCTCGGTGTGATCGGCGAATACATCGGACGGATCTACTACGAGACCAAGCGCCGGCCGCACTTCCTCGTCAAGGAAACCGACAGAGGCGCCAGAGGCGAGAGCCGCAACCAGGACGAGACGGTCGACCTGACCGCCTCCGCGGCCTGACCCGGGGCCCGCCACCCGCCGAGGCCGTGCGGGGTGACGACCCTGGAGCGCAGGGCCCGCGAGTCAGGCGGTGGGCCGGTCGTTGGCCCGGGCACGGAGCGCGGCCGACCGCAGCCGGTACAGGCGCGTCGCGAGAATGATCTCGAACCGCGCCTCCTCGTCGTTCAGGTCGCGCCCGATCAGCTCGGTGATCCGCTCCAGCCGATAGCGCAGCGTGCTGACGTGCACATGCAGCTTGACGGATGTCTCCTGGTACTTCCCGCCGCACGACACGAACCGTTCGGCGGTGTCGAGGAGCTGGGTCCGGTGCTCGCGGTCGTACGCGAGCAGCCTGCCGATGATCTTGTCGATGAAGTCGTTGACGTCCGCCCGCGCTGCTCCGTCGCGCTGACCAAGCTGACCGCGATCGCCGCCGCGGTGGGCCTGCCGGAGCTGCTGCACACCGGCCGCTCGGTGATGGACCGCACGTACGACGTGCTGCCCGTGGTCGTCGCGCTGGCCGTCACCTATCTGATGCTCACCATCCCGTTGACCTTCCTGGTCAAGGCCGCAGAGGGTCAGTGGCGCAAGCGTACCGTCCGGCAGAGCATGCCCCTGTTCTCGTAGCTCGCCGGGCCTCGGCACGAAACGCTCCGCCCCAGTACCGGAAGCACTCGGCGATGCCCCGGGCCGGTCGCGGGTTCGGTCGGGGGCATCGCCGTGTCTGCCGGGGTCCGGAAACCCGGCTACGACTCTTGGATGTCTCGGTGCTGATCTCGACGCGATGCGCCCGGAACCGCCAGCCCTGCCTGCGCCGGTCCACCCGCCACCGGTCCGCGCGGTGTCGGCACGCCGGTCGGGCCGACCGGTGCCACGGCGTCGTCGCGGCCGACCCGGAAGGCAAGGCGATCCAGGTAGCGGGTCTGCAACACGACGAAGGCGACCAGGAAGAGCAGCAGGATCAGGACCGGCAGCACCGAACCGAGGCCGGCACCGTCAGCCCTGGGACCGAACCGGTTGGCCCGGAACTGCGCTGCCAGGGGAGCGGTGAAGTTCTCCGGATCGCCGCTGACGATCGACGGCCAGAGCAACTGTTGCGCCTGGATCAACCAGGTCAGCAGCCCGATCAGCACCAGCATCGGCAGCGCCGGCAACACCAGGGTACGAACCACCGTGCCCCCGCTGTGCTGCCCGCGCGCCTGCTGGCCCCGGAACAGCAGGGTGAACGCCACCAGCGCGGGGATCGACACCCAGCCGGGCGGGATCAGGCCGAGGAAGGTGTTCACCTGGCCCAGCTCACGGGCCCGGAAGAAGCCTTCGATGGCCAGCGGGCCGGTGCCGACGAACAGCCACGGCGCGAACGGCAGCAGCAACAGCTCACTCCAGCGACCCAGCGGACGCAACGCCCCGATGCCGAAACCCGCCACTGCGGCCAGCCCGACCGACACGGTGGCACCGATCAGCGTCGGCAGCCAGGTGTTGGCCAGTACGGTGGCGAGGCTGACGCCGCCGCGCGCCTCGGGCACCCCTTCGAAGCCGTGCCGCAACCAGGGCGCCAGCGCCCAGCCGACGACCGCGACGAAGACGACCAGCGCCACCACGACCAACCCGGTGGCCAGCGGATCGCCCCCGGTCGGGGCGGTTGGCCACCGCCCCTCGACCTCGATGCGTGCCCGGGTGGCCAGCAGCAACCCGACCGCCACCAGCCCCAGCACCCCCAGGACAGCGAGCAGCAGCACCGATCCGGCGGCGCCCACCCCGAACCGCAGCTGCCCGAAACTCGACTGGAACACGCCAACCAGTGGTGCGCCACGCCCCTGCACCGGGGTCAGTGCGCCCACGGTGTAGCTCTGCAACGCCACCGCGATCACGCCCAGGGCGAGCAGACCTCCCACGGTGAGCAGCGCGGGCAACGGGCTGCGGCCGGAGGACCGGTTGCGCAGCGCCGCCAGGTACGCGGTGGCCGCCACCGCGACGACCAGACCGAAGCTGGTGACCGCCACCATCATGATCACAGCGCCCCGGGACTGGGCTCCGCCGTCCACGCGGTGCAGCCGCCAGCCGAGATACACCGCCGCCGGCGCGTGCCCGGCCAGCGGCAACGCGAGAACACCCCGGGTGGCCAGCCGGGCAACCCGGCCCGCCCGGTCGGCCAGCACCGCCAGCAGCGGGGCGATCAGCACCGCGAGGAGCAGTGGCACCACCGCGAGCAGCACCACGAACGTGACCGACTCGACGAAACCGGCCTCGTACAGCGCGCGGTAGTTGTCCAAGCCGACGCTCTCGCCAGCCCCAGGTCACCGCCACGACCCAGGTCGCGCACCCTCGGCCCGGCGCTGAAGCTGCGGCGCAGGGTGGTCACGGTGGGCAGCAGGTACGACCAGATCAGGGCGATCAGTGCCGGCGCCGTGAGCGCCAGCCCGACGCCCACGACGGCTGTCCGGTCAGGACGTCGCGGCGGCACGGGCCCGTCTGCGGCGGCGGGCGACTGCCCAGCGTCAACCATGGGAATCCTCATCAGTCGATGGGTTCGGCATTCGACACCCGGCAGCCTAAACCCGGGCCGGCGATCCGCACGCCCCCTACTCAGCCTGCTTGCGCAAACAGCGGGTGCGGCTCGTCGGTCGATACCGGGAGAGCGTGGACAACGTCCGCACAGGACGCGGGCCGGCCCGCGCGCTCAGGCCGGTGGAAGCCCGGTCACCTGACAGCAACCGTGCGCCGGCATCGCGGACCTCCTCCTGCCCAGGCCGTGACTCCGCTACTGTCCGGCTCACGTCCGGGGACCCGGCCGGCCACCCGCGGCTCGCACCGCGCCCGCAGCGGCAGGTCGGTCAGACGCCGCGGGGCCGACCGGCGGACCGGCGCGACAGCGAACTCGGCGCGTCGACACCCGCGTTCTCACTGACGCTGATCCCGAGCCGCTCGACCAGTTCACCGCCGAGCCACCCGGTCAGCCCGACCAGGACTACGCCCACGAAGCTACAGGTCAGGGCAAGGGCGCTCGGGTCCCAGTTGTCCGCGGAGAGCCGCAGCAACCAGCTCGCGGCGAACAGCAGCACGACCACGACGTTGCCGATACCGTGCACCGCGCCGACCCGCTTGGCGCGCGTGCCGGCGGGGATGGCCAGCCAGTCGATCAGACCGAACACCGCGGCGACGAGGCCGCCGATGATGCCGACCCCCATCGTGTACGCCGCGGAGATCTGAAAGCCCGACCGGTCGGTGATCAGGTACAGGATGTCGAAGATCACCGAGGTGGCGAACAGTCCGAGCGGAAACACGATCAGGATCGGGTGGACCCCATGGCCCATCGCCTTGGCTCGGCTCTCCATGACACGTCTCCCTGTCTCCCCCCAGGCAATTCGGCGGATTCCCCGTTTCGGCGTTGTCACACGTCCCTTGGTGAGAAGCCGGCCGGATGCGGGATGGCTGACCGCCGGTCAGGACTGGTGGCGGCGGGTGGACCTGGCCTGCACCGTGGGGCGGCGGACAACCGCGATCCGGTCGCCTCGGGCGCGGACCGTGGTCCGGCCGCCGCGCCGGCGCCGGACGACCAGGTCGACGGTCGCGCCACCGACCTGCACGCCCTCCAGCCTGAGGTCCGGCAACCACTCGGGCAGGTGCGGATCCACGAAGATCGTCCGCAGCGGTGCCGCCGGACGCAGCGCGAGCAGCGCCTGGACCAACGCGACGATCGAGCTGGCCGACCAGGCTTGCGGGGAACAGGAGTTCGGGTAGACGCCGGGGTGCGGGTGCTGTTCGTCGCGCGGCAGACCGCTCAGCACCTCGGGCAGGCGGTGCTCCTCGAAGATCGCCGCCGCGGCGAACATCCCCTCGGCCACCCGGTGCAGGTGCTCCCAGCAGCCGTACCGGGCCAGGCCGAGCCCGATCGTGCCCGCCTCCACCGGCCAGACGCTGCCCCGGTGGTAGCTGAAGGGGTTGTATGCCGGATGCGCGGCGGAGAGGGTACGCACACCCCAGCCGCTGAACATGTCCGGCGCGAGCAGCCGGCGGGCCACCGCGGGGGCGACGCGGGGCGGCACGATCCCGGTGGTGAGCAGGTGGCCGTCGTTGGAGTTGACCGACCGGACCGGCCGCTTGTCCGGCCCGAGCGCCATCGCGTAACAGCCGAGGTCGGGAAGCCAGTAGGCCCGGTGGAAACGGCGGCGCAACCGGTGGGCCCGGGCAACGAGGACCGCACCCGCGGCGGGGTGGCCGGTCGCGGTGAGCACCACGGCGGCGTGCCGCAGCGCGGCGTACCAGTACGCCTGCAACTCGCTGGTCGCGATCGGGTTCGGCACGATCGTCCCGTGCTCGTCGACGATGGCCGAGTCCGAGTCCTTCCACCCCTGGTTCTTCAGGCCCGTCCGAGAGCGGCAGCGGTACTCGAGGAAGCCGTCCCCGTCGAGATCGCCGTACCGGTCGATCCAGTCCAGGGCGCGGCGCGCCGTCGGCAGCAGTTCCCGCAGGATGTCCAGGTCTCCGGTCCAGGCGAAGTACTGGCCCAGGAAAACCAGGAAGTCCGGCGCGGTCGACCAGTCGCCGTAGTAGCTGGTGTACGGGTCGAGGCCGAGCACGGACACCGGGCCCCGGCGGGCCTCGTGCAGCGGCTTGCCGGGTTCCTCGTCCCGCCAGTCGTCGATGCGCCGCCCGAGGTGGTGGGCGATCAGGCGGAGGCTGTCGGCCAGCATGGTCGGCCCGGCGAGCAGGGCCTGCCACGACGCGGTCATCGTGTCGCGGCCGAAGATCTCCTGATAGATGGGCAGTCCCGCCATCGGCGCCGTGGGCCCGGACGGTTCACCGAGCGGCAGCAGGGCCAGGTCGTCCACGGCGCACCGCCAGGCCGCCGCGACGTCGAAGTTGGTGCTGCCCAGCCGGGTGAGTTCGCGGGTCAGCCGGGCCCGGGCGCCGGCCGCGGCGTCGCCGGGCTCCGTGAAGCTCGCCGGGGGCGCGGGCAGACGCTCCCCGTCGAAGACCGGCTCGACGGTGAGGTCCACCCGGCTGCTTGCGCCCGGCGGCAGGGCGAACCCGATCGTCAGCGCGCCGTCCGCGTACCGCACGGGCGCATCGGCCCGTACCCGGATCAGGACCGCGCGGTCGAGGTCGTCGCGCAGGTAGGTCAGGCACAGTTCCTGCTCCCCGGCGTCCCAGCTCGCACCGACGGCACCGCACTGCACGCGGCGGCCACGCTCGGCCTCGCCGGTGTCGGCGAAGTCGGCGGCGAGGCGGATCCCCAACCGGAGAGTCAACAACTGCTGGGCGAAGCTGACCACGGTGTGCCGAATCCGCAGCCCTTCGCCGACGAAGCGTTCGGTCACCAGGTAGGCGGCACGGGAGGGTAGGGTCTCGCCGTCGCTGATCTCGGCGTACGAGAGTTGGGCATGTCCCTGGACGTTCGCCGTGCTGAACGGCACCGGCTCGCGGCCGTTCACCGCCACCTGCTCGACGCTGAGCACGCGGGTGTTGCGGGCGAAGAAGCCCTGTGGGTCGGCACCGGTGATCCGGCCGCGCACGTCCGTGACCAGCGTGCTCCACCCGCTCGCCACGTAGAGCAGATCCGGCCGGACGCGGAGGTTGCGGACCCGGCTCATCGACCGGGCGACCGTCGACGCGACGGCGCGTCGCGGTGCCCGGACCGGACGGGCCGGGCAGGCGATGCGTTCGGCACTGGCAGCGGCACGGTGCACCCCCGAGCTGCGGACAACCCGAGCGCACGGGTGGCGGCGGGCACGAACCCCGTACCCCTCTCTGTCGCCGGTACACCTCCCGTTCCACCCTGTCCCGCCTCGGTACCGAACGGCCGTCCGCCCCCGCTCCCCGACCGAAGTGGCAGGCAGGGTGACCGCGCCCGTCAAAAGCCTTCGTTTGATCTAATCCGGTCTCCGGAGCGGCTCCACCGCGCCGGTCCCTCAAGGATCAAGGAGAACTAATCATGGCTGTCTCGCAGCGCGTCGCAATCGTCACCGGCGGTTCTCGGGGCATCGGCCGACAGATCGTGAAACGGTTGGCGACGGCCGGATACGCGGTCGCGCTGAACTACGCCACCAGCAAGGTCGAGGCGGAGCAGGCCGTGGCCGAGGTCATCGCCGCTGGCGGAAACGCCGTCGCGGTGCAGGCCGACGTCGCCGACGAGTTCGCGGTCGCCGACCTCTTCGACACCACCGAGCGAACATACGGCGGGATCGACGTCGTCGTGCACTCGGCCGGGATCGCGGTCCACTCCCCCGTGGCCGAGCTGGACCTCGCCGACCTGGACCGGGTGCACCGCACCAACGTCCGCGGCACCTTCGTGGTGGACCAGCAGGCGGCCCGCCGGGTCCGGCCCGGAGGCGCGATCATCAACATCTCCAGCACGACGCCCCGGCTGTCCCTGCCCGGCTACGCCGCCTACGCCGCGAGCAAGGCCGCGATGGACTCGATCACCCTGATCCTGGCCCGGGAGCTACGGGGACGCGACATCACCGTGAACGCTGTCGCGCCCGGCGCCACCGCCACCGCGCTCTTCCTTGAGGGCAAGGATGAACAGATGATCGCCCGGATGGCGGCGATGTCGCCGATGAACCGGCTCGGCGACCCGACCGAAACCGCCGACGTGGTGGCCTTCCTCGCCGGCCCGGCCCGCTGGATCAACGGCCAGGTGCTGTACGTCAACGGTGGCGCCGCCTGACAGTGACAGTGCCGCCCGCGTCGGTTCGGAGCTCCGGCCCAGGCCGGAGCTCCGAACGTCGGTGGCGGCGAGAACCCTGGCGAGGAGCGCAGTGCCCCGCCGACCGAGCGAGCCACCTCCCCCCGTCCCGGACGTCAACCGTTGCGGTCGGGCCGTCGTCAGCCGGCGCTGTCCCACGTTCGACGATGACGAAGCGCGACGTCGACCGACCCGGCCGTCAGGGCAGCCAGGACGCCTCGGCGAGGGCACGGGACGCCGCCTCCTCGTAGACCGCCAACGCCAGCCAGGACTCCGCGAACGCCTGCCCGTCGTCGTCGGTGACCCGGCCGAACGGGTCCCGTGGACGGGCCCGGGCCGCGACGCTCATCGCCCCGAGCAGGTACGCGCCGAGATCCAGGCGGGCCCGACGCAGTCCGCGCTGCGAGGAGTCGGCCAGTGCCTGGACCGCCCGCCCGCCCGAGATGACCCGCTCCAGGTGCCGGCGCAGCAGGCGCAGCGCCGGATCGCCGGTGCCCGGGCGCTGACCGCCGACCGGCGTCGACGCCGGCTCACCTGCCGTCCTGAGCTGGCTGTGGTGCAGCCGGTCGTAGCCGAGGTCGACGTGCCCCGCCCAGCTCTCCGGCAGGCCGAGCCCGGGCCCGCTGGCGGGTACCGGCGCGACGGCGAGCGCCTGCACCGTCGCCCGTCGGGTCGGATCGAGCCGGCCCACCAGGCGCAGTTCTACCCCCACCGCCTGCCCCAGCAGTCGCAGGTTGTGACGGTGGGCCAGTTCGGCGTGCTCGTCGGCGACGGTCAACGTCAAGACCCCACCGTCTCCGGTGGCGGCCAGGACGGTGTTCTCGTGCGTACCCAGCACGCGCACGGTCAGGAAGAGCAGGTCGGCACCGGCGGGCCGCTCCGGCACCGGCAGCGCCGACGCGGCGAAGGCCCGCCGTACCTGGTCAGCCAGCGGTTGCGCCCACAACCCGACCAGCGGATCGTCGGCCCAACCGGCCCCGCCGGCCCGTACCGCGCGCACCGATCGTCCGGTGCCCAACTGCCCCGACGCCGACGCGGTGCCGCCGGACACCACCAGCCCGGCCCGGGTCAGCTGCCGGTGGCTGAGCCCCGACTCGCCCACCGCCACCGCCGAGTCACCCGCACCGGCGGCCCGCCCGACATCACCCGGGGCGAGATCGGCGACCGTCCAGAGCCGACCGTCCCGGTCCACCAGATAGGTGACCACCCCGGCGTACCCGGAGTCCGCCACGACGGGCACGGCGCAGAGCCCGTACAGCCGCAGGCCGGCCTGCGGGTCGTACGCACGCCGGGCGGTGCCCAGCAGGTGCCCGAGTTCCCCGGCTGGCAGCGCGGTCCCGCGCAGGCGACGCGACACGGCCAGCAGCTCGCGCAGGTCGTCGGTCAGGTCGGTCAGCCGGTACTGCGGCTCGGCCGCCCGGGCTGCGCGTAGTCCCACCGCGACCCGGGTGCCGGTCGCGGCGACGCGGTGCAGGCCGTTGGCCCTGGCCTCGTGCACGGCCCGGAGCAGGGCGGTACGCAGCACGACCCCGCAGCCGACGATCCCCGCCGCGAGCACGGTCACCGCCACCTGCCACAGTCCGTCGGCGGCGGCCCGCTGACGCTCGGTCAGTTCTCCGCCCACCGGCGGCCCGACCGGTGCCTCGGCCGCCGAACCGCTGGTCGGCCCGGGCGCCGCGACGGCAGCCGGCCCGGCGGTCTCCGGCGCCGGGTCCACCGGGGCCGAGTCGTCCACCGGGGCCGAGTCGTCCACCGGGGCCAGGGCGAGCACCGCTACCCGGTGCAGGCAGTTGGGCGCGAGCAGGCAACTGCACCGGGCGGCGGCGGCGTCGCGCACCACTCCGTCGGTCGCCACCAGCGTCACGGTGGTCGCGTCGTCGACCTGGACCGTCACCTCGCCGGCCCCGCCGGTGACCGGCCAGCCACCGGCCCGGGCCACCGCGTCGTCCACCTTCTTGCGCAACCGCCCGGGCAGCGCGTCCAGCGCCTCGGCCAGCACCGGCGCGGTCACCGCGGGCAGGCCGGTCACCGGCGCACCTGCTCCCCGACCCACCGGGCCAGTTCCAACGGGCTCAACGCCGCGATCGGCATCCCCGCCGCCACCAGCTGCCCCGCTGCCGAGACCGAGTACCGGGGCCGCCCGGTGTCGTCCAGGCTGGCGCAGCCCAGCACCGTACAGCCCGCCTCGACCAACGCCCGGGTCTCGGCCAGCAGCCCGCCCATGGGAAATCCCTCCTCGAAATCGCTGATCACGGCCACCATGGTCCGCTGCGGGACGGTGACCAGCGAACGGGCGTAGCGCAGCCCGGCCGCGATGTGCGTACCCCCACCGACGCTGACCTCCAGCAGCAGGCCCAGCGGGTCGTCCACCCGCTCGGACAGATCCACCACCTCGGTGGAGAAGGCCACGAAGTGCGTGGTGAGCGCCGGGACACCGGCCAGGACGGCGGCGGTGAGCGCCGACCAGATCACCGACGACTCCATCGAGCCGGAGACGTCCACGACGAGCACCAGCCGCCAGTCCACCCCCCGCCGGGCCCGGGTCCGGAACACCGGCCGCTCGGGTACCAGGGTGATCCGGCCCCGCTCGTCGCGGCGGCTCGTGGCCAGGTTGGCCCGCAGCGTCCGGGGCAGGTCCAGCGGCCCGCCCGGCCGGTAGGTGGGACGTGGCGTGGTCAGCCCGGTCAGGGCCGGCCGCAGCCGGGCGGCCAACTCCCTGGTCAGCTCCTCGACGATGCGGGCCACCAGCGGTCGCAGCCGCGCCACGGTGGACTCCGGAAGCCCACCGGCGAGGGTGAGCACGTCCCGGAGCAGCTCGACGGAGGGGCGCACCGCCTCGGGATCCAGCTCGGTGAGCACGTCCAGCCGGCCCGCCTCGACGGCCCGGGCCAGCACCTCCTCCCGGACCCCGGGCCCGAACAGGGCGGACAGCTCCTCCGTCCACTGCCGTACGCCGGGAAACGATGCCTCCCGGCCGGCACGTCCGGCCGCCTCGGCGCCGGCGCCCTCGCCCCGGCCAGCCCCGTACAGCTCGTCGAGAGCGGTGGCGTACCGGCGCACGCCCGGCCGGACCCGAGCGGTGTCCCGGCCGAGCACGAGCCGCCAACGGTCGACGGTCGAGAGTTCACCGGCCGGGGCCCGGCGGGTGGGCGGCCCCGGGGCGCCGGGGTCGGCCGGCGGGTCGTTCGGCTCGGGGGCGAGGAAACCCTGCGCGACCAGCGCCGACCGGCCCGCCCGGTCGGCGAGCAGCCGGACCAACAGGGTGTCCGGATCGTCGACCACGGAGATGTCGGTGGCCGGATCGCTGCCGCCGAGCCGTTCCCGGACCACGTCCAGCAGCCGGTCCCGGCCGGCCGGGCTGATCACGTGGAAACCCGCGCGCAGCGCCGGCAGCCGGGTGAGGAACTCCTCGTCGGGCAGCGTCTCGACCCGGTCGAGGAGCCCACCCAGCACATCGTCGTTGGCCCGCAGCAGCGGCTCGGCGACGGCCAGCAGCCCCGTCAGGTGGCCCTGGAGCTGGTGCCGCGCCGTGGGCGTGGTCGCGGTGTCCAGCCAGGACGCGATGCGCCGCCCGAACGCGGCCGGCTTCCCCAGGCCCAACAGGACCCGCACCGCCCCGGCGGCGGCGGCCATCATCGGCGTGCCCTGGGTGGTGAGCCGGGTGAGACAGTCGGCCAGGCGCAGCCCCGCCCCGGCGGTGTCGGCCCGCTGGGCGAGCGCGGCCAACGCCTCGGCGTCGGTCACCTCCTCGGAGCCGGTCAGCCCGTCGACCTGCCGGATCGCCGCGCTCTCCAGCGCCTCGGCCACCGCGCTCAGGTCGCTCACCGGCAACCCTGACCCACCGGGCAGGTGGCCGAGGCGCAGCCGGTCGAGCAGCGCCAACGCCATGATCAGTTCCGTGAGGGTGCCCTCCGCCGGTACCGTGACCGACAGTTCGGTGAGTCGGCGCGCGGCCAGGTCGGCCAGGTCGCAGCGCGCGGCGGCCTCCAGACCACTGATCACCGCGGTCGCGGTCGGACCTCCGTCGGCCTGCGCACGCCGCCGCTGCTCCACCAGGGCGCCCTCGGCGGCCTGGGCGAGGGTCACCCCACGCAGGCCGGCCACCTCGATCGTCGCCTCGGTCCGGGGCGACCAGCCCACCCGCCAGCGCGCGGTGACCGGGTCGACACCGCCGACCCCTTCGCTGGCGACCGGTTCGGCGTAGGCGACGCCGCAGACCGCGAGCCGGCGCAGCGTGATCTCCCGACGCCGGTCCAGATCGGAACGGAGTGGATCCAGCCGCAGCTCCTTGGCCGGGTCGCCGGCGCCGGGCAGCCGCAGCCCGGCCAGCAGTTTCCGCACCGCCGGTGCCAGCCCGCAGCGGGGGGTGCCGGGGGCCAACGCGCCACGCCGATCGCCGACGAGCACCTGTTCCATGGCCCCGGCCACCACCCGGCCCCGGCCCATCACCTCGCCGTGGGCCAGCACGCTCTGCATCGCTTCGACCAGCTCGCCCCGGGCCGGTGCGGGCAGGCCCCGCAGCCGGGCCAGGTCGACCGCGAGGCGGACCGTCTCCCGGGCCTCGGCGGGGCCCGCCGGGTGACCGGCCCGGCGGACCGCCGCACACACGGCCACCACGGATGACACCGTCGCCGACTCGACGGCGGTGGGGTCACCGTCGGCCGCGAGGACCGACTGCTGCCACTGCGGATCGCGGATCCCGGCCGGGTAGCCCGACCGGGCGTCCAGCAGCCCGAACGTGTACGGCACCAGCGAGGTCACCACCGGCGGTGTGGCCGGGCCGTCCTGCGGCGGTGCGCCCGCCCCGGTCAGCAGCGCCGGGGCGTGGAAGGCGCCGACCAGGGCGGCGACCCGCCGCTGGCCCGCCTCGGCCAGGCACTGCCGCATCCGCGCCTCCCGGCGCAGGTCGAGTGCGGACACCCCGGCGCCCCGCTCGGCGTCGACGCGCAGCGCCCAGCCGACCGCCAGCGCCGCGCGGCGGACCGCCTCCGGACTCGCGCCCGGCGCCCGTGCCTCGACGGACCGGTCCCACAGGTCCTCGTCGCAGCGCCCGGTGCCCGCCGCCCGCAGCGAGTCGGCGAACGACCGGCCCGCCGCCGCGACGTCGCCCGGTGCGGGCCCGCCCTGCCGCCACGCCTCGTCGGCCAGGGGCAGATCGCAGGGTACGACCTGGACCCCGTTGCGGGCGGCCCAGCGCACCGCGACGAGTTCGGGGGAGAAGTCGGCGAACGGGTAGAACGCGGGTCCCCCGCTGTCGCCGACCACCCCGGCCAGTGCCACCGGTGCGATCGTGGCCGGGTCGGCGAGCCACGGCAGCCACTCGCCCAGCTCGGGTGGGAGTTCGAGGAGCAGCACCTCGGGCCGGAACTCGGCCAGCAGTCGCGGGAGTGCCACCGCCAGCGCGGGTGAGTGGTGCCGCACCCCGATCAGGTACGGCCGGCGGTGCCCGGCCAGCTCCGTGACCGCGACCACCGGATCGACCAGTCCGGTCGGGTCGACCAGCCCGGTGGCGGCTGGCGGCCCGGTCAGGTCCGGCGGCTCAGTCGGCAAGGACATCACGCAGCTCCCAGAGCCGGCGCCACAGCCGTGCGCCGTCCTCGGCCCGGCGCCGGACCGCGCCGTCCCAGTACCCGAGCAGTTTGGCCCCGTCGGCGGGGTCGTCCTTGCGGACCACGCCCAGCAGGTGCCCCGGCAACAGCGACAACACGTCCCGGTCACCGGGGAAGTACGCCGCTGCCAGCCCCAGCGACGTCGCGACCGCCACCGCCTCGGCGGTGCTCATCACCGTCGAGGGCCGCTCCACCTCCCAGCCCTCGACCGAGCGCCCGGCGCGCAGATCCCGGAACGCGGTGACGAGCGCCTCCAGCACCGCGTCGTCGACCGCGAACGGGGTCCGCACCCGGTCCAGCGCCGCCCGGGCCTGCCGCTGGACCAGCGCGGTCTCCTGCGCCAGGTCGGGGATCGGGCCGACGGTCTCGAAGTTGAACCGTCGCTTGAGCGCGGCGGACATCTCCGACACGCCCCGGTCCCGGAGGTTGGCGGTCGCGATCAGCGTGAAACCGGGCGCGGCGGGCACGGTGGCGTCGGCGGTACCGGACAGCTCGGGCACGGCGATCCGGCGGTCGGACAGGATGGACACCAGGGCGTCCTGGACCTCCGGCAGGCAACGGGTGATCTCCTCCACCCGGGCGACCGCGCCGGTACGCATCGCCGACAGGATCGGCGACGGCACCAGCGCGGCGGCGCTGGGGCCGTGCGCGAGCAGCAGCGCGTAGTTCCAGCCGTAGCGGAGCTGGTCCTCGGTGGTGCCCGCGGTGCCCTGCACGACCAGCTCGCTGGTGCCGCAGACCGCCGCGGACAACAACTCCGACAGCATCGACTTCGCGGTGCCCGGCTCGCCGACGAGCAGCAGGCCCCGTTCCCCGGCAAGGGTGACGACACAGCGCTCGACCAGGGCCCGTTCGCCGACGAACTTGGCGGCGATGACCAGCTTGCGGGGCAGGCCCTCGCGGCGCGCCTCCTTCGGCAGCTCAAGCTCGCCGCCGGCGCTGCCGGCGATGAACGTGACGACCGCGCGCGGGGTCAGCCGCCAGCCCGGGGGACGGGGCCCGTCGTCGTACGCGGCGAGGAACTCCAACTCGGTGGCGTGGGCGTGCTCGGCGGGATCCACCTGCCGAACCGCCGGGGTGGTCGTGGTCATCGGCGCCTTTCCGTAACAAGATCGTCGAAGCGGGGTGCGTCACCGGCGAGCAGCCGGGCCCAGGCGAGTTCGAACAGCCGGGGCGCGGGGGCGACCGGGGTGATGATGCCCAGGGCGGAGACGCCGCCCTCGTCCCCGATCAGCAGCGGCAGCTTCCACCGCTCCAGCGGGAGCAGCGGCGCCTTCAGCGCCAACCAGCCACCGGGCAGGAACAGCGACCGCCCGGCTCGGGGTCGCTTCGCCGCCACGACGTGTGCGGTCGCGGCCAGCTCCGTCCGGGCCGCCTTGAGCCGCGCCGGCTTCCAGCCGGTCCACCGGGCCACGTTGCGGTCGGTGGGGTCGGGCAGGGCGAGCAGTTGCAGGTACAACGCCGACGCGTCGGCACCCAGGCCGAGCCTGGCGCCGACCGCAGCGACCAGGTCCGGCGCGGAACGGGTCGGATCCTGCGCGAACCCCTCGGCCGCGTCCGGGACGGCGTAGGACACCACCTCGGTGACCTGGTCACCGATCAGGGCCCGCAGCGCCGCAAACACCGACTCGTCGACCTGGTCGAGGCGGGCCTGCAGCACCACGAGCACCGGATCGTCCACCCCCCGCAGCCCGGCCGGGCGCAGCAGGACCCGGTGCCAAACGTCGGCGGGCGGGATCAGCACCGGGCCGATCTCGGTCCCGGCGGGGTTGGCCACCGCCGGGACGCCGAGCGCGGCGGCCAACGCCGGGATCTTCTTCCCGTCGAGGTGGCCCACCGGGACGGCGAAATCGGGATCGGCCAGCCGCTGCCGGACCAGTCGGGCGGCGACCGGCAGCGCCGAGCGGATCGGGTCGGTGGCGGGCAGGTGGTACGCCAGCCACGGCAGCGTCTTGGTCAACGCCGTCAGCACGTCGTCGTCGTCGATCCTGGGCACGGAGCCGGCCAGCCAGCGGCAGGTCGTCGGGTTGGCTACGCCGTGGATCACCTCCGAGGCCGCCAGCGGGCTGGCCACATTGGCCCGGTGCGCCGCGACGATCAGCTCGTCGGGCACCGGGCGGCGCCGCCCGCGCAGCCGGGTCCACTCCTCGACGATCAGGTGACATCGTGGCCCGTCGGCCCAGAGCGCCGCCGGGTCCTCGGGCAACAGCAGCCCCAGCAGTTCGGCGACGCCGCCACCGCCGCCCCGACGGCGGCCGGAGCCCCAGTACCTGGCCGCCACCGACGCGGCCACCGGGTCGGGCAACCCCAGCGTGGTACGGGCCGGCTCGGCTTCCGCCCTCTCCCAGGCGGCCTCGGGCAGGCCCGCCAGCAGCAGCACCGCCTCGGCGTGACCCATGCCCGCCTCCTCGGACAACGCCCGCGCCCGGTCCGCGCGCCAGGCCACCGGGCCGTTCTCCCGGACGAGCCGGACGAACTCGTCGATCCGCTCCGGAGTGACCGCACCGCCCAGGAGGATCCGCTCCCGGGTGATCCGGAAGCCCGGCACCGCCCCGAACCGCCCGGTGGGTGCCCATTCGAGCACGTCGACCTCGCGGTCGTCGGTGTCCACATCGAGCACCAGCAGCCGACGCCCGTCGGCCTCGAACACCTGCCCCTTGTCCTGGCTGAGCTGGCCGGTGCCGTCGGCCACCAGGGTGGCCCGCCGTACCCGGCTGCCCGGGGCGACGAGCCCGGACCGGGCGCAGGTCTCCAGCAGCGTCAGCAGGGCGTCGCGCACGTCGGGCGTGGTCAGCGGCGCCGCTGCCCGGTACATCGCGGCGGGCAGCAGCTCCAGCGCGTAGAACCAGTCGACGTCACCGTCCAGCTCGACCCCGTCGACCGGGACCGGCACGGCGCCGGTGAGCACTGCTCCCGCCCGCGCGATGAGCCGCCGCGCGCTGTTCCCCCGGCAGTAGCAGTACCGGATGAGCCCGGACAGTCCGGCGGCGAGCAGCTTGTCCGAGGCCGCGTCCTCGGTACCGGCGGAACCCTGATCCCCGGCGGACCCGGCCAGCTCCGTGAGACTCCCCCGGCCCGCCAGCACGCCGGCCAACGTGCGTAGCCTCGCCGCCTGCCCGGCGGCCTGCTCGACGATGCCGGCGACCCCGGCGACGAGGGCCGGGGCGGTGAGCTGCGGAAGGTACCGGCCGACCAGGGCGCGCACCTGTGCGGTGTCCAGGCCGGCCGCCTCGGCCAGCAGCGCCCCGGCCTGCTCGTCGGTCACGGCCCGCAGCGCCGCCGAACCGGCCTCGTCGCGGGGACGCAGGAAGTGCCAGAACGCCACCGGTGGCAGCAGCCGGGTGCCCGTGGCGGACGTCGAGGCCTCGCCGTCGAGCGCGTACCGCCCCAGCAGGAAGCCGTCGTCGGCGCAGAGCAGCAGCTCACCGTTGCGGCCCCGGCCACCCGACAACAGACCGTAGGTGGCGGTTGCGCCCGGGAACCGCACCGCTCCCGCCAGCTTCGCGTCGAGGTCGGTGCCGGCCGGCAACGCGAAGGACCGGCCGTCCACGGCCTCGCCGGCCCAGCCGCCGTCGGGCCGCCGCCGGGCCCGCCACCCGGCGAGCCCGTCGGCCCGGCCCAGCGGGCTTTCGGACGACTCCGTGGGGCGCAGCCAGGACAGGTCGGCGTCCAACGGTTGGCCGTCGACGGCGCCGTCCTCGAAGAACGCCGGCATGGAGAACCGGCCGGGCTCGCCGGTCGCGGGGTCGTACTCGCGCCATCGCGGCGCCTGGTCGCCGGAGCGCACCCAGTAGGTGCTGCCGTCGCTGATGATCCGGCCGGCAGTCCGCTCGCCCCGGTCACCCACCCGCAGCGGGCGCCGGCCGAAGGTGCGCCCGCCACCGGGCAGGGGCAGCGACAGGGCGGCGTTCATGGCGAAGGCGTCGTCGGCGACCGTGAAGACGTCCTCCGGCGCGCCACTCCAGTAGCCGGCCCGGTCCGGGCCCCGGTCCCAGCAGACCAGCAACTGGCCGTCGACGTAGCGCAGCACCAGCCGCCACATGTAGCGGCGCTCGTCGGCCGGGATCCGCATCAGGTGCTCGTACTCCACCCCGTCGCGCCCGACCACCAGCACCAGGTCACCGCGGCGGAGCAGCAGGTACGGCCACTGCCCGATGACCTGGAGGTCCTTGTCCTGCTCGCCGGTCAGGCCGAGGCGTTCGGCGGCGGACTCCAGGGCGGGCCAGCCGTACTCGTCGAGCAGACCGGCCCGCAGCGTGCGGCCGAGCACGGGGCCGAGGTCGTGGTCGACGACCCGGCGTACCGCCTCGGGATTGACGGCGAACCCGGCCGGGCAGGCGACGGTGCCGACCCGGTCGAGTTGGCTGTCCAGCGTCGGCAGCCCCTGCCGCGCGACGGCGTCGGCGACGGTGTCCAGCCAGCTCTGGAGGGCCGTCCGGAGCCCGGGTACCGCGATCACCTTACCCACCCGCGCCGTCGGGTCGGTGTTCTCGTCGCGCCAGCCGGGTTGTAGCTGGCTCTCCACGCCCTCCCGCAGCGCCGGCAGGAAGCGCGGGTCGGCGGCGGTCGCCACCAGGTCACGCCGACCGTCGGTCTCATCCGACAGCCACTGCTCCACCCAGTACCGGGCGGCGCGGGCCGGATCCGCGACGGGCACCCCCAGCGCCAGGCAGGTGTCGAGCAGGTCGAGGTCCACGCCGTCGTGCTTACGGCAGAGCGCGACCGGCGCACCGTCGGACTTCAGCCGACCGGCCATCCGCTCGACCAACGCCAGCAGCCCCGGGTGCCGGTTGCGGGTCCGCCAGGAGCGTCTCTCGCGGTGCTCGTCGAAGCGGCGCAGCCAGCCGGCGGGGCCGTCCGGTGAGTCGGCCCCGGCGGGGACGCTTCCCGCCGGCTCGGTCAGCGCCGCCGTGGCTCCGGCGTCCTCCAGCACACCCAGCCAGACGTCGTCGCCGCAGTGCTCGGGCACGAGACCGAGTAGCCGGCCGCGCAGGGCCGGGTCGGCGGCGGCGAGCCGGGCCAACGGTGCCCGGTAGGCCACCCAGAACGCCTCCGGGGCCCGGCTGATCGCCGGAGCGTCCAGCAGTTCGCGGAGCACCCGCTCGTCGGTGGCGACCGGGTCGACCCCGGCCTTGCGGGCCAGCCGGCGCAGGTCGGTGTGCATCGCCGCGTACGGCGGGAGACCACCCAGGGTGCGCTCCACACACAGCCGCAGGAACCGGTCGTACGCGGCCGACGGCTCGCACCGCGTCGCCAGGTCCCGGGCGTGGTTGGAGAGCGCCTTCGCGGTCAACGCGCCGGCCAGGGCGAACTCCAGGAACACGGCGTGCTGGCGCTCCTCGTCGATGGTCAGCGCGTAGGCCCGTTCGGCCTCGCGCGCCCTGCCGAACATGCTCGCCGCGTACGTCACGCTGTCGGCGGCGAGGAACGCCCGCCCGGCCTCCTCGTAGAACGTCGGCAGGAAGTGCGGCACCGACCGGGCCAGCCGCTCCCCGAGGGCGTTGAAGCCGTCCTTCGCCGGGCCGACCCGGGATCGGGCGGTCCGCGCCAGCCGCTCGATCTCCTTGACCAGGGCCAGGGCGTGGTGCCCGTTGGCCGGATCGTGGACCAACGCCCACGCCGGGAAGCCGAGCGCCTGTTGGCGGACCACCCCGACCTGGGCCACCCGCTCCGGGCGGGCGAAGCCCAGGAACTCCATGGAGAGGTCCTCGGCCTCGCCCAGCGTGCCGCTGACCAGCCGCACCACGGTCCGCTCCGCGAGCACCGGGTGGGCGTACCGGCGGGCGGTCAGGGTGTCGACCGTGTCGTCCTTGGCCACCACCGTGCCGGCCGGCAGCACGGCACCCGCATCCAACAGGTCCATCGCGTCCGCGCTCACTGCTCCTCCTCCTGCTCCTGTGCCACGATCCGTCCGGCGTACAGCGCGGCAGCCATCCGGGTGCCTTCCGACCAGGCCACCGGGCCGACCGTCCCCAACGGCAGGGCGGTGCCGTGCCGGTCGGTGAAGACGAGGTCGCCGGTCTCGGTCTCGTAGTACGGGTCGTCGGCGCCGACCCACGACCGGGCCTCGACGGTGCGGCCGTTCTCGAACACCCGGCACACCGCGTTGCCGCCGCGCACCGGGTAGCCGAGCTTCGTCGCGCGGGCCGTCAGGTGGCTCAGTTGGCCGTACCGGCCACCGGAGTACTCGCTGAACCGGAACGCCTTCGGGTCCACGTCCGCCCCACGGACCCACGTCTGCCGGAAGAGCTGGTCGACGGACTGGCGAACCTGGAGGTCGGCGGCGAACTCACGCAGGTCGTCGAGGTCGGTGAGCGCGACCGGGTGCGGGACGACGACCCGCCGGGCGGCCCGGCGGACCGTGTCACCGTCCAGGTCGACCAGGCCGATCTGGCCGTCGCCCGCCTCGCGGAGCAGGCCCACCTCGTCGGGGTCCCAGCCGCCGTCGTCGTCGAGCACCGCGACGACGAGGTCGGTGAGGGCGTTGCGCCACGCCTCGTCCGGCCACACCTCGGTCAGGACCGCGACCGGCACCGGCAGCGAGCGCACCATCCAGCGCTCGATGTCCGTGCGGCACTGTGCCTCGTGCCGGGCCAACCACTCGGTGAGTTGCCGAAGCCCGACCACGGCCGGGTCGTCCCGCAACGATGTCGGCAGGGAGCGCAGTTCCCTGCCCTTGGCATTACGGGCGACGACCTCGCCATCGCGGAGAGTGACCTGATAGCCACCCGCCACCTCTGACCATCCCATGTGGACATCCAACGCTCGACGGGAAAAGATACCGGAGGCTAGCCCACCCGGACGACAAGAACGGAGCCGCCGGCCCGCCACGCGGGACAGCCCAGGAGATCCGGGATCCATCACGATCAGTGACAAAACCGTCGAGTGGCTGTCCCCACAGCCAGCACCGGGACGAGCGGCTAGGAACGTGCCGCGCCCCGCCGGAGGGCGCGGCCGAGGCGGTCGACGGCCTCGTCCATGAGTTCGGCTGGGGCGGCGGCGTAGGTGAGGCGCAGATGCGGGGCCGGGGGTTCGGCGGCGTGCCACGGACGGCCGGGGAAGACGATGACACCCTCCGCAGCCGCAGCGGCGGCCAGCGCGACGTCGTCGGTACCGTCGGGCAGGCGGCTCCACAGGTGCAGACCGCCACGCGGGACCGCCGGTGGGACGAGTTCCGGCAGCTGCCGGCGCAGCGCGGTCAGCAACGCCTCGCGCCGGGTGCGTAGCGCGGTGCGCAGGGCACGGCGGTGACGCGCCCAGGCGGGAGCGGTGACGAACTCGAGCGTGGCCTGTTGCAGCGGGCCGGCCACGAAGAAGTCGTCGAGCAGTCGGGCCGCCCGCAGCCGGGCGCCGGCCGGGCCACGGCCGCCGATCGCGGCGACCCGCAGCCCGGGAGCGGCGGATTTGGTCAGCGAACGCAGGTAGACGACATGCCCGTCGGGGTCGTCGGCGGCCAGCGGTGGCGGGGCCTCGCCGTCGATGGTGAGGTCGCGGGCGTAGTCGTCCTCGATCAGGAACGCCCCGGAGTGGCGGACGACCCCGACGACTTCGGCCCGGCGGTGACCCGCCAGGGTCGCGCCGTGCGGGTTGGCGTGCAGCGGCTGACAGTAGAACAATCGCGCGCCGGTACGGGCGAACGCCGCGGCAAGCTGGTCGGGGAGTACGCCGTCGGCGTCGGCGGGCACCGGCACCACCCGCAGTCCCGCGGCTCGGGCTGCGGCCAGCGCGCCGAGGTAGGTCGGCGACTCGACGAGCACGGTGTCCCCGGGCGCGGTGAGCCCGCGCAGCGCGGACGACAGCGCGGCCTGCCCGCCGGGACAGATCACCATGTCCTCGGCGCGCAGCCCGCCCCCGGACTCGCGGGCGAACCAGGCGCGCAGGTCCTCGCGGCCCTCGACGGGCCCACGCTGCCAGGCGGCGGGCTGCCGGGCGGCCCGGGTGAGCGCGGCGCCGAGCGCGGCGGCCGGCTGCAGATCCGCGTCCAGGTAGCCGCCGGACAACGCGATCGCTCCAGCAGGAGGTAACGCCAGTAGCGCCTGCATCTCCTCCTCCCCCGCCGGGCGGGGGCCGAGCGCCACGGTCTGCCACGACAGGTCGGGTGCGCGCCGCTCGTCCGGCCGGGCGGCCACGAAGGTGCCCCTGCCCGATCGCGCCTCGATCAGGCCCTGGGCCACCAGCTGCCGGATCGCCTCGGTGACGGTAACCGGCGAGGCCTGATGCCGGGCGGTCAGTTCCCGCACCGAGGGCAGCCGCGCGCCGGGCTCCGCGGCCACCGCGAGCTGGCGAAGATCTTGGATAACGCGAGTCACCGAGTTACGCTTACCCATGAGAGGCAAGAGTAGCGCTACTGTCAGGACCACGGTAACGGCGGATCGGGCGGTTGGTCTCGCCCTCGGCGCGCTGGGCGTGCTCGCCTTCAGCATGTCGCTGCCCGCCACCCGCGTCGCCGTACGACAGCTCGACCCGTGGTTCGTCGCCTTCGGCCGGGCCGCCGGCGCGGCGCTGCTGGCCTGGGCGTACCTGCGGCTCACCGGAGCGCCGCTGCCCACCCGGAGCCAGTGGCGGCGGCTGTCGATCGTCGCCCTCGGCGTCGTCGCCGGCTTCCCGCTGTTCACCTCGCTGGCGCTTATCACCCAGACCTCGGCACACGGCGCGGTCGTCATCACCGCGCTGCCCGCGATGACCGCCGTGTTCGCGGTGCTGCGGGCCGGCGAGCGCCCGCCGCTGCTGTTCTGGGTCGCGAGCACCGGCGGGGTACTGGCCGTACTCGCCTTCCTGGTCACCAGCGGTGCGGTGCGCGGCGCGCTGTCGGCCGCCGATCTGTTCCTGCTCGCGGCGGTCGTGCTGTGCGGCCTGGGGTACGCCGAGGGCGGCGCGCTCGCCCGCGAGTTGGGCGGTGCCCGCACCATCTGTTGGGCGTTGCTGCTGTCGCTGCCCGTCACCGTGCCCAGCACTGTGCTGTCCGCCGCGACCCGTCCCCCACACGCCGATCCCGCCGCCTGGTTGGCCTTCGGCTACCTCACCGCGGTCTCCATGTTCCTGGGCTTCTTCGCCTGGTACGCGGGCCTGGCCCGGGGCGGTATCGCGCAGGTCGGCCAGATCCAGCTCGCCCAGCCGGTGCTCACCCTCGTCTGGTCGGTGCTGCTGCTCGGCGAGACTGTCACCCCCGCCTCGATCGGGGCGGCGCTGGTGGTGCTGGCCTGCGTCGTGCTGATCCAGCGCATCCGCGACAGCGCTCCGGCACCCGCCGTCCGACGGTCCTGACCCTGCCCGCCCCCGCCCGTCTCACCGCCGACGAGCCCGCAGCCCGCGATCTGCTGACCCACCACGGCACCGGCGACCTCGGCACCGCGACCGCCTGGCCGGAACGCTCTCCCGCCCCGTACCATCCACCCTTACAGCTCGGCGGGCACGACGGTTACGAAAGGTGTGAGACGTGGTGGTAGCTGGCTTCTCAGGGATTCACCACATCGCGCTCAACGTGTGCGACCTCGACGCCTCGGTGCGCTGGTACGGCGATGTCCTGGGCTTCTCGCTGCTGTTTCCCTGGGACACCGACAGCTTTGACCGGCGGCTCATGCGTCACCCGAGCGGGGTCGTCATCGGGTTGACGACGCACAAGCACGCGGATGCGGGCACGGGGTTCAACGAACGCCGCACGGGGCTCGACCACCTGGCGTTCGCCGTGCCGACCCGGGCCGAGTTGGAGACGTGGGCCTCCCGGCTGACCGATGCCGGCGTCGCGCACTCCGGGATCACGGTCACCCCGGCGACGGGCTTCACGCTGATCGCGTTCCGTGACCCGGACAACATCCAGCTCGAGATGTACCTCGCGGAGGATGCCCCGGATCGCTGACCGGGCACGCCTGGTCGCGTCGTGGGCGGACAGCCCGGCGACCGGGGCCACTCGTTCGACCTGGCCGGCCACCGGTCGTCCAGGTCGCCGAGCTGTTCCGCGCCCGGTCGGCCGACCCGCGCGGCGTGCTGTCGGCCGCCCAGTTCCATCCGGAGAAGTCGGCCAACAGCGGCGGAGTCCGTCCGACCTCGACGGACGGTTGAACCCGGCCTCCGGCCGGCCCGACGCCCACACCCATGCCTCGCGGCCGTGGCCCGATCGCCGGCCGTGACCCGGTCGGGCGTCCCGCCAGCAACGTCCCACGGAGCAGCCGCACACACCCCGGGTACACACGCGGGGTATACACCCGGTGTATGGTCCCGGCATGAGTGTTCCCCTGACCCTTCTCGGCTTGCTCGAACGCGAGCCCAGCCACGGCTACGACCTCAAGCGCGACTACGACAACTTCTTCAGCCGGGGCAAGCCGCTGCCGTTCGGCCAGGTCTACTCGACCCTCGGCCGCCTCGCCCGCGACGGCAAGATCGTGATGACCGAGGTCGAGCCGGGCGTAGGCCCCGAGCGCAAGCGCTACGTCATCACCGAACGGGGCGCGACCGACGTCGAGTCGTGGCTGACCGAGCCGGTCAGGGCCGAGCCCAACCTGCAGACGGTGCTGTTCACCAAGGTCGTGCTGGCGCTCATGCTCGGCCGCCCCGCCGAGGAGTACCTCGACATCCAGCGCACCGCGCACCTGCGGCGGATGCAGGAGCTCACCGAGATCAAACGCAGCGGCAACCTGGTCGACGTCATGCTGGCCGACCATGGCCTGTTCCATCTGGAAGCCGACCTGCACTGGATCGACACGACGGTCGCCCGGCTGGACGCCCTCGGAAAGGTGGTGCGGGGGTGAAGGCGATCGAGGCACGAGACGTCGTCCTGTCCTTCGGCGAGACCCCGGCACTGCGGGGCGCCAGCGTCTCGGTGGCCCCGGGCGAGATCGTCGCCATCATGGGGCCGAGCGGCTCCGGGAAGTCCACCCTGCTGCACTGCCTGGCCGGGATCCTGGTGCCGAACGCCGGCGAGATCCACTTCGACGGCCGCCGGATCGACACCCTGGACGAGAACCAGCGCAGCGCCCTGCGCCGGGACTGCTTCGGGTTCGTGTTCCAGTTCGGACAGCTCGTGCCGGAGCTGACCGCGGAGGAGAACGTCGCGCTGCCGCTGCTGCTCGGCGGTGTCAAGAGGACGGCGGCGCTCAAGCAGGCGCGGCCCTGGTTCGAGCGGCTCGGCCTCGCCGGGCTGGAGCGGCGCCGGTCCGGTGAGCTGTCCGGCGGGCAGGCGCAACGCGTCGCCCTGGCCCGCGGCCTGGTCGCCCGGCCCGGGGCGCTGTTCGCCGACGAGCCGACCGGGGCGCTCGACTCGCTGACCGGCGAACAGGTCATGGACCTCTTGGTCGTCTCGGCCCGCGAGCAAGGAACGACCGTCGTCCTCGTCACCCACGACGCCCGCGTGGCCGCGTACGCCGACCGCCAGGTCATCGTGCGCGACGGCAAGGTGAACGCGCTGGTGCGGTCATGATCCGGTTCGGTCTGCGGCTGTCCCTGTCCGGGGGCCGGGAGGCCGCCACCCGGCTCGTCGTCATCGCCACCGCGGTGGCGCTCGGCGTCGGCATGCTCCTGACGACACTCGCCGGAATGAACGCGGTCGGCACGCAGAACCAGCGGTACGCCTGGCTCAATACCTCCGTCGCCGGGGCCTCCTCCGACGCGTCCGTCGACCCGATGTGGTGGCTGATCCGGGAGGACTACTACCACGGCCAGTCCATCGGCCGGGTCGAGGTCGCGGCGCTCGGCCCGCACTCGCCCGTCCCGCCGGGCATCCCGCAGTTGCCCGGGCCGGGCGAGTACTACGTCTCACCCGCCCTCGGCGAGCTACTGCGGACCACCCCGGCCGCGGAACTCAGCGACCGCCTCCCCGGCCGCGAGATCGGCGTCATCGGCCGGGCGGGGCTGCCCTCCCCCGAGTCCCTGCTTGTCGTCATCGGGCGAACCCCGGCCGAGCTGGAGCAACTGGGAGCCCAGCAGGTCACGGAGATCATGACCACCTCCCCGAGCGACTGCAGCAACGGCTGCTACGTCGGGCTCAACGCGGCTGCCATGACGCTCGTCCTTTCCGTCGTGGCGGCCTCGCTGCTCTTCCCGGTGCTCATCTTCATCGGCACCGCGACCCGCCTCGCCGCCACCCGCCGGGAGCAGCGCTTCGCCGCGATGCGGCTGATCGGTGCGACGCCGCGGCAGATCTCGGTGATCTCGGCGGTCGAGGCGGCGCTCGCCGCCGCCGCCGGGACCGCTGCCGGGTTTGCCCTGTTCTTCGCGTTCCGGCCCGGGCTCGCCGCCATCCCGTTCACCGGCGAGCCGTTCTACGCCGCCGACCTGTCGCTCGGTGTCGTCGACGTGCTGCTGGTCGCGTTCGGCATCCCGGCCGGTGCGGTGCTGGCCTCCTGGCTGGCGCTGCGCAGGGTACAGATCTCACCGCTCGGCGTGAGCCGGCGCGTGACGCCTCGCCCGCCGCGCGCGTGGCGGCTGATCCCGCTGATCGCCGGGCTCGCCGAGCTGACCTACTTCATCGGCCGGCGGCCCGACAGCACCAATGGCCAGCTCACCGCGTATCTCTCCGGATTCGTGCTGATCCTGATCGGGCTGCTGCTGGCGGGGCCGTGGCTGACCATGGTCGGTGCGCGGGTGCTGGCCGACCGGGGGAGCCGGCCCGCCACGCTCATCGCCGGCCGGCGGCTGGCCGACAACCCGCAGGCGGGGTTCCGGTCCGTCAGCGGGCTGATCGTGGCGTTGTTCGTGACCAGCGTGGCGACCGGGGCGATCACCACGTTCGTCGCCAACCACGGCGAACCGCGCGCCGATTCCGTGGCCGCGACGTCGCTGTCGAAGGTCTTCTGGCCGCAGGACGGACCGGCCCCGGCCGTCGAGCAGATCCCGGCCGGGCTGTCGGCGATCCCTGGGGTGCGTAGCGTGACCCTCGTGCACCTCAACCCCGACCGGGACGGGTGGCATGGCGTGATCACCTGCGCCGAACTCGCCCGCCTGGCGGTGTTCGGCAGTTGCCCCACCGGCGCGCAGGTCGCGGCCGTGCCGGCTGATCTCATCGGCAGGCGCGCGTTCGGCCTGACCGGCGACGAGTACGTCTGGGACGCCGCCAGCGCCGCGCCGACCGAGGTGGACCGGCAGCCGATCCTGTCGGTGGTCGTCGACACGACCAGCCCTTCCGCGTTCGAACAGGCCCGCACGATGCTGATCGACGCGCTTCCGCTGGGACGTTTCCCGGCCAGCGTCGGCGAGTGGGAGGCCGACTCCGCGCGGCAGCTTACGCAGTTCCAGCAGTTGGCCAACGTGGTCATGCTGGCCAGCCTGCCGATCGCGGGTTGCAGCCTGGCGGTGAGCGTGGCCGGCGGACTCACCGATCGGAAACGGCCGTTCGGCATGCTGCGGCTCACCGGGGTGCAGCTACGCACACTGCGCCGAGTGGTTGCCCTGGAGACCGTCGTACCGCTGCTCGTCGTCGCGGCGGTGGCGACCGGGATGGGGTTCCTGGCCGCGCATCTTTTCCTGCGGGCGCAACTGGGCTACACGTTGCTGCCGCCGCGCCCGTCGTTCTACCTCATGGTCGCCGGCGGGCTGACGGTGTCGCTGGGCATCATCGCCTCGACGCTGCCGCTGCTGCGCCGGATCACCGGTCCGGAGGCGGCCCGGAACGAGTGAGCCCCGGCGCCGGCAGACCTGCGCGCGGCCCTGGCCCAGATACACCAGCCGTCCCGCAGGTCTGCCGTGCCGTGGCTTGCCTTCGCCCGATCCGCGGCTCGAAGCAGGGCCTTCCGCATCGGCGCCGATCGGCCGGAGCGGCGTAGGCCCGTCAGCGGGACCGAGCCCGGGTCAGCAGCCCTGTCGTCCGCTGCTGATCAGGTACCGGGAGCCCTGCCAGTCGATGTAGCCGACCGCGGCGACGCAGTGGTTCGCGGTGTTGGTGACACCTCGCGGTCCCGCGTAGTAGGCGTAGTTGCCGAGGTCCTCGCTGGAACTGGCCGCCACGGTGCACGGCTGCCCCTCGCCGGACTGTTCCGTGCATCGGTACGCGCGTACGTAGGTCGGCGCGGCAACGCCGTACGCGGCCCCCTTGTGGTAGAAGCACGCGCTGTTCGTGCCGCCGTTGGAGGTGTTGTAGAAGATCGTCAACTCGCCTGGGCCGTAGGTCTCGCTGTAGCTGACGGTCCCGGAGCACGAGACGGCGGCCTGCGAGGGTGACGACGTGGTGACGACGAATACGCCGCTCATGGTCACCATGGCCAGTAGGAGTGCGAAAACCCTGCGGACGTGACGCAAGACCTGATCCCTTCGTTGCGCTTGCCGGCTGAGGCGAAGCTCGCGGACGGACAAGGCGATGTCGAGCCTGCCTGTGGAGGATCAGCGACGCTGACCGGAGACCCACTCCGGCCAGGCTGGTGAATGATCGGATTCAAACGATCACGCTGACACTGACCGATCGAACATCACCTATGGTGCGAAGTCTGCCAAAAGTCGGCTCTCGGGTCGATACCGGGCAACTGTCGAATCAACGACAGTCACTGCCTACGCCACCGCCGACCCACCGGTCACTGCGGGCCCGGCCAGCCGGTGAGCTGCCCATCCCGGCCCGCGAACGCGTCCCGGACCCGGCGAGCCCAGAGGAAGGCCATCGGCAGGTAGTCGAACTCGTACGCCGGCCCCATCCGCTCGGCCAGGTCGGCGAACTTGACCAGCTCGAACAGGGCGGCGACCGGCCGGGCCACCCGCCACGCCTCCAGCAGCACGCCCGGGGGCGCGAACCGCCGCCAGCCCTCCAGATAGGCCGCGACGTGCCTGCGGGCGTCGGCCTCGCCAACGGCGTGCAGCCAGCCGCCGAGGTCGAGCAGCGGGTGGGACACGGCGGCGAAGCTCCAGTCGAACAGCAGCGGGCCGGCCGGCCGGCTGGCCGCGTTGTGCTGGTGGAAGTCCCCGTGCACCAGGCTCAGCGGCAGGTCGACGTCGTCCAGTTCGGCGCACCGGTCCTGCAACCACATCCCGACGCGGGTGAGCTGGCCCCGGTCCGGCGCCCCGGACGGCTGCCACAGCTCCGCGCGCCGCAGCAGCGCCGGCACCCGGCCGGCCAGGTCGTCGAGCGTGACCGTCGGACAGCCCAGCTCGCGCAGCGGCCCGGTCCGATCGACCGTGCCGACCTGGATGCGGGCCAGCATCCGCAGGGCACCGGCGGCGTCGCGCACCGGCGGCTGGGCGCCGAAGTCCGCGCTGAGCCACCAGCCGTGGTCGGGCGAGTGGGCCAGCACCTCGGGGACGGCGTCGGGCCAGGACCGGGCCAGGTGGCCGACGAGCTGCGGCTCGTGCGCCAGGTGCGGCAGTCCCGCCTTGAGGAACACCCGGCCGGCGGAGGTCGGGGCACAGAGCACGCACGACGTCGTCCAGTGCCGGATCTGGGCGACCGGCCCCGTCCGCCGTTCCCCCCGCTGCGCCAGGACGGCGTCGATCCAGTCGACCGCGCCGGCGTACCAGCCCGGCCGGAACCACGGCGGTCGCGTCCCGGGCGCGGGCCGGTCGAGCCAATCCCGCACGGTGCCGGCGCCGAACGCGCGGGCGTCGAACCAGGCGTACCCGCCGGTCGGCTCCCCGCCCAGCGGCTCGGCCACGAACACCGTCGCGTCGAGCGGGTCGAGCAGGGCCACCGCGACCCCGGTGGCGGCGGCCACCGCCGCCGGGAGCTGGCTGCTCGGCGGCGGCCAGGAGGAGGCCAGCCGCAGCCGGGGCAGGGCGGGACCGGCGCCGGCGCGCCGGCCGAGGATCCGCGCCCGGTCTGCCGAGGCGACGATCACCTCCACCTCGACCGGCCCGGCCGCCGCGTCGGTGGCGGTCACGGTCGTTCCCCGGCACTGCCGCTCGACGCCCTCGGCCGGGACGGGAGCACCGGCCCGGCCGGCGCGGGGCTGCGCCGGTCGTGCAGCGACTGCACGCCGACGAGGTCGTCGGGGATGGCGTCGGGCGCCTCGGTGTCGAACCGGGCGATCGCGTCGATCCGGGACGCCACCAGGACGAGCACGACGATGGCGAGCCCGGCCAGCACGTAGACCAGCGCAATGCCCCGTCCCTCGCCCACCCCGACCACGGCACCGGCGGTCGAGGCGAGCGCCCCGCCGGGCATCAGCCTCGGCCCGAAGAACGCCGTCGCGGCCGGGGCCAGCACGGCGAAGCCGAGCGGCAGCGTCGACCAGGAGATCATCTGGTTGAGGGCGGCGGCCCGGCCGTGGTACCGCTGCGGGATCTTCACCTGCACGATCGCCCGGTAGATGCCGGTGGTCAGGGTCAGCCCGGCGGCGATCCCGCAGGCGCCGGCCGCCACCAGCAGCAGGTCCGGGCGCAGGCCGACCAGGATGCAGGACAGCGCCATGACGAGCATGGACAGCAGCACGCCCCGCATCGGCCGGCGGGCGGGCCCGCCCCAGACGGCCACCACCAGGCCGGCCACGGTGGCGCCGAGCCCGGAGACGAACGACACCCGGGCCACGTCGCCCAGCGTGCCGAAGGACAACACCAGCGGGCTGGTCAGGATCAGCGGCGGGGCCAGGAAGACGTTCAGCACCAGGAAGAAGATCAGCATCGCGCGCAGGTGCCGGTGGCCCCAGGAGAACCGGAAGCCGTTGGCGATCTCGGCGAGCAGCGGCTCGCGCCGGTGCCAGCCCAGCATCGCCGGCCAGCGGATCAGCGCGGTGACCGCGATGGCGAAGGTGTAGCTGACGATGTCGAGCACCAGGATGCCGTCCAGGCCGATGGTGGCCAGCATCCCGGCCGCGAGCAGCGGTACGAACAGGGTGCCGAAGCCGTTGACCATCTCGACCACGCCGATGGCGTGCCGCAGGAACCGCTTCGGCACGAGTTGCGGCACGGACGCGACGTAGGCCAGGCGCTGGAACGCGGTCGCCACCGACAGCCCGACCATCAGGCTGTAGAGGTGCCAGGTCTGGAGCGTGTCGGTCCACAGCAGGACGCCGAGCGCGAGCTGGAGGGCCCAGGCCGCGATGTCGCCGCCGAGCAGCACCGCGCGGCGGTGGGACCGGTCCACGACCGCGCCGGCCAGCGGCGCGACCACCAGGCCCGGCACCAGGCCCAGCGTGACGAAGAGGGCGAGCTGGGCGACCGACCCGGTGTTGAGGTAGATCCAGATCGGGATGGCCCAGGCGGTGAACGCCGAGCCGATCAGGGAGACCAACTGGCCACTGGCCACGCCGAGGAACCGGCGCATGCTCGGCTCGGCCGGCCGGCGCCGGGCCGCGGCCGGCGCGGGGGCCCGGCCCGCCGGGTCGGCGGGGTCCGCGGGGGCGACGCGGTCGGCGCGGTGCACGCCGTGCAGCCACCAGTCGCTGTCCGGGCCCCGGCGGGCCAGGGTCAGCGCCGCGCCGTCGTCCTCGGCGAGGGCCGGGTGGGTGGCGGTGACGATCTCGGCCAGCTCGGCGGCCCGGTACCGGTTGAAGTAGTGGCCGCCCTCGTCGAGGAGCACCAGCGCGCACGTGTCGGACAGGAAGTCCCACTCGCGGAAGCGCTCCTCGTAGTAGTCGGTCGCCGGGTCCTGCTCGCCGGCGACCGAGATCACCGGAGCGTTGATCTTGGTGATGCGCCGGTCCAGCAGCCCGCTGTAGTAGTCCTCCGCGCTGCGCGTGTCGTGCCGCATGTTGCGGATGATCCGGTTGACCTCGTCGAGGCCGAGTTCCTCGATGTCGACGCCCCGGCCGACGAGCCGGTTGATGAAGGTGCGGTTGCTGCGCAGCGCCTCCATCTCGGCCAGCCGGGACATCCGTTCCAGGAGTCCCCGGGGGCGGGCGAACGGGAAGATGCCGCCGACGTACACGGCGTCGATCACCCGGCCGGCGGCCTCCAGCCGGCGGGCCACCTCGACCACGAGCGCGCTGCCGATGCCGCAGTGCCCGTAGAGGACCAGCGGCCCCGTCACGTCGCGGAGGATCTCGGCGACGCAGCCGTCGACCAGGTCGGCGAACTCGGTCGTGTCCTGCGACCCGCCGGCCTCCTGCCCGTGGATGGCCACCGAGTACAGCCGGTGGCCGGCCGGCATCGCCTCGGACAGCGCCTGGTAGACCGCCGCGCTGCCGCCGCCGTACGGGACGCAGACCAGCGACGACACCAGGTCACCGGCCGGTATCGGCCGGGTCAGCTCGTGCAGCAGCCGGGCCGGCGCGGCCTCGCCGGCCGGCTCGTCGAGCAGCCGGGCGAGTTCGCGGACCGTCCGGCAGCGGAACAGGTCCATCAGGGAGATCGCGCCGCTGCCGCCGTCGGCCTCGACGCCGCGCCGGATCCGGGTGACGGCCTGGGTGGCCAGCAGCGAGTGCCCGCCGATCAGGAAGAAGTCGTCGTCGATGCCGACCCGCTCGACGGTCAGCAGCTCGGCCCAGATCCCGGCGATCAGCCGCTCGTGCGGGGTGCGCGGCTCGGCGAACTCGTGCTCCGCCTGCCAACCCGCGTCCGGGTCCGGCAGCGCGCGGTGGTCCAGCTTACCGTTCGGGGTGAGCGGCAACGCGTCGAGCAGCACGAACGCCGCCGGCACCATGTAGTCGGCGAGGCTGTGCCCGATGTGGTCACGCAGCCCGGCGGCGGTCGGCCGGTCGCCGTCGGCGGCCGGCACGACGTAGGCGACCAGCCGCCGGTCGCCGCCGCCGTCCTCGTCGACCAGCACCGCCGCCGTGCCCACGGCCGGGTGGCTGCGCAGGGCCGCCTCGATCTCGCCGAGTTCGATCCGGTACCCGCGGATCTTGACCTGCCGGTCGACCCGGCCCAGGTACTCCAGCGTCCCGTCGGCCAGCCAGCGCACCCGGTCCCCGGTGCGGTACATCCGGGCGCCGGGCGTCCCGCTGAACGGCTCGGGCAGGAACCGCTCGGCGGTCAGCCCCGCCCGGTTGAGGTAGCCGCGGGCCAGGCCGGCGCCGGCGACGTACAGCTCGCCGGGGACCCCGGCCGGCACCGGGTTGAGGTGCCGGTCCAACACGTAGCCGCGCAGGTCGTCGAGGGTGCGGCCGATCGGCGAGGAGACCTTGCGGCGGACGTCGGCGCGGCGCAGGCGCTGGGCGGTGACGTGCACGGTCGTCTCGGTGATGCCGTACATGTTGACCAACGCCGGCCGGTCGTCGCCGTACTGGTTGAGCCAGTGCCGCAGCTCGCGCACGTGCAGCGCGTCGCCGCCGAAGACGATGGTGCGCACGTCGAGGTCGGCGAAGGACCGGTCGGTCTCGGTGAGGGTGGCGCGCAGCCCCCGGAACGCGGCCGGGGTCTGGTTGAGCACGGTCACCCGCTGCTCGGCCAGGACGTCCAGCAGCCGCTCCTGGTCGCGTACGGCGTCGGCGGGGACGACGACCAGCCGGCCGCCGTAGGCCAGCGCGCCCCACATCTCCCAGACGGAGAAGTCGAAGGCGTACGAGTGCAGCATCGCCCAGACGTCGGTGTCGTCGAAGTCGAAGTGCTCCTCGGTGGCGGTGAGCAGCCGTACCACCTGGCGGTGTTCGACCAGCACCCCCTTCGGGGTGCCGGTGGAGCCGGAGGTGTAGATGACGTACGCGAGGTGGCCGGGGCCGGCCGCCGGCGCCGGGTCGTCGGCCGGTCCCCCGGTGGCCGTTTCGGCGGGCGGCTCGTCGTCGTCCAGGCAGATCACCCGCGCCCCGTGGCCCGGCAGCCGGTCGCGCAGCTCGCGTTCGGTGATCAGGATCGACGCGCCGGTGTCGGCGAGGATGAACTCCAGGCGTTCCCGGGGGTAGGCGAGGTTCAGCGGTACGTAGGCGCCGCCGGCCTTGAGCACGCCGAGGATCGCCTCGACGGTCGCCACGCTGGGTTGCAGGTGCAGGGCGACCAGGGTGTCCGGACCCACCCCGAGGCCGCGCAGCCGGTGCGCCAGCCGGTCGGCCCGCCGGTCGAGTTCGCCGTAGGTGACCCGGGTCGAGTCGCAGACCAGCGCGACGGCGTCCGGCCGGCGGGTCGCCTGCGCCTCGAACAGCCCGTGCAGGGTGTGCTCGACCGGGTGGCGCGCGGCGCCCGCCGACCACTCGCCGACGACGAGCGTCCGCTCGTCGTCGGTGAGCAGGTCCAGGTCCCGCAGCGGGGCGTCCGGGCGGGCGGTCACCGCGCGCAGCAGCTGCGTCAGGTGCCGGCTCATCCCCTCGACCGTGGCGGCGTCGAACAGCGCCACGTTGTAGGTGAACTCGCACCACAGCCGGCCGTCGCCGGTCTGCACGGCGAGCAGTTCCAGGTCGAACCGGGTGGCCGACAGGTCGAGGACCTCCCACCGGGCGGCCGGGCCGTCCCGGCCGGCCCCGGCGGCGTGGTCGCGCATCTGGTAGTTCTGCAGGGCGAAGGTGACCTGGAACAGCGGGGAGCGGCTGACGTCCCGGGGCACGCCCAGCTCCGCGACGATCTGCTCGAACTGCACCTCCTGGTGGGTGAGCCCGTCGAGGACCGCCTGCCGGGTCCGGGTGAGCAGGCCGCCGAACGACTCGGCGTCGTCCAGCCGGGCCCGCATCGGCAGCATGTTGACGAACATGCCGACCAGGCCCTCCAGCTCCGGGTGGTTGCGCCCGGCGACCGGGGAGCCGACGGCGAAGTCGTCCTGCTCGCTGTAGCGGGCCAGGAGCAGCTGGTAGGCCGCCAGCAGGGTCATGTAGAGCGTCGCGTCGCGTCGGCGGGCCAGCTCCGTGAGGGCACCGGTCAGCTCCGCGTCGACCTCGAACCGGTGCGTCGCGCCGTCGAAGCGCTGGGTCGGCGGCCGGGACCGGTCGGTGGGCAGCTCCAGGGCGGGTACGCCGGCGAGGTGCCCGGTCCAGTGGTCCAGCCCCCGCCCGGCCCCGTCGTGGTGGCGCTGCCAGTGGGCGTAGTCGCCGTACTGCACGGGCAGCGGCGGCCAGGTCGGGGCGGTCCCGGCCCGGCGGGCCCGGTACGCGGTCAGCAGGTCGCCGACCAGCACGTCGATGGACCACCCGTCGCTGACGATGTGGTGGGTCTCCAGGGACAGCAGGTGGGCCTGCGCGCCGTACCGGATCAGCCGGGCCCGGACCAGCGGCCCGGCGGCCAGGTCGAAGGGGCTGGCCGCGTCGGCACGGGCGAGGTCCAGGGCCTGCTGGCGGGCGTCGGCGGGGTCCTCGGCGGTCACCTCGGCGAGCTGGAGCGGCACGGCGAGCGTGGCGGCGACGGCGACGGACGGCTCGCCGTCCGCGACCGGCGGGAAGCTCATCCGCAGGCTCTCGTGCCGGGCGGCCACGTCGTCCAGGGCGGCCCGCAGGGTCTCCGGGTCCAGCTCGCCGTCCAGCCACACCCCCACCGAGACGTGGTACGCGGTGGCGCCGGCGCCGAGCTGCTCGACGAACCAGAGCCGTTCCTGCGCGTACGACAGCACGCGGGGTTCGTCCGGCGGCCGGGCCGTGACCCGGGGGCCGGAGTCCGCGCGGGGGCGCAGCATCCGTTCCAGCAGGGCCTGCTTGGTCGCGGAGAGCCGGACGTCCCGGGTGGCCGAGTCCGGTGCAAGGGACATGCGTGGTTACCTCTCGCGGGCGGTGAGCAACTCGGCGGCCTCGTCGTCGGTGAGCTGGTCGAGCCGGGCGACGAGCCGCCGCTCGACCTCGGCGGCGAGCCCGGCCACGGTGGGATGGGCGAACAGGACGTGGATCGGCAGGTCCAGGTCGAGCGCGTCGGCCAGCCGGGCCGTGACCCGGCCGGCCAGCAGGGAGTGTCCGCCCTGGTCGAAGAAGTTGGCGTGCACGTCGCCGGAGCCGGTGCCGAGCACCTCCGCCCAGACGGCGGCGACCATCTCCTCCGCGCCGGTGCGCGGCGGTGTGGGCGCGGCCTGCGCAGACGCCTGGTCGGCGGGCGCGGGCAGGGCGGCGGCGTCCAGCTTCCCGCTGGGCATCATCGGCAGCGCGGGCAGGCCGATCAGGACGGTCGGGACGAGGTGGCCGGGCAGGGTCGCGCGCAGGGCCGGCCGCAGGGCGTCCGGTTCGACGTCGCCCACGACGTACCCGACGAGGCGTTGCCCGCCGCGCGGGTCGGTACGCACCACGACGGCGGCCTCCCGCACCCCCGGCTGGGCCCGCAGCGCGGTCTCGATCTCGCCGAGTTCCACCCGGGCGCCGTTGACCTTCACCTGGCGGTCGAGGCGTTCCAGGAACTCCAGGGTGCCGTCGGTGCGCCAGCGGCAGCGGTCGCCGGTGCGGTAGAGGCGGGAGCCGGGCGGGCCGAACGGGTCCGGGACGAAGGCCGCCGCCGTCTCGGCCGGGCGACGCAGGTAGCCCCTGCCGAGCGGGACGCCCGCGATGTGCAGGTGTCCGGGCACCCCGACCGGGGTGGGCTCGCCGCGCTCGTCGAGCACGTGCAGCGCGGCGCCGTCCATGGGGACGCCGATCGGCACCGGGCCGGTGACGCGGTCGCCGGGCGGCACGGTGTGGGCGGAGACGGCGATGGTGGTCTCGGTGGGGCCGTACAGGTTGTGCAGCGGCACCGGGAGGACGGCGGCGAGGTCGGCGGCCAGGTCACCGGTGAGCTGCTCGCCGATGCAGGTGACCTGGCGCAGGTGCCGGCAGGCGGCCAGGCCCGGCTCGGCGACCAGGTGCTGCAGCACGGTGGGCACGCAGGACAGGAGGGTGACCTGCTCCCGGCGCACGGCGTCCAGCAGGGCGGGGGCGTCCAGCGCGCCGTCGGGCGGCGCGATCACCAGGGTCGCGCCGGCGACGAGCGCCGGGAAGACCTCCTGCCCGAACACGTCGAAGCTGGGCGAGGCGAGGACCAGCAGGCGGTCCGCCGGGGTGATGCCGAGCCGCTGGACGAACCAGGTGGCGTGCGCGGCGAGCGACCGGTGCTCGATCATCGCCCCCTTGGGCCGGCCGGTCGAGCCGGAGGTGTGGATGACGTACGCCAGGTCGCCCGGCGCGGGTGCGACCGTGCCGGCGTCGTCCGGCCGCTGGTCCGCGGCGTCGGCGTCGGGGTCGTCCACGCAGATCGTGGTGTACGGCCCCGGCGGCAGGGTCTCCCGCAGGCCGGTCGCGGTGACGACCACGGACGCGGCCGAGTCGGCCACCAGGTAGGCCAGCCGCTGCGGCGGGTAGGCCGGGTCCAGCGGTACGTAGGCCGCGCCGGAGCGGAGCACGGCCAGCATGGCCACCACCACGTCGGCGGACCGGGGCAGGGCGACGCCGACCAGGTGTTCCGGGCCGACCCCGGCGCGGCGCAGCCGGGCCGCCAGCCGGGCGGTCCGCCGGTCCAGCTCCGCGTAGCTGAGCGAGGTGGCGCCGTCGCGCAGGGCGACCGCCGCCGGGCACCGGACGGCCTGGGCCCGGACCAGGTCGACGACGGTCGGGCCGCTGTCGGGCCGGGCCGCCGGGCCGGCCGCGCTCCAGCCGGCCAGCAGCAGCCGTTCCGCCTCGTCCAGCAGCGGCAGCGCGGACAGCGCGGTGTCGGGCCCGGCCAGGGCGCCGCGCAGCAGGCACAGGTAGCGGCGCACCAGACGCTCGGCGGTGCCGGCGTCGAACAGGTCCGAGCGGTACTCCAGCCGCCCCCTGGTCTCGTTGACCTCCAGCAGCAGTTCCTCGTGCGCCGTGCCGTTGCTGGTGTCCAGGTCCACCTTGCCCAGGTAGTTGAACCCAAGCTGGTAGAGCGGCTGCACCCCGGGCGTGCGGGGCGGTGAGAGCGCCTCGACCAGCCGGGGCAGGGGCAGTCCCTGGTGCTCCCAGGCGGCCAGCATGGTGTCCCGGACCCGCTCGACGAGCCGGCCGAAACTCGGGTCGCCGGACACGTCGATCCGCAGCACCAGGGTGTTGACGAACATGCCGATGATCGGCACGAGTTCCGGGCGGTCCCGGCCGGCCACGGGCAGCCCGACGAGCACGGCCGGGTCGCCGGAGAGCCGGTGCAGCAACGCCGCGTAGCCGGCGAGCAGGACCATCGCCGGGCTCGCCGCGTGCTGGCGGCCGAGCCCGCCGAGCGCCGTACGCAGCTCCTCGGGGACCGCGAAGACGATCTCCGCGCCCGGGCGGCCGGGCCCGGCGGTACGCGGGTGGTCGGTGGGCACCGCGTGCACGAGCGGCGCCCCGGCCAGTCGGTCCCGCCAGTAGGCGAGGTCGGCGTCGCCCGCGCCGGTGCGGAGCTGTTCGCTCTGCCAGGCGGCGTAGTCGGCGTACTGGATCTCCAGCTCGGGCAGCCGGGCCGGCCGGCCCTCCAGGGCCGCCTGGCACAGCTCCCGCAGCTCGGTGTCGAACACGGGTACCGAGTTGCCGTCGAAGATCGAGTGGTGGGCGACGAGCAGCAGCCCGCTGTGTTCCGGCAACCGGATCAGCCGGGCCCGCCACAGCGGGGCCCGGTCGAGCGGGAACGGCTCCGCCAGGTCCGCCGCCTCCGTCTCGGCCAGCCGGCGGGCCCGCTCCTGCGGGGACAGGTCGGCGACGTCCAGGTGGGCCAGTTCGACGGGGACCTCGGCGTGCACGACCTGGGTCAGCGCGCCGTCGCGCAGCCGCAGCGCGGTACGCAGCGGCTCGTGCCGCCGGACCAGTTCGGCCAGCGCGGCGTGCACGATGCCGGCGTCCACCCGCGCCGGGAGCCGGGCGTAGCCCCGCAGGTTGTAGGCGGCGGCCTCCGTGTCGACCTGGCTGGCCAGCCAGATCCATTCTTGGGCCGAGGACGCCGGAAAGGTGTACTTGCCAGTTCCCTGCACCGCTTCCTCCCCCGCACCGGACATCGCCGCTGCCGGTGGCATCGGTAACTGGCGATGCTAGTGGAGTTCAACCAACGGTCTCTCTCCGTAAAGTCTCCATACACATCGGTCCGTACGACCACTGTCGCTCCACAGTGGTCACCAGTAGAACCCGGTCAACCGCGCCGTCGTGCCAAGCACCTGCGCCCACGCCCGGACCGGCCACCACCGTCGGGATGCCCCACGCCACCGACGTGCCCCGGCCCACCCGATCACGCCACCGGACCCGCCCGCCGCTCGCCGTCGCGGCCAGGCTCCAGAAGGTGTCGGGGTTCCGCGCGGCGGGCCAACCACAGGCGGTGGGCGAACAGCACCCCGTAGCCGGCGAGGACCGCGCCGAGCACCGCCAGCGCACCGGTGTCGGCGGAACGGCGCGCCGCGTCCAGCAGCACGCCCAGCATCGCCGCCGCGACGATCAGGGACACGTGGTTCGAGGCCCAGAACACCACCGGTGTCATGCGCCCGGGTTCGAGGTCACGCATCGCGCCGCCACGGAGCTGCCTGACGAGCCAGGCCGACAGTGGCGCGGTGCCGGCCATCGCGGCCCAGACCAGCCACGGCACCCAGTCGAGCAGCGCGAAGACAGTGAGCGTCACGTACGCGACCAACTGCGCGCCGACGATCAGGTGCACCGCCGGCTGGTAACCGATGATGACAGGCAGCGTGCGCTTGCCGACCATCGCATCCGACCGGCGGTCGCCCAGGTTCATCACCATCATCCGGGCCACCTGGAGCACCGCGGTGGGCGCCAGCACGGCCAGCAGCAGCACCGGCACGGTGCCGGCCTGGAGCACCACCGCGACGGCGGGCCACAGGCCGTTGAGGATCGCGGCGACGGTCAGCTCCCCCGCGCCTCGGTAGTTCAGCCGCACCGGCGGCGCCGTGTAGAACCAGGCCAGCACCACGGCCGCGGTGGCGAGCACGCGCGCCTGCCAGGACGGCATCACAGCCACCATCAGGATCGACGCGCTGAACAGGATGAACCCGGCGCCGAGCGACACCACGGGGGCGACCGACCCGTCCACCAGCGCCCGGCTGCCACCCGTCCACGGGGTGAAGTAGACGTTCGCCCGGTCCGCCTCCAGGTCGAAGTACTCGTTGCAGTAGTGCGTCATGACGTGGACCGTCCACGCGAACAGTTGCGCGACGACGTACCACGGGAGGTCGAGCGGGTAGCCCTGGTGTACCGACACCGCTACGGCGAGGCCCACCGGCAAAAGGTTGTACAGCAGGAAACGTAGTCGGGCCAGTCGGAGGAATCCCCGCCAGTTGGTTCCCTCCGGCCCGGCGGCGGGCCCGGCGGCAGATCGGCGAGGCCCTGGGCTCAACTGGGAATCCCGCACTGCGGCCATGAACTGGCGCCTCCCCCGTAGTCGGACCAGGACAACAACCTATGTCGCGGGGAACGGCACCGGACCCGATCTGTCGGAAAAGCAACTCCGGATCAGGACGAGCAGGGCGGGTGTTTCGACGCGCTGGCTACGCATGCTCGACCAGCCCGAGTTCGTCCCGCCCACCCGCTGACCACCCGCCACCGTCGCAGGGGACACCGGCCCGTCGCTGCCGCCGGAGGACTCGCCCGTCGTACGCGATCGTCCTGTCCAGCAGTGGGACGTCGCCTCCGACCGGAGTATCAGGAGTTGTCAGTGCGGACCTCGGCGGAAGCGGGCTGCCTGCCCAGCGGAATGCCGCGCGCGCTGAGCAGCATGGCGAGGCCGACGCCGACGACCAGGGCGATATCAGCGACGTTGCCGACAAAGAACCCGGCATAGTCGATGAAGTCCACGACGTGTCCGCGGGGGAATCCTGGCTCACGGAACAGGCGGTCCAGCAGATGCGTCGCCGCACCGCCGAGCACCATCCCCAACGCCACCGCCCAGGGACGCGAAGCGACCCGCCGCGCCACGACTGCCAGCACGACCACCGCCGCAGCCGCGACGATCGTGAAGATCCAGGTGTGCCCGGAGCCGATGGAGAAGGCGGCGCCGGGGTTGTGGACCAGCCGCAGTTGCAGCAGCTCACCGACGACGGGGACGGTCTGCCCGGCGGACAGCGAGGACTGGGCCCAGTACTTCGTCACCTGGTCAGACACGAGCACCACAGCAGCGATCATCACGACGGCGCGGAACACATCGGAACCCTAACCGGTCGCCCCGGCCGGGCGCCGGCCGGCGGTACCGCCCAAGGACCAGCGTTGGATCAGCACTCCGCAGCCGCACAGCAGCGACTCCGCAGGCCGTACGGCTCGCAGGACGTCACGGAATGAGGCCGAGTTCGGGGACCGGAATGCGCTCCTGGGCGGTCTGGACGGCGGCGGCGTAGCGGGGGTCGGGGCGCAGGCCGTTCTCGCGTAGGCACGCCTCGGTGAACTTGATGACGTGCTCGTCCTTGTGCTCCACGGCGCGGGCCACCAGTTCGTCGAAGGGTGGGACGTCGGCTTGCAGCGCGACCTCGCGCGCCGTGTCCTCGCCACGGCGATCGCCGGTGAAGGCGAGCAGGAGCGCTACATGGAGCTGCCAGACGGCGGCCACCGTGGGCAGGTGCATCTCTACCGGAAGGTGCGGCAGGACGATCCGGACGGCGGCCGGAAGTGTCACACCGTGGAGCAGTGGGATGGGGTAGATGTCGGTGTGGGCGAGATAGATGCCGGCGAACTCGGCTGTCATCTCGCTCAGCAGGAGCTGGGGTCCCTCCGGAGCTACCGCCTGCAACGCTTCGTCATATCCGGAGAGCTCATCGATGCGGCGAAGCCGCTCCCTTGAAATCACCCTCGCCCGCGGCGGGAGCAGGGAATCCTCCAGTTGCTCGCGAGGAAGCGCCGCCACAGCCTGTGCCAGGCTGGCCCTCCCCCGAAAGCCCGCCTGCCCTGGAAGGCTGCGGTGACGGGCCGCCCAGTAGGCAAGCCCGCGCGCCAGCTCGGTAAGCTGCGCCCGACTCGGCTTCGGGGTGCCGGCCAGGCTGCGCACAGCGTGCGCCGTTCGGATCGCGCCGTGCGTGATGCCCGCCAGGAGGCCGGAGATGAGTCGCGGCCACCATCGGACGACCACGTCGCGCCAGGGAGCGTCGGCCAGTTCCCGGACGAATAGCTGCTCCCAGTCCCCGGCCCGGCCGAAATCGCCCAGCGCGGGACGCCAGGAGCCCTCGTCCGAGGCATCGATCGGCAAGTGGGGAGCGGGCCTGTCGTGGTGGGGTTTGGCGCGGTAGACCTGGACCCAGGCGCCGATCTGGTCACCGTGGCCGAGGGTGGCCAGCGTTTCGGTCGCCATCGGGCCGTGATTGACGAGTTCGTTGCGCTCGCCGCGCTCGTACCCCATGTCGTCCAGGCGCTCCAGCGCGTCGTTGACGGCATCGAAATAGGCAACCACAGGGACCTCCACTCCTCGGGTATCGGCGATATGTGGGCCCTGTCAGGCGAGCAGTGGACCGAGTTTCTCGGTGAAAAGCTCGATATTGCGGACCACCAGGTCGTCCGGCATCCCGCCGATGCTCGCCCAGAAGATGAGGTGCTCCACGGGCAGGTCCTTCGTGAGCGCCCTGATCCGCTCTGCGGCCTGGTCCGGGGTGAGGACCTCGAGCATCTTACGTAGCTCCTCGGAGGTGGGATCCGGCTCCAGCCACGGCAGCTTCGGCCGGTCGGTGCCCTCCGACCAGCCCTGCCGATAGGTGTTCTTCTGATGCGCCAGATGCGGCACGATCCGCGCCCAGGCGGCCTCGGGGTCATCCGCCAGCACAATTGGCAAGAGGCCCGCCACCCGCGCTTGGCTCGCGTCGTGTCCGGCTTCCTCGAGTCCGGCCAGGTAGTGCTCGAACATCGGAAGGGACACGTCGAGGTATCCCATTCCGAGCCGGCCCGCCATCCGCGCGCCGCGGGGGCGGTAGAACCCTCCCCATATCGGTACGGGATTCTGAATCGGCAGCGGGGTCACGACCTGTTCGCTCCAGAGCCGGCGCACCTCCGTGACGGCCTCCCCGGCACGCGTGACCTGGCGCTCGTACGAGACGTCGAAAAGCTCGAACTCCGGAATCCGGTATCCGGCGCCGATTCCGAGCTCCAGGCGGCCACCGCTGATCAGGTCGACGATCGCGGCTTCCTCGGCCAGTTGTGCGGGCTTGCGCAGCGCCGGTATGACCACCGAGGTGCCGATGCGCGCGTGCTTCGTGCGCGCCGCAGCCGCCGCCGCGAACGTGAGCGGCTGCGGGAGGTAGCCGTCCTCGAAGCGATGATGCTCGGTGAACCACAGGCCCCCGATGCCGAGCCGATCGGCTTCCTCACAGAACTCCAGCGTACGCGCATAGTGGTCGGCCCACGGCCTCTCCCATTGCGCCGGATTACGCAGATCGAAGAGGAGTCCGAGCTTCATTTCGTTCCTACCTTCCCTGGAGCGGCGCTCGACACAGAATTTCATCCAGAAAGACGTGGACTGAGCCGCCACGAGGCGACGAATCGCTTACAACAGCTTTCTCTGACCAAAACGCGACGTCAAGAGTTCCCATGCCAGGTCTCTGTGAGGGGTCTTCAAAATCGACGACAAATCAGCAGGTTAATCGCCCGTGGGGGCGGTACGAATGACGGCGGATCTACCGTTCAGGAGAGAGTCGCGAGAGGCCGACGGGGACCGTCGTCGCGCGCGAGCCGGGTGGGTTCTCACCGCGGCGCGGCGATCCAGCGGCGCAGCTCCGCCAGCGGTGGGCGGCGTTCCGGCCCGGCGGCGGCGATGTGGCCGTCCGGACGCACCAGCACGTGCCGCATCCCCTCCAGCGCGCTGTCGGTCACGGTGGCCGGCAGCACCCGTACGCGTGAGCCCAGGTCGGGACCGGGCCCACCGGTCAGGTCGAGCAGGACGAAGCGCCCCGGGCGCAGCGCCTCCGCGAGGGTGCGCGGACCCGCGCCGGTGTGCACCGTGCAGGGCGGCATCCGCGCCCCGGCCAGCGGGTGCTCCGTGCCGGCGGGGTAGCGCACGTCGAGCCCGCTCACCATCGCAGCGAGGTGCGCCCGCACCACCGGATGGCCGAGCAGTTCACCGACGACCGCCCTGACCGGCTCCACCTCGGGGCCGCCGAAGAGCAGCAGCGCCTGCGCGGCGATGTTGGTCAGCGCCCGGGCACCTACCGCGTGCCGCTCCGCGTGGTAGGTGTCGAGCAGCTCGTCCGGGCCCCAGCCACGCACCTGCGCGGCCAGCTTCCATCCCAGGTTCGCGGCGTCCTGCAGGCCGAGGTTGAGCGCCTGGCCGCCCACCGGGAGCTGCCGGTGGGCGGCGTCCCCCGCCAGCAGGACCCGGCCCCGCCGGTACGCGGTCGCCTGCCGACAGGTGTCGTCGAAGGCGTTGACCCAGACCGGCCGCGCCCCGTCGAGCCCCTCCCCGGTCACCCGGCTCCACGCCGCGCGCACCTCGGCGAAGTCCGGGGCACCGGCCCGGGACGTCGGCGACCGACCGAACTCGTGCACCATCACCCGGGTCACCCCGCTGGGCAGGCGGGCGGCGACCGCGAGGCCGCCCGGGAGCCGTTGGAACCGGCGGGGACCGATCTGTACCCCGGTGACGTCCGCCCGCAGGATCTCCCGGCGGGCGTCGGTGCCGGCCAGCTCGAATCCGGCCAGGGCCCGTACCATGCTCTGCTCACCGTCGCAGCCGACGAGGTAGCGGGCCCGCAGTCGCGCGGGGCCGGCCGGGCCCCGGACGGTCACCGTCACCTGGTCGCCGAGGTCGGCGAGGTCGGTCACCTCCCGGCCGGGCAGCACCTCGGCGCCCAGACCGCAGGCCCACTCCCGCAGCAGTTCCTCGGTGCGGGCCTGCGGCACCTTCCACTGACCGGGGTACGGGGAGTCGGTCCCCCCGAGGTCCAGCGGCAGGCCGGCGAAGTGGCCCCGGGAGTCGTTGGGCGGCGTGCCGAGCCGCTCCAGCAGGCCACGCTGGTCGAACAGCTCCATGGTGCGGGCGTGCAGGGTCGACGCCCGGGACTCGGTGCTCGCCCCGGTACGTCGCTCCAGCACCGTCACTCCGACGCCGCCGAGCCGCAGTTCTCCGGCGAGCAGCAGGCCGACCGGGCCCCCGCCGACGACGATCACCTCGGTACGCATGTCCCTGTCCTCTCCTCCGGCGGCGGGCACCGCCGGGCGGTCGACGTCGGGCCTCGGCGTGCTGCCCGACCTGCCCGAGTGCGGCGCGACTGTTGGTGCTCAGCGCGTCACGGACGAACTCGGCGGGCCTCGGCGACGAGCCGGTACACCTGCTCGGCCGGCGCGGCGACATCGTGTTCCACCGCACGGCGGCTCACCGGCCAGCATCGGACCTGCCGGGACTGCTCCGACCGCCAATGACCTCGGCGTCCATGCGCACCGCCCTTTGTCGATTGCTCTCGCCCAGCCCGGCGACCGACAGCGTGTCGACAATTGATCCGATGGAGGGAAGCTCATTCATGCCTGAAAATCACACGATAGGCGGTCGCGCCTGCGGACAACAGGTAACGGCATGCAAAAAGTGTGCGGGCATTGTGAAAGATAAGTGTCAAGGACGAGGCCGGAGGCAGCTCGGGAAACGGGGCAGAATGACCGGAGAATTGACGGGCAGCCTGGTACCAGACGTCGGCCGGGCCCACGACCTACGGACCGGCGACCAAGCGTGCCGGGTGGCGCGGATGCTCGCCGGTCGGAGGTGCGGGGCCGCCCGGCCGGTGGGCGCCCGGGGCAGCACACGACGCACACGCCTCCCCCACTCGTCAGCCCGCCGGGGACCGGTGACCGCTCAGGACACGAGGGCGTGCGACTCGCCGAGGCCGAGCCGGAATCCGACGCCGCGGACGGTGACGATCCAGCCACCCGACCCGATCTTCTGGCGCAACGTGCCGACGTGGGTGTCCAGCGTCCGACTGGCCCGCGAGGACCGGGCGACGGCGCCGCCGTCCTGCCAGACCCGCGCCATCAACTCCTCCCTGGTGAAGACCCGGTCGGGGTCGGAGGCGAGCAGATAGAGCAGGTCGAACTCCTTGCGGGTGAGCGGGACCAGGCACCGGCCCACGCTGACCTGCCGGATGGCCGGGTCGATCCGCAGGGCGCCGCGCTGTAGTGCGCCGGTGTCCCGCGCCGGGCTGGCGCGCCGCAGCAGCGCCTCCATCCGGGCGGACAGTTCACGCAGGCCGTACGGCTTGCCCATGCAGTCGTCCGCCCCGGCCTGCAGACCGAGCACCCGATCAGCCTCACCGCCGCCACTGGTGAAGGCGATGACGGGCGTGTCGCCCGCGGCGCGGATGTTCCGGCAGACGTCGAGCCCATCGATGTCGGGCAGGTCGAGATCGAGCAAGACGAGGTCACTGCCGTCGAACGACGAGAGCGCCTCCCTGCCCGTGGGCACGGAGGTGACGCGATAGCCGAGTCGGCGTACGCAGCCGACCAGCCGCTCCGCCGCGAAACCGTCGTGCTCAACCGCAAGAACGTGCATTCGGATCTCCCGGATCTACGAGACGGCATACCGGCGGTCGGACCGGTCCCGTGGAACCGGGGCACTGACGCTCCGGGGCGACGAGCCGCTGCGCTCCTCGACCGCGGCCGACGGTCGGCGCGGAACGCTTGTCACTGGCCGCCTGGCAGCCATCTCCCCCGAGCCGCGTACCTCGGTCGCCCGGCCGACGGAGCCGTCCGGGACGGGCCGACAACACTCGGCAACTCCCATAAGAAAACCGATCGACCCGTTCGTCAACCGAACCGGTAATCACCTGAACACTCTTCGGAATGTCCGGATTCAACCGAAAGCGCGATACGTGACATAGACCGAGGGGTATTTAGGTGTATAAATTGGACAGAGACGCCTGCCGGGCCTACCAAACCCCAAGGACGGTGACGTCGGTCACATAACACACCTCCTACGGCGACCGGCCTTCGAGCGCCCGGCACGCCCGCCCCCGGAAGCTGGTCGGCCCGTGCCCGCCCCGCCATTTCGTCGCCCCTGCTGAGCAACCGGTGTCCGGTATCTTCTGGGACAGGTGCCCGCTCGCAAGCCCACCACGACCTGACCGGCCCGGATGCGACGCCGCCGCATCGGGACACTGCCGCCAGGAGGATCCCCATGCGACTGACCGTGTTCGGCGCGACCGGAGGAACCGGCGCGCTCCTCGTGGAGCAGGCCCTGGCCGCCGGTCACCAGGTGACCGCGGTCGCGCGCCGGGGCTGGCCCGGTCCGACCCATCCGGACCTGCGGGTCGCCGTCGCGGACGTCCTCGACCCTGGATCGCTGCGGTCCGTGCTGGACGACGCCGACGCCGTGCTCTCCGCGCTGGGCTCCGCGAGGGCCAGCCGACCCACCCGGGTGTACTCGGCGGGCGCCAGCGCGATCCTGGCGACGATGCGGGACCTCGACATCCGGCGGGTGGTGGCCGTCACCGCACTGCCGATCGCCCCCGCCACCCAGCAGGACACGCTGCACCGCCGGTTGGTCGATCCCGTCCTGCACCGGTTCTTCGGGGGCGCCTACCAGGACATGCGGCGGATGGAGCTGATCCTGGCCGCCAGCGACCGCGACTGGACGGTCTTCCGTCCGCCGTACCTGCGCGACGGCCCGACCACTGGCACCTGCCGCGCCGCCGTCGAGGCGCCGCTGCCCCGGGCCTGGACGCTGCGCCGGGGCGACCTGGCCGCCGCCATGCTGTCAGCCCTCACCGATGACCGGCTCGTCCGGCGCGCGGTGAACGTGGCCGCCTGACGGCGCGGGCCGAACGGCCCAGGAGCCCCCTGACCCAGCTCGGCCCCGGGACAGCGCCGGTCCGACGGTGAGCGCCGGCTCCGGCGCGGTGGCGGCCGGCCGGGGAAAACCGATCGGTTCCAGGGGAAAAGGTGATCATCGCCCGATGCCGCGGTGCAGCGCGACGGTGATGGTGTCGCCGGGGGCGAGCATGACAGTCCGTTCTCGAACGGTCAGCGGTACGGGCTGGTCCGCCCCGGCGGCGGCGGAGATCTGCACCCGGTCGCGCTCGACGCGCAGAGTGATCAGCAGATTGCGGTACCGGATGACGCAACCGAGGTGGTCGAGTTCCTCAGGCAGCAGCGGATCGAGCCGGAGCACGTTGTCGCGGACCTCCAGGCCGGTGTAGCAGCGTTGCAGGATGTCCAGCGTGCCGGCGGTGGCGCCGAGGTGGATGCCCTCCCGCGTCGAGCTGTGCGCCGGGTCGGCGAGGTCGGTGCCGAGCGCGGTCTGCAGCATCTCGACGGACCGGCGGCGGTCGGTGCGGGCGAGCACCCAGGCGTGCGCGATCCGGCTCAGGGTGGATCCGTGAGTTGTGCGGGACAGGTAGTGCTCGACGGTGGCGGGGATCCGGGCCGGGTCGAAGTCGTAGCCGAGGCGGCGTACCAGCCCGGTGAGCTCGTCGGCACTGAAGAGGTACAGCAGCATCAGCACGTCGGCCTGCTTGGAGATCTTGTAGCGGTTCGGGTCGTCGCCCTCGGCCTGGAGCAGTGACCCCAGCAGCCGCAGGTCGCCGTACCGCCGCCGGTACCGGTCCCAGTCCAGCTCCGCCAGGTCGCCGTACCGTTCGAACTGGGCGAGGATCCCGTGGTCGAGGAAGACCAGCCGCAACCGGTGGCTGATGTGCGCCCACCGACGACGTTCGTCGTCATCGACGGCGACCTCCCGCCACGGCACCGCACCCGGCTGCCCGCGGGTGATCGCGTACGCCTCCTCGGCGCGCGCCAGCGCCCACGCGACCATCACGTTGATGTACGCACAGTTGTCCAACCCCAGGCCGGGGCGACCCGGGTAGCCGTCGTGGTACTCGTCGGGTCCCAGCACGCCCCTGATGTCGTAGCGGTCGTCGGACGGGTCATAGGTGGCCAGACCGGCCCAGAACCGCGCCGTCTCGATCAGCAACTTGACGCCGCACCCCGCGAGGAACGACAGGTCGGCAGTCGTCTCCCAGTACCGCCACACGCAGTAGGCCACCGCCAGGTTGACGTGCTGCTGCCGGCCCGTGTAGTCGTCCAGCCACCTGCCGCTGACCGGGGAGGGTGACCGGCTGGGACTCTCGTCCCGACCGCTGCTGCCGCTCTGCCAGGGAAACAGGGCACCCACCATCCCGGCGGACTCCGCCGCACGCCGCGCCGCCGTCAACCTCCGGTGCCGGTACTCCAGCAGTGCCCGGGTCAGCTCCGGCAGCCGCAGGTTCAGGTACGGATAGACGAACAGCTCGTCCCAGAAGATGTGCCCGTGGTAGCCCTCGCCGTGCAGCCCCCGTGCGGGCACGCCCGCGTCCAGGGCGATCGTGTGCGGCGACAGGGTCTGCAGCAGGTGGAAGGTGTGCACCCGGATCGGGGCCTGCCACCGGTGCGACTCGCCGACATCGAGCCGGAATCGCTCCCACAACCGGTGCCAGGCTCCGGCGTGCTCGGCCAGCAACACGTCACACGTACCCGCGTACCGCAGTTCCTCCCGGGCGGCGGTCAGCGGCGCGTCGACCGCCCGATCCCGGCTGGAGAAGACAGCCACCGTCTTCTCCACCGACACCCGTCCTTCCGGCGCCACGTCGATGCCGAAGACGTGACCGACGGCGTCCGGCCCGGGAGCCGTTACCCGGGAGGTGTGTGCCGCGGGGGCACCGGCAACGTCGACCCGGGTACGGGCGACGACCGCCACGCGCTGCCGTGAGCTGGTCGTCACCGCGGTCAGCCACACCGTCTCCGGATCGTCCTTCCCGCTGGCGACCTCGGTGAGATGTCGACCGCAGGTTCCGGCCTCCGCTGCCGCGTTCGAGTTGACCACCCCGCCGTCGACGGCTGACCTGATCTCCAACCGGCCCGACCAGTTCTCGGGGATGAGGATCGTCTCCAACATCGCCAGATGCGGGTTCGCCATTGACACGAGGCGCCGCTGCCGAATCCTGGTCCGCCGTTGCTGGCGGTCGACCGCCAGCAGTTCCCGCAGGTAGATCCCGTTGCGTAGATCCAGCACACGGTGCTCGTGCACCCGCCGCCCCTGGCCAGGGGCGAACCAGTCGCCGCCGGCCGGGCGGTACGTCAGGGGCAGCCAGTTCGGCAGGTTGACGATGCTGTCCTCGCCGTCTGCCCGGCCTGGGTCGGACAGCCGATTATGGAAGCCGGCCAGGTAGGTGCCCGGGTAGTGGACGCCGTCGGACGTTGCCTCCGGCGGCGCCCCCCGGGTCGTCAGGTACCCGTTGCCCAGGGTCAGCATCGTCTCCCGCGTCGCCTCACCCGCTGGGTCGCCGTCGAGGTAGGTCAGCATCCAGCCGTCGGGCAGGTCCCCGGCGCACAACTCACAACCCGGGTCCACCCCCACGGGCACCCACTCTCCCTGCGCTGTCATCCTCGGGCCGGGCCTGTTTAGCCCGTCCTGGCCCCGACAAACCCGCAGCACGAATTTGATGTGCGTCACTCGCGGACGACGCTCGCCGGCCCGCACGGGCAGCCAGCCGCCGGCGGTACGACAGACCCCGGGCGGTAGTGGGCGATGACGGTGTCGGTCCAGTGGCCCAACACTCCCTACCCGGTCACTCCCGCCAGCCGGCCAGCTCGACTCCCTTGGCGAGTTCGACCCGGAAGCCCATGGTGATCTCGTCGCTCTCCCCCGGCCCGAGCCGCAGCCGCCAGGTCAGCTCGCCCAGCTCGGTACGCTCGGCCGGCGGCGGGGCGAGGCTGGGTTCCCGTACCACCACCGCCTCGTCGCGGGACACCGGAAGCTGGTCGCGTACCTCCACGGTCGCCGGCCGGGGCGTGTGGTTGGCCACGCTGATCCGGTACTCCACGTCCCGCCGCCGGGTCGAGCCGAGCGCGGCCCGGGTGTCGGCGCGCCGGCTGAGTTTCCGTTCCACCCGTACCCGGTCGTCCACCCCGAGCGCCAGTTCGGTCTCCTCACCGGGGGCCCACGTCGGCAGCCGGGTGGCCGCGACGAAGTCGGCACCGTGGAAGACCGCCGCCGGGCCGGGGAGCAGGGTGTGTGCCGAGGTGTTGCGGACCGTCGCGCGCAGGTGCGCCTCGGCCGCGCGGACCGGCACGGTCACATGGTCCAGCCGGGCCGGCAGGTCCAGCACGGCGATGGTGGCCCGGTACGCGCTGCCGTCCGCCGGGACCGCGACCGGGCGGGCCGGCCGGTAGGTGGCCGCGGTGACCCCCTGCTCGACGACGGCCACGCTCTCCCGCATTCTGGGGCGCGGCGGGGCGGACCGGGCCACCGCGTCGCCCGCGCCGGCCGGTGCCGCCCCGGGCGCCGGGGGTGCCGGCACCGCGCCGAAACTCGCCGCCGGCATGGCCGGCCGCGGTGCCGGCCGGATCCGGTCGAGATACCAGGGCGACAGTTCGGGTACGCCCGCCGCGGCCGCCGGTCGGGCGGTCGAGAGCTGGAGCACGCACTCCGGCCAGTCCTCGCCGGTGTCCTGGCTGACCAGGCCGAACCAGGTGACGGTCATGGTGTCGTCGACCAGCCGCAGGTCGTAGGAGGGCTGCCAGCGGGCCCCGTCGACCAGGTAGGTCAGCTCCAGGTCCAGTTCGGCGTCGTCGACGTCCACCGACACGGTCACCTCGGCGGCCAGCCGGTCCGGTTCCCGCTTGCCGTTCGCGGCGCCCAGCTCCCGCTCGACAGCCGCCAGTTCCTCGGTCAGATCGGTGCGCTGCCGGGCCAACCCGCGCCGGCGGCCGTGGGAGTCGGCAAGCTGGCCGGCCACCGAGTCGGCGAAGGTGGCCACGTCGGCCGGGCCGGCGTCACCGGAGGCCAGCGCTCGGGCGTACGTGCCGCCGGCCCGCTCGGCCAGCCGGGCGAGGAACTGCCCCCGCTGTGCCTCGATCTCGTACGTGTCGTCGACCCCGGCCAGCTCGTCGGCCAGCTCCCGGCCCCGCCGCTCCAGTTCGCGGACCTGTCCGTCGGTGCTGCGGGCCTGCCGCCACGTCGTCACCTCCACACCGAGCACGGTGGCCGCGCCCCCGCCGCCGACCCGCAGCGAGTCCCGCCGCAGGCCCAGCGGCAACGGTGCGATACGTACCCGGTGCTCACCGGCGGCCAACCGGGTACTGCCCCGACGGGTGACCCGGGCACGGTCCGGATAGACGGTGACACCGACGACGGGTGCTTCGATCTCCACTGCGTTCACGGCGGCGAGGATAGTCGGACCGTGCTCGTTGCCCCGGCGACCCCGAACGGTGGCACGAGGGACCGGCCTCTGGTGTCACCCGCCCCAGCACGCACCGGGTCGCAGGCCCGGTCCCGCGCCGGTGGGCAGCCGACCGGCGGTGACGAGCCGCCGGAGCACCTGCTGGTGCGGGACGGCATGCCGCACCCTGCCCCGGACACCGGTGGTGGTCACGGCCGTGAACATCGAGTTGAGCAGGGCTTCCTCGACCGAGTCCATGACGGCGGCGAAGATCGGATCGAGCATCCGGTCGGGTAGCGGCTGCTGCGGTCGCGGTGTCGTGGTGAAGGCGATCGCGTAGTCGCCGCTGCCGTTGCTGTACGCCGCGCCCACCCGGGACATGGCGAACACGGCCCGGCGGGCGAGCCGGCCGAGCTGGCGGGCGTCCACCGGCGCGTCGGTAGCCACGATGATCATGCACGAGTTGCCGGGCGGCTCCCCCCGGTCGCACCGCGGCAGCAGCTCGGCGGCGGGCATCGAGACTCCCAGCACGGTGAGGACGCCACTGAAGTTCGACTGGACGAGAGCCCCGACGGTACAGGAGGAGCCCTCGACGCCGACCCGCCGCGACGAGGTGCCGATGCCGGCCTTGAAACCCAGCGCCGCCGTGCCGGTGCCCGCACCGACGCATCCCTCCGCCGGCAGACCGGCCGAGGCGTGCCGGACGGCGTCGAGCACGTGCTCCTCGGTCACCGGGCGACGGCGGATGTCGGACAGGTGGGCATCGTTGGTCTCCCCCACCAGCGGGTTGAACGACACCCCGGCCGGATCCCGGTCCATCAGATAGGTGAGCAGGGCGTCCGCGGCGCGGAAGACCGACAGGGTCGCGGTCAGCACGATCGGTGACTCCAGGACGCCGAGTTCGGCCACCTGCGTCGAGCCGACGAGCTTGCCGTACCCGTTGCCGACGTACACGGCGGCCGGAAGCACCCGGCACCCGACGCCGAGCTGACGAGGTACGACGGCGGTGACGCCGGTATGCAGGTCGGCACCGTCATCGATGGTGGTGTGACCGACCAGGACATCGGCCACGTCGGTGATGGCGTTGAGCGGTCCGGTCGGCAACGTACCGACGGCGATGCCGAGTTCCCGGGTCCGGCGTGGTTTCTGGTCCACCGCACTCCTGTCGTCGTGGTCAGCCCGCACCGGCACCTCACCCCGTCGGCCCGGGAGATCGCCCGGGAGTGCCCACCATTCCAGTTCGGCGGGCACTTTCCTGTCCACCGACCGACACGACGTCCGTCCTTGCGGAATGACCGAGGGCAATACCGCAATGGCAATCAGCAATATAGACGTGGAACCCGCACGGTGCCGATACTTGCCAGGTAGTGATCGGGCTACACCCGGTGACGCGGGAGATCGCGGCCGTCGTCGCGGGTGAGCACCATGACGGAGCGGGTGCCAGCATCCGCTTCTGGGAAGGGGCAGCTGTGGACTACGCGGAGATCGTGCATCTGGTGAACACCGACCCGGTGGCACAGACGCTGTTGGAGTCGCCGGTCGCGATGCGGCTCGGGTATGTGGGACTGGACGGCCACCCGCGCACCGTACCCGTCGCCTACCTGTGGAACGGCAAGGCGTTCGTCTTCGCCAGTCCGACGACCGCCTACAAGGTCAGGGCGATCGCGGCGCACCCGCAGGTGTCCTTCAGCGTCGACACGTACTCGGCCGAGGTGCGCAGGAAGGTGGCGGCGAAGCTGGGGGCGGATCCGGTCGCCGACTACACGCCGGTTGTCATGCTGGTGCGCGGCACCGCGTCGATCGAGCTTCGGCCGGGGGTCCCGGACGAGCACGTCCAGGCGTCCTGGCGGATGTTCGCGGACAAGAGCCTGGCGCCGGGGTGGGAGAGCCAGAAGCGTGCCCACACGACGGACATGGTGGTGGTCACGATCGTCCCGACCCACATCACGCTCTGCGACTTCGTGACGCGCTTCCCGCCGCCGGTCGAGATCAACGCCCCCGCCCACAACCCCGCCCACGGGAGCGGCAGCTCGGCGGTTCCGGTCAACTGACCGGGTTCTGAGCCCAACAGCTTCAGCCCGGTGGCGCGAAGGCTGACGCGGTGGCGCCGGGCTGGCTACCCGAGTGCAGCGGACGACCGACAGCGAGGCGAGCGGACCTGCGGCGCGGCCCTACCGCTGGCCGGTGACGAGGAACTGCATCTGGTGCTCGTGGTTCGGGGCCACCCCGAAGCGCCGGTCCAGCTCGAAGATCGACGCCAGGGGGGTGACCGTGACCTGCGCCAGACCCGCACCTTCCAGGACCGCCACGGTCTGGTCGATGGACTGCGCGGTGGCCAGGGGCAGCACGGCCTGCACCTGGTGGTCGTAGTGGTCGGCGAAGTTCTCGGCGGCGTTGTCGAGGCCGTTGGGGAACCAGGTGCTGTCCACGACGGCGACCGTGCCGCCCGGACGCAGCAGGCGGACCCAGTTCGCCACGGCGATCTCGGGTTCGCGCAGGGTCCACATCAGGTACCGGCTGGTGACCGCGTCGAAGCTGCCGGCCGGAAAGTCGGGGTGAACGGCGTCGCCGTGCTGGATGACCGGACCGTTCGCCATGGCCGCAGCGTGTTGCCGGGCCCGCTCCAGCATCCCCTCGGCGAGGTCGATGCCGGTGACGCGGTGGCCGAGGCCGGCCAGGAGCACCGCGGCCTGCCCGGTGCCGGTGCCGACGTCGAGCACGTCCAGCGGGCCCGCCGACAGCGCCTGCGCCCAGACTGCGGACCAGGCCTGCTGGTCGGCGGCGAAACGGTCGGGACGCTGGACGTACTCGTCGTAGCTCGGCGCGCGGCCGGTCCAGTACGCGTTGATGCGGTGCTGCACCGTCATGCGGCGGTCCTCTCGTCGGTGGTCTGGTCGATCGGTTGGAACAGCAGGTGGATGGCGCCGTCGAGATCCAGGCGTCGGATCCCGATGCCGTAGACGGGCATGAGGACCGTCGGGTCCAGCACCTCGCCGGTGGGGCCGGCGGCGACGACCCCGCCCCGCCCCAGCAGCACCAGGTCATCGCAGTAGCGGGCGGCGAGGTTGAGGTCGTGCAGCACGACGATGGAGCAGGTGCCCAGGTCGCGTACGAGCTGGAGGATCTCGTGCTGGTATCGGATGTCCAGGTGGTTGGTGGGCTCGTCGAGCAACAGGTGGGTGGCCTGCTGGGCAAGGGCGCGGGCGATCAGTACCCGCTGGCGTTCCCCGCCGGAGAGGTGGGCGAAGGGCCGCGCGCCCAGGTGGGCGGCGCCGACCCGGGTCAGGCACCGGGCTGCGATCTCGTGGTCGGCCCGCCCCGCGCGCTGGAAGGTCGACAGGTGCGGTCCCCGGCCCAGCAGCACCAGCTCCGCCACGGACAGGGCGGTCTCCCCGCCGCTCTCCTGCACCACCACGGCCAGCCGCCGCGCGGCATCCCGCGCCGGCAGGGCGGACAGTTCGTCGCCGTCCACGACGACCTGTCCGGTGCCGCCGCGCAGGGCGCCGTAGAGCAGCCGCAGCAGGGTGGTCTTGCCGCTGCCGTTCGGGCCGATCAACCCGAGGACCCGGCCCGGCCGTGCGGTGACGTCGACCCCGTCGATCACGAGGTTCGCCCCGTAGCGCCAGGTGACCCCGGTCGCCTGGATCACGCGCCGGCCTTGAAGCGTCGCACGATCCGCTCAAGGCCGTCGATCGACAGCGGGGTCGGCGGCTCGGTGAAGTTGAACAGCTGGGTCATGACGTCGCCGTTGCGGACGGCGTCGAGGTTCTCCGCCCCGGGGAGGCCGGTCAGCCCCTGCTCGACGGCCTTGGGGTCGCCGTCGCCGTGGAGCAGGATCAGCACGTCGGGGTTGCGGCCGAGCAGTTCCTCCACGGTGACCTCGAAGACCCGTTCCTTGACGTCGCCGAAGACGTTGCGGAAGCCGGCAGCCTCCAACTGGGGGTGCGCCATGCTGGCCGCCCCGTAGGCGTACGTGACGCCGCCACCGACCGTCGGATACAGCACCGCCGCCGTGCGCCCGGACGCCGGATCCGCCTGGGCCTGGATCTTGGTCATCCGCTCCCGCAGAGCGGTGACCGCGGTGGCGGCCTCGGCTTCGCGGCCGAACACTCTGCCGTAGGTCCGCAGTTGGGAGTAGATGTCGTCGAAGTTCGGCACGGCCGCGCTGGCCGGGCACATCGCGGGCTCCTCCAGCAGGGGGATGTTCACTGCCGAGAGGGTGTCGCGGGACAGGTTGTCCACCTCGCCGAGCACCAGGTCCGGCTGTTGGCTGATCACCACCTCCTTGGAGATCTGCAGGTGGCCGCTGGTGTCAGTCCGGTCGGTCAGCAGCGGGATCCGATCCAGTTCGGTGCGGGTCGCCGCGTCGTAGTACTCCTTCGGGTACTGCCCGGCCCGGGCGGTGACCCGATCCATCAGCCCCAGGGCGTGCAGGTACGGCACGGCCGCGCTCTTGAGCAGGACGACCCGCTGCGGCGCGGCGTCGAAGGTCACGTCCACGCCGCAGTTGGTGACGGTGAACGGGTAGCCCTCGTCCGCGGCCGTCGGCGCGTCACCGGCGCCGCCGCAGGCGGCGACGAGCAGCACGGTGGCGGACGCGGCGGCGGCGACGGCCAGGCGGATCGCCTTCATGTTTCTCCTCGACGGGTCGGGCGCTCAGGCGCCGGTGGCGTGCAGACGACGGATCAGGATCACCAGGAACGGCGCGCCGAGCAGGGAGGTGATGATGCCGATCGGGATTTCCTGCGGGGCCAGCAGGATCCGGGCGAGCACGTCGGCCCAGACCAGGAGGATGGCCCCGAGCAGCGCGGCAACCGGCACCACCCGCACGTGCGGGGCCCCGACGATGCGTCGGGCCAGGTGGGGGACGACGAGCCCGACGAAGCCGATGCTGCCGGCTGCGGAGACCAGCACGCCGACGCTCAGCGAGACCACCACGAGCAGCCGCATCCGAAACCGGTCGGGCGACACTCCCAGGGTCTGTGCGGTCTCGTCGCCGATCGCCAGCACGTCGAGTCGCCGCCCGGCGACGGTCAGGTAGAGGATCGCGCCGCCCAGCACGACCGCGGCCACCACGAGCAGGGCGTTCCAGCGGGCCAGTCCGAGGGACCCGAGGAGCCAGAACATCACCGAGCGGGAGCCCTCGGCGGATCCGGAGGCGAAGATCAGGAAGCTGGTGGTGGCGTACAGGGCGTACCCGACCGCGACGCCGGCCAGGAGCAGCCGGATCGAGGTCACCCGGCCGCCGCTACGCGCGATCAGGAAGACCAGCAGCGACGCCGCGAGCGCGCCGAGGAAGGCACTGGCGGACAGGGCGTACTGCCCGAAGCCGGCGCCGGCCCCGAACAGGATCGCGGCGGCGGCGCCGCTGGAGGCCCCGGAGTTGATGCCCAGCAGGTACGGGTCGGCCAGCACGTTACGCACCATGGCCTGCAACGCCACCCCGCACACCGCCAGTCCGGCACCGACGAGCATGCCGAGCAGCACCCGGGGCAGCCGGACCTGCCAGACGATGGCCTCCTGCGGCAGGGTCCAGGTCGCCTCGCCGGGCACCCCGACGAGCTGATGACCGATGATCCGGGCCACGGTCGTCGGGGCGATCCCGATCGCGCCGGACCCCACCGCGACCACCCCGGTCAGGACCAGCCCGACCGTCAGCGCGAGCAGCCAGAGCCCGGTCCGGCGTCGCTGAGCCGCGACGCCGAGCAGGTCCTGCTGGCCCTTCAGCAGGGCGGTCGCCATCGCCACTCCCCCAGATGCCTCATCCTGGCTCTTGCAAAGACTTGGCAAAAGCTACCACCAAGATCAAAGGAGGCGGAAGACGAGTGAGTCGTTGTTCACCCGCGCCACGCCCGGTCGACTCCCGGCGGAAAGAGGCGCCAAGGCAAGATCGGCCGCGGGTCCCACGAGCAGGACACCGGGGCGGAAGAGGGGTACCGAGCCCGGTGACGCCCACACCCGGAACTGGCGCCGGTCATGGCGGTGCGGCGGGACGCTGAACCTACGTCACGACCCGGCTGCACTGCCCGCCGCCGAGGACAGCGACGACGACGACCAGCCGGATCCGCAGAATCTGCGGCAGATCATGTGCGTTCCCGGGCGGCGGGCCCGGCCTGGGTGGACTGCGCGACGGGCTGCCTGTCGTGCCGCTGGTCGAGGGCCTGACCTTCGGTGGGTCGAACGGCGGCGAGCAGCGCGTCGAGCGGCCGAGGCAGGGCATCCCGGCCGACTGCCGCCGCGACGAGCAGCCGCGCGTAGCGCAGCTTGCGGCGCGAGCCGCTGCCCAGGAACCGCCGCATCTGCGCTTCGGGCTCCCGGCCGCGCCAGGCGGGCTGGCTCTGGAACGAGCGGAACGACCCGAGGTCGCCCTGCGAGTCGAAGAGTGCTTCGACCCCAGCGGTGCCCACGGCGCGGATCAGCTCGTCCTCCAGATCGTCGGCGCAGACGTAGAACCCGAGGTGCTCCATGTCGGTGCGCGTGCGGGGCGCGCCGACCTGGGTCGCGACCAGTCCGCGCCGGAATATCTCCTCCTCGTGCAGGTCGCACAGACCGGCAAGTCGCACCCCGGTGCCCAGCGGGCCCAGCCTCGTCAGGAAACGGCCGATCGCGTGCGCCCCGCCGATCGGCACGATCACGACCCGCTCCGCATCGAGATCCCGGCCGCGACCCACCGCGGCCGTCTCCAGCGCGATCTGGTCACTGATGCCCTCGACCAGCACCACCGCCTCAGCGTTGTCGACCTTCGCCAGGCCGCGGGCCGTCGCCAGGGTCGGGGCGGCAGGGCCGCTCACGTACCCGTCGAGCGCCCTGCGGGCAAGCTCACGACGATTGGTGACATCCATGGTGGTTTCCCGATCCGGTCGTGATGGCAGGGACCGCTGGCACATTCACCCAGCGCCTGAGGGCTGTCCCCGCAGCCGGGCACGGGCCCGTACGCAGCGATCACAGGCAGCGGACGGCCGCAATCATCGGCGCGCGCAAGGCGGCCGACAAGCGATTAACGGCCCGCGCCCACGGGCCACGGATCCGGTGCCAACCGGGTCGAGTGGCCGGCCACGCGCCAGGCGGGCCGGCCCCGGTTTCCCCGGTGCGCCGGGTACGCGAGCGGACTCCCGTACCCGGCGCTCGATCGGTCAGAGCGGTCGGACCCGGATGTCCCGCACGTCCATCACGTCGTTGGTGCCGTGGTTCTGCAACCCGATGAACCCGCTGGTGAACTGGCGCAGGTCGGTCGAGGGGTCACCGGCCCGGGACGACTTCTTGCCCGGCACGTTGTCGAACACGTTCAGCGTGACCCCGTTCCGGATGATCGTGTAGCGCTGCCCGACCACCCGGATCTCGTAGTCGTTCCACTGGCCCTTCGGGGTCGCCCCAGACTGGTCCAGCGTCAACGGCTGGAAGTTGTACACCGAACCGGTCTTCTGCGTCTCGCCGGTCTCCCCGTCGTAGAGCTGGATCTCGTGGCCGCAGTAGATCGCCACCCAGGCCTGGGAGGTGCGGGCCGAGCCCGTGGTGGCGCAACTGTCCGGCGGGCGTTGGTCCAGCGGGGTCCGGGGGTCCGGGAACCGGACGAAGACGCCGCTGTTGGCCCGTACCGTGCCGGGCGAGGAGTCCCGGAACTTCAGTTTGATCGAGTAGTCGGCGAACTCCTGGCCGGCGTACCAGAGCATGCCCAGTCCCCCGACGCTGCGGATGGTGCCGTCGGGGTTCAGCGCGAACGACCCGCCGGGCGCCTGCCGCCAGTCCGCGAGCGAGTACGCCGTCCCGTCGAAGATGGGTTGGTAGCCGGGGGTACGTCCGATCGGGGACGCGGCCCCGGCGGCCCGCAGCGCGGTGGCCTCCTCGTTGTTGATCACGCGGGTCTTGATCAGGTGGTCGATCACCTCGTCCAGGTGGCTGAGGAACGACCCCTGGTTGGGCCAGCTCCGCTCGTCGTCGACGAGGTCGTTGACGGTGCAGTTGCCGTTGGCCTTCCGGTTGGTCAGGCCGGTGTCGGTGTCGAGCAGCCAGACCGTGCTGCGGCTGTCCGGCGCGACGCAGCCGGTGCTGACGCCGACGGTGCTGGTGGCGGTCGTACCGTCGGCGTAGGTGACCTTCACCGTGGCCTGGTACGAGCCGTGCGTGCGGTAGGTGTGTGTCGGGTGCGGCTGGGTGGAGCTCTTCGTGCCGTCACCGAAGTCCCACTCCCAGGCGATGCCGCCGACCCGGGCGCTGGAGAAGGAGACCGTCCGGTAGTTGTCGGTGCCGGTCACCTGCACGGCGGCGCGGCTCGGACCCGGGGTGGGCTCCCCGCCCTGGTAGGTGATCCGGATCAGCTTCTGGTTGCCGTGCAGGCTGAAGAAGCCGCCGGCGTAGTCGAGCATGTAGAGCGCGCCGTCCGGGCCGAACTTGGCGTCCATCCAGGACTGGAGCTGGGTGCCCCCGCTGCCGCCCGGGATGATCGCCCGCAGGTCCTCGGCGAAGGCCGGGGCGCCCTGCTCGGGCACCTTGCCCGGGTCGACGGTGACCGCGATCCGGTTGTTGGAGTTCGACTGGTCACCGATGAACCACTTGTTGTTCCAGTACGCCGGCCAGGCCACGCCGCTGTCGGTGTCGACCTTGGACCGGTGGTAGGTCGGACCGTCCATCACGGCCTGCCCGCCACCACGCAGGTACGGCCGGGTGAAGGTCTCCTCCCCGAGCACGTACGAGGGCAGTCCGCTGCCGTCGGTCCGGGTCGGGTAGACCGGGCCACCGCCCTGCGGCGAGTACCAGATCATGTTGTCCCGGGCCGGCGGGATGTTCACCAGACCCGTGTTGCGCGGCGAGGTGTTCTTCAGGTTGTCGCAGTCGTACCAGCCGGTCAGCACGCTCGCGTCGGTGCTGCTCCGGTCACGGTAGGGCTGCTTGTCACCCATGCAGTACGGCCAGCCCTGGTTCCCGGCCGAGGTGATGATGGTGGCCGTCTCGTACTTCGCCGGGCCCAGTTCCGGGCTCGGCGCGGCGGCGTCCGGTCCGACCCAGGCGGCGGTCAGCCAGTTGTTGACCGGGTCCCAGTTGAGCCGGGCGATGTTCCGTACGCCCATCACGTAGATCTCCGGGCGGGTCTTGCCGCCGCCCTCCTCCTGGCCGGTGAAGAGGTTCCCCTCCGGGACGGTGTAGGTGCCGTCGTCCTTCGGACGGATCCGCAGGATCTTGCCGTTGAGGTCGTTCGTGTTGCCCGAGGTGCGGCGGGCGTCCTGGAAGGAGGTGCCGGCGTACTCCTGGGTCCAGTTGTTGCCGGAGTAGCCGTCGGAGCCCTGGGAGGAGTTGCTGTCGCCGCTGCCGATGTAGAGGTTGCCCTCGTTGTCGAAGGTCATCCCGCCGCCCGCGTGGCAGCAGCTGTGGATCTGGGTGTCCCAGCTCAGCAGGTCCTTGCGGGTGTTCTGGTCGATCGAGTCGGCCTGCTTGTCGTAGGTGAACCGGGAGACGGTCCGCTTGCCGATCCGCTTCTCCCGGTCGATCGAGGAGTGCGGCATCCAGTACGCGTACACCCAGCCGTTGTCGGCGAAGTCCGGGTCGAGGGTGAGGCCGAGCAGGCCCTCCTCGTTCTTCACGAGTTCGCTGCCGCTGCCCCGGTTGCCCATCACCTCAAGGGTGGTGAGCAGTTTGACCCGCTTGGTCGTCGGGTCCCAGCGGTGGATCGTGCCGCAGCCCAGACCGACCTTCGGGTTGTTCCAGTCGGCGATCGGGCCGGACGGGCAGGCCGCCTTGCCGACGTAGAAGACCGAGCCGTCCCCGGCGACGGTCAGGCCGTGCGGCTCGCCGATCTGGTCGAGCTGCCCGGACTGGTTTGCGGTGGTGAGCCGCTCGACCCGGTAGTTGGCCGCGATGGTCGCCTGACAGTCGGCGCGGACCGTGCCGGCGGTCCACTGGATCGCGCCGAGCAGGTGGTTGCGGAACTGGGTGTCCTTCGTCCAGCTCTCCTCGGTGCGGCCCATGCCGGTGTAGAAGGACCGGCCGCCGTCGTAGTCGCGGCACCAGGAGATCGGGTGGAACGGACCGTTGCCGGCGAGTCCGGCGTCGTAGCTGGTCTCGTCCACCTGCGCGACGGTGTGCACCCGGCCCACCGGGCTCGGGTCCCAGTTGATCCACTGGTCGGAGCGGGTCCAGGTGAGCGGCATGCCCTTGTTGGCCGGGTGCTGGCGGTCCGTGAGGGCCACCTTCGCCGCCTGCGCCTTCGTCTCCGGGGCCGGGGCGGCGTCGGCGCCGATCAGCCAGAGTTCGGCCAGTTGGGTGAGCGGATCACCGTTGTTGGCGGTGATGTTCAGCCGGTAGTGCAGGTACGCCTGGGTGTTGTCGACCGTGTACTGCTTGGTCTGGAAGCGCTGCGGGAAGCTCTGCCCGGTACGCCGGTCCAGGTCGGTCCAGGTCTGCCCGTCGGCGGAGCCCTGCAGGGTCCAGTCCTTCGGGTCCCGGCCCGCGGAGTCGTCGGCCGAGGAGAGGGCGTACCGGTTGACCACGGTCGGCTCGGCGAGCTTGCCGGCCAGCCATCCGGTAGGCGTCCGGGTCAGCCACTTCGTTCTGGTCGTGCCGTCGAAGGCGTGCCGCTCGGTCTCGTTCGGCGGGTTACTGCCGTTGGCGGTCGCCGCCACCACCTTCTCGGCGGCGGGCAGGCTGGGCGCCGGCCGGGTGCCGATCAGGCCGGTGAACCACTCCGAGCCCGGCTGGGCGTACGCGGCGTCGTGGACGCCGACGAAGCCGCCGCCGCCCTTGACGTACGCCTGGAACGCCGCCTCCTGGTTGTCGTCGAGCGTCACCCCGTTGGCGGAGAGGAAGACGACGCTGCGGTACTTGGCCAGGTTGTCCGCGGTGAAGACACCCGGGTCGTCGGACGAGTGGACGTAGAAGCCGTGGTCGCTGCCGAGCTTGCGGATGATGTTGGTGGCCCGGTTGACCGGGTCCTCCTGGTTGGCCGCCGGTCCGTGGAAGACCAGCACGTTGACCGCCTGGCCGCCCCAGGTCGGGGCTGCCGCGTTGGCGGGCTCGGTCGCGGCCGGTGCCACGGTGAGCAGGCCGGCGGTGAGCACGGCGGCGGAGGTCACGGCGAGCGCGCGTCGGGCGGACAAGGCCAGTGGGCTTGGTCGGAAATGGCGTTTTTGGGCCATTTCTGCTCCTTCTGTGGGGGTGGGGGTGGCGGGACGGTCAGGAGCCGGCGGGCTGGTGCCCGGCGTGCGCGGGTGCCCCGGCGGCGGTGGATCCGCCGGCCGGCGGTGCCGAGGTCGCGCCGGAGCCGGCGGCCGGGCCGTTGACCTGCGCCGGGCCGTGCGCGGTGTGTGGCGGCATCTGCCCCGACTCGTCGAGGATGTGCAGCGTGGTCGCCATGCCCAGGTCGGAGTGGAACTGCATGTGGCAGTGCAGCATCCAGTGCCCCGGACCCACCGCGTCACCGGCCACGATCTGGAAACCGAAGGAGTCACCCGGTCCCAGGGTCTTGTTGTCGATGACCGGGATCGAGTCGATCAACGCCTTGTTGTCCCCGGCCACCAGGCCGGTCCGGGTGTCCGCCCAGGCGTGGCCGTGCAGGTGGAAGGTGTGCATGTCGTTGCCGATGCCGACCACGATGAACTCCACCCGCTCGCCGACCTTCGCGACCAGGCAGGTCGGCCCGGGCTGCGGGTTCACCGCGTCGCAGGTGTCGGCCTCCGCGCCGCGCCGCAGGTTGATCGACTGCCGGTCGCCGAAGACGCTCACGTAGGTGCGGTCCGGCCGGGGGTCGCCCTGGCGGCGTACCACGAGACCACCGAAGAGCCCAGAGCTGAGGCCCTGGGTACCGTGAGCGCCGCCGACCACGTGGTCGTGGTACCACCAGTAGCCGGCGGTGCCCGGCGACCCGGTCTTGCTGTTGCGCGGCTTGGCGTACCAGGTGTACTTGCGGGACTGGCCCGAGGCCACGTACGAGCCGCTGTGCACCGTACCGTCGGAGGTCTGGGTGTACTTGACGCCGTGCACGTGCAACGAGACGCCGAGCGGATGGTTCGGGTCGGTCCGCAACTGCGCCAGGGTCGCCTCCGGCACCTGGTTGTGCAGGGTGATCTCCAGGCACTCGCCCTCGATCATCTCCATCGTCGGCCCCGGGTACGACGCGGTCTGCGGGGTCAGCCCGTAGCCGAGCCGGATCTGGTTGGTCGACGGGTCCTTGGGCAGCTCCACCGCGTACATCTGGAGGCTGCGGTCCGGTGCCACGCACCCCTCCGGCTTATCGGCGAAGAACCCGGACTGGACCGCGAGGGCCGTACCCGCGCTGCCCAGGGTGATCGTCGCCACGGCCAGCGCCAGCAGGGTCCGCAGGCCGCTTGTTCGGGGCGGTCTCTTGGGTTCGGGTCGGATCTCGATCACGTCGTTCTGCTCCACGGCTGTTCCAATCGGGTCGGTCAGCCGTGGCCGGCGGCCCTGCCGGCCACGGCTGACGAGGTGGTGGGAACGGGTGTCACGGGCGGTGGACGCCCGTCGGGATCACGGCGTCAGCGGGGCGACCCGGATGTTGCGGAAGCTGACGATGTCGGCGGCGCCGTGCACCTGCAGGCCGATGTAGCCGTGCGTGTTCTGCCGGCCGGCCCCACCGGGGTCGTCCGACCTGGGCGGGGTGAAGACCGCGCCGGGGTCGTTGACGTACTCGTTGATCAGCAGGCCGTTGCGGAAGATCGAGTAGTGCTGCCCGACCACCCGGATCTCGTAGTCGTTCCAGGTGCCCTTCGGGGTGACCCCGGCGGCGTCCAGGTCGACCTGGTCGAAGCCGTAGACCGAACCGGTCTTGTACTGGTCACCGTCGGCGCGGTCGAGAATCTGGATCTCGTGGCCGTACTTGATCGCCACCCACTCCGGCCGGGACTCCTGCGGGTGCTGGTGCACCCCGGGGAACCGGACGAAGACGCCGCTGTTGGCCCGACCGTCGCCGGGCGCGTCGTCGCGCCACTGCAGCTTCAACGAGAAGTCACCGTAGGTGCGGATCGGGAACCAGAGCATGCCCAGGCCGTTGACCGGCTTGCTGGTGATCGAACCGTCGGAGTTGCGGCTGAAGCCGCCCGCCCCGACGTGCTCCCACTGGTCGAACGAGGCACCCGAGCGGCTGAGCAGCGACCGGTAGCCGGTCTGCTCGTCGGACTTGCCGACGTTCGAGGAGGAGGCCGCGTCCACCAGGACCTGGCGCTCGTCCCGGTTGATCACCCCGAGGTGCATCAGGTGCTGGGTGGTCGCCCGGACGTGGGTCATGAACTCGGCGTGGTTGAGCCAGATCCGCTCGCTCTGGATCAGGTTGTTGATCGTGCAGCCGGTCCCCACCGCCCGGTTGGGCAGCCCGCTGTTCACCGTGCCGAGCCAGACCGTGGCACGGGTGTCCAGCACCGGGCAGTCCGGGTCGGTGCCGCCCATGACCACCGTGAAGGTGACCGACCCCGCAGTCGAGGTGTTGCCGGCGTTGTCGGTGGCCCGGTAGCTGACGGTGTGCTGGCCCGGCCGGTTGACCGCGAAGGCTCCGGAGTAGGCGGTGAACGGCTGGCTGTCGAGCGAGTACTCGATGGTGGCCACGCCGGACTCGGTGTCGGTGGCGGTGATCGTGACGGTGGCCGCCCCGACGTACGCGCCGTCACCGTCCCGCTCGCCGCTGAGGGCCGCCGTCACGGTCGGCGCCGTGGTGTCCGGGTCCGGAGGGGCCACCACGGTGAAGTCCACCGACCGCGTCCCCGAGGTGTTCCCGGCGACGTCGGTGGCCCGGTAGTCGACCCTGTGCTCACCCGGCGCGTTGACGGTCAACGGTCCCGAGTAGGTGGCGTACGACGCACCGTCGAGGGAGTACTCGACCGACTTCACACCGGACTGGGCGTCGGCCGCGGTGAGGGTGACGGTGGCCGCGCCGACGAAGGCGCCGGTGTTGTCCTGCTGCCCGGCGACCGAGGCGCTCACCGTCGGCGGGGTGGTGTCCTCGCCCCCGCCGCCGGTGACGACCAGCAGGCCGTTCATCATGCCGTGCCCGGGAATCGCGCAGAAGTAGCGGTACGTGCCCGGGGTGAGCACCACGTCCACCGACCACCGGCCGCCGTTGGCGTCCAACGGGTCGGCCAGGATGTTGACGGCGACGTCCTGGTTGTACCTCGGGTCCCCGGTCTCGAACGTGAGCGTGTGCTGCATGCCGCTGGTGTTGCCGGTCGCGGCGCTGTTCTCGAAGACCAGCGTCGCCGGCCCGGCCACGGCGGTGGCGGGCACGGACCGGTAGGCGGTGACGTCGTTGCCCGCCGTCCAGGTCAGGATCTGCTCCTGCTGTTGGCTGTTGCCGTTCTCCTGGGCGCCCACCGGCATGGCGTTCAGCGCGGAAACGAGCAGCAGGGTGACGGCCAGGGTGAGTGCGGCGAGCGGTCGCCGGTACCGGCCGGCGGGTTCTGTCGGAGGACGGGGGCGGCGACTCGATGTGCCGCGCCAGAGCGAGCGGAATGGCATGTCCCGCATACCTTTCATCAAGGTCCTTGTCAGACTTGTCGGGCAGGCCGATGGCTGGTTTCACCGGGGATGCCGGGTGGTGGTGGGGGTGATGGGCGCGCGGCAGCCTCACCTGCCCAGGTCCGTCACCGGATGGCTGGATAGCCACCCGGCATCGGTAGCTGGGCAGGCTTGCCCGGGGTGAAGCCGACGGGATGTGCGGCGAACTGGCTGAACCCGACGGGGGCTCAGGCGGGTGGTGTACGGCAGGCGGGGTGGGTGGGTCTCCGGGCTGGGCTTCGCCGCGCTGGTCAGGCGGACAGGGGTGGCAGGTCCAGGGACGTGGCGCGCGCCGTCGCGCCGGGTCGGATGTGACTACGTCTCTCCGCGGAGGTACCACTCCGGCGGAGCAACCGTGGCCGGGGGCGTGAGGCTCGCCCACCTGCCAGGTCCCGCGAGATAACCGCGCCGCCGGTTACCTCTTCGAAACATCTCGTGGCATGACCCTAACGGACTTACCATCGAAGTGTCCACATCTTTCGGCAGCAGAGCCGGGACTTTTATCGATGTGAACGAAAGTGGCCGCGGCGTCCACTTCGAACCCTCGGCGCGAGAGGCCGCCGCACCGGCCCCACCGGGGCGTTCGTCCCGCTCCGGCCGCCTGCTGCGGGCACGGTATCGACCTGGAACGACGAGTTCGGACCGCGGGACACGGCGACCGGCCCGGGCCAGGTACGCCGGCCGGAGCGACCGGGATGACCGAAGACGGACAGGGGGCCGGTCTGCGACAGCCGAAGCCGCCGTCACCGCGACGGTACGGACAGCGCCGGGCGCATCGCCCCGACCGGCGATAACGAGCGCTTCCCGAACCGCCGGGAAAACACCGAGCAAATCGATGAAACGCTGCTCGGGTTGCTTTCGGAATTCGATGGTGCTGGGCCAGTCGTTCTGCCGTCCGGTTGATCCGCCCCGGAAACGGCCCACTCGATTTCGCCGTCGGGCGCCGGTGGCGGTGCCACGCAGCCGGGAATTCTCGTCCATGAACGGGCGATCGGATAGGCAGACCCGAGCCGGTCGCCTGGGCGTCGCGCCGGTACCCCGGTGATGCCTCGCCCGCTGGGCGGAGGGTGCGGTCACCAGCCGGCGACCTGCACCGCGGGTATGATCAGGTTGTGCCTGGCTGCCGAGCTTGTCCAGTCGACGGGCCGGTCGACTGGCCGCCGCAGGCAACCGACATGCGGCGCGCGCTCTCTTCCAAGGCGCGACGTTCATGGGTCATGGTGTTGAAGGGGGTTGTGCGGTGAACGGCGTGGACGTCAGGCAAGTGGTGGTGGGTTACGACGGTTCTCCGGCCGCGAGCGCCGCAATTGAAGCCGGCGCGCTGCTGTTTCCCGGTGCGCGTGCGTGGATCGCGCATTTGTGGACGCCTCCGTTCGCCAGTGAGGAGTTGCGGCGGCGGCTGTGGACGGGTAATCGCAACATCAACGTGTTCGTGGAGGCGGTGGAGAGGGAAGGCGGCCGTGAGGCCGATCGCTTGGTGTCGATGGGAGTGATGCTGGCCCGGGCCGCGGGTTGGGATGCCGAGCCGCTGGTCCGGCGCAGCTACGGCGGGGAAGGGCTGCAGCTCGCCGAGCTGGCCGACGAGAAGCAGGCCGATGTGCTGCTGGTCGGCTCTCGGGGGTTGGGCGGCGCCAGGGCGGTGCTCGGCAGCGTGTCGGACATGGCCGTGCACTACAGCCCGCGTCCTGTGCTGGTGGTACCACATCCGCTGTTGACCGACGAGCATGCGGCGCTTGCCGGGGGGCCGGTCCTGGTCGGCTGGGACTCCTCGGCCGGAGCCGAGGCCGCGCTCACCACCGCCCAGCGGCTCCTCCCTGAACGTGATCTCGTTCTGGTCGCTGTCGACAGCGACGGCGGCGGCACCGAGGAGGCGCCAGCGGTGGCGGCGGCCGGTGAGCCGTCCACGACCACGGTGCGCGTGCGGGCCGGGCTCGGCACGCCCGGGCGGGCGGTGGCCGACGCGCTGGCTGCGGTGGCGGTGGACCGCGAGGCCGGCCTGCTCGTGGTCGGCTCGCGCGGACGTTCCGCCGTGCGGAAGATCCTGCTCGGCAGCGTCGCCATGGCCACGCTGCACAGCGCTCACCGGCCCGTCATGGTGGTTCCGCAGACCCCTTCCATCGAGGCCGAGTAGGACGCGGCACGTCCGCCACCGGCCCGTCACGACAGGCCGGTGGCGGCCATCCTCAGACGGCGTCGGTGAGCGCGCGTCAGCGCTTTGACGGCTTCGCCGGCGATCAGGATGGTGGAGCCGACAGCGGCGCAGGTCAGCCACTGCCCTGCGCTGAGGTCGGCCGTGGTGAAGAGTCGGTTCAGCGCGTCGAACTCCACGACCAGGATGAGTAGGGCCAGGACCAGGCCCGTGGCGACGAAGGCGGACCGGTTGCGCAGCGTTTCCCGTGCGAACACGCTGCGGGTGAAACTACGGACGTTGAGCAGGTTGAACACCTGGAAGAAGACGAACGTCACGAACGCCATGGTGCCGGCGACGGTGGCCTGCGCCGGGGCCGGCGCAGGCCCTGGCGCCCAGTGCAGCACCGCGACCGTACCTGCGGCCATCACCGCCGCGGCCAGCACGATCCGACCCATTCGCTGTCGGGTGAGGATGTGTTCCCCGGCGGGCCGGGGCGGCCTGTTCATCGCGTCCGGGCTGACCGGGTCGACGCCCAACGACATGGCGGGAGGACCGTCCATGACGAGGTTGACGAACAGGATTTGGAGAGCGGTGAAGGGTGCCCCGCCAGCGATGCCGGTCACTGACGCGACGAGGAAGGTGATCACGAACGCGAACGCGGTGGACACCTGGAAGCGGGTGAAGTTGACGATGTTGTCGTAGATGCCCCGCCCGCCACGGACGGCGCGGACGATCGTCGCGAAGTTGTCGTCGGTGAGGATCATGGTGGAGGCTTCCTTGGCCACCTCCGTGCCGGTGACGCCCATCGCCACGCCGATGTCGGCGGCTCGTAGCGCGGGGGCGTCGTTGACTCCGTCGCCGGTCATCGCGACCACGCTGCCGGTGCCCTGTAGTGCCTGCACGATCCGAATCTTGTGGGTCGGGGACACGCGGGCGACGACGCCGACGTCGGCCAGGTACTCGGCGAGGTCGCCGTCATCGATGCGGTCCAGGTCACTGCCGGTGATGGCTCTCCCCTGGATGCCCAGGTCCTCGGCGATGGCCGCCGCGGTGACGGCGTGGTCGCCGGTGATCATCCGGACCCGGACGCCGGCGTCGCGGCAGGCGGCGATCGCCTGGCGGGCCTCCGGACGTGGCGGGTCGACGATACCCACCAGCGCCAGCAGCACGACGCGATCGAGCAGTTTCCGCGGGTCCGCTCCCACGTCGAACTGCGCCGCCGGGAAGTCCTGCACGCCGACCGCGAGTACCCGCAGTCCCCGCCGGGCCAGGTCCGAGTTGGTCTCGTTGTACCGGGCTCGCGCGGCGTCGTCGAAGGCGACGACGTTCTCGCCTTCGAGGTGCCGGTCGGCGCGTTCGGCGAGCACGTCCGGCGCACCCTTGATGAAGGCCCGGACGACCTCTGTTCCGTTCTCGCCGATCCAGGGGTGGAAGGTGACCATGTACTTGTACTCGGGGTCGAACGGCACCTCGGCCAGTCGGGGACGCCGCGTGCGCAGGCTCGCGACATCGACGCCGCCCTTCTCCGCGAGCACCACCAGGGCGCCCTCCGTGGGGTCACCCACCAACTCCTCGTCCCGTAGCACGGCGTCACTGCACAACGCCATCGCGGTGAGCGCGTCCTCCAGCTTGCCCGGCAGGGCCGCTCCATCGGTGGTGCGGATCCGCCCGTCGGTGCGGTATCCCTCACCGGAGATGGTGAACCGCCGCCCGGCCAGTGCCAGCTCCCGCGCCGTCATCTCGTTCAACGTCAACGTGCCGGTCTTGTCGGTGCAGATCTGCGACGTGCTGCCCAGCGTCTCCACCGATGCCAACCGCTTGACGATCGCTCCGCGTCGGGCCAGGCGGCCGGCTCCCATCGCCAGGGTGAACGCCACGACCGCCGGCAGGCCCTCGGGGATGGTCGCCACCGCGAGCGAGACCGCGGTGACGAAAAGCTCGTGGAACTGCTGGCCCCGCGCCAGACCGAGGCCGAACACGACCGCGATGACGATGCCGGCGGTCACCGCCAGCGTTCGGCCGAGGGCGTTGATCTGCCGTTGCAGCGGGGTCAGGCCGGACCGGGCCTCGTGCAGCAGCCCGGCGATCCGGCCGATCTCCGTGCCCATACCGGTGGCGGTGACGACCGCCTCGCCGCGGCCACGCGTCGCCATCGTGTTCATGAACAGCATCGTGAGGCGATCACCCAACGCGGCGTCGGCCCGTACGTCGGCACCTGCCCTCTTCGTCACCGGTTGCGCTTCACCGGTCAGGGACGACTCCTGCACCTCCAGCGAACTCGCCTCCAGCAGTCGGGCGTCGGCCGGCACCCGGTCGCCCGCCTCGACCACGATCACGTCACCCGGCACCAGGTCTTCGGCGTTGATCCGAAGCAGTCGATCGTCCCGACGCACGGTCGCCGCTGCCACGATCAACCGCCGGAGGGCATCCAGCGACGCCTCCGCCCGGGACTCCTGCACAAATCCGATCGTCGCGTTGAGCAACACCACGATGGCGATCGCGACCGGTGTCTCCCACTCCCTGCTGACGAGCAGGCTCACCACGGCCGCCACCAGCAGGATCACGATGAGCAGGTCCTGGAACTGCCGGAGGAACGCCCGCCACCGCGGCTCCCGAGGCACCTCGGCGAGGCGGTTGGGCCCGTACCGGCTCCGCCGTCGCTCGGCCTCCGACGAGCTCAAGCCGCACGACCGCTGCACGACGAGCGCGGTGGCGACGTCATCCGCCGGGACGGCGTGCCAGGCGACCGGATCACCCGAGCCGATCTTCGTCATAGGGCCATCCTTACCACCGATCACCCGGCCATTCTCGCCGATCATCCCGTTGGTGGCCCTCGTTACAGGACGGGTCACGCCACACCCGCCCGGTGCGTCGTTCGCTCACCGCGGCGGAACTCTCCGTAGCGATCGGCATGGTCACCGCACTTGACGCCAGTCAATAGAATCGTCAGCGGTGAGCGACGGCGACATCACGGGGAGTCGGCAATGGAGCCGGTGGCGCGACGCGAGAACGAGCGGGCGGTAGCGCGGCCGGCCCCCGCCGGCGACGACGACCCGTCGCCGGCGGGTCCGGTCGACCAGGCCGGCGGGCGGTAGCCCCACGATGTCGGCGCCCCCGGACAGCGTGCTGGCGGCGCAGCCGCCGCCCGCGCACCAGAGGCTGTCGAACGCCGGCACCCTCCCACGCTTCGTCCTGCTGATCGTCCTCTTCGTGGGGATCGCCGCGGTCATCACGGCCAGCCTCGTCGAGGCGCACACCGACCCGAACGGCGCACGGGTCGGCTGTGGGCTCGCCGCCGGGGGCGACCCGGGCCTGAGCGACCTCGACGTGCGGTTCCGGATCGTCGACCAGCAGTCCGCGTTCGAGGACTGCGTGGACCGTTTCGTGCCGGCCCAGCCGTGGTGGTGGAAGCCGGCGGCGCTGCTGCTGGTGTCGGTCTGCGCGGCGGCACTGTACTGGGCGCTGCCGAGGTGGAAGGGGCGGCGGAGCCGGGTCGTGCCGGTCGAGCAGGTCGACGGCCACGCCGACCTGGTGAGCACCCTGGCCGAACTGGTCACCGTGGCCGGGCTGCGTCGCCCGCCCCGCTTCGTCATCGCTCCCGCCGTACCGACCAGCGGGGCGGTGGTCTTCGGCCGGCTGCGCCGCTACACCGTCTGCCTGGACGGTGGCCTGGTCGCCCGGCGGCACCGTGCGCCCGAGGGCTTCCGGGCGGTGGTGCTGCACGAACTGGCGCACCTGCGCAACCGAGACGTCGACATCACGTACGCGACCGTCGCGCTGTGGCGGATCCTGCTGTGGGTGGTCGTCCCCCTCGATCTGGCGTACATCGCGGCCGTGAGCCTGCCAAGCACCGCCGGCTCGTCCATGGCGACGCGGGAACAGTCCCGGGTGGCGCACCACGTGGCGATGCTGGCCGTCACGGTCGTCCTGGTCTACCTGGCGCGCGCGGACATCCTGCGCACCCGTGAGTTCCACGCCGACCTGACGGCTCGGCGTTGGGGCGCGGACGTACGGCTCTGGGAGACCGCCGCCGGCCGGGACGCGACGGGACGGGCCCCGTCCAACCGGATCGCCGCAGGGCGGCTGATGGCGTCCTGGGCGTCCCTCTGGCACACCCATCCGAGCTGGGAGCGACGGCTCAGGTCGTTGGCCGATCCGGGGACGGTGTTCGCGCCGCAGGCGCTGCCCTTCTTCCTGACCGGCGCGACGGCGGCGATCGCCGCCACCCGGATGCCGGCGCTGCTGTCCCTGCTGGGGATCGCCAGCCACTGGGAGAACTGGGTCGTGGCGGTGGTCGTCGCGGTCCTGGTCAGCACGATCACGGGGCTGCTGCTGTGGCCCGCCGTGACCCACGCGGCGCTCACCCACGGCCCGGCGCCGTCCGGGCTACGGGCCGGCTGCTGGCTGGGGGGTGGCCTGATCGTGGGCGAGCTGGCGGTGGGTCGCTCCGGCAGCGTCTGGGACCTGCTCCCCGAGCAGGCCGCCTTCCTGGTCCCGCCCGTGCTCGCGGGACTCGCGGCCGTCTGGTGGACGACGGAGTACGCCCAGGTCTCGGCCACCCGGCCGGCGGGCGTGCGACGGCGGTGGCCACTGCTGGTGGGGCTCGGTGTGAGCTGTCTCGTGCTGGCTCTGTGGTGGCACTGGTGGGAGGCCCAGGGCGCCATCCTCGCGGGCGGCTTTCTGTCGTTCAACGGCGATCTCGTCGGCGCACACGAGCAGAGCCTGACCGACGGCCAGGGGTACGAGGGACCCCTGCTGGCCCTGGCTCCCGGTCTGCCGGTGCTGCTGGCCCTGAGCAAGCGCCCGGAGCTGCTCTGGGCGTCCGGGGCACTCTGGGTCCTTCCGCTCCTGGCCTGGCTCCCCCGCTCGGCCGGCGCCACCCGGCCACGGCCGGTTCTGCCCGCCGCCGGCACCGGCGCGCTCTGCTCGGCGGTGGCGGTGGTGGCGGCGACCGCCGGTGTGCGGGCGTGGTCGCCGGTGGTCGCCGGTCGGGAACAGGCCCACCTCGTCAGCTACACGATGTGGCTCATGGTCGTCGTCATCGGTGTCATGTGGCTGGCGGCCGGGGTCACCGCCGCGCTGGCGGAGCGCTACCCGCTGGTCCAGGCCCTGGTCGTGGCGGGTGCCACCGGGCTGGCCGGACTGCTCACCCTGGCCGCGCTGGCCTCGGTGGACGGCTGCGTCCGTCCACTCACGATCCTGGCGTCGTCGTGCCAGCCCGATCCCCTGGGCGGCTGGTCGCTGGTGACCTTGCTGACTCCGACGACGCTGGGCCTGGGCGGGTTCCTCGCCGTCGCGGTCGCCGCCCTCGGCACGCTGGCAGGACGCTCGCTGCGCCGGATCCGCGCCCGTGCCGGGTCCACCCCACTGGCCGGGGACGACTCCCCCGTCCCGGCCCACCTCGGACGGCTGGCGCTGCGCCGGGCTGCCGTGGTGGTGCCGTGCCTGCTGATGACGGCGACGACCATCGCCGTGACCGTGGCCGACCTCCGGTCAGCCACCCGGACGCCCGCCGCCTCCGCCGCGCTGGATCCGGTGTTGGGTGCGCAGGCCACCTCACCCGGGGTGCGGACGGCGCAGGTGGAGGCCTGGCGGGCGCTCGGCGGGGACGAGCGGGGCGGCCAGGTCCTGACCGTCGTGCTGGGCCTGCTCCACCGGCTCGACCAGCTCGCCGCCGACGGGTCGGACCGGGTGCTCTCCGACTGGACACTGATCGACGCCGAGGTGCGGCCCCGCTGTGCCGCCATCTCCGAACGGGTCGCCGGCGCCCGCCGGTACTTCCGCCATCCCGACCCCCAGGGCCAGGCTGCCTGGAACGCCCTGCTGACCCGCGCGGAGCGGGCGGGCGGCGACTGCGACCTCGCCATCGGGCGCCGGGACCGGGACGGGTACCTCACGGCGATCCGACGGCTGGTGTCGCTCGGGCAGGACGTGCCCGGCATGGGGGAAGCGATCTTCCGCTGAGCGTGGTGGTGCACCAGGTACCGGTCCGCACACCGGGTCGGTCGGGACGCGGGCGCCCTCGGGGTTGACCGCCCACCGCCGCCGCCCCGCTCGCCGGTGGCCGAGGCGGGGGCCCGCACGGCCGGCGAACCGGGCGTGGTCAGCGGGTCGAGAAGGCGGATCCGGACGGGTCACCGGTCTGCGGCCGGGCCAGGCAGTGCACGAGCCAGACGTCGGTACCGGTGAGCTGGATCGGCCACGCCTCGCGTACCCAGCCCGTGGTGGGCCGGCCGGCGGTGCGCGCGGCCATCACCGACGCCGAGCAGGCGGCGCCGATGTCGGCGCGGGCCAGCAGCTCGTCCTGGGGGATGTCGACCGCGTCGGCGGGCAGGTACGTCGCCGAGAAGGTCTCCCAGGCGTGGTCGGTCGTGCAGTCGACCCGGCGGGGTGGCATGGCGTTGCCACTGATCGAGGTCAAACCTCGCCAGCAGAGCGGTCGGGTGGGGCAGAACGCCGCGCCGCAGGAGGTGAATCCGGCCTGCCGGGCGGCGTCGTCCGTCGGCGCGGTGCTCGGCTGCCGCGGCCCGGCGCCGGACGCTGGCCCGTCGTGCCGGCCGGGGCCGGTGGCCTGCCAGAGCGCGACCCCGCCGACCAGCGCGATCACCGGCAGCGCGGCGAGCAGCGGCCACCGCCGGCGCGCCGTCCGTGGGCCGACGGCGGGGACCGGTGCCGCCCCGGGCCGGGCCGGTCCCGCAGGAGACGGGACGGCGACACCCGGCGGGGCCGCCGGTGGCGGTCGCCGCCCACCCGGGCCGGACCGTCCGTCGGCGGCAGCCCGGGCGGCGTCGGCCAGCGCGGCGGCGCAGGGCCAGCGGCCGGCCGGATCGGTGGCCAGGGCACGGTCGACGACGGCGAGCACCGGGTGGGGCAGGTCGCCGCCGAGGGGGCGCGGTACGGTCCGCACCCGCTGCAGGGCCATCGCGTACGGACTGTCCCCGGCGAACGGGCGATGCCCGGCGAGGCACTCGTAGGCGGTGAGCCCGAGGGCGTAGACGTCGCTGAGAGCGGTGGCTGGCTGCCCGAGCACCTGCTCCGGCGAGAGGTAGGAGGGAGTGCCCAGGACCGCGCCGGAGACGGTGAGATGGGTGCCGTCCCAGGTACGCGAGATCCCGAAGTCGGTGATCAGCACCGATCCGTTCCGGCGGATCAGCAGGTTGGCCGGTTTGACGTCCCGGTGCACGATCCCGCAGTCGTGCACGGCCTGTAGGCCGTCGGCCGCCTGGGCGATCAGGCGCATGGCGTCCTCCGGCGCCAGCCGCCCGGTGCGACGCAGCAACCCGGCGAGGGACTCGCCGTCGACGAACTCCATCACCAGGAAGGTGACGCCGTCGCCGCGTCCGTAGTCGTGGATCGACGCCACGGCGGGGTGGTTCACGCTGGCCATGGCCTTAGCCTCCGCCAGGAAGCGGCGGGCGAAGTCCGGCTCGTCGGCCACCTCCGGGAGCATGGCCTTCACCGCGACGACCCGGCCGAGCACCTCGTCGACCGCCCGCCACACCTCGCCCATGCCGCCCGCGCCGATCCGGGTGTCCAGCCGGTAACGGCCGCCGAGCCTCAGGCCGGAGTGCAGCATTCGTCTCACCGTCCGTGCGTCGGATCGCCCCGGCGCGGACCGAGGGCCGCGCCATCATGCCACGCCGTGCCGAACCCGCCGCCCGCCGTCCGGGCTTGCGCGGTGGTCCCGCCCCGGGACCGGCCCCGTCCGCCACCGATCGCTGCGATGTCGCAGCTCAGCGCCCGATTGCGGAGCGGGAAGGGCCTTGCCACGGCTCCGGGTGAGGTGTACAACTACATGCAGCTAGGTGCATACCTAGTTAGCTACCGGCATGCACCAGTGGGAGGTTTGGCGTGGACCGCCTCAGAATTGGTGTGGTCGGTATCGGTGTCCAGGGTCAGCTGCACGTCCGCGCGCTGCGCGACGTGCGGCAGGCGGAGTTGGTGGCCGTGGCCGACGTCTCACCGCAGAACCGCGGCTGGGCGAGAGCAACCTGGGGGTCCGGGCCGTCCCGGAGATCGAGGCGCTGCTCGACGAGGTCGACGCGGTGAGCATCTGGGATTCACCCCCACCGCCAACGACCTGCCCGACTTCGCCGACGTCTCGCTCGACTGACGGGCTCTCCCGCCCACCACATCGCTCACCACGAACCGGACCCGGAGGACCCTGCGATGGCGGCACCACCGCACGCCCGGCAACCGCTGCTGGCGGTCGACGACCTCGTCGTCTCGTTCCGCGGCCCGCTCGGCGCCTACCGTGCGCTCAACGGCGGCTCGTTCCACGTCGACGCCGGCGAGACGCTGGCCATCCTCGGCGAATCCGGGTCCGGCAAGTCGGTCACCATGCGGGCGGTGATGGCGCTGCTGCCCCGGCACAGCGCGCAGATCGAACGTGGCACCATCCGCTACGACGGGGAGGACCTCTCCGCGCAGCCGGCACGCCGCACCCGGGAGCTGTCCAGCACCGAACTGGCCATGGTCTTCCAGGACTCACTGACCGCGCTCGGCCCGGCGGCGCGGGTCTACGACGAGCCGGCCCACCCCTACACCCGAGCGCTGATCTCGGCGGCGCCGGTGCCCCGGCCCTGGACGGCGCCACCGCGCGAACGCATCGTGCTCACCGGCGAGGTGCCCTCACCGGCCGCGCCCCCGTCGGGCTGCCGGTTCCTCACCCGGTGTCCGCTCGCCCAGCCCCGCTGCGCGCAGCGGACACCCGAACTGCGCGTCGTCGCCGGCCGCGAGGTGGCCTGCCACTACGCCGAGGAGAGCCAAGCCGGCCGGGCGCCGGCCGCCACGGGGGCGGCCCGGTGACCGGCGGCACCGACGCCGTCCGCGTCGGCGTCGATCTCGGCCAGGGCGGCTGCCGCGCGGTCGCGTGCCAGGGCCCCCACACCGGCCACGCCCGTACCCAGGGATTCTGGGGCGCCGACCCGGACGTCCTGGTCACCGACGCGGTGACCGCCGCGCTGGCCGACCTGGGGCCGACCCGGGGCTCGCTGGTGCGGGTCGGGGTCGGCATGACCGGTCTCAACGGCCAGTCGCCGCCCACCGCACCGCTTCGGCGCCGGCTGCGGGCGGCCGGCCTGCGCGGCACCCTGCGGATCGCCGACGACAGCGTCACCGCCTACCTCGGCGCCCTCGGCCCGGTTCCCGGCGCGGTGGTCGCCGCCGGCACCGGGGTGGTGGTGCTGGCAGTCGGGGCCGACGGCGGCGCCGCCCGCGCCGACGGCTGGGGCGCCGCACTCGGCGACCGGGGATCTGGCCACTGGATCGGCCGGGCCGCCGTCCGCCGGGCCCTGCGCGACCTCGACCGGGGCACGCCCGGGCCGTTGGGCGACGCGGTGAGCGCCGCCTGGGGGCCGGTAGCGACCCTGCCGGCCCGCTGGCGGGAGAGCCCACCGACCCCGGAACGGGTCGCCGGCTTCTCCGTCACGGTCGCGGAGCTGGCCCGGGCCGGGGACCCCGCCGCCCGGCTGATCTGGCGGACGGCCGGCCGGCTGCTCGCCGAGTCGGCGGTCGGCGCGCTGCGCCGGGCCGGGCTCGCCGACGCCGAGGTGCCGGTCTCCGGCACCGGTGGCCTCTTCCAGGCCACCGACCTGCTGCTGCCCTCCTTCACCCGGGTGCTGCGAGCCGGGGCACCCACCGCGCGGCCGGTCCCGGCCACCGGCGATCCACTCGCCGGGGCGCTGGCCCTGGCCGGACCCGCCACCGGTCCGCCGGCTCTGACCGGACTGACCACTCATGTCGACATCGAGGAAAGGGCAGAACACCGATGAACGTGGCCGAGGCCATCCGTGGACGGTTGGTCGTCTCGTGCCAGGCCCAGGAACCCAGCCCGTTCCTGGACGTCCCACACATGATGGCGATGGCGAGCGCGGCCGTGCTGGGTGGCGCCGCCGGACTGCGCGGTCAGGGGGTGGCCCACGTGCGGGGCATGTCCGAGCTCGGGGTACCGGTGATCGGACTGATCAAGCGGAGCACCCCCGGCAGCCCGGTCTACATCACCCCGACCGAGGCCGACGTGACGGCGCTGACCGGGGCCGGTGCCCGGATCGTGGCCGCCGACGCGACCGGACGGCCCCGCCCGGGCGGGGAGAAACTGGCCGACCTCATCACGGCGGCCCACGCCGGCGGCGCGCTGTTCATGGCCGACGTGGACGGTCTGGACGCCGCTCTCGCCGCGGTCGACGCCGGAGCCGACCTGGTCGGTACGACGCTGGCCGGCTACACCACCGGCACGGCCGTACCGGACGAGCCGGACATCGCGCTGGTCGGCGCGATCAGCCGGCGCTGTCCCGTTCCGGTCATCGCGGAGGGGCGGTACCGTACCCCTGCCCAGGTCGCGGCGGCCTTCGATGAGGGCGCCTGGGCCGTCGTCGTCGGAACCGCGATCTCCGACCCGGTCAACACCACCCGCCGGTTCGCGTACGCCTGCCCACATTCTCCCGTGGAGTCGTGATGACCACCAAACTGAGCCGGACTCGCACCGAACTGCGCCGCCGGGTCGCCGAGCTGACGGCCCACGCGGCCCTGCCCCGGGAGCGGGACCTCGCCGAGGAACTGGGCGTCAGCCGGACGACGCTGCGTCAGGCCCTGCGCGAACTGCTCGACGACGGGCTGATCTACACCATTCGGGGCCAGGGCACCTTCGTCTCCGACACCCGGATCGCCAAGGGCACCAGCCTCAGTGGATTCACCGAGGACATGCTGACCCGGGGACTGACTCCGAGCAGCAAGACCATCGAGACGGACGCGGTGGTCGCCAGGGAGGCCCTGGCCAGCGAACTCGGCCTGCCCGAGGGGTCCCTGCTCTACCGGTTGGAGCGGCTGCGGATGGCCGACGGCGCGCCGATGTGCCTGGAGGAGGTGCACCTGCCCGCCGAACTCTTCCCCGGCCTGCTGGTCGAGAACCTCGACGGGGCGCTCTACGAGACCATGCGGGAGCGGTACCAGATCCAGGTGACCGTGGCCCAGCAGATGATCGCCGCCGTCGTGCCCAACCAGCGGCAGTGCGAGCTACTGGAGATCCCACCCACCTCGGCACTGCTCGAAGTACGGCGGATCGGCTTCGACGGTCGCGGCCGGACGGTGGAACGGGCGGTCTCGCTCTACCGCGGCGATCGGTACCACTTCTCGCTGACCGCACGACGAGGGGAGAGCGGCTGATGAGCCGCACCGGAAGGACCAACGAAGGACACACCGACGTGCTGGTCGTCGGCGGCGGGGTGGGCGGGGTGGGCCGCGTCGCCGCCGCGCTGGCCGCCTGCGAGGGCGGCGCCCGGGTGGTGGTCGTCGAACCGTGCACGTGGATCGGGGGGCAGCTCACCTCGCAGGCGGTGTCCCCGGACGAGCACCGCTAGATCGAGACCCACGGCTCGACCAGCAGCTACCGCCGGTTCCGCCAGGGCGTGCGGTCGTACTACCGGGACTGGTACGCACTGGCCCCGGCCAGGGCCGGGGAGCTGCTCAACCCGGGCAACTGCTGGGTCAGCCCGCGGCGTCCGGCCTTCGGTCCGCCAGGTGAGCCTGCTGCTCGGCGCCACCGGCGTGGCCGCCCTCGTCTCGCAGCTTCCGGTCGCGCTCGGGGCCAGCCCCGGCACGAAGCTGCTGCTGTGGTTCGTGTCCGCGCCCTTCATGGTCGTGGCCGTGGTGTTGCTGCTACAGATGGCCTCGATCCAGCCCGGGCCCGACGATCATGATTCCGGTGGGTCCCGACCGCACCGGCCTGTCGACGGGTGAGGAGGGGTTCGGGAGCCCGAAGACCAACCGTCGCAGGGACGAGTGGGGTCTTTCGCCCGCCGACGGCGGTCTCGGCGCGCTGGACTCCGTCCGCTCGGCTGAGAGGTCCACCTGATGACGATCACAACCCTCGATTCGCTCGCGTGCCCGTCGAGTGCCCGACCTGCGGATCCCGGTACCGCCACCGCGCGTCGACGAGTTCCGCGACCGACTTCGATCGATTCGGGGTTTGCCGTCGCGCTTCAGCCGGGGAATGATCCATGCATGGCTACGAGTGTGTCCCCTGCCCGCCTCCGCGCCCTACGGACGCGCACGGCCGAGATGGTGGGGCAACTCGGCCGCCTGGTCTCGGTCGAGACGCCCTCCGATGACCTGTCGGCCTGCCGGGCCGGGGCGGAGGCGGTGTCCGCCCTCGGCGAGGAGATCGTCGGCGGGCCCCCGGAACCCGTCGAGATCGACGGCCGGATCCACCTGCGGTGGCGCTGGCCAGCCGCGCCGGGCCAGCCGACCGCCGCCCTGATCGGCCACTACGACACCGTCTGGCCGTTGGGCACCCTGGACCGCTGGCCGTTCACCATCGACGAGGCAGCCGGGACCGCGACCGGCCCCGGCTGCTTCGACATGAAGGCCGGGATCGTGCAGCTCTTCCACGCCGTGGCGGCGCTGCCGGACCGCGCCGGCCTGGAGATCCTGCTGACCGGCGACGAGGAGATCGGGTCCCCCACCAGCCACAAGCTCGTGCAGGAGACGGCCCGCCGCTGCGACGCCGCTCTCATCCTCGAACCCTCCGTCGACGGAGCGGTGAAGACGAGTCGCAAGGGGATCGGCCGGTACCGCTTCGACGTGCACGGACGCGCGGCCCACGCCGGGCTGGACCCGGAGCTCGGCCGCAACGCGCTGACCGTGCTGGGTCGCCTGCTGCTCGACGTCGGGGAACTCACCCGGCCCGACCTCGGCACGACCGTCACGCCGACCCTGGCCGGTGGCGGCACCGCCGGCAACGTGGTGCCCGCGCACGCCTGGCTGGGGGTCGACGTCCGGGTCGCCGTCGAGGACGAGGCGAAGCGGGTGGACGAGGAACTGCGCTCCCTCAAGCCCATCCTGCCCGACGTGTTCGTCTCCCTCGCCGGTGGGGCGAGCCGGCCGCCGCTGCCGGCGTCCTCCACCGCGGCCCTGTTCGCGCGCGCCGCGGCCCTCGCGCCGGCGCTGGGCCTCGGCCCGTTGCGGGGCACCGGCGTCGGTGGCGGGTCGGACGGCAACTTCACCGCGGCGGCGGGTTGTCCCACACTCGACGGTCTCGGCGCGGTGGGGGACGGCGCGCACTCCGAGGGCGAGTACGTCGTCGTCGCCGCCATGCCGGATCGGGCGGCGTTGGTGGCGGAACTGGTCGAGGACATCCGCCGGAACCAGGATGGGGGTCCGGGTAATCGCTGACCTGGTGTCTGGACGCGGCGGCGGGCAGTTCGCCGCCGCCGGTGTCATCGTTTCGGGGGCCGTCGCCGTGGCTGCCTGCGCCGGCGGGTCGATCGGTGCGCTGACCGGGACGGTCTCGGCCCTGGCGGCCGTCGGGTTGGTCGTGCTGGCCCTGGTCGCGGGCCGCCTCGCAGCCGGACTCGCCGTCCGCCGCGAGACGGCGGCGGCCCGGTCCGTGGTGGCCGACCTCGTCGACGCGGCCAACCGGGGCGACCACCAGGCCGTCGTGCGGCAGATGCCCCCGGAGCAGCACCAGATCGTGCCGCCGGAGTCACTCGCCAGCCATTTTCCCGGGCACGTGGTCAACTGCGAGGTTCGGCGGGCCCAGATCGTTCGGGACCGGTCCCGGCCGCGCGGGTCCGGCAGGCTCGGCAAGTTCGTGATCCGGATCGTCGACCGGGCGGGCTCCGGCACCGACTACGTCTTCCTGCTGGTGAAGCAGGGGCGTGACTGGAAGGTCGAGAACTGGGGCGAGGGCGACGACCTCGACCTGGTGGAGTTCGGGCTGGCGTAGGCGGGCCGGCCTGCGGTGCCACCGCGAGCAGCGGCGACCGCGGTCGTACCTGTTCGCCGTCCGACGGGGCCGGACCGACGACGACCACCCCGCGCCGACTCGGGCGGTGGCTCCGACAGGTGGTCGGGATCGGCGCGGCCGGAGGCCGGAGCGCCCGGCCACCACCACCCGATGCCGGACGAGTCGGCGGCGACTGCGCTGCGGCCCTACGGAGCCCGGAGCAGGCGATCGGCAGCCGGGATTCCCCGCCCCGCCCGGCGACGCCGGGCCCCGCCGGCGGGCCCGCTGGTCAGTGGCGGTTGGCGTACGCCCGGACCTTGGCCCGGTTGCCGCAGATGGCCATGGTGCACCAGCGCCGCCGGCCCCGGGGATCGAGGAACAGCCACCCGCAGTCGGTGCCGGGGCAGGCCCGGACGTGGGCCCTCGCCGGCGTGCAGAGCAAATCCGCGGCGGCCCGCGCGCACGCGAGCAGCGGCAGGTCGAGTGGGTTGTCCGGGGCGAGGGTCCAGGAGGCGACGCCGTCCGGGCCCGCCGTCAGGCGTGCGGCGGCGGCGGCCCGCCGGGCCTGGGCGGCGACGGCGCCGAACGCCACGGCGTCGCCCGGGTCGAGGAGGAGGGTACGCAGGCGGGCCCGGAAGGACCGCGTCGCGGCCAGGCTCCGCTCGGCCGCTTCAGGTTCCCGGCGCGCGGTGGTGCGCAGCCGCCGCACGGTGGGCCCGTCGAGCAGCGAGGCGTGCCCGGCCCAGGTGGCGAGGTGGTCGTAGCCGCGCAGCCATTCCCGGTGCGGGCCCGGGGGTTCGTCCCAGCCGGCCCAGGTGTTGCAGAGCTCCAGCCCCGGATGGCCGGCGAGCAGCACTGGCATCCGGAGGCCGTCGACATCGGTCCAATGCACGACACCAGTATGCCTTGACCGACCCTCCACTAACCAGACACTCTCTACACACCGGTTAGCCCTATGAGACTGGTTAGGTGAGGCATGTTGCTGTCCAAGGTCATGTCCCCGGCCCTACGGGTCGTGCTGATGCTCGCCGCGGTGACGGCGGCGGTGACCCCCGCGCCCGCCGCGACGGCCGGCACCGACCGTTCCGCCGATCGGTCGCGCCAGCCCGAGCCCTGGCGGCCCTGGATACAGGAGGAGTGGGTCGCTCCGGCCGGCCGGTACTGCGCGTTTCCGCTACGGGTCCACGTCGTCTCGCAGGACGTCCGGGTCCGGGTGGTCGACCGGTATCCCGACGGGGCCGTCCGGCGGGAGGAGTTCGCCGGCCCGCTCGTGGTCGACTTCGTCGACGACACCACGGGACGGACGACGCGCCAGGACGCGGGCGGGTCCGGCGTGGCCGAGTATCGCCCGGACGGCGGGTGGCTGCGGTACACCATCGTCGGTCCCGCGGGCTTCGGGTTCCGGCCCGGGGACCGCTACCCGCAGGGCTACTACCTGCTCGACGGGCTGCACGTCATCACGTTCGACGGTGACGGAACCCGCCGGATGGCGGTCGCCCTCGGCAACCAGGACAACGTGTGCCAGACGCTCGCCGGCTCGGCCTGACCGGTTCCGGTCAGGTGGACGGCGAGGTGGTCCCGGCGATCGCGCCGGACCCGGCCGCGGCTGGACCGGCCGCCGGGACCGGGCACCGGTGGCGGATCGCGGCCTGGGCGGTGCTGACCAGTACCAGCGGGCTGACCACCGCCTCCGTGGTGGCCTGGTGCGCGGCGGCCCCGCCCTGGCACCCGTGGATGCTCTACACGCTGGTGGACCTGGTGGTCGGCGCGGTCTACGGGGTGGTCGCCTGGCTGACCCTGCTGCGCCGGACCCACCTGGCCGCCTGGATCATGGCCGCGGCGGGCGTCGGCGGGTCGCTGTCGGCGGCGGCGGCCTGCTGGGGCATGGTGGCGTACCGCTGGCCCGACCTGTGGATGACCGGGCAGCTCGCCGGCGTCGCGTACTGGGCCTGGGTGCCCGGCTTCTACGCCCTCGTCGTGGTGCTGCCCTGGCTCCTGCCGGTACGGCCGCTCGACCGGAGCACCCGGGTCGCCGTCGGCGTCGGCGCCGTACTCATCGTGGTCGCACAGGCGTGCGCCCTCACCCTGCCCGGTGGCCTGCACGCGATCCCGCTCACCGACGCCACCCTGCTCGCGGCCCGCGCGGCGGTCGACCCATGGCTGGAGCCCGCGCTCGTCGTGCTCGGCGTCGCCGCCGCCGTCGGCGTGCTGGCCCGTCGCCGTACCCTGCCCCGGCAGCAGCGGCACGGTCTCGGTTGGCTCGCCATCGGCACCCTGCTGCTGGCGGCGGCCTTCCTGCCGCTCGCGCTGAACCCGGCCTTCCAGGTCGCCGTCCCGGTGCCGTTCGCCCCGCTGCTCATGCTCGGCGCCCAGGCGTTCTTCCCCGCCTCCGTGCTGGTCGTGGTGCTGCGTCAGCGGCTGTGGGGCCTGGAGCTGACCATCCGCCGGACCCTGGTCTGGGCGTTGATGACCGGGCTGGTGATCAGCGCGTACGTCGTGGGCGTGCTGCTGCTCGGTGCGGTCACGCCGGCGACCTCGGCGGTGCCCGAGGCCGTGGTGACCGCACTGCTCGCCGCCGGCTTCCAACCCGCCCGCGCCTGGGTGCAACGCAGGGTGGACCGGCTGGTGCACGGCGACGACGGGCAGCGCCTGATCCGGCAGGTCGCCGACCGGCTGCGCGCGGCGGAGCGCAGCACCCGGATGCTCGACGCGGTGGCGGACGGCATCGCCGACTCGTTACGGCTGGCCGCGGTCGCCGTCACCCTCACCGGGGCCCCGCCGGTGCCGCCGCGCCGGCCCCCGGCCTGGGACGGTCCGGCGGCGGGCGGGCCGGCCCTGGTGGTGTGCCTGGCCAGCGGGAACCGGCCGGTGGGAGAGCTGTGGGCCTGGCCCCGCCCCGGTGAGCGGCTGGACGGGCGGACCGCCGCCCTGCTGCACGACCTGGCGCCGGTCGTCACCGCGCTCGCCGAACTCGCCCTCGCCCAGCGCGACCTGGACCGCTCCCGGGTACGGCTGGCGCAGAGCAGGGACGAGGAGCGCCGCAAGCTGCGTCGCGACCTGCACGACGACCTGGGGCCGGCGATCAGCGGAGTCGCGCTCGCGCTCACCGCGGGACGCAACATGCTGCGCCCGCACCGCTGCCTGCCGGAGATCACGGCAGCCGACGACCTGCTCGGACAGCTCGTCGCCGAGATGGACCGCCAGGCGACGGGAATCCGGGAGATCGCCCGGGACCTCGTGCCGCCACTGCTGGAGGGCGGCGGGCTGCGGCCGGCGCTGTACCGCCTGCGGGAGCGGTACGCCGATGCCGGGTTGACGGTGCTGGTGCGGGCGTCCGAGGTGGCACTGCCCGAAACCGTGGCGACCGCGGTGTACGGCATCGTGGGCGAGGCCGTGCGCAACGTGCGCCGGCACGCCGGTGTGGACCGCTGCGCCATCGACGTCTCGGTGGGGTCCGGCCGCCTGGTCGTGTGCGTCACGGACGAGGGGGTGGGCATCCCCGCCCCGCTGGTCGCCGGCGTCGGCACCGCGTCGATGCGAGAACGCGCGGAGGGCATCGGGGCCGCGCTCACCATCGCGCGGGCGAATCCCGAGCACGCCCGCCCCGGTACCACCGTCCAGCTTGTGCTGCCCGTACCGGCGCCCGTGGCCCACTGAGGAAATGGGTATCTGCGTCCGGCCGGCCCCATCAGTCCGGCCGGCAACGATCCGTTGCATCCTCGATTCGATATCCGTCATCCGTGATTCTCGACGAACTGCCCGTGTATAGATCCTGTACTTCGTCTGGATATCAGCTCAGTAACGTCATGGGCATCCAATCGAGAAAGGAACGACAATGGTCAAGCTCATCGGATCCCTGGCGGACCGGATCACCCGGTTCGCCGCACCGTCGGTGACCGCCGACGCGGCCCCCGTCTGCCGCGACGAGTACTCGCACTGCGCGACCGGCTGTTCATTTTCGCGGAATCGGCTCGCGTACGACCGCATCTGCAACGGTATCTACCAGTACACCTGGTACGCCGACTGCGGCACCTGCGCGGACTGATCGAGTGAGGTAGCCCGGCGACTCCGGAATGGCGGTATGCGATATCCGGACTCGCCAGCGGATTCGGCGTGGCACCCGGACCGGCCCCGTCGCGATACTGCGGCGGGGCCGGTCCGGGTGCCACGGATATTTGCGAATGAAGGACCCGTGCAATGTGCCGGACAAGGAGCACCGTCCCGACCGGCAGCGTTCAGTCGGCGCCCCGGTAACCGGTGGACTGCAGGGCGAACAACCGGGCGTACGTGCCCCCGACAGCCAGCAGTTCCTGGTGGCCGCCCAACTCGGTGATGCGTCCCCCGTCGAGTACCGCGATCTGGCTGGCGTCGCGCAGGGTGCCCAGCCGGTGGGAGATCAGCAGGCTGGTCTGGCCCTCCCGGTGGGCCCGCAGTCGGGCGTGGATCTCGTATTCGGCCTCCGCGTCCAGACCCGAGCTGGGCTCGTCGAGGATCAGCAGGTCACGCTGGTCCCTGAGGAACGCCCGGGCCAGCGCCAGGCGCTGCCACTGGCCACCGGAGAGCAGCACCCCGCCCTTCGGGTCGTCGACGTCCGGATCCCGGAACATCCGACTGAGTAGCGTGTCGTACCCCTTGGGCAGTCGGCTGATGGCGTCGTGCGCGCCCGCCCGGCGGGCCGCTGCGGTCAGCCGGGTCTGGTCGTCGATGGCCGAGAGGTCGCCGAGCGCGATGTTCTCCCGGGCGGACAGGTCATAGCAGGTGTAGTCCTGGAAGACTGTGCTCATCCGTTCGCGCAGGCTCGCCGGGTCGAACTCGCGGAGGTCGACACCGTCCCAGAGCACCCTGCCCCGGGTCGGGTCGTAGAGTCGGCAGAGCAGCTTGACCATGGTGGACTTTCCCGCCCCGTTCTCGCCGACCAGCGCCGCGGCCGTGCCGAACCCGATGGTCAGGTCGACGCCGCGCAGGATCCACGGCTGGTCGTCGCCGTAGCGGAACCACACGTCCTGGAACTCGATGCCCTGGCGCAGTGGCGGCACCGGCCGGGGATCGGCCGGCACCGGCAGGTCCGGCGGTGTCGCGATCACCGCGTGGTAGTGCCCGAACATCAGCAGTGCCTCGTGGACGACGGACAGGTTCCGGACCGCGCCGGCCAGCGAGCCCTGGGTGCCCGCCACCGCGGCGACGAAGATCGCCACGTCTCCGATGCTCAGCCGTCCGGAGAGCGCTGCGGTGGCCGCCCAGACCAGTCCGGCACCGGCCAGCGTCGCGGAGAGCAGCGACAGGCCGCCCTGGGTGCCCAGCACCCGGCGGTCCAACCGGCGGCGCTGACCGTTGATCGTGCGCAGCTCGACCAGCATCCGGTCCCGGAAGAAACCGGCCGTGCCGAACAGCCGCACCTCCTTGGCCGCCTGGAGATTGCGCAGCAGGTCGGCGTAGAAGATCTCGCGCCGCTCGGTAGGACCGAGCCGCCAGGCCAGCCGGGCCCGCCGCCGGTTCAGCATCAGCTCCGCGACGAGCGCGGGGATCGCCGCCAGTAGCAGGGCCACCGTCATCACCGGGCTGAGCAGCGCCATCGTGACCAGGAAGCCGCCCATCGTCAGGATCGCCTGGAGCAGCCCCAGCAGCCCGCCGAGGACTTGGCCGGGACTGTCCGCGCCGGCCTGGTGAGCGAGCATCAGCCGGTCGTAGAACGGGGGATCCTCCAGCCGGACCAGGCCCGGCAGGTTACCCACCGTGGTGAAGATCCGGTCCCGGGCGGCCAGCCGCACCCGCCGTCCCAGCTCGGCGGACGCGTAGTTGACCAGTTGCGGAAGGAAGGCGAGTAGCACACCCACCACGGCCAGGGCGACCGCCAGCCGGACCAGTTCGGCCAGGCCGCTGCCCGTTCGCTCGGCGATCCGGTCAAGCAGCAGCTTGGTCAGCCAGGCCGAGGCGACCGGTCCCGCGCCGGCGCAGACGCTGACCACGGCGAGTAGCGCTGCCATGCCCGGGGCTGCCCGGAAGGCCAGCACCATGGCGGCCGGTCCGGCGACCATCCGGCCGAGCGGCCCGGGCGGCGCGTCGACGTCCGCCCCGGCCGCCCGGGCCGACGGGGTGGTGGCTGCCTTCGTGGTGACGGTCATACCGACACAGCGGTGGGCAGGTCGGCCACCCTGCGGGTGGCGGTGCCGATGACGCCACCCTGGTCGACCACGCCGAAGGCCGGAGAGCCCTCGACGCCGAAGGCGGTCTGCACCGGACCGGTGGGTTCCTCCACGACCACCCGGGCCACCGGGCGGAACTGTTCGGCGTACGCGGGCGCGTCCGCGCCACCGCTGACGATGACGAGGACCTGCTCCCGGCCGCCGGGCAGATCGGCGGCGTACCGGAGGAATCTGGGTGCCGCCACCTCGCACGGACGGCACCCGGGGCTGAAGAAGGCCACCACGGTCGGAGTCGGCAGGAGCGAGGAGGAGAGGTGCTCGCCGGTGGTGGTGACCGCGGTGAACGGCGCCATCTCGGCGGCCATCGGGCGCGGCCGGACAGCCACCTCGGGCTGGCCGGTCGGCAACCGGGCGTCATGTTCACGTAACCGTCGGATCACTCCCACGGTGAGGACCAGGTTCGACAGGCAGACGACGCCAAGGAGGCTCACTGCTGCGACGATGTACGGCACGGGGCAACCTCGCTCTCTCAGGACTCGACGGGGGGACGGCGGGAAGGACCGACCACGGTGAGCGGCGCCGGGGCGAACAGGTCGACGAGGTCGTCGAAGATGACGAACCCGCCGGCCAGCAGCGCGCCCCCCAGCGCCGCCAGGACGGCGCCGGCCGGGGCGGGGGCACCGGTCGGCCCGGCGACCGACGCGGTGACCAGGCCGGTGCCGGCAACCGACAGCAGCAGCAGGTTACGGACGATGTGAACACCTCGCAGCGGCTTGTCGCCGGAGCCGAAACAGCGGCAGGGCACCCGGACGCCACGGCGCAGCGTGACCGCGACGACCGCGGTGAGGGTGGCCAGCAGCAGCAGTGCGAGGGCCAGGCCGGCGATCACCGCCAGCCGGCCGGCCGCCGCGCCGGCACCCGCGAGTACGAGGGCCGGTGCGGCGGCGAGCAGCAGTGACACGCCCGCCTCGGCGGCCACGGCCAGCACCGACGCCGGAAGCCCCCACCGGACCGGCACGACCCCGGTCATCAGCACCGACTCGGTGAACGACTCGAAGGACGAGCGGCTGCGCACCTTGCCGGCCACCGCGGCGACGAAGACGGTGGCGATCATGCCGGCGAAGCCGATGACGACGTACCACACAGGTGGCTCCCAACTCTCCGTGGTGGACCGTCCCGACGCTAGGAGAACCTCATACAGGCCGGGATACGCGCGGCATACAACCCGTGGTCAGGACGCCGGCTCGGGCGTGCCGGGTTGCCGGGTCATCCGGCGTACCACCCTGCCCACCAGACGGTCGGCGGAGTAGTAGCCGCGCGCCCGGGAGTCGTGGCTGGCGGTGGCGTTGTCGCCGAGCAGCACGAGGCGCCCCGACGGCACGACCGACTCGGGTACGGCACTCAGGGCCGGCACGTCGGGGCCGGGTACCGGATCACCGGGAAGTGCGCGTACCCGTTTGATCACGAACGGGCCGTTGCGCCCGCCGATCGGCGTCGCGGGACCGCCGCTCCCGTCGTCCGACCCCACACCGCGTCGTCGGTGGGCCACGGTCGCCGGGCCGGACGACCCGGATGCCACTTCGGGCGGGGCGACCGGGTCGAGCAGGACGACCACGTCCGAGAGCCGTAGCCGCCGGACGGGGAGACGGCGGACCAGCAACCGGTCACCGTGCTGGTAGGTGGGCTCCATACTCGCCCCCCGGACGGTGACCACCAGACAGCGGTACCGAATCCAGAGCAGCCCGCCGGCTACGGCGGTTACGGTCAGTCCGACGGCGATCGGATAAGCAGTCACGAATACCTCCTCGGTGGTTTCGCGGGCAGAGTCGGCGCAGGCGGATCAGCGCAGGCAGGTCAGCCCGACCGGGGCGTAGCGGTCGGGCCCTACCCGGTGCAGCAGATGCTCGTCGACCAGCCGGTCCAACGCCGCCTCCGCCGTGCCGACCGGCACCGTCAGCAGGGTGGCGGCGCCCGACGGAGTCAGCTCCGGCGGGCCGTGCCGCCGGATCACCCCCAGTAGCCTCGCGGCGGCGGGATCGGAAGGGTGCAGCTCGCGGCCTATCCCGCACAGCACGTCGGCCAGCCGCCCGTCACGATGCCGCAGCTCGGAGAGTTGGCAGCGGCCGTCGATCAGCGTGTCCAGGAAATCCGGCAGCGACCAGTGCGGCCGGTCCGCCAACAGGGCCCCGACCGCTCGGAGGACCAGGGGCAGGTGCTGGCAGCGCCGGGCGATCTCGGCGGTGGCCGTCGGTGCCCTGGCGACGCGTTCGGCGCCCGCCAGTGCTGCGATCAGGGTCTCGGCCTCTGCTGGCCGCAGCGCGCCGACGGTCAGCCGGTCGGCGTGGTCGAGCATGGGGGTGCGACGGCCGGTCACCAGGGCCGTGCAGCCGGCACCGGTGGGCAGCAGTTCGTCGACCGACGCGGTGTCGTCGGCGTTGTCGATGACCACCAGGAGCCGACGCCCGACGGTCAACGACCGGTACCGGGCCGACGCCTCGGCGAGGCTTCCGGCGACGCCACCGAGAGGATCACCGAGGGCACGCAGAAGGGCTTGGATGATCACCGCAGGATCCGCCTTGTCCGGCCCACCAAGGTCCGCGTAGAGCTGGCCGTCGGGGAACCGGTCGGTCACCATCCCGGCCACCCGCAACGCCAGCGCGGACTTGCCGGTCCCGGGTGGGCCGTCGACCGCGACTACTCGGGCCTGCCCGGGATCGGCGAGCACCAGCTCGGCCAGCCGCGCACACTCGCGGTCCCGACCGACGAACAGGGCCGGTCGGGGAAGCTGTCGTGGCACCTCCTGGTCTGCCGCCGGCGGAGCTACGGCGACCACCTCGGTACGACCCCAGCCGCTCGGCACCGGATCACGGTGCAGTACGGCCCGTTGCGCCGCCAGCAGATTGGGACCGGGTTCGAGACCCAACTGCTCGGCGAGGACGGCGCGGGCCTCGCCATAGGCGGTCAGCGCGCCGGAGGCGTCGCCGGACGCGTGCAGTGCGCGGATCAGCAGCGTCCAGGCGTGTTCCCGCAGCGGGTCGTCGCCGAGCAGGACGCGCATGTCGGCGATCACCTCGATGGTGCGATCGAGTGCCAGCAGGATCTCCGCGCGTTCCTCCGCCACGGCCAACCGCTGCTCCTCCAGCGCCGCCAACCTCGCCGCCAACGGCCGACCGCAGGGCACGCCGCCACCGGCCGGTCCCCGCCACAGGCGCAACGCCGCCGTCAGCCGGGCCGCCGCGTCGAGACGGTCCCCCCGGCCGAGCGCCGACCGCCCGTCCGCGACCAGGCTCTCGAACCTGTGCACGTCGACCCGTCGCGGAGACAAGGCCAGTTCGTACGCGCCGCTGCGGCAGACCATCTCCACCTCCGGCGAGCCGGCCAGCCATCGGCGTACGCACATGGCGTACGTCCGCAGATTGGCCACAGCGGAGGTGGGCGGCCGCCCATCCCAGAGCGCATCGGTCAGCCAGTCCAGGGACACCTGCCGGTTGACGTTCAGGAGCATCGCCAGCAGGAACACCCGGGGCTTGACGCCGCCGATCCGGACCACCCGTCTGCGCCGGCCCACCTCCACCGGCCCGAGCACCCGGAAGTCCCCGGCCAGTGGGCCCTCGTCCGCCGGCCCCGTGCTCCCTCCCGGGGACCCGGCGGGTGCATCCGAACGACCGAGCATACGTATTCCTCCTCGTAATGATCGGGAATTCAAATCTGCCCAGTGGCACGCGGGATGGCCAAGGCGAGCCCCGTCCGGGATTGTCCCGAACAGGGCCGAACAGGGCCGAACAGGGCCGAACAGGTGAGACAGCAGGTGACGACGTGGAAGGCAGGCCGGCCGGGGCTGTGGCGCGGGCATACGCGACAGGGCCCGCCCGAGCCGGACGACACCACTGCCCACGAGCTGTGGTGTCAGGCTCGGCAGGATGGGGGCCGTGCGGTGCCAGACTGGCCGCCATGACGGCGATCGACAACCTGGCGCTGACCAACTACGGGCACTTCACCACGATGCGGGTGCAGGACGGCGCGGTCCGCGGCCTCGGCCTGCACCTCGACCGGCTGGTCACCGACTGCGCCACGGTGTTCGGGGCCGAGCTGTCCCGCGGGTACGTCCGGGAGCGGATCCGCGAGGCGATCGCCGAAGCCGACGGCCCGCTGACGGTCCGGGTCACCGTGGCCGACCCCGGCCTGCGGCTCAGCCACCCCGCCGCCCCGGCCGAGCCGCACGTGCTGGTCACCACGCGCGCCGCCACGCCGCAGGCGCAGCCGCCGATGCGGGTGCGCACCACCGCCTACGTACGCGATGTGCCCGCGGTCAAGCACGCCGGCCTGTTCGGCCCGCTGTTCGAACGCCGCCGCGCCCAGCTCGACGGCTACGACGACGCGCTGTTCACCGACGGCGGCGGACGGGTCACCGAGGGGCCGACCTGGAACGTCGGCTTCGTCGACGGCGGCACCGTGGTCTGGCCGCTGGCCGACGTGCTGCCCGGCGTGACCATGCGGCTGCTCGCCGCGGCTCACGACGGCCCGCAGCGCACCGAGCCGGTCGAGCTGTCCCGGCTGGCCGGCATGGCGACCGCCTTCGCCACCAACGCGGCCGGCGCGATCCGGCCGATCGCCGCCGTCGACGGGACCACGTTCGCGACCGGTCACCCGATCATCGGTTTGCTGCGCCGGCGGTACGCCGGGATCGCACCGGAAGCCGTCTGACCGCGACGGGCGGGCCGCCGAGCGGTGGGCCGCCGGCTCTTCCACCCCTCTCGCCGGATACGGTACCGCTCCCACCGCAGCCGTCGGTCCACCGCGTCGCCCGGCGGCGGGGCCGCCGGTCAGCCGCCCGTCGACCGGACCTTGCCGGTCGCCGCGGTACTCCCTCCAGGGGGTCTGGGGCCGGCCGTCGACGAAAGTCGGACAACGGGCCCGACTGCCAGCCCCAGTCGTGGTGTCCCGGGGTCAGCACTCGATGACGTTGACCGCGAGTCCCCCCTGTGCGGTCTCCTTGTACTTCGTCTTCATGTCGGCACCGGTGTCCCGCATGGTCTTGATCACCACGTCCAGCGAGACCAGCGGCCGGCTCTCCCGGCGCAGCGCCATCCGGGCCGCGTTGATCGCCTTGACCGCGCCGATGGCGTTGCGTTCGATGCACGGAATCTGCACCAGGCCGCCGACCGGGTCGCAGGTGAGACCGAGGTTGTGCTCCATGGCGACCTCGGCGGCACACTCCACCTGCTGCGGCGTGCCGCCGAGCACCTCGGTCAGCCCGGCGGCGGCCATCGAGCAGGCGGTGCCGACCTCCCCCTGGCAGCCCACCTCGGCGCCGGAGATCGAGGCGGTCTGCTTGTAGATCGCACCGATCGCACCGGCGACCAGCAGGAACCGGACCACCCCGGCGTCGTCGCCGCCCGGCACGAACCGCAGGTAGTAGGACAGGACGGCCGGGACTATCCCGGCGGCGCCGTTGGTCGGCGCGGTCACCACCCTGCCGCCGGCGGCGTTCTCCTCGTTGACCGCGAGGGCGAAGAGGTTGACCCACTCCATCGCCCGCAGCGGATCGGCCGGGTCCTCCTCGCGCAGCAACCGCTCGTGCAGGTGCCGTGCGCGGCGGGGCACCCGCAGCGGACCGGGCAGCGCCCCGTCCCGGGTCAACCCACGCACGACGCAGTCCTGCATCGCGGTCCAGACGCGCAGCAGTCCGTCGCGAACCTCCTGCTCGGTCCGCAGCGCCAGCTCGTTGGCCAGGCTGATCTCGCTGATCGGCAGGCCGGTCTCCGCGCAGTGGGCAAGCAGTTCGGTGGCGGTGCGGTACGGGTACCGGGCGTCGGCTGCCTCCTGCTGACGGATGCGGCCGGTGTGGTCGGCGACCGAGCCGCCCCCGACCGAGTAGTAGTCCCGGCCGCACAGCTCCCCGCCGTGGCGGTCGAACGCCCGCAGCCGCATCCCGTTGGGGTGCATCGGCAGCGACTCACGCCGGTGCAGCCGCACGTGCTCTGCCTCGCGGAAGGCGATGGGATGCGTGCCGAGCAGGCGGAGCACACCGGTGGTCCGGACCGTCGCGATCCGGGTCGGCACCGCGTCGGGGTCGACCTCGTCGGGTGACTCCCCCTCCAGGCCGAGGATCACGGCGAGGTCCGTGCCGTGCCCGATGCCGGTGCTGCCCAGCGAGCCGAACAGCTCGACCCGCACCTGGGCGACCCGCGCCAGCAGGCCCAGGTCGCGCAACTCGACGGCGAAGGTACGAGCGGCCCGCATCGGGCCGACGGTGTGCGAGCTGGACGGGCCGATGCCCACCCGGAACAGGTCGAAGACGCTGACGACGGCGGCCGGTGGGTGGTCGGTCATCCGAGTTGTCCTCCGTAGACCGGACGCCGGTCGGCGAGCTGGTCGACCCGCGCCCGCAGCGCCTCACCGACCTCCGGCTCGGTCAGCGCGGTGGCGATGACGTCGGCCACCTCGACGAAGTCGTGCTCGTCGAAGCCCCGGGTGGCCAGCCCCGAGGTGCCGATCCGCAGCCCCGAGGTGACCATCGGCGGGCGGGGGTCGAACGGCACCGCGTTGCGGTTGACGGTGATCCCGACCTCCTGGAGCAGCCGTTCGGCCTGGGCGCCGTCCAACTCGGCCTGCCTCAGGTCGACCAAGACCAGATGCACGTCGGTGCCCCCGCTGACCACCCGGATCCCGGCGTCGCCCACGTCGGTCGCGGCAAGGCGTTCGGCGACGATCCGGGCTCCCCGCAGCGCCCGCCGCTGCTGGTCGCGGAACTCTTCCCCGGCAGCGATCCGGAAGGCCACCGCCTTGGCCGCGATCGCGTGTTCCAGCGGGCCACCCTGTTGGCCGGGGAACACCGCCGAGTCCAGCCGGCGGGCGAGTTCGGTGTCCGCGCTGAGGATGGCGCCACCGCGGGGGCCGCCGAGCGTCTTGTGCGTGGTCAGGGTCACCACGTGCGCGTGCGGTACGGGGTTGGGATGCAACCCTGCGGCGACCAGCCCGGCGAAGTGCGCCATGTCGACGAGCAGGTACGCGCCGACGGCGTCGGCGATCCGCCGGAACCGCGCGACGTCCAGCACTCTCGGGTACGCCGACCAGCCCGCCACGATCAGCTTCGGCCGGTGTTCACGCGCGAGCCGTTCGACCTCGTCCATGTCGATCAGGAAGGTCTCGGCGTCCACCCGGTAGCCCACCGCCCGGTACAGCCGGCCCGAGAAGTTGACCCGCATCCCGTGCGTCAGGTGACCGCCGTGCGCCAGGTCCAGGCCGAGGATGGCGTCGCCCGGCGCGAGCAGGGCCGTCATCACCGCCGCGTTGGCCTGGGAGCCGGAGTGCGGCTGCACGTTGGCGTAGGCCGCCCCGAACAGCAGCCGGGCCCGTTCGATCGCCAGCCGCTCGATGGCGTCGACATGCTCGCAGCCGCCGTAGTACCGCCGGCCCGGGTAGCCCTCGGCGTACTTGTTGGTGAGCACCGAGCCCTGCGCCTGCAGGACGGCCCGGGGCGCGAGGTTCTCCGAGGCGATCATGCCGAGGGTCCGCTGCTGGCGCCGCAGCTCGGCGGTGACCGCCGTGGCGATCTCCGGGTCGGCGTCGCGCAGGTCGTCGTCGAGTACAGCCACGGTGGCCTCCGTCAGTGGGGTTCGGTGAGGTAGGTGCGGTACTCGTCGGCCGTCATCAGCTCCGGCGGGTCGGTCACCCGCAGCCGGAACAGCCAGCCGTCCCCGTAGGGGTCGCTGCCGATCAGGCTCGGGTCGGCGACGACCGCCTCGTTGGTCGCGAGGATCCGGCCGGTCACCGGCATGTACAGCTCGGCCACCGACTTGGTGGACTCGACCTCGCCGCAGACCTCCCCGGCTACCAGGTGGGTGCCCGGGTCGGGCAGTTCGACGTAGACCACGTCGCCGAGCGCCGAGGCGGCGAAGGCGGTGATGCCGACCGACGCCGGCTCGACGCTGTCGTCGACCCACTCGTGGTTGGCGCTGTAGCGCAGGCGCGCGGGAACATCCATTTCCACTATCTCTTCCTCTTCCGGCAGGGATGCGCGTCAGCGCGGACGGCGGTAGAAGGGCAGCGTGGCGGGCGTGGCCGAGAGGTGACCGACCAGCGCGTGGTCGAGCACAGCCGGGGCCAACGGTCCGTAGACCTCGATCTGTCCCATGTGGCTGAGGTCGAACAGGCCGGCCCGTTCTCGTACGGCCGGTGGTGCTCGGCGGTCTCGCTGCCTTGACGTCCTCTCCGCCCTGAAGGGCGAAGATTCCGGTCTGCTACACCCCCGAGGGGACAAGCTCCCGGCGGGTTACCCCTTCCCTGCGCGGTGCCGGGACAAGTCCCGGTCTTACCTGCGCTCCACGGTCGTTGAGGTCCGCCCGTCCGGCGGCCCTGATGTTGCGGGCGGCGTTGACGTCCCGGTCGTGGTGGCTGCCGCAGGGGCAGTCCCACGCTCGGACGTCCAACGCCATCTTGTCGTTGATCCGAGCGCAGTCGGAGCACATGCGGGTGGACGGGAAGAACCTGTCCGCCCGGGCGAACGTGCGCCCGTACCGGGCGGCCTTGTACTCCAACATGCCGGTGAAGCTGGCCCACCCGGCGTCGTGCACGGACTTCGCGAGCTTCGTACGGCCCAGGCCGGTCACGCACAGGTCCTCGACGTACACCGCTTGATTGTCGCGGATCAACGTCGTGGACAGTTTGTGCTGCCAGTCTCGCCGGGTGTCGGCCACCCGCGCATGGGCACGGGCGACCCTCACGACGGCCTTCTTCCGGTTGTTCGATCCCTTGGCCTTCCGAGACAGATCCTGCTGCAACCGTTTGAGCTTGCGGGTGGCCCGGCGCAGGAACTTCGGTGCGGCGATCTTCGTGCCGTCGGACATGACCGCAAAGTGGGTTAGGCCCAGGTCGATGCCCACCTCCGAGGCGATCGGCGGCAACGTCTCGTCCGTCCTGGTAGTCACGACGAACGACGCGAAGTACCGTCCGGCCGCATCCCGGATGATCGTCACACTCGACGGCTCGGACGGAAGTGTCCGCGACCACCGGACCTCCAGATCGCCGACCTTCGGCAACCTGAGGCAGCCATTGTCGAGGACCTTGAATCGGGCGTTCTTCGTGAAGCGGATAGCTTGCCGGTTGTCCTTGCGGGACCGGAACCGGGGCGGTGCCGCCTTGCAGCCTTTCCGCTTCCCGGACAGGGAGGCGAAAAAGTTGCGGTACGCCGTGTTCAGGTCCGCGAGTGCCTGCTGCAACACCACCGAGGACACTTCGGCCAGCCACGCCCGCTCCGGCATCGCCCTGGCCTCGGTGATCAGCCTGCGGGACAGCTCCCCATCCGAGACGTACTTCTCGCCCGCCTCCCGTGCCTGCTGACGCAGACGCAGCCCGTCGTTGAACACCACCCGCGCGCACCCGAACGCCCGAGCCAGCGAATCCTGCTGGGCAGGCGTCGGGTACACGCGGAAGTTGTACCGAAGCTGCACAGCTACAGTCTGCCATTGGTCTATGGCTGAATCTGGTGACGTTCGTACTGGCAGACACTGCGTTTTTGCGCACTAGCCCGCATTTGGTAGCGCAGCGGCATGGACCAACCGGCGAACCCGGTGAACCGGGCGCCCAGCTCGACGTGCACGGCGTGCAGGGGTGGGCGGGTCAGGGTCGTCGGACTCTGATACATGGAGGCACTCCTTCGTCCCGACGCGGTCGCGTCGTACGGTCGGTTGCCTCCCGCTCTGTCATGGACCTGAGAGCTTCACCGCCGGGCGGCGGTTTGCACCGTGGGTGAGACGACGGATCGTCTGCTTTCCAGAGTTCACCTCGCCCGCGCGGTAACGGGGCCTGAGAGTTTCTTGGGAGTTTGCTCCTTCGGCGCCCCGACGAATGGCCGGGGGCTCTCCCGCGCGGGTTCGAACGGTGTCTGTGCAGTTGTGGGCGATGCTGCCCGCGACCCTAGGCGACCGGCCGAACACGTGTCAACGATGCGGCGCCGACTGTCCTACCCGGACCACGGCGGGCTCCTGGCCCGCCCGTGCGGTCGAAGGTCCGGGCCACGCGGGGCCCACCAGCGGCCCCGAAGATCGATCATCAACAATTCTTTACATGGTGTGTGATGTGTGCCATTGTACTGGCCACGCCCGGCGCGACGCCGATTCATATCGACGAACGTCGAATGCGAACGACACCCTCCGGAGCGGAGGAACCGCCCTACCAACGCCCGCTGACCTGCGCGGAGGTCCGCAGAAACTCCCCCGCGCCCGGCGATGTCCGGTCCCCGCCGACCCCAACCCCCACTCCCCGCCGGCCGGCCCCGAGCTTGGCCGACATCCCGCCAAGGAGGCGACCCGTGACGATCAGACTGTTACGAGAGCGACGTGCCCGACTGGCTGCCGTGCCCTTGGCACTGGCGCTGGCGCTGGGCATGAGCCCGCTGGCTACCCCCGCCGCCGCGGCCGCGGCACCGGCGGCGAAGCCCGCCCAGGGCACCGCTCCGGCCGACGCCGGCACCGGCGACCGGCACGTTCAGCGGAACCCGCTGCCGCTCGACGAACGCGCCCCGCTGCCCGCCGTCCGCGACGAGCTGCGCCGCGACTACGACGAGCCCGACGGCGGGCAGCGGGGCACCGCCCCGTCGACGCGCGGCCGGGCCGCCATGGCCGCCTGCGTGACCAGCGACTTCACCAGCCGTACCGGAAGCGCCCTGGTGCAGCAGATCAAGGCGTCCAGCACCGACTGCGTCAACACCCTGTTCAACCTGACCGGGAACGACGCCTACCAGGCGTTCCGCGAGGCGCAGATGACCAGCGTCGCGTACGCCCTGCGGGACGACGCCGCCACCTACGACGGCACCAACCGCACCGGCACCGCCCAGCTCGTGCTCTACCTGCGGGCCGGCTACTACGTGCACTGGTACTACCCGTCCACGGTCGGCACGTACGGCAGCGGCCTGCGCACCGCGATCCGCGCCGGCCTGGACGCCTTCTTCGCCAACAGCCGCTCCGGCGACGTCAGCGACGCCAACGGCGAGGTGCTGGCCGAGGCGGTCACCCTCATCGACAGCGCCGAGGAGAACGCCCGCTACCTGTACGTGGTGAAGCGGCTGCTGAACAGCTACGACAGCTCCTACAACTCGTCCTGGTGGATGTTGAACGCGGTCAACAACGGCTACCTCGTGCTGTTCCGGGGCCACCAGGTGCCCGACTTCGTCACCACCGTCACGGCGGACCCGAGCGTGCTGGACACGCTGTACGCCTTCGCCTCCGGGCACCGGTCCCTGCTCGGCACCGACCAGGGCTACCTGGTCTCCAACGCCGGGCGGGAACTGGGCCGCTTCCTCCAGCACACCGCGTTGCAGGCCAAGGCCCGGCCACTGGCCCGGGGGCTGCTCGACCTGAGCGCGATCACCGGCCCCACCGCCGCCCTCTGGGTCGGCGTCGCCGAGATGACCGACTACTACGACCGGGCCAACTGCGCCTACTACGGCACGTGCGACCTCCAGGCACGGCTGGCCGCCGCGGTGCTGCCGATCACCTACACCTGCGGCACCAGCATCCGCCTGCGCGCCCAGCAGATGACCTCCGCGGAGCTGGACCGGGCCTGCGCGAGCATGCGCGACCAGGACGCGTACTTCCACTCGGTGGTGGCGGACCCCGGACCGGTGGCCAACGACCGCAACACCACCCTCGAAGTGGTGGTCTTCGACTCCAGCACCGACTACCAGACGTACGGCGGGCCGATGTTCGGCATCGACACCAACAACGGCGGCATGTACCTCGAGGGCGACCCGGCCGCCACCGGCAACCAGCCACGCTTCATCGCCTACGAGGCGGAGTGGCTGCGCCCCACCTTCGAGATCTGGAACCTCAACCACGAGTACACCCACTACCTCGACGGCCGCTTCGACATGTACGGCGACTTCACCGCGAACATCTCCACCCCGACGATCTGGTGGATCGAGGGCTTCGCCGAGTACGTGTCGTACTCGTACCGGAAGCAGACCTACCAGGCCGCGGTCACCGAGGCCGGGAAGAAGACGTACGCCCTGCGCACCCTCTTCGACACCACCTACGACCACGACACCACCCGGGTCTACCGCTGGGGCTACCTGGCCGTGCGGTACATGCTCCAGTCGCACCGCGCCGACATGACCACGCTGCTCGGCCACTACCGCGCCGGCAACTGGGCCGCCGCCCGGACGCTGCTGACCAGCACCATCGGCAGCCGCTACGACACCGACTGGTACGCCTGGCTGGCCACCTGCGCGGCCGGCGACTGCGCCGGCGGCACCAACCCGCCCGCCAACCAGGCCCCGGTCGCCGCGTTCACGGCGGCCACCAGCGGCCTGACCGCCACCTTCACCGACCAGTCGACGGACGGCGACGGCAGCATCGCCTCCCGGGCCTGGACCTTCGGCGACGGCACCACGTCGACGGCGGCCAATCCCACCAAGACGTACCGCGCCGCCGGCACCTACCCGGTCACGCTGACGGTCACCGACAACAAGGGCGCGACCGGCACCACCTCACGCAACGTCACCGTCACCGGCGGCGCCACGCCGCTGCCGGAGTGCACCGGGAGCGACATCCGGACGCTGGGCAGGAACTGCCAGCGCGGCAACCTCCAGGCCACCGCCGGCAACCTCTACCACCTCTACCTCTACGTCCCGGCCGGCACCACCAGCCTGAAGATCACGTCGTCCGGGGGCACCGGCGACGCGGACCTGTACTACAGCTCCACCGGCTGGGCCACCACGACCAGCTACACCCGCCGGTCGGTCGACACCGGCAACGGCGAGACGATCACGGTCAGCAACCCGGCGGCCGGTTACCACTACGTGAGCCTGCACGCCAGGCAGGCGTTCACCGGGGTCACGGTGACCTCGGAGTACTGAGCATGCCGCAGCAGCACCGCGCCGTCCTCTCCGGAGCCGGTGGACTCCCGCCCCGGCGGGGCCGCCGCCTCGGCGGGGGCGGCGCGGCCCGTGCGGCCGTGCGGCTCCTCCGCCCGCGCCGAGGCGGCCACGGCGGTCAGTCGCCGGTGGCGAGGTGGCCGAGGGTGACCGGCTGCGCGACCGGACGGGTGGCGAACCCGGCCAGGTCCGCCGCGGTGAGGGCCCGGCCGGCCGCCCGCGCGGTCAGGCAGGCGGTGGCGTACCCGCAGATCCGCCCCTGGCACCAGCCCATGCCGACCCGGGTCAGCAGCTTCGCGCCCCGCGCGTCGGCGGCGGACAACTCCCGCACCGCCTGCCGTACCGCCCCGACCGGCACGTCCTCGCAGCGGCAGACCAGCGTGTCGTCGGCGCACCGGTCCGGCCAGCCGGCCGGCACCGGGTGCACCGCGTGCAGCGCCGAGGCGAACCGGCGCAGCCGGCGCCGGGCCCGCAGCAGCCGGCCGTGCCGCCGGCCCGACCAGGGCAGCGGGCGGCCCAGCGACAGCGCCGCGGCTGCGCCGGCCAGCTCTCCCTCGACCAGCGCGAGCCCGGCCCCGCCCACCCCGGTCACCTCACCGGCGGCGTACACCCCGGGCACCGAGGTCGCCTGCGCCGCGTCGACGGCCAACACCAGGCTCCCGTCGCCGTCGAGTTGGGTCGCGCAGCCCAGGGCGAGGCCCAGCTCCACCTGCGGGGTGAAGCCGAAGCCCACCGCGAGCCCGTCGCACTCCAGCTCGGTCTCGGTGCCGGCCAGCACCGCGCCGCCGGCGTCGACCGAGGCGACCGTGACCCCGGTGAGCTGCTCGGCGCCGTGCGCGGCCAGCACCACGGTCCGGCGCCGGTAGGGCACCCGGTGCCGCAGCATCCGCCAGCCGTACCGCCCCGCCTCGGCGAGCTTGCTCGCCGCGCCGGCGACCGGACGGAGCTGGCGGGCGTACCCGAGCGGGTCGTTCGCCTCGCAGACGCCGACCACGACGCTGCCGGCGGCGGCCAGGCCCGTCGCGACGGGCAGCAGGAACGGGCCGGTGCCGGCCACCACGACCCGCCGCGCGAAGCCCACTCCCTGCCCCTTGAGCAGGGCCTGGGCGCCGCCGGCCGTGACCACCCCGGGCAGGTCCCAGCCCGGGAAGGGCACCACCCGGTCGTAAGCGCCGGTGGCGACGACCAGCCGCCGCCCGTGCACCGTCCCGGCGCGGGTGTGCACGGTGAAGCCCGGCGCCCCGGCGGTGGTGCCGGCCTCGACGAACCAGACGGCGGCGTCGGCCCGGTAGGCGGCCCGGCCGAGCTGGTCGCGCAGCCGGGTGAACGCCTCCCAGTCGTGGTGCTCGCGGCCGTCGGCCCCGGACCGGTGCCGCCAGAACTGCCCGCCGGGCCGGGCCGCGGCGTCCAGCACCACCACCCGGCAGCCGGCCCGCGCCGCGCCGGCCGCCGCGGCCAGCCCGGCCGGGCCGGCGCCGACCACCACCACGTCGTACCCGGTCATTCCCGCTCCTCGCCCTCGTCCTGGCTGTCGACCACGTCGCCCGGGCGGGCCACCACCAGGCAGGCCCGCTGCGCCGGCACCCCGTTGACCCGCACCAGGCAGTCGAAGCAGACCCCGATGCCGCAGAAGATGCCCCGGGGGCGGCCGTCGACCCGGCTGCGCCGCCAGGAGCGGACGCCCGCGGCCAGCAGCGCGGCGGCGATGCTCCGCTCCCCGTCGGTGGGCACCGGCCGGCCGTCAAATGTGAACATCGTGGCGCTCCGGGGCGAACGGTCGGAGGTCGACCTGCGGGGCACGCCCGGTCAGCAGGGCCGCGACGGCGTGCCCCGTCGCCGGGGCGAGACCGATCCCGGCGCCCTCGTGGCCACAGGCGTGGAACAGGCCCGGCACCCGGGGGTCGGCCCCGATCATCGGCAGGTGGTCGGGGCTGTACGGCCGGAACCCCCGGTACGCGCGGATCACCGACACCGAGGCGAGGACCGGGAACAGACGCACCGCCCCGGCCGCGAGCTGGCGCAGGGCCGACAGCGGGACGGTCCGGTCGAAGCCCACCCGCTCCCGGGTGGAGCCGATCAGGAGGGTGCCCGCCCGGGTTCCCTCCACCACCGGGGACACCTCCAGTCCCTCGGAGCTGCGCCCGACGCCGGCGACGTAGCCGGCCGCGTACACCTTGTGCCGGATCAGCGGCGGCAGCGCCTCGGTGACCAGGACGAACCCGCGCCGGGGCAGGACCGGCAGCCCCACCCCGGCCAGGCCGGCGATCCCGGCCGCCCACACCCCGGCGGCGTTGACCACCGCCGGGGTGGGCAGCGCTCCCCGGTCGGTGACCACGCCCCGGATCGCGCCGGCCGCGTCGCGCCGCAGGCCGGTCACCGTGGTCCCGGTCAGCACCGGCACCCCGGCCGCGCGCAGCAGGTGGGCGGCGGCCAGCATCGGCTGGACCTGCATGTCCTGCGGGTAGTACGCGCCGCCGGCGAGGTCCCGGGCCAGGTGCGGTTCGTGCTCGGGCAGCGCCTCGGCGGGCACCGGCACCACCTCCACCCCGGCGGCGCGCTGGCCGGCGGCGAACGCCCGCAGCGCGGCGTGTTCCGCCGCCGAGGCGGCCACCACCAGCCCGCCCTTGCGTTCCAGCTCGATCCGCTCGCCGCCCAGGGCGTCGCCCAGCTCGTGCCAGAGCCGCCCGGAGTGCCGGGCCAGCGCCAGCTCCGGCCCGGGCGGCTTGTCCGAGAGCAGGATGTTGCCCTCACCCGCGCCGGTGGTGCCGCCGGCCACCCCGGCCCGGTCGACCACGGTCACCGCCAGCCCGGCCCTTGCCGCGTAGTAGGCGCAGGCCGCGCCGACCATTCCCGCCCCGATGACGACGACGTCCGCGCCGGTGGCGCTCATGACCCGATCCGGTGCATCCACGCCTCGATGTCGTCGGCCCGACGGGGGAGGCCGTCGGAGAGCACCCGGTAGCCGTCGTCGGTGACCAGGATGTCCTCCTCGATGCGGAAGCCCAGTCCGCGCAGTTCGCCCGGGATCAGCTCGTCGTCCGGCTGGAAGTACAGCCCCGGTTCCACGGTGAGCACCTGCCCGGCCGCGAGCCGACCGTCCAGGTAGGCGTCGGCCCGGGCGGCGGCGCAGTCGTGCACGTCCAGACCGAGCATGTGGCCCGACCCGCACAGGGTCCACCGCCGGTACAGGCCGGACTCCTCCGCCAGCGCCTGCTCCGGCGGGCAGGGCAGCACCCCGAGGTCCGCCAGCCCGTGCGCCAGCACCGTCATCGCCGCCCGGTGGAACGCCCGGAACTCCGCACCCGGCCGCAGGCAGTCCAGCGCGGCGTCGTTCGCCCGCCGGCACAGCTCGTACAGGTCCCGTTGCAGGGGGCTGAACCGGCCGGAGACCGGCAGCACCCGGGTGATGTCGGCGGTGTAGAGCGACCGCGTCTCCACCCCGGCGTCGAGCAGCAGCAGGTCCCCGTCGCGGACCGGCCCGTCGTTGTCGGTCCAGTGCAGGGTCGCCGCGTGCGCGCCCGCCGCCACGATCGAGTGGTAGCCGACGTCGTTGCCCTCCAGCCGGGCCCGCTGCCAGAACACCCCCTCCAGGTGGCGCTCGGAGGTGCGCATCGCCGTCGGCAGCGCCCGGACCACGTCCTCGAAGCCCCGGGTCGTGATCGCCACCGCCTCCTCCAACTGGGCGATCTCCCAGTCGTCCTTGACCAGGCGGAGTTCGGCCAGCACGGAGGCGAACTCCGCGTCGACGCCCCCGGCGCGGCCTGGCAGCAGGGTGTCGACGTGCCCGTCGACGCCGCGCAGCACCCGGGTCGGCGCGGCCACGGCCAGCGCCCCGGCCAGCTCGGCGACGTGCCGGGTCGGCAGCCCCAGCCGCCGGCTGCTCTCCCCCAGCGTCGGGCGCCGACCGGCCCACAGCTCGCCGTAGACCCGGTCCCGGAAGAACTCGCCGTCGGTGCGGCCGGAGCGGGGACGCAGGAAGAGCGTCACCTCCCCGTCCGGATCGATTACCAGCACCCCGTCGGAGGACTGGTCACCGGTCAGCCAGGCGTAGGCCGAGTGCGGCCGGAACCGGTGGTTCTGGTCGTTGGCGCGCCGCTGGTAGCCACCGGCCGGCACCAGCAGCCGCTCACCGGGGAACATCCGGTGCAGCCGGGCGCGGCGCGCGGCGGCCCAGTCGGCCACCTCGTCGACCGGCAGGTCACGGTGCTCGGTGTCCGCCCAGCCGGTCAGCATGAACTCCTCGAGCGCGGAGCTGACCGGCAGGTCGTGGCTGCCGGTACGCAGGTCGGTACGGGTCACAGCGGCTCCTTCACGGGACGGGGTGGGGCGGTCGGCCGGGGCCGGTGGCCCGGTCAGGGCTGCGGCGGTGCGGCGAAGGTGACGGTGCGGGTGGCGGTGTAGAAGTCCAGGGCGGCGGTGCCCTGCTCGCGCGGGCCGTAGCTGGACGCCTTCTCGCCGCCGAACGGCGCGTGGAAGTCCACCCCGGTGGTCGGCGCGTTGACCCGGACCAGGCCGGTGTCGAGGCCACGTACGGCGTGCAGCAGCGCCCCGACGTCCCGGCCGTGCACCGAGGTGACCAGGCCGTAGCGCACGCCGTTGGCCAGCTCGACGGCGCGGGCCAGGTCCGGCGCGGACAGCACGGTCGCCAGCGGGCCGAAGGTCTCCTCCTGGGCCACCGGGTGGGTCGGGTCGACGCGGTCCAGCAGCACCGGTGTGACGAAGAAGCCGTCCCCGGTCCCGGGTCCGCCCCCGGTGAGCACCCGCGCCCCGGCCTCCCGCGCCGCCGTGACGGCGTCGCGCATCCGGGTCCGGGCGGCGGCGCTGATCACCGGACCGGCGGCGACCGCCGGGTCGGCGGGATCACCGACCCGGACTGCCTCGACCGCCGCCACCAGCGCCTCGGTGAACTCCGCGGGATCACCCACCACCACGATCCGCCGGGTCGCGGTGCACTTCTGCCCGGCGTACCCCATGGCGGCGCCGGCCAGCAGCGCGGCGGTCGGGCCGGGGTCGGCGTCGGGCAGCACCACGGCGGCGTTCTGGCCGCCCATCTCCGCCTGCACCGGCCGGCCGGCACGGGCGGCGGCGACCGCGACCTGCGCGCCGACCGAGGCGGAGCCGGTGAACGAGACGACGTCGCTCGCCTCGACGACCGCGCGCCCGGTCGCCGGCCCACCCGGCACGACCTCCAGCAGCCCGTCCGGCAGCAGCCCGTCGAACAGCCGCTGCACGGCCTCGCCGCAGGCCACCGCGTCCGGGGAGGGCTTGAGCAGCACCGCGTTGCCGGTGGCGAGGGCCGGGGCGGCCTTCCACAGCGGGATGGCCAGGGGGAAGTTCCACGGGGTGAGCAGCCCGGCGACGCCACGCGGCCGGCGTTCGGTGTAGAGCAGGCCGGGCTGGTCCGCCGGCATGGACGGTGGCAGCAGCTCGCCGGTGGCGGCGAGGCACGCCTGCGCGTAGTAGTCCAGGATCGCCGCGCCCCGGGCCACCTCGGCGCGGGCCTCGCCGATCGGCTTGCCCACCTCGCGGACGATCAGGTCGGCGAGCACGTCGGCCCGCTCCCGCAGCCGGTCGGCGGCGGCGCGCAGGGCGGCGACGCGGCCGGCCGCCGGCTCCCGGCACCAGCCGGCCTGCGCGGTCCGGGCCCGCGCGGCCAGCGCCCGGACCTGGTCCGGGGCGACCGCCGCCCGCTCGGCGACCAGCTCGGTGGGGCGCTGCGGGGAGCAGCTACGGATCAGTTCGCTCACAGCTGGAATCCTGCCGGGAAGGGATCGTCGGGGTCGAGGAAGAACTGTGCCGTGCCGGTCAGCCAGGCCCGGCCGGTCACCGTCGGCACCACCGCCGCAGCGCCCGCGACCGTGGTGGTGTCGACCAGCCGGCCGACGAACCGGGTGCCGAGCAGCGACTCGTTGGTGAAGTCCCGCTCCAGCGGGAGTTGCCCCCGGGCGTGCAACTGCGCCATCCGGGCCGAGGTGCCGGTGCCGCAGGGCGACCGGTCGAACCAGCCCGGATGGATCACCATGGCGTGCCGGGAGTGCTGCGCGTCGGATCCCTCCCCGGCCAGGTACACGTGGTGGCAGCCGGAGATCTCCGGCTGCTCGGGGTGCACCGGCCGGTCGGCGGCGTTGATCGCCGCCATGATGGCCAGGCCCGCGTCGAGCAGCCGCTGCCGGTCGCCCCGGTCCAGCCGCAGTCCCACCTCGGCGAGGTCCACGATGGCGTAGAAGTTGCCACCGTAGGCCAGGTCGTAGCGGACCCGACCCAGGCCGGGCACCTGCACCGAGGCGTCCAGCGCCATCACGAAGGACGGCACGTTGCGGATGGTCACCGCGGTGGCGCGACCGCCGGTCACGGCCACCGACGCCACCACCAGCCCGGACGGGGTGTCCAGCCGTACCGTGGTGACCGGCTCGGTGACCTCGACCATTCCGGTCTCGACCAGCACGGTCGCCACCCCGATGGTGCCGTGGCCGCACATCGGCAGGCAGCCGGACACCTCGATGTAGACCACGCCGACGTCGGCGTCCGGCCGGGTCGGGGGTTGCAGGATCGCGCCCGACATCGCCGAGTGGCCCCGGGGTTCGTACATCAGGAAGGTCCGCAGGTGGTCGAGGTGCGCGATCACGTGTTCCCGGCGCTGGGCCATGGTGGAGCCGGGGATCACCGGGACGCCGCCGGTCACCACCCGGGTGGGCATCCCCTCCGTGTGCGAGTCGACCACGTGGATCACCCGGCTGCTGCGCATCAGCGGTGACCCGCCGCGAGCAGCCGTTCGGTGGTCTCCCGGACGACCGTCGCGACCGTCGGCGACAGCGGCTGGCGGGGCTGACGGACGGGCCCTCCCGGGCGGCCGGCCACGTCCATGGCGAGCTTGATCGCCTGGACGAAGTCGGGCCGGGAGTCCCAGCGCAGCAACGGGTGCAGCGTGCGGTACAGCGGCAGTGCGGTCGCCAGGTCACCGGCGACGGCGGCCCGGTAGAGGCGGACACAACTGGCCGGGACGACGTTCTGGTAGCCGCCGATCCAGCCGACCGCCCCGCCGAGCAGGAGTTCGAGGGACACGTCGTCGGCGCCGGCCAGCAGGTCGAGGCCGGGGGCGAGCTCGGCCAGCTCGTACGCCCGCCGCACGTCGCCGCTGAACTCCTTGACCGCGACGATCAGGCCCTCGTCGTACAGCCGGCGCAGCAGGACGGGGCCGAGGTCGACCCGGGTGTCCAGCGGGTTGTTGTAGGCCACCACCGGCAGGCCCGCCTTGGCCACCTCGCGGTAGTGCGCCACCACGGCGGCGTCGTCCGCCCGGTAGGCGGTGGGGGGCAGCAGCATGACGGCCGGGCAGCCCGCCTCGGCGGCCTGGTCGGCCCAGCGCCGTGCCTCGTCCGCGCCGTAGGCCGACACGCCGGGAACCACCGAGAAGCCGGGCGGGGCCGCCGCGACCGCGGTGCGTACCACCTCCGCGCGTTCGGCTGCGGTGAGCGCCTGATACTCGCCGAGCGAGCCGTTCGGCACGACGCCCTGGCAGCCGTTGTCGGCGAGCCACCGCACGTGCGCGGCGTAGGCCTCGTGGTCGACGCCCAGGTCGGAGAGCCGGAACGGCAGTGCGGTCGCCACCAGGACGCCCCGCCACGGAATCTGTTCCACCGAACCTCCAGTAGTATGTTACATGGCACCGTATCACGGTCGACCAGACCGACCAATAGCCATGAATGTCTCCCGCCAGGCGCAGGCACCCGCGCCCCGGTTCGCGGGGTGGGTGGCGGCGGTCGGGACGAGGGCGGCGCGGAGGGCCGCCGCGCCGCTACTGCTCGGGCCGGGCGGCCCAGATCCCCCGTACGTGTTGCAGGTGCCGGCGCATCAGCTCGACGACCGCCGGCCGGTCCTTCGCCTCCAGCAGATCCACGAGCTGGACGTGCTCGTCCGCCGAGCCGACCAACTGGCCGTTCTTGACCAGCCCGTCCAGCCCGTACAGCCGGGTGCGGTTACGCAGGTCGGCCACGGTCTCCACCAGCCGCAGGTTGCCACCGGCGCGCAGCAGGGTCAGGTGGAACGCGCTGTCCGCCTCGATGTATGCGACGATGTCGCTCCGGCTCGCGGCGGTCACCACGGCCTCCGCCAGGGTCCGCAGTTCCCGGAGTTGCTCCTCGCCGAGCCGGCCCACCTGGTCGGCCACCACCGGGATCTCCAGCAGCTCGCGGATCTCGGTGATCTCGTCGAGCTCCCGGTCGGAGAGGGACTTGATCCGGAAGCCCTTGTTCTTGACGATCGTGATCAGGCCCTCCTTGGCCAGATCGAGGATCGCCTCCCGCACCGGCGTCGGGGAGACGCCGAACTGGGTCGCCAGGGTCGGCGCCGAGTAGATGATGCCCGGCCGGATCTGGCCGGCCACGATCGCGGCGCGGAGCGCCTGGGCCACCTCCTCGCGCAGGCTCAGCCGGCCCTGCAGGGCCACCAGCGCCAGCCCCGACCCGCCGGCACCGGCACCGGCTGCCTGCCAGTCCACTGTCACGACCACTCCCACCCCGGCTCGTCCGCCCGCGTCACGACCCACCGCGCCCGGCGTCACCGCCGGGTCTCCCGGGACCGACCGGACCGGCCGGGCGACGACCGGCGACCGGCCCACCGGCGCGTGCCCACCCGCCGACAGTACGCGCGCTGAAGGATGAAGCCTACCGGCCGGCCCCCACCGGGCCAGGCCCGCGGCCCACCGCCCCGAGACCGGCAGGGAGCACGGTCAGGGGCTCGGGCCCCACCGGCTCAGCGGCGGATGAGGCCGAGATCGGTCGCCGCGGCGACGGCCGCGGTACGGGAGTCGACGCCGAGTTTGGCGTAGACATGGGCGAGGTGGGACTTGACGGTGCCCTCGGTGAGGTGCAGCCGCCGGCCGACGGCCTGGTTGGACAGTCCCTCGGCGACCAGGGCGAGAACCTCGGTCTCGCGCCTGGTCAGGGCAGCCCTGGGGGCGCGCAGCCGGTTCATGAGCCGGTCGGCGACGGTGGGCGCCAGGGTGCTGCGGCCGGCGGCGGCGGTGCGCACGGCGGCGGCCAGGTCCTCGGGCGGGGCGTCCTTGAGGAGATAGCCGGTGGCGCCGGCCTCGATGGCGGGCACGACGTCGGCGTCCGTGCCGTAGGTGGTGACGATCAGGACCCGGGGGGCCCCGGGCCGGGCGGTGATCACGGCGGTGGCCTCGGCCCCGTTCATCCCCTTGCCGAACTGCAGGTCCATCAGGACGACGTCGATGTCGCCCTCGGCGGCGCGGGTGACGGCGGCCTCGGCAGTGGCCGCCTCGGCCACGATGGTCAAGCCGGGCTCGGTCTCCAGCACGGCCCGCAGCCCGGCCCGCACCACCGGGTGGTCGTCGGCCAGGAGCAGCCGGATGAGCGCCTCGGTCTCAGTCACCGGCGGTCCCGGCGGCGGTGAGCGGGAGCTGGGCGGCCAGGGCGGTGCCGTGGCCGGCCGCGGACTCGATGGTGAGGGAGCCACCCAGGGCGCGCACGCGGGCGCGCATGGCGGCCAGACCGAACCCGCCGTGGGGCGGGCCGGCGGCGGGTGGCCGGTCGTGGGCGAAGCCCACTCCGTCGTCGACGACGTCGACGGCGACGCGGTCGCCGAGATAGCTGAGGGTGACCTCGGCGTGGGCAGCGTGGGCGTGCCGGACGGTGTTGGACAGGGCGGACTGGGCGATGCGCAGCAGGGCGACCTCGTGCGCGGTGGGCAGGGGCACGGGATCGCCGGTGAGGTGGAAGCGGGCGGTGAGCTGGTGGCGGGTGGAGGTGGTGGCGCACAGGCGTTCCAGGGCGCCGGCCAGGGTGGCGCCCTCCAGGGTCGGCGGGGTGAGCGCCGCGACGAAACGGCGGGCCTCGGCGAGGTTGTCCACGGCTGCCTGACGGGCCTGGTCCACGTGGCGGGCGGCGGTGTCGGGTCGGCCGGGCAGGGCGCGTTCGGCGGCGCGCAGCAGTAGCTGGATGCTGGACAGCCCCTGGGCGAGGGTGTCGTGGATCTCGCGGGCCAGCCGTTCACGTTCGGCCAGCACGCCGGCGGTGTGCTGGGCCTCGGCCAGATCGGCGCGGGTGGTGGTCAGCTCCTCGATCAGCTTGCGGCGCTGCTCGCTCTCCCGGTACAGGGCCTGGTACCCCCAGACCACCGCCACGGCCACGGCCGCCCCCAGCGCCGGGCCGACCGCCGTGGCCAGGGTGAACGCGCCGGTGTGGGCGGCAAAGGCCGCGACGGCCGCCGCGGTGGTGGCGATGACCGCGACCAGGCCGGCGCGGCGCGGCAGCAGGTGGAGCTGGAGGAAGTACAGCGGGAAGGCGACCCAGACCCCGTCGGGAGACAGGGCCAGCAGTACCAGCCACACCGCGCCGACGGCGGCCAGCCACACCGCTGCGGCGCGGCGGTCGGCGCGCACGCGCGGCAGCAGCCGGCCGGCCGCGTACACCACCGTCGTCGCGGCGGCCGTCGCGACGACGGCTGTGGACCGCGGCGCCCCGTCGGCCACGGACCGGGCCGCGGCCAGGACGAGCAGGCCGACGATCAGCAGGTGCAGACACCACTCGAGCGTGCGGGTGGTGGGGGTCGGCGCGGGAGCGGTCGTGTTCACGGTCCCTCCAGCCTAGGAGACGCCGACCCGCCCGCGCGTCGATCAAAAGTTAGAGCCCGGCCACCACCTTCCGATCCGGGAACTGGCCCCCTGCGCCAGATGTCCCGACCGGGGGCCGGCTGCGACGGTGGACCAGTACCGCTTCCACCGCATGAAAGCGCAGGTAATGACATGTTTGTCGGCTGGAGGGACCTCAGGTTCGCCAAGGGGCGGTTCGCCCTCGTCGGGGCCGTCATCGTGCTGATCACCCTGCTGGTCGGGCTGCTGTCCGGGCTGACCGCCGGGCTGGGCCGGCAGAACGTCTCCGCGATCACCGGCCTGCCCGTGGACAGGATCGCCTTCGGGGCGCCGAACGGCGGGCAGGACCTGTCCTACGCCAACTCCACGGTCACCGAGGAGCAGTGGCAGCAGTGGGCCAGAGCCCCCGGCGTCACGAGCGCCGAGCCGCTCGGGATCACCACGACCAAGGCCACCGCCGGGGACAGCAGCATCGGCGTGTCCGCCTTCGGCGTCCGCCCCGGGGCCCCGCTGGCCCCGGACAGCGACCGGATCGACGGCGACTCGGCGGTGCTGTCCCGCGACGCCGCCGACGAACTCGGGCTCGGGCCCGGCGACGTCCTCACCGTCGCCGGCCACCCGCTGACCGTCGCGGCCGTGAGCGGTGACGCCTCCTTCAGCCACACCCCGGTGATCTGGATCAGCCTCGACGCCTGGCAGGAGATCACGCCCACCACCGGCGCCGGCCACGGCCCCAGCGCCACCGTCATCGCCCTGGCCACCACCTCCGGCGTCGACGTCCCGGCCACCGACGAGGCCACGGGCACCAGGACGGTCGCCACGGACGACTCGCTGTCCGCGATCGGCTCCTACACCTCCGAGAACGGCTCCCTGCAACTGATGCGGGGCTTCCTGTTCGCCATCTCCGCCCTGGTCATCGGAGCCTTCTTCACCGTGTGGACGATCCAGCGCAGCGCCGACGTCGCCGTCCTCAAGGCCCTGGGCGCCTCCACCGCCAACCTGCTACGCGACGCGCTCGGCCAGGCCGTCGTCCTGCTCGTCGGCGGCACGCTCGTCGGCACGGTCGTCGCCGTCGCGCTGGGTGCCCTCCTCGCCGGCACCGCCGTACCGTTCCTGCTCACCCCCGCCACCGTCCTCGTCCCCGCCGCCGTGATGATCCTCCTCGGCGCGCTCGGGGCCGCCCTGTCCATCCGCCGGATCACCTCCGTCGACCCGCTGACCGCCCTGGGGAGTGCCCGATGAGCCTCGCTCTGACCGACATCACGCTCACCTACCCGGACGGGGACGGCCGCCTGACGGCCCTCGACCACGTCAGCCTGGACGTCCCCAAGGGCACGCTGACCGCCGTCATCGGCCCCTCCGGCTCCGGGAAGTCCAGCCTGCTCGCCGTCGCCGCCACCCTGATCACCCCCGACTCCGGCACCGTCACCGTCGACGGCACCACCACCACCGGCATGACCCGCGGCGAACTCACCGACCTGCGCCGCCACAAGATCGGCATCGTCTTCCAGCAGCCCAACCTGCTGCCCTCCCTCACCGCCGCCGAGCAACTCCAGGTCATCGCCCACCTCGCCGGCCGTTCCCCCGGCAGGGCGCGCGGTCGCGCCATGGCACTGCTCGACGCCGTCGGCCTGGCCGCCCAGGCCGACCGGCGCCCCCACCAGCTCTCCGGCGGTCAGCGCCAGCGCGTCAACATCGCCCGCGCCCTGATGAACGACCCCACCGTCCTGCTGGTCGACGAACCCACCAGCGCGCTCGACCACGAACGCGGCGCGGCCGTCATCGAGCTGATCACCCGCCTCACCCACCAGCAGGCCACCGCCACCGTCCTGGTCACCCACGACCGCACCCACCTCGCCGCCGTGGAACAGGTCGCCCAGGTGGACGACGGCCGCCTGCGGCTACCCGTCCCGGCCCGCTGAGCACCCCGGCGGGATGCGGTCTAGGGCGACCGGCACGGGCGCCTGCTGATCCGGATGGCGTACCAGACGGCGCTGACCAGGAACAGGGCGGCGGTGATGGCGAGCCAACGGCTGAGATAAGGCTGCCGATGCTGGCCGGTGGCGGCGAGGTACGTGGATCCGCCCTGCCCGAGAATGCCGGGCAGATACACCAGGAACAACAGCCCCCCGGCGAGGGCGGGAAGTCGGATGTGGTTCAGCGCCGACACCCGCGCCCCCGATCCGGGGTGCGCGTCGACGCCCAGCAGCCGGCGCAGGGCCGCGTCGGCCGTGGCGTAGACCGGGAAGAGGAGCAGGTCGTGGACGACGGCCGCGCCGACGAACCAGAGCAGCATCCGCTCGGCTCGGGGTTCCCCGACGAGCCGCAGCACGATCCATCCGGTCACCGCGAAGCAGGCCACCATGAGGACCAGATGCCGCAGCCCGGTGCCGTACCAGGCCCGGAACCCGCCGGTCGACTCACGCATTCCGGGCCCGGAACTCGATGGAGTTCACCCACTTGGTGCAGTGCACGCCGGGCAGGGCGGGCACGATGACCCGGGCCGGGTAGCCGTGGTCGAGGGAGAGGTCCGCGCCGTTCACCCGCAGGGCCAGCAGCGCGTCGGGATCCAGGATCTGGTGGGACGCCAGCACGGCCTGGTTGAACAGGCCGGCCCGCTCCAGGGAACGGACCGTCGCCGAGACGGGGGCGGGCACGCCCGCGAGGGCGGCGAGGTCGCGCAGCCGCACGCCGGTCCAGGTCTGCCGGGTCGACCAGCCCTCGACGCAGGCGATGGGCAGCTCCGCGGTGTGCTGCGGAAGGCTGAGCAGTTGGTCCCGGTCCAGGGTGGCGGTGCGTTGGCCGCCGCGTAACGCCAGCCGCCACTGCCGGCCGGTGTCGGCTTCGCCGACGCCCGCTGCCGCCGCAGCCCGGTTCACGGGAAAGCCGTTCGGTCCGCCGCCCGGCGCTCGGCCGCGGGGCAGCAGCAGCGCGGTGCGGCGCAGCGGATCCAGGCTCTGGCCCACCGTCAACGCGCCCAGCAGCAGGGACAACCCGCCGACCAGGGCCAGCGCACCCCGCCGGGTCTCCGTAGCGGGCCCGGGGCGGGCGGCGACCAGGCCGTCGGGGTCGGCCGGCTCGGCCCGGGTCGCGGCGCGGGCGGCCCGCAGCTCGCCCCGGGGGGACCGGGAACGCAGCGCGGACACCAGCCGGGGCAGCTTCAGCACGACGTGGACGACGAACGCGGCGGTGAACACCCACGCCCCGAAGTAGTGCGCGGTGTAGAAGTCGAAGCCGAACAGGTACGCGTACTGGATGTTGAGCAGCCCGGTGGCGATCTGGAACAGGATTCCGCCGACCAGCAGCAGCAGGGACAGCCGTTCGAGCACCTGAGCCAGGGAGCGCGCCGGCGGCCAGTCGAACAGTTTCGGGGTCACCGACCACAGCTTGGCCAGCACGACCGGCACCAGGACGATGCCGAGCGTCACGTGCAGCCCCTGGGTGAGTCGGAACAACCAGGCGGGCCGGGTCGGCCAGTCGAAGGGCGGCAGCCGGAGCCAGCCGACGTCGCTGGGCAGGGCCTGACCGAACTGGGGGCCGTAGGCGGCGTAGTCGAGCAGGCCGGTGACGATCACCAGGGGCAGGCTGACCAGCAGCGCCAGCCCGTACACCGACGTCAGCCAGGGGCCGCGCAGCGGGCTGCGCCACCGACGGTCGAGCCCGGCGATCCCGGGTGGCGGGTGCCGGTCCAGGACGCGCCACAGCCGACGCGGGAACGCCGACGGAGTGCCGCCCGTCCCGGGCGACGTACCCGGCGGGTCGCTGCCGGGCGGCCCGCCCGCGCCATCGTCCGGGAGCGAGGCCGGATTGCTGCCAGCTATGGCCGTTCCTCCGTTCCGCACTGCTGCGGCCGGCACCGTCGGCAGCCCGCTACCGGGCCGGCCGGCGGTCCGCCCGCCCCGGATCCGGACGGGGGCAGTGTCGGACACCTGTCGGCGAGCGTTGCCGCACGGAGGGCTTAACGGACGAGGCGCGCGGTGGACGCGGTGGCAGTCGCGCCGGCCAACTCGATCTCCGTGGCGACCCCGCGGTGCCGCACGGCCGTCCGGGCGGGGCCCGCCGCGCGCGTGGTGGACGGTGGTGTGTCGGGAACCCGTCGCGGTTCCCATTGCCCGGATCGACCAGTATAGAAGCATGGTGTGGCTGGAACGCGACGACCGCGTAGGGGACGACACGGCGGGCGTCAGGGTTCGGGACGTGGTTCGCGACGTCGTCACGGAGGTCGCCCCGTCCGAGTTGCCGGTCGTGGCGGGGTTGGCGACCTTCGACGACGCCGTGGTGGTGCGGCGGCTGGGCCGGCGGTCCCGGCGGCGTGAGCCGCTGGGGTTCGGTCTGGGCGAGATCGTGCCGCTGGTGACCGCGGTGGTGTGGCTGGTGCTGGACCAGGTCGCACAGCAGGCGGCGGGCTCCGTGGCGGACCGGGCGGGCACCGGCGTGCGTGCCCTCTGGCGCAGGCTGTTCCGCCGCCGGTCCCCGGCCGCGGTCGTCCCCGCGCTGACCCAGGCGCAGCTCGCCAGTGTGCACCAACAGGTGATCGAGGTGGGCGTGCGGCAGGGCCTGGAGCGGGAGCGGGCAGAGGCAGTCGCCGACGCGGTGCTGGCCAGGCTGGTGCTGGCGGCCCCGGAGCACGGGGAACAGGGGCAGCTCGGTCCCGGCGACGCAGCCGGCGGCGACCAGGGGTGACGACAGTGCCCGGCGTCCGCCACCTCATTTGACGGCGGCGGGGGCCCGAGCGCAGGGCGCCCGCCCCGGGAAGTAGGCCGGGACGGGCGCCGGCGACAGCGGGGACATCCGATCGGAAGGGGCGGGCGGACATCGACCGAACGCTTCTTTAATCACTTGAAATTAGCCATGTTTCGTTACCTGGCCGTTATTGACGTGGCCCGCGTCACTCCGGTTGACTTCGACCGGAACCGCTTCCGCAACCGGTTCCGCAACACTCCCTCAATCCCTGCGACCCGGGAGCGTCACGTGCCGATCACCATCGCCGACGTCGCGACCCGGGCGGGGGTGAGCAAGACGACCGTCTCCCGGGTCCTCAACGGCAAGGGCGAACTCGGCCAGGCCACGGCGGCCCGGGTCCGCGCCGTGATCAAGGAGATGGGCTACGTGCCCAGCGCCCGCGCCGTCGGCCTGGCCCGGGGCCGGGCCCGGGTGGTCGGCATGCTGGTCCCCTCGCTCACCTGGCCGTGGATGGGCGAGGTGCTCCAGGGTGCCGTCGACGTGGTGGAGAGCGAGGGCTACGGCCTGCTGCTGTTCACCTGCAACCGGGGGGACGAGTCGATGCGGCGGTTCGCCTCCCAGGTCTCCGCGAAGTCCTTCGACGGCCTGCTGGTGGTCGAGCCGGAGGGCACCCTGGACTACATCACCGCGCTGCACGACCGAGGGCTGCCGGTGATCCTGATCGACGACCGGGGGCACCAGCCGCAGTTCCCCTCCGTCCGGACCACGAACCGGGCCGGCGCCCGGGCCGCGGCCGAGCACCTGCTCGCCCTCGGCCGGCACCGCCCCCTGGTCGTCACCGGCCTGCACCGGTTCGGCTGCACCAGCGAGCGACTGGCCGGCTTCGCCGAGGGCTACGCCCAGGCCGGCCTGCCGCTGGACCCGCGACTGGTGGTCGAGGGCGACTTCACCCTCGACTGCGGGCGGGCGGCGGCGCAGCGGCTGCTGGCGGCCGGGACGCCCTTCGACGCCGTCTTCGCCCACAACGACCTGTCCGCCGCCGGGGCACTCCAGGCGCTGCGCGCCGCCGGCCGCCACGTTCCCGAGGACGTGGCGGTCGTCGGCTTCGACGACCTGCCCCTGGCGGCGCACACCCACCCGCCACTGACCTCCGTGCACCAGCCGTTGCGCCAGATGGGCGAGGCCGCCGCCCACGCCCTCATCGCCCACTTCGACGGCACCCCGCTGCCCGACGCACCGACCGTCATACCCACGACGTTCACCGTCCGCGGCTCGACCACCGGGACCTGAGCCGGCCGCACCACCCGCAACCCCAGAGAAAACACCCTCCACGCCACCTGTCGGGGCTTCGAACCGACCGGGCGCGACAGCGCACACCCGTCCCCACCACCGACCCCGCTTCCCCGCCGGGAGCACCGAGGGAGACCATCATGAGAAGACGCCAGTTCGTCGCCGTCGCGCTGGCCGGCGCGATCGCCGCCACCGGCACCGCGTGCAGCGAGACCGCGAACACCCGGGCCCGGGACAAGGGCGGCAGCGGCGCGACCGTGCTCAACGTCGGCATGCCGAACGGCCCGCAGACGGAGAACCACAACCCGTTCCTGACCACCTCGTCGGCGGCGTCGCTGGGCTACCGGTGGCAGATCTACGAGCCGCTGATGATGTGGAACCCGGTCAAGCCCGCCGAGCCGTTCAAGCCGTGGCTGGCCACGAAGGCCGAGTGGACGGCGGACTACCGCTCGGTCACCGTCACCGTCCGGGACAACGCCACCTGGTCCGACGGAAAGCCGGTCACCGCCGCCGACGTGGCGTTCACCTACAACCTGCTCAAGGCCAACGAGGCGCTCAACATCGCGGCCACCCCGTACACCTCGGTCACCACCGCCGGCAACCAGGTGACCCTCGGCTTCGCCTCGCCGCAGTTCGTCAACCAGCAAAAGATCATCGCCCAGGTGCCGATCGTGCCGCAGCACATCTGGTCGGCGATCAAGGACCCGGGCACCAACGTCAACAAGAACCCGGTGGGCAGCGGCGCCTACACCCTCACGTCGTTCACCCCGCAGACCACCACCCTGGCCGTGCGCACCAGCGGCTACTGGCAGGAGCTGCCTAAGGTCAAGGAGCTGCGCTACACCTCGTTCACCGACAACAACGCGCAGACCACCGCGCTGGCCAACGGCGAGTCGGAGTGGAGCTTCGTCTTCATCCCCAACGTCAAGACGGTGTTCGTCGGCAAGGACCCGGCCAACCACAAGGTGTGGGCGCCGGCGGTGCTCGGCATCCACGGCCTGTACATCAACACCGCCCGCAAGCCGTTCGACAACCCCGCCCTGCGCCGGGCGATGAACATGGTGGTCAACCGGGAGGACATCTTCCAGCAGGCCTCGGCCGGGTACTTCCACCCGGTGGTGACCAGCGTGACCGGGCTGCCGAGCCCGGCCGGCGACGCCTACGTCGCCCCGGAGTTCAAGGGCCAGCAGCAGCGGGTCGACGTCGACGGCGCAAAGAAGGTGCTCACCGAGGCGGGCTTCCGGTACGCCGGCGACAAGCTGGTCGACCCGAGCGGCAAGCCGGTCACCCTCACCCTGACCGACCCATCCGGCTGGTCGGACTACCAGACGAGCCTGGAGATCGTGAAGGACAACCTGTCCACCATCGGCATCACCGCCACGGTGGACAAGGCCAACCAGGACGCCTGGTTCCGCAACGTCGAGGAGGGCCGGTTCGACGCGACCTTCCGGTGGACCAACGGCGGCGCGACCCCGTACGACATCTACCAGACGGTGATGGACGGCCGGCTGCTCAAGCCGGTCGGCAAGGCCTCCCCCGCCGGCAACTTCGGCCGCTTCGACAACCCGCAGGCCACCGCCGCGCTCGCGGCGTACGCCAACGCCACCGACGACGCCGCCCGCACCGCGGCCCTGGCCACGCTCCAGAAGGTCTTCGTCGAGCAGGCCCCGATGATCCCGGTCGGCGCGGACAACGTCGGGGCCGCGTACAGCACGAAGAACTGGACCGGCTGGCCGGACGACGCCAACGCCTACGGCGCGGGGCAGCCGACCCAGCCCAACGCGGCGGACGTCGTGCAGCACCTGCGGCCCGCCGGATCCTGAGCCGGGCGCCGGTGGTCCGGGCGGTCCACCCCCGCCCGGACCACCGGCGGCCACGCCGCGACCACCCCTGAGCAGACAGGAACCCGGCATGACGACGCCCACCCCGTCGGCCCCGGCCGCCGGCGCGGAGGTGCTGGAGGCGATCGGCCTGACCAAGCACTTCCCCGTCCGCAGGCGGCTGCGCGGCCTGTTCTCCCGTACCCGAACGGCCGTGCACGCGGTCGACGACGTGCGGCTGACCCTGCACCGTGGCCGGGTCACCGCCCTGGTCGGCGAGTCGGGCTCCGGCAAGTCGACCGTCGCCCGGCTGCTCGCGCAGCTCTATCCGCGTACGGCGGGCACCATCGCGCTGCACGGCGAGCCGGTCACCGTGCGCGGCGGGCGGCCGTTCCGGGCGTACGCCCGGCGGGTCCAGCTGATCTTCCAGGACCCGTTCGCGTCGCTGAACCCGGTGCACACCGTGCGCTACCACCTGACCCGGGCACTGCGCGTGCACGGCAACGCCGGCCGCACCGACGCCGACCTCGACGCGGCGCTGCGGCGGCTGCTCGAACGGGTCCGGCTCACCCCGGCCGAGCGCTACCTGGACGCCTTCCCGCACGAGTTGTCCGGCGGGCAGCGGCAGCGGATAGCCATCGCCCGCGCGCTCGGCGCCGACCCGGAGGTGCTGCTCGCCGACGAGCCGGTGTCCATGCTCGACGTGTCGATCCGGCTCGGCGTGCTCAACCTGCTGCGCGAGCTCAAGGAGCGGTTCGACCTGGCGATCCTCTACATCACCCACGACATCGCCTCGGCCCGCTACTTCGCCGACGAGACGCTGGTGATGTACGCCGGCCGCCTGGTCGAGGGCGGGGACAGCGAGACGGTCACCCAGCGCCCGGCGCACCCGTACACCCGGCTGCTGATCGGCTCGGCGCCCGACCCGGACCGGATCACCGGCGACGGCGGAACGGACGTGGCCGAGCGCGGCGACGGCGAGCCGCCCAGCCTGATCCGGCCGCCCGCCGGCTGCCGGTTCCACCCGCGCTGCCCGGTGGCCATGCCGCGCTGCGCCGAGGAACTGCCCCCGAGGCTGACCGTCGGCGACCACGACGGGCACTGGACGGCCTGCTGGCTCTACCACCCCGACGTCACCGGGGCCGGCGCGGCGGCTGCCCCGGTGGGCGGGGAGGCCGGCCGGTGACCTTCCTGCTGCGGCGTCTCGCCTTCTACGTGTTCACCGCCTGGGCGGCGCTGACCATCAACTTCTTCATCCCCCGGATGATCCCCGGCGATCCGGTGAAGTCGCTGATCTCCCGCTTCCAGGGGCAGCTCAGCACCGACGCCCTCCACTCGCTGTACGTGCTGTTCGGCCTCGACTCCGACGACAGCCTGTGGGACCAGTACGTCGACTACTGGCGGCAACTCGCGCACGGCGACCTGGGGCTGTCGTTCACGGCGTTCCCGTCGCCGGTGTCGGAGGTCATCGGCGACGCGCTGCCCTGGACCCTCGCCCTGGTCGGCGTCACCACCGCGGTCAGCTTCCTCCTCGGCACCGGCCTCGGGGTGCTGGCCGGCTGGCGGCGCGGCTCCTGGGTGGACGGGCTGCTGCCGGTCACCACGTTCCTGTCCTCGGTGCCGTACTTCTGGTTGGGCCTGGTGGCCATCGCGGTGCTGGCCGGCCCGGGCAGCTTCTTCCCGTCCTCCGGCGGCTACGAGCCGGGCCTGGTCCCCGCCCTGGACACCATCTTCCTGGGCAGCGCGGTGCAGCACAGCCTGCTGCCCGCCGCCACCATCCTGATCTCCTCGATGAGCGGCTGGATCCTCAGCATGCGCAACATGATGGTCACCGTCGCCGCCGAGGACTACATCACGGTGGCGCACGCCAAGGGCCTGCCCGAGCGGCGGGTCGCGGTGAGCTACGCGGCACGCAACGCGCTGCTGCCCAACGTCGCCGGATTCGCCCTGTCGCTCGGGCTGATCGTCGGCGGCACCCTGCTCGTGGAGATCGTCTTCTCCTACCCCGGGCTCGGGTTCCTGCTCTTCCGGGCCGTCAGCGCCAAGGACTACCCGCTGATGCAGGGCATCTTCCTGGTCATCACGCTCTCCGTGCTGGTGGCCAACCTGCTCGCCGACGTGGCGTACCTGTTCCTCGACCCGCGTACCCGCAAGGAGGGCTGAGCCGTGAGCATTCCCACCTCCAGCGTGGAGCAGGTCATCCCGGAGCAGGGCGCGATGGCCCAGCCCAGCGTCCGGCCGAGCCGCCGCCGTCGGTTGCGGTTCGTCAGCGGCGGCAAGGCCGCCACCGGGCTGGCCGTGGTCGCCGGGTACGTGCTGCTCGCGGTGATCGGCCCGTGGATCGCACCGTACGACCCGGACGCCCGCAGCGCCGACCTGCTCCAGCCGCCGTCGGCGGCGCACTGGTTCGGCACCACCCATCTCGGCCAGGACGTGTTCAGCCAGATCCTGGTCGGCACCCGCGGGGTGATGCTGGTCGGCCTGACCGCGGGCGTGGTGGCCACCGCGCTGTCCGTCCTGGTCGGGGTGACCGCCGGCTACCTCGGCGGGCTCGCCGACGACGGCCTGTCCGCGCTGTCCAACGTGTTCCTGGTGATCCCGGCGCTGCCGCTGATCATCATCGTCACGTCCACGGTCGCGGGGGCCGGCGACCTGGTCGTCGCCCTGGTCATCGGGCTGACGTCGTGGGCCTGGGGGGCCCGGGTGCTACGCGCCCAGACGCTGTCGCTGCGCCGGCGCGACTACGTGGAGGCCGCGCGGGCCACCGGCGAGCGCACCTGGCGGATCATCGGCTTCGAGATCCTGCCGAACCTCACCGCGATCATCGCCTCCGGCTTCGTCGGCACGGTGATCTTCGCGGTCATGTCGGAGATCACCCTGGCCTTCATCGGCATCTCGTCGGTCTCGTCGTGGAACTGGGGCACCATCCTGTTCTGGGCGCAGAGCCAGCAGGCCCTCGCGCAGGGCGCCTGGTGGTGGTTCGTGCCGGCCGGGCTGGCCATCGCGCTGCTCGGCACCGCCCTGGCACTGATCAACTTCGGCATCGACGAGTTCGTCAGCCCCCGCCTGCGCAGCGCCGGGCGGTCCCGGGCCCGCACCGCCGACGGGCGCACCGTGCGGATGCGGGTGGGCTTCACCCCGGTGCTGGCACCCCGGCCGGCGTCGCCGGCCGGGTCCGGACAGCGAGAGGAGGCCGGGCGATGAGCGAACCGGTGCTGGAGATCCGTCGGCTCAGCGTCGACTACGGCCTCGGCGACTCGGCCGTGCGTGCCGTCCGCGACGTCGACCTCACCCTGCACCGGGGCGAGGTGCTCGGCCTGGCCGGGGAGAGCGGCAGCGGCAAGTCCACCCTGGCGTACGGGCTGACCCGGCTGCTCCCGCCGCCCGGGGTGATCAGCGGCGGCGAGGTGGTCTACCACCCGGTCGACGGCCCGCCGGTCGACGTGCTCACCCTGTCCCCCACGCAGCTACGGGCGTTCCGCTGGGCGGAGACGTCGATCGTGTTCCAGGGCGCGATGAACTCCCTCAACCCGGTGCACAAGGTCTCCACGCAGCTCATGGACGTGATCAGGGCGCACCAGCCGGGGCTGGGCCGCCCGGCCCGGCTGGCCCGGGCCCGGGAACTGCTGCGGCTGGTCGGCATCTCCGCCGACCGGCTGGACAGCTACCCGCACCAGCTCTCCGGCGGCATGCGGCAGCGGGTGATGATCGGTATGGCGCTGGCGCTGGAGCCGCAGGTCGTCATCATGGACGAGCCGACCACCGCCCTGGACGTGGTGATGCAGCGGCAGATCCTCAGCCAGCTCGCCGAGCTGCGCGAACGGCTCGGCTTCGCGGTGCTGTTCATCACCCACGACCTGTCGCTGCTGGTGGAGTTCTCCGACCGCATCGCCATCATGTACGGCGGCCGGATCGTCGAGCAGGCCCCGGCCGCGCAGTTGTACGGCGCGGCGCTGCACCCGTACACCGACGGGCTGCTGCACTCCTTCCCCGCCCTGCGCGGGCCGCGCCGGGAGCTGACCGGCATTCCCGGCGCCCCGCCGGACCTGCGCGCGATGCCCGACGGCTGCGCGTTCCACCCGCGCTGCCCCCGGGCGTTCGCCCCCTGCGACAGCCGGCTGCCGCGGCTCGGCCCGCCGGCCGACGCCCCCGACCGGGCGGTCGCCTGCTGGCTGCACCCGGCGCCCGAGGCGGCGACCCGCTGACCACCCGCCGGCCCGCACCGCCGGCCCGCACCGCCGGCCCGCACCGCCGGCCCGCACCGCCGGCCCGCACCGCCCCGCACCGCGGCGGCATCCGCCACGTCGACCCCGCCCACCCGAGGAGCAGCATGGAGCCCACCGCCCGCCCATCGACGACGGCCGACCCGATCGACACCCTCCCGCCGGTGTTCCGCTGGGGGGTGGCCACCTCGTCGTACCAGATCGAGGGCGCGGTCGCCGAGGACGGCCGCACCCCGTCCATCTGGGACACCTTCTGCCGGGTGCCCGGCGCGGTGGCCGGCGGCGACAACGGCGACGTGGCCTGCGACCACTACCACCGGATGCCGCAGGACGTGGCCCTGATCGCGGACCTCGGCGTGGACACGTACCGGTTCTCGGTGGCCTGGCCCCGGGTGCAGCCGGGCGGGCGCGGCCCGGCCAACCCGGCGGGCCTGGCCTTCTACGACCGGCTGGTCGACGAACTGCTCGGCCGGGGCGTCGACCCGTGGGTCACGCTCTACCACTGGGACCTGCCGCAGGAACTGGAGGACGCCGGCGGCTGGCCGGAGCGGGACACCGCCTACCGGTTCGCCGACTACGCGATGCTGGTCTTCGACGCCCTCAACGACCGGGTGCGGACGTGGACCACGCTCAACGAGCCGTGGTGCTCGGCGATGCTCGGCTACGCGTACGGCGAGCACGCCCCGGGCCGCCGCGACCTCGGCGACGCCATCGCGGCGGCGCACCACCTGCTGCTCGGCCACGGGCTGGCGACCCGGCGGATCCGGGCGGCGGCCACTGGGCCGGTCGAGGTGGGCATCACGCTGAACCTGGGCACCGCCGACCCGGCGACCGACAGCGCCGCCGACCACGACGCCGCCCGGGCCGCCGACGGGCTGGGCGCGCGGCTCTACCTGGACCCGCTCGTGCACGGCCGGTACCCGGCCGACGTGCTGGCCGACCTGGCGGCCGACGGGGTGACGGTTCCGGTGCGCGACGACGACCTGACGGTGATTGCCGCCCCGCTCGACGTGCTCGGGGTCAACTACTACTTCGGGCAGCTCTTCTCCGGGGTGGACGCCGCCGGCCGGGACCGGGACGCCGCCGGCCGGCCGGTGCGCCGGGCGGTCCCCCGGGGCCGGCCGCGCACGGCGATGGACTGGGAGATCGTCCCGGAGTGCTTCACCGACCTGCTGCTGCGGATCAGCCGCGACTACCCCGGGCTGCCGATGGTCATCACCGAGAACGGCGCGGCGTTCGACGACCGCCCGGACGCGCGCGGCTTCGTCGCCGACGACGACCGGGTGGACTACCTCGCCGAGCACCTGCGCGCGGTGGCCCGGGCCCGGCAGGCCGGCGCGGACGTGCGCGGCTACTTCGCCTGGTCGCTGCTCGACAACTTCGAGTGGGCGTACGGCTACGACAAGCGGTTCGGCATCGTCCGGGTCGACTACGACACCCAGGAACGCGTCCCGAAGCGCAGCGCGCTGTGGTTCCGCGACACCGTCCGGCGGGTGCGCGGGCGGGGCTGAGCGCCCGGGCGGCCGGCCCGAGGGGCCGCCTGCGCCGGCCGGTAGCCTGCCCGCCATGACGCACGAGCGCGAGATCACCTCCCCCGTCGATCTCTGCCTGCCCGACGGTCGGCTCAACCCGGCGGCCGTCGGCTGGACCCGCCGGCCCCTGCACCGGGCGAACCTGCGGGGCTGGGGCCGGACCAAGCGCTGGGAGTACTGGGGTGTCGTCACCCCCGCCCACATCGTCGGGATCGTCGTGTCGTCGCTGGACTACGCCGGGGTGCACAGCCTCTACGTGCTCGACCGCGCCAGCGGCGTCGAACACGACACGGAGGCGGTGGTGCCGCTGGCCCGCGGCGCCGTGCTGCCCGAGCGCAGCGGCGCGGGCCGGGTCGCCGCCCGGGGCGGAGGGCTGACCGTCGCGATCGACCAGGGCCCCGACGGCACCACGCTGCGGGCCGCCGCCGGGGACGTCGAGGTCGACCTGACCGTGCCGTTGCCCGCCGGCCACGAGTCCCTCGGCGTGGTCGTGCCGTGGGGCACCCGCCGCTTCCAGTACACCGTCAAGGACGTCGGCCGGCCGGTGCACGGCCGGCTCCGGGTCGGCGACGCGTGGCACGACGTGCGGGCCGGGGACTCGTTCGCCGTGCTCGACCACGGGCGCGGCCGGTGGCCGTACTCGATCACCTGGAACTGGGCGGCGGGCAGCGGCCCCGGCCGGTCGATCCAGCTCGGCGGGAAGTGGACCGACGGCACCGGTAGCACCGAGAACGGCCTGTTCGTCGACGGTCGGCTGCACAAGATCGGCGACGAGCTGCGCTGGGACTACGACCGGTCCGACTGGCTGCGGCCGTGGCAGATCACCGGCGAACGGGTCGACGTGGCGTTCCACCCGTTCCACGAGCGGGTCGCCCGGACCAACCTCGCGGTGCTGGCCAACGAGACGCACCAGTGTTTCGGGCACTTCACCGGCTGGGCGGCCACCGCCGACGGCGAGCGGGTCGACCTCGACGGCCTGGTCGGCTGGGCCGAGGAGGCCCGCAACCGCTGGTAGCCGCCGACGGGCCGGCATCGGGCCGCCGGCGCACCGGGATGCCGGCGTGCGCTCCGGCCCCGGCTCGCCCCCGCACGGCCACGATCCGCCCCAGGTCTTTTTTCATTGCTTGACTTAAGTGTTGCGACAGTGTTTGCTCAGTCACAACCGTCGATTCCTTGCCGGGCAGGGCCGGGCGACGGCAACCCCGGCAACGGTCGCGGCCCGCTGGCCGCGCGCCGCTTGCCCCGTCCCCGGTGCCGGCGGACCGTCCACGCCCCCCTCGGGTGCACCGCCGGGCACCACGCCCGCCGAAGGGAGCACTTCGTGTCCCCCACCCCACCCACCCCCCGCCGCTCACCGGCCCGCGCGGCGCGGGCCGGCGCCCTCGCGCTCTGCCTGACCGCCAGCGTCCTGACCCTCGCACCCCCGGCCGCCCAGGCCGCCGGGGAGAGCGTGAACGTCTGGCTCACCACCACCTCCGACGGCGGCGGTCGCACCGTCACCCGCGGGCTGCAACAGCAAGCCGCGGTGAGCTTCGCGGCATCCAGCGGCGGGGCCACGCACACCATCACCGTCGACGAGAACAGCCGCTACCAGCCGTTCGAGGGCGCCGGCGCGTCCATCACGGACACCACCGCGTACCTGCTGCGCGGCGGCCCGGTCAGCGCGGCCACCCGCGACGAGGTGATGCGCAAGCTGTTCAGCCCCACCGACGGCATCGGGCTGTCTTTCGTCCGCAACCCGATCGGGGCCTCCGACCTGTCCCGCCCGGGCCACGTCTCCCTCGACGACACCTGCTGCGACCTGGGCGACTTCGGCAGCAACGGCTACGACACCAACGTCGAGCTGCTGACCGCCCAGGCCCGGCAGCTCAACCCCGCCCTGCGGGTCAAGGTCGTGCCGTGGAGCGCGCCCGGCTGGATGAAGGACAACGGCCGGATGGACCAGATGGGCTGGCTGAAGTCCCAGTACTACGGCACCTACGCCCAGTACTTCGTCAAGACCATCCAGGCGTACGCGGCGCGCGGCGTGAAGGTGGACTACCTCTCGGTGCAGAACGAGCCGAACTGCTGCCAGTCGGGCAACCCGACGGCGATGGACTACCCCGGGATGAGCTGGAACTCCTCCGGCCTGGCCGAGCTGACCAAGAACTTCGTCTACCCGGCGTTCCGGGCCGCCGGCATCACCACCAAGGTGCTGGTGCACGACTGGAACTACGGCGACTACGCCACCATGGGCTCCGGGGTGCTCGGCGACGCCGCGGTGCGCAACGACCCGCTCTTCGGCGGGATCGCCTGGCACGGCTACTTCGGCGACCCGGCGGTCGGCAGCCAGGTGCAGGGCCAGTACCCGTCGGTGCCGCAGTTCAGCACCGAGCACTCCGGCGGCACCTGGATCTCCAACCAGCACAACGAGGACATGGCCGACATCGTCAACTACGCCCGGAACTGGAGCCGGAGCATCGTCAAGTGGAGCCTGGCGCTCAACCAGAACATGGGCCCGCACAACGGCGGCTGCGGCACCTGCACCGGCCTGATCACCGTGCAGGAGGGCGGCTCCCGCGCCGGCCAGGTCGACTACACGATCGAGTACTACACCACCGGGCACCTGACCAAGTTCGTCCGCCCCGGGGCGCAGCGGATCGCCTCCACCGCCAACGGCACGGTGCAGAACGTCGCGTACCGCAACTCCGACGGCACCAAGGCGCTGCTGGCCCACAACGGCGGCACGTCCGCCCAGTCGGTGAAGGTGGTCTGGGGCGGGCAGTCGTTCACCTACACCCTGCCGGCCCGGACCACCGCCACCTTCACCTGGTCGGGCACCCAGTCCGGCGGTGGCGGCGGGACGCCCACCGGGCCGATCACCGGCCTCGGCGGCAAGTGCCTGGACGTCACCGACAACAGCAGCACCGACGGCGCCGCGGCGCAGGTCTGGAGCTGCTTCGGCGCCGCGAACCAGACCTGGACCCGCGCCTCCGACGGCACGCTGCGGGCGCTCGGCAAGTGCCTCGACGTCTCCGGCGGCGGCACCGCCGACGGCACGAGGGTGCAGTTGTGGACCTGCAACGGCAGCGCCGCCCAGCAGTGGACGTGGACCTCGGGGCGGGACCTGGTGAACCCGCAGGCGAACAAGTGCCTCGACGTCATCGGCAACGCCTCCGCCGACGGCACGAAGACGCAGATCTGGTCGTGCACCGGCGGCGCCAACCAGAAGTGGACCCTGCCGGCCTGACGGCCGAGGGCCGGCGGCACCCGGGGCAGGATGCCGCCGGCCGCACCGGGCAGCGCGGGACGGGAAGCCCTGGCACGACCCACTCCGGGTGTCGGCCAGCGGACTCTTAGAGCCCACGCAGATTGGTCTTGGGCGAATACCCCGAGGCTGATCCACTCGTCACGTGGCTCTTACAATCAACGGCCGCCTGAAGCACCTGTGCGGCTCCGCCCTCGGCTTCCGCAACCTCACCAACTACATTGCCCGATCCTACTCGAGACAGGCGGATTCAGACCCGACTACACCCTGCATTGGTGAAGATCCGCTCTTCCTGGGGGTCGGTCAAGATACGACGGAAACCGGCAACCAGTGATCTTGAGTTGAACTTGCCGCAGGTGAGGTGCCGGGGCGGATCGACGTCGGCTGCCCGACCAGGGACAGCGATGCGCAAACGCAGCCGGAGGCCCGATCTTGTGGCACCGTTCGCAGGGGACTTCTTCGCGTACCCGCTCAGATCGGTCAACGGCGCACCCGATAGCGCAGGTGAAGCACCCGGTTGCCGTGAATCACCACGTCAGGATCCTCCAGCAGGTGCTGCGCGTGGACCGACCCGAAGTAGCGCTTGCCGGACCCGAACACCACGGGTACGACGTCCATGCGCACCTCGTCGACCAGACCCGCGGCAAGCACCTGGCCACCGACGTCGCCAGCGGCGACCTCGACCATGCGGTCACCCGCAAGCTCCTGCGCCTTGGCCACGGCTGCCTCGACGCCGTCGACGAAGTGAAACGGCGCCTCGGGGTCCCAGCCCTCGGGCTCCGGCCGGTGCGTCACGACGACCACGTGGTCGATCCCGCCCGGCGGCTTCCCGTCCCAGCCGTCCGTCAGGTCGAAGACGTGGCGGCCGACGACTGTCACCCCGATCTGGTCCCAGTACGGCCGGGTGTAATCGTAGGACGTCTGCGACACCTTCACCTCGCCGCTCTCGTCCAACGGGACGTCACCGTTGGACAACCAGTCGAACAGAGGTCCGGGCTGGTCATTCTCGTCCGCGACGAAGCCATCCACCGACACCGAGCTGTACATGACCACCTTGCCCACGGGGCTCTCCTCTGCCTTGGGATGCCCCCAAATTAGCGTGTCGTGAGCTGTCGCTCTTGTAAGAAATCAATCGGCCGGCAGCGGCCAACTGTCCAGCACGTGGCCGGGATGTTCGCGCAGGAACCGCCGCCGGACTTCGACGTACCGGGTCGGCGTGAGCCCGGTGAACGCCCGGAACTCGTGGCCGAAGTGGGCCTGGTCGAAGTAGCCTGCGCCACCGGCGAGGTCGCCCCAGTCGATCGGCCCGGCGGGGTTGATCGCGAACACGGTGGCGGCGAAGCGGTAGGTGCGGGCGAGCCGCTTCGGCGTGACGCCGATGTGCTCCTTGAACCGCTGTGCCAGATGAGTGCTGCTGACACCGGCTGCCACGCTCAGGTCGCCAATCGCCACCGCCCCGCTGGTCGCCGCGATGACGCTGCTCGTATGGCGGACCAGCCCCAGGCCGGCGGTCTCGCACAGCCGTCGCATCAGCTCCTCCTCGAGCAGCGTCAGCATCTCGTGCGGTCCGTCCGCCGTGGCCAGCCGGTCTCGCAGCTCAGCAATGGCGGGCCGGCCCCAAACCTGCTCTACCGTCACCGGCCGGTCACACAGCTCGGCCGCAGGCATCGGCAGGAACGGCGCCAGCCCCCACGGCTTGAAGTGCACGCCGACGGACCGGGTCCGGCGTGGGTAGCCGAACTCCAACGCGCGGGTGGGCATGGTGACCACGCAGCCGTCGGCGTACTCGGTCGTCTCGATGTCGGTGCCGGCGCGGATGCGGAACGGCGCCCCGAGGTTGACGATGAGCAACGCCGACGGCATCGGCGGCAGCGTCAGCCGGGCGTACGGCGGCGCACCCTCCAGGTAGTAAAGGTCGTCGATCAGCCCGTCCAGCGGCGGTCGCGGCGCTCTGGACACGTACTCCACGCCCACAGCATCGCAGACGCCATCAGCGTCACCGAAGACACTTTGCATTGTGAAGAGCCCAAAGGTCGATGAACTCGTCGATGTCGTCGGCGTCGCGGATACCCGCCTTCGTGGTGCGCCCCTCGTAGAAGATCTTGACCGTCGCACCATCCTGGGCGGGATGGTGCTCGACCCGCAGCGGTGGAGTTGCGCCGGTTCCGTGCGCTTCGCGAGGCTGGGGCGACGGTGTCGGATGGATGCCCGCCGAGACCGAGACCGAGACCGTTCAATTGGCCACCGAGTCCATCGACGATATGATACGGACCTATGGCAATTCGCGGGTGGTGCACACCGTTCGAGGCACGTCCATGACCAGCAAATCCGTCGCCCAACTACTCATCGACCTGGACGTGGTCCGCAGCCGTTCCCGGCCCCACGTGAGCAACGACAACCCCTACAGCGAGGTGGCGTTCAAGATCCCGCCTTCCCCGCCCACACCCGCGCGTTCTGCAAGCAGTTCGTCGACTACTACCACCACGAGCGCTACCACTCCGGGCTCGGTCTGCACACCCCGCATCCAGCCACTTCGCAACCACCGAGAAGATCCCCGCAGGCCGCGCGGAGGTCCTCGCCGCCGCCTTCGCCCGCAAAAATCTTGACAGATTCCGCGAGGATCTACGCGACCTTTAAGATTTTCTGAAAGGTCGCCTGCAGAACTCCTCGATGGACGCGCTCTCTCGCCCGCCAACAGACTGCCTTCCTGAGATCCAAGCTGCGGACCGGACCGATCGGGACCGCCTCATAGGAAGCGCGATCTATGGCGAATCGATCCCGGAGAGTGGTGCCCGCAGGGCTCGCGCTCGTCCTAGCCCTCGTGATGGCGGGCTGCAACGCGAACTCGCAGTCCACCGAGCCGACGAAGGACAAGAACACGGCGCTCGAGTCCGTGCCCCAGGGCGGGACCCTGCACTACCTCTCGCGGCGCAGGACTGAGTCCTTTGAGACCGCCAACGCGCAGATGGTGCCGACCAGTCGGCTGCGGTGGGTGCACCGCGGGCTGACGTCGTGGCAGACGTTCCCGGACAAGGACACGATCCTCGTGCCGGACCTCGCCACCAACACCGGTTCGACGGACGACGGCGGCAAGACGTGGACCTTCACGCTGCAGGAGGGCCTGAAGTTCTCCGACGGCAGCCCGATCACCGCGCAGGACGTGAAGTACGGCATCGAGCGGTCGTTCGCGCCGATGTTCCAGGGTGGCCTCGGCTACCACAAGACGCTGTTGGTCGGCGGCACCGACTACGACGGCCCCTACGACGGCAAGGAGCTCGACTCCATCGAGGTCGTCAACGACCACAAGATCGTCTTCCACCTGACGAGGCCATTCGGCAACTGGCCGTGGATCGTCAGCATGCCGGCCTTCGCGCCGGTGCCGGCCGCAGCCGACACCGAGCCGGAGACGTACGGCGAGCACCCGGTCGCCAGCGGCCCGTACAAGGTGACGAGCTTCCGCAAGGGCTCGCAGGCGGTGCTGGAACGCAACCCGAACTGGAAGGCCGACACTGACCAGGCACGGTTCGCCGGCCCGGACAAGATCGTCCTCGACATGGGCCTGAACAACGACACGATCGTGCAGCGCCTCATCGATGACAAGGGCGAGGATCAGACCGCGATCAGCAACGCGCTCATCTCGCCGTCGCAGTTCCAGCGGATCGAGTCCGACCCGTCGATCTCCCGCCGCATGGCCAACAGCCCGTCAGGCTACTTCCGTTACCTCGCCATGAACGTCAAGCGCCCGGGCCTCTCCGATGTCCGCGTGCGGCAGGCGATCAACTACGCGATCAACAAGGCCGAGCTGCAGAGCGTGTACGGCGGCCCGAAGTTCGGCGGCCAGATCACCTCGACCATCATGACGCCTGGCATCCCCGGCTACACCGAGTACAACCTGTACGACGGTGGTGACACCGGCAACGTCGACAAGGCGAAGGAACTGCTCGCCGGCGCCGACGTCTCCAACCTGACGCTCACGCTGACCTACCCGACCGACGTGAGCGCGATCGAGGAGAAGGAAGCCCAGAGCATCAAGAACTCGCTGGCGCGGGTCGGCATCAAGGTCGAGCTCAAGGGCCTCGATGGCGACACCTGGCACGAGCTCGTCTCGTCCGCCGACGGCAACTACGACATGACGACGAACGGCTGGGGAGCGGACTTCCCGAGCGGCACGAGCACCATCCAGCCGCTGTTCGCGTCCAGCGAGATCGGCAACGGTGGCGGCAACGCCTCGCAATACTCCAACCCCAAGGTGGACGCCGCGATCGACGCCGCGATCTCGGAGCCGGACCTCGACAAGGCCGCGAAGATGTGGGCCGCGATCGACAAGCAGATCATGGAGGACGCCCCCGTGGTGCCGATCCTCGTGCAGCACACGCAGGCCCTGGCCGGTTCGAAAATCCTGAACTACTTCATCCCCGCCTACCCGCCGTTCGCGAACGAGCTGGTCGTCGGTGTCGATCATTGAGATCCAGCAGGCGGAGGGCCGGCGTACGCCGCTCCTCCGCCGCTTCCTTCGGAAGCCGTCCGGCGTCGCCGGCCTGGTCATGCTGGTCGTGCCGCTCGTCGCAGGGCTCTGCGCCCCGCTGCTCGCGCGTCTCGAGGGACAGGACCCGAGCACCTTGCACACGAACCTGCTCGACCCGGACGGCGGCCGTCCGCTGGGCGCCATCGGTGGCGTCAGCGCCGACCACTGGCTCGGCGTCGTCCCGGTGACGGGCGTCGACCTGTTCGCCCAGATCGTCTACGGCATCCGCTCGTCCCTGTTCATCGCGTTCGGGGCGAGCATCCTGTCGATCGCCTTCGCCGCCGTCCTCGGTACGGCGATTGGGTACTTCGGCGGCTGGCTCAACGCCGTTGCGGGGCGGGTGATCGACTTCATGTTCGGCTTCCCGGGCCTGATGTTCGTCATCGCGATCATGGCGATCGTGCCGCCGGAGATGCCGCGGGGCCTGGTCCTCGTGCTGGTGCTGGCCTTCTTCGGCTGGACCGTCCCGGCCCGGATCATCGGCGCCCAGGCCGGCGCCATCAACGCCCGCGCCTTCGTCGAGGCGGCGCGCGCGACCGGGGCTCCGCCCTGGCAGATCATCCGCCGCGAGATGCTGCCGCACCTCTTCGGCCTGGTCGTCGTCCTGTTCGCGATGTCGCTGCCCGCCAACGTCAGCGTCGTCGCAGGACTCTCGTTCCTCGGCGTCGGCCTGCGTGGCGACGTCCCCGACCTCGGCAAGCTGCTCTCGGACTCGCTGCCGTGGATCTACAGCGGTGCGGACGTCTGGTACATGCTCTTCCCGGGCGCCGTGGTGTTCCTGATCGTATTCGGCGCCACGCTCGCCGGAGACGCGCTCCGCGACGTCCTCGACGTGCGCACGGAGGATGCCGCATGATCGCCTACATCGCCCGCCGCATGGTCACCGCAGTGTTCATGCTCCTCGCGATCGCCTTTGTGACGATCACCCTCTTCTTCGGGGCCTCGAAGGACCCGGCCCGTGCCATGTGCGGCAAGCCGTGCCCGCCCGAGACCCGGGCCAAGGTCAGCGCCTACATGCAGACCGACCAGAGCGTGGTGTGGCAGTACACCGAGTTCGTGAAGGGCCTCTTCGTCGGCCGTACCTACGGCGAGGGCGCCCGGCAGGTGCACTGCCACGCACCGTGCTTCGGCTACTCCTTCCCGAACCGCAGCGACGTCACGACGCTCATCGCCGAGCGGCTGCCCGTCACGTTGTCGCTCGCGTTCGGTGCGGCCGTCCTGTGCCTCGTCGTGGGCATCGGCCTCGGGGCGTTGTCGGCGATACGCAAGGGCGGGATCGTCGACCGGTTCTCGACCGGCTTCGCGATGTTCGGGCTGTCGGTGCCGACCTTCCTCGTCGGTCTACTCGTCGTGCAGGTCTTCGGCTTCATGCTCAACGCGCTGCCGTACTCCGGCTTCGTGTCGTTCTCGGAGTCACCGACGGACTGGGCCTGGCACCTGATCGGCCCGTGGATGGTACTGTCGTTCATCCTCGCCGCCAGCTACATCCGGGTCGCCCGCACCCAACTCCTCAACGAGCTCTCGGCCGACCACCTTGTCGCGATGACCGCGCGCGGCGCGTCGACCCGGCAGGTGAACCGGCACGCCGTCCGCGGTGTGATGGTGCCGGTCGTGGCGATGTTCGCGCTCGACGTCACCGCTCTCCTGGGCGGGTCGGTGATCGCGGAGAGGGTGTTCAGCCTGCACGGGCTCGGCGACCTGCTGCTGTCCGGCGTGAACGAGTCCGACCTGAGCATCGTCGTCGGGGTGACGCTCTTCTCCGCCTTCCTCATCATCGTCGGCAACCTGATCGTCGACCTGCTGATGCCGCTTCTCGATCCGAGGATCCGCCGTGCGTGACCCCGTGCTCCAGGTCGAGGACCTGTCTGTCTCGTTCACCAGCGGCGGCGTCACCACCGATGTCGTCCGGGACCTGTCCATGAGGCTGGACGGCGGCCGCACGCTCGCCGTGGTCGGCGAGTCGGGGTCGGGTAAGACGATCACCGGCCGGGCGATCATGCGGCTGCTGCCGCGCGGGGCGAGCGCCCGGGGCCGGATCGTCGCCGCTGGCAGGGAGATGCTCTCCGCCGACGAGCGCGAGCTGCGCCGGGCCCGCGGCTCCGACGTGGCCATGGTGTTCCAGGACTCGATGTCCGCGCTCAGCCCGTACCTCGACATCGGCGCGCACATCGCCCAGGCGGTCCGCCTGCACGACCCATCGGTCACCCGACGCGCTGCGCGGGCCCGTGCGGTCGAGATGCTCGACCGGGTCGGCATCCCCGAGCCCGCGGACGCCGTACGCCGCTTCCCGCACGAGTTCTCTGGCGGCATGCGGCAACGCGCGGTGATCGCGATGGCCCTGGTGAACCGGCCGGCGCTCCTCATCGCCGACGAGCCGACCACCGCGCTCGACGTGACGGTGCAGGCGCAGATCCTGGCCCTGCTCCGCGAGCTCCAGCAGGAGTACGGCATGGCGATGCTGCTGATCAGTCACGACTTCGGGGTGGTGGCGAGCGCGGCGGACGACGTCCTCGTGCTGTACGCCGGGCGCCAGGCCGAGTACGGCAGCCTCCGCGACATCTTCGAGCAGCCCGCCCACCCGTACACCACCGGTCTTCGTGCTGCCACGCCGCGGCTGGACGCTCGGCTCGACTCTGGAGGGAAGCGGACCCGGCTCCGCGCCATCCCCGGCGCGCCCACGTCGCTGCGCGACGCCGGACCGGGTTGCGCCTTCGCGCCGCGCTGCGGCCTCGCGGACCAGGTCGGCGAGCGTTGTGTCGTCGAGGTACCGCTGCCCACCGTCCGGCCGACCAACGAGGACGGCGGCCTGCATCTTGCGGCCTGCCACCTCGATCGTCTACCCGCACTTCAGGAGGTCGCCCGGTGAGTGAGCCGATCCTGGAGATGACCAACGTCAGCAAGCGCTACCGCACCGCCGGTGGCTTCGGCCGCAGGCGCAAGGGCTTCCTCGCCGTCGACGGCGTCTCGCTGCGCATCGGGCGGGGCGAAGCGCTCGGCCTGGTCGGCGAGTCCGGCTCGGGCAAGTCCACGCTGGCGCGGATGGCCAACGGCCTGGTGGTGCCGACGTCCGGCACCGTCCGTACGGACGGGCAGGACGTCGCCTGCCTCAGTCGGCGTGGACTGCGGCGGCTGCGGCGCAACGTCGCCATGGTCTTCCAGGACCCGCTGGCGTCGCTGAACCCGCGGCAGACCGTGCGGCAGACGCTGGCGAACGTCTTCCATGCGCACGGCGAGGCGACGTCAACCGCCGAGCTGGTCGCGCTGCTGGAGTCGGTCGGCCTCGACGCCGACTACCTGGGGCGCTACCCGCACGAGGCATCCGGCGGGCAGCTCCAGCGCGTCGCCGTGGCGCGCGCACTCGCCCTCAAGCCGGACCTGATCATCGCGGACGAGCCGACTTCGGCGCTCGACGTGTCGGTGCGTGCCCAGATCCTCAACCTGCTGGCCGACCTGCAGCGCGACCAGGGGATCTCGTTCCTCCACGTCAGCCACGACCTGGCGGTGATCCGGCTCTACAGCGACCGCGTCGCCGTCATGCAGCGCGGCCGCATCGTCGAGACCGGCCCGTCCGACGAGATCTTCCGCTCCCCGCAGCACTCCTGCACGCGCGCGCTGGTCGAGGCGACACCGGAGGCGGAGCTGCCGGCCTGACCTGCGGGAGCGCTGCGCGATGCCGACCAGGCCTGCCACGATCATGACCATGACTAACCGAACGACCATCCCGGCGTGAGTCGGCCGGAGGCCGACGCGACAGAGTACTGAAAGAGGACACGTGGGAACCGACCTGTTCGTCCGAAAGTACGGGCGGGACGCAGCAGATGCGCCCGCCATCCTCATCCTGCATGGCGCTGTGGAGTCCGGCGCGTGCTACGGCGACGCCGTCGACCGCTGGTGCGGCGACTACCACATCGTGGCGCCGGACGCCCGGGGCCATGGGGAGTCGCCCAGCCGCCGGCCCGAGCACGAGGGCGTGCCGTCCACCGACGTGATGGTGCAGGACGCGATCGACATCCTCAAGGACATGCTCGACGAGACCGGGCGCAAGACGCTCGTCGTCGGGCATTCCATGGGCGCGCGGATCGCCGCCTTCGTCGCCGCCGACGCCCCGCACCTCGTGGCCGGCGTCGTGCTCGAGGACCCGCCGTGGTGGGTGCCGGAGGCCGGTCCCAACCCGTGGCTCAGCGTCGAGCAGACCACCATCGATCCCTTCGACTACGCCGACACGGCGTCGGTCGAGGAGCTCATGGACATGCAGCGTGAACTCAAGCCCCACTGGGCGGAGCAGGAGCTGCGCCCGCTCGCCGAGGCGATGAAGGCCGTCGACATCGACTACATGAAGCAGCGGGTCCACGAGAAGCGCCGGATCTGGACGCCGACCGCGCGGCAGATTACGGTCGGCCCGACCGCCGTACCGGCGCTGCTCGTCACCGGCACCGGCGACGTCATCGTCGACAAGCACTCCCGTGAGCGCCTCACGGCCGTCGCGCCCGGCTTCGACGTCGTCGTGATTGAGGGCGGCCACCACTGCGTGCGCCGTGACAAGCCGGACGAGTACCACCGGCACGTCGACGCCTTCCTCCGCGAGAACGCCGTTGGCCGGAGCCGTCACTCGACGCTGAAGGTGTCGGACCGCGCGAGCGGGCCGTAGATCTCCGAGCCCGGATCGGCGACTGCGGCCCGCATCGCCTTCAGCCCCGCGCGTACGACGGGGTGGCCCTGGTTGTCGCGCCGCGTCGTCATGATCACCTTGCGCAGCGGTGCGACGCCGCGCGTCGGCAGGATCGTAACCCAGTCGGCGTCACGCGCGGAGAGCGCGGACTCCGGCACCAGGCAGATCCCGGCCTCGGCGGCGACCAGCGCCAGCGCGGCGCGGTAGTCGTCCGAGACGTGTGTGATCGGCGGGTGGAAGCCGAGCTCGGCGCACGCCTGTAGCACCATCATGCGGCACGGGTTACCGGGCGAGGGCATGATCCAGCCTTCCTCGGTGAGCTGGGCGAGCCCGATGCCCTCCTCGCCGGCCAGCGGGTGGCCGTGGGGGAGGGCGGCCTTGAACCGCTCGATGTAGAGCGGGAACTTCACGATGTCGGGGGAGTCGCGTTCGGGGTCGGACTCGTACTCCAGGCTGACGGTCACGTCGATGTCGCCGCGCATCAGCATCCGGTGGCTCATGTGCGCCTCCGCGTCGACGACCGTGACGTCGACGCCCGGCGCCTGACGGCGCAGCTCGACGATGGCGGGCGCCACCAACCAGCTGATCGCCGTGGGAAAGGCGCCGATCCGGAGCTGCCCGAGGACACCGCCCGCGTGCGCGGCCAGGTCGGCCTCGGCGATCTTCAGCCGGGAGCTGATCTCCTCGGCGTGCCCGGCGAGGATGCGCCCGGCCGGCGTGAGCGCCAGCTTGCGCCCCGTGCGTACGACGAGCGCGTGGCCGACCTCGCGCTCAAGCGCCGCGAGCTGCTGCGACACCGCGGACGGCGTCAGGTGCAGCGCCGCCGCAGTCGCGGTGACCGAGTCGGACAGCACGAAAGCACGCAGAACGAGGAGACGTCTGGGGTCGATCGTTGGCACGCGGGCTCCCCTCGCAAGTCGGCCGAGCGTCCGTCGCGGTGGGGATTTCGCGAGGCGGGCCGGGGGACCCGATGCTAGCGGGCGCTTCCGGACGCGGCCGAGTCGGGGACCGAAGCGCTGCTCAGGGCCGCCTTCGGCGCCTACACGCTTGGGGAGCAGAGCCTCGCGGTCGGTCTCCTGCCGGCGTTCGGCCCGGCGATCGTTGGACCTGGCCTGCGCATACCCGATGCGGTGGGACGCGGAGGAGGCTGCCGTGAGCAGCAAGCACCACGCCGGTGATCGAGCGACCGACCACCGAGCAGGCTCGGGCCGAGCTGGGCAAGTTCTTCGCCATCGCCGCAGTGGCTGACCAGGCACCGGGTAAGGGTGTGCCGAATCAGCGGGTGCGCGGGCGGCGGCCCGGGCGCGGCGTCGCCTCGATGCGGGCGGCGCCGGCCGAGCGGGACACCCCGCCGTCGCGCAGCAGCCGGACCATCGGCAGCGTGGCCGCGCCCATCGCGACCGCGTCGGGCCCGAGCTGGCACAGCTCGATCGAGGCCTGGGCGTACGGCTGGCGCAGTGCGTGCCGGGCGGTGGCCTCCCGGATCCGGGGCAGGAACCGCTCGCCGAGGGCCAGCCCGGCCCACCCGCCGAGCACCACCCGCTCGGGGTTGAACAGGTTGATCAGGGTCGCCACCCCGGCCCCGAGGTAGCCGACCGTGTCGTCCAGCACCGTGGCGGCCGTCCCCGTGGAGGAGCGCAGCAGCTCGCCCAGCGCGCTCTCCTCGTCGCCGCCGGCCGCCGGCCGGCCCCGGTTGGCCAGCCGGTACCGGTCGAGGATGCCCTCCGCACCGACGTACGCCTCCAGGCAGCCCAGGTTGCCGCAGCGGCACTGGCGACCGCCGTACGCGATGGTGGTGTGCCCCCACTCGCCGGCGCTGCTGTGCGCGCCCCGGTAGCTGACCCCGTCGGTGATCACGGCGGCGCCCACTCCGGAGCCGACCAGCGCGACGACGGCGTGCCGGGCGCCCCGGCCGGCCCCGAACCACATCTCGGCCTGGCCGAGCGTCTTCGCCCCGTTGTCGACGTGCACCGGGATGTCGGTGCCGGCGCGGAGCATGGCGCCCAGCGGCACCCCCTCCCAGCCGAGGGTCTGGGCGTGCACGACAGCGTCGGCGGTGCGCTCCACCGTCCCGGAGACCGCCACCCCGAGCCCGAGCACCGCGTCGGGGTCGACGCCGGCCTGCTCGGTCACGGCGGTCAGCCCGTGCAGCAGGTGGGCCACCACCGCGCCGGGGTCGGGCTCGGCGGCGGCGATCGGGTACTCCGCCTTGGCCAGGGCGGTCATCGTCAGGTCGAACAGCTCGACCTGGATCCGGGTCTCCCCGACGTCGGCGCCGACCAGGTAGCCGTAGCCGGGGGCCACCCGCAGCAGCACCCTCGGTCGGCCGCCGTCGGACTCGACCGAGCCGGCCTCCTCGACCAACCCCTCGTCGATCATCTCGCCGACCAGGTTGCTCACGCTGGCCAGGCTCAGCGCGGTGGCCTGCCCCAGCTCGTGCCGGCTCAACGGCCCGTCCAGCCAGATCCGGGTGAGCAGCACCGCGCGGTTGGCGCGACGCATGTCCCGCACGGTGGTGCGTCTGGCGTCCATCGGTCCGCGTCCTCCCCCGGGGCGCCGCCGACCGGGCACCCCCACCAGCATGCATCAACACCACAATTAATGCTATGAACTAAGCTTTGAAGTATGCTGCGGACCGGCCGGGGCGCCGGCCCTGCCCGGCCGGCGCCCCGGCGCGGCAGCCCGGCCGGCGCGCGCCGCCGTGACCCCTGTCCCACCCACCTCCTGCCGTCCCGCGCCACCCCACCGGAACCCAAGGAGTACGCCCGTGGCCGACCTGACCGCCCTACCCGCCCACTTCCGCTGGGGCGTGGCGACCTCCGCGTACCAGATCGAGGGCGCCGTCGACGCCGACGGCCGCGCACCCTCCATCTGGGACACCTTCTGCCGGGTGCCCGGCGCGATCGCCAACGGCGACACCGGCGACGTCGCCTGCGACCACTACCGGCGCTGGCCCGAGGACCTCGCCCTCATGCGCGGGCTCGGCGTCGACACGTACCGGTTCTCGGTGGCCTGGCCCCGGGTGCTGCCCGAGGGCACCGGCCGGGTCAACCCCGCCGGGCTGGCCTTCTACGACCGGCTGGTCGACGCCCTGCTGGAGGCCGGCATCCGGCCGTTCGTCACGCTCTACCACTGGGACCTGCCGCAGGCCCTACAGGACCGGGGCGGCTGGCCGGCCCGGGACACCGCGTACGCCCTGGCCGACTACGCGGCCGTGGTCGCCGGCGCGCTCGGCGACCGGGTCCGCGACTGGACGACGGTCAACGAGCCGCTCTGCTCGGCCTGGATCGGCCACCTGGAGGGCCGGATGGCGCCCGGGGACACCGACCTGGCGCTGGCCGTCCCCGCCGCCCACCACCTGCTGCTCGGCCACGGACTGGCCACCGCCGCGATCCGCGCCCACGCCACCGCGCCCGCCGCCGTCGGCGTGGTGTGCAACCTCAGCCCGATCGAGCCGGCCACCGACCGCCCCGAGGACGTCGCCGCCGCCGCCCGCGCCGACGGGCACGTCAACCGGTGGTGGCTGGACCCGATCTTCGGCCGCGGATACCCCGCCGACATGCTGGAGGTCTACCGCACCGCACCGCCGGTCCGCCCCGGCGACCTGGAGACGATCGCCACCCCGCTGGACCTCTTCGGGCTCAACTACTACTTCCGGCAGCGGGTCGTCGCCGACCCGGACGGTCCCCCGCCGTACGCCCGCCAGGTGCCGGTGCCCGGGGCCGTCGAGACGGCGATGGGCTGGGAGACCCACGCGGCGGGCCTGGAACAGTTGCTGGTGCGCGTCGCCGAGGAGTACGGGGCCGGCCCGGTGCACGTCACGGAGAACGGCTCCGCCTGGTCGGACCGGGTGGCCCCGGACGGCACGGTCGACGACCCGGAGCGCACCCGGTACCTGGAGGAGCACCTCGCGGCGTGTGCCGCGGCGGCCCGGCGGGGCGTGGACGTGGCCGGCTACTTCGCCTGGTCGCTGCTGGACAACTTCGAGTGGGCGTACGGCTACGACAAGCGGTTCGGCCTGGTCCACGTCGACTACGCCACCCAGCGGCGGACCGTCAAGACCAGCGGGCGCCGGTACGCCGAGCTGATCCGCGCCCACCGCAGCGTGCTGGCCTGACCGGGCCCGGGGTCATCCGTCCGGCTCCGGGCGGGACGGAAGCGGCCCGCGGAGCAGATCGCTCCGCGGGCCACCGTCACGGTCGGTGCCGCCCGGGTCAGAGCAGGCCGAGCCCCTGCACGGCCGCGCGCTCCTCCTGGAGCTCGGCCACGGACGCGTCGATGCGCTGCCGGGAGAACTCGTCGACGGCCAGGCCCTGCACGATCTCGAACCGGCCGTCCCGGGCGACCACCGGGAACGAAGAGATCAGGCCCTCCGGCACCCCGTAGGAGCCGTCGGAGACGATCGCGGCCGAGGTCCAGTCGCCCTCCGGCGTGCCGTTGATCCAGTCGTGCACGTGGTCGATCGCGGCGGACGCGGCCGACGCGGCCGACGACGCCCCCCGTACCTCGATGATCTCGGCGCCGCGCTTGGCGACCCGGGGGATGAACTCGTCGGCCAGCCAGGACCGGTCGCCGATCAGCTCGGCCGCCGGGCGGCCGTCGACCTCGGCGTGGAAGACGTCCGGGTACTGGGTGGCCGAGTGGTTGCCCCAGATCGTCAGCTTCTTCACCTGCCCGACGGTGACCTGGAGCTTGCGCGCGAGCTGCGCGATCGCCCGGTTGTGGTCCAGCCGGGTCATCGCGGTGAAGCGGTCCGCGGGCACGTCGGGGGCGTGCGCCTGGGCGATGAGGGCGTTGGTGTTGGCCGGGTTGCCCACCACGAGCACCTTGATGTCCGGCGCGGCGCCGGCGTTGATCGCCTGGCCCTGGGGCTTGAAGATGCCGCCGTTGGCCTCCAGCAGGTCCCCGCGCTCCATCCCCTTGGTACGGGGCCGCGCGCCGACCAGCAGCGCCACGTTGGCGCCCTCGAACGCCTGCTTCGGGTCGTCGAAGACGTCCACACCGGCCAGCAGCGGGAACGCGCAGTCGTCCAACTCCAGGGCGGTGCCCTCGGCCGCGCGCACCGCGGCCGGGATCTCCAGCAGCCGGAGCTTCACCCGCCTCCCGCCACCGAGCAGTTGCCCGGACGCGATCCGGAACAGCAGCGCGTAGCCGATCTGGCCGGCTGCGCCGGTGACGGTAACGGTAAGGGGCGTTTCTGCCATCAGGGCTTCTCCTGCCGAAGGGACGGTCGGTGCCGATCAGGGGGCGCAGTCACCATATCGCGAGTCCCGAACGCAGGCTCAGCAGCGCATGGTGGCCCCGGTCACCTCCCCCGCCGACCGGTTCCGAACAGGACGCGCCGGGCGGGCGTCCGCGCCGGGGCCCGGCGCGGGCGCCCTCGACGGTCAGCGGTCGGCCGCCCCCGTCGGGCCGCTCTCGCGCGGCAGCAGCGCCACGGCGGTGAGCAGCACGGCCGAGCCGACGACCAGGTTCACCGTGAGCCGCTCACCGAGCAGCGCGACCGCCAGGACGGCGGCGGTCAGCGGCTCCAGCAGCACGACCACCGCGGCGGTCCCGGCCGGGACGGTGGCCAGGCCGGCGAAGTACCACCGGTACGCCAGCAGGGTGGGCACCACGCCGAGGAACACCAGCCAGCCGAGCACCGGCAGCGCCGCGCCGGTACGCGGCCAGACGCCCTCGGCCAGGGCCAGCGGCAGCAGGACCAGCAGACCGGCGGCGAACGAGACGGCGTCGGCCTGCCCACCGCCGACGGCCCGGGTGTACAGGGTGACCCCGCTGTAGCCGAGCGCGGACAGCAGCGCCGCGCCGATGCCCCACGCCTGCCCCGGCCCGGCCGACACCGGTCCACCGACAAGCAGGGCCAGCCCCGCGAGGGCGACGACGAGCACGAGCACGCCGCGCCGGCCGGTCCGCTCGCCGAACAGCACCCGGGCACCGACGGTGACGAACACCGGCCCGGCCCCGAGCGTGACCAGAGTGCCGAGCGCCAGCCCGGCGTGGTCCACGGCGGCGAAGTAGGCGCCCTGGTAGCCGGCCAGGCCGATCCCGAGCAGCACCGCCGTGCGGCGGGGTGTGGTGGACCGGGGTGTGCCCGGGCGGCAGGCGCAGGCCAGCGCGAGCACGAGCGCGGCGACGGTGACCCGCCAGAAGGACACGGCCAGCGGGCCCAGCCCGGTGGTCCGGAACAGCACCGCCGCCGCGGCGCCGCCCGCGCCCCAGGCGACGGCGGCGGACGAGATGAGGACGAGGTCGCGCCGGTACGGCACGACGGAACGTGTGGTCAAGACAACTCCGTAATGGAAGCCGGGAAGAGAAGGTCCGCGGGTACGCGGGCGGCGTCCATCGACCGGGCGGGCGGGCCGTCCGGTGTGGAGTGCGTCAGGTGGTGCCGCCCGCTAGCGGACGGGCGGCGGCAGGATCGTCATCGGCCTCATGGCATCGCACCCTAACCGGACCGACCGACGCGACGACGGGCCGCCCCGGGTGGGGCGACCCGTCGTCGTGGGTCCGGGCGGGCGTACGCCCGTCAGGTCATGTCGTCGTAGCGGCGTTCGATCGGCGTCGGGGCGGCGACCGGTTCCGGCGCGCCGATCGGGTCGGCGGCCTCGACCCGCTGGCCGGGGGCCACCGGTTCGTCGTCGAGCTCCAGCGGCGACACCTCGTCGTCGTCGATCCCGGCGTAGACCTCCTTGCCCCGCCCGCGCCGCCGGTCGTTGAGGAACGCGACCCCGACCGCGCCGAAGTACAGCGCGGACAGGCAGATGGCCAGAGCCGTCATGCCGAACGGGTCCGGCGTGGGGGTGACCACGGCGGAGAAGGCGAAGAACACGAAGACCGCGACCCGCCACCAGCTGAGCAGCCGCTTCGCGCTGGCCAGCCCGACGAAGTTGAGCATCAGCACGATGAGCGGGAACTCGAACGCCACCCCGAAGAGCAGGATCAGGTTGGTGACGAACGAGATGTACCGGGTGACCTCAAGGGTCGTCGCGATGTCGTCGCCGGAGATGTTGAGCAGGAACTCCAGCCCCTTCGTGGTGACGAAGAAGGCCAGCACCGCGCCGGCGGCGAACAGCGGCGCCGCCAGCGCCGTGAAGACATACGCGTAGCGCCGCTCGTGCCGGTGCAGGCCCGGGGCGATGAACGCCCACAGCTGGTAGAGCCAGACCGGGGCGGCGATGATCAACCCGACCCAGAGACCGATCTTCAGGTTGAGCAGGAAGACGTCGGCGACGCCGAGCTGCACGAAGAGGCACTTGCCCGTGTCCGGGTCGATCGACGCCGGCAGGTCGCAGTACGGCTTCGACAGCAGTTTCCGCACCGGCTCCGCCAGCCAGATGCCGAAGCCGAAGCCGACCAGGATCGCCAGGGACGCCCGGAACAGCCGGTTGCGCAGCTCGCGGATGTGCTCCATGAGCGTCATCGAGCCGTCGGAGGCCCGTTCGAAGTTGGTCGGACCGCGCTTGAGCAGAGCGAAGGCCACGGTGGGGGCCCTTCGGTCAGTTGTCGCGGACGCGCTGCACCGGGTCGATGACCGGCTGCTGCGGAGCCTGCGGCGGGGCGTACGGCTGCTGCTGGACGTAGGGCTGCTGCGCGTACGGCTGCTGGGACTGCTGCCCGGCGGCCTGCGGCGGCAGCGGCTGGTAGCCGGCCTGGGCGTCGGCCTTCTCCGCCAGATCGCGGTCGTCGTCGTGCAGGCTCTTCGTCTCGGCCTTGATGATCCGCAGCGAGCGGCCCAGCGAGCGGGCCGCGTCCGGGAGCCGCTTCGCGCCGAACAGCAGGATCAGCACGACCACGAGAACGGCGATGTGCCACGGCTTGAGGGCACCCATGGGAAGCTCCAGTCGCTCTGTGTCGTCTTGAGGGGTGTACCGGAGCCCATCGTACGTGCGTGAGGGACCTTTGCCACCCGCCGGGCCGCTGGTGGTTACGGCCGGTCGGTGAAGTCTTGACCAACCCCGCGCGTCCCGTCAACCATCGGCGGCGGGCCGTTCCTGCGCGCTTTCGGGCCCGAGCGCGCAGCAACCGCGCACGGGACCGACCATCATCGATCAGTGGCCGCGCTTGGCCTTGATCACCTCAAGCCGCTGCTGGGTGACGGTCACGTGCCCCTGGAGGGCCTCCGCGCGCTCCTGGAGCGCCTCCGCGCTGACCCGCAGCGCCTCCGCCTCGGCCTGCCGATCCTGCAACGCCACCGCGGCCCGCCGCAGCCGGGGCAGCCGTGCCACCACCGGCCGCACGGCCAACGCCAGCACCACGAGCGCGAACAGCACCACCGCCACCACGATCCACTTCACCACGGCCGCCAGCCTACCGGGGCCGCACGGACCCCGCCGGGGTGGCCGACGGCGCGGCGTCGGGGGTGGCGTACGCCTCCAGGGCGGCGACCGCCTGGGCGCGGACCTGCTCGGCCAGCTCCCCCGGGGCCACCACCGCGACGTCCGGGCCCAACCCCAGCACGAACCGCCGGGCCCAGCCGAGGTCGGTCACCCGCAGCGACACCAGCCACTGGTCGCCGTCGCCGGCCTCGACCCGCTCGCACGGGTAGTACTCGGTGATCCACCGCTCGCCCCGGCCGATCCGCAGGGTGATCAGCGGCAGGTCCGGCGAGGGCCGGAACGCCCCCTCGGAGAGGTCGTACGGGCGGGCCTGCGGCGGCGCCGCCGCGGGCTCGTCCAGCTCGGTCACCGCGTCGATCCGGTCGACCCGGAACAGCCGCACCGCCTCCGCGCGGCGGCACCACGCCTCCGCGTACGCCCGGCCGCCCACCATCAGCATGCGCAGCGGGTCGATCACCCGCTCGGTGGTCTCGTCCCGGGCCGCCGCGTAGTAGGTGATCCGCAGCGCCCGGCCCCGTTCCACCGCGGCGCGCAGTTCCTCGACCCGCCGGCTGTCGACGGGGATGCGCACCTCGACCGGGGCGGCGACCAGGTCACCGGCGGCGTCCTCGATCTTGGCGAGGGCCCGCTCCACGGCCTCCCGGTTGGTCACCCCCGGGGTCTCCGCCAGCATCCGCAGCGCCACCACCAGCGCGAGGGCCTCGTCCGGGGTCAGCCGCAGCGGCCGGTCGATCCCGGCGTCGTAGGTGATGGTCACCCGGTCGCCGTCGAAGGCCATGTCGATCAGGTCGCCCGGGCCGTACCCGGGCAGCCCGCACACCCACAGCAGCTCCAGGTCCTCCCGCAACTGCCGCTCCGTGACCCCCAGGTCCCCGGCCGCCTCGGCGATCTCGATCCCCGGGCGGGCCAGCAGGTACGGCACCAGGTTCAGCAGCCGGGCCAGCCGGTCCGCCGAGGCCCGGTTGCCGGCCGGGCGCGCAGCGGACGAGCGGGCGGCGGGACGGGTCGCCGGGCGGGTCATCGGGCACCTCCGGTGGCGGTCAGCTCCTCGTGTCGGGTGGCGATCTCCTTGAGCCGCTGGATGACCGCCTCGCGCACCTCCGGCGGGTCCACCACCCGCACGTCCGGGCCGTATCCCACCAGCTGGCCGGCCAGGGACTCCGGGTCGGCGTACGGCAGGACCAGCCGATCGCCGGTCGGCCCGGACGCGGCCTCCACCGCCCAGCGGCGCAGCCCGGCCGCGCGCCCCGGGGCGACCAGCACGGTCGCCCGTCCGGTGCGCTCCACCGGCCCCGACCAGCGGGCCACGTGGCTGATCAGGTCCACCCCCGTCGGCGGCTGGTAGCCGCCCGGCGCGCCGGTCACCCGGACGGCGCCGACGACCCGGGAGAGCCGGAAGCAGCGGGTCGCCGCCCGGTCCAGGTCGTGACCCACCACGTACCACCGGCCGCGCCAGCAGACCACCCCCCACGGCTGCACCCGGCGGCGGGTAGGGGCGTCCCGGTCGGGCACCCGGTAGTCGAAGCTCACCTCGCGGCGGTCCCGGGCGGCGGCGGTCAGCGGCGCGAACCCCGGGTCGACCGTGACCATCGGCTCCAGGCCCAGGGTGGCCTGCGGGTCCACGTCCACCCCGGCGGCGCGCAGCTTCGCCAGCCCGGACGACGCCGCGGCGGCCAGCCCGGCGTGCTGCCACAGCCGCGCGGCGATGCCCACCGCGGCGGCCTCGTCGGGCTCCAGGGGAATGTCCGGCAGCGCGTACTCCCGGTGGGCGATCCGGTAGCCGGGCTCGGCGTCGAAGACGCTCGCCGTGCCGGTCTCCAGCGGCACCCCGAGTTCCCGCAGCTCGGCCTTGTCCCGCTCGAACTTGCGCTGGAACGCTTCGTGATCCTTCACGTCGTCCGGATCGTGCTCGTAGCCGGGCACGGTCGCGGCGATCTGCGCGGCGGTCAGGAACCGTCGCGTCGACAACAGGCAGATCACCAGGTTGACCAGGCGTTCGGTGCGGGTCCGCGACACGTGTGAACGCTAGCAGCCCGCGCAGCGGGCCCGCGCACCCACGCGGGCGCGTCGCACCAACACCTCAGACGGTGACTCTCCGTCGCCAGGCGATGACGGCGACCCGGCCCGCCGGCCCCGGACGACCGCCGCGGCGCGGGTCACCGCCGCTCGCCGGGCGGCCCCCGGCGGACGGTCATATGGTGACCCCATGTCGGAAGCTGACGTCAAGGCCGAGAGCGTCGGCACCGTGCTGGTGGCGGGCGCGGCGAACCTCGCCATCGCCGTGGCGAAGCTGGTGGCCGGCCTGATCTCCGGCTCCGCGGCCATGCTCTCCGAGGCCGCCCACTCGGTGGCCGACACCACCACCGAGGCGCTGCTGTACCTGGCGCTGCGCCGGGGGGCGCGCCCCGCCGACGTCCGGCACCCCTTCGGGTACGGCAAGGAGAGCTACGTCTGGGCCTTCCTCGCCGCGCTGTTCACCTTCGTCGCCGGCGCCGGCTTCGCCATCACCCACGGCGTCACCACCATCCTGGTGCACGAGCACACCGGCGACTTCCTCGTCTCGTACGTCGTGCTGGCGGTCTCGTTCGCCGTCGAGTCGGTCTCCCTGGCCCGGGCGGCGCGGCAGATCCGCGGCGAGTCGCGGCGCTGGCGCACCACCCCCCGGCGATTCCTGCGGCTCACCGCCGACACCACCGTCAAGGCCGTCTTCCTGGAGGACAGCGCGGCCCTCGTGGGCCTGCTGCTGGCCGCGGCCGGCGTGACCCTGTCGCACTGGACCGGCGACGAGCTCTACGACGGCCTCGCCTCCATCGCCATCGGCGTGCTCCTGCTGGTCGTGGCCATCACCCTCGCCAAGGCCAACACCTCCCTGCTGGTCGGCCGGGCCATCCCCGAGCGGCTGCGCCTGGAGATCGAGCAGGAACTCAACGGGCTGCCCTCCGTCGAGCGCATCGACACCCTGCTCACCATGCAGCTCGGCCCGGACGACATGCTGGTCGCCGCCAAGGTCGACTTCCGGGACGAGGCCACCGGCGCCGACATCGAGGCCGCCGCCGAGGAGGCCGAGCGGCGCCTCATCGACCGCTACCCGGAGATCGGCTACGTCTTCCTCGACCCCACCCCCTCCCGCCCCGAGGCCCGCAACCGCCGCGCCCGGCACACCCAGGAGGACCCGCCCCGCTGACCCCGCCGTGGCGGCGCGCACCCGGGGGTCGCTAGCGTGCCGGGCATGGTGCGATGGCGGGCGGGGACCGTGACGGCGCTGCGGCGGGAGTGGACCGGCGCGGTGGAACTGGACGTCGAGCTGACCGACGGCGCCACCATGCGGGCCCTGGCCTACCCGGAGCTGGTCGGTCGGCCCGTACCCGGCGACCGGGTGCTGCTCAACGCCGGCGCGCTGCTGATGGGCCTCGGCACCGGCGGGTACGCGCTGGTCGTGGCGCTGCCCGACCGGCTGCCGGCGGACCCGCCAGAGGCGGGCCACACCCGCGATGCCGGGCACCTGGTCAAGGCGCGCTACACCCCGCTGCAACCGATCCTGCTCGGCGTCGACGAGGAGGCCAGCCCGCACCGGGCGGCGCTGGAGGCCGCCGAGGACGTCGCCGGGCTGCCGGTGGTCACCGCCGACCTGCACTCGGCCCTCCCGGCGATCCTCGCCGGGGTCCACGCCGACGCCCCCGACGCCCGGGTGGCGTATGTGCTCACCGACGGTGGGGCGCTGCCGGCATGGTTCTCCCGCACCCTCGACGGGCTGCGCGACCAGCTCGTCGGCACGGTCAGCGTGGGGCAGGCGTTCGGCGGCGACCTGGAGGCCAGCACCGTGCACAGCGGTCTGCTCGCCGCCCGGCACGTGCTCGCCGCCGACGTGGTGGTCCTCGCCCAGGGCCCCGGCAACCTCGGCACCGGCACCCGGTGGGGGTACTCGGGGGTGGCCGTCGGCGAGGCGGTCAACGCGATCGCCGCCCTCGGCGGGCGACCGGTCGGCTCGCTGCGGATCTCCGACGCCGATCCCCGGCCCCGGCACCGCGGGGTGTCCCACCACAGCCTCACCGCGTACGGCCGGGTGGCGCTCACCCCGGCGGACCTGGTGGTGCCCGACGGCCTCGGCCCGGGCCTGGCCCGGGACGTGGACGCCGCGCTGGCCCCGCTCGCCCGGCGGCACCGGATCGTCCGGGTGCCCACCGACGGGCTCGACGCCGCGCTGCGCGCCAGCGCCGTGCCGCTGTCCACCATGGGGCGCGGCCTGGACGCCGACCACGCCTACTTCCTGGCCGCCGCCGCCGCCGGCCGGCACGCCGCCACGCTCGCGGCGGTAGGGCGGTGCGGTAGGCGGTAGGGCGGTGCGGTAGGCGGTAGGGCGGCGGCCCGTCAGGCCAGGAAGATCAACGCCAGCCAGCCGCCGACGATCACCACCAGCGCGACCGCCAGCACCCAGGTCGGCACCGTGTACTCGCCGCGCCGGTTGCGCTCGACCTCGGCCCGGATCTTCTCGCGCCGGCGCTCGACCCAGTTCAGCTTCTCGGCGCCGCGGTCGCGCTCGGGAGGTTCAGACGTCGTCATGGCAGGGCCAGCCTACCCGGCGGGTCCCCGCCCGCCGCGACCAGCGCCGCGGACGGGGACCCGGCCGGTCACATGCTGGCGATCAGGCGTTCCACCCGCTCGTCGTACGCCCGGAACGGGTCCTTGCACAGCACGGTGCGCTGCGCCTGGTCGTTGAGCTTCAGGTGCACCCAGTCGACGGTGAAGTCCCGCCGCTTCTCCTGCGCGTGCCGGATGAACTCGCCCCGCAACCGGGCCCGGGTGGTCTGCGGGGGCGTCTCCTTGGCCTCGAAGATCTCCGGATCCGTGGCCACCCGGTCCACCTCCCCGCGCCGCTCCAGCAGCCCGTACAGGCCCCGCCCGCGCCGCAGGTCGTGGTACGCCAGGTCCATCTGCGCCACCCGGGGGTGCGACAGCGGCAGGTCGTGCTTGCGCTGGTACCGCTCGATCAGCCGCAGCTTCGACACCCAGTCGATCTCCCGGGACACCGGCTCCAGGTCACCGGTCTCCACCGCCCGCAGCACCCGGCCCCACAGCTCCACCACCCGCTTGGCCGTCTGGTCCCCGCCGCGCCGCTCCACGAACTCGGTCGCCTTCGCCAGGTACTCCTGCTGGATCTCCAGGGCGCTGACCTCCTTGCCGGAGGCCAGCCGCACCTTGCGCCGGCCGGTGATGTCGTGCGACACCTCGCGGATCGCCCGGATCGGGTTCTCCAGCGTCAGGTCCCGCATCACCACCCCCGCCTCGATCATCCGCAGCACGATGTCCGCGGAACCGACCTTCAGCAGCGTGGTGACCTCGTTCATGTTCGAGTCGCCGACGATGACGTGCAGCCGCCGGTACCGTTCCGCGTCCGCGTGCGGCTCGTCGCGGGTGTTGATGATCGGCCGGCTCCGGGTGGTCGCCGACGACACGCCCTCCCAGATGTGCTCGGCGCGCTGGGACAGGCAGTACACCGCGCCGCGGGGCGTCTGCAGCACCTTGCCCGCGCCGCAGATCAACTGCCGGGTGACCAGGAACGGGATCAGCACGTCCGCCAGCCGGCCGAACTCGCCGTGCCGGGAGACCAGGTAGTTCTCGTGGCAGCCGTAGGAGTTCCCGGCCGAGTCGGTGTTGTTCTTGAACAGGTAGATCTCGCCGGCGATTCCCTCGTCGTGCAGCCGCTTCTCCGCGTCGATGAGCAGCCCCTCCAGGATCCGCTCCCCCGCCCGGTCGTGGGCCACCAGGTCCACCACCGAGTCGCACTCCGGGGTCGCGTACTCCGGGTGGGAACCGACGTCCAGGTAGAGCCGGGCGCCGTTGCGCAGGAACACGTTGCTCGATCTGCCCCACGACACCACCCGACGGAACAGGTATCGCGCGACCTCGTCAGGGGACAGCCGCCGCTGCCCACGGTAGGTACAGGTGACGCCGTACTCGGTCTCGAGGCCGAAGATTCGCCGCTCCATGATGTGACATTAGCCCCCTCCGGCCCCGAATGGGCAGGGCTGACCGCCCCGATGCCACGACCGGCCGGCGCGCTCCCGCCGGGCGGCCCGCCCACCGGGCCCGGTGGGCCGGCCGGGTCTTCGCCGACGGGTCCGGGCCGCTGGGTGGCGTCCGGACACACGCGACCGGCCGCCCCCTCGTGGTGGCGGCCGGTCGCGCGACGGTCACGTCGGCCGGGACGGCCGCGTTATGCCTCGGGCGTGTCGTCCGCCCGCTGCCCCTCCAGGTCCGCGGAGCCGGCCGAGGTGGTCGGCTTCTTCGCCTCCTCGGTCGGCGTGGTCGGGGGCTCCGGGCGCTCCTCGGTCGGCGCCGAGCCGTTCGCGGCGTCCGCGTCGGCGTCCAGCAGGGCGGTCAGGGCCGCCCCGGTGATCCGCCGGAACGTCCGGCCCACCCGGCGCCGGTCCAGGACCGCCACCTCGAGCTGGTTGGCCGCGATCGTGCGGGCCGCGCCGCCCTCGCCGCCGACGCTGCTCAGCGCAGACAGGGCCAGCCGGACCGCCTCGCCGAGCGACATGTCCGGACGGTGCTGCGACTTGAGCGAGCCGGAGATCGCGTCGGACTGCCCGCCCATCGCCATCCGGCCCGGCTCGTCGTTGACCGAACCGTCGTAGGTCAGCCGGTAGAGCGCGTCGTCCTGCGGCGTCGCGCCCACCTCGGCCACGCAGATCTCCACCTCGAACGGCTTGGACTGCTCGGTGAAGATGGCGCCGAGCGTCTGCGCGTACGCGTTGGCCAGCGCCAGGCCGGTGACGTCCCGCCGGTCGTAGCTCAGGCCGTTGAGGTCGGCCATCCGGACCCCGGCGCGGCGCAGGTTCTCGAACTCGTTGTACCGGCCGACGGCGGCGAAGCCGATCCGGTCGTAGATCTCGCTGACCTTGTGCAGGGTGCTGGAGAGGTTCTCCGCGACGAAGAGCACCCCGCCCTCGTAGCTCAGCACGACCGCGCTGCGGCCCCGGGCGATGCCCTTTCGGGCCAGCTCGGAGCGGTCGCGCATGATCTGCTCGGGCGAGGCGTAGAACTGCATGGCCACGGCGGCGGTTCTCCTTCTGGGCGCTGTGCTGACGACTGCTGACTAGGCGGGCTGGCTCAGCCGCCCGGGTTCTCCATCCGGCCGGCGACCACGGCCTCGGCGACGGCGGCCGTCTCGGCGTCGGTGAGCCGGTGGGTGCCCTCCGCCGTCGCGGTCATCACCACCGGGTAGATCCGACGGGTCAGGTCCGGCCCGCCGGTCGCCGTGTCGTCGTCGGCCGCGTCGTAGAGCGCCTCGACCGCGAGCCGCACCGCGTCGTCGATCGACAGGCCGGCGCGGAAGCGCTTCTTCAGCGCGGACCGGGCGAAGATCGAGCCGGAGCCGATCGCGTCGTAGCCGGTCTCCTCGTAGGGGCCGCCGGTGACGTCGAAGCTGAAGATCCGGCCGGCCCGCGCCGGGTCGCTGGCGGCCAGGTCGAAGCCGGCGAACAGCGGGATGACCGCGAGGCCCTGCATGGCCGCGCCCAGGTTGCCGCGGATCATCGAGGCGAGCCGGTTGGCCTTGCCGTCGAGCGAGAGCATCGCGCCCTCGATCTTCTCGTAGTGCTCCAGCTCCACCTGGAACAGTCGCATCAGCTCGATGCCGATGCCCGCGGTGCCCGCGATGCCGACCAGCGAGTAGGCGTCGGCCGGGTGCACCTTCTCGATGTCGCGCTGGGCGATCAGGTTGCCCATGGTGGCCCGGCGGTCGCCGGCCAGCACCACGCCACCGGCGGCCGAGATGGCCACGATGGTGGTCGCGTGCGGCGCCAGGTCGGCGGCCATGCCCGGGGGCAGCGGCCGGCGGCCGGGCAGCATCTCGGGAGCGACCCTGCTCAGGAATGTGGTGAAGGAGGACGTCCCCGCGTTGGTGAACACATCTGGTAGACGCCCGGATGGATCAAAGCCCGCTGCCACGTGGTTCCTCTCAGGTACGTGATCGCCCTGGCCAGCCTCGTGGGACTGTCACGGAACTGGCCAAGACCACCGTTGCAGTTGAAGCAGAGTATCCCGCGCGATGATCCCGCGCGATGATCGTGGTCCAGATGTTCCGTATCGGGATCGCCACGCAGGGGCACGGCCGCCGCCGGTCATCGACCGCTCGCGTGGGTACCCGCGCGCGGCGCTGCCGACCGCGGCCGGGACGCCCGGCGCGCGGTCAACTGTCGGCGCCCACGGCCGTCACGCGAGGTGAGCCACCCTCAGGCAGAGCGGACATTACGCCTATTCTCCGCCCTTCTGGACGTAACCCCTCACGAACTCCTCGGCGTTCTCCTCCAGGACGGAGTCGATCTCGTCGAGCAGGTCGTCGACGTCCTCGGTGATCTCGGCGTGCCGCTCGGCGACCTCCGGGTTGGCCTCGGTGGTGACGTCCTCGATCTCCTCGCCCTGCCGGGCCTTGCCCGACTGCGACTGCCCGCCGCTGTCATGAGTGGCCATTGCCGCCTCCTCCACGATCGTCTCCGATGAACTTACCTCGCGGAGATGACGAAAAGCCCGTCGCGCGCCGGCTTCTCCGGAGCGCGACGGGCTTTCGTCCCCGGCGGTCAGCCGCCGGTCAGCGTCTCCAGCAGGTCCTTGGCGCTGACGCACCGGTCGAACAGCGCCCCCACGTGCTTGCGGGTGCCCCGCTCCGGCTCCATCATCGGCACCCGCACCAGCGACTCCCGGCCCACGTCGAAGATGACCGAGTCCCAGCTCGCGGCCACCACCTCCGAGGCGTACTGGGCCAGGCAGCGGCCCCGGAAGTAGGCCCGGGTGTCCTCCGGCGGCTCGGTCATCGCGGTGCGGGTCTGCTCGTCGGTCAGCAGCGTCTTCATCGAGCCGCGCTGCACCAGCCGGTGGTAGAGCCCCTTCTCCGGCCGAACGTCGGAGTACTGCAGGTCGACCAACTGGAGCTTGTGCGAGCCCCAGCCGAGCTTCTCCCGCTCCCGGTAGCCCTCCAGCAGCCGCAGCTTCGCCACCCAGTCCAGCTCGTCGGCGCACAGGAACGCGTCACGGCCGAGCCGGTCCAGCACGCTCTCCCAGCGGTCCAGCACGTCGTTGGTCTGCGCGTCGGCGTCCGTGCCGTACCGGTCGTCCACGAAGGACCGCACCCGCTCGAAGTACGCCCACTGCAGGTCCAGGGCGGTCAGCCGACGCCCGTCACGCAGCCGCATCAGGTGCTTCAGCGACGGGTCGTGGCTGACCGCGCGCAGCTCCGAGACCGGATCGGCGATGCCCAGGTCGGAGCCGAGCGCCTTCTCCTCGATCATGGTGAGGATCAGCGCCGTGGTGCCGACCTTCAGGTACGTGGAGATCTCCGACAGGTTCGCGTCGCCGATGATGACGTGCAGCCGGCGGTACTTGTCGGCGTCGGCGTGCGGCTCGTCCCGGGTGTTGATGATCGGCCGCTTCAGGGTGGTCTCCAGCCCGACCTCGACCTCGAAGAAGTCGGCACGCTGGGAGATCTGGAAGCCGCTCTGGCCGCCGTCCTGGCCGATGCCGACCCGGCCCGCGCCGCAGACGATCTGCCGGGTCACGAAGAACGGCGTCAGGTACGCCACGATGTCGGCGAACGGCGTCTGCCGGCGCATCAGGTAGTTCTCGTGGGCACCGTAGCTGGCGCCCTTGTTGTCGGTGTTGTTCTTGTACAGGTGGATGGGCTGGGTGCCCGGGATGGTGGCCGCCCGGCGGGACGCCTCGGCCATCACCCGTTCGCCGGCCTTGTCCCACCGCACCACGTCCAGGGGGTTGGTCACCTCCGGGGTGGAGTACTCCGGGTGGGCGTGGTCGACGTAGAGCCGGGCGCCGTTGGTGAGTATGACGTTGGCCAGTCCCAGATCCTCGTCGGCGAGGGCCTCGGCGGGGTCGTACGCGGCGCCGGAGTAGGTGAAGCCCCGGGCGTCGCGCAGCGGCGACTCCTCCTCGTAGTCCCAGCGGGCCCGGCCGCCCCGGTTGAGTTCGGGGCGCGCCCCGTAGGCGTTGACCACCTGGGACGAGGTGACCATCGGGTTGGCGCCCGCCTGGCCGGGCACGGAGATGCCGTACTCGACCTCGGTGCCCATGATCCGTCTTACGCTCATCGACCTACCCGCTCCACTCGCCGACCCGGTCCCCCGTCACGTCGAGCGTAGTCCGCGCCGCGCCGTGCGGGGGCGCGGCGGGCGGGCCGCGCCGGGTGTCGCCCGAGGACGGTCCCGGGTGCCGGGACGCGACGGGGCCCGCGACAGTGCTGTCGCGGGCCCCGCAGCGCGCTGTCGGTCTACAGGTACTGACCGGTGTTGCTGGCGGTCTCGATCGACCGGCCGGCCTCCGTGCCCTTGCCGCCGGAGACGAGCGTACGGATGTAGACGATCCGCTCGCCCTTCTTGCCGGAGATCCGGGCCCAGTCGTCCGGGTTGGTCGTGTTGGGCAGGTCCTCGTTCTCCCGGAACTCGTCGACGCAGGCGTCGAGGAGATGCTGCAGGCGCAGACCCTTGCGACCGGAGGTGAGGAACTCCTTGATGGCCATCTTCTTGCCCCGGTCGACGATGTTCTGGATCATCGCGCCGGAGTTGAAGTCCTTGAAGTAGAGGACTTCCTTGTCACCGTTGGCGTAGGTCACCTCGAGGAAGCGGTTCTCCTCGGTCTCGGAGTACATCCGCAGCACGACCGCGTCGATCATCGCCGCGACGGTGGCCTGGGGATCGCCGCCGTGCTCGGTCAGGTCGTCGCCGTGCAGCGGCAGGCCCGTGAGGATGTACTTCGAGAAGATGTCCTTGGCGGCCTCGGCGTCCGGCCGCTCGATCTTGATCTTCACGTCGAGCCGGCCGGGTCGCAGGATGGCCGGGTCGATCATGTCCTCCCGGTTGGAGGCGCCGATGACGATGACGTTCTCCAGGCCCTCCACGCCGTCGATCTCGCTGAGCAGCTGGGGGACGATGGTGTTCTCCACGTCCGAGGAGACGCCGGAGCCACGGGTCCGGAAGATCGAGTCCATCTCGTCGAAGAACACGATGACCGGGGTGCCCTCGCCCGCCTTCTCCCGGGCCCGCTGGAAGATCAGCCGGATGTGCCGCTCGGTCTCGCCGACGTACTTGTTGAGCAGCTCCGGGCCCTTGATGTTGAGGAAGAAGCTGGTGTGCCTCTCCTTGCCCAGCCGCTCGGCGATCTTCTTGGCCAGGGAGTTCGCCACCGCCTTGGCGATGAGCGTCTTGCCGCAGCCGGGCGGCCCGTAGAGCAGGATTCCCTTGGGCGGGCGGAGCTGGTGCTCGCGGAACAGGTCGGCGTGCAGGAAGGGCAGCTCCACCGCGTCGCGGATCTGCTCGATCTGCGACTGGAGGCCGCCGATGTCGGTGTAGTCGACGTCGGGCACCTCCTCCAGGACCAGCTCCTCGACCTCGCTCTTCGGGATCCGCTCGTACGCGTACGCCGAGCGGGGCTCGATCATGAGCGAGTCACCGGCCCGGATCGGCGAACCGATCAGGGTCTCGGCGAGGTGCACGATCCGCTCCTCGTCGGAGTGGGACACGACCAGCGCCCGGTCGCCCGGTGCGCCGTCGGGGCCCGCGAGGATCTCCTTGAGCATCACCACCTCGCCGACCCGCTCGAAGCCGAACGCGTCGACGATGTTGAGCGCGTCGTTGAGCAGGACCTCCTGGCCGCGCCGCAGTTCCGCGACGTCCAGCGAGGGTGAGACGGCGACCCGGAGCTTGCGCCCCCCGGTGAACACGTCCACCGTGCCGTCCTCGTGCGCCGCCAGGAAGACACCGTAGCCACTCGGCGGTTGCGCGAGGCGGTCGATCTCCTCCTTGAGCGTCACGATCTGCGCCCGGGCCTCCTTGAGAGTGCCGACGAGCCGTTCGTTGTTCTCGGTCAGCCGCGCCAACTGTGCCTGGGTGGCCGCCAGCCGCTCTTCGAGCTGCCGGACGTGTCGGGGGCTTTCGGTCAACTTGCGCCGCACCAGAGCGAGTTCCTCTTGAAGGAACGCGACCTGCGTGGAGAGATCGTGGGCCTCCTTCTCCCACCGTGCGGCGCGCGAGTCCGCGTCGTCGCTGCGTGCCACGTCCCACCTCCCCGGGGGGCTTGAACGTTCTGCCCTAACACTAGCCGCTATGAGGCCGATTCGGTCCCACGCAACGCCCTCGTCACCGAACCTTGATCGCCAAGGGTGGCCGCAGGGGCGGGTCCGGGCGTTCGGGTACCGTCGTGGCGTGGGACGGGAGAACATGGGGGGTGCGCCGATGGCCGAGGTCGCGACCGACACGTTGCAGGTCTGGGTGGATCAGGACCTCTGCACGGGCGACGGCCTGTGCGTGCAGTACGCGCCGGAGGTCTTCGAGTTCGACGTCGACGGCCTGGCGTACGTCAAGGGCCCCGACGGCGAGCTCCGGCTCGCCCCGGGCAGCCGGGTGGACGTGCCCGCCCACCTGCGCCTGGAGGTGATCGACTCGGCCAAGGAGTGCCCGGGCGAGTGCATCCACGTGGTGCGCGGCAGCGACGGCGTCGAGGTCGCCGGCCCGGAGGCCGAGGACGACTGACCGCCCCCGGCCGCCCCTGACGGGGCGGCCAGGGTGTCTCACAGCACCGGACGGCCGACCACCGAGGCGACCAACCGGGCGAACTCCTCCAACCGGCCGATCTGCCCCGCCCCGCCGTCGTCGAGGGTCTTGCCGAAGCGCAGCGCGTCGTGCCGGGGCGCCCCGCCGGCCTCGTCGCCCGGCGGCGCCTCGTCCAGCGAGGTGAGCAGCAGGTACACGTCGATGCTGTCGACCCGGATCCCGCCGTCGTCGCCCCGGGTGAGCCGCCGCCGGCAGCCCACCTCGGTGACGCTGGACACCGGCACCACCCGCAGCGACGAGGTCATCGACCCGGGCGGCCCCTCCCCCGGCGGCACGTCCTCGCCGTGCCACAGCACGAGGCGGCTGCCGTCGCAGACCACCACCTCCTGCCACACCCCGTTGACCTCGTTGACGAAGCGTTCCAGGGTGAAGCCGAGCACGGACGCGCCGCGCAGCACCCCGCCGAGGGCCTCCAGGGCGACGTCCGGGTCCCGCAGGTAGGCCCGGGCCGCCGATTCCAGGTCGGTGTAGGGCGACCAGTCGGGGAAGACCGCCGGAACGTCCTGACCGCCGAAGCCGGGCTGACTCACGATGCCGCCCCCCACCCGCCGCCGTCACCGGTCCGGGCTGCGCCGGTCCGGGCCGTCCGCTCGCCCACGCCACCTCCCGCCGGCCCGCCGGGCCGCGTCCCGCCCGACCCGGTCGCCCGACCGCTCACGCCCGACCGTCCCGCTGGCTGGTCACGGCGTGTCCCGCTCCTCCGTGGCCTCGGGCAGCGCCCCGGCGGCCGTGGCCGCGACGGCCTGCCGGGCCGCTTCGGCCTCCCGCAGCGCCTGCCGCCGCTCGGCGTACGCCTCGGCGCCCTTGCTGGGTTTGCGCCGCCGCGGCGGCGCGGTCACCCCCGGGGCGAGCCTGCGGGCGGAGACCAGGAACGCGGTGTGCGCGATCATCCGGTGGTCGGGGCGCACGGCCAGGCCCTCGGCGTGCCAGTCCCGCACCAGCGACTCCCAGGCGCGCGGCTCGGTCCAACCGCCGCGCTCACGCAGCGCCTCCACCAGCTCGGACAGTTGCGGGGTGGTGGCCACGTACCCGATGAACACCCCGCCGGGCAGCAGTGCCCGTTCGACCATGTCGAGGGTCTCCCACGGCGTCAGCATGTCCAGGATGATCCGGTCGAAGCCCGTCTCGGCGCACCCGGCCACGTCACCGACGTGCAGGTTCCAGGCCGGGTGCGGGCCGTCGAAGAACGCCTCGACGTTGCGCCGGGCGATCTGGGCGAAGTCGTCGCGCACCTCGTAGGAGTGCAGCTCGCCGGTGGCGCCGACGGCCCGCAGCAGCGAGCAGCTCAGCGCCCCGGAGCCGGCGCCGGCCTCCAGCACCTTCGCGCCGGGGAAGATGTCGCCCATGGCGACGATCTGCGCCGAGTCCTTCGGGTAGATCACCTGGGCGCCACGGGGCATGGACAGCACGTAGTCCGACAGCAGCGGACGCAGCGCGAGGAACGCGGTCCCGCCGCCGGAGGTGGTCACGACGCTGCCGTCGGGCAGCCCGATCAGCGCGTCGTGCTCCAGGATGCCCCGGTGGGTGTGGAACGCCTTGCCGGGCTCCAGGGTGACCGTGTGCATCCGACCCTTCGGGTCGGTCAGCTGCACCCGGTCGCCGGTGCGGAACGGCCCCCTGCGATGGCTCCGGCCCGGCGCGTCTGACGCCGCGCCGGGACCCGGAGGCGGCGGCACGGGCGGCGGCGCCGGGGTGTCGGCAGGCACCGGTGTGCCAGGGTCGGCCGGCAGGGCGGAGGGATGTGCGGTCACGTGTTCATCTTCCGTTTGGGTTCCAGGAGCTGCGCCAGATCCGCGATGTGCAGAACGCCGACGACATCTTCGCCTGCCGTCACGACGTACTGCGCGCCCGGGTGGGTCTGCACGGCCTCCATCACCGCTTCGCCGTCCAGGCCGACCGGCAGGCCGGGCAGGGCGGCCAGGGAGCGGGACACCGCGTCGACGGCGATCCACGCCCGCCGTTGCGGCGGCACCGCGGCGGCGGCGACCGGGTCGAGCAGGGCCACCGGCCGGCCGGAGCCGTCGGTGACGACGAGGGCCGCGTCGGGCCGGGGGCCCTCTGCGCGGCGGCGCTGCGCCTCGGCCAGCGGGGTGCCGGTGGGCACCGGGAGGACCGGGCGGGCCAGCCGGCGCAGGTCGATCAGCGGGAACCGGCGGCTGATCCGGGCCAGGCGCACGGACTGCCCGGCACCGCGCCACAGGGTGAACGCGACCAGCAGCATCAGCGGCAGCGCCAGCGGCACCAGCAGCCGGTTGACCGTCAGCACGACGACCAGCGCGGCGGTGCCGACGGCGACGGCCCGGCCGACCCAGCCGGCGACCTCGGTGCCGGTGTGCCGGTCCCGGGTCAGCGCCCACACGGCGGCACGCAGCGCCCGGCCGCCGTCCAGCGGCAGCCCGGGCAGCAGGTTGAACACCGCGACGATGACGTTGCTCACCGCGAGCTGGAAGGCGAGCTGGTTGACCAGGGTGCGGTCGGGCAGGGCCAGGGTGGCGACCACGGCGGCGGCGCCGAGCGCCGCGGAGACCGCCGGTCCGGCCAGCGACACCAGCAGGTCGATCCGGGGGCTGGGGGCGTCGCGGTCCATCTCGGTGTACCCGCCGAGCAGCTCCAGGGTGATCCCCCGCACACCGATGCCGAAGCGGCGGGCGGTCAGGGCGTGGCCCAGCTCGTGCAGCAGCACCGAGCCGAGCAGCGACACCACGAACCCGAAGCCGATCAGGTAACCGCCGAGCTGGGACAGGTCGAGCTGGCGGCGGGCGAACTCGGCGTACAGGACGGTGACCAGCAGGGTCAGCAGCACCATCGACCCGTTGAGGTGCAGGGGGACCCCGAACACCCGGCCGACGGTGATTCCGGCGGACCGCTGGGGCCGCCGTGGCGGCCGGGTCGTCTGCTGCTCCATCGCCCCGATGCTACGTACCCGCCGCCGGCACCCACCGCTCGGAGCGGCGGGGCCGGGGTTGTCGGACCGGTGGCCTAACCTTCCGGGCATGACGGCGGAACCGGTGATCGACCAGCAGCAGGCGCGGGCCACGGCGGAGGTGCCGGCCACGGTCCGGGCGTCGCTGTCGCCGTCGCGGGCGGCCGACTTCAAGACCTGCCCGCTGCTCTACCGGTTCCGCAGCATCGACCGGCTGCCCGAGCGGCCCAGCGTGGAGCAGGCCCGGGGCACGCTGGTGCACGCGGTGTTGGAGCGGCTGTTCGACCTGCCGGCGGCCGGGCGCACCCCGGAGGCGGCCGGCGACCTGGTGGGCCCGCAGTGGGACCGGCTGGTCACCGAGCAGCCGGAGCTGGCCGGCCTGTTCGACGCCGGCGACCCGGTCGGCACGGCCGAGTTCCTGCGCGCGGCGGCCGGGCTGCTGGAGGGCTACTTCGCGGTGGAGGACCCGCGCCGGCTGGAGCCGGCCGAGCGGGAGACGCTGATCTCCGCCGTGGTCGACGACGAGCTGCTGATCCGGGGCTACCTCGACCGGCTGGACGTGGCCCCGGACGGGGCGCTGCGGGTGGTCGACTACAAGACCGGCGGTGCGCCCCGGGAGGCGTTCGAGGCCCGGGCGCTGTTCCAGCTTAAGTTCTACGCGCTGGTGCTGTGGCGCACCCGTGGCGTGGTGCCCCGGGTTTTGCGGCTGCTCTACCTCAAGGACGCCGAGGTCTGCGACTACGCCCCCGACGCCGACGAGCTGCTGCGCTTCGAGCGGACGGTGGTGGCGCTGTGGCAGGCGATCGAGACGGCCACCGCCCGGCAGGACTTCCGGCCCCGCCCGAGCCGGCTCTGCGACTGGTGCAACCACCAGGCGCTGTGCCCGAGCTTCGGCGGCACCCCGCCGCCGTTCCCGGCCGCCGGCGCCGCGGACCCGCTGGTCGACGCCCGGTCCCGGCCCGCGCCGCCCGGCGCGGACGAGTAGGCATCCTCCCTGAGGAGGAGACCGGGTTCACCGCTGGCGACGATCGATCGCGCGTGGCGGCGGCTAGCGTTCCGGTATGACCGCAGGGCCGAGGGCGTTGCTGCGCCGCCACCCGCTCGCCGCCGACGCGCTGTCCGCCGTCGCCCTGGTGCTGCTGGACACCGTGCTCGTCCTGCTCACCCCGCAGGAGTTCCAGCCCGGCCCGGTGCCCGGCGCGGTCGGCTGGAGCGTGCTGTGCGCCGCCCCGGTGGCGCTGCGCCGGGTCGCCCCGTGGCCGGCGGTGGCCGCCGCCGTGGCCACCCTCGCCCTGCCGGCGCTGCTCGGGCCCGCCCCCACCACGCAGAGCCTCACCTTCGTGGTGCTCACCTACACGATGGCGGCGCACCGGCCGGTGCGGACCGCCGCGGCGGCCACGGTCGTGCTGTGGCTGCCGGTGGCGGCGGTCAACGTCCTCGCCCCCGTCGACGATGCGGTGCTCGAGGTCGGCCCGGCGTACCTGGTGCTCAACAACCTGCTCACCGCCGTGGTGGCGTACGCGGTGGGGCGGGCGGTGCACGCCCGGCGCGCCTCCACGGAGGCGCTGCGGGAGCGGGCCCGCTCCGCCGAGCAGAACCAGCGGTCCCTGGCCGAGCAGGCCGTCGCCGACGAGCGGCGCCGCATCGCCCGGGAGCTACACGACGTGGTGGCCCACCACGTGAGCGTGATGGGGGTCCTCGCCACCGGCGCCCGGCGGGTGCTGCGCCGGGACCCGGACGCCGCCGACGAGGCGATCGCCACGATCGAGGACACCAGCCGGGCCACCCTGCGGGAGATGCGCCGGCTGCTCGACGTGCTGCGCACCGACGCCGAACCGGCCGCCGACCTGGCCCCGCAGCCCGGCCTGGCCGGCATCGAGATCCTGGTGGAGCAGGTGCGCGAGGCCGGCCTGCCGGTCACGCTGCGCACCGAGGGCACGCCCGGGCCGCTGGAGGAGGGGGTCGCGCTGACCGTCTACCGGATCGTGCAGGAGGCGCTGACCAACGCGCTCAAGCACGCCGGGGACGCCACCGCCGTGGTCCGGCTGACCTTCGGCGCGGCGTTCCTGGCCGTCGAGGTGACCGACACCGGCCGGGGTCCGGGGCCGGTTCCGGACCGGATCGGACACGGCCTGGTGGGCATGCGGGAGCGGGTCGGCCTCTACGGCGGAACGCTGCGCACCGGGGCCCGCCCGGGCGGCGGCTACCGGGTGTACGCGAGGATTCCGGTGGAGCAGTTCGGGGCGGTGCCGGCGTGACCGGGGACCGCGCCACGACCAGGGGGCCCGCGGCGGGCCCGACACGACGGGGGGACAGGCGATGAGCGACGGCGCGACGACGGCGCGGCCGGTGCGGATCCTGCTCGCCGACGACCAGCCACTGCTGCGCACCGGCTTCCGGATGGTGCTGGGCTCAGAGGAGGACCTGGACATCGTGGCCGAGGCCGGCGACGGCCTGGAGGCGGTGGAGCTGTCCCGCCGGCTGCTGCCCGACGTGGTGCTGATGGACATCCGGATGCCCCGGATGGACGGGGTCGCCGCGACCCGGGCCATCGTCGACGCCCGGCTGCCGGTGCGGGTGCTGATCCTGACCACGTTCGACCTCGACGAGTACGTGGTGGGGGCGCTGCGCGCCGGGGCCAGCGGCTTCCTGGCCAAGGACGTGCCGGCGGAGGACCTGGTCACGGCGATCCGCACGGTCGCCGCCGGGGAGGCGGTGGTGGCCCCGCGGATCCTCAAGCGGCTGCTGGACCGCTTCGCCGACGTGCTGCCCGACCCGGCTGCCGCCCCGCCGAAGGCGCTCAACACGCTCACCGACCGCGAGCGGGAGGTGCTCGTGCAGGTGGCCCGGGGGCTGTCCAACGCGGAGATCGCCCGGGCACTGTCGGTCAGCGAGACCACCATCAAGACCCACGTCGGGCACGTGCTGACCAAGCTGGGGCTGCGCGACCGGGTGCAGGCCGTGGTGCTGGCGTACGAGTCGGGCCTGGTGCGTCCCCGGGCGTAGCCGTGGCGGCCTCGGGCCCGCCGCCCCGCGTACCGGCGGGGTCACCACCCGGGCGACGAAAGTGTTGTGGTCGTCACCTACCGTGACCACAGGCGGGTGGTCGCGGTTTGACCCTGACGTGGCGCGAGGTCCTACCGTGCGCGATGGGCGACGTGGCGCGCCGTGGTCGGAATCGGTCAGGGGCAACCCTGAGCCGGCCTCCGGGCCGACCCGCACCGGGAAATCCGCCATCGCTCCCTCCGAAGACGGACGGATCGGTGCCGGCCGGCACCGAGGATGAGGACATGCCGCACCGACCAGCGGGGGCGGTGCGGCCAGAGCAGCCCAGACGGAAGAGGTAGATGACGTGACCGCGACGATAGGCCGCCACGCGCAGGCCGCGGCCCGCGCAAGCGACGTGTGGAAGGTGTACGGCAGCGGCGAGGCGCAGGTCGTCGCGCTGCGGGGGGTGAGCGCCGAGTTCGAGCGGGGCCAGTTCACCGCGATCATGGGCCCGTCCGGGTCGGGCAAGTCGACGCTGATGCACTGCCTGGCCGGCCTGGACTCGGTCACCCGGGGCACGGTGTCGATCGGCGAGACCACGGTGACCGGGCTCGGTGACGCCGGGCTGACGAACCTGCGCCGGGACAAGGTGGGCTTCATCTTCCAGCAGTTCAACCTGCTGCCCACGCTGACGGCGAAGGAGAACATCCTGCTGCCGATGTCGATCGCCGGCCGCCGGCCGGACCCGGCCTGGTACGACACCGTGATCGACACGGTCGGGCTGCGCGACCGGCTCGACCACCGCCCGGCGCAGCTCTCCGGCGGTCAGCAGCAGCGGGTGGCGTGCGCCCGGGCGCTGGTCGCCCGCCCTGAGGTGATCTTCGCCGACGAGCCGACCGGCAACCTCGACTCCCGCTCCGGCGCGGAGGTGCTGAACTTCCTGCGCAACTCGGTACGCGAGCACGGCCAGACCATCGTCATGGTGACCCACGACCCGACCGCCGCCGCGTACGCCGACCGGGTGGTGTTCCTCGCCGACGGGCAGATCGTCTCGGAACTGATCGAGCCGACCGCCGACACGGTGCTGGACACCATGAAGAAGCTCGACACCCCGGTCATCACCGAGGTGGGGAACTGATGTTCCGGGCCACCCTCAAGAGCCTGCTGGCGCGCAAGGTGCGCCTGATCCTCTCCGGCCTGGCCGTGGTGCTCGGCGTCATGTTCGTCTCCGGCGCGTTCGTGCTCACCGACACCCTCGGCCGGTCCTTCGACGCGGTCTTCGCCGACGCGTACGCCGGCATCGACGTCAACGTCGCCGCGAAGCCGAAGATCGCCGTGGACGAGGCGGAGGGCGAGCAGGTCGCCCCCGCGTTCCCGGCCGACGTGGTGGGCCGGGTCCGGGCGGTGCCCGGCGTGGCCGAGGCCACCGGCGTGGTCAACGCCGACGGCGCGCGGTTGATCGGCAGCAACGGCAAGGTGGTCACCTCGTTCGGCCCGCCCCAGCTCGGGGAGAACTGGACCGGCGAGAGCGACCTGGTGAAGCTGCGGGAGGGCCGCGCGCCGCAGGCCGACGACGAGATCGTGGTCAACGCCGCCCTCGCGACGGCCGCCAAGGTCAAGGTGGGTGACCGGGTCGGTGCGCTGACCGCGTTCGAGTCCAAGCGCCGCGACTTCACCCTGGTCGGCACCTTCGGCTACAGCGGCGGCCGGGACTCCGTCGGCGGGGTGAACGAGATCGCGTTCACCACCCCGGCCGCACAGCGGCTGATGCTCGGCAAGCCCGACACGTTCAACAGCGTGACGGTGCGGGCCGCCGCCGGGGTGACCCCGGAGGCGCTGCGCGACGACCTGACCCGGGCACTCGGCCCCGGCTACGAGGTCAAGACCGGCGAGCAGCTCTCCACCGACGCCGCGGCCGGCCTCAAGGAGGGCCTGGCCTTCTTCAACAAGGTGCTGCTCGGCTTCGCCGCGGTGGCGCTGCTGGTCGGCACGTTCCTGATCCTCAACACGTTCTCGATCATCGTGGCGCAGCGGACCCGGGAGCTGGCCCTGATGCGGGCCATCGGGGCCAGCGGGCGGCAGATCATCGGCTCCGTGGTGCTGGAGGCCCTCGCGGTCGGGCTGATCGCCTCGGTCCTCGGCCTCGGCGCGGGCATCGGGGTGGGCGCGCTGCTGGCCTGGGCGTTCGGCACGTTCGCCGGCGGGCTGACCCTGGCCGGGCTGGGCGTGCCGCCGGCCGCCGTGGTCAGCGCCTTCGCGGTCGGCATGCTGATCACCGTGGTGGCGGCGCTGCTGCCGGCGCTGCGGGCCGCCCGCATCCCGCCGATCGCGGCGATGCAGGACGTGGCCACCCCGGACCGGCCGCTGACCCGGCTCACCGTCGCCGGCGCGGTGGTCACCGCCGTCGGTGGCGCGCTGCTGGCGGTGGGGCTGACCGGCAACGCCGGCGACGCCACGCTGTCGGTGATCCTGGGCGGGGTGCTGTTCACGTTCATCGGGGTGGCGCTGTTGACCCCGCTGTTCAGCCGCCCGGTGGTGTCCCTGCTCGGCGGGCTGTTCGCCTGGTCGGTGCCGGGCCGGCTGGGCCGGCTCAACTCGGGGCGCAACCCGCGCCGCACGGCCATCACCGCCGCCGCCCTGATGGTCGGCATCGCCCTGGTCACCGGGGTTACGGTGATCCTCGACTCGGCCAAGTCCAGCATCGCCGGCAGGGCGGCGAGCACCGTCGACGCGCAGCTGGTGATCTCCGGGGCACAGACCGGGCCCCGGCCGCCGGTGTTCGACCCGGCGGTGGTCGACCGGGCCGCCGCGGTGCCCGGGGTGAACGCGGTGGTGGGCGTCTACAACGACAACGCGATCGTCGACGGCGACCGGGCGTACGTGGTGGCGCTGACCGACCTGGCCGCGATGGGGCAGATCTACCACACCACCGCGCAGTCGGGCACGATCGCCACGCTGCGGCCGGACCAGGTGGCGCTGAGCGTCTCCGGCGCGAAGGAGCTGGGCAAGTCGGTGGGTGACCGGTTGACCGCCCAGTTCGCCCGGGGCGAGGGCCCACGCACGTACACGGTGACGGCGGTGCTGCCCGACGACCGGGCCATCGGGTCGATCATCCTGCCGAAACAGGCGGGCGCGGAGTTCACCAGCCCGCAGCCGTTCACGGCGCTGGTGCAGCTCACCCCGGGCACGACGGTGTCGCAGGTGCAGCCGCAGCTGGAGGCCCTGGTGGCGGACAGCCCAGAGGTGTCGGTGGCCGACCGGGCCACCTTCATCGAGCAGCAGACCAGCGGCTTCGACACGCTGCTCACGATGATCCAGATCCTGCTGGCGCTGGCCATCGTGATCGCCGTGCTGGGCATCATCAACACCCTGGCCCTGTCGGTACTGGAACGGACCCGGGAGCTGGGCCTGCTGCGGGCGATCGGGCTGCGCCGGGCCCAGACCATGCGGATGATCACCGTGGAGGCCGTGGTGATCTCGGTCTTCGGCGCGCTGCTCGGCGTCGTCGTCGGCGCCGGCCTCGGCGCGGCGGTGGTCCGGGCGCTCAAGGACGAGGGGATCACCGACCTGGTGCTGCCCTGGTCCCAGATCGGGATCTTCCTCGGCCTGGCCGCGCTGATCGGGGTGGTCGCGGCGGCACTGCCAGCGATCCGGGCCGCCCGGATCAACGTCCTGGGCGCGATCGCCCACGACTGAGTCGCGGGCAAGGGCCCCCTGCCACCGCCTACGACGGGGCAGGGGGCCCTTGTCGACGGTGGGTTGACGCCCCGGTCGCCCGGTGACCCCGGTCAGCCGGCAGGTCAGGCCGGCCGCTCGCCGAGCAGGGCGGCGAGCAACTCCAGGTCCACCCCGGTCAGGCTCTCCAACTGGTGTACGCCGTCGACCGGCGCGATCGACACCTCCGCCGGCACGGCCAGCACCGCCGCGCCGGCGGCCAGGGCACTGGCCACCCCGGTCGGGGAGTCCTCGATCGCCACGCACCGGGCGATCGGCACGCCGAGCAGCCGGGCGGCGGTCAGGTACGGCTCCGGGTGCGGCTTGGCCGCGTCCACCTCGTCGCCGCAGACCACCGCGTCGAAGCTGTCCCGCCCCAGGGTGTCCAGCGCCACCTCCACCAGGGGCCGAACGCTGGAGGTGACCAGGGCGGTCGGGACGCCCGCCGCGCGGACCGCGCCCAGCAGCGCCAGCGCACCGGGCCGCCAGCGCAGCCCGGTGCGGAACAGCTCCAGGATCCGCACGTCGATCCACGCCCCGCTGACCAGCGGGTCGCGGTGCGGCTGTCCGAGGTCCTCGTGCAGGATGCGCATCGAGTCGGCCATGCTGGTGCCGATCATCGCCAGGCGGGCGGCGACGGACAGGGTGCCCCCGTACTCGGCCGCCAGCTCGCGCAGGGCGACGTCCCACAGCTTCTCACTGTCGACCAGGGTGCCGTCCATGTCGAAGAGCACGGCGGCGGGATGGTGGCTGCTCAGCGGGTCCTCCAGGGTCGCGCGGTCGCCGCGATCCTCTCAGCCGGCCCGGGCCCGCCGCCGCCCGGACCCGCCCGGGGTGACCTCGGCGACCCTCCCGCGCCGGCGACCCGGTGCGCGTCTCAGCCGAGGCCGCAGGCCGACAGGCCGGACTCGTAGCCGCGGAAGAAGGAGTCCGTGCGCTGCTCGGCGGTGCCGTGCGCACCCTCGGCGAACCACGGCTGGTCGGGGTCGTCACCGACGGCGAGCAGCCCCTCCCGGAACTCCTCCAGGTCGCCGTCCTCCAGCGCCAACTGCTGGGCCTGGATCGAGCCGCCGAGGTACGCCCCGGCCATGCAGTCGGCCTGCAACTCCTGCTGGATGGTGAAGTCGTAGCGGATGCCCAGGCGCACCTGCACGCCGTGGGCGTACTCGTGGCCGAGCAGGTAGTACAGGAACGCGTCACCGACCTGCCGGAACGCCGCCACCGACCAGTTGACGTCGTAGGCGATGAAGTCGCCCGCCGAGCAGTACACGGCGTTGTTGCGCGGCAGCGCCTGCCCGCCGCAGGAGACCTCGCCCTCCCGCTGGTACGCCACGACCCGCCGGATCGGCTCGAACCGCCGGCCCGACTCCCGGAACTGCGCGGCCCAGTACACCTCGGCCTTGTCCACCGCGACGGCGAAGTCCTCCTTGAACTCGGCGACGCTGGTGGTGCCGTCGGCCCGGGTCCGCTCCGCACCCGGTGCCGCGGACCGTTGGGGCTGCTCCGGGCCGGGCTGCTGCGGCGCGCCCTCGTCCACCCCGCCGACCATGCAGCCGCCGGCCAGCACCAGCGCGGCCAGCAGACCGGCCAGCGGCCCTCGCGGCCGACGTCCCGCGCGTGCCGTCACAGCGTCCTCCCCGGTTCGTCCTCACCGGGGCGGTACCCGGGCTCCCCTTCGATCATGCCCCTCGGCGGGGCTTCCCGGTGACCCTCCGATCGGCCCGCGTCGGCACCGCCCGCCCGACGAGGGCCGGTGTCGCCCACGTCCCGGCCGGACAGGCGCGCCCGGGCAGCCGTCAGGGGCTGGCGGCGAGGAACACGAACGCGGCCAGCAGGACCAGGTGCACGCCGCCCTGGAGCAGGGTGGCCCGGCCCGGCACCACGGTCAGCACGCCCGTGACGACGGTCAACGCCAGCAACGCCAACTGCGTGCCGCCCAGCCCGAGCAGCAGCGGCCCGTCGAGCCAGATCGAGGCGATGGCGATCGCCGGAATGGTCAGGCCGATGCTGGCCATGGCCGAGCCGAGCGCCAGATTGAGGCTGATCTGCACCCGGTCGCGGCGGGCGGCGCGGGCCGCGGCCAGAGTCTCCGGCAGCAGCACCAGCAACGCGATGACCACGCCGACGAACGCCTGCGGCAGGTTGGCGGCGGACACCCCGGCCTCGATGGCCGGTGACACCATCTTCGCCAGGCCCACCACGGCGATCAGCGCCACCACCAGCAGGGCGAGGCTGGCCAGAGCGGCCCGGGGCGACGGCGGGTCGGCGTGCCCGTCCCCGTCGGCGTCGACCACGGTCCCGTCGGCGCTCACCGGCAGGAAGTAGTCGCGGTGCCGGCCGGTCTGCACCAGCACGAACAGCCCGTACAGGGCCAGCGAGGCCACGGCGGCGAAGGCGAGCTGGGCCGGGGAGAACTCCGGGCCGGGACGACTCGTGGTGAAGGTCGGCACCACCAGGCTCAGGGTGGCCAGGGTGGCCACGGTGGCCAATGCCCCACCGGTGCCCTCCGGGTTGAACACCGCCACCCGACGGCGCAGCGCGCCGAGCAGCAGGGACAGGCCGAGTATGCCGTTACAAGTGATCATGACCGCGGCGAAGACGGTGTCCCGGGCCAACGCCTGCGTCTTGTCACCGCCGCTGATCATCAGCGTGACGATGAGGGCCACCTCGATGACCGTGACCGCGACGGCGAGCACCAGCGAGCCGAACGGCTCGCCCACCCGGTGGGCGACCACCTCCGCGTGATGCACGGCGGCCAGCACCGCCCCGGCCAGGAACACCGCCACGATCACCACGACCACCGGGGGCAGTTCCCTGCCCCAGGTCGCCGCCAGGACCACGACGGCGAGCAGCGGGACGACGACGGTCCAGTCGGTGACACGGGTACGCAGGAGGGCGGGCATGCCGTCAACCCTGCCAGAAATCGTGATCATCGCCCACCTGAACCGCATCCCGCGCCCCGACGGAACCGCGCAGGTGGGAGCCGGTCCGACCGCGATGACGATCGCGAACCCCCCAATCACGCCAGACAATGCCGGGACGTCACACGGCGACGCCGCAACCCACGGCTTCTCGCATTGTGGAAAGAGAGATGAATAACCCGCACGGCGATATGCCGGCCTTCCGACGGCTACCAAGTTGTGCCGCCCGAGCACCGGGAAGACCCAGGTCGACCGACGACACCCGGCAGACCGTCGCGGCGTTCGCCGGACGACTGCGCCTGCGCTACCACTCCCAGGAGGACCTGGCCGTCCACGCCCGCCCCGGCCTGGAGGCCGCGGTCCGCACCCACGTGCCCGAGGAGATCGTCCGCCGGTTCAGCGCCCTGCCGTCCTTCCAGGACGCCCGCCACCCCACCTTCGCCGCCTGCGGCCTCGACCTCTTCGGCTGCGGCGGCGAACTGCCGGCCGGCGCGCGCCCGGGCGGCGCGACCGCCTCAGGAAGCGGCGTCCGACACCGCACAGGGAAACGTGTCCGCCGGGTCGTACGGCCGGTCGGCCAACTCGACGGCCTGCGCCCGCTCCAGCGCCTGGAAGACGTGCGCACACCGGGGCGCCAGCGTCACCAGGTCACCCGCCTCCAGCAGCGCCTCGACCCGCTCGCCCGAGTCCAGATCCAGGAAGACCCCCCGCAACCGCCCCGAGATCACATAGAGCGTCTCCGTCCGCGCCGCGTGGTAGTGGTTGCCCCGCGGCCTGCCCGCCTCCGGCAGGAACTCCAGGTACGCCAGGTAGCGGTAGCTCCCACCATCGACGATCTTGGCCAGCTCGCCCGCCGCGGACCGCACCCGCCCGCCCCCCTGCGGGATGGGCGGGGAGGTCACCGGAAGCCGCCGCAACTGCATCTTGTCCACCGGCTCATCCTAGGAACCCTCGGCCCGGTCAGCGCGCCTCCCCGACCGGCGGGACGCCGCCGCCCGACCCGGCCCCGGGAACCCGCCAGACCACCAGCTCCGTGTCCGGCACCCGCTCGGCGAACCACCCGTCCCGGGCCGCCACGGCGAGCAGGCCCCGCAGGTCGTCGTCGAACTCCGCCAGCCGCGCCCCGAACAGGTGCGGCACCGCGTCCGACCGCGAGTGCACCCACGCCACCACGTCGTCGACCGAGCGCCGCAGCACCACCCCGGACGGCGCCCGCAGCCGCCGCGGGCCGACAAAACCCGCGGCGGCCAGCACCGCGGCCTCGCCGCCCGGCGTCCCGTTCGGCAGGAACCCCCGACCGGCCCGCCGCACCGGGCCCAGATACCCGCGCACCAGTTCGGCCACCGCCGCGTACGGGGGCGCCGGGGCGGGCAACCCGGCCGTCGACACCGCTCCTTGACATCGCTGATCTGCACGAACGCCCCGCCCGGCAACAACATCCGGCGCACCGTCGCCGCGACCCGGTCCCGCTCCATCCAGTGGAAGGACTGCCCGAACACCGCCACCCGGAAGACACCCAGCCCGGCCGGCAGATCCTCCGCCCGCGCCCGCACCCACCGGACGTCACCCACGCCCGCGGCGGCGGCCCGCCGCCGCGCCCACGCCAGCATCCCGGGGTCCGGGTCGATCCCCACCGCCTCCGCGAACCACCCGGCCAGCGGCAGCGTCACCGTTCCCGGGCCGCACCCCACGTCCAGCAACCGGCCCGACCCGTCCAGGTCAAGAGCCTCCGCCAGCACCGCCGCGAAACCCTCCGCGTACGGCAGCCGCCCCCGCTCGTAGTACGCGGCGGCGCCCTCGAACAGGGACTCGTCCCAGACCCAGCCCTCCGGCACGGCCCGTTCCCCTCACCCTGACGCGGTCAGCACCGACCCACCGCGAGGCGAACCGGCCAGCCACCGTCGCCCGGACACCGCCGGCAGGTTCGTCACCACCGTGCCCCCACCGCCGCCGACCACCGCGTCACTTGGCGTTGAACTGTAACCGGGTGCCAGACGAACCGGGCAAAGGATGCCCATCGGCCGCCTGAGCTGCGCAAACACTAGGCATCGATCGTCACCTTTGGGCATCGTTGGTTGACGTTCCACGGCCTGCCGACGGCCTGACTCCTTGACCCCCAGGCAACCAACCCGGCCCCGCCACCTGCTGCTTCACTTGCTCCCATCTCCTGTGGCGGTCCCCCGCCGTGCATCCTCGTCCACCGGCGTCCGTCGCGATCGTCACCCAGATAGTCACTCAGTTGGTCGCCCACGGCGATGCTCGATAAGCCAGAGCGCTAGGCCCCCGCACGCCGCCGAGGCCGCCTTCGGCAGAATATTGATCAACCAGTCCTGCCAATCACGGGAGTGTCATGGCCAGAGCCAAAGATGAAGCGGGCGACACACGGAACGCGTTCAAGAGCCTGTTGGCGATCGGCAGCCTCAGCGGCATCGCGCTGGTTGCCATCGTGGCACTCGTTGTTCTCCTGTGCTGCGCTCCCTGCCTCTGGTATCGATCCCTCTCGCCAGACCTGCCCTTCAACTGAATCCGTCCGGCCGGCACGTCAAGCGGACCTTGACGCACGGACGGACGCTGCCGGAACAGCCTGAGTCGGTGTCGGCTCTCGTGTCACGGGCCGCGCCCCCCGGCGGACACCGCCACAGTGGCGCAGTTGACCCAACCTCGCCCGGCACGGACCCGGCTCCCGGGTTCGAAGCCGGCCACCGGCGGCACCCCTCCCCCTCCCAGGTGAGCGGTTGACCTGACCCTGACCGGCTGCGGAGCCGGCTCCTGGACGACCGGCACGCCTCGCGCGGCCACCGCCCCCATGCTTGGGGCTTGCCGCGCGAACCCGGCGCGCACCCCTCCTGCGCCGCGCTGCTCGGGCGCGACGCGGCCGGCTGCCGGCGACGGGCCTCCACCACTCTCTGAGCTACCCCGTCTGCGGCGGCCCCTCCGGGCTTTCCGCTGTCCGCGCCAGCCGCCGGGCGTGTTGCGTGGCCGGAGTCGGAGCGCCAGCGGAGCGACGGACGCGCGCCCAGGCGGCGGCGCGTGCGGCCCGTCAGGGCCGCCTTGAAGACGTACAGAAAGTTTGAACCACATCGCCGGCAGCCGGCTGCCCGACTCCGCTTGATGCGCTACACGGTGGCTTCACTTGATGGGTAACACTCGGCGAGCAATACGCTGGATGCCATGTAGGTTCTTCCGGTGGCTTGGACGTACACCCCCCGAGTTCCGTCCGAAACCGCCGCCCCTGAGGCTGCGTTCGGCTGGGGTCCCCTCGCCGCCTTCCACTACTTCCTCGCCGCCGAGGAGGGCATCGACCTGCCACAGATGCACGACTTCGGCGGCTATCGACCGTGGGACTCCGTCGAGACACCGATGCGCCTGCTCTTCGACCTGGACTACATCAATGGCGACCACCCCACGTCTAGCTACCCCGTCGTCGCAACGCGTCTTCGGCAGATACACGGGCGATGGTCGACAGGGACCTTCGCCTGCGACTCGCCGAGGTTCGACGGCTGGCGGGAGCACCTCACCGTGAGGGTGAAGCAACTTGCCCACGTAGTCGATGAGTGCATCCGCATCGACACTCGCATCGCCGTCCGCTGAATCGTCTAGCCGGACGTGTCACCCAACATCTGACACCAATCCGTCACGCATCAAGTAAAGCCCGACATCGCCGGCAGCCGGCCGCCCCGGTCGTCGGTGACTGGACACGGGATGGTGCGCGGGACGGGTCGCTCCGTACCCTGGCGGGATGGCCGACCTCGTCGATACCGCTCGGGAAGTTGCGCGACATCTGTTGGAGACGCCGTTGCCTCGTCGATGGAGTCACGTCCAGGCGGTGGCCGCCAAGGCGGACAGGATCAGCGCGGCGGTCCCAGCCGGAGATCGGGCGGTGCTCGTGGCTTCGGCGTGGCTGCGTGATGTGGGCTACAGCCCCGATCTGGTCGACACCGGCTTTCACTCCCTCGACGGTGGGCGTTGGTTGCGCCGTGAGCGGTTCGACGAGCGGATTGCGGCCCTGGTGGCTCATCACTCCTGCGCGTGGCTGGAAGCGGAGGAACGTGGGCTCGGTGACGTCCTGGCCGCCGAGTTCCCTCGGGAAGAGACGCCGGTAACTGACGCGCTCTGCTTCTCGGACATGACGACTGGGCCGGATGGCCAGGACTTCGAGGTGTTAGAGCGGCTGGCGGAGATCCGGTCGCGGTACGGGCCGGAGCACCTGGTGACCCGGTTCATCGGTCGGGCGGAACCGGAGATGGTCGCTGCCGTGCGGCGGACTCAGGAACAGCTCACCGGCGGTGTTCGTCAGCCGATGTAGGGCTCGGGGCGTTCCTCGTAGCCGTGGGTGATGCGAAGCAGGGTCGACGGGTGAATGTCGAGCGCGGCCAGCTCGTCGCGGGCAACCCACCGCACCTCGTGTGACTCGTCGCTCGGGGTCGGGATGCCGCTGACCGGTACGGCGCGGAAGCAGAGCGAGAACTGTTGCCGTATTTCGCCGTCTGAGTACTCGATGACGTGACCGGGGTCGGAGTAGACGCCGACCATCCCGGCCACCTCGACACTGATGCCGGTCTCCTCGCGGGTCTCCCGGACTGCCGTCCGCCCGGACGATGTCGACCCCTCTCGACGACTGCTCCACGTCGTCCGCCAGATCAAGATCGTGCGGGGAAACCTGGTGTTCGCCCCGCCCAAGGGCGGCAAGCTGCGGGAGGTCCCGCTACCCGACGCCGTTGCGGCCCGCCTGCGCGAGCACGCCAAGGACATCGACCCCGTGCCGGTCACCCTGCCGTGGGGCACCCCCGCCGGCGAACCCCGGACGGTCACGGTCTACCTCAGCACCGCCAACGGCGACCCGCTCAGCCGCCCGTCGTTCAACGCCAACGTCTGGAAGCCGGCCATCCGGGCGGCCAGCGTCGAGGACACCCGACAGAACGGCATGCACGTGCTTCGGCACACGTACGCCTCCGTCCTGCTCGACGCGGGCGAGAACATCAAGGCCCTGTCGCTGTACCTCGGCCACGCGGACCCGGGCTTCACCCTGCGGGTCTACACCCACCTGCTGCCGACCAGTGAGGACCGCACCCGCCGGGCGATTGACGCCGCCTTCGGGCACGGCCTGACCGACCCCGACGGCCTGGCGACGGCCTAGACAGCCGCCGGGGCAGCGTTTGCGCAGCTCAGGCAGGGTGACGGCGTCACTTGGCGTTGAAGTAGTTCGCCTCCGGGTGGTGCACCACGATCGCGTCGGTCGCCTGCTCCGGCACCAGCTGGAACTCCTCCGAGAGCTGCACCCCGATCCGATCCGCGCCCAGCAGGTCCACGATCTTCGCCCGGTCCTCCAGGTCCGGACAGGCCGGGTAGCCGAACGCGAACCGGCAGCCCCGGTAGTCGGTGCGCAGCAGGCCCGCCAGGTCCCCCGGGTCGTCGTCGGCCACCGTACGACCGCCCGGCAGCGTCAGCTCGGCCCGGACCCGCCGGTGCCAGTACTCCGCCAGCGCCTCCGTGAGCTGCACCGACAGGCCGTGCACCTCCAGGTAGTCGCGGTACTCGTTGCCGGCGAACATCTTCGCCGTGTACTCGCTGATCGGCTGCCCCACGGTCACCAACTGCAACGCCACCACGTCGAGCTGGTCGCCCTTGGGCCGGAAGAAGTCCGCCAGGCACAACCGCCGCTCCTGGCGCTGCCTCGGGAACGAGAACCGGGCCCGCTCGGCATGCCCGTTCTCGTCCAGCACCACCAGGTCGTTGCCCTCCGAGTACGCCGGGAAGTACCCGTACACCACCGCCGCCTCGAGGACCTTGTCGGCGGTCAGCCGGTCCAGCCAGTACCGCAGCCGCGGCCGGCCCTCGGTCTCCACCAGCTCCTCGTACGACGGGCCCTTGCCGCCCCGGGCGCCCCGCAGCCCCCACTGCCCCAGGAACGTCGCCCGCTCGTCCAGCAGCGCCGCGTACTCCGCCAGCGGCAGGCCCTTCACCACCCGGGTGCCGAAGAACGGCGGCCTCGGCACCTCCACGTCGCGCGCCACGTCGGAACGCACCGACGCGTCGTCCAGCTCCGGCAGCGCCTCGGTCACCATCGCCCGCTGCCGCTCCCGGCGCTCCCGACGCGCCGCCAGGGCCGCCTCCCGCTCCGGGTCCACCACCGGCGCCCCGCCCCGCTTCGCCGTCATCACCCGGTCCATCAGGGACAGCCCCTCGAACGCGTCCCGGGCGTAGTGCACCTGGCCCGGGAACACCGCCCGCAGGTCGTCCTCCACGTACGCCCGGGTCAACGCCGCCCCGCCGAGCAGCACCGGCCACCGCTCGGCCACCCCGCGCTCGGCCATCTCGGCCAGGTTCTCCTTCATGATCACCGTGCTCTTCACCAGCAGCCCGGACATCCCGATCGCGTCGGCCCGGTGCTGCTCCGCCGCGTCGAGGATCGCGGTGATCGGCTGCTTGATGCCGATGTTGACGACCTCGTAGCCGTTGTTGGACAGGATGATGTCGACCAGGTTCTTGCCGATGTCGTGCACGTCGCCCTTGACCGTGGCCAGCACGATCCGACCCTTGCCGCCGTCGTCGGCCTTCTCCATGTGCGGCTCCAGGTACGCCACCGCGGTCTTCATCACCTCGGCCGACTGGAGCACGAACGGCAGCTGCATCTGGCCCGAGCCGAACAGCTCGCCGACCACCTTCATCCCGTCCAGCAGCAGGTCGTTGATGATCGACAACGCGGACCGGCCCTCGGCCATCGCCGTGTCGAGGTCGGCCTCCAGGCCGTTGCGCTCGCCGTCGATGATCCGCCGCTTGAGACGCTCCTCCAGCGGCAGCGCCGCCAACTCCTCCGCCCGGGTGGCCCGCGCCGAGGAGGCGTCCACCCCCTCGAAGACCTCGATGAACCGCTGCACCGGGTCGAAGCCCTCACGGCGCCGGTCGTAGACCAGGTCCAGCGCGATTTCGCGCTGCTCGTCCGGAATCTTCGACATCGGCAGGATCTTGCTGGCGTGCACGATCGCCGAGGTCAGGCCGGCCTGCACGCACTCGTGCAGGAACACCGAGTTGAGCACCTGCCGGGCCGCCGGATTCAGCCCGAACGACACGTTCGAGATGCCCAGGGTGAAGTTCACCCCCGGCCAGCGGCGGGCGATCTCCCGGATCGCCTCGATGGTCTCGATGCCGTCGCGCCGGGTCTCCTCCTGGCCGGTGGCGATCGGGAAGGTCAGCGCGTCGATCAGGATGTCGGCCCGGCGCAGCCCCCACCGCCCGGTCAGGTCCTCGATCAGCCGCTGCGCGACCCGCACCTTCCACTCGGCGGTGCGGGCCTGTCCCTCCTCGTCGATGAGCAGCGCCACCACCGCCGCACCGTGCTCGGCGATGATCGGCATCACCCGGGCGTAGCGGGAGCCCGGCCCGTCGCCGTCCTCGAAGTTGACCGAGTTGACCACGCACCGGCCGCCGAGCATCTCCAGCCCGGCCTCGACCACCTGCGGCTCCGTCGAGTCGAGCATGATCGGCAGCGTAGACGCGGTCGCGAACCGGCCGGCCAGCTCCCGCATGTCCACCGTGCCGTCGCGGCCCACGTAGTCCACGCACAGGTCCAGCAGGTGCGAACCGTCCCGGGCCTGGCTGCGGGCGATCTCCACGCACGCCTGCCAGTCCCCGGCCAGCATCGCCTCCCGGAACGCCTTCGACCCGTTGGCGTTGGTCCGCTCCCCCACCATCAGCACGCTCGCGTCCTGCGCGAACGGCACGTGGTGGTAGATCGAGGAGACGCCGGCGTCGGCCTGCGGCTGCCGCGGACCCGGCCGCGCGCCGTGCAGCCGCTCGGCGACCACCCGGATGTGCTCCGGCGTCGTCCCGCAGCAGCCGCCGATCAGCGAGACGCCGTACTCGACGACGAACCGCTCCAGCGCGTCGGCCAACTCCACCGGGGTCAGCGGGTAGACCGCCCCGTCGGCGGCGAGCTGCGGAAGGCCGGCGTTCGGCATCACCGACAGCGGCACCCGGGCGTGCTGGGACAAGTAGCGCAGGTGCTCGCTCATCTCCGCCGGCCCGGTCGCGCAGTTCAGCCCGATCAGGTCGATGCCCAGCGGCTCCAGTGCGGTCAGCGCCGCGCCGATCTCGCTGCCGAGCAACATCGTGCCGGTGGTCTCCACGGTGACGTGGCAGATCAGCGGCACCGTCCGCCCCGCCGCCGCCATCGCCCGGTGCGACCCGACCACCGCCGCCTTCACCTGGAGCAGATCCTGGCAGGTCTCCACGATCAGCGCGTCCGCGCCGCCGTCGATCAGGCCGGCCGCGTTCTCCTGGTACGCGTCGCGCAGCGTCGCGTACGCGGTGTGCCCGAGGGTGGGCAGCTTCGTGCCGGGGCCGATCGAGCCGAGCACGAACCGGGGCCGGTCCGGGGTGCTCCACGCGTCGGCGGCCTCCCGGGCGATCCGCGCGCCGGCCTCCGCCAGCTCCCGGATCCGGTGCGAGATGTCGTACTCGCCCAGGTTGGCCAGGTTGGCGCCGAAGGTGTTCGTCTCGACGCAGTCCGCCCCGGCGGCCAGGTACGCCTCGTGCACACCCCGGACCACGTCCGGGCGGGTCACGTTGAGGATCTCGTTGCACCCCTCGTGGCCCTCGAAGTCGTCCAGGGTCAGGTCGGCCGCCTGGAGCATCGTCCCCATCGCGCCGTCGGCGACGAGGATCCGGTCTGACAACACATCCAGCAACGAAGTCCGCACGGATTCAGGGTAGTGCGAGGACCCCTGGCCGGGTCACCGCCCACTCGCGCTCCCACATTGTGTCGGCCGGATCACCCCGTTGGGCGGGGGCCGGGAGCACCGCCTCGTCCCGTCCGGCCGTTCCGGCGGGGACGGGCCGGACGGGCTCGGCCGCGACGCCGGGGCCGGACGGCGCGGCCGGCGGGCCGCATCACGCGCCGACACGTAGGCTGACGGACGTGAAGGACAACAGGGACGCCACCGTGCCCGGCGGGCGGGCGACAGGGCCGTCGCCCGCGGCCACCCCCGACGAACAGGGTGAGGTGACGGCATGACCGAGTTCGACGGACTGCCGGTACTGCGGTCCCCCGTGGCCATCGCCGCCTTCGAGGGCTGGAACGACGCCGCCGACGCGTCGACCGCCGCGGTCGAGCACCTGGAGCAGGTCTGGGAGGCGCGGCAGGTCACCGAACTGGACCCGGAGGACTTCTACGACTTCCAGGTCAGCCGGCCGACGATCACGATGGCCGACGGCGAGACCCGCCGGGTCGAGTGGCCCACCACCCGGTTCATGGTGGCCAGCCCCGAGGGCACCGAACGGGACGTGGTGCTGATCCGGGGCATCGAGCCGAGCATGCGCTGGCGCACGTTCTGCGAGCAGGTGCTGGAGATCTGTCACAGCCTGGAGGTCGAACGGGTGGTGCTGCTCGGTGCGCTGCTGGCCGACGTGCCGTACACCCGGCCGCTGCCGATCAGCGGCAGCGCCTCGGACGCGGAGGCCGCCCGGCGTTACCAGCTCACCCCCACCCGCTACGACGGCCCGACCGGGATCGTCGGCGTGCTGCACGACGCCTGCACCCGGGCCGAGGTCGACGCGGTCTCGTTCTGGGTGCACGTGCCGCACTACGCCAACAACCCGCCCTGCCCCAAGGCCACCCTGGCCCTGCTACACCGGGTCGAGGAGGTGCTCGACCTGCCGGTGCCGATGGCCGACCTGGCCGAGGAGGCCGCCGAGTGGGAGCAGCGGGTGCGCAGCGCCGCCGAGCAGGACGCCGAACTCGGCGAGTACGTCCGCGAGCTGGAGGAACGCGTCGGCGACGCGGGCATCACCCCGCTGACCGGTGACGAGATCGCCCAGGAGTTCGAGAAGTACCTGCGCCGGCGCGGCGGCTCGGCCGGCCCCACCGCCGGCTCCTGGTAGTCGCCCGCGCCGCTCGCCGAGGGCCCCGGATCGCCGCGATCCGGGGCCTCACGCGTGTCCGGGGTGGCGCGATCACGCGTCGTACGGCATCCTAGGAACCTAGCTGTCATTTGAGGAGGCGGGCATGCAGATCAACCCCGGCGCGGCCGAGTTCCCGCACCGGCAGATCGCCGCGCAGCTCAAGGCCCAGGTGCGCCGCGGCGACTGGGGCCCCGGCGAGCGGCTGCCGTCCATCCCGGCCATCGCCGAGATGTTCGGCGTCGCGAAGCAGACCGCGCAGCGCGCCGTCGACCAGCTACGGGTCGAGGGCATCCTGATCACCAAGCCCGGCTCCGGTACGTACGTCCGGGGCACCCGGCGCCGGCTCAACCGCCTCGCCCGGGGCCGGTACGGCGGCTTCCGCGGCTACCACACGGACCTGGCCGCCCGATACCGCCAGCAGCTCGTCTCGGTCGGCCGGGCCCCAGCCCCGCCCGAGGTGGCCGACGCGTTCGGCGTCGCCGACGGCACCGAGTTGCTGTGCCGCCGGCACCTGGTCCGCACCGAGGACTCCCCCGTCGAGGTGGGCGCCTCCTGGTTCCTCCCGGCGGACACCGCCGGCACCTCCCTGGAGCGGGGCGAGGCGTTCGGCCGCCCCCTCTACCAGGAGGCGGAGGAGGCCACCGGCCGGCGGTACGTCACCGCCACCGACACCATCACCGCCCGCCAGCCCAGCCGGGAGGAGGCGGAGACGCTCCAGATCCGCCCCGACACCCCGGTGCTGCACCTGCTGCACGTCGCCTACGACGACCGGCGCAAGCCCATCGAGGTGGCCCAGGCCACCTGGCCAGGCCCGATGACCACGCTCACCGAGGAGTACCAGGTCCCCGCCCCGGCCCCGGACCCCGACCCGGACCCCGGCCTCGTCCTGGGCTGAGCCGGCCCCCGTCGATCATGGAGCCGTGGCGGCCGGAACGCCCCCTTCGCGCCCTTCGCCGGGCACCACGCCTCCATGATCGGCGGGTGGGGTGGGCGGGTGGGGTGGGGGTGGGGCTAGAGGTGGAGGCCCAGGAGGGCGTCCAGGGTGGCGGCGAACAGGGGCGGGGCCTCCCGGTCCGTGCCCTCGCCGGCGAGGGCCCGCTCGGCCCAGGCGTCGGCGACCGCGATCGCGCCGGGGGTGTCGAGGTCGTCGGCGAGCCGGGCGCGTACCGCGGCCAGCAGCTCGACCCCGGACGGGCCGGCGGTGGCGGCGGCGGCCCGACGCCACCGGGCCAGGCGCTCGTGCGCGGCGGCCAGCAGCTCGTCGGTCCAGGTGCGGTCGGCGCGGTAGTGCCCGGCCATCAGCCCGAGCCGGACCGCCACCGGGTCCACCCGGTCGGCGCGCAGCCGGGAGACGAAGACCAGGTTCCCCTTGGACTTCGACATCTTCTCGCCGTCCAGGCCGATCATGCCGGCGTGCACGTAGTGGTTGGCGAACGGCGACCGCCCGGTCAGCCGCTCCGCGTGCGCGGCGGAGCACTCGTGGTGCGGGAAGATCAGGTCGTTCCCGCCGCCCTGCACGTCGATGGTCTCGCCCAGCAGGTTCAGCGCGATCACCGCGCACTCGATGTGCCAGCCCGGGCGGCCCGGGCCGAGGTCGCCGCCGGGCCAGGACGGCTCGCCCTCGCGGGCCCCCCGCCACAGCAGCGGGTCCAGCGGGTCCCGCTTGCCCGCCCGGTCCGGATCGCCACCGCGCTCGGGGAAGATCTCCAGCATCTCCGGCCGGGACAGGTTCGACTCGTAGCCGAACGCCGGGACGGCGGTGACGTCGAAGTAGACGTCGCCGGTGCCGTCGTCGAGCCGGTACGCCGCGCCGTCCTTGAGCAGGAGGAGGACCTTGTCGGCGATGTCCGGGATCGACTCCACCGCGCCGACGTAGTGCGCCGGCGGGATGATCCGCAGCGCCTCCATGTCCTCCCGGAACAACGCGGTCTCCCGCATCGCCAGGACCTTCCAGTCCTCGCCGTCGCGCTCGGCCCGCTCCAGCAACGGATCGTCGATGTCGGTGACGTTCTGCACGTACCGCACCGTCAGGCCGGAGTCCCGCCACACCCGCTGCACCAGATCGAAGGTGATCATGGTGGCGGCGTGGCCCAGGTGGGTGGCGTCGTACGGGGTGATGCCGCAGACGTACATGGTGGCGGTGCCGTCGGGTCGACTGGGATGGACACCGCGCCGCGCCGAGTCGAACAACATCAGGGGGCCGCCCCTGCCGGGCAGCCGTGGCACCTCATGCCCCACCCAAGACTCCATGACCGTCAGCCTAACGAGCCACCCGGCGCACCGGAGCCGCCCCATGGGTGATCAACATGACAGCCTCTCGCCTCGGCCCGGCCGCCGGTCCACCGTCACATGGGTGGCCAGGGCATCGCCGGCCAGTCCTCCGGCGGCTGCGGGAAGTGGCCGGCGTCGCGCAGCCGGCCCACCCGGGCGGCGACCTGCGCGATCTCGCGGATCGTCAGGTGCTCGCCGAGTTCCTCGCCGAGGGCGCCGGCGAGCTGGTCGGCGAGGTCGGCGAGCATCTCCAGCGCGTCCGGCGGCAGCCCCCGGCCGGCCCAGCCCCACAGCACGGTGCGCAGCTTCTCCTCCACGTGGAAGCTCACCCCGTGGTCGACGCCGTAGATCCGGTCGTCCGGGCCGACCAGCACGTGGCCCCCCTTGCGGTCGGCATTGTTGATCACCGCGTCGAGCACGGCCAGCCGGGCCAGGCGCGGGTCGTCGGCGTGCGCCAGGGCGTACGGGGTGCCGTCGTCGTCCCGGGCCGCCGCGATCGGGAACCAGCGCGGCGGCACCGTCCCGGCGGGCACGAACCCGACCAGCGGCTCGGCGTCGGACGGCTCGTCGATCCACAGCTGACAGGAGCCCGGGCCGAACGGGCCGTCCCGCAGCACCGTCGGCGGCACCAGGTCCCAGCCGGTGGCCCGGGAGACCAGGTACGCCGAGACCTCCCGCCCGGCGAGGGTGCCGTCGGGGAAGTCCCACAACGGCCGCTCGCCCCGCACCGGCTTGTAGACGCAACGCGCGCTCATCCCGTCGAGGGTGAGCGCGCCGAGCAGGGTGGCGTTCGAGGCGTCGACCAGCCGGCCCTCGACGGTCAGTTCACCGTCTCGCAGCAACCGCAGGGTCGCCGCGCCGTCCTGGCGGGGTTGGAGTTCGGACGACGTCACCGGTGATAACCGTTGTGCCGCGGGCACAGGTGCCCGGCGGGGTCCAGCGGCTGCCCACAGAGCGGACAGGGCGGGCGACCGGCGTTGACCACCCGGCGGGCCCGCTCGATGAACTCGCGGGTCGCCTCCGGGGTCAACCGGACGCGCAGCCGGTCGAGGTCCTCGTCCGGCTCCTCGTCGTCGGCCTCCTCCTCGTCGTCTTCCTCGGGGCCGCCGAGCTCGACCTCGGCCTCCCCCTCACCGGCGGCGATCGCCTCGATCACCACGGTGGCGGTGTCGACGTCGAAGGCCAGCCCGAGGGTGCCGACCCGGAACTCCTCGTCGACCGGCGTGTCCAGCGGGTCGTTGTCGCCCACGGAGGCCGGCGGCTCGGGCAGTTGCACACCGAAGCGGCGCTGCGCCTCGGTCAGCAACTCCTCCAGCTTCTCGGCGAGCAGCGACACCTGGACCTTCTCCAGCGCGACGCTGACCAGCCGGCCACCGCCGCGCGCCTGCAGGAAGAACGTGCGCTCCCCGGGCGCCCCGACCGTCCCGGCGACGAACCGCTCCGGCGGCTCGAAGGCGTGCACCTGGTGGGTCATACCCACGACCCTATCCGGCCCGCCACGGCGTCGCGCACCCCACCGACCGTGAAACGCGCCCGCGCGCACCCGCGCGCGTACCGTGAGGTCCGCCCCGGTCCGGCGGGGCCCGCCGGGCGCCTCACCGCGCCGCCCCGGCTCCCCCGCCCACGGCGGCGTCGGAGTCCGTCGACTTCGCCGCCCGCCGCCGCTTGCGCGGCGGCGGCACCAGCGCGGCCAGGTCACCACCGGTGTCGTTGAGCCGCACCAGGAACGGCCGCAGCGGCGTGTACCGGATCGCCGTCACCGACGCCGGGTCCGCGACGATGCGCTGGAAGAGATCCAGGTGTACGCCCAGCGCGTCCGCCACGATGGCCTTGATCACATCGCCGTGGCTGCATGCCAGCCAGACCGCCTCGGGACCGTGCTCGGCGGTGATCCGCGCGTCCCAGGTGCGTACCGCCGCGACCGCCCGCGCCGCCATCGCGGCCATCGACTCGCCCCCGGGGAAGATGGCGGCGCTCGGGTGCTGCTGGACCACCGGCCAGAGCGGCTCCTTGGCCAGCTTCTTCAGCGGCTGCCCCTCCCAGCTGCCGTACCCGCACTCGATCAGCCCCTCGTCCACGGTCGGGCTGGCCTGCGGGAGCGCGAGTTCCAGGGTCTGCCGGCAGCGGATCAGCGGGCTGGTCACCACCGCGGCGAGGGGCAGCCCGCGCAGCCGCTCGCCCACCGCCGTGGCCTGGGCCCGTCCGGTGTCGTCCAGTTCGACGGGCTGCCGGCCGGCGAGGCCGCCGTCGGCGTTGGCGGTGGTGCGGCCGTGCCGCAGGAGGAGAAGAGTCGCCACACCGCCCAGCCTATGTCGAGGTTGCGCTCCCCCACGGCCACCGGCCCCACCCCCGGGCGGCGGTGATCAAAAGGACGGGGGTGGGGTGGGGGGACGTGCTAGGTGGCGGAGAGGGTGCCGGTCATCAGGAGGGCGAGGACCAGGGTGCCCAGGGCGACCCGGTACAGCACGAAGACGTACAGGGTGTGGTGGGCGACGTAGCGCAACAGCCAGGCGATGGCGGCGTAACCGATGGCGAAGGCGATCAGCGTGGCGACCACCAACTGCGCCCCGCTCGGCGCGGCGGTGCCGGGCGCGGACGGTTCGAACACGTCGCCGAGGCTGAACACCCCGGACATCACCACGGCGGGGATGGCCAGCAGGAACGAGTACCGCGCCGCCGTCTCCCGGGTGAGGTTGAGCAGCAGTCCGGCCGTGAGCGTGCCGCCGGAGCGGGACACCCCGGGGATCAGCGCCATCGCCTGGGCGAAGCCCATCACGATGCCGTCGCGCATCCGGAAGTTCTCCAGGGTGCGGGCCTGCCGGCCCCAGTACTCGGCGAAGGCGAGCACGAAGGCGAAGACGATCAGGGTGGTGGCGACCAGCCACAGGTTCCGGCCGGCGGTCTTGATCTGGTCCTTGAACAGGAAGCCGAAGGCCCCGATCGGGACGGAGCCGACGATCACGTACCAGCCCATCCGGTAGTCGAGGCTGCTGCGTACCGAGCGGTCGACAATGCCGACCAGCCAGACCCGGGTGATTCGCCAGATGTCCTTGGCGAAGTAGATCAGCACGGCCGCCTCGGTGCCGAGCTGGGTGACGGCGGTGAACGAGGCTCCGGCGTCGCGGCCGAAGAAGATGGCCGAGGTGATCCGCAGGTGCCCCGACGAGCTGACCGGCAGGAACTCGGTCAGGCCCTGGACGACGCCCAGGACGATGGCTTCGATCCAGGTCACTCGCCGACTCCGGCAAGGTCCAGTGCCTCGGCGACGGTGCGCAGGGTCTGCACGCCGCTGTCCCGGTCGGCCACGAAGAGGGTCACCGACAGGGTGGTGACGCCGGCGGCGGCGTACTCGCCCAGCCGCTCGGCGATGCGCTCCTTGGGCCCGAGCAGCGAGGTGCGGTCGATGAACTCCGTCGGCACCGCGGCGGCGGCGTCGCGCTGCCGCTTGGCCAGGTAGAGGTCCTGCACCTCGCGGGCGGCGTCGCCGTAGCCCATCCGGGTGGCGAGCTGGTTGTAGAAGTTCTGCTGCCGGCTGCCCATGCCGCCGACGTAGAGGGCGGCGTAGAAACGGACCAGCTCAGCGCAGGAGGCGACGTCGTCGCCGATGACCACCGGGACCGAGGGAACGACGTCGAAGCCGGCCAGCTCCTTGCCGGCCTTCGCCCGGCCGGCCCGCACGGCGGCGAGCTGCTCTTCGGCGTACTCGGGGGCGTAGAAGACGGCCAGCCAGCCGTCGGCGATCTCGCCGGCCAGCTCCAGGTTCTTCGGACCGACGGCGGCGAGGTAGATCGGGACCTGCTCGCGGGGCGGGTGGAAGCCGAGCCGCAGCGCCTTGCCCGGGCCGTCGGGCAGCGGCAGCGGGTAGAACTCGCCGTCGTACGCGACCGGCTTGCGGGCGACGGCGAGCTTGACGATGTCGACGTACTCCCGGGTGCGGGCGAGGGGCTTGGCGAAGCGCACGCCGTGCCAGCCCTCGGAGACCTGCGGCCCGGAGACGCCCAGGCCGAGCCGGAACCGGCCACCGGAGAGCGCGTCGATGGTCGCCGCCGTCATGGCGGTCATCGCCGGGGTGCGGGCGGGGATCTGCATCACCGCGCTGCCCACGTCGATCCGTTCCGTCTGCCCGGCGATCCAGGCCAGCATGCTCGGCGAGTCGGAGCCGTATGCCTCTGCGGCCCACACCACCGAGTAGCCGAGCCGGTCCGCCTCCTGGGCGAGCGCCAGGTGGTCGGCGGGTGTGCTCCACGCCGTCTGGTAACCGAGGCTGAGCCCGAGTCGCACTGGTCCTCCCCCATCCGCAGCACAGGTCGCATCAGGTTACGCAATGCCGGCGGCGGAGCCGATCACCGGCTCACCCGGAACGTCTCAACCGGGGCGAACCGGCCGGTGGGGTGGGAATCCCGCCGACCGAAGGGGCTGGCAGGAACTTGACGGGAGCGAGGATATCGGTGGCGGCGGGTTCGAAATAAGGTTCACCCATGCAACAGCGACCGCTCGGCCGAAGCGGGCTGGCGGTTTCCCGGCTCGCGCTCGGCACCATGACCTGGGGCCGGGACACCGACGCCGACGACGCGGCCGCCCAACTGAAGAGCTTCCTCGACGCGGGCGGCAACCTGGTGGACACCGCCGACGTGTACGGCGACGGGGACGCGGAGGCGGTGATCGGGTCGCTGCTGGGCGGCCTGGTCCCCCGCGACGAGCTGCTGATCGCGACGAAGGCGGGGCTACGGCCGGGCAGCGCCCGGCGCCGGGACAACTCCCGGGGCCACCTGCTGCGCACGCTGGACGCCTCGCTGCGCCGGCTCGGCACGGACCACGTCGACCTGTGGCAGGTGCACGGGTACGACCCGGACACCCCGCTGGAGGAGACCCTGGCGGCACTCGACCACGCGGTGGCCAGCGGCCGGGTCCGCTACGTCGGGGTGTCGAACTTCTCCGGTTGGCAGACCGCGCGGGCGGCGGCGTGGCAGGCGGCCTGGCCGGGGCGGGCCCCGGTGGTGGCCGCCCAGGTGGAGTACTCGCTGCTGGAGCGGGGGGTGGAGCGGGAGGTGCTGCCGGCCTGCGCGGCGCTGGGCCTGGGGATGCTGCCCTGGTCGCCGCTGGGTCGGGGGGTGCTCACCGGCAAGTACCGGCACGGCCGGCCGGCGGACTCGCGGGCCGCGTCGGCGCACTTCGAGCCGTTCGTGGCGACCTACCTGGAGCCGCGCTGCTCCAGCATCGTGGAGGCGGTGGCCACGGCGGCCGGCGGGCTGGGGGTGTCGCCGCTGGAGGTGGCGCTGGCCTGGATCCGGGACCGGCCCGGGGTGACGGCCCCGATCCTCGGCGCCCGGACGGTCGGGCAGCTCCTCGGCGCGCTCCAGGTGGAGCGGATGGCCCTGCCCGACGAGATCGTGGTCGCGCTCGACGACGTGTCGGCGGTGCCGGTGGGCTACCCCGAGCGGGACGGCTGACCCCGACCGCCGCGCAGGTCGGGGCGGAGGCGGCGGTCACCTGGGGAAGGGTGGCGAACGGCCGGCGGGCTGGGCAGCATGGTACTCATGGACTACGAATACGCGCCGCTACGGTTGCCCTCGAACGTCGACCGGTTGACCGCCGCGGCGCAGCTGGCGATCCAGGCGGAGTTCTCGGGCTGGGAGCTGGCCCGGGTGCGGCTGTACCGGGACGGCACGCGGCAGGTCGTGCTGCGCCGCCGCCGGGTCAACCAGCCCCAGCCGGGCCTGTCGTACTGAACGCCGGGTCGCCGCCGGGCGACCGCGGTGCGGCGCTGCCCCGGGGCGCGGGCGGGTGCTCGGGCCCTGGGGCAAACACGGTGCGGCGGCGCCGCCCCGGGGCGCGAGCGGAAGCTCGGGCCCTGGGGCAAACACGGTGCGGCGGCGCCGCCCCGGGGCGCGAGCGGAAGCTCGGGCCCCGGGGCGGCCACGGCCTAGTGGCGGTGCCCCGCGTGGTCGTGCTCCTCGTCGTCGAGGTCGAGGAACGGGTGCTCGTCGAGGCGGCCCACGAGACGGTCGTCGGCGGCGGGCTGGAACGGGCCCACCGGGTCGTCGTCGTCGAACGACTCCAGGTCGACCGGGGTGCCGACCTCGCTGACCATCACCACGCCGTCGAGCGGTTCCAGTTCCGGGACGTCCAGCGCGCTGAGCGAGCCGTCGCCGCTCTGGAGCAGCTCCAGCACCGCCTCGCCGACCCCCTCGACGGGTGCCGGCTCGTCGTCCTCGGGGGTGCCCTCGCGGCGGGCCGCCTCGGCGACCCGGATCAGCGCGGCGACGCTGGGCACCCGGTAGTCGCGGCGCTGGCGCACCGAGATGACCCGGGGGTGCGGGTCGGTGGCCTCGACCCCCTCGACGGCACCGAAACGCTCGTCGGCCTCGTCGGGGTCGATGGACTCCACGTCCCAGGGGGTGACCTCGCCGAACGCGTCGAGCAACTGCTCGTCGTACGCGAACGAGGCGTTGTTCAGCGCGACGTACGCCTGCCAGACGTTGTCGTCGTCGATGCGGCCCTGGGCGGACCGGACGGCGGCCAGGTGCGCGCGGGCGGCGTCGATCACCCGCTCCAGGGCGGCGTCCAGCTCACCGTGCTGGTCGGTCATGTGCGTTCCCTTCGCGATGGGGGATGTTCCGCGCCGGACGGTAGGGCAACGGACACGGTCAGCAACTCCGGAGGAACCGGTCGAGAACCCGCACGCCGAACTGTAGTCCGTCCACCGGAACCCGCTCGTCGATGCCGTGGAACAGGGCGGAGAAGTTGAGGTCGGCGGGCAGCCGCAACGGCGCGAAGCCGAAGCAGCGGATGCCGAGCTGGGAGAATGCCTTGGCGTCGGTGCCGCCGGAGAGCATGTACGGCACCGGCCGGGCGCCCGGGTCCTCCGCGCGCAGGGCCACGGACATGGCGTCGACCAGGTCGCCGTCGAAGGTGGTCTCCAGGGCGGGCTGGCGCTGGATGTACTCGATCGCGATGTCCGGGCCGACCAGCTCGCGTAGCTGCTGCTCCAGCAGCTCGGACTGGCCCGGCAGGCTGCGGCAGTCGATGGTGGCGGTGGCCCGGCCGGGGATGACGTTGTCCTTGTAGCCGGCGGCGAGCCGGGTCGGGTTGGCGGTGTTGCGGATCGTCGCGCCGATGATGTTGGCGATCGGGCCGAGCTTGGCGATGGCGGCCTCCGGGTCCTCCGGGTCCAGCTCGACGCCGAGCAGGTCGGAGACCTCCTCCAGGAACGCCCGCACGGTGTCGGTGACGACCACCGGGAAGCGGTGCCGGCCGATGCGGGCCACCGCCTCGGCGAGGGCGGTGACCGCGTTGTCGTCGTGCACCATCGAGCCGTGGCCGGGCCGGCCCTTGGCGTGCAGCCGCAGCCAGTCGATGCCCTTCTCGGCCGTCTCGATCAGGTAGAGCCGCTGGGACTCGTCGACCGAGTACGAGAAGCCGCCGACCTCGCCGATCGCCTCCGTGCAGCCGTCGAAGAGGTCGCGGTGGTGCTGGGTGAGGAAGTGCGCGCCGTAGTCGCCGCCGGCCTCCTCGTCGGCGGTGAACGCCAGCACGATGTCGCGGGCCGGCCGGACGCCGGTGCGCTGCCAGTGCCGCACCACGGTCAGCACCATGGCGTCGAAGTCCTTCATGTCGATCGCGCCCCGGCCCCACAGGTAGCCGTCGCGGACCTCCCCGGAGAACGGGTGCACCGACCACTCGTCGGGGTCGGCGGGCACGACGTCGAGGTGGCCGTGCACGAGCAGCGCGTCCCGGCCGGGGTCGGTGCCGGGGATGCGGGCGACGAGGTTGGCCCGGCCCGGGGCGGACTCGTGGAGCACCGCGTCGACGCCGACCTCGGCCAGCTTCTCCGCGACGTACTCGGCCGCGGCGCGCTCCCCGACGCTGGTGGCGTTGTCCCCGGTGTTCGTGGTGTCGATGCGCAGCAGGTCGCGGCAGAGGCCGACGACCTCGTCGGCGGGGTCGGGTCGGGCGGAAGCGGGGTCGCTGGTCATCGGTTCTTCATACCAGCCGCCACCGTCGGGCAGGTCGCCCGGCCGGCACCCCGTTTCGCGCGGGCGCGCGCCGGGTACCGCCGGTCGCGTCCCGCACCGCCCACCGGGCCGTGCCCGCCGCACCCCGCCGGCGGTCGCGCCCGCCACCGAGGAGGGCACCATGACCGTCCCCCTGCCCCCGTTGCCGCCCGTGCCCGAGCAGCAGGGATACCGGCCCGGCGGACGCAGCCTGGTCGACATCGTCGACCAGGAGCACCGGCAGCTGCTGGACCTGGCCGACCGCGTCGGTGACCCGGATTCGGCGCCCGGCGACCTGGTCCAGGTGCTCACCGCCGCGGTCTCCCGGCACCTGTCGGCGGAGGAGCAGTACCTGTTCCCCGCCGTGCGGGCCGCCCTGCCGCAGGCCGGCGAGCAGGTCGACCGGGAGCTTGCGGCGGCCGGCGCGCTGCTGACCGCCCTGAAGGCGCTGACCGGTTCGGCCGATCCCGCGCTGGCCGACGTGGCCGAGCGGGTGCGCCGGCACGCCGCCCGGGTCACCGAGCTGGTCACCCCGCTGCGCGAGGTGGCCACCGACGCGGAGCTGATCCGACTGGGCAACCGGTGGGAGATCGCCGAGGAGGCGGCGCCGAGCCGGCCGCACCCGGGCACCCCGGCGACGCCGCCGTGGAACCGCATCGTCGAACCGGCGATGGGCCTGGTGGACAAGGTCCGCGACGCGGTGACCCGCAGGCCGACGTACCCGGCGGATCTGGAGCCGGGGACGGGCCGGTCGGAGGCCGCGCCGGAGGCGCGGCGACCGCCGGCCTGACCGATTACCGGGCGGGCCAGACCGGATATCGGTCAACTCCGATGCACCCAGGGCCTTCCGTCGATCCCCGGGTGGCCATACCGTCACCCTATGAATCTGGAGCTGCGACACCTGCGGGTGGTCTGCGCCATCGCGGAGACGGGGAGCGTGACCAAGGCGGCATCCACGCTCGGCCTGGCCCAGCCGGCGCTCACCGCCCAGCTCCAACGCATCGAGCGGGCCCTCGGCGGCCCGCTGTTCGAACGGGACCGGCGGGGCTCCCGGCCCACCGCCCTCGGCGAGCTGGTGCTGTCCCGGGCCCGGGTCCTGCTGCCGGCCATGCAGGGCCTACAGGACGAGGCGGCCCGGCTGGCCGGCGCCGGCCCGACGCCCGCCCGGTACCGGTTCGGCGGGGTGAACAGCCCGATCCTCGGCCGGCTGGTGCACCGGCTCGCCGCCGAGCACCCCCAGGCCCAGATCACCACGTACGCCTCCTGGTCCGCCGACGAGCTGGCCCAGCTCGTCGGCGGTGGCCGGCTGGACTACGCCCTGGTCGGGGTCTGCGGCGACTCGCTGCCGCCGGCCGGGAACGGGCTGACCTGGCGGGAGGTGGCGATGGAGCCGGTGCAGGTGCTGCTGCCCGAGGGGCATCCGGTAACCGAGCGGGACGAGGTTCGCCTGGTGGACCTGCGCGGGGAGCAGTGGGTCGCGGCCCCCGGCGACGGCTGCTTCGGCGACTGCTTCGCCGCCGCCTGCGCCCGCGACGGCTTCACCCCCAGCAAGATGTACGAGGCCGACGTGCGCGGCTGCATCGACCTGGTGGAGACCGGCGCGGCGGTGGCGCTGTGCCAGGCCACCTTCCGTGCCGTTCCCGGGCTGGTGACCCGCCGGCTGGCCGGGACGCCGCTGCGCTGGCGGCTCATGCTGGGCTGGCACCCGGACTCGTCCGAGGTGGGCTTCGCCGGCGAGGTGCTGGACGCGGCGGTGTCGGCGTACACCGACTCGCTCGCCGCGCACCCGGACTACCTGGCCTGGCTGCTGCGGCACCCGGAGTTCGGGGTGCGCCGACCCGCCCCGGCCGGGCCGGTGCCCGGCGGGACGGGTTCCGGGGTGCGAACCGCCTGACGGTGGGTAACTGGGCGGCATGACCGATCTCTACCCCACCGCCGACGACCGGGAGACGCTGCGGGAGGCCGCCGCCGCGCACACCGCCGCCTCCCGGGACGTGGAGGCGTTCCTGCGCCGGCTGCCCCAGGTCCCCGACCCCGCCGACATCACCGAGTACGCCACCCTGCTCAGCCGGGAGGAACGGGCGCGCGGCGAGCGCCAGGCCGCCGCGGACGTCGCCGGGTTGCAGATCGGCAGCATGGAGTCGGAGTGACCGTCGCCCACCCCGGTCCCCGGGTGCGGCCCGCACGCGGGGACCGCTGACCGACGGGCCCGGTCCGGCGAACGGCGCGGGCGGGCCGCAGGAGGTCGGTGAGCGGCCGACGCGGGCCCGGCCGGCGGCGTCAGCGTTCCACGAGGACGTCGTGGCCGAGGTCGAGCAGCGAGTGCCGCCACTCGTCGTCGCTGTTGCCGCCCTTCGGGCGGGCCGCCGTCAGCGCCCGGATCCGGTCGATGGCGTCCCGCATCACCTCGATGTCCTCCGGGGTCAGGTCGACCTTGCGCTTGCGCAGCACGGCGAGGATCTGCCGGCCCGGCTCGGGCAGGTCGAGGGCCGGGTCCGGCCCGAACGACTCCTCGCCGGAGCCTCGGGTCAGCAGCCAGCTACGCAGTTGCTCGGAGGTGACGTTCACCTCGGCGTGGAAGTCCTCCCAGAGCACCTCGACCTCGGGATCGAGTCGCGCCTCGCGTGCCATCACGCCTCCTCTGCGGGCGGCGGCCCGGACGGTTCCGGTTCGCCGGTGTGGGAATGCAGGCCCTCCGGCGGCACCCGCACCCGGGCGGGGTTGGCCGTCGGCGGGGCCAGGATCGGTTCGGTCCGGGCCGCGTCGGGTGGGTTCTCCTCGCCGCTCTCCTCGGGTTCGGTCATCTCCGCACCCCGCCGGCTCACCGCGGGTGGGACGTGGTGGCCGCGGAGTAGTCCCGGTCGCCGGCGGCCACCTCGAAGGCGAGCGCGTCGTCGCGGACGTCCACGGTCACCCGCTGTCCCGGCGAGATCGCGTGCTCCAGCAGCATCCGCGACAGCCGGTTGTCCACCTCGCGCTGGATCACCCGCCGCAGCGGGCGGGCGCCGAACTCCGGCTGGTAGCCGTGCTCGGCGATCCAGTCGATCCCGGCGACGGTGAAGTCCACCCCGATGTCCTGGGCGTGCAGCCGGCGCCGGGTATCCTCCAGCAGCAGCTCGGTGATCTGGCGTAGCTGCTGCTGCTCCAGCCGGCGGAAGATGATCACCTCGTCGACCCGGTTGAGGAACTCCGGCCGGAAGTTCTCCTGGAGCCGGCGCATCAGCCGCTCGCGCAGTTCTTCGTTCTCCCCCTCCGCGCCGGCAGCGCCGGCGCCGAAACCGACCGCGCGCTGGCTGCCGGTGATCAGCTCCGAGCCCAGGTTGCTGGTCATGATCAGGACGGTGTTCTTGAAGTTGACCGTCCGGCCCTGGCTGTCGGTGAGCCGGCCGTCGTCGAGCACCTGGAGCAGGACGTTGAACACGTCGGGGTGGGCCTTCTCGATCTCGTCGAGCAGCACCACCGCGTACGGGCGGCGGCGCACCGCCTCGGTGAGCTGGCCGGCCTCCTCGTACCCGACGTAGCCGGGGGGCGCGCCGACCAGCCGGGCGACGGTGTGCCGCTCCTGGAACTCGCTCATGTCCAGCCGCACCATCCGGTCGGCCTCGCCGAACAGCGCCTCGGCCAGGGCCCGGGCCAGCTCGGTCTTGCCGACGCCGGTGGGGCCGAGGAACAGGAAGCTGCCCATCGGCCGGTTCGGGTCGGCCAACCCGGTCCGCGAGCGGCGCACCGCCTCGGCGACCGCGCCGACCGCGTCGTCCTGGCCGACCACCTTCTCGTGCAGGTGCCCCTCCAGCCGCAGCAGCCGGTCCCGCTCCTCCTCGGTGAGCTGGGCGATCGGGATGCCGGTGGCCCGGGAGACCACCTCGGCGATCTCCTCCGGACCGACGGCCGGCACCTGGGAGCCGCTGCCGTCGTCGCCCTTGGCCCGGCCGATCTGCGCCTCCAGGTCGGCGAGCTGGTCGCGCAGGGCGGAGGCCCGCTCGTACTGCTCGTCGGCGACCGCCTGCTCCTTGTCCCGGCGTACCTCGTCGAGCCGCTGCTCCAGCTCCCGCACGTCGGAGGCGGGGGTCCGGGTGCGCAGCCGGACCCGGGCGCCGGCCTGGTCGATCAGGTCGATCGCCTTGTCCGGCAGGTACCGGTCGGTGACGTACCGGTCGGACAGCTCGGCGGCGGCGACCAGCGCCTCGTCGGTGAACCGGACCTGGTGGTGGGCCTCGTAGCGGTCCCGCAGGCCGCGCAGGATGGCCACGGTGTCCTCCACGGTGGGCTCGGGCACCAGCACGGGCTGGAACCGGCGGGCCAGCGCGGCGTCCTTCTCGATGCTGCGCCGGTGCTCGTCCAGCGTGGTCGCGCCGATCACCCGCAGCTCGCCGCGGGCCAGCGCCGGCTTGAGCATGTTGGACGCGTCCATGCCGCCCTCGCTGCCCGCCCCGCCGGCGCCGACCAGGGTGTGGATCTCGTCCAGGAAGATGATCAACTCGTCGCGGTGGGCGCGGATCTCGTCGATGACCTTCTTCAGCCGCTCCTCGAAGTCGCCGCGGTATCGGGTGCCGGCCACCAGCCCGGCGAGGTCGAGCTGCACCACCCGCTTGCCGAGCAGGGTCTGCGGCACGTCGCCGTCGCAGATCCGCTCGGCCAGCCCCTCCACGATCGCGGTCTTGCCGACGCCCGCCTCGCCGATCAGCACCGGGTTGTTCTTGGTCCGCCGGGAAAGGATCTCCACCGCCTGTTCGATCTCGTCGGAGCGCCCGATCACCGGGTCGATCTGGTCGTTGCGGGCCAGCTCGGTGAGGTCCTGGCCGTACTGGTCGAGGGTCGGGGTGCCCCGGTCGGGTCTCGGACCGGTCATCGGGCCACGCTCGGCGCTGGCCGCCTGGAGCGACTCGGGCTGGATCCGGCCGGCGGCGAGCATCCGGCCGGCCGGCGACTCCGGGTTCAGCGGCAACGCCATCAGGATGTGCTCGGGGCCGATGTAGTTGGCGCCCATCGCGCGGGAGAGCTGGTGGGCGTCGAGCAGCGCCCGCTTGGCTGCCGGGGTCAGCGACAGGTTCGGCGGCACCTCGCCCCGGGGTGCGCCGTCGCCACGCCCGCCCAGGGCGTTGACCAGGGCGTCGGGGTCGGCGCCGGCCCGCCGGACCAGGTCGCGCAGCGGCTCCCGCTGCAACGCCGCCCAGAGCAGGTGGTCGGTGTCCAGGTCGTTGCTGTGCCGCTGGGCCGCCCGGCGGGCCGCGTCGGCGAGCATCTCCCGCGCGTCGGCGGTCATCAGCCGGGTGATGTCGACCCGGTGCGCCGGCCGGCGTCCCCCCTCGCCCCGGCCGAAGTACCGGGCCAGGAACTCGTCCCACGGGTCGGAGCCGAAGTCGCCGGGTCCCATCATGTCTTTGCCTCCCGCGGTCGGGCACGCTCGCCGGTGCAGTCTCCGCCGGCACGGACGGCGGTGGCTACCCGGCGACCGGCGCGACAAACGCCCCCGGATGGCAGGCTGGACCCATGGATGCGAGGCCGCTGCTGATCGTGGACGCCGCCAACGTCGTGGGGTCCCGCCCCGACGGCTGGTGGCGGGACCGGGCCGGGGCCGCGGCCCGGCTGCGCGACGCCCTGGCCCCGGTGGCCGACGGCGGGCTGCCGCCGCTGCTGCCCGGGCCCGCCGAGGTGGTGCTGGTGGTGGAGGGCGCGGCGCGGGGGGTGCCGGCGGTGCCCGGGGTCCGGGTGGTGGCCGCGCCGGGCTCCGGCGACGACGCCATCGTGGAGCTGGTCGGCGCCACCGCGAACCGCCGACGGCTGGTGGTCACCGCCGACCGGGAGCTGCGCGGCCGGGTGGGCGTCCTCGGGGCGGAGGTGCGGGGCCCGCGCTGGCTGCGCGGCGGGTCCTAGCGGGCCGCGACTGCGGCGGCAGCCCCGCCGCCAGTCCGATTGACGGGACCGAACGACCCACGGACGGGACCACCGCCGCGCCGCCGGGCGGACTTCCCGCACGTCAGGACGGTGAGCGGACAGGCATACGGCAACACCGACAGGGCGGATGTTCTCTCCCTGTCGGGGATGGGTTGTAATGGAGATCTCCCCGCCCCCAGGAGGTCTACGTGGCGAGCGTCGCCGAGCTGAAGGCAGCCATCGATGTCGCCCTCCAACAGATCGGTGACGGGCAGAGCGCCGTGCAGGCGGCCGGCGAGAAGCTCGCCGAGGCGCAGCAGACCCTGGCCGGGGCCCTGGAGGGCAGCGGGCACGAGACCGTCGAGGCGGCGCAGGCCTCGCTGACGCAGGCCAGCCAGGAGCTGGAGGAGTGCCTCGCGGCGACCCTCGTCGCGGTGGAGCAGGCGCAGCTCTACGTCTCGACCCTGTAGGGGCGGGCGTGTCCATCATCGAGGACGTCGGGGCGCAGGTGCGGGCCGCCGCCGAGGAGCTCCCGATCGCGCAGCTCGCCCTGGCGCTGGAGAAGTTCGGCCAGGCCACCGAGCGGCTGCGCTGGGTACGGCAGGAGTCGGCCAACCCGATGGGGGTGCCCGAGCTGTCCGCCGCCACCGAGCACGCCGAGTCGGCCGGGCACGCGCTGCGGGTGGCGCAGGAGCAGTTGTCGGCGTACCTGGCGGCGATCGGGCTGGCCCCCGACGGCGCCCCCGCGGCCCGCCCGGCCGGCGACCGGCAGGTGCACGACGCGCCGCGCGGCGCGCCGCCCGCCGCCGGGGAGCAGCCGCCGCCCGCCCAGGACGACAACCCGGTGCTGCGCCGCTGGTGGGCGGTGCGGGTGGCGGAGCTGACCGGCGGCCGGGAGGGCGCGCCGGACGCGCCGGACGAGAAGGTCGGCGACTCCCGTGAGTTGCTGCGCCGGGTGGTCGACGGGGTCCGTTCCGGCGACCGGGAGCGGCTGCACCGGGAGCTGCGCGGCGTGCACGCCGACGTCGGCCTCGGCCTGGCCGCGATCGCCCCGCCGCTGCTGCGCGAGCTGGCCGGCGAGCTGCTCGGCCATCCGCCCCGCGCCGACGACCTGACCCGGCTGCGCCGGGAGCTGGAGGGCCGGGTCCGCGACCTGCTCCCCGGGCTGCCCCCGCCGGCGTTGGAGACGCTGTTGACCAGGATCTGCCGGATGCCCCCGCCGCAGCGCGGCAGCGGCGAGGAACAGCCGCACGCCGCCGACCCGGCGGTCACCGCCGGCGTGGCGACCGCCGTGCTGCTGGCCCGCCTCGGCAGGGATCTGCCCCGCGACGACCGCGAACCTGACCCGGCCGGCGAGCCCGCCCGGGAGAAGCGCCGCGAGACCGAGCGGGACGCCTGGGACCAGGCGACACGGGAGCGCGCCGCGCAGGAGCGCGCCGCCCGGGACCGGGCCGCCCGGGCCCGCCCGCCCGCGCCGCCCGCCGGGAGCGCCGCCCGCCGGGACTCCGATGGCTGACCGGCGCACCCAGCTGGTGACCCGGGTGCGCGGCATGCTCTCCGAGGCGCTGGGCGCCACCCGGGGCCGGCTCGCCGCCGCCGATGCCGAACTCGCCGCCGCCCGGGACCGGCTGGCCCGGGTCGAGCACGCCGCCGCGGCGGTGCCGGCACGGGTGGGGGCGCAGCGGGACCGGCGGCTGGCCGAGATCGACGCCCGGCACGCCGCCCGGATCGCCGAGCTGGCCGGCCGGGCCGTCGACGCCGCCCACCGGGAGGCCCCTGGCGCGGCCTCCGCCGACTGGGCGCGGTGGACCGCCACGCCGGCCGGGCGCGGCGAGCCGCCCGGCGCGGTCCGGATCGGCGCCGTCCGCATCCCCGGCGCGGAGCCGGTGCCGGCGCTGGTGCCGCTGCTCGACGCCGGGCACGTGCACCTGACCGGGGCCGAGGCCGACGGCGGGGCCGCCGTGGTGCCGGCGCTGCTGCTGCGCAGCCTGGGCCGGGCCGACCCGGGCGCGGTGCGGCTGTTCGGGTACGACCCGGAGCACCTCGGCGGCGGGCTGGCCGGGTTCGCCCCGCTGGGCACCGCCGGGCTGCTCACCTTCGTCGGGCCCGGCGGGCTGGGCCGGCTGCTGGACGACCTGGTGGAGCAGATCCGCCGGATCAACGAGACGGTGCTGGCCGGCGAGTACCGCTCGGTGCGCGAGCTGGCCGCCGCGACCGGCCGCCGCCCGGAGCCGTGGCGGGTGGCGGTGCTGCTCGGCGGCGACGAGCTGTCCCGGCACGAGCGCGGCCAGCTCGACCGGGTGGTCCGCACCGGCGCGGCGTGCGGGGTGCACCTGGTGGTGCGGGGCGTGCCGGTGCCCGCCGACCCCACGGTCACCCGGGTCGTGGTGGGCCCGGACGGCGCCCGGGTCGGCGGGCCGCCCGGCCTGCCGGTGACCCTGGACCCGCCGCCCCCGGCCACGCTGGTCACCGAGACCTGCCGGGAGGTCGCCGCCCGGGTCAACGCCGGTCCCCCGCCGGCCCCGTTCACCGACCTGCTGCCGCCGCCCGAGCAGATGTGGCGGGAGGACTCGTCCACCGGGCTGACCGCGCCGATCGGCGAGGGGCCGCACGGCCGACCGGTGCTGCTCAACCTCGGCGACTACCCGCCGCACGCGCTGATCGGCGGCCCCTCGGGCACCGGCAAGACCAATCTGATCTTCGCCTGGATCGGCGCGCTGGCGTCCCGGTACTCCCCCGCCGAGCTGGAGTTCTACCTGCTCGACTTCAAGGAGGGGGTGTCCTTCGCCCGGTTCGCCCAGGGCCGGCGGGACCCGAGCTGGCTGCCGCACATGCGGCTGGTCGGGATCAACGTCAACACCGACCGGGAGTTCGGGCTGGCCCTGCTGCGCTTCCTCGCCGAGGAGCTGCGCCGGCGGGCCGACGCGGCGAAGAAGCACGAGGTGACCAAGCTCGCCGAGCTGCGGGCGGTCGACCCGACCGGGCACTGGCCCCGGATCGTCGCCGTGGTCGACGAGTTCCAGGCGCTGCTGGCCGGCCGGGACGTGGTGGCCCGGGAGGCCGCCGACCTGCTGGAGGACCTGGCCCGCCGGGGCCGCTCCCAGGGCATCCACCTGGTGTTGGCCTCGCAGGACGTGCGGGGCATCGAGGCGCTGTGGGGGCGTCCGGCGCTGGTCGCCCAGTTCACCCTGCGTATCGCGCTGCCCAAGGCGCTGCGCATCCTGGCCGAGCGCAACGACGCCGCCCAGTCGCTGCCCCGCCACCACGCCGTGGTCAACGCCGAGTCGGGGCTGGCGGAGGGCAACGAGGTGGCCCGCATCCCGTCGGCCAGTGACTGGGACGCCTGGAGCGAGTTGCAGCACCGGCTGTGGCGGATGCGCCCGCAGGACGCGAAGCCGGCCCGGTTGTTCGACGGCGACGCGATCCCCCGGCTGCGCGACGCCCCGGACTTCCGGGCGCTGACCCCGCCCGAGGGCGACGGTCCGCCGCGCAGCCCGGTCGCGCTGCTCGGGGAGATCATCGACGTGCAGGCCCGCTCGGCGGTGCTGCGGCTGCCCCGGGCGCCCGGGCGCAACCTGGCGGTGCTGGGCACCCGGGTCGACGAGGCGTGCGCGGTGCTGGACGCCGCCGCCCGGTCCCTGGCCCGCCAGCACCGTCCCGGCACGGCCCGGTTCTCCATCGCCTGCCTCGACCCGGACGCCGACCCGGCCGCCCGGGAGCTGTACGCCGACCTCGCCGACGACGCCGCCTGGTACGACGACGAGACCGTGCCGGAGCTGATGGCCGAGACGGCCGCGGCCCTGGACCGGCCGGGCACCCCGGCCAATCCGCACTACCTGCTGCTGTACGCGGTCGACGCGGCGGCCGGCCGGCTGGCCGCGCGGGCCGGCGGGCGGACCGGGCTGGAGCAGCTACGCCGGATCCTGCACGACGGGCCGGAGCGGCGGACCCACGTGCTGGCCTGGTGGCGCGGCGTGGCCCGGATGCGGGTGGACCTCGGCGGGCCGGCCGCCCGCACCGACCAGATCGGCGCCTGGGTGGCCCTCGACGTGCAGGGTGCCGAGCTGGGCTCGTCGCTGTACCCGGGCACCGGGGGGCCGGACTGGTACCCCCGGCCGTGGCGGGGGCTCTTCTTCGACCGGGCGGCGCACCGCACCGGCCAGGTCATCATCCCCTACGGACCGTCGGCATGAACGAACCGGTGACCAGCGAGACGTACGCGGCGCAGGTGCGTCGGCTGGCCGAGCTGACCGACCGGGTGCGCACCCAGCGCGCCGAGGCCCGTACCTGGCACGAACAGCAGTGCGCCGCCGCCGAGCGGGCCGTCGCCGAGGCCACCGAGCAGCTCCGGTACGCCGAGCAGGAGGCGGTCGCCGCGCGCGAGCTGGTGGAGCGGGTGGACGCCGAGGCCGCCCACCTGTGGCAGCAGCTACGGGCCAGGCTGGGTTCCGGCGCCCGCCGGGTCGGGGACCCGCCCGGCCCGGCCCGGGACGCCTCGGGCGACCCGCTGCTGCTGCTGCACGGGGTGCGCGGCCTGCTGGACCGGACCCGGCAGCCCGGTGAGCTGCCCGCGTCGGCGAACCCGCTGCTGGCGCTGTGCGGCGTGCTGGGGGCGGCGCTGATGTTCGCCCTCGGCGCGGGCGCCCGCGCGCTCGGCGCCCGCAACGGCGGCGACCTGGCGGTGGGGCTGCCGGTGTTGGCGCTGGTGGTGACGCTGCTCGGCCCGCTGGTCGGGCTGGCCCTGGCCAAGCGGCTCGCCGACCGCCGGCACGCGGTCCTGTCGCCCCGGCCGGTCACCGTCGTCCTGGTGGCGGGCCTGGTCACCACCGGCGTGCTGCTGGTGCTCACCCGCTGAACGGGACCACCGGGCAGGTGGCCTTTCCCCTACCGGTCGGCGGGGATGGCCACCGCCTCCCGCAGGAGGCGTCGGGCGAGGACCACCCGGTCGGCGTCGTCGTCGAGGCCGGGCAGGTCACCGACCCGGTCCACCGCGCCGGTGAGCAACGCGCGCAGCGCCGGCGCGCAGGTGTCGGGCAGGGTGAGCGTACGGTCGAACAGCCGCAGCGCGACCGTGTCGTCCCCGGCCGGTTCGAGCTGCCAGCGCAGCCCCGGGCGGACGGCGAGCCGGGTGTCGGTGTCGAGGGCGGCCAGCGCGGCGGCCTGGGCCAGGGGCCGGATCGGCGCGGGCCGGGCCGCCGGCCAGGCCCGGTCGCGCAGCCGCGCGGCGACGGCGGCCGGGTCGGCGCGCAGCAGCCAGTCCCGCAGCGCCTCGACGGTCTCGGTCAGCTCCGGCTCGATCGCGTCCGGGTCGGCCACGTCGGTGCCGAACGGCAGGCCGGCACGCAGCCGGGCGTCGGTGGCGGCGAGGGCGAGCAGTTCCTCGACGATGGCGTACCGGGTCAGCGCCCGGATGCCGACGGTCAGGTGCAGGGAGCTGGACTCCTGGGCCTGGGCACTGTGCAGCCAGCCGCGTGGCAGGTAGAGCGCGTCGCCCGGTTCGAGCACCACGTCGAGCGCGGCGGGCCCCTCGGCGGTGGCGGAGACCTCGTCGGCCCGGCCGCCCCAGGGCTGGCGCTCCAGCGGGTCGGGCAGCACCGGGGGGTGAATCCGCCAGCGCTTGCGCCCGTCGACCTGGAGGACGAAGACGTCATGGGTGTCGTAGTGGGTGGCGAAGCCCTGGCTGCCGGCCGGGGTCAGGTAGGCGTTGACCTGCAACGGCTGGGCGAGGGCGGCGCCGAGGTCGCGGGCGAGGTCGACCAGGGCGGGCCAGGTGCGGTGCAGCCCCTGGAGCACCAGGGTGGCGCCGGAGGCGTACAGCTCCAGCACCCGCTCGTCGAGGACCTGGTCGCCGATCTCGGCGCCCGCGCCGCCGCCGCCGGTGTAGCGCGCCGCCGGCACGAGCTGACCGTCCTTGGCGATCCGCAGGAACGGGGTACGCAGGCCGCGCCGGCTGAGCAGCTCGTCGGCGTCGGCGGGGCTGAGTAGGTCGGTGAAGCCGTCGGGGTTGGGCAGCTCGGCGGCGCGGGAGAGCAGCGGCGCGCGCCCCCAGTGGGCGGCGGCGAACTTGCCCGGCTCGACGGCGGCGCAGCGGGCGAACGCCCGGGCGGCGGCGGACGACACCGCCGGGCGGCGGTGGCCGCCCGGCGGGTCGATGATCGTCACGACGGTCCGTCAGGCCGCGCGGCCGTCGGCGCCACCGTCCCGGTTGCCCGGGGTCGCGCCGCCGTCGGCCGGCCCCTCCGCCCCACCGTCCGCGCCGCCGTCCCGCTGCCCCGGGGTGGCGCCGCCGTCGGCCGGGCCCTCGGCGCCACCGTCCGCGCCACCGTCGTGCTGCCCCGGGGTCGCGCCACCGTCGGCCGGGCCCTCGGCGCCACCGTCCGCGCCACCGTCGTGCTGCCCCGGGGTGGCACCGCCGTCGGCCGGGCCCTCCAGGCCGCCGCCGCTCGTCTGGATGTCGTCGTCGTTGAGTGCCATTCGGTGCTCCCTCGGAAGTGCCGCCCCGCCGCGCGACGGGGTCCGTCGTACAGCCGGTACCCCTGCGCGATCTTCTCTAACCACACCGTAGACGCCGGGCCCCGTCGACACGGCCGGTTCGCCCGGTTCGCACGGGCGACGACCCGGCCGCCACCCGCCCTCGCCACGCCCCGACCGTTCTCCCACATACCAGGAAGGTTGTCTCTTATCGCGGGACGCGACCTAGCCTCGGGATCATGACCGTCTCCCGGCGGTGGGTCATGCTGGGCATCGGCACCACCGCGCAGACCGCCGGCACCCTCTACCTGTACGGGCTGCCGTTCCTGCTGCCCGCGCTGCGCCGGACCACCGGCCTGCACCTGTGGGAGTTGGGCCTGCTGGTCGCCTGCCCGAGCCTCGGCATGGTGCTCGCCCTCATCGGCTGGGGCAGCCTGGCCGACCGCCGGGGCGAGCGCCTCGTCATCGGGCTGGGGCTGACCCTCGGGGCGGCGTTCCTGGCCGGCGCGGCCGTCACCGGTGGGCCGGCGCTGTTCGTGCTGCTGACCCTCGCCGGCGCGGCCGGATCAGCCGTGTACGCCGCGAGCGGCCGGGTGGTGACCGGCTGGTTCCCGCCGGGCGAACGCGGCCTGGCGATGGGCATCCGGCAGACGTCCCAGCCGCTCGGCGTCGCGGCGGCGTCGGCGTTCCTGCCGGTGCTGGCGCAGGCCGGCGGCCCCCGGCTGGCCCTGCTGACCGCCGCCGGCGTCTCCGCGCTGGCCGGGATCCTGGGCGCGCTGCTGCTGGTCGACGCCCCCGGCCGCACCCCTGCCAGGCGATCGGCGGCCGTCCCCACCACGCGGGTCGCCCCGCCCGCCGCCGGCTCCGCGTCGCCGGGGACGGGGGGTGGACCGGGTGGCGGCAGGTCGGTGCGGGCGTCGCCCTACCGGTCGCCGACGCTGTGGCGGGTGCACGGCGCGAGCGCCCTGCTGGTCGTGGCGCAGTTCGTCGTGGGCGCGTTCGCCCTGGACTTCCTCGTCACCGAGCGCGGCTGGTCGGCGCGTACCGCCGGGCCGTTGATCGCGGGGGCGCAGCTCGCCGCGGCGGCGGCCCGGGTGCTCGCCGGCCGCTGGTCCGACCGGTCCGCCAGCCGGCTCCGCCCGCTGCGGATCATCGCCGTCGGCACGGCCGCCGCGCTGGGTGCCCTGGCGGTCGCCGAGTCCCTGCGGGCTCCCGCCGCCGCACCGCTGCTGCTGGCCGCCCTGGTGGCCACCGTGAGTTGGCACGGCGTCGCGTACGCGGCCGTCGCGGACGCCGCACCGCCGAGCTGGGCGGGTCGGGCGACGAGCACCCAGACCGTGGTGCAGAACGTGGCCGCCACGGCGACCCCACCGCTGTTCGGGCTGGCCGTCGCGGCGCTGGGCTTCGGGCCGGGGTTCGCCGTCACCGCGCTGTTCCCGCTCGCCGCCCTCGTGGTGCTGCACGGCCTCGACCCCGGCACGCACCCCCAGCGAACCGGCCGACACCACCGCCACGCACCCTCGCAGCGGGGAACATCCACGCAAGGCACGACGGGGCCGGCCGACCCAGGGGTCGGCCGGCCGGCGCGGACGGTCAGGGAATCATCTGGCCCAGGTCCCGGGGCATGGCGGACTTGACGTCCTCCCACTCCCCCTGGGTCACGTGCCGGCGCAGGGTGTCCAGCACCACCTGGACGACCCGTTCCGGGCCGCCCTCCACGTCGTACGGGAAGCCCTGGCGGACCTCGTAGAGGAAGTCGTCCCGGTTCAGCTTGATCGGCACGTCCTCCGGTCGCCAGCCGTCGAAGTAGATGCCCCGCACCAGCACCGGGAGCTGCGCGGCGAACTCCGCGCTCTCCTGCACCGGCAGCCGGTCGCGCAGCAGGTGCAGCACTGTGCGCAGCGCCGCGTACGACTGGTTGCGCTGCGCCTTCGGCCAGCCGTACGCCGCCTCGATGTCCTTGAGGATCAGGTTCGTCTTGTCCAGGGAACTCTCGAACGCGGAGATCAACTGCTCAGCCATCTGCCCACCCCCGTAGGTCGTCATGCCACCGTCGGTCGTCGTCGCGGCGCGGCGGCCCGGACGGGCCCCGCCGCTGCGAGGTGAGGCCCACCCGGCCCGGCCACGCCCCAACGGGGCGGGGGCCACCGGGTGACCCGACCACGTGCAGCACGCCGCCACGCCGCCGATCCACCGTGTCCCGAACCGTCATGCTCCGCACCTTTCGTACCTGTGTGCGCCGTCGCGCCCGTCTCCCGCCCTCCGGACACGGACACGGACACGCCCATGCTGCGCCCGGCGAGGATGACCCCGCCTCACCCTCTCCGGGTGACTTCCCCGCGGACGTTCTCTCGGCATCGAGCCCCAGTCTGCGAACTGCGCGCCGATCCGGGTGTGGACAACGGCCGGCGCGGCCCCGGGACCTTAGGGGAACCCGGCCAGGAAGATCAGGGACCTGCCGGGGGCGGGTCGCCACCCATGGGTGACCCCCGCTCCCTACGCTGTACGACGTGACACTCATCGCGACCGAGTCGCTGACCAAGACGTACGGGGGTGGGGTCACGGCGTTGGCCGACCTGACCGTCGCGGTCGAGCCGGGGATCATCGGGCTGGTCGGCGCGAACGGCGCCGGTAAGTCGACCCTGATCAAGATTCTGCTCGGCCTCCTCGCCCCGACCAGCGGCCGGGCCCGGGTGCTCGGCCTCGACCCGACCACCGACTCCGCCCAGGTCCGCGCCCGGGTCGGCTACATGCCCGAGCACGACGCCCTGCCACCGGACCTCTCCGCCGCGGAGCTGGTCACCCACCTCGGCCGGGTCAGCGGCCTGCCGCGTACGGTCGCCCGGGAGCGGGCCTCCGAGGCGCTGCGGCACGTCGGGCTCTACGAGGAGCGCTACCGCCCGGTCGGCGGCTACTCCACGGGCATGAAGCAGCGGGTCAAGCTCGCCCAGGCCCTCGTGCACGACCCCGACCTGCTGCTGCTCGACGAGCCGACCAACGGCCTCGACCCGGCCGGACGGGACGCCATGCTGGCGCTGGTGCACCGCATCGGCACCGAGTTCGGCATCTCCGTGCTGGTCTGTTCGCACCTGCTGGGCGAGGTGGAACGGATCTGCGACACCCTCGTCGCCATCGACGGCGGGCGGCTGCTGCGCGCCGACCACATCTCCGCCATGACCTCCGCCACCGACGTGCTCGCCGTCGAGGTCAGCGAGGGCACGGAGGAGTTGGCCGCGCGGCTGACCGTGCTCGACCTGCCGGTCCGCCGGGACGGCCGGCTACTGCTCGTCGAGCTCGTCGACGACGCCACCTACGACCTGATCCTCGGCGCGGTCGCCGAGCTGGACCTGCCGCTGCACCGGCTGGACCAGCGCCGGCACCGGGTGGCCGAACTCTTCGCCACGAGGGAGCCCAGCCATGCCTGAGCCGACCGGCGTCATCCACGACATCGGCTACCAGCGTTACACCGGCCCCCGGCTGGGCCGCCGGGCCATTTTCGGCGCGCTCTACCTGCACGGCCTGCGGACGGCGTTCGGGCTGGGCCGCAGCGCGAAGGCCAAGATCTTCCCCTGGCTGGTGGTCGGCATCGTCACGCTGGTCGCCGCCGCCGCTGCCGCGGTGCGCAGCCAGATCGGCGAGGTGGTGATGACGTACGCCCAGTTCGCCGACAACATGAGCTGGCTGGTCATCTTCTTCGTCGCGGTGGTCGCGCCCGAGCTGGTCTCCCGCGATTTGCGCAGCGGGGTGCTGCCGCTCTACTTCTCCCGGCCCCTGCCCCGCTCGGACTACCCGCTGGCCAAGCTGCTGGCGCTGGCGACCGCGCTGTGGTTGCTGCTCGGCGGGCCGCAGCTCGTGATGTTCCTGGGTGCCGCCTTCACCAGCGGCGCAGGCATGCGCGGGGTCTGGAACGAGCTGCTCGACCTGCTTCCGGGCCTGCTCTACGCCGGGCTGTGGGCGGCGGTCTTCGCCTCGGTCGGGCTGCTGGTCGCCTCGTCCACCGGCAAGCGGGCGTTCGCGGCCGGCGGCGTCGTGGCCGTGTTCCTGATGACCACGCCGATCGTCGGCGTCCTGTCGATCATGCCCTCCCGGGCGGTCAACGAGCTGGCCTTCCTCGCCTCGCCGTCGACGCTGGTGGGCGGCGTGGGCGAGTGGGCGCTCGGCGACCTGCTGGGGCCCCAGGCCCCGGTTCCGATCGGCGGCTTCGGTCCCGTCTACGCGGTCGCCGCCGTGCTGCTCGTGGCCGGTTGCGTCGCCCTGCTGCTGCTGCGATACCGGAAGGTGGCCGCGCGATGACCACGATCAGCGCCGACCAGGCGGCGGGGACACCGACCGCCGTCACCAGCACCCTCGATCTCGCGGGCGTCTCCCGCTGGTACGGCAACGTGGTGGCGGTCAACGACGTCAGTATGAGCCTCGGCCCCGGGGTCACCGGGTTGCTCGGCCCGAACGGCGCCGGCAAGACCACCCTGCTGCACATGATGGCGGGCTTCCTGGCCCCGTCGCGCGGGGTGGTGACCCTGGACGGCCGGCCCACCTGGCGCAACCCCGAGGTCTACCGCCAGCTCGGCCTGGTCAGCGAGCGGGAGGCGGTACACACCTTCCTCACCGCGTACGAGTTCGTGCTGGCCAGCGCGAAGCTGCACCGGCTGCCGGACCCGGCGGCGGCGGCCCGCCGGGCGATCGCCCAGGTGGAGATGGCGGGCGCGCAGGACCGCCGGATCGGCACGTATTCGAAGGGCATGCGGCAACGTGCCCGGGTGGCCGCCGCGCTGGTGCACGAGCCGCAGGTGCTGCTGCTCGACGAGCCGTTCAACGGGATGGACCCGCGTCAGCGGCTGCACATGATGGAGCTGCTGCACCGCCTCGGCGACGCCGGCCGCACCATCCTGTTCAGCTCACACATCCTGGAGGAGGTCGAGCAGGTTTCCGGCACCGTCCAGGTGATGGTCGCCGGCCGGCTGGCCGCCTCCGGTGACTTCCGCACCATCCGCCGGCTGATGACCAATCGGCCGCACGTCTTCACCGTGCAGTCCACCGACGACCGGGCGCTCGCCGTGGCGCTGATGGCCGAGGCGTCGGTGACGGGTGTCGAGCTGGACCGCGCCGGGTTGACCGTGCGCGCCGGCGACTACGGCGCGTTCACCCGCGTCCTGCCGAAGATCGCTCTGAGGGAGGGCATCCGGGTGCGACAACTGGTGCCCCAGGACGAGTCCCTGGAGAGCGTCTTCTCCTACCTGGTGGAGGCCTGAACCCATGTCTACCGTTTCCTGGATTACCCTGCGCGGGCTGTTGGGGCGTCGCCGGTTCCTCCTGCTGCTGCCGCTGCCCGTGGTGCTGGTGCTGCTGGCGGCGCTCTCCCGGTCGCTTGGGGTGGACCCGGGCGACTGGGGCCCGCCGGTGCTGGTCGGTCTCGGCCTGGCCGTGGTGCTCCCGGTCGTCGCCCTGATCGTCGGCACCGGCGTGCTGGGCGCCGAGATCGACGACGGCACCATCGTGCACATCCTGACCAAGCCGCTGCCGCGCTGGCAGATCGTGCTGCCCAAGCTGGCGGTGGCCTCCGGCGTCACCGCGGTCACCGTCGCCGTGCCGCTCTTCGTGGCGGGCGTGCTGGCCGACTCCGTACGTCTCGGCCTGTCGCTCGCCGCAGCGTCGGCGGTCGGTGCGCTGGCGTACTCGGCGCTGTTCCTGGCGCTCAGTCTGCTCACCCGCCGGCCGGTGCTGCTCGGCCTGGTCTACGTGCTGATCTGGGAGGGGCTGCTCGGCAGCGTCGTCAGCGGCACGAAGGTGCTCTCCATCCAGCAGTACGTGATCGCCCTCGCCGACCGGCTCGCCCCCACAGGGCTGTTGCAGGGCGACGTCTCGGTTCCGGTGGCGGCGGTGATGAGCGCGCTGATCAGCGTGGGCTTCACCGTGCTGGCGATCGACCGGCTGCGCTCGTTCAGCGTGGCCGGCGAGACGAGCTGACCTCGCCCGGTCAGGGGCAGCCGCGGCGGTTGCGCGGGCGAGAGCCGGGGTGGGGGCGGCGGGCGGGGGTCGCGGTGGTGAGGCCGAGCAGGCGGCGAATCCGGTACGACAGCACCAGCCCCTGGTTGAGGGTGAGCATCAGCTCACCGGGCTCGGCCCCACCCACGGCGAGCACGAGCATCGGCTCCGCGCCGGACACGAGCGCCTGTGCCAACGCCACGTCGGCGCGGGCCTGTCCGGCGAACGGACCGACGGGCGACTCGGGCGACCGCGGGGTCAGCGGGAGGCGCGCCGAGCGGTGCCGTCGCCGGGCGGTGCAACCGTCCCGGTCGCACCAGCGGGGATGGGCGTCGCCGGGCGGGTCGGCCAACCCTCCGGTCGGGTACCGGTAGACGTACCCGCAGGGTCGGCCCGGTTCGGGCACGCGTGGCACCGGATGGGCGGACCACCCGGCGGCCCCGATCGTCGCGACGAACGCGGTCACGTGCTCGGCGCAGGCGTACGCGGCGGCGTCGAGGCTGTCTCCCCCGTACACCTCGATCCGGACGGTGGCCGGCTCCCCGCATCCGGGTAACAGCGGCAAAACAATCACGGACGACCTCCCGAGGACGGGTGGCCAGACGTCAAGGCCACCGCGGAATCATCCTCCCCAATTTGGCCAAATAACTCAAGACTTGCTTGGCCTATTTTACGGCGGTCGAATTTGGCCAAGATCCATCGTGGGACGATTGCGTCGTGGCGGACGATCTCACGGCGGCGGTCCGCGCCTACGAAGAGGCGCGGGCAGCGCTGACCGGTGCGCAGGCTGAGGCGGACCGCATCGTGGCCGAGGCCAAGGACGAAATCGCCACCGCACGGTCCCGGCTGGCGGAGGCCATTGTCGAAGCCGCCCGCAGCGGCACGCGTCAGGTGGACATCGTCCGGGCCACCGGTTACACCCGCGAGCGGATCAGGCAGATCCTCCGCGCCGGTGGCGTCGAGGCGGACTGACGCAGCCCACCGTCAGGCGTTCAGCAGGGACTGGAGGCGCTGGCCGTTGCGCTGGGCGTTGTCGCGGTAGCAGTTGTTCATGAGCACGTGCGTCTCGCCCGCCTGGTCGGCAAGCTTGCGCAGCTTCGGGGCCCAGTCCTTCAGCTCCCGGTCGGAGTAGTCGTACCCGAACTTCTCGTGGATGTCCTTGCTCGCCCACTTGTCACTGTGGCCGTGGAAGCGGACCACCGCCAGGTCGGCGGTCGCCTCCAGCACCGGCGGTACCGACGAGCGGTGCCCCTGCGGCATGTCCACGCAGACGTACGCCATGGCGTGCTCGCGCAGGAAGCCGAGGGTCTCCTCCCGGTTGGCCCCGTCGAACCAGGACGCGTGCCGGAACTCGAACACGGGTCGCAGCGGCGCGCACCGGCGGGCCACCTCCAGCAGGTACTGCTTGTTGTCCCGCTTGATGGTGAACCAGGGCGGGAACTGGAACAGCAGCGCGCCCAGCCGACCCGCCTCGACCAGCGGGTCGAGCGCGGACAGGAACCGGGTCCAGACCTCCTCGTACGCCTGCCCGGGCAGGTCGTCGGGGTAGACGTTGCACTTGTCGGTGTCCGGCCGCAGGTCCTTGTAGAGCGCGGAGACCCGGGTCGGGTGGCCGGTCAGCAGGCTGAACGCCTTGACGTTGAAGGTGAAGCCGGCCGGGGTCCGTTCGGCCCACAGCCGGGCGGTGCGCTCGGCCGGCGGCGAGTAGTAGGTGGCGTCCACCTCGACCAGTGGGAACTGCCGCGCGTAGTACGACAGCCGCCGCTGCGGGGTGTCCGCCGCCTGGGGGTACCAGCCGGAGTCGAGCAGGGTCCGGTCGGTCCAGGACGCGGTGCCCACCTTGATCTTACCCACGGGTGGGGTTCACCGCGTCCACATCCGACCGGCTTCCGGAGGCGGCGCGCTCAGGCGGCCCGCCGCTCCCGGCTCTGCTTGCACGCCACGCAGGAGGTGGCGGACGGAAAGATCTCCAGCCGCTCCATCGGGATCGGCGCCGCGCAGCCCTCGCAGAAGCCGTACGTGCCCTCGTCGAGCCGGCTCAGCGCGTGCTCGAACTGGGCCCGGCGGTCGAGGATGGTGCGCAGCAGGGACTGGGCGGTGTCCCGCTCGGCGGTCTTGGTGCCGCTGTCGGCCTGGTCGTCGCCGGCGGTGTCGCCGACCTCCACCAGCCGCAGCACCTGGCTCTGCAACACCGCCTGCTCGTACTCCGCGGAGAGCTCGTCGTAGCGCGCCCGCAGGGACGCCCGGATCTGGTCGGCTTCCGACTGCGATCGGCCGGTGGCTACCGTGTCGTGGACGAGCATCGCTGCCTGCCTTTCGTGTGGCCTGGTGCTCCGGGGGTGTCCCGGACCCCGCTTGCGTGCGTGCGCGGGCGAGATCACCCGCGCTCTGTGAGCCGGGCGATTACCCCGTCGGCGGACGCGGCAAACCGGCGATTTCTCCGACCCCGGGGGTACCTGTCCCCGGCCGGGCCGGCCGGTGTGCGGCCCCCGGGTCCCGGGTCGGCCGTCAGCCGGGCGGGGCGGGCTCCACCAGGGCGGGGTGACGGGGGTCGTCGACGCGGACCACCACGTCGGCGAAGCCGGCGGGGGCGACCTCCTCGGCGTACCGGGCGAAGGCCGGCAGGGTCCAGCGCAGCGCGGGTTCGGTGCGCCGGGCCAGGGCGGCCGGGGAGAGTTCCAGGTGCACGGCGAGGTCGACGGGCAACCCGCCGCCGAGCAGCAGCGCGCCGCTGAGCAACACGATCCCGTCGGGCGGCAGCGTGACGTACCCGGCCCGGCTGGCCCGGTCGGCGTGGGCGTCCCAGAGGGTGGGCAGCAGCCGCCCGGAACCGCCCGGTCCGGCCGGGTCGAGGACCTCCCGGCGCAGTCCGGGCTCGTCGACCCAGCCCTCGTAGTACGCGTCGGGGTTGGTCCGGCCGAACTCCAGCCGGACGGACGCCGGCCGCAGGAAGTCCTCGGCCCGCACGTGCAGCACCGACCGGCCGAGCGCGCGTAGCGGGTCGATCAGCGCGGCGGCCAACGCGGCGGGGGCCGCCGCCGGGGCCCCGTCCACGGCGACCCGGAGCCGGCCGGGCGCCTCGACGGCGACGAGCCGGTCGGTCAGTTCGGTGACGAGGCGCTCGGGGGAGATGGGTCGTACCCGCATCCGACCATCGTGCCCGGTCGCGTGGCGCGCGGCCGGGCGGGCGGGTCAGGCGCTGCGGTCGATGGTGACCCGGGCGTCGTCGGCGAGCCGGTACCCGACGCCGTAGACGGTGGTGACCAGCGGCACGTCGACCCCGACCTTGCCGCGCAGCCGGCGCACGTGCACATCGACGGTACGCACCCCGGCATGCTCGTAGCCCCAGACGGCGTTGAGCAGTTGCAGCCGGGTGAACACGCGGCGCGGGTGGGCGACCAGGTGCAGCAGGAGGTCGAACTCCAGCCGGGTCAGGGGCAGCGGCTCGCCGTCGCGCAGCACCGACCGGGACGACGCCAGGATGTGCAGCGCCGGGATGATCGAGGCCAGCGGGCGGGACGGCGACCGCCCGCCGGGCACCTGGTCGGGCCGGCGCTCCGGCGCGGGACCGGTGGACACGACCGCCTCACCCCGTTCGAGCATCTCCCGGGCCGCGTCGAGCAGGCGGCGGGCCGCCGGGGTCAGCGACTCCTCGGCGGCCAGCGGAATGTTGAGGGTCACGGTGAGCACGGGCGCGGCGGTGTGCGCGGGGCGGCGCTGCCCACCGGGGGGACGACCAGGGACCGCGGGCTGGGACGTATGCCATCCGGCGCGCGACGAGGCGGGGCTGACCGACATGGTCCTCCTTGGCTGGTCCGGGTATCTCCCCACGGCCCGGGACGCCGCTGCATCGATGCTTCCCGGCGCCCGGGTGAGGGTCAAGGGGCAGCTACGTTGCATGAATGTGACAATTGGCGAACACATCGGAGCCGGACGCTCGCTCTGAGTACGAGGTTTGATGATTACAGCAGAGTCGTCATCATGACCGGATACGGGGGGTACCCGCCGGGTCTGCCCTGCGGCTTCGGCGGCGGGAACGCCCGGCAGGACCTCGCCGCCGTCCGACACGCGGACGCGGCGCACCCCGTGCCGGGGCACGCCGCGTGCGCCCACCGGGGCGGCGGACCGGCTCAGCGGTGCGGGTCGACGCTGACCCGGGCCTCGTCGGCGAGCCGGTAGCCGACGCCGTAGACGGTGGTGACCAGGGGCGTGACGTCGCCGAGCTTGGCCCGCAGCCGGCGCACGTGCACGTCGACGGTGCGCGCCACGGCGTGCTCGTAGCCCCAGACGCTGCTGAGCAACTGGAGGCGGGTGAAGACCCGGCGGGGGTGCGCGGCCAGGAAGTGCAGCAGGTCGAACTCGATGCGGGTCAGCGGGATCACCCGCGAGCCCTGCCGCACCACCCGGGACGCGGCCAGGATGCGCACCTCGTCCGGGTTCTCCGGCGGCGGGGGGACGGCGAAGGGGCGCGCCGCGGTGGGGCCGCCGGCGGGCGCCGGCCCGGCCTCCGCCGGGTGGCCACGCCCCGCCGGGGCCCACGACTCCGCCACCGCCCTACGGTGCTCCGGCGGGCAGGCCAGCAGGGTGCCCTCCCCCGACTCGGCCAGTTCGCGCAGCAGCTCGACGAGCCGGGCGAGCCGGGGTGTCAACTGCCCGGGGGTCAGCTCGACGGTGACGGTCAGCGTCGGTGTGGACCGGAGGTGGGTCGGCGGAAGGCGGTCGGTGCGCCCCGTCGGGGCGCGGTCGGGACGGCCCTGCGGGGCCCGGTCGGCCCGCCCCGACGGATGGGGACGCGGGGAGATGGCGACGACGGACATGGTGCCTCCTGGGATGGCGGTGCCGTCCGCCGCGCCCGGTGGGGCGCGGCGGTCAGGGGTGCGCTCGGCCGGCGGTCACCGGCGACGCGACGGACGGGGAACGGAGCGGGGGCGTGGGGCCGAGGGTGGGCAGACCGGCGATCCGCCAGGCGGCGAAGCCGCCGACCACGTCGGTGGCGCGGTGCAGCCCGATGTCCTGGAGCGCGGCGGCGGCGAGCGAGGAGGTGTAGCCCTCCTGGCAGAGGACCACCACCGGCAGGTCGTAGCCGACGGCCTGGGGCAGCCGCGCCGGACAGCGGGGGTCGAAGCGCCACTCCAGCACGTTGCGCTCGATCGCGAGGGAGCCGGGCACGGTGCCGTGCGCGGCGCGCTGCGCGGCCGGCCGGATGTCGACCAGCAGCGCGCCCCCGCGGTACGCCACGTGGGCCTGCTCCGGGTCGAGCCGGCGCAGTCGGGACCGGGCCTCGGCGAGGATGTCGTCGATGCCCCGGGAGCCCGGCGGCGGCACGGGGGCGGGACAGTCCTGGGCGTGGTGGTGCGTCATTCTCGGTCCTTCCAGGGACGGCGGGCGGTCGTCCGCCCGGTCGGAGTCGTTCAGGGTCTCACCAGGCGATGCCGGCCTCGGCGACCTCCGCCACCCGCAGCCGCCCGTCGACGAGCCGGTAGCGGGTCATCCGGGTCAGCGCGGGCCGGTAGACGTGCACGCTGACCGCCGGGCGGTCGTCGCGGTTGGTCACCGTGTGCACGTGCCGGACACCGAACCGGCGGCCGGACCCGGCCGCGAGGCGGTGCTGGCGCAGCCGGCCGCCACCGACCGTCTCCTCGGTGAGGACGCCCTCGACGACCAGGAACGCCCCGCAGGAGCCGCCGTGGTCGTGCAGGTCGGTGCCCTGGCCGGGCAGCCAGCTCAGCGCCCACACCTCGTGGTCGGCGGCGACGGCGAGCCGGGCGTACCACCGCTCGTCGGGGTCGAAGCGCAGCGGGACCGGCCAGCCGGCCGGGTCGGCGGCGTACCGGGCGGCGACGGCGAGCAGGTCGGGCTCGGAACGACGGCTGGTGACCATGGTGGGACCTCACGGGAATCGGTGACGCGTGCCCCGACAGCATAGAATGCAAACCCTATAGGATTAGTAGGTAATACCACATGCTGGGACACCCGGTTTCCCGTCGGGTCCGCCGAGGTCCGCGCGGCGGCGGTCAGTGGCGGACCGGCGGGCTCCACCCGGAACCGGCCGCCCCCGACCGGCACCAGCAGCGCGGTACCGGCTCGGCAGGCCAGCAGGCCGCCCGCCGCCCCCGCCGACTAACCTGGACGGATGAGCGACGACCTGGACGCGGAGACCCTCGCCTTCGCCCACCGCATGTTCGACCTCGCCCGCGGTGGGGCCACCGAGGAGCTGAGCGGGACCGTCGACGCCGGGCTGCCGGTCAACATGACCAACGACAAGGGCGACACGCTGCTGATCCTGGCCGCGTACCACGACCACCCCGAAACCGTCGCCGCCCTGCTGGCCGGCGGCGCCGACCACGCCCGAGTCAACGACCGGGGCCAGACCGCGCTGGCCGCCGCGGTGTTCCGGAAGAACCCCGACACGGTCCGCGCGCTGCTGGCCGCCGGCGCCGACCCCGAGCACGGCGGCCCGTCCGCGCTGGACACCGCACGCTTCTTCGACCTGCCGGAGATGCTCAACCTGCTCACCGCCCGCTGATCCCGGGCGGCAGCGGGCCGGGGTATACAGGGGCGGTGGAGGATCCCGTACCCGAACAGATGCGCACGGCCGGCACCGCGCTGCTCGGCGCGCTCGACGCGGCGGCCCGGGCCGCCGCGGCCCGCCCCTTCGACGACGCCGCCCGGCGGTGGCTGGAGTACCGGCCCCGACCGCGACCGGGGGTCTGCCTGGCCGACCTGGACCGCGCCGGCCGCAAGGCCGCACACCGGTTACTGGCCACCGCGCTCAGCCCGGCGGCGTACGCGCAGGCAATGGCCGTCGTCGCGCTGGAGGAGGTGCTGGACCGGGCCGAGGGCTGGCGACGCGGGCGGCACAGCGGCGACTACTGGGTGGCGGTCTTCGGCGACCCGGCCCGCGACGACCGGTGGGCGTGGCGGTTCGAGGGGCACCACCTGTCGGTGAGCATGACCGTGGTCGACGACCAGGTCTCCCCCGCCCCGGTGTTCCTCGGCGCGAACCCGGCCACCGTCCGGCACGCCGGGCATCCGGTGTCCCGACCCCTCGGTGTCGAGGAGGACCTGGCCCGCGCCCTGCTCGACGCGATCGGTCCGGCGGGGCGGGCGGCGACGGTCGTCGCCGACGAGGCGCCCGCCGACATCATCAGCGCCACCCGACCGGACGCACCGGGGTCGATCACGCCGCTCGGGGTGCCGGCCGACCGGCTCGGCCCCACCGGCCGGGCCATGCTCGACCAGCTCGTCGCCGTGTACCTCGACCGGCTGCCGCCGGAACTCGCCGTCCGGGAGGCCGGCCGGCTCGCCGGCGGCCCGCTGCACTTCGCCTGGGCCGGCCCGACCCGGCCCGGCCAGCGCCACTACTACCGGGTGCAGGGCGACGACCTGCTGATCGAGTACGACAACACGAGCGACGACGGCAACCACGCGCACACCGTGCTGCGCCGCCCGGCCAGCGACTTCGGCGCGGACGTGCTCGCGGCGCACCACGCCGAGGCACACGGCTGAACTGGACCGGGCGCGGGCCACCCGGACGGGCCGCGACGCTGGCTCGATGGTCCACGACGCCGGTTCGGGCCCATCGCGAGAATGATTCAGGCGGGCCGGACGGCCTCGATCAGGAACCGCCGGGCGTGCGCCACGAAGCCGCCCTGGGCCTCGATCCGGGCGTGCAGGCGGGCGAGCTGCGGCCGGTACCGCTCGACGGTGAACCCCGGCACCGTCCAGACCACCTTGCGCAGGAAGTAGACCACCCCGGCGATGTCGTGGAACTCGGTGCGCAGGGTCGCCTCGCGCAGGTCGACCACCGTCAGCCCGGCCGCCGCCGCGGCGGCCACGGCCTGCTCGGGCAACTGCCGCGCGGGCGGGGGCAGCGGGCCGAGCAGGGCCTCGCTCAGCTCCCGTACGGTGCCGCCGCGGATCTGCTGGGACAGGAACGTCCCGCCCGGCCGCAGCACCCGGGCGACCTCGTCCCAGCGGGTGTTCACGGGATGACGACTGACCACCAGGTCCAGGGTGGCGTCCCGCACCGGCAGGTCGCCGCCCTCGGCCACCCACAGCACGGTCGCGCCGAGCGGGCGCAGCGTGCGCCGGGCCACCCGCACGTTGGGCGGCCACGCCTCGGTGGCCAGCAGCACCCGGGGCGGGTTTGGCACCTCGGCGAGCACCTCCCCGCCGCCGGTGTCCACGTCCAGCGCCGTGTCGGCCCGGGCCATCCGGTCGGCGACCAGCCGGGCGTAGCCCCAGGGTGGGCGTTCCTCGGAGGCCCGGGCGTGCAGCCAGGAGAAGTCCCAGCCCCGCACGGGCACGGCCGCGCCCTCGGCCAGCAGCTCCTCGAAGGCCCGATTCCCGCTCATCCGGCCAGCCTGGCCGCTGGCCGACCGGTCGGCAAGGCGATTTTCCCCGGGCGGGGGCGCGCGATCACGCCGCCGGGACGCGGGCGGCCGGCGGGAGCTCAGGCGCGGGGACGGACGATCTCCACGGTCGAGCCGGCCACGCCGCCCAGCGCGTCCGGGGTGTCCGCCTCGACGCGGGCGGACTCGAACTGACGCATCAGCCGGGCGCCGAGCCACACGCCGACCGCGCCCACGCCCAGCGCGACCAGCTCGGTGGCGAACATCGCGCCGGTCGCACCGCGCTGCGGCGAGTGCGACCGGACCAGGCAGGTCAGCAGGAACAGCGCGGCCATCGCGACGTTGACCAGATTGAACGTGATCTTGGTGCGGTGGGTTCGGCCGCCGGTGGCGTCCCACAGGTCGACCAGGCCGGCCACGGTGGACAGCCCGGCGGCGACCAGCGCGGCGACCGCCGTCCAGTAGCCGACCTCGCCGAGGAACACCGGGCCGCCCGCCACGTCGGCCAGGTCGAAGACCGTGGCGCTGACGAAGAGCCCGAACGGGAACGTCACCAACATCGGTTGGATCGGGTGCCCGTGCACCCGCAGCCGGCTCTCCATCGTGCCCTCCCCAGGTCGTCTCAGCTCACCAGTCCAGGGTGCTACCCCCGGACGACGGGAGGGAAACGACGGGCCGACCGACGTGAGACGCACATCGGACACCGCCGGGGCCGGCTGGCCGCCGTCGAGCGGACCGGCGGTGGGTCAGTTCTCCCGGGGGCGGGAGACCGTGACCACGAGGCGCTCGGCCACCTCCCGCACCGGGATGTCCAGCGACAGCGCGGCGCTGCGCAGCACCTGGAGCGCCTCCGGGGCGGCGCAGCCCCGCTGGGTCATGATCACCCCGATCGCCTGCCCGACCACCCCGTCGACGAGTTGCGCGGCGTCCAGCTCGTGGGCCTGGGCGGCCCGCCGTTCGCGGTCCCGCACCGCCGCGAGCAGCAGCCCGGCGTGCTCGGCGAGCAGCATCGCGGTGAGCTGGTGCCGGGTGGTCAGCGCCGCCGACGCCGAGGCGTACAGGTTGATCGCGCCGATGACCTGCTCGTCGACGTCGACGGGCGCGGAGATCACCCCGCGCACCCCGAGGTCGCGGGCCCGGGTCGTCCAGGCCGGCCAGCGGGACTCCTGGGTGAGGTCCTCGGCGAGGATCATCTCGCGGCGGTGGATGGCGCTCATCGCCGGCGAGTCGGGGCCATGGCGGAGGTCGTCCAGGCCGGCCAGGGCCGGGTCGGAGGCGGCCACCCCCGCCGGTTCGCCGGCCCGCAGGGCGGTGAAGCCGCACCAGGTGACCCCGGCGACGGCGGCGCGGGCAATCCGGACCAACTGGGTCAGCGCCTCGTCGAAATCGGTCACGGCGATCAGGCCGGCGGTCAGCTCCCGCAGCAGCGCCGCGGTCTCCAGGACGCTCAGGGTCTCGGTGTCGGGCGCCTGCGTCTCCAGGTTCACCGTGGCCCCGCCCCCGTCGTGGGGACGGCTGGTGACCGGCGGCGGCGCACGTCGACCTTCGGCTGTGTCATGGTCTGCTCTCTCCCGATCAATCCGACCCGGGCTACTACCCTCGCCAACCCGGGTCGAAACGGCTGAAAAGCGGCCTCATCCCCCTGGTCGGCTCCGGAGATGGAGGCGGATCACCGCAGTCGGGCGGCTCCCCCCGTCGCGGGGAACCGCCCGACGGCGGTCAGCGCGGGGCGGCGCTGAGCCGCCGGCCGACCGAGGCGATGAGCCGGTCCAGCTCCGAGCCGAACGGGTTGTCGTGGACGAGGTACGTCCAGGTGGCGCTGGGGCGGACCAGAGTCGACTCGGCCGGCTCCCAGTCGTCGTCGAACTCGGTCTCGGTGAAGGTGGCGATGGTGCGGGTCTCGATCTCCGGGACCAGCGCGTTGAACGCCGGCACCGCCGCCCGGTGGAACTCGTCGAGCGGGTCGAGCCGGCCCAGGGCGCGCAGGTGCACGCCCTCGCGCACCTCCGACAGCTCGGCCAGGTGCTCGGCCCACAACCGGTCGAGGTGGTAGAGGGCGATCGACCGGGCCGCCCGGGCGAGCAGGTCCTCGTCCATCTCCTCGGCCTGCTCCGGCACCCGCTCCAGCAGCATCAGCGCGGCGATGTCGCTGGTGAGCAGGCGCTCCCGCCGCTCGGCGAGCGCCTTGCGCTGCTGCTCGATCACCACGCTGTAGCGCCAGGTGTTGCGGTGGATCTCGTGGTTGACGCCCTCGGCGACCCGCTGGGCGTGCTCCACCGCGTAGTCGACCTGCGGGTCGGTGACCAGGCCGTCGGCGTTCATCCGGGGCGACGGCGGAACGGCGTCGCCGGCGTGCCGGACCACCAGGTCGTCTTCGAGGCTGACGAAGAACACCGACCCGCCCGGGTCGCCCTGCCGGCCGGCCCGGCCGCGGAGCTGGTCGTCGACGCGGCGGCTGTCGTGCCGGCCACCGCCGATGACGTAGAGGCCGCCCAGCTCGGCCACCCGGTCCCGGTCGGCCTGGTCGCTGCCGCCGAGCCGGATGTCGACGCCCCGGCCGGCCATCTGGGTGGAGACGGTGACCGCGCCGTACGCGCCGGCCTCGGCGATGATCGCCGCCTCCTCGTCGTCGTTCTTGGCGTTGAGCACCACGCAGGGCACCCCGGCGGCGTTCAGCCCGGCGGCGAGCTGCTCGGACTCCTTGACGTCGAGGGTGCCGACCAGCACCGGCCGGCCCTTGTCGTGGCAGCGCTTGATCTCGTCGACCAGCGCCTCCTCCTTCTCGGCCCGGGTGGCGTAGATCCGGTCCGGCTCGTCCTCCCGGATGCAGGGGGTGTTCGGCGGGACCACCGCCACCTCCAGGCCGAAGAACTCGCGGAGCTGGTCGCCGACCAGCACCGCCGTCGCGGTCATCCCGCACACCTTCGGGTAGAGCGCGATGTACGCCTGCACGGCGATGGTGCCCAGCACCTCGCCCTCGGCGGTGGCGTCGAGGCCCTCCTTGGCCTCGACCGCCGCCTGGAGGCCGTCGGGCCAGCGGCGGCGCTGGGCCACCCGGCCCCGCATCTCGTCGATCAGCTCCACGGAGCCGTCCCGGACGATGTAGTCGACGTCGCGGTGCAGCAGGGCGTGCGCGTGCAGCGCCACGTTGACCGCGGAGAGCTGCCCGACGTGCTCGGCGTCGTACAGGTCGATGCCGCCCAGCTTGGCCTCGACGGCGGCCAGGCCGGCGGAGGTGAAGGCGACGCTGCGGCCGTCCTCGGCCACCGTGTAGTGCCTGCCCTTGCGCAGACCCCGGACCAGCGCCGCGGCGGCGTGCACCGGGTCCTGCTCGCCGCCGACCGCGCCGGCGAGGACCATCGGCACCCGGGCCTCGTCGATCAGGATCGAGTCGGCCTCGTCGACGATGGCCGTGGCCAGCGGCGGCTGCACCCGGTCGTCGAGGTCGGTGACGAGCTGGTCGCGCAGGTAGTCGAAGCCGGCCTCGCTGACCGAGACGTAGGTGACGTCGCAGGCGTACGCGTCGCGCCGCTCCTGCGGGGTGGACGCCTCGTTGACCCAGCCGACGGTCAGCCCGAGCAGGGCGTAGACCGGCTCCATCCACTGGGCGTCGCGACGGGCCAGGTAGTCGTTGACGGTGAGCACGTGCACCGGGCCGTTACCGAGCCGGACGTGCCCGTACGCGGCGATCGTGGCGGTCAGGGTCTTGCCCTCACCGGTGGCCATCTCGGCGACCTTGCCGGACAGCAGGGCCATCGCGCCGAGCAGCTGCACGTCGTACGGCCGCTGGTCCAGCCCGCGCCGGGCGGCCTCCCGTCCGACGGCGCAGATCTCCTCGTACCCGGTGGCGGCGCCGGCGGCCTCGGTGAGCTCGGCGTCGGTCAGCGCCGACAGCTCCTCCTCGCGGGCCTCGATGGCCGGCAGCAGCTTCTCCAGCGGGCCCAGGTCGACCGTGCTGCCGGGCCGCTGGAGGAACCGTCGGAACCTGCTCTTCAACCGTTGCGACACACCCATGAGCCGCAACGGTACGCGACCCGGGCCGACTTTCGCGGCCCGGTCGGGCCACGACGGGGCGAGGCGTCCGCCACGACCCGCCTCGATCAGCCGGCCAGCACCACCTGGAGCTCCTGGCGACGGCCTCGTGCCAGGTCGGTGAGCAGCGCCGGGGCCTGCGCGAACGGCACCACCGCCGACACCAGGTGCTCGCGGATCTGGTCGCCGTACGTCCGCAGCAACCCGATCGTCTCGGCCGAGAGCCGCTCCCGGTCCCAGGTCGGGGCGAGCCCGCGCGGCACCCGCCCGATCTGGGCGCAGCGCAGCGCCAGCCCGTTGTGGTGGAACTCCTCGCCGAACCGGACGGCGTCGGCGCCGGCCTGGTAGAAGGCCAGGTCGACCACGGTGCCCTGGGGTCGCAGCAGGCGCAGCGCGAGCTGCAACGCCCACGCCTGCCCCCGGCACTGGAAGACCACGTCGGCGCCCCGGTCCCCGGCGGCGTGGTTCCACCGGGTCTTGAGCACCACCGCCGGGTCGTCGGCGTCCGGGTCGAGGGTCTCCAGGCCGAGCGCCCCGGCGACCGCCCGGCGCTGCGGGGTCGGGTCGAGCACCACCACCGACGCCGCGCCGTGCCGCCGGGCGAACAGGGCGGTGAGCAGGGCCACCACCCCGCCGCCGACCACCGCGACCCGGCGCCCGCGCACCCCGTCGCCGAGCGACCGGACGTCGGCGCCGCACAGGTCGGCGGCGGCGTGCAGCAGCCCGTTGGCGCAGATCGGGCCCATGTGCGCGACGTACACGCCGAGCAGCGGGTCGAGGTCGTCGGGCAGCGGGACGAACCGCTCGGCGACCGGGTCGGCGACGTACCCGCTGCGGTGGCCGTAGGTCATCGCGCCGACGGCGCCCACGGCGACCGCCGGGGTGCGGCTGGCCACCACCCGCCCCACCTGCATGTAGCCCAGCCGGGTGACCGGGTACGGGGTGCTGGCCTCCCCCGGCTGGAACAGCCCGAGGCCGGCGTTCCAGTGGACGTTGAGGTACGGGTTGGTGCCCTTGACGAAGCTCAGCTCGGTGCCGGCGGACACCCCGCTGTACAGCGTCTCCACCCGGAACGTGCCGTCGCGCAGCTCGCCGGCCTCCTGCTCGACCAGCTCGACCCGGCCGGGGCCGCTGACCACCACCACCCGGTCACGCATCGACGGCCACCCCCGCCGGGGCCGCCGCGGCGGCGGTCCGGGGCGTCGCGGCCGGACCGGTGGGCAGCGCCACCGGCCGGCCGGTGGCCGCCGACTCGGCGATCGCGAGGGCCAGCCGCTGGGTGCCGAGCGCCTCGGCGTACGGGACCCGGACGTCGTCGCCGACGCCACGCACCGCGTCGACGAAGGCCCGGTCGACGGCGGTCCGCGCGCCGTCGGGGTCGGCGGGCAGGTGCCGCTCGCCGTCGGCGTCGCGGATCGTCAGCCCGTCCTCGGCCAGCGACAGCGCCAGCCCGTCGGCGAGGATCTCCAGCCCGGCCCGGTGCTTCCAGCCGAGCACGCAGGCGGCGGCGAGGGTGCCCACCGCCCCGCCGGCGAAGCGCAGGGCGGCCGTGGTCACCGAGTCGATGTCGGCGCCCTCGACCGGCGGCGGGGCGCCGTCGCCGTACGCGGTCACCTCGGTCACCTCGCCGACCAGCGCGCGCATCAGGTCCAGCACGTGCGCGGCCTGCTCGACCACCGGGCCGCCGGAGTGGTCCCGGCGGGCCCACCAGGCCACCGGGGGCACCTTGTCCAGCCAGGCCCCGCCGACCATCCGCACCGGCCGGCCGGCGAGCAGCTCGCGCGCCTCGTCCACCACGTGCAGGTACCGCCAGTGGTGGCCGACCCCGGTGAGCAGCCCACGCCGGGCCACCAGGTCGGCGATCCGCTCGGCGGTGTCCAGGTCCACCGCGACCGGCTTCTCCACGAACATCGGCACCCCGGCGGCGACGATCGCCTCCTCCACCGGGCCGTGCGCGAACGGCGGCACGCAGACGTACACCGCGTCCGGTCCCGCCGCGAGCAGCTCGTCGACGTCGGCGAACGTCGCGGCCCCGTGCGCGTCGGCCAGTACGGCCGCCGCGCCGCGCGTCACGTCGGTCACGCCGAGGATCTCCACGTCCTCGAAGCCGCCCAACACCCGGGCGTGGCGCTGCGCCACCCCGCCGGCCCCGACCAGTCCCACCCGGCACGCGCGCATCGACAGACCCTCTCGCCACGGTTTCACGTATCCGCGCAGTGCACTCCCCCCGGGACGGCGCAATCAAACGTTCACCTCGCAGGAACGGCCCGGTGCCCGGGCCGTGATCAAGCTGTTAGGGATGATTCGGTTAACGCGTGGGCGGTACTGGGAAAACACCACCCCGCGTTTCCGCAGCGATCTGGGGGTGTGTCTGTGCGAGATACCGAATCGAGCGTCTCACCCGTGGTGGAGGCGTGGGCGACCTACCGGACCACCTCGGCGACCGATTGGACACCGCGGCGGCTGGTGCGCGCCAAGGGCGACAGCCGGGTCAGCGTGGTGCTGCCGGCGCGCAACGAGGAGGCGACGGTCGGCGCGATCGTGGCGACCATCCGGGAGCACCTGATGGACCGGGTGGCGCTGGTCGACGAGCTGATCGTGGTCGACTCCCGGTCCACGGACCGAACCGCGCAGGTGGCCCGGGCGGCGGGCGCGGAGGTGGTCGGCCAGGACGAGATGACCCGGGGGCTGCCCCCGCTGACCGGGAAGGGCGACGCGCTGTGGGCGGGGCTGGCCGCGGCCGAGGGGGACGTGGTCGCGTTCGTCGACGCCGACCTGCGCGAGTTCCGCCCGCACTTCGTCACGGGCCTGCTCGGCCCGCTGCTGACCGACCCGTCGGTGGAGTTCGTCAAGGGCTTCTACCACCGGCCGCTGGTCGGCGCGACCAGCGTGGAGGCCGACGGCGGGGGCCGGGTCACCGAGCTGATGGCCCGCCCGCTGCTGAACCTGTTCTGGCCGGAGCTGGCCGGCTTCGTCCAGCCCCTCGCCGGCGAGTACGCCGGCCGGCGCGCCGTGCTGGAGCGGGTGCCGTTCGTCTCCGGGTACGGGGTCGAGACGGCGATGCTGATCGACCTGCTGGACCTGGTCGGGTTGGACGCGCTGGCCCAGGTGGACCTCGGTGAGCGCAAGCACCGCCACCAGGACACGGCGGCGCTGGGCCGGATGTCGGCGCAGATCATGCTGACCGCGTGGTCGCGGTTGCAGCGGCGCGGCTGGGCCAGTCCCGGCACCGCGCCGGCGACCCTGCTCACCCAGTTCCGGCGGGGCGGCTCCGAGGCGCTGCCCAACCTGGACCGCGAGATCGTGGTCAGCGACGTCTCGGTCGAGGAGCGTCCCCCACTGGCGGAGCTGCGTCACCGGCTGCCGCGCCGCCGGGTGGCGGCGTGACCGTCGCCGAGGGAAGGAACCCCACATGAGCCTGACCGTCCTGATGAACGCCGGGCCGTGGCTGTCCGTGCCGCCGCCCGGCTACGGCGGCATCGAGAACGTGATCGCCACCCTGGTGCCGGAGCTGCGCAGGCTCGGTGTGCGGGTGGTGCTCGCCTCCGTCGACAGCAGCACCCTGCCGGTGGACGAGAAGATCTCCGTCTTCCCCGACGGCCAGTTCCACGCCCTCCAGCGGCCGTACAACCAGGTCTGCGGCATCTCCCAGGCGCACCTCGGCGGGGTGGCGCGGGCGCTGCGCAGCCGCGACGACATCGACCTGGTCCACGACCACGTGGAGGCGGTCGGCCTGGCCACGCTCGCCGCGATGGGCCCCGCCGCCCCGCCGGTGCTGCACACCCTGCACTGGGACCTCGCCAAGCACCCGGCCCTCTACGGCAACCTCGACGGCGGCGACCGGGTCCGGGTCAACGGGGTGTCCGCCTCGCAGCTGGCCCGCGCCCCCCGGGCGCTGCGCGAGCACTCGGTCGGCCACGTGCACCTGTCCACCCCGCTCGCGGTCGACGCGGGCCGGCGCCCCCGGCCGGACAAGGGCGACTACCTGATCGTCCTGGGCCGGATCAACCCCGGCAAGGGCCAGGACCTCGGCGCCCGGCTCGCCCAGCGGGTGGGCGTGCCGCTGGTGCTGGCCGGCCCGGTCGGGCCGTACCACCGGCCGGAGGACCTGGCCGCCGCGGGCGACGAGGCCCGGCAGAACCCGGACGTGCGGTTCTTCTACGACGAGGTGGCCCCGCACGTCGACGGCGACCTGGTCCGCTGGGTGGGCACCGTCGCCGGGCAGGAGCGCGACGACCTGCTGGCCGGCGCCCGCGCCTCGCTGTTCCCGCTGCGCTGGGAGGAGCCCGGCGGCACGGCGGTGGTGGAGTCGCTGGCCCTGGGCACGCCGGTGGTGGCGACCGCCCGCGGCTGCCTGCCGGAGCTGATCGAGCACGGCCGCACCGGCCTGCTCACCACCGACGAGGAGGAGCTGGCCGACCTGGTCCTGGCCGCGAGCGTGCTGGACCCGGACGAGTGCCGGCGGGAGGCCGCGACGCGGTTCACCCCGGCGGTGATGGCCCAGCGGTACGTCGGGCTGTACGAGCGGGTCCGCAAGGGCGCCACCGCACGCCACCTGCTGCCCGCCTGACCGGGGCGGCGGGTTTGTCACGGGCGGCAGCGGGAACGCCGCGCCGCGAGAGACTTCCCGCACACGGTGAGGAGATCGCGGTGACCGGTCCGATGGCCCACTCGCGGGCCCGACGCAACCCCGCCGACGGCCGCGCCCCCGTACGCCGCGCCGCGGCCACCGTCGGCGTGGTGTTCCTGGTGGTCGGGGTGCTCGGCTTCATCCCGGGGATCACCACGTACTACAGCGACCTGCGCTTCGCCGGGCACGACTCCGAGGCGAAGCTGCTCGGGCTGTTCCAGGTGTCGGTCCTGCACAACATCGTGCACCTGCTGTTCGGGGTCGCGGGCCTGGCGCTGTCGCGCACGGTCTCCGGGGCGCGCGCGTTCCTCGTCGGCGGCGGGGCCGTCTACCTCGTGCTGTGGCTCTACGGCCTGGTGGTCGACCACTCCAGCGGGGCCAACTTCATCCCCGTCAACGGCGCCGACAACTGGCTGCACCTGTTCCTCGGGGTCGGGATGATCGCGCTGGGCGTTCTCACCACCCGCCGCCCGAGCCGCCACTGACGGGGGCCGCGCCGGGATCCGGCCCCCGTTTCGCCCCACCCCGTGCCGGGTATCTGCGGCCACCCGGACACGGAAGCGAGGACCGGCGCATGTCGAGCCGGATCACCGGAGAAGCATGACCGGCGGGCCGTCATCGACGCGATCTTGTACGTGGTGCGTACCGGCTGCGCGTGGCGGTACCTGCCGATCGGCTTCCCGCCCTGGCAGACCGTGTACGCGCACTTCACGAGGTTGAACAGTCGGGGTGTGACCGAGCGGATCCTGACGGAGCTGCGGAGCTCGTCTCCGGTGCCGCCGCAGGCCGCGCGCAGAGCCGCCGTCGCCGATCCCATCCCACTGTCGTGATAGTTAGTAAATGGCGGTACACTAACCGCGTGGCCCGGCCCCGCACCGCATCCGACGACGAGATCGTCGACCGCGTCGCCGCGCATCTCGCGCAGCGCGACTGGCCGACCGCGACGTGGACGCTCGCGGAGGTCGCGCCTGCCGCAGGCCTCAGCCCAGCCGGGTTGGTGAAGCGGTTCGGGTCGCGTTCGGGCCTGCTGCACGCGCTCGGCCGGCACTGGGTGGATTCGATCCCCGAGGAACCCTCCGGTGCGTTGCCGCCGCTGGACGAGCTGCGCGAGTTTGCTCGCGCGACGTTCGGTGCGCAGCACCGGAGCGCGGCACTCGCGAGTCTCGGCGACCTGTTCGCCGACCTGGCCGACGAGACCTCGGCTGCGCTGCTGCGCGACGGCGGCGAACGGCAGGGGCGCTACGTCGCGGCGCTCATCCGAGACGCCGAGCTGAAGCGTGCGGGCGACCCGCTGCGGGCCGCGCGCATCCTGCTCGACACGATGCAGGGCGGCTTGCTCCGCCTTGGGGCAGGCGCCAGCGGTACCGACGTCGCGCCTGATGACACCATCGACTACTTCTGGAAGTTGTGGACATGACCAACGCACGCACCTGGCGCGGACGTGCCTTCCTCGGCATGAGCCTGGACGGATACATCGCCGGTCCCGGCGACGACCTCTCGTTCCTCGAGGCCGCACCCGGCAAGGGGCAGCATGCTGCGACACCCGACACGGTGCCGGCGCTCGTCTGGGAGACCTTCTACCCGCAGATCGACACGCTGCTGATGGGGCGCGCGACCTACGATAAGGTGCTGACTTTCGGCGACTGGCCGTACACGGACAAGCGCGTGATCGTGCTGAGCACCACCCTGTCCGAGGACGCGCCGAACGTGCGCGTGGTGCGATCGACCGATGAGGCGATCGAGGTGCTCGATGCCGAAGGGGCCGAGCAGGTCTACGTCGACGGCGGCCGCACGGTGCAGGAGTTCCTGCGCCGGGGCCTGCTCGACGAGCTGACCGTCTCGATCGTCCCGTCGGTCATCGGCGGCGGCAAGCGGCTCTTCGGCGACGGAGATCGCGCCGACTTCGTGGTGCGCGGCTCGCACGTCGAGGCCGACGGCCTCGTGCGCATCACGTACGACATCCTGCAGGGCTGAGTCTCCGCCCGGCACCGAACGGCGGGACTGCGTTGAGGCCACCCGGGCGGCGGGGCCGCCACCGCGCCCCGGCTGCGCGCCCGGCTGGAGCCGGTCGCGGGGGCCTGCCGGCGGGCCCGGGAGCTGGTCACCGACGCCTGCGGGCGGTGGAACCTGCCGGAGCTGGTCGGTCCCGCCTCGGTGGTGCTCAGCGAGTTGGTCGGCAACGTCGTGCGGCACGCCGGCACTCCGATGCGGGTGACGCTCACGCTGCGCCGGTCGCACCTACAGGTCGCCGTTACCGACGGCAGCCACCGGACGCTGCGCCCGGCGGCGCGCACGGACCCGCGCGCCGAGGGCGGCGCGGGCTGCTGCTGGTCCGCGAGCTGGCCCAACGGTGGGGCAGCTCGCCGGTCGGGGACGGCAAGGTCGTCTGGGCGATGATGCCCGCCACCTGAGGCCTCTCACCCCGAATTGACCGAAATTACCGCTCTCGCCTGGTTACATGGTGGGAGGGCAGGGTAGGCACGCCCGTCCTTTCTGTCGTGACGACGGGGTGAGAAGCGATGCCCAAGCGGGTAACCACGGAACCCGGACGAGATCGGGGCCCCGCGATCCTCGCGCCCGCCCGCTTCGGCGGCTACCCCGGTCCGTTGCGGCCGGCGCTGCCCGGGGCCAAGCTGATCAAGCTGCTCGGCACCACCGACGCCAAGCAGATCGGCCTGCTGTACCTGATCACCTCGTTCGGCTTCTTCCTCATCGGCGGGGTGCTGGCGCTGTTGCTCCGGGCCGAACTGGCCCGGCCGAGGATGCAGTTCCTGTCCCCCGAGCAGTACAACCAGGCGTTCACCATGCACGGCACGATCATGCTGCTGCTGTTCGCGACGCCGATGGTGTTCGCGTTCGGCAACTACATCGTGCCGTTGCAGATCGGTGCCCCGGACGTGGCCTTCCCCCGGCTCAACGCCTTCGCCTACTGGCTGTACCTGTTCGGTGGAACGCTGGTGGTCGCCAGCTACGCCACCCCCGGCGGGGCCGCCGACTTCGGGTGGACCGCGTACACCCCGCTGAGCCGGGCGGAGCACAGCCCCGGCGTCGGCGGGAACATGTGGATCGTCGGCCTGGTCCTCTCCGGCCTGGGCACGATCCTCGGCGCGGTGAACCTGATCACCACCACGCTGACCCTGCGCGCCCCCGGGATGACCATGTTCCGGATGCCGATCTTCACCTGGAACCTGCTGCTCACCAGCGTCCTGGTGATCCTGGTCTTCCCGCTGCTGGCCGCCGCGCTGCTCGCGCTCGCCGCCGACCGGCTGCTCGACGCGCACGTGTTCGACCCGGCCACCAGCGGGCCGATGCTGTGGCAGCACCTGTTCTGGTTCTTCGGCCATCCCGAGGTCTACATCGTGGCGCTGCCGTTCTTCGGCATCATCACCGAGATCATTCCGGTGTTCGCCCGCAAGCCGATCTTCGGTTACACGGGTCTCGTGCTCGCCACCATCGCGATCACCGTCCTGTCGATGACCGTGTGGGCGCACCACATGTTCGGCACCGGCCAGGTGCTGCTGCCGTTCTTCAGCATCCTCAGCTACCTGATCGCGGTGCCCACCGGAGTGAAGTTCTTCAACTGGATCGGCACGATGTGGAAGGGCCAGCTCACCTTCGAGACGCCGATGCTGTTCGCCATCGGCTTCCTGGTCACCTTCCTGCTCGGCGGGCTCACCGGGGTGCTGCTGGCCAGCCCGCCGGCGGACTTCCACGTCACCGACACCTACTTCGTGGTGGCGCACTTCCACTACGTGCTGTTCGGCACCATCGTGTTCGCCGCGTTCGGCGGGGTGTACTTCTGGTTCCCGAAGATGACCGGCCGGCTGCTCGACGAGCGGCTCGGAAAGATCCACTTCTGGACCATGTTCCTCGGCTTCCACGCCACCTTCCTGGTGCAGCACTGGCTGGGCAACGAGGGCATGCCCCGCCGGTACGCCGACTACCTGCCCGGCGACGGCTTCACCACGCTGAACATGATCTCCACGGTGGGGTCGTTCGTCCTCGGCGCGTCCACGCTGTTCTTCATGTACAACGTGTGGAAGTCCTGGCGGTACGGGGCGATGGTGACGGTGGACGACCCCTGGGGCTTCGGCAACTCCCTCGAATGGGCGACCACCTGCCCGCCCCCGCTGCGCAACTTCGACCGGATGCCGCGAATCCGTTCCGAGCGCCCGGCGTTCGACTTCAAGTACGGCCACCTGGTCGCCGACCTCGGCCGGGACCTGCCGCAGCGCGCCACGAAGCCGCCGCAGAGCTTCGCCGAGGAGCTACACCACGAGCGGCACGTGCCCGAGTCGCCGGCGGCCGAGGGGGCGCACGGCGCCCGCCGGGCCGCCGACTACCAGCCGGCGCCGCAGTCGGGGGCGCGGCCGGTGGACGTGCCGGAGCCGGAGGAGATCCGTCGGCCCAGCTTCGAGCACACCGACGCGCCGGGCGAGGAGCCGGGACCGCCGGAGGACGAGCGGTGGCGCCACCCGCACGGCCGGGGCGAGACCCCGGAGCGCTGACCCCGGCGGGTGACGCGCGGCGGGGCGGACCGGGGTAAACCCGTCCGCCCCGCCGCACAGCTCCGTCCCACCGCCGTCGAGGTCCGTCCGTCCCGTCGGGGTCCTTTCGTCCCGCCGAGGTCCTTTCGTCGCGCGCCGGATCGCCCGCCGCGCGCCGGATCGCCGCTCAGTCGCGGGGCGGAGGCAGGCCGGCGGCGGTCAGCGACCGGCGGACCGCCGGCTGCACCCGGGTCAGCCGCAACGGCACCCCGGTACGCTCCGCGGCGTCCCGGCCGGCCATCAGCGCGGCGATCCCGCCGGCGTCGAAGCCGCCCGCGCCGACCAGGTCGACCACCACCTCGCGGGGCTGCCCGGTCACCGCCGCCAGCATCGCCCTGCGCAGCCGGTCCGCGCCGTCCCGGTCGACCTCGCCGCCGACCTCGACGACCACCCGGTCGCCGTTGTGCCGCACCGAGATCCGCGCCTTGCCCGGCCCGGACTCGGCCGCGCCGTTCTGCCACGGCGGCGGGGCGTCGGCGAGCATCGCCTGCCGCAGCCAGGTCAGCGCCCGCGACAGCAGGCGGGAGACGTGCATCTGGGAGATGCCGAACCGGGCGGCGATCTCGGCCTGGGTCTGGTTGCCGTAGAAGCGCATCGCCAGGATGCGCCGCTCCCGCCAGGGCAGCCGGTGCAGCAGCCCACTGACGGTGACCCGGTCGTCGACCGACTCCAGCGCGTTGTCGCTCTCGCCGACCAGGTCGCCGAACTCGGCCGAGCTCTCCCCGCCGACCGGCGCGTTGAGCGAGGCCGGGCTGTACCCGGCGGCGGACTCCAGGGCGGCGAGGATCTCCTCTTCCGGGGTCTCCAGCCGCTGCGCGAGTTCGGCCACACTCGGGGCCCGGGACAGCTCGCTGGTCAGCGCCGCGGTCGCCTGCCCGACCTCCAGGATCAGGTCGCGCAGCCGGCGGGGCACGTGCACGCCCCAGGTCCGGTCCCGGAAGTGCCGCTTGATCTCGCCGACGATGGTGATCGCCGCGTACGCGGTGAACGAGCCCCGCTCCGGGTCGTACCGGTCGACGGCGTTGACCAGTCCGAGCCGGGCCACCTGCTCCAGATCCTCCAACGGCTCACCCCGCCCCCGGTACCGGCGGGCGAGCCGGCCGGCGAACGGCAGCGCGAAGCGGACCAGGTCGTCACGCGCCTCCTGCCGCCGCTCGGGGGGCAGGCCCTCGATCCGCGCCGCGTACGCCAGCGCCGCCGCGTCAAGGTCCTCCAGACCCCGTTCGGTGGGTGGTGGTGTGGTCGTGGTGGTCTGTCCGAACATCCGCGCCTCCCTCAGGAAGGTCCCCGCCTGATCGGGAAAGCCGGTCGCGCGCGTGGTCGAGCCACGCACCGGGCCGGAAAGTGGGTCACCTGACGTGAATCGTCGAGGAGCGTCGACCGCGAGCTGCGCAGCGTGGCCGGGCCGTCGCAGCCAGCGGTGTTCCCGCTCCGTAGGTACTCAATCACGGCGGCCCGGGTTCGCGAGGATGTTTCGGCCGGCTGGTGCGACCGGCCTCGGCGCGGCGCGCGGCGGGCGGGTCGGGGCGGCACTCCGCGCGCGGCGGATCGGGTCAGCAGACCACCAGTCCCTGGTCGCCGGCTCCGTCGCGCAGGGCCTCGACGGCGGTCGCGACGGGCAGCGGCGGCGGCACCGGCAGGTCGTACGGCTGGGCCCGCAGCACCTCGGTGGCGCGGCGGGTCGGCACCGCCGTGACCGGGTAGCCCCGGGCCGCGGTGCGGTCCAGGGCCCGACGGCGGCGGCCGAAGGCGGCCACGGCCAGCCACTGCGGCAGCCCGGCCAGGGCCGGCGAGCGCATCCCCGGCGACTCCGGCAGCACGTCCACCGAGCTGAACGGCTCGCTGCCGGCCAGCCACCACTCCGCCGCGTCGACGGCCCGCCGGGTGGCGTTCTCGCACCAGTACGGCACCAGCCCGGCCCGCAGCACCTGCCACGGGTCGAGCAGCCGCCCGCACTCGACGACCAGCCGGTCGCCGGTCTTGCCGGCCCGCCGCAGCCACGCCCGGTACAGGTCGGCGACCGCGGCGCTGAGCGACTCCGCCCGGGGGAACAGCACCCGGTGCAGCAGGTGCCCGCGCCGCCCGGCCCACGCCCGGACGGCGAGCTCGAAACCGGGCTCCACGCCGTGCTCGGCGTAGCCCTGCGGGGCGCCGACCTCCGGCGGCTCCCAGCGGGAACCGTCGCCACCGGCGGAGCGGAGCACCTGGCGCAGCGCGTGCGAGTCCGGGTGGAAGTCCACCGGGTCCAGCCCGCTGGCCGGGGAGCCGGCCTGGAAGCTGTGCCCCAGCCCGACGTCGTGCACCGGCCAGGTCCGGGCGTCGCGCAGCAGCAGCAGCGGGGCTCCGGGCTCGACCCGGTCGGTCAGGAACCGGGCGTACGCCGCGGGCAGGTGCTGCCAGCGCACGCCGAGCGATACCGTCGCCCCGGCGAGCGCGCCCCGGCTGGCCGGGCAGTGCACCTGCCGCACGTGCACGTCGGGGTTGCCGGCGAGCAGCCGGGCGGCGAGCGCCGCGCCGTGGCCGAGGGCGGCTGCGGGGCTGTCCACCGCGCCTCGGGTCCAGTGCACCGTCGTCTCGAACGCGGCGGGCAGCCAGGGCACGCCCAGGGCCACCGCCAGGTGCGCCGCCGCGCCGTGCGGGGAGCCCAGCACCACGCCCGGGTAGCGGCGGCGCGGGTACTGGTCGACGATCCACCGCGCCACCCGGGCGGCGTCGACCTCGGCGGTCTGGTCGGGGGTGAGCGCGACCCGTCCGGCGGCCCGGGCGGCGGCTGCCCGGCGCACCGGCTCGGGCGCGCCGGTGAACCGGGACAACACGCCCGGCTGGCCCATGTCGGCGCAGTCCTCCCCGCGCAGGGCCCGGGCCGCGGCGGCGACCAGGACGCGTCCGGTGCTGCCCACCGCCACCACCCGGTCGCCGGCCAGTCCGGCCCCGTCCGCCGTGAGTCCCCCGCGCACCGGATGCGCGGGTCCCAGCCCGCTTCGTTCGTTCGCCACGCGGCCCGGCTTCCCGTCCCGATGGGGTCTAAACGGGGCCTCCGCCACCCGGCGGGGGCATTCCCCGTTGGACGGGCGCTTGCCCCCTGCGGTCCCCGCCGTGCCGGCTGGGCGTGGCGTCCGGGGCCGCCCCGGATGGGTCGCCCCGGCCGGGTTGGCCGGCCGGACTGGGCCGACCCGGGCTGGGGCGGCCGGGGCTGGGGCGCCCGGACTGGGGCGCCAGGGGCTGGGTGACCCGGCTACATGGTCAACTCGACATCGTTGACATCGCGGTGTCGAAGGCGCGGCAGGGCCCCTTGTCAATGACCTAAAGTCGATCATGGCTGCTCGGAGAGGCCCGGACCGTGGCGACGGGCCCGGTGGTCTCCCTGCGGTGGCGACGGGAGACGGCGGACGGCGCCACCCCTGGCGGAGGTCGGCAGCGGCGCCTGGCGGAGGTCGGCAGCCTGGTGGCCGGACGGGCTAGCCGAGACCGTCGGCCTCGACGGCCACCCGCCTGGCGAGCAGCCGCTCCCGGACCAGCCGGGCCGCGTCGCCGTCGGCGACCAGGCCCCGCAGGTCGGCCAGGGCCGGCTCCGGCGGGCGCAGCGGCACGGTGGGGTCGACCACGGCCTCCAGCACGCTGGGCCGGTCCGCGGCGAGGGCCTCGTCCCACGCCGCGCCGACCAACTCGGGCCGGTCCACCCGCACCCCGTGCAGGCCGAGCAGCCGGGCCCACCCGGCGTACGGCACGTCGGGCCGGCGGGCGGACGCCCCGGTGGGTGCCTGGCCGCCGCCCGTGCCCGAGTGGTCGCGGTTGTTGAGCACCAGCACCACCAGCCGGGGGTCGGCCCACTCCCGCCAGTGGTGGGCGACGGTGATCAGCTCGGCCAGGCCGTTGAGCTGCATCGCGCCGTCCCCGGCCAGCGCGATCACCGGCCGGTCCGGGCGGGCCAGCTTCGCCGCCACCGCGTACGGCAGGGCGCAGCCCGTCGAGCCGAGGGTGCCGCAGAGCTGGGCGGTCACCCCGGGCGGCAGTTCCAGGTGCCGGGCGTACCAGTAGATGACCGAGCCGACGTCGACGGAGACCGCTGCCGAGCGGGGCATCCGGACGGAGAGCTGGTGCAGCACCAGTTGCGGGTTGACCGGCTCGCCGGGTTCCTCGGTTCGGGCCGCCGCCTCCTCCCGCCACCGGTCCACCGACCTCTCCACCGTCCGGCGCCAGTCCCGCCGGGGCCGGACGGGCACCCGGTCGAGCAGCACCCGCAGCGTCTCGGCGGCGTCGCCGACCAACGGCACGTCCACCGGGTAGCGGGTGCCGATCCGGCGGCCGTCGATGTCGATCTGGATGGTGCGGGTCTGTACCGGGTAGTAGTCGGTCCACGGGTCGTTGGTGCCGACCATCAGCAGGGTGTCGCAGCCGCCCATGAGCTGGGCGGCGGCGCTGGTGCCCACCTCGCCCAGCACGCCGGTGTGGAAGGGCAGCCGCTCGTCCAGCACCGGCTTGCCGAGCAGGCTGGTGGCCACCCCGGCGCCGAGCCGGTCGGCCAGCGCCACGATCTCCCGCGCCGCACCGTGCCCGCCCTGGCCGACCAGGATGGCCACCCGGTTGCCGGCGCCCAGCAGGGACGCGGCGGCGGCCAGGTCGGCGTCGTGCGGAAGCACCCGGGCCAGCGGCTCCCCCGGGGTCGCCGACGTCACGCCGGTGACCTGCGGCAGCCGGTCGGGCACCAGCGCCAGTTGCACGGCCAGGGGCAGCACCACGCAGGTGGGGCTGCGGGTGGCGGCGGCGGTCCGGAACGCCTGGTCCAGCACGGCGGGCACCTGCTCGGGCGTGCGCCCGTAGCGGACGAACTGGTTGCACACGTCGCCGAAGAGCCGGCTCAGCCCGATCTCCTCGTGGGCGCCGCCGAGCGGGCCGGTGATGTCCTCGCCGACGATGGCGACCACCGGCTTGCTGTCCAGCTTGGCGTCGTACAGGCCGTTGAGCAGGTGCACCGCGCTGGGCCCCTGGGTGGCCAAACAGACCCCGAGCTCGCCGGTGAACTTGGCGTGCCCGCTGGCCATGAAGGAGGCGGTCTCCTCGTGCCGGGCGGGGACGAACTGCGGATCGCCGCCGGCACGGTCAAGGGCCGCGACGACCGGGGCGATGGCCGGGCCGGGACAGCCGAACGCGCGCGGCACCCGCCAGGCCCGCAGCCGCTCCACCACCAGGTCGGCGACGGTACGATCAACCATCGCCCCGCCCGGGGGTGGCGGCGTCGACGTAGCGCAGCACCGCGCCCACCCCGTCGGTCAGTCCCGGCGCCTCGTCCGGGGCCAGCACGGTCAGCTCCGCGTCGGTGCCGACCAGCGCCCGGACCAGGGCCGCGTCGGCGCGTGCCCGGTGCGGGTCGGGCACCGACATGGCGCCGAGCTGCCCCGCGTCGGTGGCGATGTCGGTCGGCTCCGGGCCGATCCACAGCTCCTCCGTGGAGGATGGGTCGTCCACGATCAGCATGGTGTCGACCTGTTTGCGTTGCAGTGCCGACACCACCGCGTCGAGGCCCGCCCCGACGTCCTCCTGCATGCCGAAGCGGTCCAGCGCGGCGGTCACCCGCTGGTCGGCCACCTCGGCGATGGTCTGCACGGTGAGATCGTCCATCAGCGCCGGGTCCGCCCCGGCGTGCCGCGACCCGGCGTCGGTACGGACCACCAGGTCCTGCCAGCGCTCCGGTAGCTGGGCGGCGATCATGCCGGTGGCCCGCACGTCGCCGGCGACCACCAGCACCTCCGCGCCGACCTTCTCGGCCAGCTCCACGGTGGCCGCCGCCGCGTCACCGGCGTTGTGGTGCCAGGCCTCCATGGCCGCCCGCTGGTACCGGGACTGCGACCAGCCGCCGGGGTTGACCCGGCGCAGTTGGAAGTCCTCCCGGCCGGTGACGTGGGCGCGGCGGGGCACTCCGCCGGCGCTGACCGCCACGGCGTCCGCGCCGGTCCGGTCGGCAAGCACCCGCACCCAGGCGACCTGCTCGCCGCGCTGGGCGAGCAGGGGCATGGCGTGCGGCAGCTCCGACACCGCCGCGAGGTCCCGCAGCGGCGGCGCGGACAGGTACTCGGTGAGCACCGCCCGGCCCCGGGCGGCGAACACGGCGATGCCGTAGTCGCCCGGCATCGGGTCGTGGCCGCGGACCACCCGCTCGACGGCGTCCACGGTCGGCGCGTCGGCGCCCTGCTCGATCAGTTCACCCTTGAGGGCCCGCCAGCGCAGGTCGAGCGCCGGGCGGGCGTCCTCGGTGTCCCGGGAGGCGTCCAGATAGACCGAGCACCAGGGCCCGGGACGGTCGTAGAGCGGGCGCAGGAAGGACAGCTGCATGCTCGACCCCTTTCCAGCTCGGCCCCCCGCTTACCCGCGTCGGTCGCCTTGTCACCTGAGGCCACCGTGAACGTGACTCGCGTTCATTCACGTCGTTCAGCCGGACCACCGGATACGATCGGTGCAGGGAACCGGACTCTCGGTGGTGAACGACTCACGGTGGTGCACATGGACAGCGACCTCGAATACCGGCGGATCGCTCGCCCCACGCAGCGGATCGTCACCGGTCGGGTCGTCCGGCTGCTCGACGGTTATCCCCGCGAGCTGCGGATCGGCCAGCCGGTGCTGGTCGCGGTGGTGACGGCGGCCAGCGTGATGGGCCTGCTGCTGCTGGCGTTGCGCTCGCTGTTGTCCAGCGGCGGCGGCGGGGGCCGGCGGAGCTGGAAGGAGCTGCGCAAGGGCCCGGAGTTCCTGGTCACGCCGCTGCGGCTGCGCGACTCCGCCGACCAGCTCTGCGAGGTGGAGCTGCACGGGCACCTGCCGCAGAGCGCCCTGCACCCGGCCGACTGGGTGCAGATCACCCTCCGGCCGCAGGACCCGGACCTGCCGCCCCGGGTGGAGCGGATCGTCAACCTGACCACCGGGCAGCTACTGCGGCCGCGCACCGCCACCCTGTGGAGCCACCTCGGCCCGCCGCTGCTGATCCAGGCCGTGCTGGGGGCCCTGCTGATCGCCACGATCGCCATCATCACCGTACTGACCTGACACCCCCGCGCCAAGGTCGCGCCAATTCACGGAATTGGTGGCCTCGCTGGTGGTCCCGGCGTCGGCGGCGGTCAGCCGACCGGGGTCAGCGGGCGGTCCGGCTCGGGCGCGGTGCGCAGCATGCCCCGCCGGGCGGCCCAGCGCTCGAAGAACAGGGTCGCGAACGGCGGGACGGCGCAGGCCAGCGCCACGACGGTGGGCCACAGCCGCCACCGGTGCAGCCGGGCCACGGCGAGGACCAGCAGGCCGTACGCGACGAAGAGCGCGCCGTGGATCGGCCCGAAGATCTTCACCCCGATCTCGTTGTCCGGCGGCCCGTACTTGACGGCCATGCCGACCAGCAGGGCCAGCCAGGAGCAGGCCTCGGCGATCGCCGCCGCCACGAACAGCTTGGTGATCTTCTCACGCATCGTCACTCCCCCACCGGTTGCCGGCCATGCTAACCAGTCCGGCCGGCCGATCCACGCAGCGACGGGCGGAGCGACAGGGATCACGCGGGCCCCTGCTGGGTACGTATAGGGACCTTCGGGTCTTCCCCCGGCCGGCCGCCACGTGCAAGGTTGGGGGACCAACGGTGACAGGGCGGTGACCATGGGCGAGGACGTCGGCGTGCGGACATTCACCCGCGAGGACCGGGCCCGCTATCGCGAGAAGGTGCGGCGGTGCCTGGACGTGTTCGCCGAGATGCTCCGGGAGTCCCGGTTCGACGTCGAGCGGCCGATGACCGGGCTGGAGATCGAGCTGAACCTGGTCGACGACGACTCGATGCCGGCGATGCGCAACGCCGACGTGCTGACCGCCATCGCGGACCCGAGCTTCCAGACCGAGCTGGGGCAGTTCAACGTCGAGATCAACGTGGCGCCGCGCCGGCTGGCCGACGCGGGCACCGCCGCGTTCGAGGAGCACGTTCGGGCCAGCCTGAACGCCGCCGAGACGAAGGCCCGGGCCGTCGGCGCGCACATGGTGATGATCGGCATCCTGCCGACGCTGCGCCCCGAGCACCTGACCGCCGAGAGCCTGTCGGCCAACCCGCGCTACGAGCTGCTCAACGAGCAGATCTTCGCCGCCCGGGGCGAGGACCTGCGGATCTCGATCAGCGGGGTGGAGCGGCTCTCCGTCACCGCCGACACCATCACCCCGGAGGCCGCCTGCACCAGCACCCAGTTCCACCTCCAGGTCAGCCCGGCCCAGTTCGCCGACTACTGGAACGCCGCCCAGGCGATCGCCGGCATCCAGGTGGCCCTCGGCGCGAACTCGCCGCTGTTCTTCGGCCGGGAGCTGTGGCGCGAGACCCGCATCCCACTGTTCCAGCAGGCCACAGACACCCGGGCGGAGGAGATCAAGGCCCAGGGGGTACGCCCGCGGGTGTGGTTCGGCGAGCGCTGGATCACCTCGGTCTTCGACCTGTTCGAGGAGAACGTCCGGTACTTCCCCGCGCTGCTGCCGGTCTGCGACCCCGAGGACCCGGCCGAGGCCCTCGCCCGCGGCGACGTGCCGAAGCTCGCCGAACTGCGGCTGCACAACGGCACCGTCTACCGCTGGAACCGCCCGGTGTACGACGTGTTCAAGGGCCGCCCGCACCTGCGGGTGGAGAACCGGGTGCTGCCCGCCGGCCCGACGGTGCTGGACACCGTCGCCAACGGCGCGTTCTACTTCGGACTGGTCCGGGCCCTCGCCGAGGCGGACCGGCCGCTGTGGTCGCAGATGTCGTTCAGCGCCGCCGAGGAGAACTTCACCAGTTGCGCCCGGCACGGCATCGACGCCCAGGTGTTCTGGCCCGGCCTGGGCTACCTGCCGGTCGCCGAGCTGGTGCTGCGCCGGCTGCTGCCGATGGCCCATCAGGGGCTGGACCGGTGGGGGCTGGACCCGGTCGAGCGGGACCGGCTGCTCGGGATCGTCGAGCAGCGCTGCCTGACCGGCCGCAACGGGGCCACCTGGCAGGTGGAGACCCTGCACCGGCTGGAGTCCGCGGACCACCTGGACCGGCCGGCGGCGCTGCGCGAGGTGGTCCGGCACTACGTGGACCTGATGCACAGCAACCGCCCGGTCCACGAGTGGCCGATCCCTTGACCGCCTGGGGCCTGGAGCGGGCCAGGGTGGGCCGGTGCCGACCGACAGCGCGGCGATCGACGCCGCCCTGACCCGACTCCGGTCCCTCGGGGAGCAGCTCCCTATCCCGGTTCCTGGCTCCCGGCCGCCCGCGCCGAGGCGGCGGTGGTCGTCCTCGCCGAGGACGCCGGGCTGTCCCGGCTCGCCGTCGACGGGATCGAGGCCGTCGGGGAGCGGCTCGCCGACCGGTTCCGCGAGATCGACCCCGTGGCGGTCGCGGACGAGAACGCCTTCTGGTCGGTCGCCGCGGAGGAACTCGGCTACGGGATGATCTGACGGGTGCCCGTCACGCCCCGGGCGCGACCATCGACTCGTACCGGTCGCCCGCGTCGCTGACCGGCCGGTACTCCTCGTCGGCCGCCAGTCGGTGCAGCGTCTCCAGCAGCCCGTCCGCCTCCGGCAGGTCGAGCGCCCGGCGCAGCCGCAGCCGCTCGGCGTCCAGCTCCGGCCAGTACTCGCGGATCTCCTCGTCGGTGCGGGCCAGCCAGTCCCGCAGCCGTGCGCCGTCGGCGCCGAACGGCACCGCCGTCGCGTCGTGGATGCAGGAGATCCCGACGACGAGCGCGAGCGCGTCGCGCAGGCCGGCGGCGACCAGGCCGCCCTCGCCCTCCGAGCCGACGTACAGCACGGGACGCTCGACACCGGTTCCCACCAGCATGAACGCCCCACCGGAGGCGTCCCCGGCGATCATCTCCAGGGGCTCGCCGCCGGGCAGCCGCACCGGTTCCGCGGGACCGTTGGCCGCCCGGGCGAGGTCGAAGTCGAACTGGGCCAGCAGCTCGGCGATCCACGGGGTGTCGGTGATGAGGTCCAGCAGCCGGGTGTCGGGGATCTCGTCGGTCACCGCGTGACCGTACCGGCCCCGGCCCCGGTTCAGGTTGTCGAGATCCCGCTCCCGCCCGTGGCGGGGCTGGATTCCGATCGTGACCGGGTGGCTGGGCGGACGCGCGGCCCGCGTCGTTCACTCCTGCCCGGGCGGCGTCCCGTCGCCGGCTTCGGCGTCGTCGAGCACGACGCCAGCGTGGAACACGACGCCGCCGAGCACGTCCCGGGCCCCGCGCCAGCGGTCGAGTCGCGCCCCGGCAAAGGTGACGTCGCCGTGGAACGAGGCCCGACCATCCGGGCCACCGAGCCCGAACACGGCGCCCTCGAAGGAGCTGGCGTCGAACCTGGTGACGCCGTGGAACTGGGCGGCCATGAAGTCCGCGTAGCCGACGTGGCAGCCGCTGAGGTCGAAGTCGATCAGGGTGGCGCCGCACAGCGACAGACTCATGCCCGCCCAGTGCCGCAGGCCCGGTTCCGCCCCGTCCGGCGTCGGGCCCACCGGGCGCAGGCGCTCGGCGAGGAGCCGCTGCGCGCCGCGCCGCAGCTCCACCTCCCCGGCCTGCCCGGGGTTCAGGTCGCCGGTCACCGGGAACGGCAGCGGCCCGCGCAGGTACCCGCACACGGTGTCGACCACGCGCTGGCGCAGCTCCGGTCTCGCGTCACCGAGAGCGCCGAGGATGGCCAGCCCCGCGCGGCGGACGTCGGGATCAGGATCGGCGAGCTGGCGCGCGTAGGGCGCGACGGAACGGTCCGGCACGAGCGCGCCCGCGCCGTCCGGCCCGGGCTCCGGCGTCCAGCCGAGGGGCCAGCACACCGGCTCGTCGTCGGCCGCGCCGCCCCACCGGGCGCCGGCGAGGTCCACGGCGGGCTGGTCGAGGTGCACCGGCCCGCCGAACCGGGCGTCGGTGAACGCGGCGTCCGCGCCGAACCGCGCCTTGAAGAACCAGGCGGGACCGGCGAAGCGGGCCTGCCGGAACGACACGGGACCGACGAAACGGGCCCCGTCCCCGCCCTCGCTCCAGCCCTGGTAGTCGCCCATCAGGACCGCGACGGGCCAGTCCGGGTCGTCCTCGTTCGGCTCGTCCCACGCGGCGGGGTGGACGTCCTCGACCATCTCCCAGGTCGGGTCGTCCTCCCAGATCTCCTCCTCGCCCCGCCCGAACCAGGCCATCCCGTCGAACCCGACCCGTTCGAAGCTGGCCGGGCCCCGGAACCGGGCGCGCCCGAACACGGCGTCGGAGGCGAACCGGGCGCCGTCGAACCGGGCCTCGCCGGCGAAGAGCGCGCGGGCGAAGACCGCCTCGCCGGTGAACCGGGCGTCGGCGAACGACGCCGCCCCGAGGAACCGGGCGTCGGCGAACCGGGCCTCGGCCAGCTCGCAGCCGCCGAAGTCGGCATCCACGAGGGTCGCGCCGGACAGGTCCACGACGATCTCCGGCGCAGCCCCGCCCGCACCCGCACCCTCGCCGGAGGCGGAGGCGGAGGCGGAGGCGGAGGCGGAGGCGGAGGGGCGTAGCAGCCCGCCGAGGGCCCGCAGGGCCTCCCGCCACGCGCCGGCATCCGCGCTGGCGCCCGCAGGCTCGGCAGGGGGTGTCCGCAGGAAGGCGCAGATCGCGTCGACCGCGCCCTGGCGCAGCGCCGGGTCGGCCGCGCCGAGCGCCGCCAGCCGCCGCAGGGCGGCCTCCCGCTGCTCGCCCGTCGCCTCCGCCACCTGCCGGACGGTGGTCCGAAACGCCTCGACGCCTGCATCCCCGACCGGCACGTGCCCCTCCAGTCCCGGTGCGGCAGCCCGTCCACCGGCGTTCGTCGCCAGGACCGGTCCCAACGCACCGGCGAAGGATAGCGGCCGGCGGTGACAGCATCCCGACGCGTGACGATCTTCCAGGGCGCATCGCCGCGCGACGGTGCCGGCGTGGTCAGCGGGTCAGGCCCACCACCGTCGCCAGTCGCGCCACGCCGGCCGGCACCGGGTGCGCCCGGGCGATCTCGGCGATCACCGTACGCGCCGCCGGCCGGCACCGGACCTCGGCCGGCGCGACGCCGTCCGCGTCGACCAGCGCGCGCCCGGCTCCACCCAGGTCACCGGCCTGGAGGTACGCCCGCGCGGCGTCCACCAGGTACGCCGCCCGGTACTCGGCAGGCAGCCGCCGCCACGCCTGTCGCCGTACCGCCTGCTCGTGCCTGCCCACCGCGGCCCGGGCGTCGCCCAGCTCGACCGCCGCCACCACCCGGGCCAGTTCGACGGCGACCGGCCCGAAGCCGGTCCGGTGCGGATCGTCACCGGCGACCCGGGCGGCGACGCCGGCGGCCCGGTCGGTCAACTCCTCGGCCCGGTGGGCGTCGCCGCCGCCGGCGGCGGCGAGGGCGGCCTGGAGCAGCAGGGCTCCGTGCACCATCCCCGACGCGGGCGCAACGCGGTGTACGGCGGCCACCGTCGCCACCAGCGCCAACCGGTCGCTGCCCAGCGCCCGCAGCGCCTGACCGACCGACACGGTCGCCGCCCCCGCCAGTACGGGATCACCGCCGGCCACGGCCGCCGCCCGGTCGGCGGCCAGCCAGCCGAGATCGGCCTCGCCGAGCTTCACCAGCACCGACGACGTGATCCGGTACGCCTGCACCAGCAGCCCGGCCACGAAGTCCCGGACCCGGCGCCGTGGTTCCGGCCGGGCAAAGCGTGATCCGACCGTGTCCATCAGCCCGTCAAACAACGCGGCCCATCGCTGAACGTCTACTCCGTAGGCGGCAGCCACCGCCGCATCCTGTTTGGTCCACACAACCTCAGGCTCGACGGTGACTGCTCACTGTCGACGGACAAAACCACACCGTCACAGCAGGTCAGAACGGTTCTCCTGCTGAAGTATTAGCCCTGTCCGGTTCCCAGGCCGAGCGGGTTTGCCATTTATTGCAGCCGATCATTGCTCGGCATCGACTCGCCCACAGGTCAACAGCGGTCGAGCGTCAGCGCCAACCGCACTAATTAGTTGGCGGATTCGGCGTGACCAGAACTACTGGTGGAAAAGACGAGACGCTGATCGCGCTCGCCCTCGGCTCTGGCCAACCGGCACCGCCAGTCCTCGCCGCCCGGGAGAATCCCGGCATGGTGTTGCATTTCGGTATTGTCACATCCGTCCACCATCGTCGTTACGTTCGCCCTTCGTCAAACGCCAGGGTTTATCTCTCCGTGACGATCCGACTATCGTGAGTGAGAATTCCCGAAGAAGGAGAGGACCTCTCATGCCGTTGTCAGTGGCGGACCTCGCGGCGCCCGGAAACACACCGATCACGATCCTGTCGACGACCTTTCCGAACGTGTATCTGCGCATGGACGGCACCGGGGTGACAACCTGGAACGGGTCTGGCAGTGGGATCGTCAACTGTCAATTTGGCGCGGGACCCTACGAGAAGTTCAAGGTTCTCCCGCAGGCCGACGGCTCGTTCGCCTTCGCGTCGGCGACCTTTTCGAACGTGTATCTGCGCATGGACGCCGCCGAATTGCCGCAGATCCCCGGGGGGCCGGGCGGTGGGACCGTCAACTGCCAGGTCCACGTGGGTACCCACGAGACGTTCAAGCTTCTCCCGCAGGCAGGTGGCTCGTTCTCCTTCGAGTCGACGTTGTTTCCGAATTCGTTTCTGCGCCTGGTCGGCTTCGGGGTGACGGCCTCCACCAACGGTGGCGGTGGGGTAGTCAACTGCCAGTTCGGCGCCCCGGGTGGCGATCACGAAAAGTTCTTTCTCAACGCGGCCGCCTAGCCACGGCCCCCGTCAAGTCCCTGGAATACCTTGACTAAACGGCCCTGACCGGGCATGCCTGGTGTGGTGATGAGCGGATAGGGCATAGACGTTCAGCGATGAGCCGCGTTGTTTGACGGGCTGATGGACACGGTCGGATCACGCTTTGCCCGGCCGGAACCACGGCGCCGGGTCCGGGACTTCGTGGCCGGGCTGCTGGCGCCGTTGCCGGTCAAGAACTGCTGGACGATCGCGGAACACGCGGGCGACACCGGTCCGGGCGGTATGCAGGACTTGATCGGCCGGGCCAGTTGGGATGACGCGTTGGTGCGTGCCGACGTGCGTGGCTTCGTTGCTGCTCGGCTGGGGCATCCGGACGGGGTGCTGCTGGTCGATGAGACCGGTGATCTGAAGAAAGGTACGCACACGGTCGGGGTGCAACGGCAGTATTCCGGCACCGCCGGGAAGATTGAGAACTGCCAGCTCGCGGTGCACCTGTCGTATGCCTCACCGCTCGGGCACACCCTGCTCGACGTCGCCTTCTACCTGCCGAAATCCTGGACCGAGGACCCCGCACGACGGGCGGAAGCAGGAGTGCCCGACACCATCGGCTTCGCCACGAAACCGCAGCTGGCACGCCGCCTGATCGAGACAGCTGTGGCCGGCGGCCTGCCGTGCCGGTGGGTCGCCGGTGACGAAGCCTACGGCGGTGACCCACACCTGGCCACGGCGCTACGCCAGCAGCGGCTCGGTTACGTCCTCGCGGTCGCCCGCTCGCACCGGGTCCGACCGGACTCGGCATCCAGCGGACCGCCCAGATCACCGCCGGACTACCGAAGCAGGCGTGGCAACGCGTCTCCGCCGGGGCAGCCGCGAAAGGGCACCGCTACTACGACTGGGCGTTCATCACCCTGCCCCACGCCGCTGACCAGCATCAAGGTCATCACTGGCTGCTGATACGCCACAACCGCACCACCGGTGAACTGGCCTTCTACCGATGCTGGTCACCCGAACCCGTCCCGCTGCACCACCTGGTCACCGTGGCCGGACGACGGTGGAGCATCGAGGAATCCTTCCAAGCCACCAAGACCGGCCTCGGCCTGGATCAGCACCAACACCGCCGCTGGAACGCGTGGCACCGCTGGACCACCCTGGTCATCGCCGCCCACGCGTTCCTCGCCGCCGCGACCGCGACCAGCACCCCCAGCCCAGGCGGCCTGATCACGATCACCGTCAACGAACTACGCCGACTGTTCCACGCCCTGATCATCGAACCCGCCCGACGCATCGCCGACGTCATCGCCTGGTCTATCTTCCGGCGGCGACATCAAGCCGCCGCCAAGACCAGCCACTACGAACGACAGAAACTCACAGAGCCCTAAAACGGATCTCCTGCTGGAGTACTGATCAGGAAAGCCCCGGCCGCCACGCTGTCGAACTTTCTGCGAACGCCTATGCCGCGACCCCTCGAAGCGCCACCACCGCCGCCGTCTCCGCCGGTAGTTCGATCCGGTCCCGGGTCACCGACGCCCCCTCCCCCGTGGCCAGCAGCACCCGCCGCGCCACCCCCGGCAGGGTGATCCGCTGCGGCTTGGCGGCCAGGTTGGCGGCCACCAGGCACTCGCCACGGCGCATCACCAGGAACTGGTCGCCGTGCCGTACGTCGATGGCGTGCAGCCTCGGGTCGGACAGGTCGGGGCGGCTCTTGCGCAGCGCGATCAGCCGGCGGTGGAACTCGTACATCTCGCGGTGTTCGGGTTTGTCCAGCTCCGCCCAGTCGAGCCGGGAGCGGGCGAAGGTCCGCGGGTCCTGCGGGTCCGGCACGTCACCGGGGGGCCAGCCGTGCGCCGCGAACTCCCGCCTGCGGCCGGTGGCCACGGCGGTGGCCAGTTCCGGCTCCGGATGGCTGGTGAAGAACTGCCACGGGGTGCTGGCGGCCCACTCCTCCCCCATGAACAGCATCGGCGTGAACGGCGCGGTGAACAGCAGCGTCGCCCCCACCCGCAGCAGCCCCGGGGAGAGGCTGGCGGAGAGCCGGTCGCCGGTGGCCCGGTTGCCGATCTGGTCGTGGTTCTGGAGGTACGCGACGAGCCGGTGGCCGGGGGTGCGCTGCCGGTCCATGGGCCGCCCGTGGTGGCGGCTGCGGAAGCTGGACCAGGTGCCGACGTGGAAGAAGCCGCCGGTGAGCACGTCGATGAGGCATTCCAGGAAGCCGAAGTCGCCGTAGTGTTCCTGCCGCTCCCCGGTGAGCAGGGTGTGCAGGGCGTGGTGGGCATCGTCGTTCCACTGGGCGTGCAGGCCGTACCCGCCGGCCTCCCGGGGCGTGATCAGCCGGGGGTCGTTGAGGTCGGACTCGGCGATCAGCGACAGCGGCCGGCCCAGGTGGGCCGACAGCGTCTCCACCGCCACCGCGATCTCCTCCAGCAGGTGGGTGGCGCGGGAGTCCGGCATCGCGTGCACGGCGTCCAGGCGCAGCCCGTCGACGTGGTAGTCGCGCAGCCACATCAGCACGCTGTCGACGATGTAGCGGCGCACCTCGTCGGAGTGTGGGCCGTCCAGGTTGACGGTCCGCCCCCAGGTGTTGCTCTGCTCGGTCAGGTACGGCGCGAACGTCGGCGCGTAGGCCCCGGAGGGCCCGAAATGGTGGTAGACGACGTCGAGGATCACCCCCAGCCCTCTGGCGTGGGCGGCGTCGACGAACCGTTTCAGCCCGTCCGGGCCGCCGTACGGCTCGTGCGGGGCGTACCAGCAGACCCCGTCGTAGCCCCAGTTGTGCTCGCCGTTGAAGGCGTTGACGGGGAGCAGCTCCACCAGGTCGACGCCCAGGTCGACCAGGTGGTCGAGGCGGCCGATCGCCGCGTCGAAGGTGCCCTGCGGGGTGAACGTGCCGATGTGCAGCTCGTACAGGACGCTGCCGGGAAGTTGCCGGCCGGTCCATCCGGCGTCGGCCCAGGAGTGGGCGGCATGGTCGTAGACCCGGCTCGGCCCGTGCACCCCGGCGGGCTGCCAGGCCGAGCGGGGGTCGGGCAGCGCCCGGTCGTCGGAGTCGAGCACGAACGCGTAGTCGGTGCCGGGGCCGGCGTCGGGCACGTCGGCCCGCCACCAGCCGCCGGGGGCGGAGCGCATCTCCCGGTCGCCGACGGCGGGCAGGCGCAGCCGGACCCGGGCGGCCCCGGGCGCCCACACCGCGAACTCGGTCATGAAGCCTCCACGGACTCGGCGGGAGCCAGCAGTGCGACGGGAAGGGTGGCGAGCAGATCGGCGAGGAGCACCGCACCGCCACTGTAGACCCGCCCGGTGAACAGGTCGGCAACCTCGTTGCCGGGAAGTGACAGGACCGTGTCGCGCCAGCCACCGCGCGCGGGAGACCACCAGCAGCCTGGCCGCGCCGTCGGCGGCCACGTCCGGCCGGCGGTCTTCCGGGTCGACCAGGGAGTTCTCCCACAGCTCGGTGCCCTGGTAGGTGTCGGGCACCCCGGGCATGGGGAACTGGATCAGCTTCTGCCCGAGCGAGTCCACCCGATCGGCGGATGACCGGAATCCACCCGACTGATAGGCGCCGGCGCACACCACCGCACGGGCCGCACGCTGCGGTTACGATCTTGCATCCGCACTGGTCAGGGCGTTGATCATCGGACAGACTCGCAGGACCCGGCTGGGACGAGGTCCGAGGGGGATGTGCGTGCGGGTACTCCTGGTAGAAGACGACCTACGCGTGGCGTCTGCCCTCACCAATGCCCTGCGCCGCCGGGGATACGAGGTGGTGCCGGCGCTGACGGCCGCCGAGGCGGTCCGGGCCGACCCGGTCGACCTGGTCCTGCTGGACCTCAACCTGCCCGACCGGGACGGCCTGGAGGTGTGCCGGCGGCTTCGTCAGACCGACGAGGGCGTCGCCATCATCGCGGTCAGCGCCCGCGCCGAGGAGTACGACCGGGTGGCCGGCCTGCGGGCCGGCGCCGACGACTACGTCATCAAGCCGTTCTCGATGGTGGAGTTGCAGGCCCGCATCGAGGCGGTGATGCGGCGTACCGTCCGCAGCGCCCGGACCACGAGCCAGTTGCGGGTCGGCACGCTGCGCATCGACGTCGACGCCCGGCGGGTCTGGGTGGGCGACCGGGAGGTCAGCCTGGCCCGCAAGGAGTTCGACCTGCTGGTGGCACTGGCCCGGCAGGCCGGCGCGGTGGTGCCCCGGGACCGGTTGCAGTTGGACGTCTGGCGGACCACCTGGGGGACCCGGCACAACCTCGACGTCCACGTCGCGGCCCTGCGGGGCAAGCTCGATGACGCCGGCCTGGTCGAGACGGTCCGCGGCGTCGGCTACCGGCTGCGCGCGGGATGACGACGGTCGGTGAGCGACGAAGGGCCACGACCGCCGCCGACACCGGTGACCAGGTCGGAAACCTCAGATGATCCTCAAGAAACGCGGGTTGTGGGCCAACGGTGGGCCGAGTGCGGGTGTGCTGGGCCCACCCCAGCCATCCCTCCTGTTTGGAGATCCCTTTTGAGATACAGACGGACAACGGCCGGTGTGTTCTCCGCCCTGCTCGCCGCCACCCTGGTGGCGACGGCGGTGCCCGGGCAGGCGCAGGGGCAGCCGAGCGCGGCCCTGCAGCAGGCGGAGCCGAACCAGGTGCAGGGCCTCACGGTCGTGCAGGGTGACGGGTACGCCACGCTGGCGTGGACCCGGGTAGAAGGGGCCACCGACTACCAGATCGAGCGGACCCCGCTGGCCAGGGACGGCACGCCCGGCACGCCGGTGATCGTCGGTGTCTGGCGCCCGAACCGCCAGGTCAACAACACCGAGCCGACCTTCGCCGACGCCGGTTTCGCCCCGGGCAACGGCTTCCAGTGGCGGGTCCGGGCCCGGTTCGACACCGAGGCCCAGCCCTACTCGGCGCCGGTCAGCGGCACCACCAGGGCCCACTGGGGCGACCCGGCCACCCCGGGTGAGAGCCTTCGCACCCAGTGGGAGGACACCCTGGGCGCCCAGTACACGAGCGACGTCAACGAGTATGCGTACACCGCCGCGATCGACCAGGCCAGCGACCGCGTCCGGGTGGTGGAGATCGGCCGCACCGTCCAGGACCGGCCGATCAACATGCTGGTCATCGGCTACCCCAAGCCGCCGGCGACGCCGGAGGCCGTGGCCGCGACCAACCCCCTGATGGTCAACTGCAACGTGCACGGCAACGAGCCGGGCGACCGCGAGGCCTGCCTGATCATGGCCCGGCAGCTGGCCTTCACCAAGGACAGCAAGACCCTCGACCTGCTGTCCAAGACCACCATGCTGATCGTGCCGACGCTCAACGGCGACGGGCGGGCAGCCAACACCCGGGGCAACTCCACCGGTCAGGACCTGAACCGGGACCACTCGCTGATCCGCCAGCCGGAGACCCGCTCCCTCGCCGAGATGGTCCGCGACTACCGGCCGATCGCCGGCTATGACGGCCACGAGTACGGCAACACCAACGCCGGTGACCTGCCGATGCTGCCGCCCCGGCACCAGAACGTGGCGCAGGGGATCTTCGACGAGTCGCAGGAGATGATCGAAGGCCACATGTACGGCCAGGGCGCCAAGGACGGCTGGTGGGCCTGCCCGTACGGCTGCACCTCCAACGCCACGGTGGGCCTGAGCGAGGAGACCATCCTGCGCAACACGCTCGGCCTGAAGAACGTCGTCAACTCCCTGCTGGAGCTGCGCAGCTCCGGTGGCCCGACGCGGCCGGACGAGAGCAACACCGCCAACAACCGCCGGCGCAAGACGTACTCAGCGCTGTGGACGTTCACCGAGTTCTTCAAGTACCACGGCGCCAACGTCAAGGACATCACCAAGGCCCGCGCCGAGGCGATCACGTTCCAGTCCGCCAACGAGGGACGGATCGTGTTCCGGGGCTCCCGGAAGATCGAGGCGTACCCCGCCCCGCACCCGGGTGAGGCCCCGCCGCCCGTGGACGCCCCCGCCCCGGAGCAGATCCTCGAGCAGCCGCCGTGCGCGTACCGGCTGACCGAGGAGCAGTACCACGGTGAGCGTACCGACGGCCCCGACGGCAAGCGCACCACGGCGGCCCAGCGCATCGCCGCCCACGGCTGGAAGGTGATCAAGGTCGCCGACGGCTACCTGGTTCCGCTGTCCCAGCCGCAGCGGGGCCTGATCCCGCTGCTGCTGGACGAGCGGGCCGTCGAGGGCCTGGTCGCCGGCGAGCGGGTCGCCCCCACCCTGACCGGCACCCGCAAGGGCCCGCTGGTCGTCTCCGGCGTCGCCTGCCTGGACGGGGCCACCGTCCGGGGCCCGATCCAGGTGCAGCCCGGCGCCACGCTGATCGTCACCGGCAGCTCGATCGACGGTCCGGTGAACGCCACCGGCGCCGCCGGGGTCATCATGACCGACAGCACGGTCAAGGGTCCGGTGCTCGCCACCGGCACCCAGGGCCCCGTCGTCCTGGTCGGCAACGAGGTGACCGGGCCGGTCAGCGTGCTCAGCAGCAAGGGCGTGGCCCCGCTGGTGGCCGGCAACACCGTCAACGGTCCGCTGACCTGCACCGGCAACTCCCCCGAGCCGATGAACATGGAGGTCGCCAACTCCGTACGGGGTCCGAACTTCGGCCAGTGCGCGCGTCTGTGACCTGCTGAGCCCCGCCCGAACGAGGTGCCGGCAGGTCGGCCTCCCGCCGACCTGCCGGCACCGCCCGTACCGGTTCTGAAGTGGAGAAGACCGTGTCCGACACCCTCACCCCGGGGCCATGCTCCGGACCCCGGTCCCGGGTCGCCCGCCGCCGGCGGGCGGTGGCCGGGGCGGCTCTGGCCCTCCTGGTCGCGGTGACCGGATGCACCAACTCGCAGCAGGAGAGGCCCGGCGCGACGGACCGCACCGGCGACGCCACACCGGTCGCCGTCACCGGACCGCTGTGCGACGTGCTGCCCTCGGGGGCCGAGCCGGGTAGTCCGGGCTCGCTGGTGGGCCAGTCCCCCGACCAGGCCCTCACCTGGATTCCCGTGCTCACCACGTTCGAGGCGGCGGTCCGGGCCACCGGGATGGCCGAGGAGCTGTCCGCCGCCGGAGGGCTGACCATCCTCGCCCCGACCGACGACGCCTTCCGGGCCAAGTTCTCCACCGCCAACCTGGACCACCTGCTGCTCAAGGACACCGACACGCTGCGCGGGTTGCTGAAGGAGCACCTGGCCGGCGGGGCGCGCTCGGCCGCCGAACTGGTGGCCGCCGGCTCCGTCACCACCCTCGCGGGCACCACCCTCGCCGTCACTGCGGCCCAGCCGGGGGCCCGGCTGGGCGACCGGGCCGAGACGGTCTGCGCGGACTACCGGGCCGCCGGCGCCCGGATCCACGTGATCAACAAGGTGCTCGGCAACCTGCCGGACACCGCCCACGAGGAGGACAACCACCACTGAGTGCAACGACGGCACCCAGCCGGCCGACGACACCGGCCGCTGACCCCCGTGTGCGGGGGTCAGCGGCCGGTGTCGTCGGTGGCGCCCGCGGCAACGCTCGCCGCACCGGCTCGGAGCCCCGTCCACCCTTCGGTGGCTGACCGTCCACCCTTCGGCGGCTGCCCGGAATCCACCCGACCGACAAGGACTGGGCCTGCGGGTGTCCTCCGTCACCTTGGCCCTTTTCGAGATGCGGGATCGGGCTCGATGCCCTTTGCTTGTTCGCGGGACGCGTACGCGCGTCTCCCCCTCGGCCCCTCGGCCACCCCCACCACTGTCTCGCCGCCACCGCTGCCGGCGCGTTCCACCATGCATGGACGGAGATTGATGTGACGACCCTGCGGGTCGACGAGCAGCCCACCACCAACCCGGGCCGGGTCCACCGGCCCACCCTCACCTCCCGGCCCCACGTCCCGACGCAGGCCGGGTCGGGCGCGCCCCCGCAGACCCGCCGCATCCTCATGCTCTCCTGGGAGTACCCGCCGGTCCTGGTCGGCGGCCTCGGCCGGCACGTGCACGCCCTGTCGGTGGCCCTGGCCGCCGCCGGGCACGAGGTCACCGTCGTCACCCGACACACCGACGGCGCACCCCTGGAGGAGTACGCCGACGGCGTCCGCATCATCCGCGCCGCCGAAGACCCGGTCACCTTCCCACTGGCCACCTCCTCCCTGCTGGCCTGGACCATGGCGTTCAACCACACCCTCACCCGCGCCGCGCTACGCGCCACCGAAGCCGGCTCCTACGACGTCATCCACGCCCACGACTGGCTCGTCGCACACACCGCGATGACCCTGCGCGAGCACCTGGACATCCCGCTGGTCAGCACCATCCACGCCACCGAGGCCGGCCGGCACCAGGGCTGGCTGCCCGAGGAGATGAACCGCACCATCCACGGCGTCGAGCACTGGCTGGCCGGCGAGTCGGGCCGGGTGATCGTCTGCTCCGGTTACATGCGCGACGAGGTGACCGGGCTGTTCGGCGTACCGGCCGGCCGGGTCGACGTGGTGCCCAACGGGGTGGAGCCGCACCGCTGGCGGGCCCCGGCCGCCGAGGTGGCGAAGGCCCGCGCCCGGTTCGCCGGGGACGGCCCACTGGTCACCTTCGCCGGCCGGCTGGTCTACGAGAAGGGCGTGCAGCACCTGCTCGCCGGGCTGCCCGGGCTGCGCGAGCGGCACCCCGGGCTGCGCGCGGTCATCGTCGGCGACGGGCCGCACAGGTCGGCCCTGGAGGCCGAGGTGCGGCGGCTTGGCCTGGGCGGCACGGTCAGCATGCCGGGCTTCCTCGGCGGCACCGACCTGCCCGCCGTGATGGCCGCCTCGGACTGCTTCGCGGTGCCGAGCATCTACGAGCCCTTCGGCATGGTGGCCCTGGAGGGGGCCGCGGCCGGGGCGCCCCTGGCGGTCGCCGCGACCGGCGGCCTCGCCGAGATCGTCGAGCCCGGCGTCACCGGGATGACCTTCGCCCCGCAGGACCCGGCCGGGCTGACCGAGGCGGTGCACGCCCTGCTGTCCGACCGGGAGCGCGCCCGGGCCATGGCCCGGCGGGCCCGGGCCATGGTGCACGAGCAGTACGGCTGGGCGGCCATCGCCCGCCGCACGGCCGCCGCGTACGCGGCGGCGATCGCCAAGGCCCCGGCGTTCACCGCCGAGCGCGCCGAGCGCCGGATGGCCGAGGGCCGCTCCCCGGTGCGGATCGCCGAGGGCAACCTCCTCGCCGCCGCCGGCCTGCGCTGACCGAACCCACCCCGCCCCCTTCGGCCATCCTGCACTTCCGGCCCTGGTTTCGTCGGGTTTGCCCCGCATGCCGGCGGCAAGTGCAAGATCACCGAAGCGGGGTGGGGTGGGAAACGCCGAACGGGCCGCCCACCCCGGATGGGGTCGGCGGCCCGTTCCCGGTCGGGAAACTGCGGGTCAGCGCTCCGCGGGCGGGGTGTACGCCCGCTCGGGGGACCCGGTGTAGAGCTGCCGGGGGCGGCCGATCTTCGTCTCCGGGTCGTTGATCATCTCGCGCCACTGGGCGATCCAGCCGGGGAGCCGGCCGAGGGCGAAGAGCACCGTGAACATCTTCGTCGGGAAGCCCATGGCCTTGTAGATCAGGCCGGTGTAGAAGTCCACGTTCGGGTAGAGCCGGCGGGACACGAAGAAGTCGTCGGCGAGGGCGATCTCCTCCAGTTGCATCGCGATGTCCAGCAGCGGGTCCGGCTTGGCCATCCGGCCGAGCACGTCCTGGGCGGCCTTCTTCACGATGGCGGCGCGCGGGTCGTAGTTCTTGTAGACCCGGTGGCCGAAGCCCATCAGCTTCACGCCGTCCTGCTTGTCCTTCACCTTGCGGACGAAGGACTGCACGTCGCCGCCGTCGGCCTGGATCTTCTGCAGCATCTCCAGCACGGCCTGGTTGGCCCCGCCGTGCAGCGGCCCGAAGAGCGCGTTCACCCCGGCCGAGACCGAGGCGAAGAGGTTGGCGTTGCTGGAGCCGACCAGCCGCACGGTCGACGTGGAGCAGTTCTGCTCGTGGTCGGCGTGCAGGATGAACAGCATGTCCAGGACCTTGGCCATGACCGGGTCGACCTCGTACGGCTCCGCCGGCACGCCGAACGTCATCCGCAGGAAGTTCTCCACGTAGCCGAGCGAGTTGTCCGGGTACAGCAGCGGCTGACCGATGGACTTCTTGTACGCGTACGAGGCGATGGTGGGGACCTTGGCCATCAGCCGGACCGTGGACATCTCGACGTGGTCGGAGTCGAACGGGTCCAGGCTGTCCTGGTAGAAGGTCGAGATGGCGCTGACGGCCGAGGAGAGCACGGCCATCGGGTGCGCGTCGCGCGGGAAGCCGTCGAAGAACCGGCGCATCTCCTCGTGCAGCAGGGAGTGTCGCCGGATCCGCTCGCTGAACTCGGTCAGCGCCTGCTGGCCGGGCAGCTCGCCGTAGATCAACAGGTAGGAGACCTCCAGGAAGGAGGACTTCTCGGCCAGTTGCTCGATCGGGTAGCCCCGGTACCGCAGGATGCCCGCGTCGCCGTCGATGTAGGTGATCGCGGAGGAGCAGGCCGCGGTGTTGACGAAACCGGGATCGTACGTGGTCATCCCGGTTTCCTTGAGAAGCTTGCTCACGCCGATGCCGGCGGGGCCCTCGACCGCCGACTGCACCGGCATCGACAGCTGCCCACCGGGGTGATCGAGCTTGACTTCCGTCATGTGGTTCCTCGCTTCGCCGGCAGATCTACTTTGAAATTGCCTTCGCTTTTACCGTAAACACGGTTGCGGGGACACCGCCCGCCGTGGTTCGGCGGTGAGGTATGCGTCACCCGGTTCCCGACCTACAGGCGCGGAAACCCGGCGGGCGCGAGGTGGGCGACGAACCCGGGCAAAGCACCAAGAAGACCCCCACCGCGCGTCACGCGTCGGCCGGGGGCCCTTGCCTCGAGGGCCGCGAAACTCTCAGGAAACACTCAGCCGGCGCAGCTCGGCGCCGGGGCCGACCCGGTAGACGTCCAGCCGGTTGGCGCCGGCCCGGAACAGCCGGTCGTCGGGGAGGAGGGCGGCGAACCGCCGCCCGCCGGCGTCGGGCGGCACGACCGGGACGACCGCGCCGATCCGGCCGTTGACCGCGACGGCGAGCAGCGTGCCGTCGCGCACCGCCGCCGGGACGGTGCCCCAGACCAGGGCCGGCAGCTCGCCGGTGTCCGGGTCGACGGCGCGGAACGCGGCGAGGTCGGCGACCCGGGCGGTGCCGCCGGCCGGTCGCTGCCCCACCTCGGTACCGACCAGTGGATGGGGCGACGGTTCAGGCAGCGGTGCCGGCACCCCGCCGGGGAAGCTGACCGGCTCGCCCGGCTGGTCGTAGAAGCGCTTGTCGGCGCGCTCGCGCGGGGCCTGCCGGGCGGAGCGCCCGTCGACGTGCCACGGGATCCGGATGCGGGCGTGGTCGGCGACGGTGGGCAGCAGGTCCACGTGCTCCCAGTTGCGGTCGTCGACCCGCCCGGCCCGCTGGCCGGGCTCCTTGACGAACATCGGCACCCAGGCCACCTGCCCGGCCGCCGCGCGGATGGCGTCCATCCCGCGCCCCTGGAAGCCCTTGTCGAAGCTGACCCCGTGGTCGGCGGTGACCACCACGAGGGCCTTGTCGTACAGGCCCGTGGCGCGCAGGGCGCGCAGCGTCTCGCCGACCAGCCGGTCGGTGTACGCCAGTTGGGCGAGGTGCCGCTGCCGGGCCAGCTCGACCCAGCCCGCGCCGTCGTTGGGCAGGTCGTCCGGGGCGGCGTAGCGGGCCCCCGACGGCAGGAACACCCAGGGCGCGTGCGGCATCAGCAGGTGCAGGAAGTGCAGGGTGGGCCGGCTGGTCGGGCGCAGCCCGGCCAGGAACGTGGTGAACCGGGCCGGCTGGTTGTCGTTGAGGCTGTCCCAGCGGAACTTCGGGTCGGCCGGGACCGGCTCGGCGGCGTCCAGCCCCGCCTCGGCGGCGGTCAGCTCGCGGTACGACTCCTCGGGGTCGACCCGGCTGTCCGCCGGGGCGGTCACCTGGCGCAGCAGCTTCCCGCTCTCCCGGATCAGGGTGCCGAGGCCCTGCCGGGGGCTGGCCGGCTGGTCGCAGCGGCTGGGCGGGCAGAGCCGGGTGATGCTCTCCTGCGCCCGGATGTCGTACAGGCCACCGAGGGCGGTGAACAGGTTGTCCGGGTACTGCGAGTAGTGCGGCGCGACCGGCTCGGCCGGGTACCGGCCGGTGAGCATGGCCGGCAGCGCGTACGGCGTCCAGCCGCTGACCCCGGTGGCGTTGCGGTACCACGTGGAGCCGGCGGCCAGCTCGGCGAAGTGCGGGTAGCGGGCGGCGTCGATCCGGCCGTCGGGGCCGAGCAGGGAGACCAACGGCAGCTCGTCGAGGACCAGCATGACCACCGGTGGATGCTCCCCCGCCGCGGCCACCCCGGCCGTGCCGGCGTGGCCGCGCGGCAGCGCCACCGCCGAGGCCGGTGAGGCGAACAGGAACAGCGCCACGAAGGCCAGCGGCCCGGCCGCGGCCACCCGCAACGCCCGCCCCGGCCCGCGCCACCGCCGGTGCGCGGCGGCCCCGGCCGCGCCCACCACCGCCGCGAGCAGCAGCAGCGGTACGCCCCGCAGCGGCGTGCCGTGCCGGCCCACCTGCACCGCGAGGGCGGCGAGCAGCAGGCCGACGACCCCGGTGTGCACGGCGGCCCGGACGGCTCGGCCGGCCACCCGGCTCGCCGCGCCGAGCAGGGCCACCGGCAGCGTGGGGGCCAGCGCCACCAGCGCCACCAGGGTCAAGACCTCGCCCTGGCTGGCCCGGTGGAACAGGAAGAAGTCGGGGCTGCGGCCCAGCACGTCCAGCATCGGCTGGGTGACCACCAGCCCGACCAGCGCCACCACCTCCAGCAGCCGCTCCCGCTCCGCCCGCCACCCGCCAGGTGGGGCGGTGCGGGCCGGATCGGGGGCCGGTGCGGCCGGGGCGGCCGGCGGAGCCAGGGTCGCGTCAGCCACCCACCACCGCCTGGTACAGCGTGCGGGTGCCCGACGGCAGCTCGGCGCGCCGCTCGATCCGGCACCGGGTGGCCAGCAGCCGGGCGAACTCGTCGGGCCGGTAGTCGCCGAAGAGGCCGGGCGGCCGGTTGGCCAGCAGTCGCCGGGTCATCGGGTCCTCGGGGTGGACGAACTCGACCACCAGCCGGCCGCCCGGGGCGCACGCGGCGGCGAGCTGGTCGACGACCTGGGCCAACGGCACGTTGCGCCCGATCGCCAGGTGGTGCACGACGGCGAGGGCCAGCACCAGGTCGGCCCGCGCCCGGGTGGCGAAGGGGGCCCGCTCGACGCCGCGCCAACCGCCGCCGGGCGACGGGTCGGCCAGGTCCATCACCAGCGGCAGCACCCGCCGCTGGTCCTCGGCGCGCAGCGCGGCGTACAGCTCGTCGACGACGACCGGGTCCTGCTCGACGGCGACGACGTAGCCGGCGTGCCGGGCGGCGATCCGGGCGTACCGGCCGTCGTTGGCGCCCAGGTCGAGCACCAGGCCGGGCGGCGGGCCGGCGGTCAGCGCCGCGGTGACGAAGCGTTCCTTGGCGGCCCGGTCCCCCGCCGAGTACGTGCAGGTGCGCTGGTAGTCGATCCAGTGGCTGGGGGCATGGCGCGGGGCCAGCCGGCGGACCAGCTTCTCGATCCGGCGCACGGTGGCCAGGGCCAACTGCCTGGAGTACCCGGCGGTGCGCAGTTGCGCCCGCACGTCGCTGGTGGTCGCGGCGGCGTGCCGCTGCTGCATCGCGCAGTGCAGGTGCACGTGGGTGGGGACGCCGGGCAGCAGCCGGCGGGTGCCGGTGAACAGCCGGCGCATCTGCTCCGGCGGGATGCCGTCGACCTGGGCGCGCAGCCAGGGCTGGAAGTCCACGCCGAGGTGGGCGGTGAGCAGCAGCGGGTAGAGCAGGGTCTGGCAGAACTGCCGATAGCCGGCCCAGGGCTCGCCGTCACGGGCCGGCTCGAACGAGCCGACGTCGATGAAGACCGGCCGGGCCCCGTGCCACTGGAGGTTGTAGGCCGAGCCGTCCTTCGTGGTGAAGCCGGCGGCCAGCGCCGCGCGCAGGACCTCCAGGTGCAGCAGCGCGGCGTCGCGCAGCATGCCGAACGACCACTCGTACGGGTGGGAGACGAACGGGATGCGCTCGTGGCGCAGCACCGCCGCCCACGGCCCGCCGTCGGGGGCGCGGAACCGGTCCGGGGCGACGGGCTCGGTGCCGCAGACCTTGCCGGCGGCGAGCAACGGCGGGAAGAACTCGCTGGCGGCCAGGGCCCGCCAGTCCTCGGCCGCCCGCGCGTCCAGCCCGCGTAGCACCTGGCCGTCGGCGTAGAAGACGCGGTTGGCCGGGTCGCGGAAGGAGCCCGGCTCGACCCGGACGCCGGTGTCGGGGGTGGTCATGCCGACGGCCCGGCTCAGGGACGGTCGCTGGGCCGGCGGCGGAACCGGGCCGTCAGCCGACGCCAGTAGAGCTTCGCGGCCACCGCCGCTCCGGCCACCCCTCCGACCACCGCCTGCACGATCAGGCTGCCGGATCCCGCGTCCAGGTAGGCCAGGTGTCTCACGGTCGCTCCTTCCCCTCGCCGTCTCGGAGTCAGCTCCCGGCCCCGCCGCGCTGAGGGTTTTCACCCGGAAAGGCCGGACTTGTCTCATTGCCACCGTACGCGACGACCGGCCGCGTCGAGGCCACACCGGCCACTCCGACCGCGTCCGTTCCGTTCAAGACGCCACGCCCGGTCCCGCCGTACCGTCGGCGGCATGACACCTCACTTCGACCTCGTCGGCCTGACGGTCGCCGACATGGCCCGGACCCTCGACTTCTACCGGCGCCTGGGCCTCGACGTCCCGCCCGGCGCGGAGGCCGAGCCGCACGTGGAGTTCACGTTGGCCAACGGCCTGCGGCTGGCCTGGGACACGGTGGAGACGATCCGCGGCTTCGACCCGGGCTGGGCCCCGCCGACCGGCGGCTCCCGGGTCAGCCTCGCGTTCCGCTGCGCCGACCCGGCCGAGGTCGACCGGTGCTGGGCCGAGCTCACCGGGGCCGGCTTCCACGGCCACCTGGCACCGTGGGACGCGGTCTGGGGCCAGCGGTACGCCGTCCTGCACGACCCCGACGGCACCGCCGTCGACCTGTTCGCCCCGCTGCCGGTGAGCTGACCCGGGAGCACCGACGGCCGGGGACTCGACTCAGCCGCGCAGCAGGGCGGCGGGCGGCACCCCGGCCAGTTCGCGGACGTCGCGGGTCAGGTGGGCCTGGTCGGCGTACCCGGCGCGGGCGGCCACCTCGGCCAGCGGCGTCCCGGCCCGGGCCAGGGCGAGCGCCCGGCGCATCCGCAGGATGCGGGCGAGGGTCTTCGGGCCGTACCCGAAGAGGCGCTGGCAGCGGCGGTGCAACGCCCGCGCGCCGAGGCCGACCTCGGCGGCGACCACGCCGACCGGCGCCCCGGCGGCCAGCCGGCCCGCCAGGTGCGCGCCGAGCGGGTCGGGGCCGCCCGCCGCGCGCAGCCGGTCCCGGGCGGCCTCCTCCAGCGCCGCGCCGACGGCCCGCCCGTCGGCCGTCCGCTCGGCGACGGCGGCGGCCGGCCCCCACAGGTCCGCCAGGGGCACCCGCCGGTCCCGCAACTCGTGGGCGGGCACGCCGAACACGGCCGGCCCGGTGCCGGGCGGCAGCCGCAGCCCGACCCAGCGGTCGCCCGCCGCGCTCACCGACAGTTGCGCCGTGCGGTCCGGCCCGGCGACCAACAGCCCCCGCCGCGAGGACCACAGCAGGTCCAGGCACCCGTCGGGCAGCACCCGGGCGACCCCGTCCCGGGTGCCGACGCTCTCCCAGAGCACCGCACCGGCCACCCTGGCTGCGCGTTCCCGGTACACGCCCCGGAGTCTGCCATCCCGTGCGGGCCGAGGCCGTCCGCGAGGCCGACAGGCGCGGGGTCCCGGTCGTCATCACCAGCCGGCGCCCTGTGCGGGTGCCGTGGAGTCCGTGCCCGCCGGCAGAGAAACCGTGAACACGGTATGCCCGGGGCGGCTGGACACCTCGACCCGGCCGTGGTGGGCGTCCACCACGGCCGCCACGATGGCCAGCCCGAGGCCCGTGCTGCCGTGGGCGCGCGAGCGGGAACTGTCGCCCCGGGCGAAGCGCTCGAAGACGTCGTCCCGCAGGTCTGCCGGGACGCCGGGTCCGTCGTCGGTGACGCTGAGCGCCACCGAATCCGGCGCGGGGGCGAGTCGGGTGGTGACGGTGGTCCCCGGCGGGGTGTGCACGCGGGCGTTGGCCAGCAGGTTCGCCACCACCTGGTGCAGCCGGGCGGCGTCGCCCGGCACCACCTGCTCCGCCTCGGGCAGGTCGAGCTGCCAGCGGTGTTCCGGGCCGGCGACGTGCGCGTCGCTGACCGCGTCGACGACCAGCGCGGTCAGGTCCACCGGCTCGACGGCCAGCGGCCGGCCGGAGTCGAGCCGGGCCAGCAGCAGCAGGTCGTCGACGAGGCTGGTCATCCGGGTGCTCTCCGACTCGACCCGGCGCAGGGCGTGCGCGACGTCGGGCGGGACGCGGTCCCGGCCCCGGCGGGCCACCTCGGCGTACCCCCGGATGGCCGCGAGGGGGGTGCGCAGTTCGTGGCTGGCGTCGGCGACGAACTGGCGTACCCGGGTCTCGCTGGCCTGCCGGGCGGCGAGCGCGGCGGCGACGTGCCCGAGCATCCGGTTGAGCGCGCCGCCGACCTGGCCGACCTCGGTGCGGGGGTCGGTGTCGGCGGCCGGGACCCGCACGGACAGCGCCACCTCGCCCCGGTCCAACGGCAGCTCGGTGACCCGGGCGGCGGTGACGGCGACCCGGCGCAGCGGGCGCAGGGTGGCCTGGACGATCAGCGCGCCGAGGCTGCCGGCGACGAGCAGCCCGGCGGCGGCGACCCCGGCCTGGGCCAGCACCATCCACCAGACGGTGTCCTGGACGCCGGCCAGCGGCAGCGCGAAGACCAGCACGTCGCCGGTGCCGCCGACGCCGTCGCCGTCGTTGTCGGGGCCGAGCTGCCGGGCCACCGCCCGGTAGTCGCCCTGGTCGCCGAGGTCCACCGTGCGCGGCCGGCCGTCGGCGGCCAGGCCGGCCAGCCGGGCCGTCGTGTCGGTGGCGAGCGGCTCGTCCGAACCGGTCGAGGTGCGGATCTTCGCCTGGATCACCCGGCCGTCGGTCACCCGGATGGCGATCGAGCCGGTCGGGAATCCGGGGGGCAGGTTCACCCCGCGGGCCAGCGGGGGCAGGGTGCCGGTCGGGGGCCGCCGGTCGCCGCCGGACCGGCGATCGTCGAAGGTGAGCTGGTCGTCGACCTGGGCGACGAGGAAGTGTCGCAGGGCCACCGTGGTCAGCCCGCCGATCCCGATGCTGACCAGGGCGAGCAGCGCCACCACGGCGGCCACCAGCCGGGTACGCAGGGACCAGCCGGCCAGCCAGCGGCGCAGCCGGTCAGTCCGCGGGCTTGAGGACATACCCCGCGCCGCGCAGCGTGTGGATCATCGGCGCCCGGCCGGCGTCGATCTTCTTCCGCAGGTACGAGATGTACAGCTCGACCACGTTGGCCTGCCCGCCGAAGTCGTAGTTCCAGACGTGGTCGAGGATCTGCGCCTTGCTGAGCACCCGACGCGAGTTGCGCATCAGGTACCGCAGCAGCTCGAACTCGGTGGCGGTGAGGGTGATCATCCGGTCGCCGCGGCGCACCTCGTGGCTGTCCTCGTCCAGGCTGAGGTCGCCGACGGTCAGCACGGCGTCCTCCCGGGTGGCGACCGCGAACCCGGAGCGGCGCAGCAGGGCCCGCAGCCGGGCGATCACCTCCTCCAGGCTGAACGGCTTGGTGACGTAGTCGTCGCCGCCGACGGTGAGCCCGGCGATGCGCTCCTCCACCGCGTCCCGGGCGGTCAGGAAGAGCACCGGCACGGTCGGGGTGTGCTCGCGCAGCCGGCGCAGCACCTGGAAGCCGTCCAGGTCGGGCAGCATCACGTCGAGCACCACCGCGTCCGGCTGGAACTGCCGGGCGGCGCTCAGCGCCGTCATCCCGTTGCCCGCGGTGCGGACCTGCCAGCCCTCGTAGCGCAACGCCATCGAGAGCAGGTCGGTGAGCGTGGGCTCGTCGTCGACCACCAGCACCCGGACGGGTTCCCCGTCGGGTCGGCGCAGCTCGATGCGGCCCTGCGCGGCCTGCCCCTCCATGACCATGCCCCCCATCGTGGGACGGACGGCTGTGCCCCACCTCGGCAGACCCTGTGTACCAGCTGTGCGGGACGGCCGGGACGGGACGGCAGACCCCGCGACCTGACCGGCTGCGGCCACGTGCCGATGCGCGACGACCCGGCGCTGGTCGCCTCGGTCATCCCGGCCACCACCGGCGCGGCCCCGGCCTGACGCCAGGACCGGCGGGGCGGATCACGCCGAGCGGGCCACCGGCTCAGGCCCGGCGGTTCACTGCGTCATGCCCAGCGGGTCGGTGCGGACGAAGCGCATGGTCCAGGTGCCGGTGTCGTCCGGGCGGTCGCGCCGGTAGAGGTGGTCGGCGGCCGGCGCCGGGGAGCCGCCGGGGTGGCGCAGCACCCAGCGCTGCGGGGGCGCCCCGTCGGCCCCGGCCGGCACCTGTCGCACCAGGTCGTGCGCGGGCCCGCCGACGAACCGTACGGTCACCTCGGTCATCGCGCCCTCCGTTCTACCGCCGGCGCCCCGGGTCGGCCTTCCCGGTGGAAGCTACCGCACCGCACCGGGCGACGCGGGCGGCGCCGGGCCGACACTTCCGGCGGTTTGCGCTGTTCCGGGGCCGGGTACCGGGGCGGACGTGACGGGACTGCCGCCCACCGACGGTGGCGAGCGAGACGAGGAGCGGTCGATGCGGACGCTGGACGGGCGCTACCAGCTCGAACAGCGCATCGGCATCGGCGGGATGTCGGAGGTGTGGCAGGCCCACGACATCGTGCTCGACCGGCCGGTCGCGGTGAAGCTGATCTCCCCCGGCCGGGACGGACCGGCCTCGGTGGAACGCATCCGCGCCGAGGCCCGCTCCGCCGCGCGGCTGGTGCACCCGAACGTGGCCAGCGTGCACGACTTCGGCACCTCGTCGACGGTGCACGACCGGTCGGCGCCGTACATCGTGATGGAGCTGGCGCAGGGCGAGACGCTCGCCGCGCACCTGCGCGCCGGGCCGCTGGACTGGCGCATCGCGGTGCGGGTCTGCGCCGAGATCGCCGCGGCGCTGGCCGCCGCGCACGCACACGGCATCGTGCACCGCGACGTGAAGCCGGCCAACGTGATACTCACCCCGAGCGGGGTGAAGGTGCTGGACTTCGGCATCGCCACCCCGGCCGGCGTGCCCGACGAGTTGCCGGACGGCATGGTGGTGGGCACGCCCGCGTACCTGGCCCCGGAGCAGTTCGACCGGCGACCCGCCACCCCGGCCGCCGACATGTACGCCCTCGGCGTGCTGCTCTACTACTGCCTCACCGGCCGGCTGCCGTACCCGGCCGACAGCACCAGCGACCTGCTCGGGGCGCGCCGGCGGCAGCCGCCGGCGCCGCTGCCGCCGGTCGACGGCCTGCCGCCGGAGGTGGCCGGGCTCTACGGGCAGCTGATGGCCGACGATCCGGCACACCGGCCGACCAGCCTGATGGCCGCGCTGCTGCTGGCCGAGGCGGTCGACGCCCGGGTGTACGTGCCGATGCTCGGCCCGGCCCGGCCCCGCCAGCGCGACGGGCAGGTGTCCCCGTGGACCGAGCAGGCTGCCGCCGAGGCGACCCAGGCGGCCGCCGGCTGCCGGTCGGCCGGACCGGGCCGCCACCACGCGTCCTGAGTCCCGGCCGCCTGTCGCGGAGCCGGCGACGGTGCCGCCCCGCGACCGTGGCCGTGACGGTGCCGTCCCCGCAGGTAAGGCGGCGTCCACGGCTGGGCCGGAGCGGGGCCGGTGGCCGGGGCCGGGCGGTTTCGCCGGGGCCCGGGCCGGGTAGCCGGGCGGGTGACTGAGGGGGGAACGCGATGCCGGATCCGAGTTCCTGGCTGCACGAGGCCACCGCGACCGCCGCGGGGGGCCACGTCCGAACCGACGACGGGGGGCTGTCCAGCACCCTGGCCTCCCCGCTGGCGCCGCACTGCACGGGCCTGACGCCGGAGCAGCTACTGGCCGCCGCCTTCGCGTCCTGCCTGCACCACGCGGCGGTCGAGGCGGCCGGGGAGATCACCGACGAGGCGCACACCGTGCAGGTGCGCGCCGAGGCCCGGCTGGGCCGCGACGACGACGGACGCTACCGGGCCGACGTGCGCGCCTCCATCTCGTCGGCCGGGCTGAGCCGACAGCAGCTCGCCCAGTTGGTCGAGCACGCCGATCGGCTCTGGCCGTTCTCCAGCGGCGACAGCACCCGCCACCGGCTCACAGTCACCCCGGCGGAGAACGGCGGGCGCTGAACCGCTCCGCCCGGCGCTGCGCTCCTCACCAGCGGAACCCGGCGGTGACCGCGCGGGTTGACCTCCTGCAGGGCGATCAGATCGGCGTCGGAGGCGACGAGCGCGTCCACGGTCGCGGTGCCGCCTCGTCCGATCGGATATTCGATCATCCTCCGAACGAACGAGTCGATCATGCGACCGTGACGGGCCGCGCCTCCCGGGCGAAACACCCGCCTTGTCTCTCCATAACGGTCATGCCTGACATAACCGTTACACCGGGAGAGCCGGTTTGCTGCCTCGCCGGGGGAGATGGCGGGTCAGCATTCCGCGAATTGTGGCGCATGCCACCAACCACCCCGATGGCAAGGCGCGCCGATCTCTCTAGCCTCGGCGGGTGCGTCCCGACGAACCCGCTGAGCAGAAGCAGACCGCCGCCCGACCGGCTGACCGTCCGACCGATGCCGCATCGGCCGGGCGGACGACCGGCCGGCACCGCCGGCCCGAACCGCCGCGCCGCGCCGGCCGCGCGCTGCTCGGGTCGGCCCCGGTGCGTGTGGCCCTGGCCACCGGCGTGACCTGTTGCCTCGGCGTGGCCGCCTTCGCCGGCACCCGGCACGCCGATTCCGACCCTGAGCCGCTCCGCGACACCCTCGCCGACCGGGCGGCGGTCGCCGCCGAGGCCGAGCGGCGCGCCTCCCGTTCCCTCGACCGCGCCCCGGGCGCTGCGGTGACGGTCTCCCCCAGCCCGACGGCGAAGCCCAGCCCCAGCGCCAGCCGGAAGCCGAAGCCGGCCAGGCCGTCGCGCCCCCGCCCGGTCGCCGGTCTCGACCAGCTCCAGATGGACAACGCGAAGATCATCGTGGACGTGGGGCGGGACCTGAAACTGCCCCGCCGGGGCCTGGTGGTGGCGGTTGCCACCGCCATGCAGGAGAGCGACCTGCACAACCTGGCCAGCGACGTGCTGCCCGAGTCCTCCGACTACCCGCACCAGGGCAGCGGCTCCGACCACGACTCGGTCGGGCTGTTCCAGCAGCGACCCAGCAGCGGCTGGGGCAGCATCCGCGACCTGATGCGCCCCGCGTACGCGGCGCGGGTGTTCTACGAGGCGCTGCTGGAGGTGCCCGGCTGGCAGGACATGAGCGTCACCGCCGCCGCCCAGTCCGTGCAGGTCTCGGCGTTCCCCGACGCGTACGCCAGGCACGAGCAGCGGGCCACCGCGGTGGTGGCGGCGCTGGTCTGAGCCGGCTCAGACCAGCCGAATGTCGCGCCCGCCCGGCGGCTCGGCGCCGGCCACCGCCCAGGTGGTGGGCCCCCCGCCGGACGGCACGGACGCGGCGGCCGTCGGCGTGTCGGCGGCCACCGGCTCACCGACCGGCCCGGTGAGGATCTCGTCGACCCGGGTCGCCCGCCGGCGGCGCGCCACCAGGGCGGCCTCGACGTCCCGGCGGGCCCGCACCGCCTCGGCGTACGCCTGCTCGCGGAGCTGCCGGACCTCCTCGCGGGCCGCGTCCAGCTCGACCCGGGCCCGGGCCAGGAGCTCGGCGGCCTCCCGCTCGGCGTCCGGCGGCGACGACCGGCCGGGGCCCGCCCCGGCCGCCTCGGCCCGGCGCCGCTCGACCAGGTCACACAGGCGGGTCGCCTCCTGCCGGATCCGGTCCCACTCGCGGCCCGTCCCGGCGGCAGCCTCCGCCCGCGCGGCGAGCCGGCTCAGCCGGACCGCCAGCTCATCGAGGCAGGAGTCGACCTGCCGCCGGTCGTAGCCGAACTCCACGACGGAGAATCTCATCCTGTCGCCCCCAGGCAGCCGGTGCTACTTCCCACCTGCCGATCCTCGGCGGTGCCGACGCACGCCGAGGGGGTTCGGGAAAATTGTTCGGCATCCGGGCAACGACACCCGCCGCCCGGGGCGCGGGTCAGACCCGCTTGGGCAGCACCACGACGCGGCCGAAGAACTCGTCGATCCGGCGCACCACGTCGTTGAAGTCGTCCAGGTCGATCGGCTTGGTCACGTACGCGTTGGCCTGGAGGGTGTAGCTGCCGACGATGTCGGTGTCGGCGTTGGAGGTGGTGAGCACCACGATCGGGATGGTACGCAGGTCGTCGTCCTGCTTGACCTCGCCGAGCACCTGCCGCCCGTCCATCCGGGGCATGTTCAGGTCGAGCAGGATCACGTCGGGCCGGCGGGCCTCGGTGTGCCGCCCCTCTCGGCGCAGGAACTCCATCGCCTCCTGGCCGTCGCCGACCACATCGATGACCTTGTCGACGTCGGAGTCGACGAGGGCCTCCTCGATCATCAGAACGTCGCCGGGATCGTCGTCCACCACGAGGATACGAACGGGGCCGGGGGTGTTTCCAGCCATCAGTGACCTGCCTCGGGTTGAACGCGGACGGCGACCTCACGATCGCCTGCTGGCGGGGAAATCTAGCCCATCACGGGGCGGACTGCGACCTCGGGTGCGCCGTGTCGGACCGGTACCCCAGCACCTCCGCCAACCCGGTCACCTGCAACACCCGCTCCACCCGCCCGGTGGCCCCGGTGACCCGCAGCCAGCCGCCCCGGGCCGCGGCCCGGTTGTCGCCCCGGACGAACGCGGCGATGCCGGTGGAGTCGCAGAAGGTCAGCTCGGTGAGGTCGACCAGGAGATGCCGCTCCCCCTGGTCGGCCAGCCGGTCGAGGACCGCGTTCAACTCGGGCGCGGTGCTCAGGTCGAGCTCGCCGGCGAGTCGCAGGCACGCCCCGGCGCCGTCCTGCTGGGCGTACGTGACGGTGAACGTCAACGTGGTCCCCCTCGCTTCACCATGGGCAAATGCTTGCAGTGGAGCAAGTATAAGCAGTGCGTCGGGGAGACCCCCGCGGCCCCGCGCGATCATCGCGACCGCAGGCCCGCCCGCGTCGAGCGACGCCCCCGCCGCGGCCGCGGCGGGAAGTTCGCCGGCGACCACCTCGGGCAGCAGGCGCTCGGCGACCGGGCTCAGGTGGCGCACCACGGACACCCCCCGGCACCTGACGGTGACCGGAAACCGCTCATGTGTTCCAATCCTTCCACCCACCCTACGCCGGTGTGCCGGCACCGCCACCCCACCGCCGGCCCGGCCGGCAGCCCCGCGGAAAAGGCGTGATCGTGGTACTCCGCCGGAGACAGCCCGACGCGACGCCGCCGACCATGTCCGTCGATCTCTCCGATCCGGACGCACCCCTCATCCGGGTCGGCGGCGATCTCGCCTTCACCACTGCGGCACCGCTGCTACGCGAGGTGGCGGGCCGGGAGCCTCAGGTGGCGGTCACCGGTTGCAGGCGCGGCCCGTCGGGGCGGCGCTGCGCGTCGCCGGGCGGCGGCTCCGCGTCCTCCGGTGGCCCGGAGCCGGGCGTCTGGAACAGGTAACGGACGAACTCCCCACCCGCCTCGTTGTCGTCCGCCCCGGGCCACTGCCCGGTGCAGTCGACGCCGACCACCTCGCGACCGACGCCGTCGGCCTCCTCCAGCAGGGCCCACAGGCTCACCGGGTAGCACCTGGTCGCCTGTGGCGTGAGCCGCCAGCGGGCGTACCAGCCGGGACGGGCGGGGACAATCTCGACGATCCTCTTCATGACGACCTTCCCTTCCGCGTGTGTCGGAAGTACTCCGGTCCGCCCCGATCATGGAGCCCGGGCGGGTGAGCCTGGCTCACCCGCCCGGGATGACGCGGCCGGCCGTCCGGCCCGCCCCTCGGCCGCCCCGCTTCTGCCGGGGGCGCGACCCGTTTCGGCCCCGACCAGGCCGGGAAGGCGGTCGAGACAACGGACCGGAGAAGGGCGAGGTGTGCCATGCGTAAGCAGATGGAGGGTGACAACCAGCGCCGCCGGGCGCTGGCCCGGCAGGCCCGCGAGCGCGGCCGGCAGGCCAGTGAGACCGGTGCGAGCCTCAGCGCGTCCAAACAGCTCACGCACCTGGACCGGGGCAAGCGCGCCGGGCCGCCGCCGGCCGGCCGGCACAAGCCCGACAGCACCCGGGGCGGGCCGGCCCCGCCGCCGGCCGCCCCCGCGCCGGCCACCCCGTCGCAGCCGCGCGCGCGGCGCGGCCCCGCCGGGGCGCCGGGGGCCGTCGGCGTGGGCTACCGGGAACTGGTCGACGACGTCGGCCGGCGGGCCGGCGTCGACTTCCGCACCGCCAAGGTGGCGGCCGAGGCGACCGTGCTGACTCTGGCCTGGGCGCTGGACCAGGCCGCCCGGGAGCGGCTGCTGACGGCGGTGCCGGTGTCGCTGCACGACGTGGTCCCGGTGGACGGCATCGAGCGCCACCACGACCTGCCCGGCTTCCTCGCCGAGGTGGCCCGGCTCAGCGGCCGTACCCCGGAGCAGGCCCGCTACCAGGCGGAGGCGACGCTCGCCGCGCTGGCCGAGCGGGACGGCGACCTGCTCGCCTCCCTGCACGTACCGGACGGGCTACGCGACCTGCTCGGCCCGGCGGCCGGCGGTTGAGCGCGCGGGCCGGCGGGCGCGCCTGCCGCCGGCCCGCCGCCGCCAGGTGCGGGCCCGGCCGGACGGCGGCTACGGTGCCGGGATGCACTCCGCCGCCGACGGCCCGCTGCTGGTGGTCGACCCGGCCCGGCGCACCGGGCGCACCCTGCTCGCGGGCGGGGTGGCCCAGTCGTACGTCGACGTGGCCGACCCCCGACACCTGCACTTCGAGTACGTCCGCCGAATGGCCGCCGTGGTCGACCTGGCGGCGCCGCCCGGCGTCCCGGTCGACGCGCTGCACCTCGGCGGGGGCGCGTTGACCCTGCCCCGGTACGTCGGGGTGACCCGGCCGGGCTCCGCCCAGCTCGTGGTGGAGCGGGACGCCGCCGTGGTCGAGCTGGTCCGCCGCGAGCTGCCCGCGCCTCCGCCGGGGGTACGCCTCGAACTCGCCGACGCCCGCGAGGCGGTGACCGGGGCCCCGCCGGGCGGGTACGACCTGGTGCTCGCCGACGTGTACCGGGCGGCCCGGATGCCGGGGCACGTGGCCAGCGTGGAGTTCGCCGCCGAGGCGGCTCGGGTACTGCGCCCGGACGGGATCCTGCTGGTCAACGTCACCGACCTGCCGCCGTTGGTGTTCACCCGGGCGAGGGTGGCCACGCTGCGGGCCGTCTTCGCCGAGGTGTGCCTGGTCGCCGACCGGCGGATGCTGCGGGGGCGGCGCTACGGCAACGTGGTGCTCGCCGCCGCCGGCCGGGCGGGACGGCTGCCGGCCAACCGGCTGGCCGCGCGGGCGGCCCGCGACCCGGTCCCGGGGCAGGTGCTGCACGGGTCGGCGCTCGACGAGTTCGTCGGCGGGGCCCGCCCGGGCACGGACGCCTCCCTCGGTGTCTCCTGAGCCGCGCCCCGGGCGCGGACGGGTTTCCGGCCCGGCGGCGGGGGTAGCCGCGCCGGATGAGCGACGCCGACGACAGGGTCACCGCCCGGCGGGCCGCGATCGTCATCGGCCTGGTGCTGGCCACCCTGCTCGGGCTGGCCCTGATCTGGGCCACCCGGCGGGTGCTGGTCTGGGCCGTGGTCGCCGCGTTCTTCGCCGTCGCGCTGAAGCCCCTGGTCGACGGCGCGCAACGGCGCTTCGTGCGGCGCCGCGCGCTGGCCACCCTGGTCGTCTTCCTGGCCGCGTTCGGGGTGCTCGCCGCGCTGACCGCCGTGATCTTCCTGCCGCTGGTGGACGAGTTGGGCCGGTTCGCCGAACGGGCCCCGGACCTGCTGCGGGAGACCCGCGCGGGGCGGGGGCCAGCCGGCGAGGCGCTGGAGCGGCTGCGGCTGCGGCGGTACCTCGACGGCCACTCCGACCAGATCCAGCAGTACGGCAGCCGGTTGCGCGAACCGAGCGTCGGGCTGGTCCGGCGCGTGCTGGAGGCCCTCGCCGGGGTGCTCACCGTCATCGTGCTGGCGTACCTCATGGTGCTGGAGGCACCGAAGATCACCGCGGGCGTGACCGCTCTGCTCAGCGACCGGGCGGCCCGCCGGGCCCGGCGGATCGGCCGGGGCGTGTCCCGGGTGATCACCGGCTACCTGACCGGGAACCTGCTGATCAGCGTGATCTGCGGCGTCCTCACCTTCCTGGTGCTCATCCTGACCGGGGTGCCGTTCGCCGGGGTGATCGCGCTGCTGGTGGCGATCGCCGACCTGGTGCCCCTGGTCGGCGCGACGTTGGGGGCGATCCTCGCGGGCGGCGCCGGGTTCCTGCACTCCCCCACCGCCGGGATCGTGGTGCTGGTGTTCTTCGTGGTCTACCAGCAGGTGGAGAACCACCTGCTGCAACCGGTGATCATGGCCCGGGCGGTCCGGCTGAACCCGTTGACCGTGCTGGCCAGCGTCCTGTTCGCGGCGGAGCTGGCCGGCCTGGTCGGCGCGCTGCTGGCCGTCCCGGCCGCCGGGATCGGGCAGCTCCTGCTGCGCGAGTTCTGGCCAAGGGGCCGCCGCCCGCGACCGGCCGGGGACCGGTGATCCGCCGCGGCGGCGGAAGACGGTTCACCCCCGCGCGCCGTCGGCCCTCAGCCGCGCCGGGCCGGGACCTCCGGCGACGAGCTCTCCAGCGGCACCGCGTTGGCCGGGACCAGGCCGAGTTGCACGGCCGGGCGGGGCAGGGTGGCGTCGAGCAGCCAGTCCGCGCCGACGCGGGCCCGGTTGCCCGGCATGGCCAGCAGGTGGTAGCCGCGGGTCACGGCCTTGGCCGGCAGCCCGGACAGCGACACCTTCAGCGGGTTCGCCGCGGCGTCCTTGCCGCCGAGGTCGACCACCCAGCCCAGGTCGTGGTGCTTGTACGGCCGGCGCCGGCCCTGCCCGTAGGAGGCGGCGATGTTGTGGGCGGCGAGTTTGCCCTGACGCTGGGCGTGTTGGGCGGTCATGGTGCACACCTGCCCGGGGCGGGTCAGGTCGGGCACCGCGGCGGCGTCGCCGCAGGCGTACACCTCGGGGAAGCCGGGGACGGTGAGGTACTCGTCGACCACCAGGCGGCCCTTCTCGGTGCGCAGGCCGAGCTCGGCGACGAACGGGTCGGGGCGCACCCCGACGCACCAGACCAGGCTGCACGTGGCCACGCACTCCCCGTCGGTCAGCCGCACCCCGTCGAACGTGGCCTCCGCCACCGAGGTGCCCATCCGCACGTCGACGCCGCGCCGACGCAGCACCCGGTCGGCGGTCGCGGACATCCGCTGGTCAAGTTCGGGCAGCACCCGGGGGGCCACGTCGAGCAGCATCCAGCGGGGCCGGACGCCCAGGTGCGGGCGCTGGGCGACCAGCCGGTCGGTGAAGAGCTGGCCGTGCGCGGCCACCTCGGTCCCGGTGTAGCCGGCGCCGACCACCACGAAGGTGGTGCGGGCCCGCTGCTCGGCCGGGTCGTCGGTCAGCTCGGCCAGCTCGATCTGGCGTACCACGTGGTCGTGCAGGTAGAGCGCCTCGGGCAGGCCGCGGAAGCCGTGGGCGTACTCGGTGACGCCGGGAATGGGCAGCAGCTTGTTGACGCTGCCGACGGCGAGCACCAGGCGGTCGTAGGCGAGCCGGCCCTGGTCGCCCTCCGGCATCGTGTAGCCGACCCAGCGGTTCTGCAGGTCGATCCGGTCGGCCTCGCCGACGACCACCCGCACGCCGTCGAGGGTGCCGCTGAGCGGCACCGAGACCCGTCCGGGCTCGACCACCCCGGCCGCCACCTCGGGCAGCAGCGGCAGGTAGAGGAAGTAGTCGGTCGAGTTCAGCAGGACGATCTCGGCCCGGCTCCGGGCGAGCCCGCTCAACGTCTTCGCCGCGTGGTAACCGGCGAACCCGGCCCCCACGATCACCACCCGAGGCTTCGTCATGGGGAGTGCCGTTCCCGCCGCCGGCCCGGGCAAACGTCAGGGGTCGGTCCGGCTGGAGCCGGACGTGGGCGGGCCGGACGGAGCGGTCCCGCACGCGGGACTCGGCCTCGAACAGGTCGGCGAAGTCGGCCGCGACGGCGAGCCGCAGCTCGACCCCGTCCGGGGGTCACCGACGGGCTCAGGTCGGGTCGGGTGCGGTGATCGCCCACCGCTCGTGGTCCCGCCACGCCCCGTCGATGAACAGGTAGTCCGGCGAGTAGCCCTCCAGCCGGAAGCCGAGCTTGCGGGCGATCCGCCGGGACGGCTCGTTGCCCGGCTGGATGTTCGCCTCCAGCCGGTGCAGGCCCAACACGTCGAACGCGTGCCGCACCACCAGGCCGATCCCGGCCGACGCGTGCCCGGTGCCGCTGTACGGCAGGAACGCCGCGTAGCCGAGGTAGCCGCCGCGCAACGCGCCGAGGAGGATGCCGCTGATGTTGACGTACCCGGCGATCGCCCCGCCGGCCCGGTCGCAGATCAGGTACCCGGAGTGGTTCCGGCGCCGGATCCAGCCCAGGTACGTGGCGTACGCCTCCGGGGTGTCCGGGGCCGACAGCCACGGGTGGTGCAGCGGCCGGCTACGCCGGGCGGCGGCGACGAACTCGGCCTCGTCGGAAGGTCGGGGTCGGCGGATCGCGGCGAGCCCACCGGTGCTCAGGTATCTCACGGCCAACCACTCTGACCGGCGGAGCGGGACGCTGTCCAGCCGGTTACCGCCGCCGGGCGAGCGGACGGCGCGGCCCGTCCGCGCCGACGGTGCCGGCCCGGGGCGGACCGGCGGATCAGGTCGCCCGCCCCGGCGGAACGGGCTCCCGCCGACCGGCGCCGAGGACGGCGCGCAGGCCGTCGGCGAAGGTGCGCCGCCAGTTCACGTAGTCGTGGCCGCCCCGGTATTCGGCGTAGCTGACCTGGTGGCCCCGCGCGACCAGCAGGTCCCGGAAGCGGCGGCTGACCGAGAGCTGGTCGAGCTGGCCGGGCCGGGGGCAGGTGTTCTCCCGGTCCCCCACGTCCAGGTAGAACCGTACCGGCGCGGCCGGCCACCCGGCGTACGCGCGGGTCAGCCACTCCCGCTCGGCCGGTTCCGCCGACGCCGGCCACCAGAAGCTGCCGGACTGGGCGATGACCGCGCCGAACGCGCCGGGCTCGGCCAACGCGACGTACGCGGCGGCGAGCCCGCCCAGCGACGAGCCGGCGACGACCCGGCGGGCGGGGTCGTCGGTCACCGGCCAGCGGCGCCGGGCCCAGGGCAGCAGATCCCGGGTGACGAACGCGCGCAGCGCGGCCGACGGGCGCAGTTCGTCGATCCGGCGCGTCCCACTGGAGGCGGTGACGAAGAGCGCCATGGTCGGCGGGATCCGGCCGGCGGCGATGAGGTTGTCCAGGGTGGTGGGGACGCGCAGCAGCGCCCGGGCCAGGTAGCCGTCGAAGACCACCAGCAGCGGCAGCGGCCCGTCGGCAGCGGCGGCCGGCCGGTAGACCGCGACCCGCCGCCGCCCGCCCCACGCGGTGGTGCGCACGCTCGCGCTCAGCAGGGTGCCCCGTGGCACGCCGGGGCGGGGCCGGCTCCACGGATCGTCGGGCGCCCGCGGCAGCTCCAGCAGGGACGCCCACAGCTCCCGGTCGTTGGGGTCGGCGGGGTCGGCCGGGAAGCGGAACGGGCGGTGGTTGAGCGGGTCCAGGTGGGTGGGGCCCCGGCCGGTCGCGTCGGTGGGCAGGTCGGTCGCGCCGTGCCGGAGGAAGTAGATGGTGTGCAGGTCCAGCGGCAGCCGCTCGGAACCGTGCCACACGTCGGTTCCCGGCACCCGGCGCAACGGCAGGTTGATCCCCCAGCCGGTGCTGGTCTGCGCGGCCTCGCCGCGCCACAGGAAGGTGACCAGGGCGCTGTCGCTGTCGACCCGCTCGACCAGCGGGGTGCCCCGGTCGGCCATCTCCCGCCAGAACTCGGCGAGCACCGGGGCGCCGTCGGCGCTGAGGTCGTGCAGCAGGCGGTCGATGCGGGGGCTGGTCTCCGGCACGGCTGGTCCCTGTCTGGTCGATCCGGTCGAAGGTGCGGGTGGTCGCGCGCGGTGGTGGATGGTCGGTCGGTTCCGGCGGCGGGGCTGGGGACGGTGCACGTCGCCGTCCCGCCGCCGGCACCGGCACGCCCCGTGGCGCGCCGGTCGGCCCCGGCTTCAGTTGCCGCTGGGGTTGCTCGCACTGGTCGTCTCCACCTTGTCCAGCTTCCGGATGACGATCTGCTCCACGGTTCTCACCTCCCTCCGAGGGGGTCGGGACCGGCCGCGCCCGCCCGGTGACCGGCCGACCGACCAGCCACCGGACGCGCTCCGGGCGCAGCACGTGCGGCAGGACCCGGCCGGAGCCGGCGACCTCGACGCTCATCGGCGCGCCCCCCGGCCGGCGACGACCGCCGCCTCGACGGGTGTCCCGCCGCAGCCCGCCGGGCAGCTCGGGTGCGGCGGGTGGGCGATGAGGAAGTGCTGGTCGGGGGCGACCAGGTTGATCCCCTGGAGCTGACCGGGCCGGACGGCCGGCACGCCGGTCAGCAGGGCAGTCGCCAGGTGGGCGGCGAGGTGCCCGGAGAGACCGGCCGAGGACGCGCTGACCGCGCTGCTGCTCTCCCGTTCCACGGTGTACTCGGCGGCCGGGTCGTCGCGGCAGCGTTTGTCGTGCTCGGCGAGCCAGAAGCACTCGTAGCACGGGCCCACCCGGGGCAGGTACGCCGCCGCCGTCACCACCGGGCCGTGGTACCCGGCGTCCACCCAGGGGGTCGCGGTGCCCAGGCACACCCGGTTGGCCCAGGCCCGGATGGCGCCCGGCCGGTCGGCGCAGAGCAGCAGCACGTCGCAGCCGGCGACCAGCCGTAGCAGGTCACCCGGCCCGCGCACCTCGGACCGCTCGCCGGTGACCTCGATGTCGGAGTTGAGCCGGCGCAGCCGGGCCACCGAGGCGTCCACCTTGGGTCGACCGATGTCGTCCTCGACGTACATGGTCTGACGGTTGAGGTTGGACAGCTCGACCACGTCGGGGTCGACGCAGTGCAGCCGGCCGACCCCGCCGGCGGCCAGGGCGAGCGCGGCGGCCCCGCCGGTGCCGCCCAGCCCGAGCACGACCGCGCGGGCGCGCTTCAAGGCGAGCTGCGGCTCCCACGAGGTGGCGCGCGGAACCAGGTCGATCCAGCGGTGGAACCGCCGCCCGCGATCGTGGCGCTCCCGGTCGCGGGCGGTGAGTTCCGGCGGGTCGGGGGCCGCCGCGTCGTCGAGGTACCCGGCGGCGGCGAACTGGTCGAGCGCGGTACGGACCGCACCGGCGTTCTCGCCCGGGTGCGCGGCGAGCACGTGCCGGACGATCTCCTCGGCGCTGCGGGTGCCGTCGGCGGCGCACAGCGTCGTCCAGATCGCTCCGGTGGCATCGAGCACCTCGGCCGCGATGCCGTAGACCGAGCCGCCCACCCGGACCCGACCGCCCGGCAGCCGGTGCAGGCCGTGCTCGGGTTTGACCTGGGGATACCACCCGGACGTCGCCAGTGCCATCGATCCTCGCCCCCGAACGGCAGATCGCTGTCCCGAGGATCAGACTGGCGGAGCCGAGCCGGCAACGCAACACCCCGGGGCCGAACGGTTACCGATCGGTACCCACGCCTTCGGGCGGGGTGGGTCAGAGGGGCCGGGGCTGGGGCTGGTCGGGGGGCATGGGGATCTGGAGGTAGGTGGTGCCGCGCAGGTCCAGCCAGGCCCGGTCGGGCGCCCGGACCAGGCGCAGCATCACCGCCGCGCAGGCCGGGCAGCGGGCGACCAGGCCGGGGGCGTGCGGGTAGACGTGCAGGCCGGCCAGCGGGCCGGTCATGCCGCACGACTGGCAGCGCCCGGTGGCGGCGCTCAGGTCGACGGCGAACAGCTCGCGCAGCGGGCCGTCGAGCATGTTGCCGTCCAGGTAGGACATCTCGGTCATCGGGTCTCCTCGGCAGGGTCAGGGCCGGATCGGCTGGTGCCGGCCGCGCCCGGCGGCTGGCGACCGGCCGGCCCGGCCTTCGGGTCAACCGGTCGGGCCGAACCGTTCGGTGCGGACCCGCCGGGGCTGGTGGCCCAGGCCCACCAGCAGGTCCGCCACGGTCTCGACGAAGCCGGTCGGCCCGCAGACGTAGCAGAGCGGCTCCAGGTCGGGCGGCCAGCCGTGGGTGTTCACGTCGGCGAGCCCGATCCGGTGCGGCTCGCCCCGCCACCCGTCGGGCGCGGCCCGGGTGTACACGTACGCCACGTCGAGGCCCTGGTCGTCGCGGGCGCGGCGGCGCAGCTCCCCGGCGTAGAACACGTCGGTCGGGGTGCGCACCGAGTAGACCAGCCGGAACGGCGCCCGGCTGCCGGCGGCCCGGCGGGCCCGGACCATCGCCATCAGCGGCACCACGCCCGAGCCGCCGGCGACCAGCAGCACCGGTGCGGTCTCCGCCGGCCGCCAGACGAACCAGCCGCCGACGGGGCCGCGCACCTCCACCGGGTCGCCCGGCGCCCAGACGTCGATCAGGTACGGCGACACCTCCCCGTCGGGCACCCGCTGCACGGTCAGCGCGATGCGGTCGCCGTCGGCCGGCCCGGCGAGGGAGTACGACCGGACGGCCTGGTACCCGTCGGACGCGGTGAGCCGGACGTCGACGTGCTGGCCGGGGAGGTGCCCGGGCCAGCCGGGCACGTCGAGGACGAGGGTCTGCGCGGTGGGCGTCTCGACCCGGCGCTCGGCTAGCCGGGCCACCCGCCAGGTCAGCGGGGCGGCCAGCGGGGCGGTCAATCGCCGGCGTAGCGCTGCTCGCGCCACGGGTCGCCGTAGTCGTGGTACCCGGCGGTCTCCCAGAAGCCGGGCTCGTCCATGGTCTTGAGCCGGATGCCGCGCACCCACTTCGCGGACTTCCAGAAGTACAGGTGGGGCACCAGCAGCCGGGCCGGGCCGCCGTGCTCGGCGGGCAGGTCCCGGCCGGCGAAGCGGTGCGCCACCCAGGCCCGGCCGCCCAGCAGGTCGGCCAGCGGCAGGTTGGTGGTGTACCCGCCGTAGGAGTGGACCAGGGCGTAGGCCGCGTCGGTGTCGACGCCGTCGAGCAGGACGTCCAGCGAGACGCCCTGCCAGGTCGTCGCGAGCTTGGACCAGCGGGTGACGCAGTGGATGTCGACGGTCGGGGTGTCCTGGGGCAGGGCGGTGAACTCCGCCCAGGACCAGCGGCGCTCCGCGCCGGTCTCGGTGGTGACGACGAACTCCCACGTGTCCGGCCGCACCTTCGGGGTGGGTCCGGCGGAGAGCACCGGGAAGTCCTCGGTCAGGTACTGACCCGGTGGCAGGGCCGGCTCCGCCGAGCGGGGCCGGCCCTGGAAGCCCGGTGACACGATTCCCACGAGTCAGTCGTACCACCTGCGGGATCGCGGCGGTCCCGTTCACCCGGACCCGCCGGGGTGGTCAGTGCCGGTCGACGACGGTCTCCCTGTCGCCCGGCGCGGCGTCGCGGGTGGCCCGAAGGCTGGTGAGCGTGACGACGACCAGCACGCCGATGATCACCCCGAGCGAGGCCAGCGTGGGGATCTGCGGCACGCCCGGCCAGATCCCGTGCGCCCAGTGCAGGCCGAGCTTGACGCCGATGAAGGCGAGGATGACCGCCAGGCCGTAGCTGAGGTGCACCAGCCGGCTCAGCGCGGCGTGCAGCACGAAGTACAGCGCCCGCAGGCCGAGCAGGGCGAAGGCGTTGGTGGCGAAGACGAGGTACGGGTCCTCGGTGATGCCGTACACCGCGGGCACCGAGTCGACGGCGAAGACGATGTCGGTGGCGAGCACCGCGACCACCACGAGGGCGAGCGGGGTGAGCGCCCGACGGCCGTTCTGCCGGACGGTCATCCTCGTGCCCTGGTACTCCTCGACGACCGGCATGAACCGGCGCAGCAGCTTCACCGACCGCATCCGGTTGATGTCCACCTCCTGCTCGTGGCCGGAGAGTGCGTCGCGGAGCAGCTTGACGGCGGTGGCGATGAGGATGACCGCGAAGACCAGGAAGGCGAAGTCGAGGGTCTGTAGGGCCGCCGCGCCGAGGGCGATGAAGATCGCCCGCAGCACCAGCGCGCCGGTGATGCCGTAGAGCAGGACCCGCTGGGCGAGCACGGCGGGCACCGCGAACGCCGCCAGCAGCAGCATGAAGACGAACAGGTTGTCGACCGAGAGGGACTTCTCGACCAGGTAGCCGGTCAGGTACTCCACGCCCTGCTGGGAGCCGAACCGGGACCAGATCCAGGCGCCGAAGGCCAGCGGCAGGGCGACGTAGAAGGCGGACCAGCCGAGCGCCTCCCTGATCGACACCTCGTGCGGCTTGCGGGTGACGAGGAAGTCCAGCACCAGCAGGGCGAGCACGCCGGCGATGGTGACCGCCCAGAGCGTCGGCGTGCCCACCGACGACAACTCACCGGCAGACAGATACGACAATTCGGTCATGGGGTCCCCTCGAACACCGTGTCATGTTCGAGGTCTCCTTCACCCACCGTGTCGTGGGCAACCACCCGAGGCGCGCTCCGGGCACGCCGTACTGACCGGAATGGTTCGTGGGAAGTACTCCCCTCGTGCGACAAGGTTAGGCCAGCCTCGGCCGACTCGCCAAGCCATCATCCCGGCCGTCACCAGCGGTGATCGGGGCGGAACCGGCCGCCCAGGGATCGCGGCGAGGACGCCCGGGACGGCCCGGGCCATGCCCGCCGGGCCTCGCGGTGGTCGCGCGGGCGGACTCCCGGCACCCCACGGGACAAACACGGAACGCCTATGGTGGCCCGATGGACGAGCGCGCGAGCCACCCCGACGCGGACCGGCCGGCGGCCGGCGGGGCCGGTCCCCTGGCCGGGGTGCGGGTGGTCGAACTGGCCGGCATCGGCCCCGGCCCGTTCACCGCGATGATGCTGGCCGACCTGGGCGCCGACGTGGTCCGGGTGGACCGGGCCACCGACGTCGACCCGGCGGCGTTCGGCACCCCGCACCCGGACCTGCTCAACCGGGGCCGCCGCTCCGTCGCGGTGGACCTGAAGTCGGCCGGCGGCCGGGACGCGGTGCTGGCCCTGGTCGGCCGCGCGGACGCGCTGGTCGAGGGCTTCCGCCCCGGGGTGACCGAGCGGCTCGGCCTGGGCCCCGCCGACTGCCACGCGGTCAACCCCCGCCTGGTGTACGGGCGGATGACCGGCTGGGGGCAGGACGGTCCGCTCGCCCCGTACGCCGGGCACGACATCGACTACCTGGCGCTGACCGGGGCGCTGCACGGCATCGGCCGGGCCGGTGAGCGCCCGGTGCCGCCGCTGAACCTGCTCGGCGACTTCGGCGGCGGCGGGATGATGCTGGCCCTGGGCATCGTCTCGGCCCTGTACGCCGTCCGGGCCGGCGCCCCCGGGCAGGTCGTCGACGCGGCGGTCGTGGACGGCGTGGCGACGCTGTCCACCCAGGTCCACGCGCTGCGCCGGCTCGGCATGTGGCGGGACCCGCGCGGGGTCAACCTCCTCGACGGCGGCGCGCCGTTCTACGACACGTACGAGTGCGCCGACGGCCGCCACCTCGCCGTCGGCGCGCTGGAGCACCGCTTCTACGCGGAGCTGGTCCGGCGCACCGGCTTCCCGCTGCCCGGCGACGACGCGCCGGACCGCGACGACCCGGCGAACTGGCCGGCGCTGCGCGCGGCGTGGGCGCGACTGTTCCGCACCCGCACCCGGGACGAGTGGACGGCCCTGCTCGGCTCCTCGGACGCCTGCGTCGCGCCGGTGCTGGACTGGCGGGAGGCACCGGAGCATCCGCACCTGGCGACCCGGAGGGTGTTCGTGGAGCACGCCGGGGCGACCCAGCCGGCGCCGGCGCCCCGGTTCTCCGGCACGCCGACGGCGCTGCGCCGGCCGCCGCCGCACCCTGGCGAGCACACCGACGAGGTGCTGGCGGAGGCTGGCCTCGCCGCCGACCGGATCGCCGCGCTGCGCGCCGCCGGCGCGGTCGCCTGAGGGCCAGCGGCCCCCGGCACCACCCGCGGCACCCGGCCGGCCGGGTGCCGCGGGTGGCCGGATCGGCCGGGTCACCCGCTGCCGACAGGCGGTCAGGGTCGGCGCGGGGCGGCGGCCCCCGGGGCGAGCGCCGGTTCCACCATCTCCCGGTAGTCGCGCGGCAACTGGACCACGATGTCGTCGAACTCCCCGCCGGCGATTGCCTCGCGCAGGGTGACGAACACGATCCGAACCGCCTCCCGGGCGGCCCGCTCGTCGAGCCTGGCCCGCTGGCCGACCCGGGCCACGAACTCGGCCGCGCCGAACCGGTCGGCGGCCTCGGTGTCCGGGCTGGGCCGCAGGACCAGTTGCAACGGCTTCGGCAGTTGCGCCGCGAGGTCGAGCACCTCGCCGCCGGTCAGCCGCTCCGCCAGGGTCTCCAGCGTGGCCCGGGTCAGCTCCACGGCCCGCTCGGCGGGGACCGTGGCCCGCCGGGCCACCTGGTCGACGAACGTGTCGTAGTTCATGGCGGTGCTCCTTCCGCTGCCTCGGGCCGGTCGCGTACCCGCCGCGCGGGGCCGGAAACGGCGACCGGCCGGTACGCGATTGCCCGCCACGGACGGGCGTGGGTGGCCGACAGGTGGGTAACCGCGGCCGGTCGCGAACCGGATCGAACCGGCGAGGAGCCCACACCATGGCGAGTTACGACGACGTCCTGCGGTACCTGTCCAGCCTCGACTACCCGGCCGGGAAGGCCGACGTGGTGCGCGAGGCGGAACGGGAGGGCGCGCCGCCGGAGGTGTTGCGCGCGCTGCGGGCCCTGCCCCCGGTCGACTACGCCAACGGCAACGAGGTGGCCCGGTCCGCCGGGATCGACGCCGCCCCCGAGGTCGGCCGGTCGCAACGCGCGGCGCAGGCCCGGGAGCCGCACACCCGGGTCGCGCAGCACCTGCGGCGCATCTGAGCACCGCGCCGGCGCGGGCGGGTGAGGGCGCGACCGGTGCGCGGTAGGGACGGGCACACCCCGGCGGTGGTCCAGCTCGCCGTGCTCGGGCTGGCCGGCGGGCTGGGCGGCGGCCTGTTCGCGCTGGTCGGCCCGCCGTCGCTCGGCCCCATCGTGGGCTGGGACACGGCCGCGCTGAGCTGGCTGGTGCTGGTCTGGCGCACGCTGTGGTCGTCGGACGCCGAGCGGACCGCCCGGCTCGCCGTCCGGGAGGACCCGAACCGGCCCACCCGCGATCTGCTGCTGCTGGTCGCCTGCCTGGCCAGCCTGGTCGCGGTCGCGGTCGTGCTGGTCACCGCGCACGGCGCCCGGCCCGGGCCGTCCCGGGACGCCTACAGCGCGCTGGGCGTGGCCAGCGTGCTGCTGTCCTGGCTGGTGGTGCACACCGTCTACACCGCCCGGTACGCCCGGATCTACTACGGCGGACCCGACGGCGGGGTGGTGTTCCACCAGGTGGAGCGCCCGCGCTACTCGGACTTCGCCTACCTGGCGTTCACGGTGGGAATGACCTTCCAGGTCTCCGACACGAACCTGACCAGCAACGAGATGCGCACGACCGTGCTACGGCACGCGCTGGTGTCGTACCTGTTCGGCGCGGTGATCATCGCCGCGACGGTGAACCTGCTGGCCGGACTGGTCGGCTGAGCGGGTCGGAGACAGGCGGGCGCCCCGGGCCACGAACCGCGACCCGGGGCGCCACGCAGAACCTGTCTCCCGACGGAGACCGCGACCCGAACCGGGTCGCACCGCCGGGCGGCCCCGCCCACCCGAACCGGGCGGACTCGACTGCCGAGATCATCATAGCGTCTGCCATCGTACTTACGGTCAGATTTCGAGGAACTGTGCGCCGGCACACGTTCAGCCGGCCAGCTCGGCGTACCGCTTCTCCAGGTCCACCCGGGCCAGCGCGCCGACCAGCCAGGCCAGCCGCTCCGACTCGCCGCTGCCGGCCAGCCGGGCGAGGTCGGACGCGGACCGCCCCAGGCCGAGCCGGCGGGCCGCGGCGAGCGCCCGCCGGTCCGCGACCGGGGCCACCTCCCGCCACAGCGCCTGCGCCTCGCGCAGGAACAGGTCCACCACCTCGGCCTCGACCCCGGGCAGCTCGGCCAGCAGCACCCGCTCGCCGGCCGGGTCGTGGTGCGCCGTGGCGCGCAGTCGACGCAGGTCGCCCCGGTACCGCTCCACCACGGCGCGGGCGAGGTCGCCCAGGGTGTCGGCGAGGGCGTCCACGTCGCCGCGCTGCCCGGTCGCCCGCAGCACCCGCACCCGGTCGGCGTGCAGCGAACGGGCCATCCGGGCCGCGCTGTCCCAGCCGGCGTCGCGCAGCGCGACGGCGGTGTCCACGGCCCGCCGGAAGTCGCCCCGCCGGGCCAGCAGGACCGACAGGACGAGGAGCTGGAACAGGTTGGACGGGTTGTTGGTGACGCGGAACCCGTACTGCTCGGCGAACCCGCGCCCGCTGCCGGCGAGCCGGCGTACCATGCGCTTCTTGTCCTCGATGCTGGAGATCGTGGTGGTCGGCATGCCCGCGACTACCCGCGCCGCCGGCCGCCACGCCTGCGCCCCGGGGCAGGCCGGCCCCGCCCGGGCTCAGGCCCGGACGTCGCCGTGCCGGGTGCGGGCCTTGAGCCGGGTGGTCGGCAGCGCGGGCGCCGGCAGCGGCGGCGCCCCGTCGTCGGCCACCGTCCCGAAGCGCGGGTCGCCGGCCATCCAGTCCTCGCGGGCCGCGGCGACCTCCTCGTGCGACCGGCCGACGAAGTTCCACCACATCACCAGCGGCTCCTCGAACGGTGCGCCGCCGAGCAGCAACAGCCGGCTGCCCGGCGCCGCGCCCAGGGTGAGGCTCTCCCGGCCGGCGCCGAGGTAGAGCAGCGCGCCCGGCTCCAGCGGTACCTCACCCACCTGGGCGGAACCGGACATCGCCAGCAGGCCGTACTCGAAGTCGCGGCGCAACGGCAGCCGGGACGGTGCCGCGCCCCGGGCCGTGAGCTGGGCGCCGACCAGCGGGGTGTGCAGCGCCGCCGGGGACCGCTCCCCGCCCAACTCGCCGGCCAGCAGCGTGACGTCGAGGCCGCCGTCGCGCCACACCGGCAGGTCCGCGTGGTGGGCGAAGTCGGGTGCCGCGGCCCGCGCCGGGTCCGGCAGGGCCACCCAGAGCTGTACGCCGTGCATCACCGGCGGATGCGCCGCCGGCGACCGCTCCGAGTGGGCGATGCCGTGGCCGGAGGTCATCACGTTGAGCTGCCCCGGCCGGATCGGCTGGACGTTGCCGAGGCTGTCCCGGTGCACGATCTCCCCGTCGAGCAGCCAGGTGACCGTCTGCAACCCGGTGTGCGGGTGCGGCGGAACCTCCATCCCGGGCCGCTCGGCGACGTCGTCCGGCCCGAAGTGGTCGACGAAGCACCAGGCCCCGACCATCCGGCGCTGGCGCTGCGGCAGCAGCCGGCGCACCGTCGTGTAGCGGCCGAGCGGCACGTCGTGCCCGGGCAGCAACACGCTGCCCGGATCGGTGGCCGCCACACCGGGCGGTCGCGTCTGTGCCGGCAGGGATTCGGTACGGTCCACCGCCCGACTGTACGCTCAGGCCCTCTCGATGGTCACCGCGTTCGCCCCGGCCACCAGGTCGACGCTGCGCTCCCACTGCGGTCCCCGGCAGGGAACCGCTGGCTCCAGACGCGCAGACGCCGCTGGCCGGTCCCCGGGGTGTCGGGGACCGGCCAGCGGCGTTGTTCGGTACGGGTCAGCTGTTCCAGTGTTCGGCGACCAGGTCGGCGGCCTGCTGTTCCCACTGCGCGTACGCGTCGGGGTACGCCGACACCTGCACCGTCTGCGCGGCCTCGGTCAGCGGCATGTCCCGCCACCCGTCAACCTGCTTCAACCCCTTCAGGAACGCCAGGGTCGAGTGCTCCGGATCGGTGATCTGCTCCGGCGAACCCCACCCGGACGACGGACGCTGCTGGAACAGACCCAGCGAGTCATGGTCGTTACGGTCACCCAGGTGACCCAGGTTCTCCAGCTTCGACTCCTGCAACGCGGTACCGACCGAGACGACCGCGGCCCGCTCGTCCAGGCCGGCCTTCTTCGTCGCGGCGACGATCGCCTTGACGTTGGCGGTCTGCTCACCGTCAAGCGTGATACGCGACTGCTCGCCCCGCACACCGTGCGGGATCAGCCTGCCCTTGTCGACGCCCGGCTTGTCGACGCCCGGCTTGTCGGCCTGCACGGCGACCGCCTTCGGGGCCGACTCGACGGCCGGG
>NZ_QKKX01000012.1 GCF_003434305.1 Micromonospora sp. MW-13
CCGGGCACAAACCTGACGCAAACCTCTTGATCACCGCCGCCGGACGTGGGGGCACGGGGCGGGGCGGGGCTGCACGGGGCGGGGCGGGGCGGGGCGACGTCTCCGGGTTCAGTGCTCGGGCCCTGCTCGCCAGGACCCGCTGCGGTAGATGGTCCCCCGGTACTCACGCGCCCCACCGAACTCCGGCCCGGCAGACGGCGACGCCTCCGCGTCCGACGCGCGGACAGCGTCGACCGGGGAGAGCGGGGAGGGCGGGGAGGGCGGGGCGACAGGGGCGTCGACCGCCCGTCGGGCGGCGCGGGCACGCCGTACCCGGGTGACCACGAACCAACCGAGCGCCGCCGCGCACACCACGATGACCACGTTCTGGAACGTGCCGACGTAGCCCTCGACGACGTGCCAGTTCTCCCCCAGCAGATAGCCCGCCATCACGAAGATCGTGTTCCAGATCAGGCTGCCCAGGGTCGTGTACAGCAGGAAGGTCGGCACCGGCATCCGTTCCACGCCGGCCGGAATCGAGATGAGGCTGCGGAACACCGGGATCATCCGGCCGAAGAACACCGCCTTGACGCCGTGCCGGAGGAACCACGCCTCCGTCCGGTCGACATCGTCGAGCTTGACCAGCGGCAGTCGCGCGACGATGGCGCGCATCCGGTCCCGGCCCAGCATGGCGCCGATCGCGTACAGGGCGAGGGCACCGACCACGGAGCCGAGGGTGGTCCACCCGATCGCCCCGACCAGGCTCATCCGTCCCTGGCTGGCGACGAAACCGGCCAGCGGCAGGATCACCTCGCTGGGGATGGGCGGGAACAGGTTCTCGAGCGCGACTGCCAATCCGGCTCCGGGACCACCCAGCCGTTCGACCAGACCCGTGACGAACCCCACCGGTCCGTCGGAGCCGGGCTCGGGACCGGCGGCGACCGTACGGGGGAAGGGCAGGAGCGGCTGCGTGCTGATCATCCGACAAAGTTAATGACCGTCTTCGCCGACCGCCATGCCGTCACCCGCCGCGTCGCCGCCGCATTCGTCGGCGCAGCGGTGCGGCTCGGGTGCCGTGGGCGTCGATGCCGGCCAGAGCGGGCGGACGGAGGGACGCGGCTCCCGCCCAGGACGGATACGGTGGCCGGGTGTCCCCTTCGTCGCCCTGGCCGTGGTACGGGACGGTCGGGTGGCGGTGGGGACGCCGGCGCGCTGGGCTGAGGGCGGTCAGTCGTCCTCGTCGCCGCGCACCTGACCGTACCCGGTGAGCAGGTCGCGGAGCCGGTTCACCACCGCCGCGCCGATCCGGTCCCGCTCGGCCGCCTCGATGACCCGTTCGCGCAGGTCCGCGAGCCGCTTGACCTGGTCCTTGGGCTTGCCGCGGTTCAGCTCCTCGGCCTTGTCACGCAGTTCGTTGGCGGTCTTCCGGTCGATCTCGCCGCGGGCCTGTGCCTCGTCGACCACGGCGATGAACTCGGCGGCCAACTCGCGCAGGCTGGCCGGCCGGTTCCGCGCCGTGGTCGAGGGCACCGGGATCGGCGCGGTGGTGGTCCGCCCGGCCGACGCCGCCGTCGGCCGGGGGGCGGCAGTGGTTGCGCCGGGCGCGGCGGCCGGCGGGGTCGCAGAGTCGTCGTCGAGGACGAGCAGTCCGACCAGCCCGACGAGCAGCGCCACTCCGGCCGCGAGGAGGACGCCGAGCAAACGGTTCCCGCGCCGCGACCGCCCGGGCGGGGCATCCGACGACGCGCCCGGCCACGACGCGGCCGAAGGCGACGCCGACGCGGAGAACGGCGAGGCGGCCGAAGGCGAGGCGGAGAACGGCGACGCGGCCGAAGGCGACGTGGACCGGGTCGCCCGGCCGGGGGTGAAACGGGTGGCGCGGTCGACCATGGTGGGCGGGTGCGGGGCGGCCCGCGGCACGACGGGCAGGAGCGCGGTGGGTGGTTCCGCCGGCGGTGCCGCGCCGAGCCGGGCGGCCAACTCGGCGGTGGTGGGTCTGCGGGCCGGGTCGGCGTCCAGGCAGGCGAGGGTGAGCGCGGCGATGTCCGGGGGCAGCCCGGTGACCCGCGGCGGCGACACCGGCGGGCGCCGGGCGTGCACCTCGACGGCGTCCTCCCAGGTCTGCACGGGCAGCGGGGTGGCACCGGTGAGAGACTGGTAGAGCAGCGCGCCGAGGGCGTAGACGTCGCTGGCCGGGTTCGGCGGCCCGGGGCTCATCCGCTCGGGCGCGAAGTACGCGGGGGTGCCCATCACCAGCTCACCGGTCTGGCCGCCGGGCGATCCGGCGAGCGGGTGGCGCGGGCCGGCGAGCGCGGCGATGCCGAAGTCCAACACCTTGGCGCCGGTCTCGGTGAGCATGACGTTGCCGGGCTTGACGTCCTGGTGCACCACGCCGATGCGGTGCGCGGCGGCCAGGGCGGCGGCCACCTGCCCGGCCACCCGGACCGCCTCCGGCCAGGGCAGTGGGCCGGCGGTGAGCCGGTCGGCGAGGCTGTGCCCGTCGACGAGTTCCATCACCAGGTACGGCAGCACGGTGCCGGCGGCCAGGGCGGCCTCGCCGTAGTCGTACACCTGGGTGACGTGCGGGTGGGTGAGCCGGGCGGCGGCCCGGGCCTCGCGCTGGATGGTGGCGCGTAGCTGCGGGTCGGCTGCGGGCTGTCCCGCGAGCGCCTTGACCGCGACGGGACGGTGCAGCACCTCGTCGTCGGCGCGCCACACCTCGGACATCCCGCCGAGGCCGATGCGCTCGCGCAGGACGTACCGGTCGTGCAGCCGTAGGCCAGGGGTGAGCGGCGACATGATGGTCCAGTCTGCCTGCCGGCCGGGGCCGGACACCAGCCGCGGTGCCCGGGCCCGCCGGGATGTCCGGATACTGGCGGTGCCCCGGATCGGCGGCCCCGGTGCGGGGCACGCCGGGGACGGTCAGGGTTTGCGGGCCACGGCCCCGTACAGGCTGACGTCGCCCGCCGAGGGCCGGGGCTGCGGCTCCGCGTCGGCGCGCCACTCGGCGGCGGAGACGATGCCCGGCTCGACCACCTCCAGGCCGTCGAAGAACCGGGTGAAATCGGCCAGGTCGCGCAAGTAGATCGCGCCGTACTCGCCCCCGTTCCTCGTCGCCGCCCTGGCCTCCTCGGCAACCTGCGCCGGGAGGTGGTCGTAGGTGGCGTGCGAGGCGGCCAGGTGGCTGCCCGGGGGCAGGGCGTCCAGCAGCCGGCGGACCAGCGCGTACGGCTCGTCCGGGTCGGGCAGGAAGTGCAGGACCGCCACCAGCATCAGCGCCACCGGCTGCCCGAGGTCGATGGTGCGCCGCAGGTCGGGGTGGGTGAGGAGCTTCTCCGGGTCGCGCAGGTCGGCGTCGATGTAGGCGGTGGCGCCCTCGGGCGCGCTGGTCAGCAGGGCCCGCGCGTGGGCGAGGACGATGGGGTCGTTGTCGACGTACACCACCCGGGTGTGCGGGGCGACGGCCTGGGCGACCTCGTGGGTGTTGTCGGCGGTGGGGATTCCGGTGCCGATGTCGAGGAACTGCCGCACGCCGGCCTCGCGGGCGAGGTAGCGCACCGCCCGCTGGAGGAAGCGGCGGTTCTCCAGGGCGGTGACGCGGATGGTCGGGAAGACCTCGGCCAGCGCGTCCCCGGAGTCGCGGTCGGCCTGGAAGTTGTCCTTGCCGCCCAGCCAGTAGTTGTAGCGGCGGGCGGGATGCGCCACCGAGGTGTCGATCCGGTCGCTGGGGTGGGCGGGGCCGGTCGGGGCACCGGGGGCATCGGTGGTCAAGGCTCCTCCATGACTCTGTGCCGACCTCAACGCCGACGTCCGTCCACTGTCGCCGGTCCCGGCCATGGTAGAGGCTCCCCGGGCCGGCTCCGCGCCAGGGAACCCGTCACCGCGGGTAGAGCTCGTCACGCAGCCGGGCCAGCAGCTCCGGCGTCCGCTCCGGGGGCTCGGCCTCCACGCAGAGGCGTTCCATGGCCGCCGCGTAGTAGTCGAGGTCCTCGCGCTTGTCGAGGTAGATCGCGCTGGTGAGCTGCTCGATGTAGACGATGTCGGGCAGGTCCTGGTCGCCGAAGCGCAGGATGGTGAAGGCGCCGCCCGCCGCGGCGTGCCCGCCCGCCGCGAACGGGATGATCTGCAACCGCACGTGCGGCGACCGGGTCGCCTCGATCAGGGCGGTGAACTGGCCGCGCATCACCTCGGGGCCACCGATCGGCCGGCGCAGCGCGGCCTCGTCGACCACCGCCCACAGCTGGGGCGGCTGCGGGCGGCGCAGCAACTCCTGGCGCTGCATGCGCAGGCCCACCCGCCGGTCGACCTCGTCCGCGTCGGCGCCCCGGTGGCCGAGCAGGACGACCGCCCGGGCGTACTCCGGGGTCTGGAGCAGGCCGGGCACGAACTGGACCTCGTAGCTGCGGATCAGCGCGGCGGCCGCCTCCAGGCCCAGGTAGGACTGGAACCAGGACGGCAACACGTCGCCGTAGCGGTGCCACCAGCCCGGGCTGTTGGCGTCCCGGGCGAGCTTGAGCAGGGCATCACGCTCCTCGGGGTCGGTGACCCCGTAGAGGCTGAGCAGGTCGGCGACGTCGCGCTCCTTGAAACCGACCCGGCCCAGTTCCATCCGGCTGATCTTCGATTCGGAAGCCCGGATCTCCCACCCGGCGCCCTCCCGGGTCACCCCGGCGGACTCGCGCAGCCGGCGCAGCTGCGCGCCGAGCAGCATGCGCAGCACGGTCGGGCCGGTGGCCGGGCCACCCTCCGTGGGAACCATCGTCACGCGCCGACCTCCGCTTGCCCGCCTCCGTCAACCGGGCCCCACCCCGGCCGACGTGTAAGCATGCCATGGACCGACAGTGAGGTGAACCCGCCCGAGGGGGGGTTTTGGTCCCATCGACGGGACGGAACCGGCCGGTTACGCTGGGTCAGGCGATCAGGTCGTCGAAGTCCCCGTCCCGGGCGCCGAGCACGAAGGCGGCGATCTCGTCCACCGTGTAGATCAGCGCCGGGCCCTCCGGGTGGCGCGAGTTGCGCAGGGCGATCCCGGCGCCACCGGGGAGCTCGGCCAACTCGACACAGTTGCCGCTGGGGTTGCTCCTTCGACTCTTCTGCCACTTCAGCGGGGGGAGGTGCGCGGCGGGAACGCCGTTGTGGGGCTGCTGCATGGGGGCGTCTTTCTCTTCGAGCGCCTGCCTATGCCGCGGGGAGGAGCGGTGCTGGCGAGAGGGAACGGGTCACGGACGATTTTGCTGCACGTGCATCTGCTATTGCATCTGCACCGGACAGCGAGCATGATAACGCACGTGCGGTGTACCCATTCGTTCACTTTGGGTGACGCGAATCGGGGCCGCACCAGGGAAAACGAGAGCGCGCAGAGGCGCCGGCCGGCACCGGACGGGGCCGGCGGGCGGACGGGGCGAGGGGAGAGTTCGTGCCGGATCCGTTGACCATCGCGTCCGGCATCTCGGCCGCCGGGGCCCTCGTGTCCGCGTGGCAGCTACGCCGCCGCGCCCTGCTGGCCGAGGCGGAGATCGAGCACCTCCAGGCGGAGCTGGCCGCCGAACGGCACGCCGCCAGCCACGATCCGCTCACCGGGCTGCCCAACCGCCGGGCCTTCTTCCGGCTGGCCGCCACGCTGCTCACCGACGCCGCCGGCCAGCCGCTGATCGCCGTCGTGCTCGACCTGGACAACTTCAAGCAGGTCAACGACCGCTACGGGCACGCCGCCGGGGACCGGGTGTTGATCAGCGTGGCAGAGCGGCTGGCCGCGTTCGCCGGGGACAACCTGGTGGCCCGGCTCGGCGGCGACGAGTTCGCCGGCCTGCTGACCAGTCCGACGGTCGACCGGCGGTGGATCGAGCACTCCTCCCGCCGGCTCTGCGAGGCGCTCGCCGCGCCCATCCCGCTCAACGGTCTCAGCCTCCGGGTCACCGCCTCGGTGGGCCTCGCCCCGGTGACCGGCCCCGCCCAGCTCACCGAGGCGCTCGATCGCGCCGACGCGGCCATGTACCGGGCGAAGAGCGTCGGCGCGTCCCGCCCCACCCGCCAGCTCGTGGACAGCGCGTACCTCGCCGAGTGGTGAGGGCCCCGGCGGGTACGGCAGCGCGGGGTCAGCGCCAGCCGTAGCCGGCGCGCAGCGCCTGGCCGACCCGGTCGAAGCGGGGCCGGTCCAGCACCGCGCCCTCGCGCCGGATGCTGTCCTCCCGCATGGTGAGCACCCGGTCGAGCCGCACCCAGCTCGGCCGGTTGTCCCGGTCCCAGGTGCCGGGGCCGAGGGAGAGCCAGTGCCGCTGGCCGTCCCGCTCGCCCTGGCTGGACAGCATCAGGCCGAACAGGGTGCGGCTGGACCGCCCGACGACCAGGACCGGCCGGTCCTTGCCCTGCCGGGGGTCGTCCTCGTAAGGGACCCAGGTCCAGACGACCTCGCCCGGGTCGGCCTGCCCGTCGGGCTCCGGGGCGTAGCTGAGCTCCCGGCGCTGCAACGCCGCGACCTGCCGGCGCCGCGCGACCTGGGCCGGAATCGGACCGGGGGTAGGCGCCGGGGCGGCCCCGCGGGTCACCCGCCCCAGCCGGGACGCCACACTCCTCAACAGACCTGCCACGACGGGCAGCCTAACCCCTCCCCCGACCGACCGGCGACCCGCGTCGGCGGGGCGGAAAGCGGTGGACGCGGACGGCCCGACCCGCGACGATGCCGTCGTGACCGTCCCGCCACGCCAGATCCGCGCCCGGTACACCGCCGGCACGCTGACCGTGTACCAGGCGTACCCGCCGGAGATCGCCGGGCCGGCGGTGGCGGCGGGCCGATTCGTGCCCCCGTTCAAGCGGGACCGGATGACCTGGATCAAGCCGTCGTTCCGCTGGATGATGTACCGCTGCGGCTGGGCCCGCAAGCCGGGCCAGGAGCGGGTGCTCGCCGTCGAGATCAGCCGCGCCGGGTTCGAGTGGGCCCTGGCGCACGCCTGCCTGAGCGGCTACGAGCCCGGCCTGCACGCCGACCGGGACGGCTGGGCACGGCGGCTGCGCACCAGCCCGGTCCGGGTGCAGTGGGATCCGGAGCGGACCGTGCGGGCGCAGCCGCTGCCCCACCGGTCGCTACAGGTGGGCCTGGCCGGCGAGGCCGCCCGGCGGTACGTCGACGAGTGGATCGTCGGGATCACCGACGTCACCGCGACGGCGCACGCGATCCGGGCGGCGCTGGACGCGGGCGACGACGCCTCGGCCGAGGCGCTGCTCCCCGCAGAGCGTCCCTACCCACTGCCGACCGGCGTGGGCGACGCGGTCGCCGCCCACGCCGACTGACGGCCGGGCCACCGCCCACCGGCTGGCCTGCGAGTCCCGCGCACTCCGGCTGACGGCTGGCCCCGCCGTCCGGCGCCATGGGGGCGACCGGGCCACCTGCGGCGGCGAGCGGGAGGGGCGACGGTGACGGCCAGCCCCGACGACCTGCCGGTCATCGAGCGGCGCGCGGTACGGCTGGTGGTGCTCGACGCCGACCGGCGGCTGCGCCACGTGCAGGACGAGGTCGTCGTCGCGGTACGACTGGACGGCCCCGGCCCGGCCCCGAGGTCGACGGGACCGACCGAGCGGGAGGGCTGCTTCGGGTTCCGCGGGTGGCCGGTCGCCGACGTCGTCAGCAGCCGGGAGCGGTTCTATCCCGGCCGCGTACGCGATGCCGTGGCCTGGCTGGCCGGTGACGCGGGGCAGGGCCATTGCCTGGTCGTGGGTGCCCGGTCGGCGGGGAACCGTGGCCCGGGCGGAACTGTGGGCGGCGGTCGATGATGTGCGGGGGCGGTGCCTATGGAGCTGAGTCGTTGACGTCATCACCGTCGGTCGGGCCACCACCGTTCGCGGTTACCCACCACCCCGTCGGGGTCCTGGCCGACGAGCGTGGCCCGGGGTCGCCGATGGCGGCGGGCGTGGCCGATGTCGTATCCGACTCAGCTCCACAGGCCCTCGAGCGGTGGTCGTGTGGACCGGCCCGGGCGGGCACAGTGGAGGCTTGACATCCTCCCCGTCCTAAAGGACGGGGATTCCCGTGGTCGCCCTCAGGTGTTCCTGCTTCACCGACAGCTGCCCCGAACGGAGGTTCCCCCGTTGAGGTCTTACACCGTCTCCACAGGCGGTCACCGCCAGCCCGGCGGCCAGAATGTTACGGGCGGCGTTGACGTCGCGGTCGTGGACGGTGCCGCACCGGCACGTCCACGACCGTACGGTCAGCGGTATCCGCTCAGCGCGGGCACCACACGTCGAGCACAGTTTCGAGCTGGGGAACCAGCGGTCCACGACCACCAGGTTCCGGCCGTGCCAGTCGGTCTTGTATTCGAGCAGGGTGCGGAACTGCCGCCAGGCCGCGTCGCTGATCGCGCGAGCCAAGCTGTGGTTCTTGACCATATTGCGAGCCAGGTGCCGCAGCGCCTGTTGCAACGGCACGGACGACACCTCGTTGAGGAACGCCAGCCCGTTGTAGACCAGCCGGACACACCCGAACGTCCGCGTGAGCTCCGCCGCCTGCGCGTCGCTCGGGTGGAAGCGGTACTTGAACGCCCGCTTCACCCCACGACTGACCATGACTCACAAGCTAGCCGGCCAACGATTGAACCTTGCAGTGACACGGATGGACGCCTATCCGCCTTGCCGGCGGATCGGCTTCCTGCCCTGCTCCGCAGGAGTTCCGTTTCCTCCCCGGCCTGAAAGCCGGAGTATCCACGGAAGGAATCCGATGACGACGAACCTCCACGGCCCGCTGGCCCGCTACGCCGCCCGGCTGCACGGCTCGGTCGGCGACCGGCACCACGTCGCGTCCCCGCTGGGCGCCTGGCTGCTGCTCGCGCTGGGCGGCTCGACCGGTCCCGACCGGGACGCCGACGGTCTCGCCGACGCGCTGGGCACCGACCCGGCGACGGCGGCGCGGACGGCCGCCGCGCTGCTCGACGCCCCGCACCCGCTGGTGCCGGCGGCCACCGCCGTCTGGCACCGGCCGGACGCGGACACCGACGCGCTGGCCGCCTGGCGGGCCACCCTCCCCCGCGCCACGCAGACCGGCCCGCTGCCCGACCAGGCCGGCCTGGACGCCTGGGCGCGCAGGCACAGCGCGGGTCTGCTCGACAGGTTCCCGCTGACCCGCTCGTCCCGCGTCGTGCTCGCGCTGGCCTCGGCCGTGGCCACCCGGATCTCCTGGGCCGACCCGTTCGACCTCGCCCCGGCCACGGCGCTGGGGCCGGACAGCCCCTGGGCCGGGCGGCTGACCCGGGTGCTGCGCACCCCGGGATACGGGCACCGGGCCTGGATCGCCGCGACGCCGGAGGCCGGCGACGTCGCCGTGCACGCGGCGGCGGCCGGACCGGGGGCCGGGACCGCCGGGGCCGGGGCCGGGGCCGGGCTGCTGGTCGTGTCGGTGGCCGCCGCGCCCGGGGTCGCCCCCGCCGACGTGCTCGCCGCCGCGTACCGGATCGCCACCGACGCCGACGCCGACGAGCCCGCCGGCCGGCGGTCGCTGTTCGACCTGCCGCTGGGCGCCACGCCGCTGTGGACGCTGCGCGAGGAGACCGTCCGCACCCACGCCCGCGACGGCCGGCAGGAGCGGCACACGGCGGCGCTGCCCTGTTGGTCGGCCCGCGACGAGCACGACCTCGCCGGGCCAGGGCTCGGGTTCCCCGCCCTCGCCCGGGTCCTCGCCCCGCTGGTCGGGGGCACCGAGGTCGAGGCACGGCAGGCCGTCGTCGCCCGGTACAGCCGGTACGGGTTCGAGGCCGCGGCCGTGACCGCGGCGTTCGCGGCGGTGAGCCTGCCTCCGGAGGGGGTGGCCCGCACCGCCGAGCTGCGCTTCGGCCACCCGTACGCGGTGGTGGCCGTCGCCACCGACCGGCGGGGCGGCGGGGTGGGCCCGTGGCACGGGGTGCCGGTCTTCTCCGGCTGGGTGGCCGAGCCCGACGACGTTGCCGAGGGCGAACTCGCCGACCCGCCCGTGGCGTAGGCCCCGTACCCGGCCGGCGCGGGGCCGGTCCCGCCAGGTGCGGGGCCGGTCCCGGGACGCCGGGGCGGTCGATCGGGCCGCGCGGATCCGGCCCGGGGACGCGTCGGGGGCCGCCGGCAACGCACCGGAGGCCCCCGACCGTCGCTCACGACGCCGTCACGCCGCGACCGGCACCTTCTCCTCCTGCCGCTCGGCGGCCCGGGCGGCCAGCCGCCGCTCGCGCTCCTGGGCGCCGATCAGGTCGTCCGGCAGCGAGTCCGGCACCTCCATGTCGAAGCGCCTCAGCAGCCGGATCGCGAAGCCGCCCACGGTGACCAGCACCAGCGCCGTGCCGAAGCAGACGTACGCGAAGCCGATGCCGCGGCCCGGACCGGTGCCGATCAGCGCGCCCACCGAGCCGGCCAGCGCGCCGCCCGGGGCGAGCATCGGCTCGAACAGGCCGGTGGCCGCCGGGGCGATCAGCGCGAAGCCGATCGGCAGCGTGGACCAGGAGATGGTCTGGTTCAGGCTGAACACCCGGCCGTGGTACCGCTGGGGCACCTTCACCTGGACGATGGTGGCGTAGATCGACTGGGCCGTGGTCATCGCCATGGCCAGCCAGAACGCCCCGAGGCAGATCACCGTGACCGAGGCGTCCAGGCCGATCACCACGCACCCGACGGCGGTGCCGAGGTTGCCGATCAGCACGCCGATCATCCGCCGGTTGCGCGGGCCGCCCCACAGCGACATCAGCACGCCGCCGGCCACCGCGCCGAGCGCCTCGGCCAGGGCCACCTGCGCCACCTGCGTGGCGGTGGCGAAGGAGAGCACCAGCGGGGTGGTCAGCACCAGCGCCGGGGCCAGGAAGATGTTGCCGATCGCGAAGTAGCCCAGCATCAGCCGGAAGCCGCGGTGCTGCCACGAGTAGCGCAGCCCGTTGGCGATCGCCGTCAGCAGCCGCTCCCGGGGCCGGAAGCCGAGCAGGTCCGGGAAGCGGACCACCGCGAGGGTCAGCACCGCCACCAGGTAGCTGGCCACGTCGATCAGCAGGATGCCCTTGAGCCCGATGGCGGCCAGCAGGCCGGCGGCGAAGACCGGCATCAGCAGCATGGCGAAGCCGTTGGTGAGCTGGGTGACGCCCATCGCGTGCCCGAGAAAGCGTTTCGGCACGAGCTGCGGCACCGCCGACTGGAAGGCGATGCGCTGGAACGACCCGGCGACCTGGCTGAGCGCCACCAGGGCGTAGATCATCCACAGTCGCAGGTTGTCCGTCCAGAGCAGGGCCGCCAGCACGAGCTGGATCGTCCCGGCGCTGGAGCTGGCGATCATCATGATCTTCCGGCGGCTGACCCGGTCGGTGATCGCGCCCGCGATCGGCAGCATCAGCACGCCGCAGACCAGCGCCAGGGCCCAGAGCAGGCCCAGGTTCGCCACCGAGCCGGTCCGGGTGAACAGCCAGATCGGCACGGCGAACGCGGTCAGCGCCGAGCCGGTGGTGGAGACGAGCTGGCCGGCGGTGACCGCGACGAACCGGCCCATGCTCGGCTTCACCACGGCCCGCTCCGGGCGGGGGTCCGTGCCGATGCGCTGGTGGTCGGCGACCACCCAGCCGGCGTCCTCGCCCCGGGCCGGCGCCTCCAGCGCGGTGGTGTCGCCGGCGCGCACCGCCGGGTGCGCCGCCGTGACGATCTCGGCCAGCTCGTCGGCCCGGTACTTGAGGAAGAAGTGCCCCGCCTGGTCGAGGACGACCAGGCCGACGGTGTCGGTGAGGAACTGCCACTCGGCGTACCGCTCGGTGTAGTAGTCGGTCACCGGGTCCTCGGAGCCGACCACCGAGACGATCGGGGCGCGCAGCTTCGCCACGCCGGAGTCGAGCAGGCCGGTGAAGTACTCCTCGGAGGCGCGGGAGTCGGCCCGCATGTTGCTGATGATCCGGTCGGCCTGCTCCGGGTCCAGCTCGTCGGTGTCCACCCCCATCGACTTGAGCCAGCTCGCGTAGTGCTTGTTGCTGCGCAGCCGTTCCAGGCGGTTGCGGGCGGCGGCGAAGAAGCCCTTCGGCCGGGCGAACGGGAACATCGCACCGATGTAGAGCGCCTCCAGCTCCCGGCCGGCCGCCTCGACCTTGCGGGCCACCTCGGCGACGATCGCGCTGCCGACGCCGCAGTGGCCGTACAGCACGAGCGGGCCCTCGATCCGTTCGACGATCTCGTCGGCGACCCGGCGGGTCAGCTCCTCGAACGGCAGGCCGTCCTCGCTGAGCCCGACGTCGTGGCCGGGGATGGCCAGCGAGTACAGGGCGTTGCCGGCGGGCAGGGCGTCGGCGAGGGGCTGGTAGACGATGGCGCTGCCGCCGCCGTACGGGACGCAGACGTACGTGCGCACCCGCCGGCCGGCCGGGATCGGCTTGGTCAGCTCGTAGAGCAGCCGGCGCGGGCCGTCGTCGGCGGGATCGCCGGTCATGAACGCGGCCAGCTCCCGGATGGTCCGCTGCTGGAACAGGTCCATCACGCCGACCGGCCGGCCGCCGTGCTCGGCCTTGCGGATCTTCGCCACCACCTGGGTGGCGAGCATCGAGTGCCCGCCCAGGTCGAAGAAGTCGTCGTCGATGCCGAGGGTGTCGACGCCCAGCACCTCCGACCAGATCCCGGCCAGCAGCCGCTCGGTGTCGTCGCGCGGCTCGACCAGCGCCACCGACGCCTCGCGGGTCACCACGGGGGCGGGCAGCGCCCGGCGGTCTAGCTTGCCGTTGGGGCTCAGCGGCAGCGCGTCGAGGGTGACGAACGCGGTCGGCACCATGTACTCGGGCAGGGTCTCCTTCAGCGCCGCCTTCAGCGCGGCGTGCTCGGCGTCGCCGACCACGTACCCGGTGAGCCGCTTGTCGCCCGGGGTGTCCTCGCGGACGATCACCGCCGCCTCGGTCACCTGGGGCTGCTCGCGCAGGGCGCTCTCGATCTCGCCCAGCTCGATGCGCAGGCCGCGCAGCTTCACCTGGTGGTCGATCCGGCCCAGGAACTCGACGACGCCCGACCCGTCCGGCGAGGCCACCCAGCGGGCCAGGTCGCCGGTGCGGTACAGCCGGGCGCCCGGCTCGCCGGAGAACGGGTCGGGCACGAACCGCTCGGCGGTCAGCGCCGGCCGGCGGTGGTAGCCCCGGGCCAGCCCGACGCCGCCGATGTGCAGTTCCCCCGCCACGCCGACCGGGCACTCGTTGCCGGCCGGGTCCAGCACGTGCAGCCGCAGGTTGGCGATCGGGCCGCCGATCGGCACGCTGGTCAGCCCGGCCAGTTTGGCCGGGTCGCAGTGCCAGGCGCTGACGTCGATGGCCGCCTCGGTGGGGCCGTACAGGTTGTGCAGCTCGCACCAGGGCAGCCGGGCGGTGAACTCCACCGCCGAGGTCAGCGGCAGCTCCTCGCCGGAGCAGATCACCCGGCGCAGGCCGGTCGCCGCCTCGATCCCGTCCTCGCCGAGGAAGACGGTCAGCATCGACGGGACGAAGTGGGCGGTGGTGATCCGCTCGGTGACCAGCAGGTCGCGCAGGTAGGCGGCGTCCTTGTGTCCGCCGGGCCGGGCCAGCACCAGCCGGGCGCCCTCGCGCAGCGGCCAGAAGAACTCCCACACCGACACGTCGAAGCTGGCCGGGGTCTTCTGGAGCACCGCGTCGTCGGCGCCGAGCCGGTACGTCTTCTGCTTCCAGTCCAGCCGGTTGACGATGCCCCGGTGGGTGTTCGGCACCCCCTTCGGCCGGCCGGTGGAGCCGGAGGTGTAGATGACGTACGCCAGGTTGCCCGGCCCCGCGGTCGGCGTCGGGTCGGCGGTGTGCTGGTCGGCCCAGGCCGACTCGTCGTCCAGGGCCAGCACGGTCGCGCCGGTGTCGGGCAGCACGTCGCGTAGCTGCTCCTGCACCAGCACGACGGGGGCGGCGGCGTCGGTGACCATGAAGGACAGCCGGTCGGCCGGGTACTCCGGGTCCAGCGGCAGGTAGGCGCCGCCGGCCTTGAGCACGCCGAGCAGCCCGGCGACCAGCTCCACCGAGCGCTGCGCGCAGACCCCGACCAGGGTCTCCGGGCCCACCCCGGCGGCGCGCAGCCGGTGCGCGACCCGGTTCGCGGCGGCGTTCAGCTCGGCGTACGTCACCGAGCGGTCCTCGAAGGTCAGCGCCACCGCGTCCGGGGTGGCCGCGGCCCGCTGCTCGAACGGGCCGTGCAGGGTCTGCGCCCGTGGGAAGTCGGCGGCGGTGTCGTTCCAGCCGGCCAGCAGCTCCCGCTCGCCGGGGGCGGTCAGCGCCAGCGCGGAGACCCGGGTGTCCGGGGCGGCGACGACCGCCCGCAGCAGGGTCGTCCACCGCCGCGCGATCCGCTCGACGGTCTCCCGGCTGAACAGGTCGGTGTTGAAGACCAGCTTCCCCCAGAGGCCCTCCGTGGTCTCCACGGCGTGCAGCTCGAAGTCGAACCGGGTGGCCCGCAGCTCCATCGGCGTCCACTGGAAGCGCACGTCGGCGGCGGCGGAGACGTCGGTGAACCGGCCCATCTCGTAGTTCTGGAGCACGAACATGGCCTGGAACACCGGGGAGCGGCTCACGTCGCGGGCCAGCCCCAGCTCGTGGACCACCTTCGCGAACGGCACCTCGGCGTGCTCGAAGCCGTCCAGCACGCTGCGCCGGGTGCGCTCCAGCAGCTCGGCGAACGTCGGGTCGCCGGCCAGCTCGGCGCGCAGCGGCAGCATGTTGATGAACATGCCGACGACGTTCTCCAGCTCCGGGGCGGACCGGCCGGCCACGGACGCGCCGACGGCGAAGTCCTCCTGGCCGGCGTGCCGGGCCAGGAGGACCTGGTACGCGGCGAGCAGCGTCATGAACAGCGTGCCGCCGCCGGCCCGGGTGAGCGCGTTGAGCCGCGCGGTGTCGGCCGGGTCGAGCTGGAACTCGACGAAGTCGCCCCGGTAGGTCTGGGTCGCCGGGCGGGGCGCGTCCAGCGGCAGCTCCAGCGGGGTGATCCCGGCCAGCCGAGACTTCCACCAGTCCAGGTGGCCCCGGGCCGCCGGCCCGTCCAGCTCGCCGGCCTCCCAGGCGGCGAAGTCGCCGTACTGCACGGGCAGGGCGGGCGGCTCGCCGCCGTGGTAGAGGGTGATCAGGTCGCGCAGCAGCACGTCCACCGACCAGCCGTCGCCGACGATGTGGTGCTGGCCGAGGAACAGCACGTGGTCGTCGTCGGCCAGCCGGATCAGCAGGGCACGCAGCAGCGGCCCGGTGGCCAGGTCGAACGGCTCCATCGAGGCGGCCTCGACCAGCGCCTGCGCGGCCCGCTCGTCAGCCGCCCCGGTGATGGTCAACGGCACCTCGACGGCGTCCTCCACCAGCACGGTCGGGCGGCCGTCGGCGTCGGCGGGGAACCGGGTGCGCAGCGACTCGTGCCGCGCGGTCAGCCCGGCCAACGCGCCGCGCAGGGCCGCCACGTCGAGCGGGCCGCGCACCCGCAGCGGCACCGCGATGTGGTACGCCGCCTCGCCCGGCGCGAGCTGGTCCATGAACCAGACCCGCTCCTGGGCGTACGACAGGGGCACCTCGGCCCCGGCGGGCCGGGGGGTGATCCGGGCGGCCGGGGCGGCCTGACGCCGGCGCAGCCGCTTGGCGATCAGCGCCTGCCGGGCCGCCTCCCGGGCCGGATCCTTCAGGTCGGTCATATGGTGTGTCCCTCTTCCGTCGCCAGCAGCGCGGCGACCTCGGTGTCGGAGAGCTCGTCGAGTTCCGCGGCGATCAGGCTCTCGATCTGGGCGGCCAGGTCGGCCACCACCGGGCTGCCGAACAGCGCCCGCATCGGCAGGTCGACGTCCACCTCGGCCCGGATCCGGGCCATCGCCCGCATGCCGCGCAGCGAGTTGCCGCCGAGGGCGAAGAAGTCGTCGGTCGCGCCGACCTTCTCCACGCCGAGGATGTCGGCGTACACCTCGGCCACCAGGGTCTCGGCGTCGGTGCGCGGGGCGACGTACGCGTCGTCGGCAGCCGCGGCGGCCGGGGCGGGCAGCGCGGCCCGGTCCAGCTTGCCGTTCGGGGTCAGCGGCAGCGCGTCGAGCGCGACGAACGCCGCCGGCACCAGGTGCGCGGGCAGCTCCCGGGCCAGGTCGGCGGCCAGCGTGGCCGCGTCGGCGTCGCCGACCAGGTAGCCGACCAGGGTCGGCTCGCCGGAGTCGGTGCGCACCACGACGGCGGCCTCGCGGACGCCGGGCCGGCCCAGCAGGGCCGACTCGATCTCGCCCAGCTCGATGCGCATGCCGCGCACCTTCACCTGGTCGTCGCGGCGGCCCAGGTACTCCAGCGTCCCGTCGGCCCGCCACCGGGCCAGGTCGCCGGTGCGGTACATCCGCTGCCCGGCCGGCCCGTACGGGCAGGGCAGGAAGCGCTCGGCGGTCAGGCCGGGGCGGCGCAGGTAGCCGCGGGCGAGTTGGTCGCCCGCGACGTACAGCTCGCCGGCCACGCCCGGCGGCACCGGGTCCAGCGCGGCGTCCAGCAGCAGCGCCCGGGTGTTCCAGGTGGGCACGCCGATCGGCACCGGCCCGGCGGGCAGCTCCTGCCCCGGCGCGATCCGGGCGGCGACGCAGCCGACGGTGGCCTCGGTCGGGCCGTACTCGTTGATCACCGCGACGCCCGGGTGGGCGGCCCGCCAGCCGGCGAGCTGCTCGCCGGTGAGCGCCTCGCCGCCGATCACCAGGTCGGCCGTCGGGGACAGCGCCTCGTCGAGCAGCGGCAGGTGGCTCGGGGTGACCTTGAGGAAGGCGGGCCGGCCGCCGAGCCGGGCGGCCGGGTCGTCGATCGCGGCGAGCCGGACCGTGCCGCCGGCGGTGAGCGGCCCGAGCAGCCCGGTGACGGTGAGGTCGAACGACACCGGCGAGTGCAGCAGCGCGGTGCCGGCCAGCCCCGGGTAGGCGTCCCGCGCCCAGGCCAGGTACGCGGCCACCGACCGGTGCTCCACCACGACGCCCTTGGGGCGGCCGGTGGAGCCGGAGGTGTACAGCACGTAGGCCGGGTGCTCCGGGCGCAGCGGGGCGGCCCGGTCGGCGTCGGTCAGGTCGGCCGCGTCGAGGTCGCTGGCGGTGAGCGGGTCGAGCACCAGGGCGTCGCCGGGCACCAGCGCGGCGGTGTCGGCGCCGGTCAGCACCAGCGCCGGCTCGGCGTCGGTCAGCAGGTACGCGATCCGGGCCGCCGGGTAGCCGGTGTCCACCGGCACGTACGCCGCGCCGGACTTGAGCACCGCGAGGACGGCCACCAGCAGGTCCATCGAGCGGGGCAGCGCGAGGGCGACCCGGGTCTCCGGGCCGACCCCGCGGGCGACCAGCAGCCGGGCCAGCCGGTTCGCGGCGGCGTTCAGCTCGGCGTACGTCAGCTCGGCGCCGTCACAGACCAGCGCGACCGCGCCCGGGGTGGCGGCGGCCTGCCGCTGCACCTCGTCGACGACGGTGCTGACCGGCCGGTCGTGGGCGGTGGCGTTCCAGGTGTCCAGCACGAGCTGCCGCTCGGCGTCGTCGAGCAGCGGCAGCGCGGAGACCCGCTGGCCGGGGTCGGCGACGGCGGCGACGAGCAGCCGGACGTACCGGGTCACGACCGCCTCGGCGGTGGCCCGGTCGAACAGGTCGGTGCGGTAGACCAGCCGGCTCTCCCCGGCGGTGACGTCGAAGGCCAGGTCGTCCTTGGTGGTGCCCAGCGGCACCGGGTCCAGGCCGGAGTCGGGGATGAAGTTCAGCGCCGTCTGGAAGATCGGCTGCACGGACGGGTCCCGCTGCGGGGCGACCGCCTCGACGATCTTCTGGAACGGCGTCTGCCCGTGCTCCATCGCGTCCAGCAGGCCGCTTCGGACCCGGCCGAGCAGCTCGGCGACGGTGGGGTCGCCGGTGAGGTCGCAGCGCAGCGCCACCGGGTTGACGAACATGCCGATCAGCGGGGTCACCTCGGCGGTGTCCCGGCCGGCGGTGGACACCCCGACCACCACGCTGTCGTCGCCGGAGATCCGGGACAGCAGCGCGGCGAACCCGGTCAGCAGCACCATGTACGGGGTGGCGGCCGACGCGGCGGCGAGCCGCCCGACGGAGTCGAGCAGCCCGTCGGGCAGGTCGAAGCGCACCTCGTCGCCGGCGAAGCCGAGCTGGGCCGGGCGGGGCCGGTCCAGCGGCAGCGCGGTCACCGCCGGGGCCCCGGTCAGGTGGCCGGTCCAGAAGGCGAGCTGCCGGTCCAGCTCCGGCCCGGCGAGCTGGTCGCGCTGCCAGGCCGCGAAGTCGGCGTACTGGATGGGCAGCTCGGGCACGTCGGCCGGCGCGCCGGTGAGCGCGGCGGTGGTGAACGCGGCCAGCTCGCTGGTGAGCACCACCGCCGAGTGGGCGTCGAAGACGGCGTGGTGCACCACGAACTGCAACGACCACCTCTCGTGGACCTTGACCAGCCGGGCCCGCCACAGCGGCGGGGCGTCCAGCGGGATCGGGGTGCGGGCCAGTTCCTCGTGGAGCGCCAGGTACCGGGCGGCCAGCTCGGCCGCCGGCAGGCCCGACAGGTCCTCGACGTCCAGCCGGACCGGCTCGTGCTCACGGACCACCTGCACCAGGGCGCCGTCGTCCATCCGCAGGTACGTGCGCAGCGCCTCGTGCCGGGCGACGACCTGGGAGAACACCTCGGTGACCGCGTCGGCGTCCAGCTCGGCCGGGAAGGGCCACCGGTTGGACACGTTGTAGACCGGCGAGCCGGGGTCGAGCTGGTTGGCCATCCACACCCGCTCCTGCGCGAAGGAGGCAGGGAAGGTCCACTCCCGGGTCACTGGGCCCACCTCTCGTTCACGACTGCGGGGCTCCGCTGCGCTGCACTCCTCGCGCTCACAGGCTCGCCTCGCGTACGGAGCGGGGTCGCATGTCGGTCCACACGGTGTCGATGTGCGCCAGGCACTCCTCGCGGGTGCCGGCGAAGCCGGTGGCGTTCCAGCCCGCGGGGAGCTCCCGGTCGGCCGACCAGATCGAGTACTGCTCCTCGTCGTTGCGCACGACCAGGAATCGGGATTCGGCCATCAGTTGTCTCCAGTGCTCTCGGGGGTGTGCGGCTCGGCCATCGCGACGGCGATCTTGCGGGGGCCGGTGAACGGCTCCCGGGCGTGCGCAGCGGTCATGTTGTCCACCACCAGCACGTCGTCGCGCTGGTAGTCGAAGCGGACGCTGGCGGCCCGGTAGGCGGCCCGCAGGTGGTCCAGCACGTCGGCGGGGATCTCGCCGCCGTCGCCGTAGTAGGTGTTGGACGGCAAGCCGTCGGGGCCGAACATCGCCAGCAGCCCCTCCTGGTAGTCCTTCGGCAGGGTGCTCAGGTGGAAGAAGGTGGCGTGGTTGAACCAGCGCGGGGTCTCCGAGCCGGGCCGGTGGTGCACCACGTCGCGCACGGCGCGGGTGCGCAGCCCGTCCCCGCCGACCCACTCCACGGCGATCCGGTTGGCCGCCGCGTACGCCTCGACCTCGGCCCGGTCGGCGGTGTTGAACACGTCCTGCCAGCGGGTGCCGAAGTCGGTGTGGAAGTTGCGCACCAGCATCCACCGCCGGCGGACGAACTCCTCCCGCACCGCCGGGTCGATCAGCTCGTACACCCGGCGCACGTCCGCCAGGGGGGTCGCGCCCCGCGTCTGGGGCGGGGTGACGCACCAGAAGAACAGGGTCAGCGGCCAGCGCGCCTGGTACGAGTTCTCGTTGTGCAGGAAGATCTCCTCGTCCGGCGGGTAGTCGGTCGAGGTGTAGACCCGGCCCTTGATGGAGTGCCGGGGCGAGGACCGCTCGGTGTAGGCCAGCGGCTCACCGGCCAGCGCCCGCACCACCGCGTCGAAGCCGTCGACGCCGCCGACGTCGAAGCCGCGGAACAGCAGCCCGCCGTGCTCGACGAGGGTGGCCCGCAGCTCGGCCCGGCGGGCGTCGATGAGGTCGGTCAACGCCCGGCCGTCGCTCTCGACGACCACCGGCAGCGTGGCGATCGTGTCGCTCATTGCTCTGTACTCCCTTGTTCCTCGGTGCTCACGCGCGGGGCAGCCGCGGGATGCTCGTGGACGCCGCCGGGGTGGCCGGCTCGGCAACGGCGGACGCCTCGGCCCGCAACTCCTCGATCCGGGCGGCCAGCCCGGCGACGGTGGGCGTCTCGAAGAGGCTACGCATCGGCAGCCGCACCCCGGTCGCCTTGCGCATCGACGCGATGAGCTGCACCGCGACGAGGGAGTTGCCGCCGAGGGCGAAGAAGTCGTCGTCCACGCCCACCACCGGCACCCCGAGGCCGTCGCGCCACACCTGGGCGATGGTGGCCTCCAGCTCGGTGCGCGGCGCGGCCGAGCCGCCGGCCTCCCCCGTGGCGGTGGACGCGGACGGGTCGGTCTCCGACTCCAGGCTCTCGGTGGTGACCCGGGCGGCGCGGCGCCGGATGTCGGCCACCGACCGGGTGGTGATCACCACCTGGGCGCCGAGACCCGCGGTGAGGCTGCGCCGGAACGCCTCCGCGCCGTCCACCGGCCGGATGTCCTCGCCGGGGCCGTCGGAGCCCGGGGCCTCGGCCGGGGCGGCGTCAGCGGTGAGCCCGCCGGTGACCGCCGACTGGTCCACCCGGCGCAGCACGAAGTCGCTGATCGAGACCAGTTCCCGGCCTGACACGTCGGTCAGGGTCAGGTCGGCGGAGACCACCTCGTCGGTGCCGCCGACGCGGTGGCGCAGGTGGCTGTGGAACCGCTCGGGCAGCGCGGCGCGCACCACGATCCGCCCGTAGGACAGCGGCAGGTAGGTGCCGGAGCCCTGGCCCCGGCCGAACGCGGTGGCCACATCCAGCAGCGCGGGGTGCAGCCCCCACCCGGCCAGGTCGGCGACGGCCTCGGCGGGCGCCTCGACGACGGCCAGTTCCTCGCCGTCGGCGAGGTGGTGCTCGGCCAGCGACCGCCAGCGCGGCCCGAAGGTCAGCATGCTGGTGCGGCCCCGACCGAACGACGCGTCGTCGTCGACCCGGCGGGACCGGGCGACCACGTCGGCGAGGTCGGCCGCCGGCGGGGCGGGCTCGTCGGTCCAGCCGGCCGCGCCACGCACGTGGGTGCGCAGCACCCCGGCGGCGAGGCTCTGCACCACGAACTCCGTGGACCCGTCCTCGGCGGCGGTCAGCGCCACCCGGTACTGGGCGACCGAGCCGTCGGGCACCGAGAACGGCTCCAAGAACACCACGTCGCGCAGTTCCACCGCGGCGTCCGGGCCGGGGGCGGGGACGGCGGCGGCCACGGCGGCGCGGACGGACTCCAGGTGGGCGGTGCCCGGCACCACCGGCACCCCGCCGATCCGGTGCTCGTCGAGCAGCCAGTGGGTGGCGGCGCAGACCAGGCCGTGCAGCACGGTGCCCTCCGGGCCGGTCACCTTCGTGGTGAGCACCGGGTGGTCGACGGTGCTGGTGACGGTGTCCCGGGTCAACGCCCGGAACCCGGCCGGGGCGGTGCTCTCCGCCGCCATGCCGACCTCGGCCCAGCCGCCCCAGTTCTGCGACACCACCGGCGCGGCCCAGCCGGCGCCCGCGCGGGCGTACGCGTCGAGGAAGTTGTTCGCCGCGCAGTAGTCGACCTGGCCGAAGCCGCCGATCACGGCGGTGATCGAGGAACACAGCACCACGAAGTCCAGCGGCAGGTCGCCGAAGACCTGGGCCAGCGCGAGGGTGCCGGCGAGCTTCGGGGCGAGCACCCGCTCGGCCTCGGCCCGCTCCTTGACCTCGGCCATGCCGCCGCCGGGCAGGCCGGCGGCGTGCACGAGGCCGTCGATCCCGCCGAACTCGGCCTCGGCGGCGGCCCGGACCCGGCGCAGGTCGGCCGGGTCGGTGACGTCGGCGGCGAGCACCAGCACCGACGCGCCGGCCGCCTCCATCCGGCGGATCGCGGCGATCGCCCGGCCCACCCGGTCGGCCTGGCCGGAACCGTGCACGGCGAGGTGGTCGTCCCACTGCTCGCGCGGCGGCAGGCCGGAGCGGGCCAGCAGCACCAGCTTCGCCCGGGCCCGCCGGGCGAAGTCCTCGGCCAGGGTGATGCCGATGCCGCCGAGGCCGCCGGTGATCACGTACCGGCCGCCGTCGCGCAGCGCACCGGGCTCGCCCTCGGCGTCGACGGTGACCTGCTCGTAGCCGGTGACCCAGCGGCGGGTCCCGCGCAGCGTTACCTCGGTGTGCTCCGGGTCGACCGGGCGGCGCAGCTCGGCGACCAGGGCGTCCGCCCCGGTGGCGGCGGGGTCGGCGTCGAGCAGCCGGACGGTCAGCCCGGGCAGCTCGACGGGGAGCACCCGGGCCAGACCGGTGAGGGTGGCGTGCTCGGGCCGGGTCAGGTCCGCGCCGGTCACGTCGCCGATGCCGGCGGTCACCAGGTCCAGGGTCAGCGAGCCGTCCTCGGCGGTCCGGCCGGCCCCGGCGAGGGCCTGCGCCAGGTGCAGGGCGCTGAAGAAGCCCCGGTCCTGGGCGGCCCAGCCGGCGGCGATGTCGGTGCCGGTGGGCCCGCCGTCGAGGGCGAAGGCGTGCACCAGCCGCCCCGGCAGGTCGTCGCCGAGGGCGGCGACCAGCGCGTCGTGGTCCTCGCGGGCGCCGGGACGCAGCACGAAGCCGCCGTCGGTGGCGGCGAAGGCGGCGCCGGCGCGTACCTCGACGATCTCGGTGCCGGCGGCGCGCAGGCCGGCGACGAGCGCGTCGCCGCGCGGGCCGTCGGCCAGCACCAGGCAGCGGCCGGGCGCGGCGCTGGCCGGCGCGGGCGCGGCCTGGCGCCACACCGGCACGGCGAACCACTCGGGCAGCGCCCGCGGGCCGGTCTCGGCCGGCGCGGCGGCGACCTCCTGCACCGGGTCCGGGTCGACCCAGTAGCGGCGCCGCTCGAACGGGTACGTCGGCAGCGACACCCGCCGGGCCTGCGGGTCGGAGCCGGTGCGCACGGGCAGGCCGGCGCACCACAGCGCCCCGGCGGTGGTGAGCAGGGTGGCCAGGTCCCCGGTCGGCTCCCCCGGGCCGGGCAGGCTGCCCAGCGGGACGAGCGCCCGCTGCTCCGGCGAGCCCTTGGCGACCTGCATCCGGGCCAGGTTGGCCAACTGCCGGCCGGGGCCGCACTCGACCAGCGCCCAGGTGCCCTCGGCGAGCAGGGCGGCCACGCAGTCGCCGAAGCGCACCGGCTGGCGCAGGTGCGCCGCCCAGTACGCCGCATCGGTGGCCTGCGCGTCGGTGATCCAGGTGCCGGAGACGTTGGACAGGAACGGGACCTTCGGCGCGCGCAGCGGCACGGCGGCCATCAGCGCGGTGAACTCGGCGAGGATCGGGTCCATCATCGGCGAGTGGAAGGCGTGCGAGGTACGCAGCGCCTTGCTCTTGACCTTCTTCGTGGTCTTCAACGTCTCGGCGAACGCGGCCACCGCGTCGGGCTCGCCGGCCACCACGCAGGTGCCCGGGCCGTTGACGGTGGCGATCGAGACGCCCTCGGGCAGCAGCCCGGCGACCGCCGACTCGTCCAGCGGGACGGCCAGCATCGACCCGGCCGGCAGGGACTGCATCAGCCGGCCCCGGGCGGCGACGACCCGCAGCGCGTCGGGCAGGTCGAGCACCCCGGCGACGGTCGCGGCGACGTACTCGCCGATGGAGTGCCCGGCCATCGCCGCCGGCCGCACCCCGGCGCGCTGCCAGTGGGTGGCCAGGGCGTACTCGACGACGAACAGGGCCGGCTGGGTGTAGCGGGTCTGGAGCAGCTTCTCGGCGGCCTCCGCGTCCCGGCCCAGGATCAGGTCCCGGATGTCCAGGCCCAGCTCGGGGCGGAGCAGCTCGGCGCACTCGTCGACGACGGCGGCGTAGCCGGGCTCCTCGGCGTAGAGCTGCGCGCCCATCCCGGCGTACTGGCTGCCCTGGCCGGAGAAGAGGAAGGCGACCCGGGGGGCGGGCCCGTCGGCGACCCCGGCCTGCCGGCGCCGCGGGGTGCGCAGCGCGGCGACGGCGTCGGGCAGGTCGGCGGCGACCACGGCGACCCGGTGCGCGTACTGCTGCCGGCCCACCCGCAGGGTGTGCGCGACGTCGGCCAGGTGCGCGACCCCGCCGTCGGGGTTGCCGGCGAGGTGCTCGGCGAGCCGGTCCACGGCGGTCTCCAGCGCGGTGCCGGTCTTCGCCGACACGTGCAGCAGTTGCGCGGGCCGCACCCGCCGGTCGCCCCGGTGTGCCTCCGGCGCCTCTTCGAGGACGACGTGGGCGTTGGTGCCGCCGATGCCGAAGGAGCTGACCCCGGCCCGGCGGGGCGTCCCGTCGGTGTCCCACTTGGTGAGGGTGTTCGCCACGTAGAACGGGGTGTCGGCGAACTCGATCGCCGGGTTCGGGGTCTCGTAGTTGATGGTCGGCGGGATCAGCCCGTGCTCCATCGCCAGCACCGTCTTGATCACGCTGACGATGCCGGACGGCTGGCTGAGGTGGCCGATGTTGGACTTGACCGAGCCGATGCCGCACCAGCCCCGGTCGTCGGTGTCCTTCGTGTACACCGCCGACAGGGCGGCGACCTCGATCGGGTCGCCCATCGCGGTGCCGGTGCCGTGCGCCTCGACGTAGCTGATGGTGCGCGGGTCGACCGCGGCCATCCCGACGGCCTGGGCGACAGCCTCCATCTGACCGTCGACGCTGGGGGCGGTGAAGCCGACCTTGCCGGCGCCGTCGTTGTTGATGGCGTTGCCGAGCACCACGGCGCGGATGTGGTCGCCGTCGGCGATCGCGTCGGAGAGCCGCTTGAGCAGGGTCACCCCGACGCCGCTGCCCCAAACGGTGCCGTTCGCCTCCGCGTCGAACGGCCGGCACCGCCCGTCGGGAGAGGTGAAGCCGTCCATACCGAGGTAGCCGGCGTGCGGCAGCTCGATGTTGACGCCGCCGGCCAGGGCCATGTCGCACTCGCCGTTACGCAGCGCCTCGCAGGCCAGGTGGAACGCGACCAGGGAGGTCGAGCAGGCGGTGTGCACGGTCAGGCTCGGCCCGCGCAGGTCCAGCCGGTACGACACGTTGGTCGCCACGTAGTTGGGCGAGTTGCTGGTGGCGATGGAGACGGCGTTGTGCGGGTTGCCGCCGACCCGCTTGTTGTGCAGCACGTTGCGGTGCAGGTACCCGGTGCCGCCGGCGCCGGCGTACACGCCCACGGCCCCGTCGTAGCGGGCCGGGTCGTAGCCGGCGTCCTGCAGGGCGGTGTAGCAGGTCTCCAGGAACAGCCGGTGCTGCGGGTCGGTGATGTCGGCCTCCCGGGCGGTCATCCCGAACAGCCCGGCGTCGAACTGGTCGTAGCCGTCGACCAGGGGGGCCTTGTTGACCCAGCCCGGGTCGTCGAGCTCCTCGGGAGTGACGCCCCGGGCGAGCTGCTCGTCGCGGGTCAGCTCGGTGACCGACTCGACGCCGTCGACCAGGTTGCGCCAGAACTCGTGCACGTCGGCGGCGCCGGGCAGCCGGGCGGCCAGCCCGACGATCGCGATCGGCTCGATGCCGTCGGCGGCGGGATTGTCGGTTTCGATCGCGTTGTCCATCAGGTTGTCCTTCGTCACGCGGTGCCGCCGGGGCGGCGGGGAGGGATACGTCGGGTCCGGCTGCGGCGGGCGGCGGCCCGCAGCGCGGCGCGGGCCAGTTCCGGCCGGTCGGCCGCACCGTCGAGGTGGGCGGCGAGGGCCCGGACGGTGGGATAGCGGAACAGGTCGAGCATCGCGATCGACCGGCCGGTGGCGGCGGTCAGCCGGGCGTGCACGGCGGCCAGGGCGAGCGAGTGCCCGCCGATGTCGAAGAAGTTGTCGGTGACCCCGACCTGGTCGCGTTCCAGGACCTCCCGCCAGACGCCGGCGACCAGATCCTCGGTGTCGGTGAGCGCGTCCGGGCCGGCGGGCAGCGCCACCGGCCGCGCGGGCTCGGCGGTCGCGGCGACGGTCATCGCGCCGAGTTGGGCGGTACGCACGGTCGGCCGGGGCAGCTCGGCGGCGACCTCGGCGGCCGGCGCGGCGGGGGTGGCGGCCAGCGCCCCGACCAGGGCGGCCAGGTCGGCCAGCAACGCGTCGATCCGGTCGGCCTCGAACAGGTCTGGGTTGTGCACCACCTCGACGCCGAGCCGGCCGGCCCGCTCCACCACGTACACGGTGATGTCGAACGGGGAACCGGGCTTGGGCACCGGCACCGGCTCGCCGGTCAGCCCGGCCAGCGCCAGCCGGGGCTCGGCGAAGTTGAGCACGTTGAACAGCACCTGCACCAGCGGCGCCCGGGAGGTGTCCCGGCCGACGCCGAGCGCCTCGACGATCCTCTCCAGCGGGGCGCCGGGGTGGGCGGTGACCTCGTGCAGCTCGGTGGCGCAGCGGTCGACCAGCTCGGCGAAGCTCGCCCCGCCGGTGCGTACCCGCACCGGGACGGTGTCGATGAAGAACCCGACGACGTCGTCGAACGCGGCCAGCCGCCGGTCGGCGACGATCGCCCCGACGACGTGGTCGTCGCCGCCGGTGAGCCGGCTGAGCAGCTCGCCGAAGCCGGCCAGCAGCACTGCCGCGGCGCCCGTGCCGCGCCGCTCGGCGAGCGCCCGCACCGCCCGGTCCGCCTCGGCGGAGAGGGTGACCGCGGCCTCCACGCCGGCGTACGTCTGCACGGTGGGGCGGGGCCGGTCGCGGGGCAGGTCGAGCACGGTCGGCGCGCCGCGCAGGTGCTCGGCCCACCAGGCCAGGTCGTCGGCGCCGCGCCGGCGGTCCCGCTCGGCCCGCCAGACGGCGTAGTCGGCGTACCGGGCGGCCACGGCGGGCAGCCCCGGGGCGGTCCCGGCGACGGCCTGCGCGTACGCGGCGGCGAGGTCGTCGTAGAACACCGCCTCGGACCAGCCGTCGAACACGGCGTGGTGCCAGGTGATCGCGAGCACGTGCGCGGCCGGGCCGAGCCGGTACACGGCGACCTGCCAGGGCGGCCCGGTGGCCAGGTCGAACGCGTGCGCCGCCCCGGCGGCGAGCATCCCGGCCAGCTCCGCCTCCGGGTCGGCCCCGCCGGTCAGGTCGACCACCGGCACCGCCACGTCGGTGGGCTCCTCGCACACCGCGTACGGCACCCCGGCGGTCTGCGGGATGCGCCAGCGCAGCACGTCGTGCCGCTGGGCCACCGCCCGCAGGGCCGCGCCGAGGGCGGGGACGTCCAGCTCGCCGCGCAGCCGGTGGGCCACCGCGATGTTGTAGGGCGCGCTGGACGGGGCGAGCTGGTCGACGAACCACAGCCGGCGCTGCGGCGGGGACAGGGTGGGCGGGTTGCCGGTGCTCAGCCCGTCGCCGGGGTCCGGGGCGGCGGCGGTGATCCGCGCGGCGATGCCGGTCAGGGTGCGGCCGGCGAACACGTCCCGGGTGTCGACGTGCCGGCCCAGCTCGGCCCGGAGCGCGGCGACCAGCCGCATCGCGGCGATGGAGTTCCCGCCGGCGGCGAGGAAGTCGGTGTCCGGGCCGGGGGCGGCGCCGAGCAGCCGGGCCCAGGCCCGGGCCACGGCCCGGGTGACCGGGTCGGCGCCGGCCGGCCCGTCGTCGGCCACCGGCGCGGGACGGGCGGCGGCCAGGGCGCGCAGCGCCGGCCGGTCCAGCTTGCCGGTGGTCGGGCTGACCGGAAGCGCGGCCAGGCGCACCGTCCGGGCCGGGCGCATCGCGGCGGTCAGCCGGGGCTCGGCGTACGCGCGCAGCGCCGCGTCGTCGGGGGCGTCGGCGGGGGTGAGGAACGCGACCAGCTCGGCGCCGGCTGGCCCGTCGACCGCCTCGACGGCGACCCGGTCGACGCCGGGCAGCCCGGTGAGGACGGCCTCGACCTCGCCCAGCTCGATGCGCTGCCCACGGATCTTGACCTGCCGGTCGGCCCGGCCGTGGTAGACGATCCGCCCGTCGGGGGCCTGGATGACCAGGTCGCCGGTGCGGTACAGCCGCTGTCCGGGCTGCCCGGAGAACGGGTCGGGCACGAACCGCTCGGCGGTCAGGCCGGGCCGGCCGAGGTACCCGTCGGCCAGGCCGGGGCCGCCGATCAGCAGCTCACCGGTCTCCCCCGGCGGCACCGGGCGCAGCTCGGCGTCGACCACGTACGCCCGGTGGTTGGGCAGCGGAACGCCGATCGGCACCGGATCGGTCTCGGCGTCGGTCAGCTCGCCGCTGACCGCCACCACCGTGGTCTCGGTGGGGCCGTAGCTGTTGATGAAGCGCCGGCCGGGCGCCCAGCGGGTGGCCAGCTCGGCGGGCACGGCCTCGCCGCCGCAGAGCACGGTGCGCCAGCCGGGCAGCTCGGCCGGATCCAACATGGCCAGCACGGTCGGGGTGATGAAGCCCCAGTTCACCTCGTGCTCGGCGACGAACCGGGTCAGCCGGGCCGGGTCGGACCGGTCGTCGGCGCCGAGGAGCTGCACCGCGCCGCCGAGGAGCAGCGGGACGAACAGGTCGATGACGGCCGCGTCGAAGCCGAGCGAGGCGATGCCGACGCTGCGCATCGAGGCGTCCGCGCCGGACAGGGCCGCCCAGCCGGTGACGAACTCGACGACGTTGCGGTGGGTGGTGAGCACCCCCTTGGGCCGGCCGGTGGAGCCGGAGGTGAACAGCACGTACGCCGGGTCGCCGGGGCGGGCCGGGCAGGGGGCGAGCGGGGCGGGGCCGGGCAGCGCGACGGTCTCGACGCCGGGCAGGTCGCCGAACTCGGCCTCGGCGGCGTCGCCGACGACGACCCGGACCCCGGCGTCGGCGGCGATCTCGCGCAGCCGCCGGCGCGGGCCGCCCGGCTCCAGCGGCACGTAGCAGCCGCCGGCGAGCAGCACGCCGAGGACGGTGACCACCAGGTCGGGCCGGCGCTCGCCGCACACCCCGACCCGGCTCTGCCGGCCGACGCCGCGCTCGCGCAGCGCGGCGGCCACGCCGGCGGCCCGGTCGACCAGTTCCCGGTAGGTGAGCCGCTCGTCCCACTGGCGCACCGCCACCGCATCCGGGGTCCGCGCGGCCTGGGCGGTGATCAGCTCGGCCAGCGTGGCGTCGGGCCAGGGCAGCGGCTCCCCGTGCGCGGCGCTGATGGACAGGATGTCGGTCACCCGTGTTCTCCCCGGTAGGTGGCTGGATCGGTGATCTGCAGGCGCAGCTCGCTGACGTAGCCGTCCCCGGCCGCGTCGGTGACCCAGGCGTCGGCGGGGGCGGGCAGCAGCTCGCTGACCGTGAGCGAGACGTCCGGGGCGGTCCGGGCGGCGGCGTCGGCCATCGCGCACAGCGACTGGGCGTACAGCGGGCCGGTCAGGTCGAAGTAGCAGGGCTTGACCTCGGTGCCCACCTTGACGAACACCCGCTCGGGCAGGCCGAGGCGCTCCCGCCAGCGGCGCACCGCCAGGTACCGCCCGGTGTCGCCGGTGACCCCGGCCAGGCCGCTGTCGGCGACGGTGGTGCGCCAGGTGCGCCGGGCCACGACCAGCCGGTCGATGGTGATCCGGGGGGTGGTGGGGGCCGGGGCGAGCAGCTTGAAGCTGTCCAGCAGCAGGACGCCGAGCAGGTGGGCGAAGACCTCCACCAGCGGCCACCGGCCGCCGTCGGGGGTGACCGCGCTCAGCCCGTCCCCGGTGTCCTCCACCCGCACGGCGCTGGCCGCGACCAGCCGCTCACGGTCGCCGCCGCGGGCGGTGTCGATGCCGAACTGCCGGTCGGCGGGCCCGTCGAAGTGCCAGGTGGTGCGGGTGGCCTGCCGCGGGAACTCCTCCGGGTAGAGCAGCCGGACGCGGGCCGCACCCAGGTCGGCGTCGATGCCGACGCGCAGCGTCGCCGGGTCGGGGTGGAACGGGCTGAGCACCGCGCTGTCGAACGGCACCATCGCCGGGTGCAGCTCACCGAGGACGAGCAGGAACTCCCCCCGGTTGAGCGCCGCCACGTCGGTGGCGCTGATCTGCAGGTCGGGGCTGTGTGACCGGGCGGTGGGCCAGCCGGGGGCGGTGGCCGGGAAGATCGCCTCGGCCCGGGCTGCCAGGTCGGCGCTGCGCAGCCGCAGCTCCGGCTGCCCGGCGGCAACGGTGTCTAGCCCGAACAGCTCGGCCCAGCGGGCGGTGAAGCCGGCGCTGGCCACCGCGACCGGGCCGTCGGGGGCGAGGATCAGCCCCTGGGCGAGCGGCCAGATGTCGGCCAGCCGGACCGGCCCCTCGGCGGCCTGCTCGGCGTACAGCTCGGCCAGGATCCGCTCGCAGGCGGCACCGATCTCGGCGGTGAGCCAGCGGGCGGCCCGCAGCACGATCGCCAGCGGCGCGGCGAGCGCGTCGAGCACGGCGGAGCCGACGGCGAAGTCCAGGTCCCGCCCGGTGTCCTCGTAGACCACTGTGCGGCCGGTGTACATCTGCCCGCCGTGCCGGCTGGCTGGCCGGCCGGTGACGGCGGTGAACTCGGCGTTCAGGGCGGCCAGGGCGGCGGCGAGCCGGTCGGGGTCACCGGCCGCCGCGGCCACCTCGTCGCGGGCGGCGCGGAGCCGGTCGAAGTCGCCGGCGACCCCGGCCCGCACCGCGGGGTCGCCGATCGCGGCGATCCGCGCGGCGAGCACCTGCTCGGCGCGGGGGCTGTTCGGCAGGCCGGCGTCCCAGGTGAGCAGGCCGCGCTCGACCAGCCGGTCGAGCAGCAGGAACCCGTCGTCGGCACGGCGCAGCCCGGCGTCGCCGTCGGCGCACAGCCGCCGCACCAGCTCCCCGGCGGGGGTGCGGCCGTCGCAGCCGGCCAGCAGCCGGGCCTCCAGCGCGGACAGCTCGACCGGCGGGTGCAGCGCCCGACGCAGCCGGCGTCCGTCGAGGGCCAGGTGGGGTGGCAGCACCGGCGCCCACCAGCGGCGCACCGCGAGGTCGTCGGCGAGCCGGTCGGCGTACGCCATCAGCGCCCACGCCTCGAAGTGCACCTCGCGCCGGTTGACCAGGCGGGGCCCCGGGGTCAGCCGGGTCCCGGCGGTGTCGGGGTCGATGACACCCCAGCAGACCGGCCCGAAGAAGCCGATGGTCTCGGCCTTGCCGCAGTAGCGCTGCCAGTAGCGCAGCACCGCGATCTCCCGCCTGCGGCGGCGGGCGTTGCGCGCCCCCGGGTCGGTGCGCAGCAACCCGTCCAGGGCCACCAGCATGTCGGGGTTCTGCCAGGTGACGGCCTCCCGCAGCAGCGGGTCGGCGCAGATCTCGCCGAGCGTGGCGGAGGACCGCGCGAACGCCTCGAGGACCACCTTCTCGCAGACCTCGGCGGTGAACTGGCCGGCGAGCAGCCCGTCGGCGGTGGCCGCGGCCTCCGGCGCGGCGAACCGGTCGAGCCCGGCGGCGGGGAAGCCGGCGGTGCGCAGCACCACGTCCCGCCACACCGACCAGCCGGTGTCACCCAGTGGCAGCAGATGGTTCATCGGCCGGACCGCCCCTCGTCGTCGACAATGTGCAGCCGCAGCTCGCTGAAGTAGCGCCGACCGGCGCCGTCGGGCACCCACGCGTCGTCCGGTGTCGGCAGCATCTCGCTGACGGTCAGCGACACCCCGTCCCCGCCGTCCTTGCGGGCCGCCCGGACCATGGCGCTGAACATCGCGGCGTACGCGGGGCTGCCCAGGTCGACGAAGCAGGGCTTGGTCTCGGTGCCGAGCTTGACGTACACCAGCTCGGGCAGGCCCTCCTCGCGCCGCCAGCGGCGGACGGCGAGGAACCGGTCCCGTTCGCTGGTGACGTCGGCCAGGCCGCACTCGCCCACCGTGGTACGCCAGGTCTGTCGGGCCACCACCAGCCGGTCCAGGGTGATCCGGGGCGTGTACGGGGCGGCGGCGACCAGCTTGAACCCGTCGACCGCGTGGCCGCTGAGCAGCCCGGCGAACACCTCGGTCAGCGGCCAGCGGGACCCGTCGCGGGCGGTGGCCACGAGCCGGCCGTCGGAGTCGGACACGGTCAGGTCCACGGTGGGCAGCACCCGGTCCGGGTCGACGCCCGGCGCGGGCAGGAACGCGAGCTGCCGGTCCGTCGGGCCGACCAGCGCCTCGGCGGTGCGGCTGGTGCGGCGGGGCCAGTCGGCCGGGAACAGCAGCCGCATCCGGTGCGTGCCGAGGTCCGCGGCCAGCGCCGCGCGCAGCCGCTCGACGTCCGGATGGGACGGGGTGAACACCTGGCAGTCGAAGGACGGCCAGGCGGCGTGCAGCTCGCCGAGCACGACGGTGTAGTCGCCACGGGCGAGGGCGTCGGCGTCGGTAGCGCAGATCTGCAGGTCGGGGCTGTGCAGCCGGGCGCTGGTCCACTCGCTCGCGCGGGCCGGGAACACCTCGGCGGCCCGGTCGGCCAGGTCGGCGACGGACAGCCGCACCTCGGTGGCGCCCGGGGGCAGGTCGGCCAGGCCGAACAGCCCGGCCCAGCGGGCGGCGAACTCGGCGGCCACCGCGTCGACGGGCCGCTCGCCGGTGCCCCAGAACAGGCCCTGCACGAGGAACCACAGGTCGGCCAGCGACACCGGGCCGTCGCCGGCCTCGGCGCGCAGCTCGTCGTACAGCTCGCGGAACGTGGCCCCGTACGCCTGCTCCAGCTCGCCGGCCAGCCAGCGGGCGGCCCGCAGCAGCACGGCGAGCGGGGCGGCCAGCTCGGCCAGCAGCGGGGCGCCGAAGGCCACGTCGAGGTCGCGGGCGGTGTCCTCGTAGCAGAGGGTGCGCCCGGCGTACATCTGGCCGGCGCGGCGGCGGGCCGGCTGGCCGGTCAGCTCGGTGAACGTCTCGTCGAGCCGGTCGAGGGCGGCGCGCAGCCGGTCGGGGTCGCCGGCGGCGGTGGCCACCTCGTCGCGGGCGGCGCGCAGCCGGTCCAGCCCGGCCCGGGCGGCCCGCCGGGCCGGCTCGTCGCCGATGGCGTCGATCCGCGCCGCGAGCACGTCCTCGGCGTCGGGGGCGACCGGCAGGGCGGCGTCCCAGGTGATCAGCTCCCGCTCGACCAGCCGGTCCAGCAGCGCGTAGCCGTCCTCGGCGCGGCGCAGCCCGACGGCCGGGTCGGTGACCAGGTCCCGGGCGGGGCGGCGGCCGTCGGCGGCGGCGAGCAGGGCCGCCTCGACGGGGGTGAGGGTGACCGGGGGGCGGCCGGGCCGCAGCACGGACCGGTCGCGCAGGCTCAGGTGGGGCTGGAGCATCGGCGGCCACCACTGCCGCACCGCGAGGTCGGCGCCGAGCCGGTCGCCGTACGCGGACAGCGCCCACGACTCGAACCACACCCAGCGCCGCCGGGTCAGCCCCGCGCCGGGCCGCACCCGGGCCATGTCGGCCAGCTCCGGGTCGAGGGTGACCCAGCAGCTCGGGCCGAAGAAGCCGACGGTCTCGTTCTTGCCGCAGTAGCGCTGCCAGTACTTGAGCAGGGCCCGCTCGCGGTCCCTGCGGCGCACGTTGCGGGACGCGTCCGCGCCGCCACGGGCCAGCCCGTCGAGGGCGAGCAGGGCGTTGCGGTTCTGCCAGGTGACGGCCTCGCGCAGCAGCGGGTCGGCGGCCAGCTCACTGAGCCGGCCGGCGGTGGCGGTGAGGGCCTCGGCGAACTCCTTGTCGAACCGCTCCTCCCCGGCGCCGGTGGCGATCAGCTCGTCGGCCGCCGCGGCGGCCTGCGGGGCGCCGAGCGCGGTGAGCCCGTCGGCGGGGAAGCCGGTGGTGCGCAGGATCGCGTCGCGCCACACCGACCAACCGGTGTCGCCCAGCGGCACCCGGTGCCCCGCCGTCGCCGGGGGGCCGTCCGGGGCCGGTGCGGTCCCGTTCGCGCCGGCGACCCGGACGGCGGTCGTGAGGTCGGCCCGGATCGTCGCGGCCAACTCGGGGAGGCGGTCGTGCAGGAAGAAGTGCCCGCCGTCGATCTCGTGCAGGGTGAACCCGGCGGCGGTGTGCCGATCCCAGCCGACGCTCTGGGCGTGGCTGACCGCCCGGTCGGACCGCCCGCTGAACACCACGACCGGCACCGGCAGCGGCTCGCCCGGGACGTACCGGTAGCTGTCCACCCGGCCGAAGTCCGCGCGCAGCAGGGGTAGCAGCAGCTCCACCAGCTCGGGATGTTCCAGCACGCCGGCCGGCAGCCCGCCGCCGTCGCCGAGCCGGCGCAGCAGCTCGTCGTCGTCCACCTTGGACAGCCCGTCGAAGAGGCTGGCGTCGTCGACGTGCGGGGCCCGGGCGCCGCCCACGTACAGCCGCAGCGGCAGCGGCCCGCCGGTGCGGCGCAGCTCGCGGACCACCTCGAAGCCGACCCGCCCGCCCATCGAGTGGCCGTAGATCGCGTACGGCCGGTCGGCCCGCCCGGCGATCGCGGCGGCGACCTCGGCGACGGTGAAGTTCGGGTCCTCGCTGATCCGGTTCTCCCGGCCGGGCAGTTGCACCGGCAGCACCTCGACGTCGTCGCCGAACTCCCGCTGCCAGTCGCGGAACGCGCTGGCCCCGGCCCCGGCGTAGGGCAGGCAGAACAACCGGACCGGCGCCTGGGGTCGGCTTCCGGCGGAGACGAACCAGTTCACCGCGTGCCTCTCTGAGGGGGGTCGATCCAGTACCGCTGGCGCTGGAACGGGTAGGTGGGCAGCCCGGTGCGCCGGACGCGGCCCTCGGGGTGCGGGGCC
>NZ_QKKX01000013.1 GCF_003434305.1 Micromonospora sp. MW-13
GGCGACCCGACCGTCCGCGGCGGGCAGGGCGTCTGGAGCGGGCAGGGCGTCTGCGGCGAGCAGGGCGTCCAGGCCGGCCAGGGCGTCGGCGAGGTCGGCTGCCACGACCGCCGCCCGGCAGGCGAAGGCCCGGCGGCCGAGCGCGAGGGTGGCGGCCACCTCGGCCAGCGGCGGGGCCGCGCCGGCCAGGTGCCGCCGCAGCCGGGTGAGCGCCGCCCGCAGCGCCACCGGGGTACGCGCCGACACCGGCAGCAGGTGCTCCGCCGCGTCCGGGGCGTCCGGGGCGTCCGCCGGCTCGACCGGTGGCGGCTGCTCGACGACCACGTGGGCGTTGGTGCCGCCGAGCCCGAACGAGCTGACCCCGGCCACCCGGCGGGCCGCCTGCGGCCAGTCCCGGGCCTTCGTCGGCACGTGGAACGGGCCGCTGGCCAGGTCGATCTCCGGGTGCGGCCGGGTGAAGTGCAGGTTCGGCGGGATGACGCCGTGCTGGACGGCGAGCACCGTCTTGATCAGCCCGGCGATGCCGGCGGCGGCGTCGAGGTGACCGATGTTGGTCTTCACCGAGCCCAGCGCGCAGGACTCGGCGGGGGCGGCTCCCCCGTACACCTCGTGCAGCGCGGCGACCTCCAGGGCGTCGCCGAGCGGGGTGCCGCTGCCGTGCGCCTCGATGAACCGGACCTCGCCGGGGGCGACCTCGGCGGCGGCGAGCGCGCCGGCCACGGCGGCGGCCTGCCCGGCCGGGCCGGGCACCGCGAAGCCGGCCCGGTCGGCGCCGTCGTTGGTGACCGCCCAGCCGGGCAGCACGGCGTAGACCCGGTCCCCGTCGGCCTGGGCGTCGGCGAGCCGGCGCAGCGCGACCACGCCGGCCCCCGAGCCGAAGCCGGAGCCGTTGGCGGCCTCGTCGAAGGCCCGGCACCGGCCGTCCGGGGAGGCCATCCCGCCGGCGGTGTGCCGGTACCGGGGCCAGGTCACGTTGACCCCGCCGGCCAGGGCGATGTCGCACTGGTAGTCGGCGAGGCTCTGGGCGGCGACGCAGACCGCGACCAGCGAGCTGGAGCAGGCGCTCTGCACGGCCATCGCCGGCCCGGTCAGCCCGAGCCGGTACGCCACCTGGCCGGGCAGGTGGTCGGTGGACTGCCGGCCGACCAGCCGGGCCTCCCAGTCGTCGGGGTCGACGTCGCCGACGACCGCCGGATTGTCCATGAGGTGGAACAGGAAGTACCGGTTGGCGGAGCTGGCCGCGTAGACGCCGACCAGCCCGGGGAACCGCGACGGGTCGTGCCCGGCGTCCTCCAGGGCCTCCCACGCGGTCTCCAGGAACAGCCGGTGCTGCGGGTCGGTGCGGGCGGCCTCCTGCGCGCCGAAGCCGAAGAAGTCGGCGTCGAAGTCGGCCACGTCGTCGAGCCGGCCGGCGGCCCGGACGTGCCGGGGGTCGCCGAGCAGCCGTGGGCCGATGCCCAGGGCCGCCAGCTCCTCGTCGGTGTGGTCGTGGATCGCGTCGACCCCGGCGCAGAGGTTCCACCAGAAGGTGGCCAGGTCCGGGGCGCCGGGGAAGCGGCCGGCCATCCCCACCACCGCGATCTCGTCGCCGGTGTACTCGCGGGCGGCGGTGGCCGGGGCGGCCGGGGCCGGCCCGACCGGGGCGCGGCCGGATACCGGCGGGGCGTCGACGAGGCGGGCCTGCGCCTCGACCGTGGGATTCTCGAACAGCCGCAGCAGGGGCGGGCGCACCCCGAACCGCTCGGCGAGCCGCTGCTGGACCACGCCGAGCAGCAGCGACTGGCCGCCGACGTCGAAGAAGCTGGCGGTACGGGCGACCGCCGGTCGGCCCAGCACCGCGCACCAGATGTCGTGCACGGCCCGCTCGGTGGCGGTGGCCGGCTCCTCCCCCGCCGGGACGTCCCGGGCCGGGTCGGGCAGCGCGCGCTCGTCGATCTTGCCGGTGACGGTGAGCGGGAACTCGTCCACCACCACGACGGCCCGGGGCAGCGCGTACTCCGGCAGCCGCCGGGCGAGGGCGACGCGCAGGGCCGCCGGGTCGAGGGGCCCGCCGGCCGGCCGGGCGTACGCGAGCAGCTCGCCGTCGCGGGCGATGGCGCGGACCGCGCCGACGCCGGGCTGGGCGGCGAGGACGGCTTCGATCTCGGTCAGCTCGACCCGGAACCCGCGCACCTTGACCTGCCGGTCGAGGCGGCCGAGGCAGACCAGAGCGCCGCCGGGCAGCCGCGCGCCGAGGTCACCGGTCCGGTACGACCAGACCCCGTCAGGCTCGCGGGTGAACCGGTCGTCGGCCCGGTCGAGGTAGCCGGGGGCGACGTGCCGGCCGCGGACCACGATCTCGCCGGTGTCGCCGGCGAGGTCCACCTCGTAGCCGGGAAGGGCGGCGCCGATCGGCAGCGGGCCGGTGGCGGCGGGGTCGACGTCGGCCAGCGGCAGCGCGTACCGGGCGGCGAACGTCATCTCGGTCGCGCCGTAGCCGTTGACCAGGACGCAGTCGGGGGCGAACCGGTCCCGCCCCCGGGCGGCGTCGGCGCAGGTGGCCTGCTCGCCGCCGAGCAGCACCGCCCGGACGGCGGCCAGCCGCCGGTCGCCGAGGGCGTCGAGCAGGAACCGGTACACCGTGGGGGTGGAGTGGTAGACGGTGACCCGGTGCCGGACGAGCTGGTCGACGGCGTGGGCCAGGCCGTGCCGACGCAGGTCGACCGGGACGACGGCGGCGCCGGTGAGCAGCGCCGGGTACAGGTCGGGGATGGCCGCGTCGAAGCTGAACGAGGCGAGCAGGCTGAGCCGGTCGTCCGGGCCGACGGCCAGGGTGGCGATCTGGTTGTCGACCACGTGGGCGAGGTTGCGGTGGGTCTGCCCGACCGCCTTCGGCAGCCCGGTCGAGCCGGAGGTGAACAGCACGTACGCCAGCGCGTCCGGGTCGACCGGGGTCGGGCGCAGCGGCGCGGGGGTCACCGCGTCGGTGGTCAGCACGGCGGTGCCCGGGCGGTCGGCGGCGAGCCGGTCGGCCAGTTCCCGGTGCTCCGGGGCGGCCAGCACGGCGTGCACGTCGGCGGCGGCGAGCATGTGCCGCAGCCGGTCGACGGGAAAGCCGGGATCCAGCGGCACGTACGCGCAGCCGGCGGCGAGCGCGCCGAGGAGCGCCGCGACGGTCGGCGCGCCGTGCGGGGTGAGCAGGGCGACCCGGTGGCCGGGGCGGGCGTCTGCGGCGGTGAGCAGCGCGGCGTGCCCCCCGGCGGCGGCGGCGAGGTCGGCGTAGCTGACCGGACTCGCCCCGCCGAGCAGGGCGGGCCGCTCGGGAACCGTGGCCGCCAGGTCGGCGAAACGATGGATGACCGCGTACGTTTCCATGTCAGCCGCGGCGAGGCGGCGCACCGCCGGCAGGCGCGCAGCATCGGGTAACTGTGATCACGATCCCCCCCAGGACTTCACAATGGATGCAGCATAGGACTCGATACCTGGGCGGCAAGATCATCGATCAGAGATCGGACCGAACGGCCGAACGCGGCGACCCGGGAAGGTCGGCGAAGTTCACCCGATCATCCCCCTAGCGCATAGAGGAGCTTCGGAATAGACAGGTACCCACAAGTGTTTTTGCGGCGAAGACCCCCGCAGGCAGGGGTTTTTCCTAGGCGACCGGCCCTGAACGGCAGCTCAGGAAGGGCGTCGCCCGCCGTCGGCGTCAGTTATCGTACGGCGACTCGGCCGGATCGACGGCCCCGTCGCAACCGTCCGGGTGGCGCGTCACCAGTTCGCGGAACTCCCCGACGGTGATCGTCTCCCGGAGGGTGGCGAACACGGCCTCGGCGCCGGCCCGCGCGGTCTCCGGGTCGACGCCCGCCCGCACCCCGACCCGGGACAGGAAGTCCTCGGCGGAACCGTCGGACGCCTCGACGCCGCGCTCCGGACCGCCCTCGACCCGCTGCGCCAGCATGCCCAGCACCGCCCGGGTCACCGCGGCGGCCTCGGCCGGCGACACGCCCGCGCGCCGGGACACCGCGTCGACGAAACGGGGAAACCGCACGATGCCCTCCCATCCTCGCACCGGGCCCGCGCTTACCCGGACCCGCCGTCGCCAAACGGTCGGTGCCGGGCCGGCCGGCTGCCACGCGGGCCGCGCACCGGCCGGCGCCATGGGGGCGACCGGTGCGGTCGGCCGTCGCCCCTGCCTCTCGTCGTTGGTCGATCGACGAAAGTCCTTCCCGCACCCGGTACGCCCCGGGACTTCCGGTCCGGGCGGCCCGGGCCCCCGGCCCCGCCCCGGCGGGCCGCCCGGCCCTGCCCGAGCCGGCCGGCCCGCTCCTACCGTCGAGGTGGGAACGAGGAGGTCACCATGCGGACGTGGCAGGTACGGGACGTGATGACGACGGACGTCGCGGCGGTACGGGAGGGCACGGCGTACCGGGAGATCGTCGACGTGCTGACCGGCCGGCGCGTCACCGCGACGCCGGTGCTGGACGACGCGCGGCGGGTCCTCGGAGTGGTCTCCGAGGCGGACCTGCTGCACAAGGTGGAGCTGCTGGGGCAGCCGCACGAGCGGCGGGTGTTCCCCGGCCGGCGGCACCGCGAGGCACGGGTCAAGGCGGGGGCGACCCTGGCCGGCGACCTGATGACCGCGCCCGCGGTCACCGTCGCTCCGGACGCCTCCCTGGTGGAGGCCGCGCGGCTGATGACCGACCGCCGGGTCAAGCGGCTGCCGGTGGTGGACGACCTGGGCCGGCTGGTGGGCATCGTGACCCGGGGCGACCTGCTGCGGGTGCACCTGCGCCCGGACGCCGACATCCGCCGGGACGTGGTCTGCGAGGTGCTGCGCCGGGTGCTGGCCGTCCCGGACGGGGCCGTCGACGTCACCGTGCACGACGGCGTGGTCACCCTCACCGGCCAGCTCGACCGGAGGTCCACGGTGCACCTCGCGCTGCGGCTCACCGCCCAGGTCAGCGGGGTCGTCGAGGTGGTCGACGCGCTCGGGTTCGCCGTGGACGACGCCCCGCTGGGCACGCTGCGAGCCGGCTAACACTCCGGCCGTTTCCCGCCTCGGACCGGTCCTTCAGGTTGCTCGGGCTGGCTGCCTCAGGTCGAACGTTCGGCAATGAACACCAACTCTCGACCTGGGCGGTCGGATGCCTCCCGCACGTCGAGGACTCGGTAGCCGTTGGCGGCCAGGCTCGATTCGACCTCGTCGTGGTTGCGGAACCGGAGGGTCGAGTCCGACGTGACGATCTCGCCGTCGGTCAGGAACCGGTAGGTGTATCGGAAGGAGACGAAGGGAAGGCTGACGTCGGTGACCTCAAGGCGCTGTTCCACCCGTCCGATGTCCGGGATATCGAGGGTGACCGGATCGCCGTCCGCCGCCCACTCCTCCCAAGCGCGATGTTCGGGGCGTCTGGTTTCGAGAACGAGATGGCCGTTCGGGCGAAGGGCGGCGTGGATGCCCTGGAGGGTCTGCGCCCAGTCGGTGTCGGTAAGGAAGACCTGGGCCACGTTCCCGGTCATCGTCGCCAGGTCGGCATCGAGCGCCGGCAGTACCGTGGCGTCGCCGTGGATCCAGCGGACCCTCCCCGCCTGGTCTTTCAGCTTCGCGACCTTGAGTGAGGCTTCGGCCGGGTCGACGCCCACGACCGTATAGTCGCGCTGAGCGAGCAGGATCGCCAGGGATCCTGTCCCGCAACCGACGTCAAGCACCCGACTCGCGGTCAACTCGCCGGCGATCGCGAGGTAGGCGGCCAGGTCGTCGCGGTCTCCATCGAAGGCGTCGTAGACACGTGCGAGGAGGGGGTGGGCAAAGATCGCATCGGGCATCCGGGGACCATTTCCACCATCAAGCGCTTCGGTGACGGACATTCGCCGACCAGGGCCACCGGTCAGCGGCGGCCGGTGGCCAGGGCGACGAGGTACTGTCCCCCGCCTGCGTCGACGCTTGCGGTCACCGGCAGTCCGGGCACCAGCCGGGAGAACCGGTCGACCAGCCAGTCCGCCGCCTCCTGGGCGTCCTTCTTGCTCGGACAGCGGGCGACCAGCTCGCGGCCACCCTTGCGTTCGAGTCGCTCGGCGACGGCGATCAGCGGCGCGGGCTCCACCACGTGCAGACGGTCCGGCCAGGCGATGACCACCTTGACCGCGCCCTTGCGGGTGTTGCAGGCACGGTGCGCGAGTCGCTCGGCGACCTTGGCCTTCTTGTCGGCGGTGCGGCTGTCGACGCTGGGACCACGCGGGTCGTTCACCGACATGTCGGCGTCGACCGGCTCGTCGCACACCCAGCATCGCCAACTGTCACGCCGCGCGACGTCATCGAGGAGACTCATCCGAGCAAACTAGCCTGTCAGCCCCCGGCGAACGACAGCCCCGGCCGCAGCGAGCGCCGCCAGCCCGTAAAACAGATCGCCGCACGCCACGCCGACCCCCGCACCACGATGCGCTACGACCGCGCCCGCAAGAACCTCGACCGCCACCCCACCCACATCCTGGCCGCCCACATGGCCTCCGGAACATGACAAGCGACTCTGCCGATGTGCGAACGCGGGTCGCAGGCGGCCTGTGTCATCGTCCTTCCATGTCGATCGACTTGCGCGTGGCGGACAATCGGGATGTGTCGTTCCTCGTCCAGGCGGACCTTCACGTCGGCCGGCAGGAACTCCACAGGGTCATCGAGGCTGGTCGAGTCACCGTTGCCGTGGAAGACACGTCCATCCAGGGATGGCTCAGGTGGGGCCTCTTCTGGGACGAGATCCCCTTCATGAACATGTTGTTCGTTCTCGAGCAGCACCGCGGCAAGGGCCTCGGCACGCGGCTGATCCAGCACTGGGAGAATCAGCAGCGAGCAGCGGGCTACGGCTCGGTGATGACATCAACCCTGGCGAGCGAAGAAGCCCAGCATCTATACCGCCGCCTGGGTTACGTCGATCGCGGATGCCTCCTGCTACCGGGCGAACCGCTGGAGATCATTCTTGCCAAATCTCTCGGACAGTGACGCACTCGTCTTCCGCCGACCGGGCGTCATGGTACGTGACCGGAGCCGCGTACGGTCAGGCTGGCGAGGTAGCCCCGATGATCGAGAAGAACGCCCCCTGTGGATCGGTGAGCACCGCGAACCGGCCCCGCGTCAGATCGGTCGGCGGCACGGACACCAGCCCCTCCAACCGTTGCGCCTCGTCGGCGACGGCGTCGGTGTCCGACACCGCGAAGTAGACCATCCAGTGCGACGGAAGGTCACCCCAATCTTCGCCGAGCATGGGCATCATCCCGGCGACCGGGCGGCCATCCAGCAGCCAGGTGGTGTAGGTGATCGGGCCCATCGGTTGGTCGTCCGCCGTCCAGCCGAACACCGACCCGTAGAACTCCTTCGCCCGGTCCCACTCCCGCGTGGTCAGCTCGGGCCAGGTCAGCGAGCCGGGCACGTCGAACACCTCGGCCCCCGGCATACCGAGCGACTGCCACACCCCGAACGGCGCCCCGGCCGGGTCGGCGAAGAGCGCCGTCCGCCGGGAGCCGGGGACGTCGAAGGGCTCGGTCAGGATCCGGCCGCCGGCGGCGGTCACCCGCTGGCAGGCCCCCTCGGCGTCGTCGGTCGCCAGGTAGGGCATCCAGGCAGGCGAGCGTTGCGGGCCGGCCCCCGGCCCGGCACCGGCCACCGGTTTGCCCTGCTGGTGGAAGACGAGGTGACCGTCAGCCGCGGGTTGCCGGTCCGCCTCGGCGACGGCCCAGCCGAACAGGGGCGCGTAGAAGCGCGCCGCGCCGGGGAGGTCGGTGGTGACCAGGTCGACCCAGGCGGGTGCCCCCGGTGGAATATCTGTCATGGCTTCGGCTTCGCTTCCTCTCATTGGGGCCAGCCGGGCCGGATTCGACCCGTTCGGCCATCGTCGCGAGCACCGCGCCGGTCACCGCGGCGGCCTGCGCCACCGGGATCCCGGCACCCCGGGACACCGCGTCGACGAAGCGGGGATACCGCACCGCGTCCCCCCGTCCTCGGACCGGGCCCGCGCTTACCCGGGCCCGGCGCCGCCAAACGGCCGGTCCCGGTTGCGGACGACCGGCGCGCGAGCGGCCCCACCGGCTGACGCCGCGCGCCGAGACCGCCTGACCGCGCGGCCCGGCCGACGGACCGGCCGGCGGCTCAGTCGGCGGCCGGATCGGCGGCGAGGACGTCGAGCAGCAGGGCGGCGGTCCAGCCGAACGCGGGCGAGCCGAGGCCGACGCCGGTGTCCGGGTGGAAGTACTCGTGGCAGCCGGCCGTGGCGACCAGGTCCACCATGGACGCGCGCAGCCCGGCGGCGAGGTCGAGCCGGTGGTGGGTGCGCAGGCCACGCCACAGCAGCCAGTCGAGGTTCAGCCAGCTCGGTCCCCGCCAGTAGCGCAGCGGCTCGAAGTCCGGCGCGGTCCGGTCGTGGCTGGGCAGCGGCCGGTCCATCCGCGCGGCCAGCCCGAACCGGGGCGAGCACGCCTCCGCGAGCACCGTGGCGACCTGCCGGGGCGGCAGGTCGGGCAGCGCCAGCGGGACGACGCCGAGCGCGGTCCGGGCCGGCACGAGCCGGCCGGCGCGCAGGTCCCGGGGGTGGAAGGCGCCGGTCGCCGGGTCGTACAGCCGGTCGACGAGGGCCGCGGTGATCCGGGCCGCCCGCTCGCGGTGCGGACCGGGATCGCCGCCCACCGCGCCGGCGATCGCCGCCAGGGCGTGCTCGGCGAGCCCGAGCGCGGTGTTGAACAGCGGGCACTCCACCAGGAACTGGTGCCGCCCGGCCAGCCCGTCGTCGCCGTACCGACCCGCCCGGTAGGCGTCGGCCAGCGCGACGTACCGCGCGTAGTCCAGGTCGGTGGGCCGGTGCGCGGCGTCGGCGTGCACGGTGTCGTGCCGCCGGTACGCCCGCAGCACCGCCACGTCGGCGGGCACCGCAGCCAGCGGCGGGTCCCAGGCGGGGCTGTTGTCCAGCCCGGACTCCCAGGGATGCACGAGGCAGGCCAGCCCCGCCCCGCCCACGTCCCGCCGGCCGGTCAGGTAGCGCTGCTGGGCGACCAGCCGGGGGTAGAGCCAGGCCAGTTCCGCCCGGCCCCGCTCGGACGGCGACCGCCGGTACGCCAGCCAGGCGGCGAGGGCGTGCACGGGCGGCTGGACGATGCCGGAGGTGGCCACGGCGGGCGCGCCCGGGACGCGGGCGGAGTCCCAGAAGCCGGGCCCGGGGAAGTACGACCCGGCGCGCAGCGCGGGGTTGAACACGATGTGCGGCACCCGCCCGTCGGCCCACTGGGCGGCGAACAGGGTGCGCAGCTCCCGCCAGGCGCGGGCGGGACGCACCGTGGCCAGGCCGATCGCGATGAACGCTGAGTCCCAGCTCCACTGGTGCGGGTAGAGGGTGCGTGACGGGACGGTGTGGTCGTGCTCCCAGTTGCCGTCGAGGGTGGCCACCGCCAGCCGGCGCAGCGCCCCGAGGTCCCGGGCCCCGGGCGGCCCGCCCGGGGGCGCGCCGTCGGCGGCGGCGCCGGCGCGCACGCCGCCGTCCGCTCCGGCTCGGTGGGCCCGAGCACGGTGATTTACCATGAGTCACATCCCGGTAGCACTGGGCTCCAGTGTCGAACAAAAAATCAGCAGATGTCTCGCAATTGATCAATTGAAGGTACGAATCAGCTACCTACCCTTCGCAGGGGGTGCCGCCGATGCCGTCGCGCCCGGGCTGCCGCTGCCCGCCGAGGGCCTGACCAGCGGCGTGGAGCAGGGCTGACCCGGCGGCCCGAGCCGGGGGTGGCCGCTCGGGCCGTCCGCGCCCCGGATAGCGTGGGGTGATGGCCAGACCGACCCGCTGGGTGACCGACACCGGCCCCGAGCACTCGCAGTGGTACATCGACCGGTTTCGCCGCCTGGCGGCCGAGGGCGCCGACCTGGCCGGGGAGGCCCGGCTGCTGGACGCGCTGGTGCCGCCGGGCTCCCGGATCCTCGACGCCGGCTGCGGCACGGGGCGGGTCGGCGCGGCGCTGGCCGCCCGTGGCCACACGGTGGTGGGCGTGGACGCCGACCCGGCGCTGGTCGAGGCCGCCCGCGCCGACCACCCCGGCCCGCGCTGGCTGGTCGGCGACCTGGCCGAGCTGGACCTCCCGGCGGCCGGCGAGCCGGAGCCGTTCGACGCGGCCGTGGTGGCCGGCAACGTGATGGCCTTCGTCGCCCCCGGCACCGAGCCGGAGGTGCTCCGCCGGGTCGCCGCCCACCTGCGCCCGGACGGCGTGGTCGTGGTCGGCTTCGGCACCGAACGGGGCTACCCGCTGGCCGACTTCGACGCCGACGCGGTGACCGCCGGGCTGCGCCGGGAGCACCGCTTCGCCACCTGGGACCTGCGCCCCTGGACCGACGACGCCGACTTCGCGGTCACCGTGCTGCGCCGCCCGGCGGCTACGGCGTGAGCCGGCACCCGAGGCGCCGACGGGTGGCTCGCCCTCACCCGGCGGCGACGGCGCGGGCGGCGGCCGGGTCGAGCGGGCTGCCGGCGGGCACCCGGCTCACCACGCCGGCCGGCAACCGGACGGGCGTCACGTCCCGGTAGCCGAGCATGCCGAGCACCTCGGCGTCGGCCAGCACGTACCGCCGGCCGAGGTCGGTGACGACGGACACCGCGCCGCCGGTGGCCCCCGGCGCGGCGGCCGACTCCACGACAGCGCCGTGCCCGGGCTCGACCACCACGTGGTCGGCGACCGCCGGGCCCGTGGTACGCGGGCTGCCGCTCAGGTCGGGCACGGCCGCGCCGAGCCGCAGGTCGCGCACCTCCCCGTCGGCTGCCACCCCGACGCAGAGCGCCCCGCCGTCCGGGGCGGCCAGCCGGGGCGGGCTGGTGGGCGGGGCGGCCGGCCCGGTCGGCACGAGGTCGGGCTGCTTGGGCAGCGCGGCGAACCGGCCGAGGGTCAACGCCGCCGGCTCGCCCTGGCCGGTGCGGGCGAGCAGCAGGCTGGCCTGCAACTCGGTGATGCCGGCGAGGCCGTCGGCGAGGGCGACGGCGTACTGCCGCCCGCCGCCGGAGTTGCGGATCAGGAAGACGTCGCCGACCACTGCGCCGGGCACCCCGGCCGAGGGCCGCCCGAGGCCGGGCAGGTCCGGCGGGGCGAGGTCGGCCCCGGCCGGGAAGCTGTCGATCAGGGCGGGTGCGGCCGGCACGGCGCGCTGCCGGGTGGCGGCGAGCGCGGCGAGCGACCGGGCGGTGTCGCGCAGCAGGTACCGGCGGGCGTGCCAGACCAGGTGCAGGCCGCCGTCCGGGTGCCGGAGCAGGACCGCGTCGTCGCCCGGGGCCCGGCCGCCGGTGGCGGCCACCCCGATCAGCACCGCCGATCGGGGGGCGGTCCGCTCGGCCTCGGTGGTGGCGACCGAGCAGACCGTCCAGGGGGCGGTCGACAGCCGGGCCCGGTCGGGCAGCGAGTCGGGGGCGTCGGGGATGCCCAGCGGCAGGCCGCGCGGCACCCCCTCGATCGAGCGGCGGGAGACCAACACGGTCTGCGGGCGCTCGGCGCCGATGATCAGCAGCGCCGAGGCGTAGTTGAGCACCGGGTGCAGCTTGCGGTCCCGGTAGACGAACCGGGCGCCGGACTCCTTCTCCACGATCACCGCGCCGGGGTCGCGCCACCTGGTGCCGCCGCCGGTGAACAGGCCGTACAGGGCGAAGCCGCCCAGGGTGATCGCGGCCACCAGCACGCTGGCCAGCCCGGCCCCGGCCAGCCGCCGGAACGGGGACCGCGCCGGGTCCGTCTCCCGCATCACCAGGGCGGCCACCGCCCGCTGGACGGTGAACTGGTACGAGTGAAGCTGGTCCTGCCGCGACGGCATGCGGTCCCCTCCGACGGGTCGGTCGGGGCACAGGATAAGCGCTGCGTCGATCCCTCGAAGACCCTCCGTCGCCGGCCGCAGGGGCCGGCCCGGTGGCCGGCGGATTACCCCCCGGGGTACCTTCGACGTGGAGGTGACGTGGTGAGGCTGCGACCGGAGATGACGTCCGACGCCCTGACCCGCCTGAAGCGGGCCCGGGGTCAGCTCAACGCCGTGATCGAGATGATCGAGTCGGGGGAGGACTGCCGGGCCACCCTGACCCAGCTCGCCGCCGTCTCCAAGGCCCTCGACCGGGCCGGCTACAAGCTGATCGCCTCCGGGATGCGGCACTGCACCGCCGCCCGGGACCGCGGCGAGGAGCCGGAGATGACCGAGGAGGAGCTGGAGAAGCTCTTCCTGGCCCTGTCCTGACCGGCGGCGGCCCGAGCCGGGCGCGGGTCTCCTGCGGTCACACCAGCCGCCGGTGGACGAGCACCCGTAGGGCCACGAATCCGGGGACGGCGGGCAGCCAGAACGTCGCGAGCCGGTAGATCAGGACCGCCGCGACGGCCGTCTCCGCGGTCAGCCCGTAGAGCAGCAGCCCGGACACGAGCGCCGCCTCGGTCGCCCCGAGCCCACCGGGCGTGGGGGCGGCGGAGGCGACGCCCTCGCCGACGACGCACACCAGGATCACCGGGGGCAGCAGCGTGAAGTCGACCGGCTGGCCGACGGCGAGCACCGCGAGGTAGAGACTGGCGCCGTAGCAGAGGGTGAGGGCGAGCGAGGACACGACCAGCCGGACCAGCCGGTGCTGGCGGGTCAGGGCGCGCAGGGCCGACAGCACCTGACCGACCGCGGCGCGTCCCTGCCGGCGCAGCCGGGGGATGGCGAGGGCCGCCGCCGCGGCCAGCAGCACCGCCACGACGGTCAGCAGGATGGGCAGCGCCCTGGCGCTGGCCTCGTGGGTCAGGGTGCGGGCGGGCTCGCGGGCGAAGGGCAGCAGCACGGGCAGCAGCAGCACGACGGAGCCGACGCCCGCGACCCGGGACACGGCGACGGCGGTGGCCGCCTCTGCCGTGGGGATCGCCTTCTGGTGCAGGTAGCGCAGGCTCAGGGCGGCACCGCCGACGCTGCCCGGGGCCAGCCGGTTGGCGAAGGACGCGGCGACCTGCACGACGGTCGCCTCCCCCAGCGGAATCCGGTCGGCGGCGGCAAGACGCAGCACGACGGCGCTGAGCACATAGGTGGCCCCGGAGGCGAGCAGGGTCGCGGCGACGGCCGCCGGGTTCGCGTGGGCCATCAGGCGCAGGGCGGTGCGTACCTGCCCGACCTGGGGAAGGAGGAGGTGTACGAGCAGGCCGAGGATGAGCAGCAGCCCGATGCCGCGGGGGCTGACGCGCACGACACGGGCCAGCCGGTCGTCGCGGGCCGGGTAGTGCCGCAGGATCTCGTCGCGTACCTGGTCCAGCAGGTCGGGGAACCGGCGTAGCGTGCTCCGTCCCGCCCGGGAGAGCACCGGTTTCTGTAGGTACGGCAGGCTGTCGGCGACGGGCCCGCCGCCGAACTGGACGACGGCCGCGTCGACCGCGGCCCGTGGGGTGACCCGGCTGGCGAGGGTGACCAGCAGCTCGACGACGTCCCGGGACTGCTGGTCGGTCGAGGCGTTGTCGGCGCCGAAGCCGAAGTCGACGAGGTACACGGTCCGGCCGCGGACGAGGATGTTGGCCGCGCGCAGGTCGCGGTGCGCGATCCCGGCGCGGTGCAGCAGCGCCACCTGTCGGCAGACGTCGGCCACCGCGGCGAGCGGCAGCGGTCCGATCGCCGAGTCCAGCGCGGGGGCGTCGGCGAACTCCTGCACCAGCAGGGCGTCACCGCCCTCGGTGGTGGCGGTGGTGACGACTGCGGGCACGCGCGCCCCGGCCCGCTGCGCCAGCAGGACCAGGTAGGTTTCGTGCTCGTTCTTCTGCTTCGCAGTGGCATATGGTGGTTCGTCCGCCACATGCCGGTAGCGCAGTCGCCGGTAGAACTTGTACGCCCAGTCGGCGTCGCGCTGTTCACCACCGGTCACCTTCACGAACATCCGGCGGCCGTCGGCGGTGTCCGCCCGCCAGGGCCGTGAGCCACGGGCGTCCCCGGTGATCGGTTCCAGCCGCACGGCGTCGATCCCGCGCCGCGCGAGCACCCGGCGCAGCCGCGAGGTGGACCGCTCCGGGCCGACCTCGCCGACGATCAGGCGGGTCAGGCACACCGCCAGCCAGCCGACCAGGAACCCGCCGACCGAGTCGGCGGGCAGGTGCGCCCCGACGTGCACGCGGGCCAGGGCGACCAGGACGATCACCGCCCACAGCGGTCGGTGCCAGCGCGGGTCGACGGCGCGGGCGGTGACGAGGCACAGGGCGGAGGCGACCGCGACGTGCCCGGACGGGTAGCCGAACGCTCCGGTGATCGTGTCGTGCGTCCGTACGTCGGCCAGCAGCGCCGTCGGTCGCTCCCGGGCCACCGCAGCCTTGCCCAGCACCGCGAGCCAGTACGCCAGGTTGCCGGCCAGGAACAGGTCGCGGGCGACCGCGAGGCGCCGCATGAGCGCGGCCACGGCGGCGACGACGAAGACGGCCACGTACGACCCGAGCTGCATGACCACGACCAGCCCGGGAGTCAGCCCGGCCGGCAGTCGGTTGAGCAGGGTGAACAGGTCCCGCTCCCAGCGGGCGACCGGGTGGTGGCGCACCGCCAGGCTCACCGCGACCAGCAGGCCGGTCGAGGTGACCAGGCTGACCAGCAGCGCCGGTGACGGGCGGTGCGTCCGGGCCATCACCAGTCCTCGACTCCGACGGTCGCTCCCCGGAGCCGGCTCCGGGCCTGTGGATCGACCCTACGGCCCGGGTGGGCTCCGGCACGGCCGTTTCCCCGCGCCGCCGGGCCGAACGGCGTACGGCGTGCGCGGGGGCCGTCAGCCGCGACAGATCCTCACGTCCGGTTGGACGTCCAGCTTGTTGAAGACGTTGTCCACCCGGCCGATGCCCGCCTTCTCCTCGATCGGTCCGGCGTTGACCAGGTCCAGGAAGGCGTTGATCACCTTCACCAGGCCGGCGGGGATGCGGTAGCCGACGCCGTAGTCCAGCCACAGCCCGAGCTGGGTGCTGCGGCACAGCTCGATCGGCGCGCCCAGGGCGGAGCCGACGGTCAGTCCCGCCGTGGCGGTGACCGTGGCGTACAGCCCGGAGGTGAAGCCGAGGATGCCCAGGCCGACCCGGAACGCCGCCTGGTAGTGGACGATGATCCCGCTGACCCCGACCGACGGGCCGTAGATCGAGTCGGTGATGCTGTTGCGGACGGTGAGGTTCCAGGGTTTCGTGACGCCGAACGCGCCGTCGGCGTAGCCGAACCCGAGGTCGCCGCCCAGCGACCACTCGCCGGCCGCCTTGATGTTGCCGTCCCGGGAGCTGAACGCCGTCTGCACCCCGACGAGTTGGTTGGCGGTGACGGAGAACGGCACGCCGAGGATCTCACCGACCGGCACGCTGAAGTCCAGCGGGATCGGGATCCGCTTGTTGATGTTGCGCCCCGCGTCGGTGGCGCCCGCGATCTCGATCCGCAACCCGGCCATGCCCGCGATCCGAAGTTCCGCCCGACGTACCGCACCGCCCCGGATCTCCAGGTGGAACCGGGCCGACGGGCTCTTCATCAACAGGGTCACCGTGCCGGCGACGCGGATCCCGCCGCCGTCGTAGCTGAACCGCGCGCCGACGCCGTCGGCGCAGCAGACCGGGGTGACCGCGAAGCCGGCGGCCCGCCGCCGGGCCACCACGGGCATCATGCGCCCGCCGCCGCCCGCGCCCGACTCGGCGTCGTACTCCGCCCAGAACGGCGTGCCCGCGTCGTACCGGGTCGGGGAGTCGAGGGAGACCGGGCGGTCGCCGGCGAAGGTGCCGTCGCGGATCACCTCGGTGATGTCCACCGGCCCGAGGGTCACCGCCAGGTCGTCCCCGTCACGGCGAACGTCCAGCACCCGCCCGACCGCCCGCCCGGTGAGGAACATGACCCGGCCCCGGGCGAGCTGGTCGGCGCCGCTGGCGGCGGGATCGATGCGCCAGGTGAGCGCGTCGTCGGACAGGCCCCGCACCGACCCGCCGCCACCGCCCACGAACACCACGTCGGGCTGGTAGGTCACCTGCGGATCGCGGGCCGGCGCCGCCCCGTACCGCTGGTCGCCGGTGGCGGGTGGGCCGGGTGGCGTGGGGCCCGGTCCCGACCGACCGCAGGCCGCGGGCAGCAGCAGGACCGCCGCGAGCAGCGCCGCCGTCGCGCGGCCACGCCGGGTCCCGGATGCCGGCACGTCGACTCCCCCGCAGCTCAGAGCCGGCCGGCGACCGTACGGGCCAGGTCCGCCAGGGGCTTGCGGTACCTCGCCGGGTCGTCGGTGCGGACCAGCCGGATGGAGACCCACACCCCGCCCTTGTTGACGAAGACGGTGCCGTCCTCCGCGTACGCCTCGTCGCCCGCGCCGGCGATCGGGGTGAACTCGTGCCCGAGTTCGCGTTCGATGTCGAGGAACTTCTTCGCGCCGTCGCCGACGAACACCTCCACCTGGGCGGTGGGGCCGGTGACCGGTCCGGTGTAGGTGCAGGTCTCCCGGATCGCCACCGGGTCGTCGAGCGGGGTGCCGGCCAGCTTCTCGGCCTCCCGCTTGGACACCAGGTCGCAGGCGTCGACCGGGGGCGCTGCCGGCGGTTCCTCCGGCGCCTGCGAGGTGGCGGTGGGCAGCGGGTCGCCGCCCGGCGTCGGGGTGGCCGCCAGGCCCGGGCCGCCGCCCGCCGCCGGGGCGGCCCCGCCGTCGCCGGCTCCGCCGACGCCGATCATGCCGCAGCCGGCGAGCGCGGTGACCGTCAGCCCGGCGACGGCGACGGCGACGGCGCGGCCGGGGCCGGTGCGCCGCCGGGAGGTTGCGGGATACGTCATCGTGGGTTCACTTTCCTGTCCTGGACCGGCGTCACAGCGGGAGGGCGTCGAGCAGTTCGCGCAGCGTCCGCTCGTACCCGTCGGGGCTGGCGCCGAGCCGTTCGAAGCTGCTCAGGATCACGGTGTAGCTGCCGGTGCCGCTGACCACGACGGCCTCGGCCTCGATGTCCTTGACCGCCAGGTACGCCTTCTCCCCCTTGTCGACGTCCGTCACCTCGCGGTACACCTTCGTGGCCTGGTTCCGCTGGTAGTCGTAGGTGCTGCCGCCGGCCAGCCGGGAGGCGGTGGTGACGGTGAGCTGGGCGACGCCCTTGCCGTCCCCGAACGAGCAGTTGCCCTGGTCGACCATGGCTTGGCCGACGATCTCGGACACCCGGGTCGCGGTGAACGGGCACGGGGGCGCGGGCGCGTCCGCCACGTCCCCGCCGGCGTTCACCTCCACGCCCGCCCCGGTGGCCGGGTCGGTGCCGCCGGTGTCCTCGGCGCCGCACGCGACGAGCGGGACAAACAGGAACGAGCACAACACGGGTACGAGCAGACGGCGCACGGTCATGGGCCGAGGTTAGGCCGCCGCGGGCGGCGAGGAATCGGGTGTTTCCCTATCCGCCGACGTCGCCCATGGTCGGCGCGTCGCCCCTGGTCATGGCGGCGCCCAGTTCGGCTCGGGTGGTGATGCCGAGCTTGCGGTAGATCCGGGCGAGGTTCGCCTCGACGGTCTTCGGGCTGACGAACAGCTCGTCGGCGATGGCCCGGTTGGTCCGCCCGCGCGCCGCGAGCCGGGCCACCCGCTCCTCGGTGGCGGTGAGGTGCCGGGGCGTCGGCGGGCGGCCACCGACGCGGGCCAGTTCCGCCCGGGCCCGGTCCGCGAACGCCGCCGCGCCGATCGCGGTGAACTCCCCGACCGCCGCCTCCAACGCCTGCCGGGCCGGCAGCTTGCGGCGGGACCGGCGGTGCACGATCCCGGCGACGAGCAGGCAGCGGGCGCGGTCCAGCGGCAGCACCGCCGGTGGCACGGCGTCCCGCGCCGCCGCCAGCGCGTCGAGCGCGTCGCCGGGGTCGACGCCGGTGGCGCTGTCCAGCAGCGCCCGGGCCCGGGCGGAGCCCAGGGTCGTCCAGGGCCGCGGCAACCGGTGGTGCCGGGCCGTCAACCGGTCCAGCACGGCCGCCGCCCGGTCGAGATCCCCCGCTCCGACGCACGCCTCGATCCAGTCCGGCTCGAACCGCATGGCGAGCGGCTCCACCAGGCCGGTCCCGTCGATCGTCGCGGCCAGGCTGGAGTACGCGGCGGCGGCCTCCACCATCCGGCCGGCGCTTAGGGCCACGAACCCGGCAAGCTGCTGGTGGATCCGCCGGCACCAGTCGTCGTCCAGTTCGTCGGCGAGCCGCAGGCCGGACTCGGCCACCCGGGCCGCCTCGGCCAGCCGGCCCCGGTGCGCGTCGAGCAGTCCGGCCAGCCAGGTCTCGCCGACCAGGCCGGTGCCGAGCTGGTCACCGAGTTCCCGGGCCGCGGTGATGTGCCGCTCGGCCTCGGCCCAGCGGCCGGCCAGCAGCTCGGCCTCGCCCAGGTGGGAGAGCAGCTCGTGTTGCAGCGGCTCGTCGCCCCGGGCCTCGGCGCGGCCGAGCATCCGGTGCAGCCGCCGCCGGGCCCGCTCCGCGTCGTCGATCGCCTTCCACCAGATGGCGGGCACCGTGCCCGCCAGCCAGGCCGGTTCGTCGCCCTCCAGGCGCAGGGCACGGTCCAGCAGGTCGGTGCGCGGCGCCCGGCCCAGCCGTACCTCCTGGAAGAAGAGCAGGACCAGGGCGGCGGCGAGCAGTTCGTGGTCGTCGTCGCGCCCGTCCAGCAGCACGGCGGCGGCCTCGGCGTGCGCCCGGCCCTGCTCCGGGCGGTCGTCGAAGACGGCGAGGTGGGCGTGGATGCGGCCGGCCAGGGCCGAGCCGGGCCGGGCCGCCGCCAGCGCCCGGGTGCCGTTGTCCACCGCCACCCGGCCGGCCTCACCGCCGCACCAGGCCACCACGGCGCGCAGCAGCAGCGACTCCGCCCGTACGTCATCGGTGAACTCGGCCGCGACCGCGTCGGCGGCGGTGCGGGCCGCCGGGAAGTCCCCGCTGTCGAACCGGCAGCGGGCCGCCGCCAGCCGCCGGTGGCCCAGCCGGTCCCGGTCGTCGGCCGGGGTGAGCTGGGCGGCGCGCTCGTAGAGCTGGGCGGCGAAGTCGGGCGCGCCCCGGCTGTGCCACCGGCCGGCCGCGGCGGTAAGGGTCTCCGCGACGGTCGGGTCGGGATCGGTCGTGCAGAGCCCGAGGTGCCGCGCCCGCTCGTCCTGGTCGGTGACCAGGCCGGCGAGCTGCCGGTGCAGCCGGCGACGGACCCCGGGCGGGATGCCGGCCCGGACCGCCGCCGCGTACACCGGGTGGGTGAACCGCACCCCGGTCGGCGTCACGACGAGCAGCCCGGCCTCCTCGGGCGCGTCCAGCGCGGCGGTGGACACCCCCGCCGCCGCCAGGTCGACGACGGCGGGCACGGTCAGCAGCGCGGCCAGCCGCACCGCGGCGCGGCTCTCCGACGGCAGCCCGGCGAGGACGTCCGCGAGCAGGTGGTGCATGGACGCCGCCACCGGCAGGTCCTCACCGGGCGAGGGCTGGCGCGGCAGGCGTTGCAGGGCGCGCACCACCTCGATGGCCAGCAGCGGGTTGCCCTCGGCCTCCCGGGCCACCCGGACGAGCATCGGCCGGCTGAGCGTGACGCCGAGCCGCTCCCGCAGGACGTGGTGCAGCGCGCCGACGTCGAGCGGAGGCACCTCGACCCGGCCGAGCCGACCACCGTCGCGGCCCTCGTCGAGCCCGAGCGGCACCTCCCCGGGGGCGGTCCCGCCGGGCCGGCGGCTCGCCAGGGTGGCCAGGCCGGTCACCCGGCGCAGCGCGAACCGCAACGCGCGTTCACTGGGCCGGTCCAGCCAGGGCGCGTCGTCCACCGCGACGAGCACCGCCGGGTGGGTGTTCGCCGCCGTCGCGGCCTCCAGCAGCGACCGGGTGGCCGCCCCGACCACCCGTACGTCGACCGTCTCGTCGGCGTCGCCGGACAGCAGCACCACCTCGGCCGCGACCCGCTGCGGCCGGGGCAGCTCGGCCACCCGGTCGGCGAGCGGGCCCAGCAGGTCGGCCAGGGCGGCGTACGGCAGCTCGGTCTCGGCCTCGGTGGGCGCGCAGCTCAGCACCAGCCAGCCGGCGTGTGCCGCCTCGGCGACCAGCGCGCGCCACAGTTCGGTCTTGCCGATGCCGGCGGGCCCTTCCAGCAGCACCGGTCCGGGTCGGCCCAGCAGCCGCCAGGCCTGGTCGAACACCTCGTCCCGCCCGACGACGCCGTGCCGCATGGGGGAAGTCTGGCACCCGCCGCGAACGGTGGGAATCCCGCCTACGGCTGACCGGCCCAGGCCCGGCGGACGAGGTCGGCGTCCCGCCCGCGCGCCGTGTCCCGGTTCATTCCGGACGGGTTCGCCGCTGCGGTGGAGCTGGTTCGTCCGGGCGTTGCCGGGGGGGACAGCCAGCCGAGGAAGCGGGTGTGCAGCACGCCCGGGGCGGGCGGCGGCTGCGGCGGCGGTGGCTTCCTGCCCGGTACTCACGGCAGCGTACGCATCCGCAGCGCGATCCACGGCGCGACCGGTGCCGGCTTGACCTGTGCGGCGTGGCTCTCCCCTTTCGACTCCGCTGGGGGCCGCCCCGCGCCGGGTGCGCGGGGCGGCCGACGGCGCGACCGCCGGGCCTATGCCTCCACCGGCCGCGCCGTCCTCTGCGGAGAAACCCTGTCGCGCGTGACGATCCAGATACAGGGCGTAGGGGTATGGTCAGCGGACACTTCGAGACGTCGGGAGCCCATCTGGTTCCGGCCGTGGCAGGAGATCGAGCGCGAGGCGGTCTCGCTGCGCTGGTACGAGTCCATGGTGCTCCCCGGCCTGCTCCAGACGGAGGCGTACGCCCGCGCGGTGCTCGGCGGCACCGGCCTGATCGCCCTGGGCGACGTGGAGCGGCACCTGGCCACCCGGCTGGCCCGCCAGGACATCCTGCGCCGCGACGACCCGCCGCAGTTCACCGCCGTCGTCGACGAGGCGGTGCTGCGCCGGCCGGTCGGCGGTCCGGAGACCATGCGCGGGCAGTTGCACGCCCTGGTCGCGGCGTGCGGGCAGCCGCACGTGCGGGTGCACGTCGTGCCGTCCCGGGTGGGCGCGTACGCCGGCCTGAACGGGCCGTTCGTCATCGCGGCCAGCGTGGACCACCGGCTCGCCGGCTACCTGGACAACCAGCTCCAGGGACAGGTGGTCAGCGACCCGGACGACATCGCGGCGATACTGGGGGCGTGGGAGAACGTGCGCGGCGAGGCGCTGTCCCACTGGCAGTCGGTGGACCTGATCACGGAGGTGGCGCAGACATGGACCTGACCGGCGCGCGGTGGCACAAGAGCAGCCGCAGCAGCGGCAACGGCGGCGACTGCGTCGAGGTGGCCGACAACCTCCCGGGCGTCGTCGGCGTACGCGACAGCAAGGACCCGACCGGCCCGGCCCTCACCTTCCCCCCGGCGGCGTGGCGCACCTTCGTCGCCCGGGTCGCCGGCCGGAGCTGACCCGCCGGTAATTCCCGGCGTCCCGGGAGACGGTCGCGGTACGGTCCGCCGATGGACGACGGGGACGGGTACTTCGGGGAGCGGGTGGCGGCGAGGTACGACGACCCGGCGGACGAGCGGTTCGACCCGGGCGTGGTGGCCGCCACGGTGGACGTGCTGGCGGAGCTGGCCGGCGGCGGCCGGGCCCTGGAGCTGGGCGTCGGGACGGGACGGATCGCGCTGCCGCTGGCCGGTCGCGGGGTGCCGGTGCACGGCGTCGACCTGTCCCGGGCGATGGTGGCCCGGCTGCGCGCCAAGCCCGGCGGCGACGCGATCGGCGTGACGATCGGCGACTTCGCCACGACCAGGGTGGCCGGGACGTTCTCGCTCGCCTACCTGGTCTACAACACGATCATGAACCTGACCAGCCAGGCGGAGCAGGTGGCCTGCTTCCGCACCGTCGCGGCGCACCTCGCGCCGGGCGGCTGCTTCGTCGTCGAGGTGGAGGTGCCGCTGCTGCGCAAACTCCCGCCCGGCGAGAACGTCGTGCTGTGGCACACCGGCCCGACCCGGTGGGCGTACGACGTCTACGACACCGCGACCCAGGCGACCATCTCGAACTACGTCAAGGTGGTCGACGGGCGCGGCGAGTTCCGCTCGATCCCCTTCCGGTACGTGTGGCCCGCCGAACTGGACCTGATGGCCCAGCTCGCCGGGCTACGCCTGCGCGACCGCTGGGCGGGCTGGGCCGGGGAGCCCTTCACCCACGAGAGCACCGGGCACGTCTCGATCTGGGAGAAGCCGGCGTCGCGGGTCAGTCCCACTGGTTCTGGTTGAGGAACCGGGCGAAGCCCCGCCAGGAGTTCGGTCCCATCGCTCCGTCGATCGGGCCGGTGTATCCCCACCCGGTGGCGAGTCGCTGGACCGCCTTCCAGGTGTTGGTTCCGGGTACACCGTCGATCGGGCCGGTGTAGCCGTAGCCGCGCATGGCCCGTTGCAGTGCCGCGTAGGTGTTCACGCCGGGTACGCCGTCGATCGGGCCGGTGTAGCCCGAGGTGATCCGCAGCCAGTTCTGCATTCGCTTGTAGAAGATGGGGCCCGGGATGCCGTCCTGCTCGGTCGACGTCTTGGGCAGGCCACCGCCACCTGGGTTCTGGCCGACGTAGGTCAGCGGGTTGATGCGTACCCCGCTCGGGTTGATCATGTGCCAGTGCAGGTGCGGGCCGGTGGAGCTGCCGGAGCCGGGGGCGCCGACAGCACCACCCGAGCGTCCCACGATCGTACCGGCGCCGACCGCGGCACCGTTGCCCAGCAGGAACTGCGACAGGTGCATGTATTGGCTGCGGTATCCGTCCGCGTGGTAGATCGTGACGGTGTGCCCGCCCGTACCGTTGTTCGGGATGTTCTGGATGGTGCCGGCGCCGCAGGCCGGCAGGTTGGTGCCGACCCCCATCCCGAAGTCGATGCCGCCGAGCGAGCCGCTGTCGAGGTGGTCCTGCCAGGTTCCGGTGATCGGGTAACCGGTGAACGGGTTGTAGATCGCCGGCGCGGCGTGGGCGATTCCGGGCAGGCCGACGACACCGCCGACGGCGAGGGCGCCGGTGCTCAGGGCGGTGCCGCGCAGCAGCGTACGGCGGCTGAGCCCGACCGGCGTCCGGTCCTCCTTACCGCCGCAGCAGCCGGACGGGAATTCAGGGTCCATAATCGTTCCTCCGTGCGGTCGCAGGTGATCATTGACCAGGGTCATTGCGTTGTCGCGGGTGCGGTCCCCGGTCGGCCGGGGACCGTGGCCCGGACGGAGCCGTGGGCGCGGCGGCTCGATGCCGTGGTACGCCGCCTATGGAGCTGAGTCGTCCACGTCATCACCGCCGGTCGGGCCACTGCCGTCGCGTCACCCACCACCCCGTCGGGCCGTCCGCCTGCGGTCGCCGATCGCGGCGGGCGTGGGTGATGTCGTGTTCGACTCAGCTCCAAAGGAGCCGGTAGGCATACCTGCGGTGGAGCGACGCCCCACGCCAGGACCCCCCCGGACTCCCTGATCAAGCGCTCCCGCCCGACTTCGCAATCACCCTGGATCATTGGCGAGCCGAGAATAGCCCACAATGCGATGTGCATCAATGCAAGAGATAGGGGTTGAATCGGTGCTCCGCCGGCGACTTCGACCAGCGACGCTCGCCGGGACGCGCCAACGACGGCAGCCACCCCGGAGAGCCGACCCTGGGCGGCCACCGAGGCCGGGAGCGGATCGGACCGGGTGATGAAAACGTGCCCCCAACCCTCCCTATCGTTCCCTGACATGCCTATGATTGGGCACGATGAAGGAAGAAATATACTCGGTCGAGCAGGTGGCCGAGCTGCTCGGCCTGCACGTGCGCACGGTGCGCGGCTACATCCGCTCGGGCCGGCTCGCGGCGGTGCGGATCGGCAAGCAGTACCGGATCGCCCGCGCCGATCTCGACGCGCTGACCGGGCGGTCCCGGCCGGCGGCGGCCCGAGCCGGCGGCGCGTCGGTGGAGGTGTCCAGCATCGTGCAGGTCGACGGCGTCGACCGGGCGGCGGCCGACCGGCTGGGCACGCTCGTCCTGGCCGCAGCGAACACCAACCACGACCCCGCGCGCCCGCTACGCGTCCAGACCGTTTACGACGAGGAACGAGACCGGATGAAGATCGTGATCCTGGGCGCCGCCGGCGCCACCGCCGACCTGCTGCGCCTGGTCGACGCCGTGCTCGACGGCGACAACGGCCTGTTCGCCGGGGCGGTCGAGCATGCCTGACGAGGTACGGGAGCTGGCCGGGGTGACCGTGCTGGTCTGCGACCCGGCCGGCCCGCCGGTGGCGACCGTGCAGGACGCGCTGGACCTGATCGGCGCGGCCTTCCTCGGCGCCCAGGTGGTGGCCGTGCCCGCGAGCCGGCTCAACGAGGACTTCTTCTCCCTGGGCACCCGGTTCGCGGGCGAGGTCATGCAGAAGTTCGTCAACTACCGGCTACGCCTGGCCGTCCTCGGCGACATCTCGCGGCACCTGGCGGCCAGCTCCGCCCTGCGCGCCCTGGTCCACGAGTCGAACCGGGCCGAGCACGTGTGGTTCCTGCCCGACCTCGACGCCCTCGAATCCCGGCTCACCACCCCAACCTGACCCCCACCCACCCCGCCCCTTCGCGCACGCGGAGCGGGTGGGCGGGGTGGTCAGGGGTGCAGGATCAGGCGGATCGGGTTGCCCTGCTTGGACTGCACCCGCGCCACCGCCTGCTCCGCCTCGGCCAGCGGCAGCACGTCGCTGATCGAGGCGGCCAGGTTCAGCCGGCCCTGCCCCGCCAGGGCGACGAGCTGCTCGACGTGCTCGGCCTCCGAGCCGTAGTGCCCGAGCAGCGCCTGCTGGAGGTAGTTGAAGGTGCTGTCCGAGGCGATGGTGACCGGTTTGTTGGCGATGCCGGCAAGCACCAGCCGACCCCGCCGGGTCAGGACGGTGAGCGCCTGCTCCCGTACCGGCGTGACCCCGGCGAAGTCGAAGGCGACGTCCAGGCCACGCCCGCCGGTCAGCTCAAGGACGGCGTCCCGGAACGCGGCGTCACCCGGGTCGAGGGCGGCGTCCGCGCCGAGGGCCAGCGCCCGCTCGCGGGCCGCCGCGAGAGGTTCCACCGCGATGACCGGAGCGGCCCCGACCAGCCGCAGCAACTGCACGGCGTGCGCGCCGAGGCCGCCGACGCCCCACACGCCGGCCGCCTCGCCGGGGCGGGTCCGGCCGGTATCGGTGACCGCCGCCCACGGGGTGGAGACCGCGTCGGGGATGATGCAAGCCTGCTCGAAGGGCAGGTCGTCGGGGATCGGCACGATGGTGTCCTGACGGGCCACGGCGTACTCGGCCCAGCCGCCGTCGTAGTCGACACCACGGGTGAAGACGGTGCCCACGCGGTCCCGCTCCCCCGCCTGGAGCAGCACCCGCTGCCCCGGCTCCCAACCGTCGACGTCGTCACCGAGTGCGTCGACGACCCCCGCCACCTCGTGACCGAGGGTCACCACGTCGTCGGGCAGGTAGAGCGGGGTGAGGGTGCCGTCGATCAGGTGCACGTCGGACAGGCACACCCCGGCCGCCTCGACCCTGATCCGCACCTGTCCCCGGTCCGGCTCGGGGACCGGCACGGTCTCCATCCGCAGCCTCCGGTCCGCCACGTGCAGCCGTCCGGCCAGCATGTCCGCCACCACCAACACCACCCTTCCACCGGTCGCGCCGGCATGATCGCCTCCCGCGAGGGTTACCCGGGACGGATCGGAGGATGCGCCGCGGGCGTACCGGATGGCGGTTTGCTGCGACGGCCGGCCCGGCGCGGGCGGTAGCATCCGCTCGGACCCCGGCCGAAGTGAGGACACCGCGTGGGCGTGCGATTCGAGGAACTGGCCTGGCGGGAGACCCCGATCGGCGAGATCAGCCTGCGCCGGCGGCACGACCCCGCGCTGGACCGCGAGGTGTACGAGGTCAAGCTGGACGACGAGTTCCTGATGTCCAGCCTGTTCCCGGTGGCGGAGATCGAGCTGGCCCGGCTGGGGCTGGCGCCGCTGGCCGGCGAGGCCCTCGACGTCGTGGTCGGCGGCCTGGGCCTCGGCTACACGGCCCGCACCGCCCTGGAGGACTCCCGGGTCCGCTCCCTGGTGGTGGTGGAGGCGATCGAGGACGTCATCGACTGGCACCGGCGGGGCCTGCTGCCGTTCGCGTCGGGGCTGGCCGACGACCCGCGCACCCGGTTCGTCCGGGCGGACTTCTTCGCGGCGGTGGCCGACGGCGCGGGCTTCGACCCGGACGAGACCGGCCGACGGTTCCACGCGATCCTGCTGGACGTGGACCACTCCCCCCGGCACGTGCTGCACCCGAGTCACGCCCCGTTCTACACGGCCGACGGCCTGCGCCGGCTCGCCGACCTGCTGCACCCGGACGGGGTCTTCGCGCTGTGGTCCAACGACCCGCCGGACACCGACTTCCAGCGAGTGCTCACCGGGGTGTTCCCGACCTCGCTGGCCCACGTCGTCCGTTTTCCCAACCCGTTGCAGGGCCGGGAGTCCGCCAACACCGTCTACGTCGCCCGCCGGTAGCCGACCAGCCCAACCGACACCGGCGGAACTGGACGCGGCAGGCATGGTGCCGGCCGGACCGGGAAAGGCGTCCGGGGCCGCCCACGGGCGGCCATCCGGCGACCCGCAGGCCACCGACCCGCAGGGTCGGGCCGAGAGGCGGGCGACGGCCCCGGCGCCCACCTTCGAGGAGATCCGAGTGCACGACACCGCCGACCGCCCCTGGCTGCGCAGCTACGGGCCCGACGTGCCGGCCACCGTCGCCGAGCCCGCCGGGTCGCTGGTCGGCCTGATCCGGGACGCAGCCCGCCGGTTCGGTCCCCGGGTGGCCCTGGACTTCTACGGCGCCACCACCACGTACGCGGAGCTGGCCGACCAGGTGACCCGCGCGGCGGAGGCGCTGCGCCGACTCGGCGTCTCCCGGGGCGACCGGGTGGCGCTGGTGCTGCCGAACTGCCCCCAGCACGCGGTCGCCTTCTACGCGACGCTGCGGCTGGGCGCGGTGGTGGTCGAGCACAACCCGCTCTACACCGCCGGAGAGTTGGATCGGCAGCTCACCGACCACGGTGCCCGGGTGGCGGTGGTCTGGGACAAGGTCGCCCCGCTGGTGCGCGACCGGGGCGCGGTGCGGACGGTGGTCGCGGTGGACCTCACCGCCGCGTTGCCCCGGGCGAAACGGTGGGCGCTGCGGCTGCCACTGCGCCGCACCAGGGCGACCCGGGCGGCGCTGACCGGCCCCGCCCCGGGGGCGCTGCGCTGGGCCGACCTGCTCGCCGCTGCGGAGCCGCTGCCCGCCGACCATCCCGCGCCCGACCCGGACGACACCGCGCTGCTCCAGTACACCGGCGGCACCACCGGGGCGCCGAAGGGCGCGATCCTGAGCCACCGCAACCTGCGCACCAACGCCGCGCAGGGCCGCGCGTGGGTGCCTGGCCTGCGCGACGGCGAGGAGACGGTGTACGCGGTGCTGCCGCTCTTCCACGTCTACGGCGTGACGCTCTGCCTGACCTTCTCGATGGGCATCGGCGCGACGATGGTGCTCTTCCCCCGCTTCGACGTCGACCAGGTCCTCGACGCGGTCCGCCGCCGCCCGCCGACCTTCCTGCCCGCCGTGCCGCCGATCTACGAGAAGCTCGCCGCCGCAGCCCGGGAGCGCGGCGTCGACCTCACCTCCCTGCGGTACGCCATCTCCGGCGCGATGGCCCTGCCGCCCGCCACGGTCGAGCTGTGGGAGTCGGTGACCGGCGGCCTGCTCGTCGAGGGGTACGGCATGACCGAGTCCTCGCCGATCACCCTGGCCAATCCGGTCTCCCCGGCCCGGCGGCCCGGCACCGTGGGGGTGGCGTTCCCCTCCACCGACGTACGCGTGGTCGATCCCGACGACCCGACGCGGGACCGGGGCCCCGGCGAGGCCGGCGAGCTGCTGGTCCGCGGCCCGCAGGTGTTCGCCGGCTACTGGCGGCGGCCCGAGGAGACCGCACGGGCGCTGCTGCCCGGCGGCTGGCTGCGCACCGGCGACGTCGTCACGATGGACGCGGACGGCTTCGTCACCGTGGTCGACCGGATCAAGGAGTTGATCGTCACCGGCGGTTTCAACGTCTATCCGTCCGAGGTGGAGGACGCGCTGCGCCGGCTGCCCGGCGTCCGGGACGCCGCCGCGGTGGGCCTGCCGGGCGAACACGGTGCCGAGGAGGTCGCCGCCGCCGTCGTCCTGCGTCCCGGCGCGCACACCGACGAGGCCGCGTTGCGGGCCGGCTGCCGGGAGCGGCTGGCCGGCTACAAGGTCCCCCGCCGGGTGTTCGTGGTCGAGGACCTGCCCCGCTCGCAGTTCGGCAAGGTCCTCCACCGGGAGGTCCGCGACCGGCTGCGCGCCGGGCAGCCGCCCGCCCGGGCCTAGGTGACCGGCCGCGCCCGGCAGGGCTTGGAGGTGGTCATGCCGCCGGCCAGACCTCAGTCGGTAGGGTTGGCGAACAGGGGGCGGCCCAGGGGATCCCCTTAGGACGGTGCGCGTCGCGATCGCGGGTTTCCTCCGATGGAGGACGGACGACGGCGGTGGCAGCGTGGGGCACATGGCATCTCGATCCGTGCGAGGCTGGCGTCAGCTCGCCCTGTGGCTGCACGTGACGACCTCGGTGGGCTGGATGGCGCAGGCCCTGGCCATCTTCGTCCTGGTGACCACCAGCCTCACGACCCCGAGTCGGGACGTCGCCGTCAGCGCCACGGCCATGGCCCAGGTACTCGACGGCAGGCTGCTCGCGCCGCTGGCCAACGCCTCGGCGTTCACCGGGTTCATGCTCGCCGCCGCCACCCCGTGGGGGTTCTTCCGGTACCGCTGGGTGCTGGTGAAGTTCGCGATCACCCTGGTCCAGCTCCACCTGGGCATCTTCGTCCTCAGCGACGCCCTTGCCGGGTCCGCCTCGGCCGCCGCCGCGGGCCGGTCCGGGCCGGCCGTGCCGCTGGCTGCCGGATCCGCGCTGATGGCCGGGGCCATCGCGTTCCAGGCCTGGGTGTCGGTGGCCAAGCCCTGGTCGACCACCCGGTGGATGCCGAGGGACCGCCGCCGGGCCGCCCACGACACCGCGCCCCGCTGGGTCTTCGTCGCCACGGTCGCCGGAGTGGCGGCGGACCTCGCCGTCGCCGCGCTGCTCGGCCACCCCGCCCCGCTGGTCTCCCTGGCGATCCTCGGCACCTGGCTGGTGCTGCGCCGCCGGCGCGGCGGAGGCGCCGCCCGGCCGGCCGCCCCGACCAGGCCCACCCCGGCCGGCGCGACGTCCGACCCGGCGGCCCAGGCTCGACCGGCGGGCTGACGGCGCGGGACGGGGTCAGGCCGGGGCGGGCGCGCCCTGCGGCGTGGCGTCGCGCTGCTCCCACGGTGCCGGCCGGCCGAAGCCGGAACCGAGCAGGCGGGTGTGGTTCCACCAGTCGTCGTCGGTCGCGTCGAGCTGGTCGAGCAGCAGCCGGGCCGGCGGGAACGGCCGGCCCGGCCGCAACTGCGCCAGGTCGGCCAGGCACCGCCGGTCGGCCTGCGGGCCACCGGGGCGGTCCAGGCCGGCCAGGCCGGCGCGCAGGTTGTCGTACCAGGCCCGCTCGTCGTCGAGCACGGCGATCTCGTACGGGTTGACGGTGACGAACGCGCCCGGCATGGCCGCCACGCCCGCGCGCAGCAGCGCGGCGTGCCCGTCCAGCGGCCCCTCGTCGGCGAAGACGCGGGCCAGCACGGGCAGCGCCGCGTCGAGCTGGTCGAGCGCGCGCTGTTTCGGCGCGAGCGGAGCGGTGACCGTCACGTCCTCCTCGTCGTCGAAGTCGGCGGGGAACGTCGCGGTCACCAGGTCGCCCGGCCGGAACATCGCCAGCCACAGCAGCGGGACGCCGCACACGTCCTCGGCGAGCACCTGCCGGGCGATGTCCGGCACGTCCGCCCAGTCCGGGCAGATGCCCTCGTGGTCGGTGACGAAGAGGTAGCAGCGGTTGGCCATGCCGGGACGATAGCGCCCGGGTCGGACACCGGCCGCCCTACACCTCGGCGAGGGCGGGGGTGGGGGTGGGCAGGTCGTCGGCCGGGCGGCTGGCGGCCGGGGTGGCCCGGTCGGGCAGGGAGAGCCGGATGACCTTCCACCAGGCGGAGGCGACCTGCTTCGGCAGGGGCCCGGTGGTGTACGTCAGGCCGTACTTCGCGAACAGCGCGCGCACCTGCGGGGCGATCTCCTGGTAGCGGTTGCTCGGCAGGTCCGGGAAGAGGTGGTGCTCGATCTGGAACGACAGGTTGCCGGTCATGATGTGCATCAGCCGGCTGCCGCTGATGTTGGCCGAGCCGAGCATCTGCCGCAGGTACCACTCGCCCCGGGTCTCCCCCTCGATGGAGGTCTTCTCGAAGGTCTCCACCCCCTCCGGGAAGTGCCCGCACATGATCACCGAGTGGCTCCACAGGTTGCGGATCAGGTTCGCGGTGAAGGTGGCGGCCAGGGTGCTGAGGAACGACGGGCCGGACAGCAGCGGGTGGACGATGTAGTCCTTGAGGAACTGGCGGCGGATCTTGCGGCCGACAGCCCGGGCCCGGGCCCGGAACTCCGGGGCCTTGTGCCGCCCCTTGCGCAGGTTGCGGCCCAGCTCCAGGTCGTACGCGGCGATGCCGTACTCGAAGAAGCAGGCGTTGATCAGGTTCCACAGCGGCTGGCCGAGGTGGATCGGGTGCCACCGCTGGTCCTCGTCGACGCGCATGATGCCGTACCCGAGGTCGTTGTCCCTGCCGAGCACGTTGGTGTACGTGTGGTGCAGCTCGTTGTGCGAGTGCTTCCACTGCTCGGCCGGGGAGACGTGGTCCCATTCCCAGGTGGTCGAGTGGATCTTCGGGTCGCGCATCCAGTCCCACTGGCCGTGCAGGACGTTGTGGCCGATCTCCATGTTCTCCAGGATCTTGGCCACGGCGAGGCCGGCGGTGCCGACCAGCCAGGCCGGCGGGAACAGCGAGAACAGCAGCACGGCCCGGCTGCCCAGCTCCAGCCGGCGCTGGGTGGAGATCACCCGACGGATGTAGGCGGCGTCCCGTTCTCCCCGGCTGGCGATCACCCGGTCGCGGATGGCGTCGAGTTCCCGGCCCAGCGTCTCGATGTCCTCGGCGGTGAGGTGGGCGATCGGGTTGACGGGCTTCTTCTGGATCGCGGTCAAATCCGGTTCTCCTGTCAGAGGTCGATGTCGCAGGTACCGGCCGCCGCCGACACGCAGGTCTGGATGAGCACGCCGTCGCCGGGGACGGCGGTGGTGACGTCGCCGTTGCGCAGGTCGCGGACGGCGCCCTGGCGCAGCGGCACCACGCAGCCGAAGCAGATGCCCATCCGGCACCCGGACGGCATCAGCACCCCGGCGTCCTCACCCACGTCGAGCAGGGCGGTGCCGCCGTCGGCGCCGACGGTGACCCCGGCCCGGGTGAAGGTGACCGTGCCCCCGGCGCCGGGGGAGATCACCGTGGGCCGGAACCGCTCGGTGTGCAGCCGGTCGGCCACCCCGTGGCCGGCCCAGTGCGCCTCGACCGCGTCGAGCAGGCCGACCGGGCCGCACGCCCAGGTCTGCCGGTCGAGGTGGTCGGGCACCAGGTCGGCCAGCTCGGCCACGCCCAGCACGCCGTCGGTGTCGGTGTGCCGCTCGACGAGGCGGATCGCGCCCTGCCGGGCGAGGCCGCGCAGCTCGTCGGCGAACACCACGTCGGCCGGGGTCGGCGCGGAGTGCACCAGCACGACGTCGGCGGAACCGGTCGCGCCGGCGCGGAGCATCCCCATCACCGGGGTGACGCCGCTGCCGGCGGTGACGAACAGGATCCGCTCCGGGGCGGTCGCGGGCTGCACGAAGTCGCCCTGCGCCTGGTCGAGCTGGACCAGCGTGCCGGGCGTGGCCCTGCGGACCAGGTGGTTGCTGACCCGGCCGTCCGGGATCGCCTTCACGGTGACCGAGATCAGCCCGTCGCGGCGGCCGGGGACGGAGGTGAGCGAGTACGCCCGCCACTGGCGGACCCCGTCGACGTCCACGCCGAGGCGGACGTACTGCCCGGGGGTGTGCCCGCGCCAGCCCCGCCCGGGGCGGATGGTCACCGTCGCCGCGTCCCGGGTCTCGGGACGGACGTCGACGATCCGCCCGCGCAGGGCGGCCCCGGAGCGCAGCGGGGCGACCAGGTCGAGGTAGTCCTCGGGCAGCAGGGGCGTGGTGACCGTCTCGGCGAGCCGGAACAGCCTGTCCCGGACAGTGAGCTTGCCGGACGGGCGCGGGACGGTGGTGGTCATACGACCAGGGTGACGGGCACGATCGCATAACATCTTGGCCAAGGAAGGTGAATCAACCGCAGGGGTTTGTTCCGGGAGAACAATCGATGTCGGAAGGGTCCGGGACCAGCCGCCGCGCTGCCCACCTCGAACTGGACGAGCCGATGGCCGCCCGGCTGCGCGCCGCGCTGCCCCTGGTCGCCGAGCGTACGATCACCGCCATCACCGCCGAGGTGCCCGCCTACTCCGGCACCCTGACCGGGCAGATGCGGGAGAAGATCGAGAACGCGGTACGCATCGCGCTCGGCACGTTTCTCCAGCTCATCGGGCGTCCCCAGGCGTCGGACCCGAGCACCCCGCTGACCCCGGCGCTGGAGGCCGCGTACGCGCTGGGCAGCGGCGAGGCCCGCTCCGGTCGCAGCATGGACGCGCTGCTGGCCGCGTACCGGGTGGGGGCGCGGGTGGCCTGGCGGGAGGTCTCCACCACCACCGTGCGCAGCGGCCTCGCCGCGGCGACCGTCGCCGAGTTCGCCGAGCTGATGTTCGCCTACATCGACGAGCTGTCCGCCGCCAGCGTGGCGGGGCACGCCGACGAGCTGGCCAGCGTCGGCCGGGCCCGCCGGCGGTCCCTGGAACGGCTGACCCAACAGCTACTGGCCGGCGAGGCCGAGGACGTGCTGCGGCGCGGCGCCGAGCGGGCGGACTGGCCGGTGCCGCAGACCCTGACCGTCGTGCTGCTGCCCCGCAGCGGCCTGCGCACCGTGCTGACCGCCCTGAGCCCGCACACCCTGGAGAGCGGGGAGGACATGCCGGGGGTGGACCCGACCGAGGAGCTGGCCGTGCTGCTCGTGCCGGACGCGCACGGCGGGCGGCGGCGGCAGCTCACCCGGGTGCTGCGCGGGCACCGGGCGGTGCTGGGGCCCGCCCGGCCGTGGCACCGGGTGGCCGGGTCGTACGAGCGGGCGACCCGGGCGCTGCTGCTCGGGCTGCCCCGGGCCGGCGCCGACGCGCCGCTGGACACCGAGCAGCACCTCGCCGAGCTGCTGCTCAGCACCGACCCGGAGGCCCTGGCCGACCTGCGCGCCCAGGTGCTGCGCCCGCTGGCGTCGCTGCCGCCGGCCACCGCCCACCGGCTCGCCGAGACGCTGCGCGCCTGGCTGCTGCACCAGGGCCGCCGCGACGACGTGGCGGCGGCCCTGTTCGTACACCCGCAGACCGTGCGCTACCGGATGGCCAAGGTGCGGGAGCTGTACGGCGAGCGGCTGCACGACCCGGCGACCGTGCTGGACCTGACGCTGGCCCTGGCGCTGCTCCCCGCCCCGGAGGAGGCGAGCTGAGCCGGCGCCGGGCCGGCACCGCAGCCGGAGAGCCCCGGTCGGTCCACTCCGTTCACAAAGAACCCTTTTGCGTATTATCAGGCGCTACGCTGGATCCGTGCGGAGAGTGCAGCTCGTAACCCTGCTGGGAGTGGCGCTGCTGGCCGCCCACGGCTGCACCGTCGCCGACGGCGAACAACGGAAGCCGCCCTCCGCCGCACCGGCGTCGACCGGGTCGCCCTTCGGCCCGCTGGTCGCGGGCATGCCGGCGTACCCGAAGGCGGGCGATGTCTACGCGGCCGTGGGACCGGGCATGCTGGCCGAGCCGGTGCGGTCCGACCGGGCCCTGGTCTACGTGCCCAACACCAAGAGCAACGACGTGTCGGTGATCGACCCGGCCACGTACCAGGTGGTCGACACGTTCCCCGGCGGGCCCGAGCCGCAGCACGTCGTGCCCGCCTACGACCTGCGGACGCTGTACGTGGCCTCCAGCAAGATTCCCGACGGCGGCCTGGTGCCCATCGACCCCCGCACCGGCAAGCCGGGGACGTTCCGGAAACTGGAGGACGTCTACAACCTCTACTTCACCCCGGACGGCCGGCAGGCCATCGTGGTCGCCGAGGCGTACCAGCGACTGGACCTGTACGACCTGGGCACCTGGCAGCGGACCCGGTCGGTGCGGTTCCCCTCGTGCGGCGGCATCAACCACATGGACTACTCCGCGAACGGAAAGGTCATGCTGTTCAGCTGCGAGTTCGCCAACCGCATGATCGTGCTGGACACCACCACGCTCGACAAGCTGCGCGAGTTCAGGCTGACCGAGACGCCCGACGGGATGCCGCAGGACACCCGGCTCACCCCGGACGGACAGCACTTCCTGGTCGCCGACATGCACGCCCACGGCGTGTACGTCTTCGACGCCCAGGCCACCCGGCAGACCGCGTTCGTTCCCACCGGCAAGGGCGCCCACGGCATCTACTTCAGCCGCGACGGAAGGCTCGCCTACGTCACCAACCGCGACGCCGGCAGCATCACCGTGCTCGACCTGGCCACCCTCAAACCCGTCACCACCTGGAAGATCCCCGGTGGAGGGAGCCCCGACATGGGCGGTCTCTCCGCCGACGGGGGCACCCTGTGGCTGTCCGGCCGCTTCCACAACGAGGTCTACGCGATCCGCACCAGCGACGGCAAGCTGCTCGCCCGGATACCGGTCGGCGCCGGCCCGCACGGGCTCACCGTCTGGCCCCAGCCCGGCCGCTACTCCCTCGGCCACACCGCCAACATCCGCTGACGTTCCGCGCCACCGGAGGGCGCCCGGCTGCTGCTCGCAGTGGTCGCCCCGGCCCGTGCCCCCAGTCGCGGGGTCGCAGGCGGCCCGGCGGCTGGTGCCGACGATCGGCGCCACCGGCCAGTGGGCGGCACCGGCCGGCCGGAGCCACGGGGGTCACGGGGCACGCAGGATGTACGCGACCGCCTCCCGGGCAGAGGTGGCCCGGGTCGGCGGGCCGACCAGGTAGTCGAGGACCCGCGCCCAGGACGGCACCACCAGCAGGTGACCGGCGTCCGGGACGACCTCCAGGCGGGCGTCGGGCAGCGCGTCGCGCCACCAGCGACCGTGCTCCGGGCCGGCCAGGGCGTCGTCGGCGCCGTACAGCAGCAGGGTGGCCGCGCGCACCTGGTCGGGCGTGAAGCCCCAGGGGCGCAACACGTACCCGGCGATCTCGTCGACCAGCCCCCGCGCGCCCTGCGCGAACGCCGTGGCGAGCAGGTCGGCGAACTGCCGGGCGGCACCGGGGGTGGCCAGCGCGGCCTCGTCGGCCGGGCCCGCCCCGAGCAGCGTCCGCAACGCCTGCGGATCCTGCGGATCGGCCGGGACCAGGCCCGCGAGTTCGGCGTCGAGCCGGTCCCGGACCTGCTCGACCGGCTGGCCGCGCAGCGCCGCCAACTGCTCCCGCTGCCCCGGGTCGACCCAGGGGACCTCCTCGTCGGGGGCGGGGGTGGCCAGCACCGCGAGCCGGCGCACCAGTTCCGGCCGGCGGGCGGCCAGCGCCAGGGCGACCCGGCCGCCGGCCGACCACCCGACCACCGGCACCGGGCCCAGGCCCCGCTGGTCCAGCAGTTCGGCGAGATCGTCGGCGGCGGACGGCACGTCGGCCCACCCGGTGGCCGGGTCGGAGCGGCCGTAGCCGGGCCGGTCGAGGGCGAGCAGGGTGACCCCGGCCGCGCGGGTGGCGGCCGGGTCGGGATCGAACGCTCCGGCGCCCGGGGCCGGGTGGCAGAACACCACCACCCGCCTGCCGGCCTCCGCACCGAGCCGGTGCACCATCGCCCGCCGACCGTCCCTGAGCGTGATGATCTCCCCGGTGCTGGACATGCGGCCGAGTCTGGCAGCGGTGTTCCGACCCGGAGCGGGAACTGCCGGGGATCACCCGGTCGGGTGACGCCCGCCGGCCGGGGCGGGGGCACTCAGGCCGGGGCCGCGCGGCGGACGGCGGTGAACAGGGCGGCCAGGGCGACCGCGACGCCACCGGTCCCGGCCAGGGCGAACGTCAGCGTGGTGCCGTGGTGCTGGGCCAGCCAGGTGAACGCCGCCGCGCCGAGGCCGCCGAGGGAGAAGTGGATCGTCCAGAACGCAGCGGTGACCCGGCCGAGCAGGTGCTCCGGCGTCACCTCCTGGCGCAGCGACAGCGAGCAGATGCCGCCGACGCTCAGGCAGCCGAAGTAGACCAGCAGCAGGGCGCCGACCTCGGCGGGCCGGCGGGTCGGCGCGAGCGCCACGACGGCGACGCCGGTGAGCGCCACCGCGCCGGTCCAGCACGCGGCGAAGCCGAACCGGCGGCGCAGCGAGGCGACCGCCAGCGAGCCGGTCACCGTCCCGGCCGCGCCGGCGGCCAGCACCAGGCCGACCGTGCCGTCGCTCTGGCCGAGCCCGTGCTTGAGGTGGTAGATCACCACGTCGTCCATGCCGTAGGTGAGCAGGATGAAGACGGTCAGCAGCCCGGTCAGCGGGCGCAGCACCGGGTGCCGCAGCAGGAACCGCGCCCCGGCGAGGAACTCCGCCCAGGGTCCCGTCCGTTCCCCCTGCTCGGCTGCTCCGGCGGTCCGCCGGGGCAGCCGGACCAGCGTCAGCAGGGCCGCGGAGAGCCCGAAGCTCGCGGCGTCGACGGCGATCGCGCCCGCCGGGCCGAGCCAGCCGGACACCGCGCCGGCCAGCGCCGGCCCCACGACGGAGGCCAGGGCGCCGCCCGCGTAAAGCCGGCCGTTCGCCCGGGTCAGCTCCGCGCCGGGGACCAGGCCGCGCATCGCGGTGACGGCGGCGACCTGGAACACCATTCCAATCGCCGCGGCCAGGGGCAGCAGCACGAACAGCGGCCAGACCGGCGGGGCCGGGGCCAGCCACCAGACCAGCGGGATCACCGCGAACAGCAGCATCCGCGCCGCGTCGGCGCCGATCAGCAGCGCCCGCCGGTCGCACCGGTCCACCACGACTCCGGCGAACAGGCCGGCGACCACCGCCGCCGTGCCGGACACGCCGGTGAGCAGGCCGGCCGTGGCGATCGAGCCGGTCGCGTCGAGCACCAGCAGCGGCACGGCGAGCTGGGCGAACGAGTCGCCGAGCACGGAGAGGATCTGCGCCGACCAGAACGCGTTGAAGCCGCGGCTGCGCCCCAGCGAGGCGGGCGCGGCCGGCTGCCCCGTGATCGTCACCGGGCCGAGCGTAGCCGCCCACCCACCCCGGCGGGGGCGACGCCACCGGCCAACCGTCACGGCCCCGGGTCGCGCAGCCCCACGCAGTCCAGCTCCCAGAACGTCGCCGCGTAGACCAACGTCCCGGTCATCCACGGCTCGTACGTGGACAGCGCCGCGACCTGGAACGCCGCGTCGGGGATGCGCAGCGACGGCTTGCGGAACCCCCGGGACGCCCCGGGGACGAACCCGAGGCGCGGGTAGTAGCCCGGGTCGCCCTCCAGGAACACCAGCGGCACGCCCCGCTCGTCGGCGACCGCCAGGGCGCGCCGGACCAGCGCCGCGCCGACGCCCCGCCGCTGCCGCTCGGGGAGCACCCCGAGCGGGCTGAGCACCTGCACTCCGACGAGCCGGCGCGGCGCGTCGAGCAGGCTCCGGGACAGCAGCACGTGCCCGGCCACCCCGCCCTCGTCGGCGGCGACCAGCGACAACGCGTCGGGTTCGGCGCGGCGCAGGGCGTCGACCAGGTCGGCGACCACGCCGCCGTGGTCGCCGAAGGCCCGCCGGTGCACCTCCCGTACGGCCTCGTGGTCCTCGGGCCGCTCCGCGCGAATCTCCATGGCCGGGCACGCTAGCCACCCCGGGGCCCGGGCCGCCAGCGGATATCGGGCCCGATTCCCCGAGGTGGTCGCTGACCCCGGTACCCGACGGCCCCGGCGGCCGTGGCACTGCACCACCCACAGTCGGCCACCTGGCCGGGAGCCACGCTCCGCGCCCGAGTCGCATTTCTTACACCGGTCGATGCCGCGCCCCACCGGGTAGGGACTGAGCGAATAGGATGTTCTGGGTGAAGGAGAGTCATGGCCGTCAGCCATGGCCGGTCCGCATCCGTGGCGACAGCGGCCTGATCCTGGGCAGTGGGACGCTCCTGGGCGACCGGCACGTCCTCACCTGCGCCCACGTGATTGACAGCTCGGCCGGCCGGCGGGGGGCGGCGACGGGCGACCCGCCCGCCACCCGGGTCAGGGTCGACCTGGTCCGGCTGCCGCACCTGGCCGCCCGGTCGGCGCGCGTGACGCCCGGCGGGTGGGCCCCGCTCGACAAGGACGGCCACGGCGACGTCGCCCTGCTCGAACTGGCGGATCCGGTCCCCGACCAGCAGGGCGCGGAGTTGCGCCGACTCCCCCTCTGGCAGCAACACGTCTACGCCTTCGGCTTCCCGAGGGAGTTCAGCGACGGCGAGACCGTCCACGCCGTCCTCGACGGGCAGGTCGGGCCGGGCGGGGAGCAGGTGCAGATGACCCCGGCGAACCCCGGGCTGTGGGTGCGGAGCGGCTTCAGCGGGGCGGCGGCCGTCGACGAGCGGACCGGCCACGTGGTGGGCATGGTGGTCTCCTACTACAGCGACCCGGCCGCCGGCCGCTCGTACCTGGTCCCGGTCGAGACGATCCTGCGCCATGTGCCCGCGGTCGCGCGGTGGGTCGTCGGCGGGTCCTCGGTGGACGGGGAGCTCACCTCGCTCGGCGCGGGCCACCGGGACGGCCCGGCCGCGCTGCGGATCGCCCGGCTCTACGCCCGCCGCTCGCCCGAGAACGTCCTGGTGATCGTCACCGGCCGACCCGGGTCCACGGTGTCGGCCGCGCTGCGCCGGGCGGTGGTGCTGTCCAACCGGGAGCTGCGGCCGGCCTCGGCCGGCCCGGCCGAGGCGGACGGCGACCCCACCGTCCCGCCGCTGGGCAGCATCGACCTCTCGCTGGACGCCACCGGCAAGCCGCCCCGGGAGCTGGCCGAGCGGATCCTGGAGTTCGTCGGCGCGGGCGAGCAGGCGACGGGCCCGGTGGGCGACCTGGTCGGCGCCGCGGTGCCGCGATCGGTGCTGATCGACGGCGTGGACGAGTCCACCGACCCCAAGGAGCTCCTCGCCGAGGTGGTCGGGCCGATCGTCGACCGGGCGGCCGAACGCGACCTGCGGGTGCTGCTGGGCTTCCGGGCCCCCGCGATCGACGTCCGGCTCGGGCTGCTCGCCCGGCGGATCAACGGGCTGCGCGCCGCCGAGGAACTGGCCCGTGCGCAGCACAGCGAGCTGGCGGCGCTGCTGACCGGGCTGCCGACGGTGCCCGCCCGGGCCACCCGGCTGCGGGTCCGGCTCACCGCCCTACGCGCCGCCGCCGGCCAGCCCGACCCGGGTGCGCTGGCCAAACACCTGGCCGCCGTGGAGCGGGCCACCGACCGGGCCCTGCACAAGATGGCGGAACTGCGGCGGCGGCTGACCGAACTGGCGTCCGCGCACCAGCGGCTGCGGGGGCTGCTGGACGCGCAACGGGCCCGCGCGGTGGCCGGCGGGCTCACCGAGCACCCCGGGCTGGGAGCGGCCTACCGGCGGGCCCATGACCTGCTCTGGGCCGGCCCCGGCGAGCTGACCGAGGCCACCGCCGCCGTGCACGGGTACGCCGACCAGGTCCGGCGCGCCCTCGATGACCGGCGGGAGGGAGAGCCGTCCTGATGCGCTGTCCGCGTACCCCCGGATGCCCCGGCGCCGTCGACACCGACGGCTTCTGCACGGTCTGCGGCCTCGCGCCCGAGCCCGGGCGCCCGGCGACGCCGCCCGCGTTCCCGGACGGTCCGGCGGCCGGGGAGCCGGTCGGGGACAGCTCCTGGACCGTGGCCGGCCTCGTGTCGCTGCCGGTGCTGTCCTTCCCCCGACACGGCCGGGTCTCGCCCCCGCTCAGCGTGCCCGAGGAGAGCCGGTCCTGCACCCGGTGCGGCGGCCGGGTCGGTCGGGGTGGGGCCGACCGGCTCGACCACGGCTACTGCCCCGCCTGCGGGACGCCCTTCGCGTTCGTGTCCGCCCTGCACCCCGGCGACCTGGTGGCCGACCAGTACGAGGTGGTCGGGTACCTGGCCCAGGGCGGCCTCGGGCAGGTCTACCTCGCCGAGGACACCCACCTGGACCGCAACCCGGTCGCCCTGAAGCGGCTGCTCAACAAGACCAGCGCGGGGGCGCTGGCGATCGAGGTCTCCGAACGGCGGTTCCTGACCACGCTGGATCACCCGAACATCGTCCGGATCTTCAACTTCGTCACCGCCGAGGACCGGCTCTTCGGCGGGCAGACCAGCTACATCGTGATGGAGTACCTCGCCGGGATGTCGCTGCACGAGCTGCTCCTGGCCGTCCGCCTGGGCCAGCCGGGCGTCACGCTGTCGCTGGTGGACATCCTCGCGTACGGCCACGAGATCCTCACCGCGCTGGAGTACCTGCACGGCAAGGGCCTGCTCTACACCGACCTGCACCCGGGCAACGCCATCCGGACCGGGGACCGGATCAAGCTGATCGACCTCGGCGGGGCGCGCCGGGCCGACGACGACACCAGCCCACGGATCCGCACCCCCCACCCGTACCGGGTCAGCGACGAGGAGATGGCGACGCACGGGTTCACCGTGCGGTCGGACCTGTACGCGGTCGGGGTCCTGCTGGAGGAGCTGAGCAAGCCCCTCGCCCGACCGCTCGCCCCCGACCCGGTCGGGGAGGAGTCCTTCCGCCGACTGGTCGGCCGGGCCAAGGCGGGATGGCGGCGGCGCTTCGCGTCCGCCACGGAGATGTCCGAACAGCTCAGGGGGGTGCTGCGCGAGCTGCTGCGGGACCTGCCGGCGGACCGGGCGCAGGAGCCGTCGGCCGTGTTCGCGCCGACCGCCGCGCTGCTCGACGCGGGGCTCGGCGCGGTGCCGCCGCTGGCCGCCTGGATCGAACCGGCCACCGGTGAGCTGCCGCACCACGGCCGCCCGGGCCCGGCCGCCGTGGCCGTCGGCCTGCCGGTGCCCCGGCCGGCGGCCGGCGACCCGGCCACGCCGGCTCTGGCCCTGATCGGCACCCTGGACCCGCGCGGCCTGCTGGCCCGGCTCGCGGCCGTCGAGGCGGAGTCGGTCGAGCTGCACCTGGCCCGTTGCCGGGCCCACCTGGAGCTGGCCGAGCCGGGCCCGGCCGGGCAGGCGCTGGCCGCCGCCCGCGCCCTGCTCGGCGAGGACGCGGTGGCCGACTGGCGGTTGACCTGGCACGAGGGGCTGCTGGCGCTGACCCGGTCCGACGTGGCCGGGGCCACCAGGTGGTTCGACGAGGCGTACCGCGAACTGCCGGGCGAGGTGACGCCGAAGCTGGCGCTCGGCTACTGCCACGAGCAGCAGGGTGAGGCGGAGCCGGCGGGTCGGTACTACCGCGCGGTGTGGCGCCGGGACCAGTCGGCGGCCAGCGCCGCGTTCGGGCTGGCCCGGCTCCGGCTGGCCGAGGACGACCGGGCAGCGGCGGTGCGCTGTCTCGACGAGGTCCCCCGCGTCTCGCGGCACTACGACGCCGCCCGGATCGCCGCCGTCCGGGTGCTCGGGACGTGGCTCGGCACCGACCCGCCCGAGGCGGCCGAGGTCAACGAGGCGGTCCGCCGCCTCGACGAGCTGCGGCTGGACGCGGGCGCCCGGCACGGGGAGTCCCGGGACCGGATGACCGCGGCGATCCGGCAGGCGGCCCTGGACCTGCTGCTGGCCGACGGCGCCGACGGGCTGGCCGGCGGCGGGACGCTCGGCGGCGAGGTGTCGGAGCGCTCGGTACGGACGCTGCTCGAAAGTTCCCTGCGCGCCCTGGCCCGGCAGGCACGCACGCCCAACGACCACGGCGTCCTCGTCGACCGGGCGAACGCGGTCCGGCCGCTGACCGGACTCTGACCCGCGGAGGAGCGAAACAGTGCGCAGCAGGCTCGACTTCGACCTGACGATCGGCCACGACAAGTTCCTCTCCACCAGGGACCGCGAGCTGCACGCGATCCTCACCGTCACCGCCCGGGCCGGACAGGCCCGCGCCGGGGCGGACCCGGACGGGCCGGGACACGCCGAGGTGATCGTCATCGACTGCTCCGAGTCGATGACGTATCCCCCAACCAAGATCGCCGCTGCCCGGCGGGCCACCGCCGCCGCCGTCGCCGTGCTGCCGGACGGGGTCCGGTTCGCCGTGGTCGAGGGGACCCACGAGGCCCGGGTGGTCTACCCCCGGCACCGTGGCCTGGCCAGTTCCTCTCCCGCGACCCGCCGCGAGGCGCGGCAGGCGGTGAGCAAGCTGGTCGCGATCGGCGGCACGGCGATCGGCACCTGGCTGGAGCTGGCCCGGGAGCTGCTGGCCGCGCACCCCGAGGCGATCCGGCACACGCTGCTGCTCACCGACGGTCGCAACCAGCACGAGACGCCGCAGCGGCTGGCGGAGGTGCTGGCCGGCTGCGCGGGGCAGTTCGTCTGCGACGCCCGGGGCATCGGCGACGGCTGGGAGCCCCGCGAGCTGATGCGCGTCGCCGGGGCGCTGCACGGCACCGCCGACGCGGTACGCCAGCCCGCCGAACTGGAGTCCGACTTCCGGGAGACCATGCGGGCGGCGATGGCCAAGCAGGTGGCCCAAGCCCGGCTGCGGATCGCCCTGGTGCCGCCGGCCCGGGTGCTGTACTGCCGGCAGGTGTACCCCACGGTGACGGACCTGCCGGTGGCCCCGGTCGACGCCCGGACCGTCGAGTGCCCGACCGGGTCCTGGGCCGAGGAGAGCCGGGAGTACCACCTCTGCCTGGAGGTGGACGGGACGAACCGGCCGAGGGGCGAGGACGTCCGGGTCGCCCGGATCGACCTGCGGGTGGGCGACACTCCGGCCGCCCGGCCGGAGAACGTCCTGGCGCACTGGACCGACGACCTGCTGCTGTCCAGCCGGATCGATCCCCGGGTCGCCCACTACACCGGGCAGGAGCAGCTCAGCCAGCTCATCGCCGACGGGTGCGACGCGTACGACACGGGCGACCGGGAGGCCGCCGTCGGCCTGCTCGGCCGCGCGGTCGAGGTGGCCACCGCCGCCGGGGACGCCCTGCACCTGGAGCAGTTGCGGCTGCTCGTCGACGGCGTCGACACCGGCACGGTACGCCTGCGCGAGGACCTCGCCCGGCTCGACGTGATCAACGCGGCGCTCCGGTCGTCGTTCACGGTGCACGACGGCGAGGCCGGGTCGGTGCCGCCGCCCGCGCCCGCCCCCGACGACCCGCCCCGGCTCTGTCCCTGCGGCCACCGGTCGCCGCCCGGGGCCCGGTTCTGCGAGCGCTGCGGCGAGCGGTTGCCGACCGGCGACGAGGCCGGGCCGGTGCCGGCGTGAGCCCGGACCGGCCGACCAGCACCACCCGGCGGACGCTGCTGGGGTTCCTCGCCGCGCTGCTCGTGGGCATCGTGGCCACGCTGGGCGGCTGCCTCGCGGTCTTCGTCGGGGTGCACCGGAGCACCGCTGCCGCCCACGACCGGTCCGTGCCGGCGGTGCTGGCCGTGTACGACGCCCAACTCGCCCTCCGGCAGGCGCACGGCGCGGCCCTGGCCGGCTTCTCCGGCGGCACCCGACTGCTCGCCGACCCCGGCGAGGACTACCGGAACCAGATCGCCCGCGCCGGCCAGCAGCTCGCCCAGGCCGCCGAGGACAACGCCGCCGGGGAGGACGGCAGCCGGGACATCCAGGTGGTCGAGGCGTCGGTGGTGACGTACACCGGCCTGGTCGAGCGGGCCCACGCGTACTTCGCGCAGGACGGCGGCAACGCGCGGGGCACCGCCACGCTGTGGGACGCGTCGATCCTGCTGGAGGAGATCCTGCGCCGCCTCGACCGGCTCGGGGCCAAGCAGATCGACGCGCTGGACGGCCAGGCCGACGGCCTGTGGACCAGCGGGGCGATGACGCTCCTCTGGCTCGTGCCGGTGCTGGCCCTGCTCGCGCTGCTGGTCGCCGCGCAGCGGTTCCTGCGCCGCCGGTTCCGGCGCCGGCTGAACGTGCCGCTGCTGCTGGCGACGCTCGCGGTGGTGGTGATGGGCGCGACGGCGGCGATGAGCCTGTGGTCGGGCCACCAGCTCGCCGACGCCCGGGCCGAGACGGGCCAGGCCGCCCACGACCGCGAGGCGCAGCTCGCGACGCTGTCCGCCCGCGACAGCGACCGCCTGTCCGCCCTGCTGACGGCCGCCTGCGGATCGCCGGGCTGCCCGGAGACGATCGCGCGGGTCAGGCAGGACGCGAGCCCGGCGCCCGCACCGTCCGCGGGCAGCGCGGCGACGACGCCCGCACCGCAGGTCACCGAGGCCGGTGCCCGGCACGGCGAGGACGCCGCCCGATCCGCCGAGCGCGCCGCCGACAGCCGGGCCGGCGAGGTCGTCCTGCTCGCCGCGGCCCTGTTCGCCCTGGCGATGGTTGCCCTCGGACTCCTGCCCCGCCTAGAGGAATACAGGTTTCGACAGCGATGAGACGCGTAGCCCTCGCCCTGGTCCCGGTCCTGCTGGCCGCCGGCGGCCTCGTCGCCTGCACGCAGGCCCGCACCCTGAACGTCGTCGCGTCCTGGACCACGGGCGACGACGACGAGTCCGACGTGGACAGTGGCGACGCCGAGCGGAGAAGCGGCAGCGAGGCCGGGCCCTTCCTGGCGGTGCTGAAGGCCTTCACCAAGAAGACCGGCATCAAGGTCATCTACCAGGGCACCCGGGACGTCAGCCAGGTGCTCCGGTCCGGGGTCGACCGGGGCCGGCCGCCGGACGTGGCCGTGCTGCCCCGGCTCAACGACCTTCAGACGTACGTCCAGAGCGGCGACCTGCGCGCGCTCGACGACGTCCTCGACCCGCAGGAGCGGGCGGACCTCGCGCCGCAGTTGCTCCCCCTGCAGGGCCCGCGCGACGAGCGCCCCCGGGTCTACGGCCTGTCCGTCGGCGCCCACGCCAAGAGCCTGGTCTGGTACGTCCCGGGGGTGCCCGGCGGCCCCACCGCGCAGAACCCCCCGGCCACCTGGGCGGAGCTGGTCGGGCTCACCCGGGACATCCAGGCCCGCGGGGGCGTGCCGTGGTGCCTCGGGATGGGCGCGCAGCCGGTGTCCGGGTGGCCCGGCACCGACTGGATCGAGGACATCCTGCTGCACCAGTCCGGGCCCGCCTTCTACGAGAGCTGGGCGGCGGGTCAGGAGGCGTGGACGTCCGCGCGGGTACGGGCCGCCTGGAAGGCGTGGGGCGAGCTGGTGGCGGCCGGCCGGCGCACCGACAACGCCCTGCTGACCACCTTCGACGCGGCCGGGCTGGGCATGTTCACCGCGCCGCCGAGGTGCCACCTGGACCACCAGGCGTCGTTCATCGTCCGGTCCTACCAGTCGCAGGACCCACCCCGCGGGTTCGACTTCTTCCCGTTCCCGTCGGCCGGCCCGGCGGCGGCCGACCCGGTTCGGGAGATCGCCGAGGACGTGATGGGCATGTTCCGGGACACGCCCGAGGCCCGGGAGCTGATCCGCTACCTGGCCGGCGACCCGGCCCGCGCGGTGTGGCAGGAGGCGAGCGGCCACCTGGCGTTCACCCTGAACGCGGGCACCGACCCGACCGCGTACCCGGACGGCCTGCCGCGCCGGATCGCGCGGACCCTGACCACCGGCACCCGCTGCCGCGACGCCTCGGACATGATGCCGGCGACGATGACCGCGGCGTTCCAGTCGGCGGCGCTGCAATTCCTGGACGACCCCGCGCTGCTCGACAGGCTGTTGACCGAACTCGATACCGTTCGGGGCCGGACGCCGAAGGACCAGTGGATGAGGCTGTCCTGCCTCAGCGCCTGACGGCAGTCGATCGAGAAAGGACGTGGCCGATGACCGAGGTGGTCGAGTTCGCCCTGGATGGCGGCGGCAGCGTGCTCGTCGCGGTGGACGACACCCCGGGGATCGCTCCTGCCTCCGCCGCCGAGGACGTGCTGCGCAAGGCCGGGGTGAGCTTCAACCGGGCGATCGGTCAGGCGCGCGACGCCGCATCCGCCGCGTTGACCGAGTTCCGCTCCATGGCCGACCGGCCGGACGAGGTGGAGATCAGCTTCGGGGTCCAGCTCAGCGCCGAGGCGGGCGCGCTGATCGCCCGTACGGGGGTGCAGGGCCAGCTCCAGGTGACCGTGCGCTGGCACCGGTCCCCCGCCGCCTGACCGGCGCCCTTCCACGTCGGGGTGCCTCGGACGGTTCGTCCGCTCGCCGGCGGAGCGCCCGGTCCTAGCTCCCGTCGGGGGCCGGGACGTGCACCTCGCACCAGACGATCTTGCCCCGGGGATCCGGGTGGCAGCCCCACGCGGCGGCGAGGGTGTCGATCAGCCACATGCCCCGCCCGCCGAGCGCCTCGAAGTCCGGGCGGGCGAGCACCGGCAACTCCGGGTTCGAGTCGGTGACCTCCACCCGGACCTGGCCGGCGCGCAGGCCCACCCGCAGCCCGAGCGGGGGCGCTGCGTATCGCACGGCGTTGGTGATGATCTCGCTGGTCAGCAGCACGGCGGTGTCGGCGACCTGGTCCGGCACCCGCCACCGGTGCAGGTGCTCGGCGACGAAGCGGCGACCCTCGGCGCTCGCGGTGCCGGCGTTGGGCAGAACGGGCAGGGTCGCCAGGTACGGCCAGTGGTGGGAGGAGGAAAGCGCGGAATCCGGCGGCAACAGGCGCTCCAGAGACGATGGCTGGCGGCGCGCGGGGTCCTCGTCGGTGCCCATCGGATCGCCGCCGACCGGCGGCTGACGTCTCCCAGTGTGGCACGCCGGGTACGGCAGGGCAGCGGCGCAGCCACCGTCGCGGCGTCCTCGCGGTGACCCGCCGCCCTGCGGAGCTTCGACGTCGGCGGTCCCGCCCGGCCGGGGTGGCCGCCGGGGCGCGCCGACAACGCCCGCGCCCGCCGCCAAGGCCCGCGCCTGCCGCCCGTCCGAACCGTCGACCTCAGTCGGCCGGCGCCGGGCGGCGGCACCACGACGAAGACCCGCAGAGGTAGTTCGGCGGTTCGGCGGCCCCCGGCCGCGATCGGGCCGAACCAGTTGCCGCGTTCAATACAATGCGGAACGTCGACCGACCCGCTGCCCCGAGGTGATCCACGTGCCGCCGTCCTCAGCCAGGAAGCCGGAGCGCCGGCGCGGGTCGCAGCCGCCCCGGGCCGACGGCCGGAACTCGCCACCCGACGCGGGGTCGCCGCACCGCGCCGGCCAGCACGCCGACCAGGCCGGACCCCGGGCCGACCAGGCCGGGGCCGGACAGCCGGCCCCCCGGGAGAAACGATCAGGCCGGGAGAAACGATCAGGCCGGGAGGAACGGTCGGCCACCGCGGACGGGCAGCCGCCCCGCTCGGACGGGCAGCCGGACGTCCCGCCGGCCCGCCTCTCGCGGCGCGGGGTGTTGTGGGCGGCCGGAGGCGCGCTGGTGAGCGCGGTCGTCGGCGCGGTGGTCGCCGAGGCTGCCAACCGGCTCACCTCGTCCGAGCAGGCGGTGCGCGACGACGTCGCGGTCGAGGAGGCCAAGCGGGCGACGGCCCAGCGGAAGCCGCCCCTGTCCGTCAACGCCTACTACTACGACCGGTCCGACGACGCCGTGGCCTACCTGTTCGCCCAGCCGTTGACCGCCGAGCAGCAGGAGCGCCTGCGCACCCGGCCGGAGGAGTTGCTCGCCCCGGCGGCCCTGGCCTCCGCCAGCGGGGTCAGAACGGTGGTGGGGGTTGCCGAGCAGCACCCGTACCGGTCGTTCACCCGGGTCCGGCTGTCGGTGGTCGGCCAGTGGACCGGTCCCGTCTTCGTCACCCGGATCCGGGCCCGGGTGCGGCAACGCTCGTCGCCGCTGTCCGGCGCGTTCCTGTTCCAGGGGAGCGAGGGTGGCGGGGAGCCGCTGCCGATCGGGTTCGACCTGGACGCGACCGACGCCGTCGCGCGGGTCCTCGAACCCGACGGGCGGCTCGGTGCGGCGTACCTGGACCGGCACTCGCTGAGCCTGGCGCCGGGCGAGCCGCTCTCCGTGGACGTGCAGGCCCAGACCGACCGGTCGTACTGCGAGTGGGTCATCGAGGTGGAACTCGACCTCGGCGGCGAGCAGCGGGTGCTCACCGTCGACGACGACGGCCGGCCCTTCCGGAGCAGCAGCCTGGCCCCCCGCTACCAGGACCGGCACCACGCCCGGCTCACCGGCGGCTGGAGCGCCGACGGCGCCGGCCCGCCGGTGTGGCGCAAGTGAGCGCCGGCCGGAACCGGCTGGTCCGGCTCGTCGCCGTCGGGGTGCTGCCCGCGATGCTGGCCTTCGTCGTCGTCCACGCCCTGCGGGCGGGTGACGGCGAGGATCATCGGGGACGGTCGAGCGGCGGCGGGGACGTCGACGCGACCGGGCCGGCCGAGGCGCTCGACCTGACCGCCACGCTCGTCGGCACCCGCTACCAGCGCGAGCCGACGTTCCAGGTACGGCAGGAGCGGGCCGCGGTGAGCCCGCCGCCGGAGGTGCGGGACTGCCGCCAGTTCGCGGCGTGGGCGCAGCGGGAGGGCGGCGTCCCGGCCGGCCCGGATCCCGTCCACATCCTGTCGTTGCACGCCCGGCGCAGCGTGGACGTGCAGTTCATCGGCGTCGTCGCGGTGCCGGTCGCGCAGCCCTCCCTCGACACGCAGGGGCCGTGGGTCGAGCTGGCCTGCCGCGACGCCGCCCCGGCCGCCACCGGCCCCCCAGCCGCCACCAGTTCCCCGGCCGCCACCAGTTTCCCGGCCGACGACGGTCCCGCGTACGTCGGCGCCCAGCGGCACGTCCTCACCGCCGGGCAGGCCGTGGAACTGCCGGTCGACCTGGACCCGCCGTCCGGTCCCGACCGGGCGTTCCCGCCCGGGATCGCCGACTACTACCTCCAGGTGCGGATGGAGGTCGACGGGGTGGAACAGACCCGGGAGTTGCGCAACGGCACCGGGTACTTCCGGTGCTGCGGACGCACCACCTTCATGGGCTTCCAGGCCGCCCGGTACGAGTGGACCCTCTCCCCGGCGCGCGTCCTGCGGTACTGCGCCGAACTACGGTATGTCGACCGGCCGCCACCACGGACCTGCGCGCCGCGCGAGCCGGCCTGAGCACGCCGTTCCCGGGCGCGCCGGTCCCCACTGACGGCGGCCAGGTCAAGGAGTACGTCGAGCTGGCCGTCGTCCGCTGCCCCGGTGCCGACACCGGGCTGACCGGGCACCGGCTGACCGGGACGTGGGACGGCCGGCCCGCGCTGCCGCTGGCGTACGCCGCGCTGCGCTGAGCGCCCCGGCGGCTCAGTGCGCCGCCACGACCACCGCGTCCGCTTCGAGCTCGGCGAGCCGGGCCGGCCGCACCACCAGCAACAGGACCGTCGTCGCCGCCACCATGCCACCGGCGACGACCAGGGCCATCGCCACCGCGCCGGTGCCCAGCACGCCCACCAGGGGCGCGGCCAGCGCGCCGACGCCGAACTGCACCGCGCCGAGCAGCGCCGAGGCGGTGCCGGCCGCCTCGCCGTGCCGGGACAGGGCCAGGGCCGGCGCGTTCGGCATCGCCAGGCCCGCCGCCGCCAGCACCACCCACAGCGACGCCAGCAGGCTCGGCAGCCCGCCGAGCCCGGTCGCGGCGAAGGCGAGCAGCGCCATCCCGGCCACGGTCCCGACGGCCAGGGCGGCCACGAGGATCCGCTGCGGCGAGTAGCGGCGCAGCAGTCGTACGTTGCCCTGGGTCGCCGCGATCAGGCCGACCGCTCCCGCGCCGAAGGCCAGCCCGAACTGCTGCTCGTCCAGCCCGTACTGCTCCTGTAGGACGAACGACGACCCGGCCACGTACGCGAACAGCGCCGCCATGGCCAGCCCGGCGACCAGGACCAGACCCACGAACGTACGGTCCCGCAGCAGCGAGGCGTACACCCGGGCCGTCCCAAGCAACCCGCCGCGCCGGCGCCGTTCGGCCGGCAGCGTCTCGCGCAGGCCGATCGCGGCGACGACGACGAGCAGCACGCCGAAGGCGGCCAGGGCGACGAACACGCCACGCCAGTCCGTCCAGCGCAGCAGCCCGCTGCCGAGGGTCGGCGCGAGGATCGGCGCCGCCCCCATGACCAGCAGCAGCCGGGACAGCAGCCGGGCGAACTCCGTGCCGTCGAACAGGTCCCGGACCACGGCCATCGCGACCACGGACGCGGCGGCGACGCCGAGGCCCTGCACCACCCGCAGCGCGCCGAGGACCGCGATGTTCGGCGCGACGACGCAGAGCAGCGAGGCCACGACGTGCAGCGCGATGCCGGCGATCAGGGGCGTACGCCGCCCGACGGCGTCGGACAGCGGGCCGATCACCAGTTGGCCGAGGGCGAGGCCCGCCAGCGTGCCGGTGAGGGTCAGCTGGACCGCCGCCGACGTGGTGCCGAAGTCGGTGACGATCGAGGGCAGGGCGGGCAGGTACATGTCGATGGTCAGCGGGCCCACCGCGATCAGCGAGCCGAGGACGAGGACGAGGCGCAGGCGCTGCCGGCGGCTCATCAGGTCCCCCGGCGTGCGCGGCGCCGCCGAGGCGTCGACACCGGTGGCGGTCACCGGGACGGCTCCGACCGGTGGGCGCAGCGCCGGGCGGGGAACGGTTCAGCAGTCACACCTGGCTGCAAACCCGGATCCGCTGATCTGATTCCCCCTCGCAGCAGAGGTGACAGACGTCACCGCCGGTGACGATCGGCCGTCCGCAGGCACGCCGGCACGCCCCCAGACCGAGCCGCGCACCCCCGGGGGCGGCCGGGGCGGGCGGGGTGGGCGGGGGGTAGGGGGCGGACCGCAGCTCAGCGGGGTCGGTGCCGGGTCGCGGGGCTGGTCGAGCCGCGGACCACCAACTCCGGCTCGAAGAGCAACTCGTCGCGCAGCACACCGGCGCCGTCGATCTGGGTGACCAGCAGGTCCACCGCGGCCTGGCCCATCGTCTCGATCGGCTGCCGCACCGTGGTCAGCGGCGGATCGGTGCAGGTCATGAACGCCGAGTCGTCGACGCCGGCGTTCACCAGCACCACCGGGAGCCCCCGGTCGGTCAGCCGCCGGCAGTGGTCGTGCGACGCGCCGGCGAGCGCGTACGACCCGCCGGCGAAGATGATGCCGGACACCTGGTGGTCGAGCAGCATCTCGACGTAGTCCGACTCGGACACGCCGCCGATGGTGCGGGCGCAGAGCGCCGGGGTGTACCCGCGCTGGGCCAGCGTCCCGGTGACCACCTCGGCGAGCGTGTAGGAAACTTCCAAGATCAAGATATTTTCCTGTAAACATTCTTCACGTGCGCATCGATGCTCGTTACGATCTCGTCGGGAACGTCTTCTGGATCACGCCAGGCGGACGCACACCCGGCCCGTCGTGGCGGCGGCGACGGGTGAGCGGGGACGCCGATCGGGGCCGAGCACATCGTCGGCCGCGACGCGAGGTCCAGCCCGCCACCTCACCCCATCCCCCGTAGTCGAGAGGCGTCTATGTCCAGTTTTGGTAACTCCGTCGTGCGACGCCGCACCCTTCTCGCCACCGCGGCGGGCGCACTGGTCGCGCCCATGTTCGCCGGCCGGGCGCACGCCGCCGTCCCCCGCGTCTACATCGACCCGGGACACGGCGGCACCGACCCCGGCGCGGTCGGCAACGGTCTGCAGGAAAAGAGCCTCACCCTCGACATCTCGCTACAGCTACGCAACATCCTGCAGGCCAACTGGAGTGTCGACGTGCGGATGTCCCGGACGACCGACATCACCCGCAGCCTCACCTACCGTACGGACGACGCCAACGCCTGGGGCGCGAACCTGTTCGTGAGCGTCCACATCAACTCCGGTGGCGGCACCGGCTTCGAGAGCTACCGGTATCCCACGTCGGACTCGGCGACCGTCAGCCTGCACAACGCCCTCCATCCACGGGTCCTGTCCGGCATGCGTTCGATCGGAACGGTCACCGACCGTGGTCAGAAGACGGCCAACTTCCATGTGCTTCGCGAGACCACCATGCCGGCGGTGCTGACCGAGAGCCTGTTCATCGACACGGTCGCCGACGCGAACCTGCTCAAGCGCGCCGACTTCATCACCGCTGTCGCGCGTGGGCACGCCCAGGGCATCGCCGCCTACCTGGGGCTCGGCACCACTCCGCCCGCGTACAGCACCATTGTGGACAACGCCACCGCGGGCCGCTTCACCGCGAGCACCAACTGGTCCACCTCGGCCTACTCGGCCCAGCGCTACGGAACCGAGTACCGCTTCGCCAACCCGGTGCTCGCGAGCGACGCGGCCTGGTTCAAGGTGAACATCCCGCAGGCCGGCAACTATCGGATCGACGTGTGGAATCCGGCTGACCCCGGGTACAACAGCGCGGCGCCGCACGTGGTCGTCACCGCCTCGGGAAACCAGACGGTGAATGTGGACCAGCGCACCGGCGGCGGCGGATGGCGTTCGATCGGCACCTTCAACCTCGCCGCGGGCGACCGTGACCTGGTGGGCGTGAGCCGCTGGACCAACGCCACCGGATACGTGATCGCCGATGCGGTGCGGGTCACCCGGGTCTGAGACCGCCCGGTCGGCCTTCTTGACGTCCGGACCGGCGGGCACGAGCCCGCCGGTCCGTCGACGGAGGTGCCCAGTGGCCGGCTCTGGCCACAGAGCACCGCGCCGCACTCAGATCTGCCGCACGGCCAGCAGGCTGAGGACGGCCACCAGCACGACGGCCGCCACGACGGTGATCATCCGAATCCGGACCCGGAGGTCGGTGTCCCACCTGTCGCCGGTGCCAGCGGCACGGCGGGCCAGCGGGGTCAACGCGCGCCCGACACCGAATCCGATTCCGGCGAGCATCGCGACGTGCAGGCGCTGACCGCCGAGGAGCAGGGCAACCGCCAGCACGTACGGGGCGGTCGCCGAGACGTAGGTGCGGACCCCGGTGCCGAGTTCGAACCCGAACTGCAGCGCCCCGCGCCGCAGGCTGCGCTGAAGTACGTCCTGCGGCACCTGCCGGGCGTTCTGCGGCAGCCGGATCGGCACCAGGCCCAGCTCACGGAGCAGCCCCAGCACCGCCACCGCCACGATGCCCGCGTACCGCCAGGGGCCGGGCAGCGGAGCGGACAGCCCGGAGAGCAACCCCAGCACCAACCCGCTGAGCGAGCCACCGACGATCAACCCGGTGACGAACAGCGTGAGGACGACGCCCTGCCGATCTCGATCTCGCCACCCGGGCGAGGCCAGCGCGTGCGCGCTGTTGTGCGTTCAAACCGAGCCGGAGAGCGCGTAGCCGGCGAGCCCTCCGATCATCGCCCAGGTGAGCACATGCCCGTACGCGGCGGCGGCGAGCGCACCGACGGTGAGCAGCAGGAGGGGTACGAGCGGATCGGCGCCCCAGCGGCGTGCCGCCCGCACGGGCCCGGGCAGCGTTCGGGTCATACGGCGGCGCCGGTCAGCGTCCGCCAGGAGTTGACCCCGATCACACCGTCGACCGTCAGCCCGTTCTGCCGCTGGAAGTCGCGCGCGGCGCTGTCGGTCGCCGGGCCGAAGACCCCGTCGGTCACCAGCACGTAGCCGCGCCTGTTGAGCTGGCGCTGCGCGGCGCTGACGGCGTCGCCGCTGACCCCGGAGCGGACCGTGATCACGAGCGCCGGCCAGGTGGTCGCGTCGACGACACCGGTGGCCCCGATGCCGGCCGCCGCCTGGAAGTTCTTCACCTTCGCCTCGGTGTCGCCACCGAAGATCCCGTCGATCTCGGTCGCGTGGCCCCGGGCGGTCAGCAGGTGCTGCACGGTGAAGACGTTCACCCCGGTGTTGGTCCGCTGGGTGGTGGGCCAGCCGACCGTGCCCAGGCATCCGCACTTGGTGTTCCACCGGCAGATCGACTTCACCCAGCCCGAGCTTGTCTTCTTGTATCCGTCGTGGCATCGGCGTTCGACCGAGCAGGCGCAGGCGCCGCACGCCCCGTTGTAGGCCCACAGCCAACCGTCGTACGTCCCGCCGTAGCACTGGTTCGGCCGCAGGATCCAGGTGACGCCGTCGTTCTTGTGGAATCCGGTGTACGTCCCGCTGGTGTTGCAGGAGTCGGCGAAGATCGTGCTCGGGCCACACCCCGGCGAGCAGTTGTGATCGCTGGCGTACGTCGGGCATGCGGCATAGATCTCGTAGCCGTCGGCGTACGCGCGGCGGGCTGCCGGAAACACGCTGAGCGCGGCCATACCCACCGCGGTGCCCGCCCGGAGCAGGGTGCGTCGCGACAGCTCCCAGCCCGCGCGCCTGCGGCCACCTGGCTGAACCGGCACCCGCCGGACGGCGGCCCCGGTACCTGGGTCGGCTCCGCGCAGCCAGGGCACGGTGTCGAGACCGGTCATGCCCGACCTCCCTGATTCGTGGCGACCGCCGGTCCGGAGCCGCCGGGTTGGCTGTCGATCTCGTCGAGCAGGCGGCGCAGTGCCGCGCGGGAGCCGAGCGGCTCGGCGCGGAGCACCCGCCCGGCCGGGTCGACAACGGTGGCGAACGGGGTGGCGAGGGCGTCGTACCGCTCGAACAGCTCCGCCTGCCCGCCGAGCACGGTGATCGGCAGGCCCGCTGCCTGCGCCGAGGGGTTGTCCCGGTAGAGGACCCGGAACTCCAGGCCAGGGCGGCCGACGTGGCCGTTCGCCTCGGCCAGCACCTCGGTGCAGGTCCCGCAGTCGGGCTCCAGGAACAGCAGCACCAGCGGAACCGTCGGTGCCCCCGGCGCCAACCGGGCGAATCCGGGCGCTGGTGCTCCCGGCCGCAGGCCGACCGACTCAGGACGACGCTGGACCGCCCCGCTCGACAGCGCGTGCACCTGGCGTACCAGGCCCGAGACCGTGAGAGCCAACAGGAGGATCGCGATCCAGCTCAGGATCAGTGCGCTGGTCTGGAAGCTCATCCGGGTATGCCTCCCTCTGTCATGCCGACGGACCGGCCGTTCGTGGGCCGCGCGGCTGTCGCCGTGGCCGGCTCGTACATCGCGGCGGGCAGATGCCACAGCAGCGCGGTGAACGTGGCGGAGGCCAGCAGCACGACGGCGAGTGCGGCGTCGGCTCGATTCAGCGGAATGATCGAGCCGGACAGGGCCAGTGCGACCAGGGCCAGCCCGGCGAGGATCGAAGCTCGTGCCACCACCCAACCGGTCATCGGCAGTTCCACCCGGGAACACCCGCACGACCCGGTGCGCCCGGTCGACATCAGGTGCCGGCCGTAGCCGGCGTACAGGCCGAGTAGCGCGCCGCTGCCGACGAGGACCGCGATGAGCAGGCCTTCGCCGCCGTCATAGAGCAGCGCCGCGAGCCCGGCTCCGGCGAGCAGACCTTCGCTCGCGATGGCGAGGACGGCGACCGTGACCGGAGCCGGTAGCACCCGGTGCGCGGCCAACGCCTCGGCGAGCGCCGCCGGTCGTGACAGGTGCTCGGCGGTGCTGACGAGCAGGGTGAACAGGACGGTGTACGTGGCCACGCTGCTCAGCAGTCCGGACATCCCGACCTACCCGGCCGTCTGGACACGGAGCCGGTTCACCAGAGCGGGCACCTGCTCCAGGTCCGTGTCGGCGAACGGCACCAGGCTGAGCCAGGCGTCCGCCGCGGCCAGCACGAAGTAGGGCGTCCCGTCGGGGAGTACGTCCCGAAAGAGCTCGCCCGCCTGCGTCTGCAGGCCCCGCCAGGAGGGCAGTTGCCCAACACGCTGCCTGGTGAGCGGTGCGATCTCCAACAGACCGAGCCCGGGGACCTCTTTGAGCACGGTGGCCGGTGCGGCGAACTCGGTGCCGGTCTTCGCGGTCGGGCGCAGGGTCAGGCCGTCGTCGTGCTCCTCGACGCGCAGGGTCCGCAACGCCCCGAGCAGGTCGACGGTCGCCGCGCCGTACATCTCGGTGAAGAAGCAGTGTCCCCGCCCCCGCCAGACCGCCACGAGCCGTTCCTCGGCCAACTGGATCTGCGGGTCGTAGGATCGGATGCGCGCGGTCAGCAGCGTTCCGCCCTGGTAGGTGAGTTCCTCGTCGAACTTCTCGACGCCGAGCGTCCGGGCCACGTCGTCCGCGAGCCCGACCGATCCGGCCGTGAACTCGTGCAGTCGGCCGCCGATCGTCACATCGGCCACGGACGTGAACGGTGCGCTCAGGTCGAGTGACCCATCGAGCAGGAACCGACCTTTGTCGATTGCCCGATGTGTCACCGGCACCCCGCTGGCTGCCATCCGACCGCCCTTCGTCCGGATCCGAAACTAACCACCGGCACAATATACGGGTATGTAAATATCTGACAAGATGGATCATCGTCACCGGCCGACAGCAGTTCCGACGCCGGAGATTGCGTGCCCGGCCCGTCCCCGGCGGGGTCGGGCCGGGCACGCGGTCGACGTGCCGTCGTCACCAGGCCCAGACAGTGCGCGGGGTACGCCCGAACCGGTGCCGGCGGCATGCTCGCGCTGGTGCTGAACGACCTGCGGCGCTTCCGCAAACTCGGGGTCCGCAACCGCGCCGAACTCGCCGCCCGGCGGGCCCGAACCGGCTGACCCCGTCGATGTCCGGCTTCGCCTCCGCTGCCGGGACCGTCACCCGCCGATCCCGGGTCCGGCACGAAAAGCCAGTGAGCGTGACCGTTGGCGACTGCTATCTTTTCCCCATGCGTTCGTTCTCCGTTGAGGTGATGATGCCCCGCCAGCGGGGCTGTCGACGCTGAACGGATGACGTTCCGAGGCCCAAGCGCGGGGCCTCGGTTCACGTGTCGGGCCGGAGCCCCGGTTCCTTCAGGAGGCTCCGATGCCCGCCCGATTCTACGTGACCACGACCATCCCGTACGTCAATGCCCGTCCGCACTTGGGTTTCGCGCTGGAACTCGTGCAGGCCGATGTGTTGGCCAGGCACCGGCGCCAGCGCGGTGACCAGGTGCGGTTCCTCAGCGGCACGGACGACAACTCGCTGAAGAACGTGCTGGCCGCCGACGCCGAGGGCCTACCGACCCAGGAGCTTGTCGACCGCAACGCCGCCGCTTTCGAAGCCCTGCGCCAACCACTGGCGCTGTCCCCCGATGACTTCATCCGCACCAGCCGCGATCCCCGCCACCGCCCCGGAGTGGAGCGGCTCTGGCGCGCCTGTGCCGCAGCCGGCGACCTCTACCGCAAGCACTATCAGGGGCTGTACTGCGTGGGGTGCGAACAGTTCTACAACGCGGCTGAGCTTCGCGACGGCCGCTGCCCGGAACATGGCACCCCGCCGCAACTGGTCACCGAACAGAACTGGTTCTTCCGCCTGTCCCGTTATCAGGGCCAACTCCATGATCTGATCGATGGCGGGCAGTTGCGCATCGAACCGGCGGTGCGCCGCAACGAGGTGCTCAGCTTCATCGCGGCAGGACTGCACGACCTGAGCATCTCCCGCTCACACACGCGCGCCCGTGGCTGGGGCATCCCCGTGCCCGAGGACCCCGACCAGGTCGTCTACGTCTGGTGGGACGCCTTGGGCAACTACGTCACCGCCCTCGACTACGCCAACCACGGCCCCGACTACCAGCACTGGTGGGTGGACAACCCCAGCCGGGTACATCTGCTGGGCAAGGGTGTGCTGCGCTTCCACGCCGTGTATTGGCCAGCGATGCTGCTGTCAGCTGGCGAGCCCCTGCCCACCGACATCTTCGTACACGACTACCTCACCGTCGGCGGCAAGAAGATCAGTAAATCGGCGGGTGTCGCCATTGATCCCGTCGAGCTCGTCGCGCAGTTCGGGACCGATCCCGTGCGCTGGTGGCTGCTGCGCGACGTGCCCCGAGTCGGCGATGCCGACTTCACCATCGACAGGCTCATCGCCCGCACCAACAGCGACCTCGCCGACGGTCTGGGCAACCTCATCAACCGCGTCACCACCATGGTGCACCGGTATCGTGACGGGAAGCTACCGGACTGCGCCGCACCGCCGGCCGCTGACGCCCGCCGCCTGACGACCGCCTGTCAGCAAGCGCCAGACCTCATTGCGGCGGCCCTGGACGCCTTCGACTTCCGCACCGCCACCGCGGCGGTATGGGCCATCGTGGATGAGGCCAACCGCTACGTCGAACACGTCCGGCCCTGGTACCTCGCCAGAGCGGAACGCGACGGCGATAGCCGGGCGGCCACGGACCTCGACAGCGCTCTTGATGTCCTCGTCCGTTCCTGCCAGACGCTCGCCGAGCAGATCCGACGCTTCCTTCCCGACACTGCGGACCGGATCGCCGCCCAATGCACGCCTTCTGCCGGACGGCTGCCCACCCCGCAACCACTCTTCCCGAGAATCGCGACCCCGGAGCCGCGACGATCGCCGGCTCGCTGCTCATGAGAGGGACCCGACAGGCCAACCGTGGGAATAGCCTCGCAGGCACAGCGCCTGGCGATGACTGCAAAGTCGACGCACCCGACTTCGACAAGCGGCAGGCTGCGATCGGCCTGTGATCGGCCGACCGCGTTCGGTAGAGTGCGGACGTTGATCGTCGGCGATGGCCGAAGGTCGGAGGGGTGCCGGATGACTCGACGGGGCGGGCGGTGGGCGCGGGTCGCGCTGCGCCTCGCGCTGCTGCTCGGCGGTGTCGTCGTGACGTGGGGCGTCCACGAAAGCGCCACCGCGTCGGTCGCCTACGCCACCGACCGTCCGCTGGCCGCGCCGGTGGACGCGGCCGTCGACCTGCTCACCGGCGTCCTCCGACCGATCGTCGAGACGGCGCCACCACCGCCCGCTCCGGAAGTGCCTGCCGCCGGGACGGCCCCAGGCACCCCGCCGAGCGGAGCCGCCCCTCCCCCGGCGCCCGTCCGGCTGCCCACCCGACCGGCAACCCGGCCGGCCAGCCGAGTCACTGCCCCGCCGGCCCGGCCCGGCCAGGTCGGCCCGCCGAAGCCCGCCGCTGGCGGTGCGAGCCGACCGGCCACCCGGCCACCCGGCGGGGATGTGCTGGAACCGGTGGGTGATGTTCTCCGTCCGGGGACGAAGCCGGTCCGGGCCGGGGTGCTCACCCCGGTCAGCGAGGCACTCCGCCCGGTCACCGACCCGGTACGCACCGGGGTCCTGGTGCCTGTGGCCGGCGTCCTCAGCCCGGTGACGCAGCCGCTCACCCCGATTCTCTCGCCCGTCTGGCAAGGGCTGGAGCCGCTGTTCGAGCCGTTGGCCCCCGTGCTCAGGCCCCTCGAACCGGTGACAGACCTCTTGGACCCGCCCACCGGCCCGCCTGCCACGCCACCGCCCGCGCCGACCCTACCGGCGCCGCCCCTGGCCACGCCGCCGCTACTCACGCCGCCGCAGACCGGCCCGGGCTGCTGCGCCGGACCCAGCTCCGGACCAGTCGGCGAACCGGCCGGGCCCGTTTCGGGCCCCGCCCCCACGAGCACCTCAGCACACCCGCAGACGGCAACCGAGCTCTCGTCCCTGCCGCGCCTCGTCGGGCCGGACGGGCCGAACCCGCTCCGACCGGACGCCGGCTCCGCGCCAGCCGCGCCCTCTCCCAACACGAGTGGATCCGGCTCATCCGGCACCGTCCACGGTCACGCCGCCGAAGCCCCCGCTTCGATTTGGACGTCGCCCGGCCTGGCAAGGCGCCGCTGCCACCCGACCGGTGGCGGCGCCCTCCCGTCCCGCTCGCCCCGCCCAGGCACCCGGCCCGCCTGACCGGCGGGCCGTCGTGCCGTCCGCGCGGCACCGACGGCCGCTGCGTACCCGTACGCCTTGACGGCCCCTCGTGGCCCGCGCCGGCCCGCGCGGCGGTCCCGCGACGACGCCGGCATCCTCCCCGACGTACCCGATCACGATCGTGACCAGGAGTTACCCATGAACATGAGCACGCCCGTCATCCGGGCCCGCTGGTGCGACACCGGCCGGATCGCCGCTCTCGTCACCGAAGCCCTCGCACCCACCGACCTCGGCGCCTGGCTCGTCCCCGACGAGCGACACCGGCCGACCGTCCTCGCCGCCGTGGCCCAGATCTGGACCGAACACGCGCTGCTCTTCGGCGACGCGTTCCTGCTCCCAGACGGCACGGCCGCGACCGTCTGGTTCCACCGCTACCGGCCGATCCCGCCACCGGCCCAGTACGCCGATCGGCTCACCGACCTGTGCAGCGCATACCGCGACCGGTTCCTTCAGCTCGACCAGGCCCTCGCCGCCCGGCGGCCCACCGAGGCGCACAACCACCTGGCGCTGCTCGCCGCGCCCGGCCCCGCAGAGCCCGGCCGGGCCGCGGCGGTCCTCGCCGGAGCGCAGCGCTGGATGGACACGCTCAGCCTCCCCACGTACGCCGAGGCATTCACCGACGTCGACCGCGAACTGCTCCAGCGGCACGGATACACCCACCGCGACACCTTCTCGCTCGACAGTCACACGACCGCGCATTCGATGTGGCGATGCTCGCCGCTCCAGAGCGGCCGGCCCAGCCGTAACACCCGCTCACCGGTGCGACGTCCACTCGCCCAGAATTCTGTCGCGCGGATCATGAATCTCGCTCGTTAGACCCGTAAGGCACGAGGAGATCTGACGAACCACGGGTGGGCTGTGCCGGCGCCGCTGTCGCCGGCACAGCCCCTCCTGGGGCAACCAATGGCGGCCCTGCCCCGCACGGCCTGGCAACTACGCGATGCCGGACGATCGAGGCGAGTTCCCGACCGCGGCCGAGCAGCTCGACACCGTCCGCGACGACTGCCTACACCGAATCTGGTCCGGCACCGGCACCTACAAGCGCCGATTCAGCAGCCAGCATCCGGAGCACGGTGGCGACATCTGTGCGTTCGGAAAGAAGCAGGGCACTGGAGGCTTTGGTCCATCGCCAGGTCAGCAACAAGGTGAACCGACGGGCTGCCTCGTGTTGGCTGGGGCACGGAATCATGATCAGGTGACAGGCTACCACCGCCGCCCAGGCCGGTCCCTGAACAGCGACCTGGTCGCAAACGAACCTGACCGAGGGGAAATTGGTCAGCACCGCCCGCAGGCGGCGCTGCATGGCAGCGGAACTGTTGACGGGCGCTGCGAATCCGGCGACGCCGATAGCGCTGAAATGGCAACGGCGGGCGAGGAGGTGCGATGCCGGTCCGGCGTCCGCTCGAGACAGCGCTGCGACAGCCCGACGTAGACGTCTTGTGACCAGGAACAAGAACATGGCATCGCCTCCGGATACTCTGCTGATACAGCGAGGGGAAAATGGGCGGTGCTGCCCGTGGTGGTGCCCTTCAATGTCTGAGCGTGTCAGCAAATCGGACCCACGACCCGGGCAGGGGTGCCGAGCCACCAGCCCCGTCGGCCGGTCCAGATGTGGTCGGGGCCCAGCTTGCGCCGTAGTCGGGAGACGACCGTGCTGACCGCCGATGGGCTCTTCGGTCGCACCGTGGTGGGTGTGTTGGCGAAGACGTCCCTCGCGCTCAGTGCTACTCCTCGCGCCTCGATAAGAACCTGCAACGTGGCGGCCTCCTGGGGACTGAGCGGCACTGAGGTGGCCCTGCTCGGTAGCCCTACTCGTCGGGTCGCAGGGTCCAGCAGCAACACGTTGGAGGCGGCTGCGGAGAGGACGGCGTCTTCGGTTCGGCCAGCCAGCCGCCACCCACCGCCACCGCCACCGCCATCGGTGAGGATGGACTCCCGACCGAGGCGCTGTCGCAGGCGGTAGACGATCACGCCAACCTGGGAGGGCCTTGCGGGACGAGCCGTTGCCGGCATGGAAAGCCAGATCTCGTCGCGGCCTCGCGGCATCCCCTGTGCCTCGATCAGCGCACGCAGCACAAGGTACTCCTGCCACCCGAGCCGGATCATGGATCGTCGCCCGCTCACCCACAGTTGTCGGCGGGGCAGGTCCAGATGGATCCCGCCGAAAGAGATTGCGCCGGGCCAGGCCGGAGGGCAGGAAGCATCCGAGGCGTCAAGCCACCAGCCACCGGCTCCCGTGAGAACGCGGTGGGTGCCGAGCTTGTCGCGAATGTTCGCAATGATCACACCAACCTGCGCCATGGTAGGCGGGCAGGAGCCTTTGGGCACGGCAGCCGCGATCTCGTCGCTACGGCATGGTTCGCCGGCCCGCTCGATCAAAACCGCCAGCACCTCGGCCTGCTGGCCGCTGAGTAGCACCGCGCGCATTTCTGGATACAGCCGCACCCTGCCCGTCGACGTGTTCAGCTCCATGCCGCCGTAGGCCAGTAAACGCGTCGGCGTCAGCCGGGCACGCTCGGATACCCGCGCACCCCTACGAAACCGGTGGAACCGCTCGCCGGCACCATGGGGCCGGTCGGCGATTGCCGCTGCGCTGCCCGCCGCGCGGTCGGTCCCTCGCCAGCCAGCGGGCAGATCTGATGGCGGGTGTTGTTCCATTTCGCCTTGCCTCCCGCCCACGCCGGAGCGCTCTAGCCGTACGACGTACCGGAGCCCTGTGCCGTTCACCGGACCCGAACCCGCCGGACAGGCGGCGGAGGTGCCACGTTCGCTGGCGACGGTGATCCCGGCCCTGCACCAGCCACGCCCGCAGGGCAGATCCGGTACAAGGCGCACCACCCGCCGAAGTCGCCCATGATCAACCTCCCGCTACTTGACTGACCCGGCGAGAACGCCCTGCACGAAGTAGCGCTGGAAGGCGAAGAAGACCGCGAGCGGCACGAGCATGGACAGGAACGCGCCGGGACCGATCGTGTCGAGGTTGGACGAGAACGACCGCATCTGCTCCCGCAGGGCGTAGGTGATCGGGGCATTGTCGGAGGTGGCGAAGACGAGCGCGACCAGCAGGTCGTTCCAGACCCACAGGAACTGGAAGATGGCCAGCGAAGCGATGGCCGGCCAGCCGACCGGCAGCACCACGCGGGCGAAGACGACCAACTCCCGGGCACCGTCAAGGCGGGCCGCCTCGAGCAGGTCGCGCGGGATGTTCAGGAAGAAGTTCCGCAGCAGGAAGATCGCGAACGGCAACCCGAAGGCCACGTGGAACGCGACCACCGCCGAGATTTCACCGTAGATGCCGATGGTGCGGAAGATCCGGGCGTCCGGCACGATCGCCACCTGGACCGGCACCACGATCAGCGAGACGACCAGCACGAACAGCCAGTCCCGGCCGGGAAAGTCCATCCAGGCCAGGGCATACGCACCGAGTGCCCCGAGCAGCACCACGAGCAGGGTCGACGGGACGGTGATCAGTACCGTGTTCCACAGCGATTCGACGATCCGCTCGTTCTGGAGCACCTGGACGTAGTTGTCGAGGGTCAGTTGGGCCGGTGTGGTGAATACCGTCCACCAGCCGGTGGCGCTGTTGTCGGCGCTGCTACGCAGGCTCGCCACGGCCAGACCGAAGGTCGGCACCAGCCAGAAGACGCCGACCAGGAGCACCAGCAGCCGCAGCAGCGCCTTACCGAACCGCAGCATGAACCGGGTCCACGGTCCCGGTCGCGGCGGGCCGCCCCGCGCGGTACCGGCGGGCACCAGTTCCGGTACACCGTCGTCGATGATGGCGTGGCTCATCAGCTATCCCTCCTCAGGCGCCGGATGTTGAACAGCATCGCGGGGAGCACCAGGGCGAACAGCAGGACCGCGAGGGCGCTGCCGAGCCCGTAGTCCAGGCCACCGCCGAAGGACACCCGGTACATCTCCAGGGCGACCACGGTCGCTTCGTCCTGGGACGACTCGGGTGCGAGCACGTAGACGAGGTCGAAGATCTTCAGGACGTTGATGGTCAGGGTGACCAGCACCACGACGAGCACGGGCCGGACCAGCGGCACGGTCACGTGCCGGAACGTCTGCCACTCGCTTGCGCCGTCCATCCGGGCCGCTTCGAGCGCTTCCCGAGGCAGGGCGGCCAGACCGGCCGACACCAGCACCATGGCGAAGCCGGCCCAGATCCAGATGTACGCCCCGATGATCGCGGGAGTGACAAGTGAAGGCCCAAGCCAGGTGATGCCGTTGAACGGCTCGGTGAAGTTGTCGGCGGGCAGCCGGATGACGTATTGCCCTGAGGTGAGTTCGGGGAACGCGAACCGCCCGGCGGCGTCGGTCCGGGCGGTGGCGACCACCCTGCCCCCGTCGGCCACCGCCTCGACGGTCATCTGGGGCAACCCCACCTCGCCGGGGTCGACGGTCCCCGCCCGGCCGCCGCCGCCACGACTGAAGTCGAGCCACACCACCCCCTGCAGTCCGGGGCCGCCGACGGGTGCCGTGGCCGGCTTGGCGTCGGTCGGGATCCGGTTCGGCGGCAGACCCACGAGGGCGAGGTGGACGGGTTCACCCGGGTTCGCCGGCCCGCTGGACTCGAAGCCACCGTTCTTCGGCACCAACTCGCCCTGCTCCCGGGCATCCACGCCGTGGTAACGCGACGGGGGCACAAAGGCGTCGTGCGCCGACACGGCGACCGCGTTGAGCACGCCGCGGTCCGGGTTCTCGTCGTAGACCAGCCGGAAGGTGACGCCGGCGGCCAGGAAGGAGATGGCCATCGGCATGAACAGGACGGCCTTGAGCACGGCCGACCGGCGCAGCCGCTCGGTCAACACCGCGAAGATCAGCCCAAGGGTGGTGACCACGGTGGGTGCCACGATCACCCAGATGAGGTTGTTCAGGATGGATCGCCGGGTGTTCGGCGAGGTGAACATGGTGACGTAGTTGTCGAAGCCCACGAACCTCGACCCGTCACCGCTGCGAAAGCTGAGCCACAGCGTGTAGACGATGGGATAGCAGACCAGCACCAGCAGCAGCACCAGGGCGGGGCCGAGGAAGAGCGCGACCATCAGGCGGGTCTCCCGTGACCGCCGGCGGCCCGTGGTCCCGGCGGTGGTCCGTGGACCGCCGGGACCATCGGCCACGCTCGCCCGGCCGATGGTTGTCTGGGCAGGGGACGGACGGATGCCCTCAGCCGGGTCGGGCGTGATCGTCATCAGTTGCCTCCGAAGTCCTTCTTCGCGGCAGCCTCGAGCTGCTGGGCCAACGCCTCCGGGGCGATCGGCTTGGCGAGGAGATCCTGTAGCAGCACCCAGAGGTGGGCGCTGGTCCCGCCGCCGAACGTCTGCGGCGTGAGGTCCGACAGGTCGAAGCGCAGCGATTCGGCCTTCACCACCGCTTCGGCGAGTTCCCGGGTGGTGTCGTCCGGGTACGTCGCGATGTCCAGTCCCGAGTTCGCCGAGATGAACCCGCCCCTGGCCGCCATGATCTTCGCTGCCTCGGGAGAGGCGAGGAAGGCCATCAGTGCGTTCGCCTCGGGCGTGTCCTTGAAGGCGACCGCCTGGTCGCCCGCGGTCACCACCGCCGGCTTCGAGCCGTCGATCGACGGCCAGTCGAAGAACTTCGCCGACTCGCCGACCTTCAACTCACCCAGCTTGTTGATCTCTGAGGCGACGAAGTCACCCTCGAACAGCATCGCCCCCTTCGGCGCCTTGCCGAACACGTCGGCGATCGCCTGCGTGAAGGCGGTCTGCGTGGGACTGCCGGCCAGGAACCGCGGCGTACGCCAGTAGTCGGTCAGCAGGGTCAGCGTCCTGACCACGCTGGGGTCGGTCCAGGGGATCTCGTGCTTGGCCAGCTTGTCGTACATTTCCGGGCCGGCGACCCGGAGGTAGCCGTTCTCGAACCAGTCGGTCAGCACCCACCCGTCGCCACCGGCGGCGACCATGGGCGTCACCCCGGAGTCGGCGAGCGCGGCGGAGACCGTCCTGAGCTCGTCCCAGGTCTTCGGTGGCTGCACCCCGGCGTCGGTGAAGCTGTCGACCCGGTACCAGATCACCGACTTGTTGGCCACCTTGAAGTAGACGCCGTAGAGCTTCCCGTTCACCGTGCCCAGTTCCTGCCAGGCAGAGCTGTAGTTCTCCTTGATCGCGGCGGCCGCGTCACCGGTCAGCGGCTTGATCGCGCCCCGCTTCACGAACTCGGCCACCACCCCGGGCTGCGAGATCAACGCGACGTCCGGCGGCGAACCCCCAGCGATCCGACTGTTGAGCAGCACCGGCAGATCGTTGCCACCGGAGGTGTACTTCACCGTCGCGCCGGTCTTCGCGGCGAAGGCATCCAGCACCGCCTGGAAGTTCGCCTGCTCGGCACCGGACCAGGTAGCGGCCACCTCGACCGTCTTGCCGGCAAGGCTCCCGTCCGGCGAGCCGGGCTCCGGGCCAGCATCGCCGCCGCACCCTGCGGCGGTGGCGAAGACCGTCGCCGCCACGGCGAGCGGTACCCATCGTCGGACCATGGACCCTCCTGAACTTGAACTGCGGATCGGGACTGGACCGGAGCGGGCGACGACCCGCCACCCGCCCTGCGTTCGAGGTCGGCGGACGCCGACCCAGGTTCCGGATCGGCATTCGCCCCACCCTCATCCGTCCCCATCCGGGTCGGCACTCATCGATCACATTCCATTAACCGATCGGCGATTGCGCCGAGTCTTCAACACCGCCACGTTTCCCGGAAGTCAACTGGGAGCTACGTGACGGGACCGACGAGTTCCTCACAAGATCCACTTCCAGGATCCGGCCCCGACTCGCCGGTAACCATTGGACGGTCGGCTCTGGACTGGGAAAACACCGTCCGGATCGGCGCGCCGTCCCAGATTTCGGTAGCACCGGGTCGGTGAACGAACCGTCATGGTGTTGGAACTCGACATCACTGCTATGTCCGCGCTGTTACCGCGAAACTTCTTTCCGACGAAGATTATCCTCACCGGATTGAGCCAACCGCCGTCCGGAACCGTTCAAACACTGTTGAGGTAGGCCGGGTTGAGGGGAGGACAGTGTGGAGGACCTGGCGGGATACACGATCGCCGTCCTGTCGGAGCGTCGTCGACACGACCTCGCCACCCTGCTGGAGGCCACCTCGGCACGGACGGTCAACGTCCAGGCGGTCCGCTCGGTGGCCCAACCGGTGGCGGAGGCCGTTGCGGTCGCCACCCGCGACAGTGTCACGAGACAGGTGCACGAGGTCATCGTGTCGTCGGGCGTGGGCCTGCGGGCCTGGCTGCGCGTGGTCCAGGAGACCGGTCATCTCGACACGCTCATCGACCGGCTGACGCACGCCCGCCTGCTGGTCCGCGACGGGCACGCCGCCGACACGCTGCGGGATCTCGGCCTGAGCCAGATATGGGCAACCGCCTCCGCGACCACCGAGGACCTGTTCCGCTATCTCCTCGCCCAGCCGATGATCGGCCGCCGGGTGGTGGCGCAGATCGAGTCGGAGCCACACCGGGAGTACTGCGAGGCCCTACGCCGCAACGGGGCGGCCGTGGTCGAGGTCATCACCAACCGGTTTCTCCCGCCGCTGCGGACCGACGTCCTGCGCCGGCTGTGCGGAGTCATCGTCCGGCGGCAGGTCGACGCCGTCGCGTTGACCGGGGTGACCGCCACCGAGAACCTGTTGCGCCAGGCCGAGGCCGACGGCGTCCTCGGCGAGGTGCTCAACGCGCTGACCGCCGACATCGTGCCGGCCTGTCTGGGCTACCTGGCGGCGGAGCCGCTGCGGGCGTTCGGCCTCAGCCCGTACGTGGCGAACAGTCCCGCCCTGCCGGACCTGGTCAAGGTCCTGGCGAACCAACTCCCGGGACGGTCGCTCCAGCTCGACATGCAGGGTCACCGGGTTCAGATTCGCAGCCAGGCGATGGTGATCGGCCGCCAGGTGATTCCGGTCCAGCCCGGCCCGATCTCGGTGTTACGGGCGCTGGCCCGCCGTCCCGGCCGGGTGCTGTCCCCGGCCGAGATCCGGGCAGCCGCGCCGAGCTGGGCCGATGTCGACGACCACGCCGTCGAGATGGCGGTGTCGCGGCTGCGGCGAGCCTTCGACGACACCCCGCTGGACGGCGTCGACCTGATCCAGACCGTGATGAAGCGTGGCTACCGGTTGGCGGCCTGACCACCCACCGACACACGGCAACGCCGCTCGAACTCCACCGTCGGCAGCAAGCCACCCGAGCCGTCTGAGTAGGCCAGCAAGTACGCCGGGACCGCCTGGACCGCCGCCGCCGGCGGCGGCAGGGACCCGGCTCCGTCGTACACCGTCTGGTCGGTCGCTGCCCATCGAAGGTCATGCCCACGTTACGGCCCCGGCCGTCGCCCGGATTGTGCTCCACCGCCAAGTACCAGTGGAAGACGGGGTTGTGAGTCATGGTGATTGATCAGTCCATGGTCGGCCGGTCGGTCTGCTGCCGCCCGGCGGAGGACGCTTCTCCGGCGGCAGGCTCTGCGTTGGCGACCTCTCAGTGCCGTCAGGGACGGCGCTTGCGGACCAGCACCGGTCGGCGCCAGCTGTCCATGCCCGTGCTGGATGTCCCGCTGTGCTACGCCGGGGTGGAGTTGCAGACGTCCACCGGCCTGGCCCGACTACACGCCGAGTCAAGCGCGGTCATGCTCAGTGGCCAGCAGGTCGCCGTGCTGGCCGTCCTGATCACGGCGCGGGGGGCACCCCTCAGCCGGGAGGCGATCTGGGCGGCCATGCCCCGCGGGTATCGGCCGCCAACGGCTGCCCAGATCGGCGTGGTGATCGCCAACATCCGTAAGAAGATCGGTGCCGCACGCATTCTCACCAGCGCGGACGGCTGGTGGATGCGGGACCCGATCGCGCCGGACCCGATCGACGGCACCGACGTGCTGTCGTTCGGCGACCTGCGACTCGATGTCGAGCATCGGTACGTCCTCGACGGGCCGGCTCGCCCCATCCGGCTCGGCCCGCAGGAGTTCGCCGTGCTGCGGGTACTCGTCGACGCGCGGGGAGTGCCGCGCAGCAGGAGTCGGATCTGGTCGTCGTTGCCACCGGATGACCGGCCCGCCACGATCGCCGCGGTGGGCGTGGTCATCCATCACCTCCGGGAACGCCTCGGGCGTAACCGGATTGTCACCGGCGGGGGCGGCTGGCGGCTGGCCGGCCCGGCGAGGCCCCGGCCGGGCGCCGCGGAGTGGGCCGGCGTGCGATTGGAGCGCACGACGAGCGAAGCCTGGCTGGCCGGCCGGAACGCGCCCGTCAAGCTGAGCCCCCAGCAGGCCGAGGCGTTGCAGGTACTGATCGATGCGCAGGGCGAACCTCGTAGCGGTGCACAGGTCCGGGACGGGATGAGCGTCAGGGCGCGCCCGAAGGATGCCGTGGCAGTGGGCAGCGTCATCTCACGCCTGCGGCGCAAGGTCGGCCGGGACCGGGTGGCCACTGGCAGTGCCGGCTGGTGGTTGACCGATCCGACCGAAGCACCCGCGCCACCCGGCTGCTCGTTCGCGGCGGTGGGTGACTGGATCCGGATCGACGGCAGGGCTGAGTCGACGTGCGGCGCGGTCCAATCCGCCTCACGTTGATCACCCCGCCGACTCGTCGGCGGCGCCGTACCGGGGCATCCATCGGAACGACGACGGTCGGGTCATGGTCGGGCGGCAACTGCGGCGTCTCCAGCAGCAACCCGCCCATCCGGCACGACCTGTCCGAGGTGCTGGTCCAGCTCCGCAGCCGCTGTCTCGGCCTGGTCAAGCCGGACCATCAGATCCCCGACGTTGGCCGCGGGCACCGGTCGGACGTAGACGCCCACGCTACGCGGCGCCCGCGTGCGGCTGAGAACCCGCAGCTCGTTGACGTACCGGTCGGACAGCCGATCCAGGGCGGACCGCGCCTGGCTGTGGTCCTGGTCGCGGTCGGCCGTAGGCGGCACCGCTCGCTCAGCGTGTTCCAGCCTGTCCATTCGCGTCACGTGGTCACGGACAAGGGCCTCCCACCGTCGGATCAGGTCCTCGCGCCCAGCGGCCTCGACGGCGGAATCCCACACCGTCTGCTGACCCGGCCCGGCCGGCTGCTGGCCCGGCAACACCGCCGCCCGCTCCGGCAACAACCCGATCTGATCCTCCAACCACTGCCGCGCCAGCCCAAACGCGCTCACCGCGGAGAACAACTCCGCGCGCCACTGCTCGGACACTTCCGGCACCCACCCCAGTTCGTCCACGTCCCGCGGCGACAGCGGCACGCCAAGGGCACCCCGCAGCCGGGAGACCGGGTCTCCTGGACCGTCCGCCGACCACAACAACGCCACGTCCCCGCCATGATCAACCAGGAACTGGGTGAACTCCGCCGCGCTCCGATACCGCACGCCGGACAGGTCAACGATCTGCCGCCCACCGTCGTCCCGGACCACGACCGGCGAGTTCGGTGCCGTATGGAAGACCCAGGCACCCAGATAGACCGCCCGCAACACGTCCCGGACGGCGTCCGGCACCGTCCCGCCCCCTCCGGCCAAGCCGGTCACCGGTGTCACCACCGCGGCCCACACCCGTTCAACCTCGTGCCGCACCGGCCACATCCCCCACTTGATCCGCTTCGACCGGCCGGGTCGACGGGGTGGTGGTCACCGGAACCGTCGACGCCTGCTCGCGCATGACGTAGAGGCCCCTCTCCGCGTCGACCAGCAGGGTGCCGTGTGGACCGTAGATGACAGCAGTGACGTCGTAGCGGTACTGATGGAACGTCCGCTTCGCCTCCACGTTGCGCTCGTTGACCTCGCTCATCTCGGCCGCGTGGGCCGCGAGCTGCTCGGCAGCCGCCCGCGCCGCGTTCCGCTCCCGGAATCGCTCCGCCGCCCGGTCCGCTGCCGCTGCCCCGCCGGCCTGCGCCGCCTGCATGCCGTCCGTCCACTGCTGTGCCGCCGTCCGCCAGTCCGCCTCCCGGCCGGTGACGTCCTGCTCCAGTGCGTGCCGCGTCCGGTCCGCCGCCCGCACCGCCCGCTCCGACTGCTGTCGCGTCGTCCCGCGCTGCCGTTCCAACTCGGCGACCCGGTCCTGGGCCCGGGTGAGCCGTTCCCACGCCGCACGCTCCACCGCCTGCGCGGCATCACCGCTGGCCGGCGCCCCATCAGCGGGGGTCGGCGTCTGCGCGGTGTCGGCCGGCGTCTGCGCGGCGAGGGCCGGCGGCACGGCCGCGCGGGCGTCGACCTGGCGCGCCACGGCCTCCCGCGCCGACGACAGCTCGTTCCGGGCTGCGGCGAGGTCACTCTCGACGGCAGTGGTCCTGTCCCGGATGCCGGCCAGTTCCCGGGTCAGCCGTTCGACCTCCGGGGTGCTGCCGGCCGGCGTCGCCGCCACGTCGCCACCCTCGAGGATGCCGGCCGCCGTGGAAGGCGCGGGGGCGCTCTCCCCGCCGGCACCGGCCAGATCCTCACCTGCCGGAACCGTCGCGGTCGCATCGTCTCCCGCCGTCGAGGGCGCCCGCGGAACACCCACCCCGTCCGTCGTCGCTACGAACCGCACCCGACCGGGTCGGGCCGGCCCCCGGGCCAACCCACCCTGCTGACCATCGAGGAACACCACCTTCCCGTCATCGGTCCGCACCACGTTGACCGGGTGTGAGATCCGGTCACCCTCACGCGTCACCACCATCACACCACGGGCCCCCGGCTCCGCGGCCCGCATCACCTCCACCACCGCGTCGTAGTCGGCCGCCTCCACCAACGGGCGACCCGTGTACTGCTTCAGCCACGCCACCGGCAGGTACGCCTCCGGCGGCACCTGGTGCCCGACCCCGTCCACCAACGACATGTCGGTGCCGATCGCCGCCAACACACAGTTCGTCGCGAACTGCTCCCCTCGGTCCCGGTACGGGTTCACCCCACCCAGCCACGGGAACCAGTCCGACACCTCGGCGGGCGACAGGTCACCCGGCAACAACATGTCCTCCGCCGCTCGGCCGGCGATCTCGGCGGACGCGGGACGCGGAGACGGGACTCCGGCCGGCGTCGCGTCCGCCTCGCCGGCGACGCCGGTGCCCGTCGCGGGTGACGTGGCGCTGCTCCCCGCGATCGCGCCGGCCAGATCCTCGGCGTCGACCGGAGCGTCAGGGTCGGCCGGAGGGGGCCACTCCTCCGGTACGGCATCGAGCGTGGGCGAGTAGTCGGATCCGGACAGGCTCGAAGTCGGGTCCTCCGGAAGCGGGCCGAGCTCGGCGTCGGTCGGGTTCAGCGCGGTGTTGCGCCGGGTCGGGGGCACGAGAATGCTGGCGAACGAGCCGGACAGGCTGCCGGTCGCGCTCGTGTTCAGGTTTGCGAGGCTGCCCGTGAGATCGACGGACGAGGATCCGCTCCCCGGCCACTCCTGGCTGCTCTGCGCGTACTCGAGTACGGCCAGCATCTGGTCCAGCTGCGCCAACGGGTTGTCGGCGGTCTGGCTCTCCAGCGCCATCGACCATTTTCTGGTGAGGGTCTCCGGGCTCTCCATGACCTCGGGTTGGTTCGCGTCCGACACCACGAAGACGTAGTTGCTGTCCTTCCGTTCGAGCGGCGGGAGCTCGGGAAGCGAGTCCTGTAGCCCGATCCGGTTGTATTCCTCCCGGCGGTAGGAGAGCTGCTCGTAGAGCTGTTGCTGGTGCTCGTTGAAAGTCTTCGAGGTCTTGCCCTTTTCGAGTTTCGGGACCCGCTCGTCGTAGGACCCCTGGGACCGGACGACGTATTCGCCCGCCTTCGCGATCTTGTTGTTGCCGACGAACTCCCACGCGACGACACGGAGGCCCTCGATCTCGCGCCGGTCGACCTTCTCGAAGAGGATCTTCGCCTCGGTGTTGTGCAGGACGCTCGGTATCATCACCCCCCGGTACACGTGGGCGTCGACCAGACCGTCGGTGACGGCCACGAGCTGGTGGGAGAACTGTTCCCACATGCGGTTGAACCCGGGCGGGTAATTGAAGAAGCTGCCGGTGCCGAGCATGATGTTGTCGAAGATCTGCCCACCGGGCGTCGCCTCGAGCATCCGATTGCCGCTCTGCTCGGTGATCCGTTCGGCGACGGCGGGGCCGATCTTGCCCCATAGAGCGAGCTTCGACCGGAACTGTTGGACTGCTTCTGGGAACTGGACGTCGAAGTCGCTGTCGCGCTGGTGCTTGAACCACCACTTGGCCGGAGCGGAGAAAGCGTGGTTGTCCGCCATCAACTGTGCGAACGGGGCGACCCGGTCGGCGCCGAACCGGTTGACGACCTCGGCGTTGATCTCGTCGTTGGTCCGACCCTGAGCTTTCAGCCGGAGCTCGAACGTCATCTGTTCCTTGAAGTCCTCGTAGGCATCTCGCAGCTCGCGGTTGTTCCACAGTTTGTCGTAGCGGGACATGCGGAACTCGATCTTGTGCCAGTCTTCCTCGGCCCTCTGGAAGTCGATCGTCGAGCCCTGCGGCACCCGCGACTCCGACGGGGGCCCGGCACCTT
>NZ_QKKX01000014.1 GCF_003434305.1 Micromonospora sp. MW-13
CCGAGGAGTCCGACCCGCCCGCCTCGGAGTCGTTCCCCGCATCAACCGGCCCATTCGGCACCTCGGGCAACCCCGCCGGCCCGCCAGCACCACCGGACACGGACCACAACCGCACCGTGTGGTCGTCACTGGCGGAGACCACCACCCGTCGGCCCGGCTCGCCCTGCAGCGACGTCACCGTCCGCACCCTGCCGGTGTGGCCCTCCAACGTCAGGAGCAGCGCACCGCTGTCCGCGTTCCAGACCCGCACCGTCCCGTGCGCGTCAGCGGTGGCCAACAGCCGGTCCGACCCCGCCTGCCACGGCGTCACCGCCACCGCCCCGCTGGTGTGGTCCCCCAATGTCAGGAGCGGCGCACCGGTGACCGCATCCCAGACCAACACCGTCCCGTCCTCGCTGGCGGTGGCCAACCGCTGGTCCGACCCCGCCTGCCACGACGTCACCGCCCACACCACGCCGGTGTGGTCCCCCAACGTCAGGAGCGGCGCACCGGTGACCGCGTCCCAGACCCGCACCGTCCCGTCCCAACTGGCGGAAGCCAACCGCCAGTCCGACCCCGCCTGCCACGACGCCATCGCCACCACACCGCCGGTGTGGCCCCCCCACCTCAGGAGCCGCGCACCGCTGGCCACGTCCCAGACCTGCACCGTCCCGTCCGCCCAGTCGGCGGTGGCCAACCGCCGGTCCGATCCCGCCTGCCACGACGCCATCGCCCCCACACCGCCGGGGTGGCCCCCCAACGTCAGGAGCCGCGCACCGGTGACCGCGTCCCAGACCCGCACCGTCCCGTCGTCGCTGGCGGAGGCCACCCGTGGGCCCGACTCCCCCTGCCACGACGTCACCGCCCACACCGGGCCGACGTGGCCCTCCAAAGCCCGGAGCCGCGCACCACTGTCCGCATCCCAGACCAACACCGTCCCTTGCATGTCGGCAGTGGCCAACCGCCGGTCCGACCCCGTCTGCCACGACGTCACCGCCACCACACCGTCGGTGTGGTCCGCCAACGTCAGGAGCGGCGCACCGGTGACCGCGTCCCAGACCCGCACCGTCCCGTCGTCGCTGGCGGAGGCCACCCGTGGGCCCGACTCCCCCTGCCACGACGTCACCGCCCACACCGGGCCGACGTGGCCCTCCAACGTCCGGCGCTCCACACCGTCGACCACGTCCGCCGATGATGGGTCAACATCGGTGCGCACCTGTTCGAGGTGCCGGTCCAGCTCCGCGGCCGCTGTCTCGACCTGGCCGAGCCGGTCCCCCAGCCCTCCGAGGTCGCCCGCGGGCAACGAATCGACGTAGGCGTCCACGGTGCGCGGCATCCGCGCACGACTGAGGCCCTGCATCGCCCCGAGATACCGGTCGGACCGTTCCGCCAGGACGGACCGCTCCGGGCTGTCGTCCTGCCCGGGAGCGGTCATCCGCCGCAACACCCGGTCAGCGGCGCCCATACGCGTCGCGTGGCCGCCGGCAAGATCTCGCCACCGCCGGATCAGATCCGCACGCGCAGTGGCGACCCCGAGGTCGGAAACGGGCACCGCCTGCTCACCCGACCCGACCGCACCATCCCCGGCCTGCCCCGGCACCACCGCCGGCCCCACCGGCAACGACGAGATCCGCTCCTCCAACCACTGCCGCGCCAGGCCGAACGCGCTCACCGCGGAGAACAGCTCCGCCCGCCACTGATCGGACACCGCCGGCACCCGCCCCACCACATGCACGTCCTGCACCGGCGGCGACACGCCAAGGGCAGCCCGCAGCTCGGAAACCTGCACTACCGCACCGTCCGTCGACCACAACGACGCCACGTCCTGGCCATGATCCGTCAGGAACCGGTCGAAGTCCGCCACCCCCAGATCCCGCACAGCGGACAGATCGACGATCCGCCGACCATCTTCTCTCTGGACCCCCTCTGGCAGGTTCTCGTCCGGGTCTTTAGATATTTCGGTCACCACCGGCCGGCCCGGTGCCGTATAGAAGACCCAGGCACCCAGATACACCGCCCGCAACACGTCCGAGGCGGCCTCCGGTACCCTCCCGTCCTCCCGGACCGCCGACACCGGTTCCGCCACCGCCGTCCACACCCGGTCGATCTCCTCCTCGACCCGTTCCACCACCTCCTCGGCCACCACATCGTCAGTCGCCACCAACGCCGCCGCCAGCCGCCGGTTGCGCTCGTCGCCGACCCACCTCTCCAGCCGCAGATCAGGCCGATCCGTCCCCACCGGGAGGGCATCCTCACCCGTCCATCCGCGCGTGAGCCCGACCAGCCGCTCTCCCAACGCCACCAACTGGTCCACCCGCTCACCCATCCGGCGCTGCCCATCCACCCCCACCGCCGGATCACCCACCAGGTCGGAAAGCGCCGCCCTCAGCTCCCCGGCCCAACCCACCCGACCCCGAGCCGCTGCCCCACCCGGCGCCCCCACCGCCTCCGCGATCCCCTCCACCTCGGCCAGCACACGGGTCCACCCGTCCGCCTCGACCAGATCCCGCGCCTCCCGAAGGCCCCCACCCATCGGCTCGCCCGGGACCAGCTCACCCATCCGCACCGGCCACAGGTCATCCTCGGCCGCGTGCGTCAACACCACCGTCGACGCCCACCCACCGAACCCGTGCACCACCACATACACCGGCTCCCGCAACCCCGACCCCGCCGGCGGCAACGCACCATTCAGGATGTCGAACATCGACGACATGACCGCCTTGGGATCGCCCGGATGCGGCCCCGGTACACCCACCACCAACACCCGCGCACCAGCCGGCACCCACCCCACCGGCCCCACATCCGGCACCCCCGCCGGAATCTCCCCCGCGATCTCCCCGACCAGCAGCTCCGCCTGCCGCAACTGCGTCACCCGCAAACCACGCTCCGACGACGCGCCCGGAAGGAACACCCAACCCCGGAAATACGAGAACGCCCGCTGCCCCAACCGCGCCCAATCCACATCGAGAGGCAGGAGGTACGGCCCATGGTCAAGAGGCAATCCAACCAGCGCCCGACGGGTCAGATATTCAAGGTCAGCCCCCGGAATGTCCGGACGCGCCTGGAACTCCCACAACCACGTCGCGAACGTCTCCCGACCCGAGAAATCGACAGCGACCAACCCACGCGGAACCACTCCCGCGTCCGGGTACGCCACATGCCGCCCGAGGACCGCCACCGCCCCCGACTCGTCACGCGCTGCCCGCAACGCCGCGACCTCGACCAACGTCCGTGGCTGCAATTCAGGAACACCAGACGGGTCGGCACTGTACGGCGACAGCTCGATCACCGCCGCCTCAGGCACCTCCACCCCCACCGCACCATCAAGTAACCGCTCCGCCAGATCCAGCACGCCCTCATGCGCACGGTCCTCGAACGCCACCACCACCCGCCACACCGCATCACCCGCAGGCCGACGCCTCCCCGTCCTCGCCACCCACGCCTCAGCATCCGTCACCGCCTGCTCCCGTGCCACCGCAGCAAGACGCTCCACGTCAGCCCCAGCGCCCCAACCCTCCGGATACACCACCATCCACCCACGACCCGACAGGTGGGCGACGGGAAGGTCCAGTGCGACGGTCCGGTCATGCCAGGGTGCGACACCGCCGTTCTCGTGAGGTCCGGACCCGGCCGGGGCCACGGTGACGTTGACGGAGAACGCCTCGGACAGCAGGTGTGGTAGCGCCCCCGTGAGGCGGGGAACCGCCGTCCCCCGCGCATCCAGGGCCTGCCGCAACAACGCCCTGTCGCCCGGGGACAGGCCGGCCCTTCCTTGGTCGAGAACGTTGGTTCTGTCGACGAAGTGGTTGAACGAGTCGCGCAGGTGGTCGCGGACGGCGTCCGGCGTCCGCTCACCCAGCGACGCCGCGACCCCATCCCCCGTCCTGTCGAGGAACTGCGTGAACAACCGATCCCACACGTCCGACCGCAGCAGCCCGGCCGGCAGGGACGGCAACGGCACAGAACCCGAA